>NZ_NSLI01000001.1 GCF_002288825.1 Sphingomonas lenta
GCGACATGCACGGCGGCAACGGCATCTCGGGCGAGTACCACGTCATGCGCCACCTCATGAACCTGGAGACGGTCAACACCTACGAAGGCGCACACGACGTCCACGCGCTGATCCTGGGTAGGGCGATCACTGGAATAGCGGCCTTTTAGCCTTCCAAGCCCCTCCCCTGAAGAGAAAAGGAGGGTGGGGCGGTTCAGGCCGGCACGGCAAAGAACAGTCCCACCCCGTTCTTCTGGACGCCCGACGCCAGAACAGAAACAGAGACGGCGGACAATAGCGGCCGACAGCCTTATTGTAACCGGAGAATACGATGCCTGGCGGCTAAAATCGGCTCCGTTCAGAACCGGTAGAACAGCGTTAGGCTGGCGATGTGGTTGACCCGATCCTCGCCGCGGCGGAACACCGTCTGGTTGAGGTAGCCCGGTTCGGCGGTCAGCCCCTGCGTGATCGGCACGCCCAGGCCGATGAAGGTGCGGACTTGGTCGAAGCCGCGGCGCTGTCCCCAATCGGTCGTGTCGAAGTTGTAGAAAGGCTCCGTCCAGGCGATCGCTTGGAGCTGGCCACCCCGCCGGATCGGCGCTTGCGCGCGCACCTGCTGGCGGAAGCGCCAACCCATCTCGTCGGCGCCGACCACGGTCCGCTGTTCCAATCGGGTCCGCGCCGTGACGGTGAACCCGCCCGCACCCTTGAGGATCGGGAAGCTGAGCTGCTGGAAGATGCGGTGCTCGTCGGTCGCACGCCCGTTCAGCGGCTCCGTGCGGACATAGGCGTAGCCCAGGAACGCGGTCACGTCCGACGAGAGGCGGTAGCCGATGGCGGGCCGGATCAGAAGCTGGCCCAACCGGCTGACATCGTCGGTGAAGCGCGGTTGCAGCTCGGCGTAGATCACGACCTTGTCGGATACGGGACCCTGCGCCGCGAGCAGCGTCCACTGCTGCAGGTCCTCTTCCTGCGCGTGCGCGGCCGCGGGGAACGCGGCCGACGTCGCCAGCGCAAACGCCAACCGTCGCATCAGGCGGCCTGCGGACGGTCGAAGAAGTCGACGCGGCCCGTGCCCAGCTCATAGAACGCGCCAACCACCTTCAACCTGCCCTCCGCCTGCGGCCGCAGCAGCAGCGGGTCGCTCTCGGTGCGGAGCCGCCGGACTGTGCGCGATACGTTGGCCTTCGTCGCGTTCACCAGCTTGTCGCCGGCGCGCCCCCGCGCCTCCAGCACGGCGGGGACGATCGGCTCGACCATGTCGCCGATGCGGCCGGGAAAGCGCGCGTTCTTGTCGACGATGTCCATGGCCGCCTTGACCGCGCCGCAGCTCTCGTGGCCCATGATGACGACCAGCGGCACGCCCAACACGGCGACCGCGAACTCGAGCGAGCCTTGCGCCACCGTGTCGATGGTGTTGCCGGCGTTACGGATGATGAACAGCTCGCCCAGTCCGCGGCCGAAGAGAAGCTCGGGCGGCACGCGGCTGTCGGAACAAGACACATAGGCGACGAACGGCGCCTGTCCCTTGGCGAGCTCCAGGCGACGCTGCGAGCTCAGGTCGGGCTGGGGTAGCTCGTTCGCCAAGAAACGGCGATTGCCGTCCATCAGCAGCTGCAGCGCCTGGTCGGGCGTAAGCGCCGACTTGCCGTTCTGGACGGGCGCCGCCTCATAGGCCTCGACCGGCGCGGGCCGGGCCGCGGCCGTGCTCGTCACGCCGAGAGCGGCTAGGCCCAAACCGCCCGCGACCAGCGAGCGGCGGCTCAAGGCGGGGGCAGACGGATGGTGTGTCGTGCACATCGGGTTGGCTCCTCTACGAACGCTCCCGGATATGGTCCAGCCCGCGCGGACGGTCGTCGGCTAGGCGGCGGGTCTCTCGGCCTATGCCGGACGGCATATGACAAGCCTGCTCGCGGATCCTAAGGTCGCGATTTATGGAGCAGACCGTTCTCGCAAGTTCCGCCGCCACGCCGCCGGGGACGGCGGGCGATCTGCGCCGTCTATACCGGGAGGCGGAGGCGCGCGCCGCTCGACTCAGGCTGCTCGTCGAAGCGGGTCGGCGTTTGGCGGGTGCGCAAGGGCCTGCGCTCGACGGAGCCGCGGCGGGCGCGGCACAGGCGGCGGCTTTTCTGATGGGCTATGCGCGCGGCCGTGTCGTCCGGTCCGGCGATGCGCTCGACCCGACCGACTGCGTGACGCTCGCCCTGCTGCCGCCGGGGTCGGCGGGCGGACCCGTAGGCACGCTAGCGCTAGCCGACCGGCTGGGTCCGTCCGACGGTTCCGACGCGGAAGACCGCGCGGCGGTGGACGTCCTGCTGCAGCTTATCGCCGGTGCGCTCGCCGCGCGCGATCGTGAGGAGCGGCTCGCGGGCCTGCTCGCAGAGCTGTTCAGCGCGCAGGAGCGTGAACGGGCGCATGTCGCGCGCGAGCTGCACGATGGCGTGGCGCAGGTCGCGACCGCGGCGCTGAGGCGGGCGGAGCTGGCCGAGGCGAGCGGCGAGCCGGCGGACATCGCACGCGCGGCCGAGCTGATGCGGACCACCGTCACCGAGCTGCGGCGCGTGATAGCCGGCATGCGTCCGACCGCGCTCGACGATCTGGGCCTCGCCGCCGCTATCGAGCGGCTCGCCGCCGACCTGGGCGACGAAGGGTATGAGGTGGGTCTGTCGCTGGAGCTCGTCTCCCCGTTGCCGCTCCCGCTGGAGGCCGGGCTGTTCCGAGTCGCGCAGGAGGCCCTGAACAACGTGCGCATGCATGCCGGCGGCCCGTGCCGAGTCGACGTCGCGCTGTGGCGACCGGCGGACCGGGCGGAGGTCGCGCTGAGCGTCCGCGATGCGGGACGGGGGTTCGCGCCGGACATGGGCGGCGACCATGGGCGCGAGCATCTGGGCCTAGCGTTCATGCGCGAGCGGGTCGCGGCGCTCGGCGGCACGCTTCGGGTGGATGCGGCTCCCGGCGCGGGCGTCCGGGTGATGGCGACGGTGCCGGCCGCATGACGCCCGCGCGTGTGCTGATCGCCGACGATCATGAGCTGGCTCGTGAGGGACTGCGCGCGCTTCTGGACCGCGAGCCGGGGCTCGTCGTCGTCGCGGAGGCGTCGACCGGTGAGCAGGCGGTGGCCCTCGCGGAGGCGCACGAGCCGGACCTGGCGCTGCTCGACATTCGCTACGGCGCGGGGATGGACGGGCTGGAGGCCGCGCGCCGGATCGTCGAGGTCGCGCCGAACGTGCGCGTGGTCATGCTGACCCTCCACGACGCCCCCGAATATGCG
Source organism: Sphingomonas lenta (assembly GCF_002288825.1). Taxonomy (GTDB): domain Bacteria; phylum Pseudomonadota; class Alphaproteobacteria; order Sphingomonadales; family Sphingomonadaceae; genus Sphingomonas; species Sphingomonas lenta. The sequence goes on from NZ_NSLI01000001.1 coordinate 3,251, forward strand.
CGTGCCGCGCTGGAGGCGGGCGCGATGGGGTACGTCACCAAGGACGCCAGCCGCGACGCGCTGCTCCGCGCGATCGGGCAGGTTCTGGCGGGCGGCTATGCGGTGCCGGCCGAGCTGATGCGCCGCGCCGTGGAGAGCCGGCGGACGGCCGGCGCGCCGGATGCGCTAGGCCGGCTGACCCCCCGCGAGCGCGAAGTGCTGGACCTGCTCGCGGAGGGCGGCACCAACAAGCACATCGCGCAGGCGTTGGGCGTCAGTCCCGGCACCGTGAAGGCGCATGTGGAACGTGTCATCGCGAAGCTCGGCGTGCGCGACCGGACGCAGGCCGCAGTGTTGGCGGTGCAGGCGCGTCGATGACGGCGCTTCCGCGCGCCGGGTCGCGATGGACGCGCTGGTGGGCCGACCGGCCGCTCGCGACCAAGGGATTGGTGGTGGTGGCGCTGCCGCTGATGATCCTGCTCCTGTCCGTCCTCTCGCTACATCGTATCGGTCAGGCGGAGGCGAGTGCCGAACGCGACGTCAGCACCACGTTCGCGATCCAGGCCGACGTGCACCAGGTCCACGCTCTGCTCGCCGAGGCGGCGAGCGGCGTCCGGGGTTATCGCTTCACGGGGCAGGGACGCTTCCTGGAACCCTATGTCAAGGCGGAAGCCGCATTGCCCAGCGTGCTTGCCCGGCTGCGGACCATGGTGCGCGACGCGGAGGCGCGCCGCCGGCTCGATCGGATCGAGGCGCTGGCGGCCCGCAAGCGCGACGGCCTGGCGGTGCTGCGCGACGCGCCGGGCGCGGGGCGGGCCGACGCCGCCGATCCGGCGCTGCTCGCAGCTTTGGTCCGCAACAAGCAGGTGCTCGACGCGCTGCGACGAGAGATTGCCCAGCTGCAGGCGCGCGAGCGCGTGCTGCTGGCCGAGCGACAGCGCCGCGCTGAAACGGTCCGGAGCCGCGCGCTCGTGCTGACCGCGGCCGCGGCGCTGCTGGGCGTCGCGGGCGGGCTGATCGCGGTCTTCCTCTTCTCGAGCGGCATCGTCCGGCGCGTCCAGCGGCTCCAGCGCGATGCCGAGCTGCTGGCGCGGGGCGAGCCGCTGCCCCCGTTTCCCGACGCGCGGGACGAGGTAGGCGCGCTCGCCCATCGCATGCAACGCGCCGGCGAGCTGCTCCGCGCGCGGGAGAAGGCGCTGCGCGAGGGTGAGGAGCGGTTCCGACTCGTGGTCGAGGGCGTGCGCGACTACGGCATCTTCGCGCTCGATCCGGACGGGCGCGTGGTCAGCTGGAATGCAGGCGCCGAGCGGATCAAGGGTTGGACCGCCGACGAGATCCTCGGCCGCCACTTCTCCGTCTTCTATCCGGAGGACCGGCGTGCCGAGTGGCCGGGCCGCAACCTGGCGGACGCGGCGGCGAACGGGCGCGCCGAGGACGAGGGCTGGCGCGTGCGCAAGGACGGCACGCGCTTCTGGGCCAACGTGGTCATCACCGCGCTGCGCGACGATGCGGGGCGCTTGCGCGGCTTCTCCAAAGTGACGCGCGACATAACCGAGCGGCGCCGGGCGGAGGAGGCGCTGGACGCCGCCAGACTGGAGGCGGAGGCCGCGAACCGCGCCAAGAGCGTGTTCCTGTCGCGCATGAGCCACGAGCTGCGCACGCCGCTCAACGCCGTGCTCGGCTTCGCGCAACTCCTGGAGTTGGACGCCGTCGGCCGGCCGAAGGGAGAGCGCGAGGCTGTGGCGCAGATCCTGCGCGGCGGGCGGCATCTCTTGTCGTTGATCGACGAGGTGCTGGACATCGCGCGGATCGAGGCGGGCGGGCTTCAATTATCGCTGGAACCAGTGGCGTTGCGCGCGCTGATCGACGAGGCGGTGGCGCTGACCGCGCCGCAGGCCGACGCGAAGGGAGTGGCTGTCGAGGTGACTGGCGATCCCGATCTCGCGGCCACAGCCGACCGGCGGCGCGTTCTCCAGGTGCTGCTCAACCTCTTGTCGAACGCGGTCAAGTACAATCACCCTGGCGGCCGGGTCCGCGTCACGGCCGAGCCGCGTGGGCCGGGCGTCTCGGTCACCGTCGCCGATACCGGGGTCGGCGTCGAGCCCGATGGGGAGGCGCGGCTGTTCCAGCCGTTCCAGCGGATCGGCGCGGCGGCGCAAGCGAGCGAAGGGACGGGCCTGGGACTGGCGCTTTCGCGCGGGCTCGTGGAAGCGATGGGAGGCGAGATAGGCTATCTAGGCCCGGCGGACGGATCGCAGGGAGCCCGGTTCTGGTTCCGGCTGCCGCGCGCCCTGCCGCCCCCGTCCGCGCCCGCCGTCGACATACCCGCACCGCCGTCGGGCGACGCTTCGCACGACGCGCCCACCATCCTGCTGATCGAGGACAATCTGGCCAACGCCCGGCTGATCGAGACGATCGTGTCGCGCGCCTTTCCGCGCGCGCGCTTGCTGCTGGCGATGCAGGCGACGATCGGGTTGGCGCTCGCGCGCGAGCACCGGCCGCGGTTGGTGCTGCTGGACCTCCACCTACCCGACCACCCGGGCGAGTGGGTGCTGGAGCGGCTGGCCGGGCCGGACGCGCCCACCGTGTTCGTACTGACCGCCGATGCGCCTGCCGCGGCGAAGGGCGGGCGGCCCCGCCAAGCAGCGGAGGTGTTCACCAAGCCGCTCGACGTCGCGCGCTTGCTCGACGCCATGCGACGGCTGCTGAGCGCGAAGGAGCCGGCATGACCCCGTCCGAGCGCCTGCTCGAGGCGCGCCTCCTGCTCGTCGATGACGAGCCGGCCAACCTCGCGCTCCTCGACGCGGTGCTCCGGCGCGAGGGCTACCGTGCGATCGAGCGCGTGACCGATCCGAACGAGGCGGTGGCGCGCCACCTGGCGTTCGGCTCCGACCTCATCGTGCTCGACCTGATGATGCCGGGCATCGACGGCTACGCGCTCCTCGATGCGCTGCACCGGCTCACGCCGGCGGACGCGCTCATGCCCATCCTGGTGCTGACGGCCGACACCACGATCGACGCCAAGCGTCGCGCCCTATCGCTCGGCGCCAAGGACGTCATGACCAAACCGTTCGACGTGTTCGAGCTGGCGCTGCGCGTGGGCAACCTGCTGGACATGCGCTTCCTGGTGGAGCGGTTGCGTGTCGCGCGGTTCCGTGCCGGTCAGGCAAACGCCTGACGTTCCACTTCTGGGGCGTCCGCGAGATGGATGGTGCGGTAAGGCAAGAGACGCACCATCCCGAGCGCCGCGCCTGCGACGTTGAACGTAACGCTCTCGCGAGGGATGGTGACCCCTACGGGACTCGAACCCGTGTTTTCGCCGTGAGAGGGCGACGTCCTAGACCGCTAGACGAAGGGGCCGTGCGTAGCGTGAGGCGCGGCACCTAGAGGGCGGGCGGGGCGGCGTCAAGGGCGCACGCGTGGCCCGGGGAAGTTGATGAAGTTGATGTGGATCCGGCAATTCCGTTGCGCGTCCTTGTTATTTCCTGTCGCGGGCGCGGCGGCGCTCGGCGGCGGCGTGGACCAGACGGAGCTCGCGCGACTCCTGGCGGTCGAGCGCGTTCAGCGCGGCCAGGAGGATGCGGTTGTCCCAGTAGTGGCGCACGCCGACCTGGCGCCCGCGATGATAGATGGGCGCGGACAGGCGCTCGCGCCCGATCTCGCGCGCGCGGTCGAGCGCCATGCTCCCTGCGACCTCCCGCGCCATGTCCCAGGCGCGGACGAAGGAGCTGCCCGGCCCCGCCCGCTCGCGCAACTTGTAGGCCGAGGTCGCGCTCATGCCGACGGAGCGCGCGGCGGCCGCGACCACGCCCATGCGCGAGAGCGCGTCGATGAAGGCGCGCTGCCGCTCGGTCGTCCAGCCGTCGACGCGGGTCAGCGTCATGGCCACGGGGGTGAAGAGGAGCAGGTCGTCGGGCGCGGTGCCGGCGGGCGGTGGTGACTCGGGTTTGTCCATGTGCGGAACGGATCACGAACGGGGGCTTGTAGGAAAGCGGTTTTTTCGGAAGGGTGCACCCGAGAACAGGGGGCCGCGTGGACGTCGAGCAATTCATCGTAAAATGGCGTGTTTCGGGCGGGAACGAGCGTGCCAACACGCAGCTGTTCGTCACGGATCTGGCGCAGATGCTGGGCGTGGACGCGCCGCAGCCGACGCAGTCCGACACGGCGCTGAACGATTACGTGTTCGAGCGCTACGTCGTGAAACGCGAGATCGACGGGACGGAATCGAGCGGCTGGATCGACTGCTACAAGCGCGACCATTTCATCCTGGAGGCGAAGCAGGGCAGCGCCGCCGACATCGCGGCGGTCGACGCGCAAGCCGGCGACAGCCGGCGCGACCTGTTCGGACAGACGGCGGCCGAGCGGTTCAAGCGCGGCATGGCCAAGCGCGGCACGGGACAGTGGACCGGCGCCATGCAGCGCGCGGCGGGCCAGGCCGCCGGTTACGCCAAGGCGCTGCCGACCGAGCACGGCTGGCCGCCCTTCCTGCTGGTCAGCGACATCGGCCACTGCATCGACGTCTACGCACGGTTCGAGCGCGACGGGAAGGAATACGCGCCGTTTCCCGACCGGCGGCGGTTCCGGATCACGCTGGAGGACCTGAGGGACGAGGCGATACGCGACCGGTTGCGGGCGATCTGGACGGCGCCCCTGTCGCTGGATCCCTCCGCGGAGGCAGCGCGGGTCACGCGCGGCGTCGCGGCACACCTGGCGGAGCTGGCGCGCGGCATCGAGGCCCGCACGGTGGGAACGGGGGAGCGCAACGCGGACGCGGTGGCGGCGTATCTGATGCGCCTGCTGTTCACGATGTTCGCCGAGGATACGGGGCTGATCCCCAAGAAGAGTTTCAGCGCGCTGTTGACCCGCGTGCGCGAGCGGCCGGAGAATCTAGCGCCGCAGCTGACGGCCCTGTGGGCGGCGATGGACACGGGCGGCTTCGTCGGCGCGCTGGGCGAGGCGGGCGAGACGGTGCGCCGGTTCAACGGATACCTGTTCAAGGACACGAGCGCGATCCCGCTGACCACGCCCGAGATCGACGTGCTGATCGAGGCGGCCAAGGCCGACTGGCGGCAGGTGGAGCCGGCGATCTTCGGCACCCTCCTAGAGCGCGCGCTCAACCCCAAGGAGCGCGCCAAGCTGGGCGCGCATTACACGCCGCGCGCCTATGTGGAGCGGCTGGTCGGGCCGACGATCATCGAGCCGTTGCGCGAGGACTGGCTGGGCGCGCGCACGGCGGCGACGGAGGCGGCGGAGCGCGGCGACCGCGAAGCCGCCCGCGGGCTGGTCGAGGCATTCCACACCAAGCTGGCGAACACCAAGGTGCTCGACCCGGCGTGCGGCACCGGCAACTTCCTCTACGTCGCGATGGCGCGGATGAAGGAGCTGGAAGGCGAGGTCCTGGAGCTCTTGGAGGAGCTGGACGACGAGCGCTACCTGAGCGAGCTGGGCAGCCACACGATCACGCCGGCGAACTTCTTGGGGATCGAGATCAACCCGCGCGCGGCGGCGATCGCGCAGCTGGTGCTGTGGATCGGCTATCTGCAATGGCATTTCCGCGTGAACGGCGAGGAGCGCATGCCCGAGCCGCCGGTGCTGCGCGACGTCAAGACCATCGAGAACCGCGACGCGCTGATCGAGTGGGACCGGCTGGAGCTGGAGCGCGACCAGTACGGGCGGCCGGTGACGCGCTGGGACGGGGAGACGTTTAAGAAGCACCCCGTCACGGGCAAGGACGTGCCGGACGACGCGGCGCGGGCGGAAGTGCACCGGTACGTGAACCCGCGGGCGGCGAAATGGCCGCGGGCGGACTTCATCATCGGGAATCCGCCTTTCATCGGCAATAAGCGGATGCGGGACCAGCTCGGCGACGGCTATTTTGAGGCGTTGCGGCGTGCCCATCAGAAGGTGCGAGGCGACGCAGACCTTGTATTCTACTGGTGGCGAACCGCGGCGGCCTTGGTGGCGCAAGAACGTGTGCGCCGAGCGGGGTTGATCACGACAAATACGCTGAGCCAATCGTCGGGTTCGGCAATCATCGCCGAGGCGCTCGGCCGCTTGAACCCAGTCAGCTTGTTGTTCGCCATAAAGGATCATCCGTGGCGTGACCTCCACACCGACGCCGCCGTTCGCGTTTCGATGACAGTTGTGGGGCCTGGTAGATCCCCAGGGCAGGCGCTGAAGGTTCATCCGATCGACGCCGCGCTGCTGGAGACGCGGGTCGGCGTGATCAGCGCTGACCTCTCGCTAGGTGTCGACGTCACCGCGGCGAAGCCGCTGCGCAGCAATGCGGGAATGTCGTTTATGGGCGTGAAGCTCGCCGGTGACGGTTTCCGCCTTTCGTCCGAACAGCGGGCGCTACTGGCATCGGCGGGTGTTCCTGAGGCGATGATGCCGCTGCTCGTGGCTGGGAGTGACGTCACGGGCGTGGCATCTAGACGTTACGTGCTCGATGCGTTCGGGCTGAGCGAAGCTAGGTTACGAGACGAGTTCCCGGCCGCTTACCAGCACCTTTACAACGCCGTTCGTCCTGGGCGTCAGCAGCTTAAGCGAGCGTCTTACCGCGACCTTTGGTGGGTGTTCGCTGAGCCGCGGCCGAGGATGCGTCGCGCGCTGGACGGCTTGCCGCGCTGGATCGCGACGTCGGAGGTTGCGAAGCACCGGGTATTCACGTTTGCGCAGAGAGAGAGAGAGAGAGAGAGAGAGAGAGTACTCCCGGACGGGTCGGTCATAGTCGTCAGCTCGGACGACGCGCTTATGCTGGGGCTGCTGTCCAGTCGTCCTCACGTCCTCTGGTCGCTGAGGGCCGCCGGCACCCTTGAGGACAGACCGCGATATCAAAATAGTGTCGCTTTCGACCCATTTCCCTTTCCTGACATCCCCGGCGATGCGCTCCGCGACCGCATCCGCGACGCCGCCGAAAAGCTGGACGCGCTCCGCAAGCAGGTGCTGGCGGCGCATCCGGACCTGACGCTGACCAAGCTGTACAACACGCTGGACGCCTTGCGCGCGGCGGAGGCTGCGGGCGGCGTGCTCGACGCCAAGGCGCAGGACGTGGCGGCGCGCGGGTGCGTGTCGCTGATCCGGCAGTACCACGACGAAATCGATGCCGCGGTGGCGGAGGCTTATGACTGGCCCGCCGACCTGCCCGACGAGGAGGTGCTGGAACGGCTGGTCGCGTTGAACAAGGAGCGCGCCGCCGAGGAGGCGGGTGGCAAGGTCCGCTGGCTACGTCCCGAGTTTCAGGCGCCGGGCTATGTCGCGCCCGCGGAGCAGGTCGCGATGCCGCTGGCCGAGGCGGCGAAGCCTTCGGCCGAAATACTGGAATGGCCGGGCGCGCTGCCCGAGCAGGTGGTGGCAGTGGCGGGCGTGGTCGAGCGCGCCGCTCGGCCCGTGGCGGCGAACGACGTGGCGCGCGCGTTCCGGGGCAAGCGGGCGGCGACGGTCGCGCCGGTGCTGGACGCGCTGGCGGGGATGGGGCGGCTGCGGAAGTTGGGAGACGGACGCTACGCGGCTTGAGGGGCGGGGTCGGCGCGGGCGAAGCCCGCGCTCCGACGTCGGACGGGATCGGCCGCTCCGCTCGGCCGACCCGCCGGGCGGCATGCGGCGCGTCTCGAACCAGCTTACGCCGCCTTGCGGCGCTCCGCCATTTCCTCGTTGAGCATCTCCGCCAAGAGGAACGCCAGCTCCAGCGACTGCCCCGCGTTGAGCCGCGGGTCGCAGTGGGTGTGGTAGCGGTCGGCGAGCGACTGGTCGGTCACGTCCACCGCGCCGCCCGTGCATTCGGTGACGTTGCGGCCCGTCATCTCCGCGTGGATGCCGCCGGCGTGGCTGCCCTCCGCGCGGTGGACGGCGAAGAAGGCGCGGACCTCGGACAGGATGCGCTCGAAGGGGCGGGTCTTGTAGCCGCTCGCGGACTGGACGGTGTTGCCGTGCATGGGGTCGCACGACCAGACGACCGGGTGGCCTTCGCGCGCGACCGTGCGGATCAGGCGCGGCAGGTGCGCTTCGACCTTGTCATGGCCGTAGCGGGTGATGAGCGTGATCCTGCCTGGCGTGCGGCTCGGGTTGAGGATGTCCAACAGGCGCAGCAGGACGTCGGGGTCGAGCGACGGGCCGCATTTCACGCCCAGCGGATTGCCGACGCCGCGGAGGAACTCGACGTGCGCCGAGCCTTCGAAACGCGTGCGGTCGCCGATCCAGAGGAAATGCGCGCTGGTGTCGTACCAGCCGCCCGTCAGCGAGTCGCGGCGCGCCATCGCCTGCTCGAAGGGGAGCAGCAGCGCCTCGTGGCTGGTGTAGAACTGCGTCTGCGCGAGCTGGGGCACGGTCTCCGGGTCGATGCCGCAGGCGCGCATGAAGTCGAGCGCCTCGCCGATGCGGTCGGCGGTCTCGCGATACTTCTTCGCCCAGGGGCTCTGGCCCAGGAAGTCGTGCGTCCAGCGATGGACTTGGTGGAGGTTGGCGTAGCCCCCTTGCGCGAAGGCGCGCAGTAGGTTGAGCGTCGCCGCCGACTGCGAATAGCCGCGCAGCATGCGCTGCGGGTCGGGGATGCGGCTCGCGCTGGTGAAGGCGATGTCGTTGACGTTGTCGCCGCGATAGCTCGGCAGCTCGACGTCGCCCTGGCGTTCCAGCGGCGCGGAGCGGGGCTTGGCGAACTGGCCCGCCATGCGGCCGAGCTTCACCACGGGCAGCTTGGACGCGAAGGTCAGGACCACCGCCATCTGCAGGATCACGCGGAACGTGTCGCGGATGTTGTCGGGGTGGAACTCGGCGAAGCTCTCCGCGCAGTCGCCGCCTTGGAGCAGGAACGCCTCGCCCGCCGACACGCGCGCCAGGTCGGCGGTGAGATTGCGCGCCTCGCCCGCGAAGACGAGCGGGGGATAGGAGCGCAGGCTCTCCACCGCCGCGTCGAGCGCCTGCGGATCGGGGTAATCGGGCAGCTGGCGCGCCTCGAAGCGCCGCCAGCTGTCGGGAGACCAGTCGGCGGCCATCACGTCAGCTCCGTTGCGGGCGCATCCCTGCGCCTGTTTTCCCGCCGGCGCAATTGTTTCAATCGTTAGTAGCCGGCGGCGAGGTCGGCGACGTTGCGCATGGGACGGCCCTCCCGATAGGCGCGGAGGTTCTCCAGGAACAGGTCGGCCGCGCGCCGGAACATGCTGGTCTGGCTGCGGCCGGACAGGTGCATGGTGATCATGCAGTCGGGCGCGTCCCAGAGCGGGTGGTCGGCGGGCAGGGGCTCGGGGTCGGTGGGATCGAGGAACGCGCCTCCGATCGCGCCCGAGCGGAGCGCGTCCAGGAGCGCGGCGTCGTCCACCATGTCGCCGCGCGCGATGTTGACGAGCCAAGCGCTCCGCTTCATCGCTGCGAGCTCGGGCGCGCCGATCATCGCCTTGGTCTCGGCGGTCGAGGGCGCGGCGAGGACAATCCAGTCGAACTCGGGCAAGCGGCCGCGCCACGCGTCCGCCGCGAGCGTGCCGTCCCGGCCGGAGCGGGTGACACCCGTCACCTCGACGCCCAGCCCGACGAGCCGGTCGCCGATCAGCCGGCCGATCGCGCCGTAGCCGATGACCAAGGCGCGGGTGCCGGGCAGTTCGACCTTGCCGGGCGCGTCGGCGAGCCACTCGCGCCGGGCCTGCGCCTGGACGACCCGGTCGAAGCGTTTGGCGGCGGCGAGCACGCCCATGACGGCGTACTCCGCGACGGCGACCGCGTTGATGCCGACGCCGTTGGTGACGAGGACGCCGCGCTCGCGGAGCAGGTCCAGGGGAAAGGCGTCGAGGCCGGCGTAGATGGTCGACACCCAGCGCAGCCGGGGGCCGGCGTGGCGGATCGCGTCGGCGACGAGCGCGGTCGGCTGCATGTCGACCCAGGCGATCTCGGCGTCGGCGATCCCGGCGTTCGCCTGCGCCGGCGAGGCGAACCAGGCCACATCGAGGTCGGCGGGCAGGTGCGGCTCGAGGAGCGGGCGGGCGAGGGCGGGGAGGACGGCCTTCATGACGCGGCCGTGCGGCCCGTCACGCCGCGTCGTCAATCCCCGGCCGGTCGGGCGCGGGCCGGTCGCGCCGGATCATCGGACGCCAGCGCACGCCCGCGGAGATGACCGCCGGCCAGAACAGCGTGTTGACGAGGTCGACGGCGCTGCCCGACGCGGTCCAGCCCTGTCCGTGCAGATAGTCGAGCAGCTCGTTCACGAGCTCCGCGGCGACCGCGAAGGCGAAAGGGATGAAGCTGCCGAACGAGCGGCCGGTCGCGAGCCGCGCGACCATGAACACGGCCATGCCGGCGTGGATGTGGAGCAGGTCGTCGGGCTGGCCCGTCAACCGCTCGATCCACTGGGTGAGCTGGTTGTAACGCTCGGGAAGGGTCACGGGAGGCGCGGCTTCCAGTCCCAGCCGAGCGGGTCGCCGTCCATCACCTCGACGCCGGCCGCGGCGAGCTCGTCGCGGATCGCGTCGGACCGGGCGAAGTCCTTGGCGGCGCGGGCGTCGCGGCGCTCGGCGAGGCGCGCCTCGACGGCCGCCTCGTCGAGCAGGGCGTCGGCGGGCCGGACGCGCAGGTCGGCGCGGTGAAGCGCGACGAGGTTCAGGCCCAGCACGTCGTCCATCCGCGCGACCGCGTCGAGCACCGCGCCGGGCGGCTGCTTCTTCGCCCCGAGCAGCTGGTCGAGCGCCACGAGCGCGCGGGGCGTGGCGAGGTCGTCGGCGACCGCCTCGTCGAAGCGGTCGAGCTGTTCGCGGATGTGCGGCGTCGGCTCCGCGTCCTCCAGCGCGGGGCCGGCGCGGGCGCGCAGGCCTTCCACGGTCTGCACCAGACGCTTCAGCCGCGTCTGCGCGGCGAGCAGGCCGTCCCAGCCGAACTCCATCTCGGAGCGATAATGCGCCTGGAGGCACATGAGCCGGTAGGAGAGCGGGTGGAAGCCGCGATCGATCAGGCGCTGGAGCGTCAGGAACTCGCCCGACGATTTCGACATCTTGCCCGCGCGCTCGACCAGGAAGTTGTTGTGCATCCAGAAGGCCGCGCCCGTATCGGAGCAGCCGCAGCGCGCCTGGTTCTGCGCGATCTCGTTGGGGTGGTGGATCTCGCGATGGTCGATGCCGCCGGTGTGGATGTCGAACCGGTCGCCGAGATACATCTTGCTCATGACCGAGCATTCGAGATGCCAGCCGGGCGCGCCGCGGCCCCAGGGGCTGTCCCACTCCATCTGCCGGGTCTCGCCCGGCGCCGAGCGGCGCCAGATCGCGAAGTCTTGCGGGTGGCGCTTGCCGGCCACGGGGTCGATCCGGCCTTCCCCCTCGTCGTCGGCCGAGCGGGCGAGGCGGCCATAGTCGGGCACGGTGGACACGTCGAAGTAGAGGCCGGTGTCGAGCAGGTAGCAGTGCTTCTCCGCGATGGCTTCCGCGAAGGCGATCATCTGCGGCACATGGTCGGTCGCGAGCGGCATGCGGCTGGGCTCGCGGATGTTGAGGTCGCGCAGGTTCTTCTTGAACGCGTCGGTATAGTGCCGGGCGATGGCCCAGATGTCCTGGCCCGTTTCGCGGGCGCGGGCCTCCATCTTGTCGTCGCCCGTGTCGGCATCCGATTGGAGATGGCCGACATCGGTGATGTTGATGACGTGCGTGAGGGGAAAGCCGCGCCAGCGCAGCACGCGCGCCAGCGTATCGGTGAAGACATAGGCGCGCAGGTTGCCGATATGCGGGTAGTTGTAGACGGTCGGCCCGCACGAATAGACGCGCACGTTCGCCGGATCGAGCGGCCGAAACGGTTCGAGCTGGCGGGAGAGGCTGTTGTAGAGCGTAAGCGGTGCGCCGGGCATGCGCGCGCCTTAGCCGCGGCGGGCGGGGGGCGCAAAGCCGCCCGCCCGCGTCGGCGTCAGGGGTGGCCGTCGACGGCCTGGAGGATGGCGCGGCCGTAGGCGGTCTTCTTCAGCTGCTCGCCCCGCGCGCGCGCCTCGTCGGCGCCGATCCAGCCCTGCTGGAACGCGATCTCCTCCAGGCACGCGATCTGGATGCCCTGGCGGTGCTGGATGGTGCGGACGAACTCGCCCGCCTCGAGCAGGGAATCGTGCGTGCCCGTGTCGAGCCAGGCGTAGCCGCGGCCCATCTGTTCGACGTGGAGCTCGCCCAGCTCCATGTAGAGGCGGTTGAGGTCCGTGATCTCGTACTCGCCGCGCGCGGACGGCTTCAGGTTCCGCGCGAAGTCGACGACGCGGTTGTCGTAGAAGTAGAGGCCCGTGACCGCGCAGTTGCTCTTGGGCTGGGCGGGCTTCTCTTCGAGCGACAGCGCGCGGCCGTCGGGGCCGAGCTCGACGACGCCGTAGCGCTCGGGGTCTTCGACGCGATAGGAGAAGACGGTCGCCCCCTGCTCGCGCGCGACGGCGCTGGCGAGCAGGTCGGTCAGGTGGGCGCCGAAGAAGATGTTGTCGCCGAGCACGAGCGCGGCGCGATCGTCGCCGACGAAGGGCGCGCCGATCGTGAACGCCTGGGCCAGGCCGTCGGGGCTGGGCTGCTCGGCATAGGACATGGCAAGGCCCCAGGTGGAGCCGTCGCCGAACATGCGGCGGTAATTGTCCAGGAACTCGGGGCTGGAGATGATCAGGATGTCGCGGATACCGGCGAGCATCAGCACCGACAGCGGATAATAGATCATCGGCTTGTCGTAGACGGGTAGCAGCTGCTTGTTCACCGCCAGCGTCGCCGGGTGGAGCCGGGTGCCGGAGCCGCCGGCGAGGATGATGCCTTTCACTTCGTTGGTCCGATCAGTTCGTCGAGGATGTCGTCGAGCGCTTCGCGCCAGGGTCGCGGACGTATGCCGTATTCGGCCTCGATGCGAGCGGTGGAGAGGAGCGAATTGGCGGGGCGGCGCGCCGGGGTGGGATAATTGGCTGTCGTGATCGCCTCCAGCGCGGGCGAAGGGCCGCCGCGCGCCGCCGCCGCTTCGAAGATCGCGCCGGCGAAGCCGTGCCAGGTGGTCGGGCCGGCGTTGGCGAAGTGGAACAGGCCCGCGGGCGCGGCGGGATCGTCGGCCATGCGGATCGCGACCCGCGCGAGCGCCGCGGCGAGGTCGGGGGCCGAGGTCGGGCTGCCGTGCTGATCGGCGACGACGCGGAGCTGCGGGCGCTCGGCCCCGACGCGGAGCATGGTCTTCACGAAGTTCGACCCGTGCGCGCTCACGACCCAGGCGGTGCGGATGATCGCGTGGCGGGGATGGGCGGTGCGGACGGCGAGCTCGCCGCCGAGCTTGGACGCGCCGTAGACGCCGAGCGGGCCGACGGGGTCGTCGACCTCCCACGCGCCGGATTTGGACCCGTCGAACACGTAATCGGTCGAGACCTGCACGAGCGGAACGTCCGCCGCGCGGCACGCGTCCGCGAAAGCGGCGGGGGCGAGCGCGTTGACCCGCCAGGCGGCCGCCGCGTCGCCCTCCGCCTTGTCGACGGCCGTATAGGCGGCGGCGTTGACCACCGCCGCCCAGGGGCGTTCGGCGACCTTGGCCGCGATCGCGGCGGGATCGGAGAGGTCGAGATCGGCGCGGGTCAGGACGTGCGCGCGCCAGCCCTCCGGCCAGGCGAACCGCGCCAGCTCGCGGCCGACCTGGCCCGAGCCGCCGGTGACGAGGATCTCTCTCAAGCCGCGAGCCCGCGTCGCGTCGCCGCCTGGCGCTCCTCGACGATCGGCCGCCACCAGGCTTCGTTGTCGAGGTACCAGCGCACCGTCTTCTCGATGCCGGTCTCGAACGTCTCCCGCGGCTCCCAGCCGAGCTCGTCGCGGATGCGGCCGGCGTCGATGGCGTAGCGCTTGTCGTGGCCCGGGCGGTCGGCGACATAGGCGATCTGCTCGGCATAGCCCTTGCCGTCGGCGCGCGGGCGCAGCCGGTCGAGGATCGTGCAGACGGTCCGCACGACCTCCAGGTTCTGCTTCTCATTGTTGCCGCCGACATTGTAGGTGCGGCCTACCTCGCCCTGCTCGAACACCGTTTGGAGCGCGCGGACATGGTCCTCGACGTAGAGCCAGTCGCGCACCTGGTCGCCCTTGCCGTAGACGGGCAGGCTCTCGCCGGCGAGCGCGCGCACGATCATCAGCGGGATCAGCTTTTCGGGGAAGTGGTAGGGGCCGTAATTGTTGGAGCAGTTGGTGATCAGCACCGGCAGGCCGTAGGTGTGGCCCCAGGCGGAGACGAGGTGGTCGGAGCCCGCCTTGGACGCCGAATAGGGCGAGCGCGGGTCGTAGGGCGTGTCCTCGGTGAACAGGCCGGTCTCGCCCAGCGACCCGTACACCTCGTCGGTCGAGATGTGGTGGAAGCGGAACGCGGCGCGGGCGGCGTCGTCCAGCCCTTGCCAATAGGCGCGCGCCTCCGAGAGCATGACGAAGGTGCCGACCAGGTTGGTCTGGATGAACGCGCCCGGCCCGTCGATCGAGCGGTCCACATGGCTCTCGGCGGCGAGGTGGGTGATCACGTCGGGGCGGAACCCCGCGATCGCGGCGCGCACCGCGGCGGCGTCGCAGATGTCCGCCTGGACGAAGCGGTAGCGCGGGCTGTCCGCCACGCGCTCCACCGTCGACAGCGTGCCGGCGTAGGTGAGCTTGTCGAGGTTGAGCACCTCGTGGTCGGTGTTCTCGATGAGGTGGCGCACCAGCGCCGAGCCGATGAACCCGGCGCCGCCGGTGACGAGGATACGCATGGGCTTGGATCAGTCCTGTGGCAGGGGGCCGAGCGGGCGGCCGTCGTAAGGAAAGGGGCTCTCGAACTCGGCGAGGCCGGGCAGCTTCTCGTCCTTGGCCGAGAGCTCGGGCCGCACGCCCGCGGGCATGGGCCAGTCGACGCCCGCCGAGTCCCAGCGGATGCCGCCGTCGCACTGCGGCGCGTAGACGTCCGACACCTTGTAGGTGACCTCGCAATCGGGCTCGAGCGTGAGGAAGGCGTGGGCGAAGCCGACAGGCACGAAGAGTTGGCGGCCGTTCTCCGCCGATAGCTCCGCGCCGACCCAGCGGCCGTAGGTGGGCGAGCCGCGGCGCACGTCGACGGCGACGTCGAAGATGCGGCCGCGGATGCAGCGCACCAGCTTGTCCTGGCCGTGCGGCGGCGTCTGGAAATGGAGGCCGCGCAGCGTGAACGGCGCGCGCGAGAGCGAGTGGTTGTCCTGCACGAAGCGGCAGGCGATGCCGCGCGCGGCGAAGGCGGGCTCGCTATAGGTTTCGGTGAACCAGCCGCGCGCGTCGCCGAAGCGCTTGGGCTCGATGAGCTGGACCGGGCTGTCGGACCCGGCCCGTGGGTGGATGTCGGTCATGTGGCCCCCTTTCCGGCCGGCATGCCCTTTAGTCTCGCGCGTCGGGCTTGGCTAGGTCGGGGAGGCGGCTATGACGCGGGGATGACCCGTCTTCTCCTCGCGCTCCTCCTCGTCGCCGCGCCGGTGCGGGCGTCGGCGCAGCAGCCGGACGCGGCGTGGTTCGAGCGGCTGCGCGCGGCGGACATGCGGCTGGCGACGATCGCGCACCGGCTCGTCACGGGCAACGTCGCGCTGTGCGCGGAGCGGCAGCCGGCGACGGGCATGGTGCTGCACGCGGTCGACCAGTACGCGCCCGCGACCCGCGCGGCTGCGCGGGCGGCGTTCGGCTTCGAGCGGCCGGTCGCGGTGGAGCTGGTGGTGCCGGGCACGGCGGCCGCGGCCGCGGGCGTGCCGGCGAACGCGGCGGTGACGGCGGTGAACGGCCGGGCGATGCCCGCGCCCGCGGGCGGCGCGGAGCCGACGGGCGCGACACGCGACGCGGCGCTGGCGGTGTTGGCGGAGCAGCCCGCCGACGCACCGCTGCGGCTCGACCTGGTGCAGGGCGGCGTCGCGCGGACGGTGACGGTGGCGGCGAGCCCCGGTTGCCGCGCGGCGTTCGAGCTGCTGCTCGGCCCGAAGATGACGGCCAAGGCGGACGGCCGCATCGTCCAGATCGGCGTGCGCTTTCTCGAACGCTACGGGGACGAGGACGTGGCGGTCGTGATCGCGCACGAGCTGGCGCACATCATCCTGCGGCACCGGGTGCGGCTGGAGGCGGCGGGCGCGCAATGGGGCTTCCGGTCCGAGTTCGGGCGCAACCGGGGGCTGTTCCGCCGGACGGAGGAGGAGGCGGACCTGCTCGGCCTGCACCTCCTGCGCAACGCGGGGTACGACCCGGCCTCGGCCCCGCGCTTCTGGCGCGAGCATGGCGGCGACATCGACCACGGGCTGTTCCGGAGCCGGACGCATCCGTCGTCGGGCGCGCGGGCGCGGATGCTGGAAGCCGAGCTGGCGCGGTTGCCGGCGGGGGCGCCGACGCCCTATCTGCCGCCCGTGCTCGCCAATCGGGACGTAGCGCTGCGCTAGAGGCAGGTTGCTTTGCGGGCACGTCGCTGGTAAGCGCCGCCGATCCACGGCGTGGACGGGCGTCCACGGCCGCGATACCCATTTGATCCGGAGTCCAAGCGGTTTATGCAAATCATCGTTCGCGACAACAACGTCGACCAGGCACTGCGCGCGCTCAAGAAGAAGCTGCAGCGGGAGGGCGTGTATCGCGAGATGAAGCTGCGCCGCCACTACGAGAAGCCGTCGGAGAAGCGCGCGCGCGAGCGCGCCGCCGCCGTGCGCCGCGCCCGCAAGCTGGAGCGCAAGCGCGCCGAGCGCGACGGGGCGCGCTAAGAACGTCCCGGCCCGGCGCGGCGGCACCGCCGCGCCGCCGTTCCCCACCCAATTTGTCGCGGGTCGCGGGCCCGTTTCCGCCCGCCTTTCCTGTCGGCGCGGAGTAGCATCATGTCCAACGTCACCGCCGTTCCCCTGCGCCCCGTCAAGCGCGGCTACCTCGTCTGGCTGTGGCTGGGCCTCGCGCTGGCGCTAGTGTCGGCCTATGCGCTGGCGCGGCAGGGCGACGACTTCCTGTCGCGCAACGCGCGCGCGAGCGGCGTGGTGACCACTGCCTCCGGTCTGCAATACAAGGTGATCGAGCCGGGGCAGGCGGGCGGACCGCGTCCGACCGACAGCGACCTGGCGCTGGTGAACTATCAGGGTCAGTTCCTCGACGGCAGGACGTTCGATCAATCGCAGCAGCCGACCCCGATGCCGGTCGCGGGCGTAGTGCCCGGCTTCTCCGAAGGGCTGAAGCTGATGCCACGCGGCTCGCGCTACCGCTTCTGGCTGCCGCCGCAGCTCGCTTACGGCGAGCAGGGCGCGGGCAACGGCGCGATCCCGCCCAATTCGACGCTGGTCTTCGACGTCCAGCTCCTCGACTTCCGCTCGCAGGCCGAGGTGATGCAGCAGATGCAGGGCATGGGCGGCATGCCGCCGGGCATGGGCGCCCCGCCGCCGCGCTGATCGGGATCGGCGCAGGGCGGAGTGCCAGCTTACGCTTAGAAGTGGGATCGGAGAGGCCGTCGTACCCTAAGTACGGCGGCCTTCTTGCTCGACCGACGTATGGCGCCGAACAGTTCGGCACGGAGTCACTCGTCCGCGGGACCGACCCCGCGCTGGTGTCGTTGATCGAGGCTGTATCAGCGCACTACCTTCGACTTACTCGTCCGCCGCCATGCTCTTGCCGAGCTCGCCTCAGCCCGCATGCCGGCGTGGAGAGCTCAGGCGAGGGCATATACGCCGACGGCGCTGAACGCGGTCGGCGCTTGCACCTTTTGAGGATGGACGACCCTCTCCGGTAAAATCCGGGGTCCAGCTGGGGTGTCGTCGTCGAGCGTGCCACCCAACAATCGACGATCATCGTTGTTGGGACCCGGCCTTCGCCTGGAATGGCAGATGTTCGAGCGGTAGGCGCGAACTCGTATCGGGATATGCCGGGGAGGGAGGCTTCCCCATCATGTCGGCTTCGACGCCGATCGGGGTGAGGAAGCGGCTCGGTCCACTCGGGAGGAAAACAGGAGTCCGAGCTGCGCGCCGCCTCGAACGGGTCAAGCACGAGTGCCATGCGGAACGACCCAAATAGCCGCGCGCCGGCGAATAGATCAGGCAAAAAAAGACCCCCGTCTCGCGACGGGGGTCTCCAGTAAGACTCTGCTGTCGTCCGAAGCTTAAAGCGCCGGCGCGGTAGCGGTCAGCAGAATATCGGACGCGATCAGGTCCGTGTTCGGCGACACCGTGGCGAACAAGACCGCATCGGTGATCGAGCCGCCGTTGGCATCGTAGAACAGACGGCCGGTCGCCGCATCGTAAACGATCTGCGCCGTACCCGCCGCCGACGTGGTATCGCCACCCGACGTGGTGAAGAACTGGTCGTCCGACAACGTCGTACCGGCCGCGCCCACAGCGAACACGGTGTTGTTGAGCAACAGACGGTCACCGCCGTTGACGGCGTTGAAGTCTTGGATGACGTCCGCATTCGCCGCGCCGGTTTCGGCGAAGTAGAACTGGTCGCCACGGCCAAGGCCGATCAGGACGTCGTTGCCGGCTCCACCGCCCAGGGTGTTCGAGCCGTTGTTGCCGATGATGCGGTTGGCGCCCGCATCGCCCAGCAGCGTCAGGCCGGTCACACTGGCCTGGTCCGCCGCCGACAACGTCTCGATCTGGCCGTTGGTGGCCGTCGGACCGTCCGTCACCGCGGTCGAGAGACCGCCCGTGAACGTGACCGCGCGACCGGCATTGTCGGCCAAGCTGAAGTTCACGTTGGTGAAGACGATGTCGTTGCCGCCGTTCGTGCCCTCGACCACCACGTCCGCATCGTCATAGACGCGGTAGATGTCGTCGCCGCTCAGGCCCGCCAGCGTGTCGTTGACGCCGCCCGTAGTCGCGGCGGTCGCCGCACCCAGTATGGTGTTCGACCCGTTGTCGCCCGTGATGAGCTGCGCGGTGTCGTTACCCACCAGGTCAACGCCCGTCGTGCTCGTCGCGCGGGCCGCCAACGTCGTCGCCGTGCCGGAGTACGGAGCCGCACGGAGGACCTCAACGTCCGCGCCCGCGTTCAGGGCGTAGAAGCTGTCGGTGATCGCCGAGGACACGAGCACGGTATCGATGTCGGCGCTGGCAGCTTCGATGATGATGTCGCCCGCGCTATCGACGGTGTAGACGTCCGCACCCGTGCCGCCGACCAGCGTATCCGTGCCGCCACCGCCGATCAGGCTGTCAGCGCCCGAGTTGCCGGTGATGGTCTGCGCGAACGCGTTGCCGGTGATGCTGCCCGCGTTGGTCGACGTATTGACGATGGCTTCGACTTCCGCATTCGCGCTCAGGACGAAAGCGGTGAACGCGCCGGCTCCCGTGCCGAAGGACACGTTGACGGTATCGACGCCGCCATCCTCAGCCTCTTGGATGCCCACGTTCGCGTTGGACACGCTATAGGTGTCGTCGCCGTCGAGGCCGATCAGGTTGTCGGATCCGCCGCCGCCGTTGAGGGTGTCGTTGCCCGCGGCGCCGATGACGTTCTGCGCGTAGGTGTTGCCGGTGAGGGCGAGGCCGGTGGTCGACGTCTGATCGGCCGCCGAAAGAACCTCAATCTCCTGCACGGAGGCGCCGTTGGCGAAGCCGAGCGCGGTCGCCGCGGCGGCCGCAGCCGTGTCGTTAGCGGCCAGGTCATAGCTGACGGAGGTATACACCGTGTCGAAGCCGCCGGTGGAGGCCGACGAGTTCGCCGCGCTCGAGCCCTCGACGACTACGTCGGTCTGCTTGTAGACGCGGTAGATGTCGCTGCCGCCCAAACCAACCAGGGTGTCGGCGCCGGTCGAGTCGGTGCTGTTGGCCGCGCCGAGCAGGGTGTTAGAACCCGCGTCGCCGAAGATGGTCTGCGCGCCCCTGTCGCCGACGAGGAATGCTCCTTCGTTAGCCGACGTGTTGGCCGTCAAGATGTTGGCGGAAGCGGTACCCGTAATAGCCCGGCCGGCGAGCTCCAACGTCTCGACACCGGCGTCAGTGCCGGTCGCGAGCGCGAAGCTGGTGGTCGAGATCACGCGGTCGGTACCCGCGTCGCCATTGACGATCACGCCCTGCTGCACGGAGAAGAGATCGTTTCCGTCGCCGCCGTTGAGCACGTCGGCACCGCCGCCGCCGCCGATCGTGTCGTTGCCGGTCGAGCCGTTGATCGTCTGCGCCAGCTCGTTACCGTTGACCGTACCCGCGACCGCGCCCGTGAGGTTGACGACTTCGACCGAATTACCCGCTGTCAGATTGTAGGAGGTGAACGAACCGGCAAAGGCCACGTTAACCGTGTCGGTGCCGCCGCTCGCCGATTCCTGAACGACCGTGGTAGCCGCGCCGACATTGTAGGTGTCGTTGCCGCCCAGACCGATCAACGTCTGCGCCGTGGAGGTCGTGATATTGAAGGTATTGACGCCGTTATTGCCGACGATGGTGCCCGCCGCGCTGGTGCCCGACAGATTGAAACCTTGGGTGCCCGCCTGGTTCTGCGCCGAGATCGCTTCGATGTTGGCGAGGCCGGACACGTCGTAGGTCGTGGTCAGCGTGTTTGAATTCGCCAGCAGGCTGGCCACGTCCACGAAGACGATGTCTGAGCCGGTTCCGGCGTCCGTCACGACGTCGCCCTGCGCGTCAACGACATAAGTGTCGTTGCCGTCACCGCCCTCCATGGTATCGTTGCCGCGACCGCCGTTCAGCGTGTCGTTGCCGCCCAGGCCGACGAGCGAGTCATTGTCATTGCCGCCGGTAAGAGCGTCGTTGTTCTCAGTGCCAGTGAAAGTGGCCATCATTTGCTCCCTTTAGAACTCAAGAGATTACGCGCTGCCCGGAGAGGCGAACGCTTGCTGCCATTGCAAGAATGCCGGCGACGGCGAGATCCCCCGTTCCGCCAGCCAGTCCGGTTCAATCCCGCGGCTTCGCCGCTCTGGACAAGCTCCTCCCTCTCGAATTGGCCCGGCACGGGTAACCGAGCGCCGAACGCATGGCAAGTGCCCGCCGAGGCAAGTAAAGCAACACAACCAAATTGTTTTTTCAGCAAGATGAGTGGTTAACGCCCTAGGCGCTTGGCCGTCGGTCGCGCTTGCAGCGGGGCGACGCCATCGAACGACGTCCGATTTGCAGCCAGGACGCAAGGTAAATGGTTCTGGAACCTAGCTCTTCTTCGATCATTTTACGGCCCACGATGGTCGCTCGACACTGCTTCCGGCGACCATGCAACGTGCCTAGTTCAAGCTAAGCCGTTAACTAGGGCGTTGCTAAAATGTCGCGGTCGGGGCACAGGATGGTCCCCGCGGCGTAGGGGAGGGGCGTTCAAAGGGTTGGCAAGCGTTTGCTGCCATGCAATAGGGGCACCTCATCTCGATCACGTCGAGAGTTCTCATTGAGTTTCAGAGCTCATGAAAAGGGAGTGTGAGTCATGAAGATGTTGGGTAAGGCCGCGGCCGCCGCGATGGCGCTGTCGCTGGCCGGCGCTCCGGTCGCCGCGCAGGCCGCCGACGCGAGCAAGCTGTCGGTCGCCCCGGTCGCGCGTCAGGGCGCCGCGTCGGCCCAGGCCAACGAGGCCGTCGGCGGTGGCGTGCTCGTGGCGATCCTCGCCGCGGCCGCGGTGATCGCCGGCATCATCATCGTCGCCGATTCCGACGACGATCCCGACAGCCCCTAAGCCGTTCCGGCGCAAGCCGGACCAGGAAAAGCGCCTCTAGCGATAGAGGCGCTTTTTTCTTGCCTTTCGCACCTGTCGGGTGGGCATTCGCGGCGCGTCAGTCGCGCTGATGGCGTCCCGACGGCTCCGCGGCTACTGGGCACATGATGGATCGATCACCTTCCGGCGCGAGACGCCGCACGAGAGTGGAGGCGTCGCGCCCGTCGCTCGCGCTGCTCGCCTTTTATGCATTCCTCGCGATCGTGGCGTTGACCGGCGGCTCGTCGCGGGCCGACTCGCTCGCGCAGGTGTTCGTGCGGTCCGCCTCCATCCTCTTCGTGGCGGCGCTGGTGCTCATCCGCCCGCGCTTCTCCGCCCGCGGCTTGACGCCCGTGTTCGCGATCCTAGGCGTGATGGCGCTGCTCGCCGCGGTACAGCTCGTGCCCCTGCCGCCGAACATCTGGACCGCGCTGCCGGGCCGCGACCTTTACCGCGAGCTCGCGGCGGGACTGGGCGCCGCGCAGCCTTGGCGGCCGTTGCACCTGTCGCCGGATCGCGGCTGGAACGCGCTGCTGGCGCTGCTGCCGCCCGCCGCCGCCGCCATCGGCTTGGGCTGCCTGTCGCGCGAGGAGCGGGCGCGGCTGGTCACGCCCGTGCTGCTGGTAGTGGGCGCGAGCGCGGTGCTGGGCGTGGCCCAGCTGTCGGGCGCGGCGCCCGGCCTGTTCCAGCCCTACGCCACCAACGCGCCTACGGCCGCGGCGGGCTTCTTCGCCAACCGGAACCACGGGGCGCTGCTGCTCGTGCTCGGCCTGCCGCTGATCGCGCTCTGGGCTCTCGGGCAGGGCGGGCGGAGCCGGCCCGGCCGGCAGCGGGCGTGGCTGGGGTTGGGGCTCGGCGTGCTCCTCGTGCTGGCGATCCCCGCCACGGGCTCGCGCTCCGGCTTTGTGCTGGGCGGGCTGGCGCTGGTGATGGCGCTGGCGGTCGTCGCGCGGCGCGCGGCCGGCGGGCTGGCGCGGCTGCCGCGCAGGACGCGCACGCTGACCCTGGCGGGCGCCGCGGCGGGCACGGCGGCGCTGCTCGTGGTGGCGCTGACCTTCGGGCAGGCGGCGTCCGTGCAGCGCTTCTTCCTGCTGAACGCGTCCGACGATCTGCGAAGCCGGGTGCTGCCCACGCTCTGGGCGATGACGGAGCGGTTCTTCCCCGCCGGCATCGGCTTCGGCGCGTTCGATCCCGTGTACCGGCGCTTCCAGCCGTTCGAGCTGCTGAGCTTCACCTATCTCAACCAGGCGCACAACGACGTGCTCCAGCTGGTGATCGAGGTGGGTGCGGCCGGCGCAGCGCTGCTGGCGGCGGTGCTGGTTTGGTGGGCGTGGCGCACGGCCGCGCTCTGGCGCGCGCCGGCGTCCGCGCCGTTCGTGCTGATGGGGCGGGTGGCGTCCGGCCTGTTGCTGCTTATCTTCCTGGCGAGCCTCGCCGACTATCCCCTGCGCACGCCGCTGATGATGGTGCTCGCGACGGTGGTGGCGTCATGGCTGCAGCTCTACAGCTCGCGCTTGCGCGCCGATGGTGGGCGGGGTAGGTCAACTTTACCGAAATGATCGTCCCCGCTATGGCGAGGCCGCAGGGGATGTAACCGGAAGAGCTTTCTGTAGAAATGCGTATGAACCGCTGCGCTCTGGCGAGCGCGATCCTTCTCGCCGGCTGTTCGTCCGGCCCCCGGCTGGTGAGCACGCCGAACCTGGACGTGGTCCGGATGGAGCGCTTACCGGCGCCGACCCGGCCCGATCTGGTCGCCGCCGATCGCGCCAGCTTCATCGGGCCGCTCGACACGATTGGGGTGGACGTGTTCAACGTGCCGGACCTGACGCGCGAGTTGCGCGTGGACGCCAGCGGCCGCATCTCTATGCCGCTGATCGGCGAGATGGACGTGCGCGGCAAGACGGCTAACGAGGTTGCGGCGATGATCGAAGCGCAGCTCGACCGCTACGTGCGCAACCCGCAAGTCACGGTGAACGTACGCAATTCGGTAAGCCAGGTCGTCACGGTGGACGGGTCGGTCAACGAGCCGGGGCTCTACCCCGTCACGAACCAGACCACGCTGGTGCGCGCCGTCGCCTCCGCCAAGGGGCTGAGCGAGTTCGGGCGCAGCGAGGACGTAGTCATTCTCCGCACCGTCAACAACCGTCGCATAGCCGGCCTGTATAATCTCGACGCGATCCGCCGCGGGACCTATGAGGATCCGCCCATCTTCGCCAACGACCTCGTCATCGTCGGCGACTCGAAGGAGCGGCGGATGTTCCAAGATTTCCTCGCGATCGCGCCGCTTCTTTCCGCGCCCTTGATCGTTGCGCTGCAGTAACGGGCTGGACACGACATGAACCAAGCACAAAGTGTTCGGCAGTTCACCAGCGGCAGCGTCGCGCTGCTGCCGGCCGACGCGTTCGGAGGGCAGGAGGAGCAGGTCTCGCTCGTCCGGCAATATACACGGATCGCCTGGCGCTGGCGCAAGGTCATCGCCGGCTCGATCGCCGCGGCGCTGCTGGCCGGCATTATCGTCACCCTGCTGATGACGCGGCAATACACCGCGCAGAGCACGATCGAGATCGCGCGCGAGGGCAACGCGATCGTCAACATCCAGGGCGTCGAGCGGGATGCCACGGCCGGTGATCAGGAATTCTACCAGACCCAGTATGGCCTACTGAAGGCGCGCTCGCTTGCCGAGCGTGTCGCCACGCAGCTGCGACTCGTCGACGACCCGCGCTTCTTCGAAATGTTTGACGTGGATCCGATCACCTTGTTCCCCGCCGGCGACCGCGGGGGATCCGCGGGAGACCGCGCGCGGCGTATCCGCGTGGCTGGCGCGCTCCTGCTCGACAACGTGGACGTATCACCGCTGCGCGCGTCGCGGCTGATCGACTTATCGTTCACCAGCCCGGACCCCCAGATCTCGGCCAAGGTGGCCAACGCCTGGTCCGCCAACTTCATTCAGGCGACGCTGGAGCGACGCTACGAAGCGACCTCCTACGCGCGCCAGTTCCTGGAGAACCGGATCGGGCAGCTGCGCGGCCGGCTGGAGCAGTCGGAGCGTGCTCTGGTGAACTATGCCTCGCAGCAGCGTATCCTTTCGGTGGGCACCGAGAAGGACTCCAACTCAATCCTAGGCACCAACCTCGAAACGCTCAATAACGAGTTGCTCAAGGCGACCGCTGACCGCGTCCAGGCGCAGGCGCGCTATGAAGAGACGCGCGGTCGGAGCGGTGAGACGTCGGAGGCGCTCGGCAACGCTGCGCTGAACACGCTGCGCAGCAAGCGCGCGGAGCTCGCGGCCGATTACCAGCGGCTCCTGCTGCAGTTCAAGCCGGAGTATCCCGGCGCACGGGCGATCGCCACGCAACTCGCTCAGCTCGACCGAAGCATCGCGCGCGAGGAGCAGCGCGTGGGCGGCTCGCTCGAGGGCGTCTATCGCGGCGCGGTGGAGCGCGAGCGGGCGCTACAGGAGCGCGTCCAGCAGCTGACGGACGACGTGCTCGACCTGCGTCGCCGCAGCATCCAGTACAACATCCTGCAGCGCGAGGTGGACACCAACCGCCTGCTCTACAACGCGCTGCTCCAGCGCTACCGCGAGATCGGCGTCGCCGGCGGCGTGGGCGTCAACAACGTGTCGGTCGTCGACGACGCCGACGTGCCGGAGCGTCCGTCGAGCCCGCGCCTGGTGCTCAACATGATCCTGGCGCTGCTGGCCGGCTCGGCGATCGGCGTGATGCTCGCCTTCTACCTGGAGCAGACGCACGAGTCGATCGACGATGCGGAGGAAGTGGAGCGGAGCCTGGGCGTGCCGCTCCTGGGTACGGTGCCGAAGCTGACCGGCCGCGCGCCCATCGACGCGCTGCGCGATCGCAAGTCGCCGCTGGTGGATGCCTATTTCGCCATCCAGACGAGCCTGCAGTTCTCGACGGAGAGCGGCGTTCCGCGCTCCCTGGCGGTGACCAGCACGCGGCCCGCCGAAGGCAAGTCTACCACCGCGCTCGCGCTGGCGACCCTGCTCGCGCGCTCCAAGCGCAAGGTCGTGCTGGTCGACGGCGACCTCCGCTCGCCGTCGGTCCACCACCTGATCGGCACCGGGCACGAGCGGGGCGTCAGCAATTACCTGACCGGCACGGACGATCTGGGCTCGCTGGTCGTCCATGTCGACGAGTTCGACTTCGACGCGATCACGGCCGGGCCGATCCCGCCCAACGCCGCCGAGCTGCTGACCGGCGCGCGCCTGCCGCAACTCATCGACGCGCTGCTGCGGACGTATGATCACGTCATCATCGACGCGCCGCCGGTGATGGGCCTGGCCGACGCGCCGCTGATCGGCACCCGGACCGAGGCGGTCGTGTTCGCGGTCGAGTCGCACGGTATCCGAGCCGGTTTGGCCCGCACCGCGCTGCAGCGGCTCGCGGCGGCCAACGCGCGCATCATCGGCGTCGTGCTCACTAAATTCGAGCCCAAGCGGGCCAGCACCGGCTATGGCTACGAGTATGGCTACGGCTACGGCGACGCCAGCCGGGGGGCGGCTCGGGCCTGATTATGGCCGGGTCGTCGGGGGCCGGGTCGTCGGGGGCCGGGTTCATGGGTCGCGGGCTGATCGCGCGCGTGCTGCTGCTCGCCGGGCTGGCGGCGCTGCTCGTCTTCGCTGCGCGCGTCACGGCGGGCAACGTCTTCGCCGGGCGCGATCCCGACTTCGCGCTCCGCTTGTCGCCCGGCAACGCGCGCGCGCTGGGCGAGAAGGCGCGCAAGCGTATCCAGACGGAGCAGAGCCCCGCGGCTCGCGCGGAGGCGATGGCGCTCGCCGCCCGCGCGCTGGCGCGTGATCCGGGCAATGTCGACGCGGTCGTGGCGGCGGGCCTGGTCAAAGACCTGGCGAGGCGGCCCGCGGAGGCGGCGCGGCTCATGCGCTACTCGGGAAAGCTGTCCCGGCGCGATTTCGCGACGCGGATCTGGCTAATCGAGGACGCGGTGCGGCGCAACGACGTCGAGGGCGCGCTCCACCACTATGACGTGGCGCTGCGGACGTCGAGGCTCGCCCCTTCCGTGCTGTTCCCCGTCCTCGTCCAGGCGGTGACCGGCGACGACATGATCGCGCCGCTGTCGACCACGCTCGCGCGTCGGCCGGTCTGGTCATATCAGTTCATGCAGCAGCTGGCGCAGACCGGGACGGATTACCGGGCGATGGCGGCGCTGTACGAGGCCGTCCGCCGGAAGGGCGGGCTGGTGCCGGAGCCCACGATCGCGGCGGCGACCGCGCGCATGGTGGAGGCGGGGGCGTTCGGACAGGCGTGGTCGCTCTACGCCGGCTTCAATCCGGGAACGCCGCGCGCCGGCGTGCGGAACGGCGACTTCGCCCGCACGGAAGAAGCGCCGACCCCGTTCGACTGGAACTTGTCGCAGCTGCCCGGGCTGGCCGCGGAGCCGCTGGGCGACAACGGCGGCACCCTGCGCTTCGAGGCTACGTCGGGGGCCGGGGGCGTCGCCGCGCGGCAGCTGTTGCTGCTCGCACCCGGAGCCCACGAGCTCTCGGGCACGGCGTACGATGTCGTGCTGGGTGGCGGGGGCGTGTCGCCCAGCTTCCGGCTTGTCTGCGCGGGCGGCGCGCGGGTGCTGTCCGACGCGCCGCTGCCCTCGGCAGCTTCGACGGGCGCGGCGTTCCGCGCACGGTTCTCGGTGCCTTCAGGCTGTCCGGCCCAGTGGCTCGAGCTGCATGTGCCCTCCGCCGAGGGCCCTACGCCGGTGTCGGGCTCGGTGGGAAGGGTCGCGGTGCGCTGACGCGCTCAGTCGCGCTCGTCGGCGTCGCTCAGCAGGAACCAGCGGTCGGCACCTTCCAGGCCGATGGCGGCGAGCCGCCCCGTGGCGTAGGCGCCGACGTCGATCCCGATGCGGTTGTGATGGACGTCGATGTCGTTGGTCACGGTATGGCCGTGGACGACGACATGGCCGAAATCCTGGCGGAATCGGAGGAACTCGTCGCGGATCCAGCGCATCTCGGTCGGCTTCTGCTGCTCCAGCTCGACGCCGGGCCGAACGCCCGCGTGTACGAACAGGTAATCGCCCGAGAGATGATGGTCCTGGGCGCGGTCGAGAAAGGCGAGGTGCTCGGGCGGCACATGCTCCTCGATCAGGGCCGGGAGATCGGCCAGTCCGCTATCGTCGTACAGCTCGGGTGAGACGCCGTAGCTGATCAGCGTCTCCCGGCCGCCGACCCGGTCGAAGGTCGACAGGATGCTGCGGTCGCCCTTGGCGGCGCGGAGCAGCATCTCTTCGTGATTGCCTTTGAGGAAGATGCAGGGCGTGTCCGAGGCCTCGACGGCCATCAGCCGCTCCACCACCGCGCGCGAATCCGGGCCGCGGTCGACATAGTCGCCCAGGAAGACGAGGACGGTGCACGCCGGGCCGCGGCCGTCGTCGTCGGTGGCGATCTGGTCCAAGATGTCGTTGAGGCAATCGAGCCGGCCGTGAATGTCGCCGATCGCATAGACGCGCTCGCCGTCAGCTGCACGGGGCAGGGCGACGGCTCGGGACTTTCGGAACAACTTACTCAGCACGAACGGCTAATCCTCGGAAAAAGGCCCGCATATAGGGCGGGGCGGCCCGCACTCAATCGCCGCCTGCACTCGCGCGCCCGCATTGCGCCCCGCGCGCCGAGCGCTTATGCGGGCATGTCCGGCGCGTCCCCCGCGCCGGTGCGGACAGGCGTCGGACGGGAGGCCGGTGTCGCCGTTTCAGGAACGGGGCGGGCGGCCGATCCGGCAATAGTGAGACCTTTCAGGACAATATGGTCGCGGTCGGCATCCACCGTTCCCCATGGCAACGCTTACGTACCCAGATGGCCGGATGCCTTCTGTTCGGTGCGTTGGTGCCGTACCTCATCAGGATCGCGACGCTCGGTCCCCTGGAGGCGATCGGGCCGGTCCACGAGACGTTCCTCGGCGCGGTCGTCGCCAACCTGCTGGGCATTTGGCTCCTGCGCAACGTCAGCACCTATCCGGGCGTGGAGGCGAGCGGATACGTCCTGCCGGCCATGTCGCTGTCCTACGGCGCGGTGCTGCTCGTGTTCCTGCTCGCGCGCTTCGACTATAGCCGCCTTACGCTATCGCTCGCCTTTGCGGGGAGCCTGACCTGGTTGTTCTTCACGCAAGGCCGCGCACAGCGGGAGCAGAGGCTGCGCATCGGCCTCCTGACCTTCGGCAGCGCGAAGGAGCGGCCCGAGGTCGAAGGCATCACCTGGGTCCCGCTGTCGTCGCCGACGGCGGACGTGTCGGGCCTGAACGCCGTGGCGGCGGACCTGCGCGTCGATCTGCCGGAGGCTTGGGAGCGCCGGCTGGCGGAGTATGCGCTGGACGGCATGCCCGTGCTCCACATCAAGCACCTGTTCGAATCGTTGTCGGGGCGCGTCGAGCTGGAGCACCTGTCCGAGAACAATTTCGGCTCGCTGGCGCCCGTGTCGGCGTGGATGACCGTCAAACACCTGATCGACTGGGTGGCGGCGCTGGTCGCCGGCTTCCTATTGCTGCCGTTCCTGCTGGCGGTGGCGGTGGCGGTGAAGCTGAGCTCGCCCGGGCCCGCGCTGTTCCGGCAGACGCGCATCGGCTATCGCGGCCGGCCGTTTCAGGTCTACAAGTTCCGCACCATGACGGTGGCGGACGATCCCACCGACGCGCGCGCCGCCGCGATGACCCGCGACGCGGACGCGCGCGTCACCAAGCTGGGCCGGTTCCTCCGCTACACGCGCATCGACGAGTTGCCGCAGATCATCAACGTGCTGCGCGGCGAGATGAGCTGGATCGGCCCGCGGCCCGAGGCGGAAGTGCTGTCGCGCTGGTACCAGGCTGAGATCCCGTTCTACCTGTACCGCCATATCGTGCGGCCGGGGATCGCCGGCTGGGCGCAGGTCGTCCAGGGCCATGTCGCCGAGGTGGAGGAGGTGCGCAGCAAGCTCCACTACGATTTCTACTACATCAAGAATTACTCGCCCTGGATCGACCTGCTGATCGTGGCCAAGACGATCCGTACGATGCTGACGGGGCATGGCGCGCGGTGACGTCCGCGGCGGAGCGCAACGGAGGGAAAGCGGGCTGATGAGCGTGATCGAACGGGTGAGGCGGCGTCTCTCGCCCATGCGCGAGGTGATGAGCGCGCGCGCATATCGGCATGTACGCGGGCAGCCGCTCTTCACCCCGGGCGAGACGCGGCTGCTAGACCGGCCCGTCGTCTATTCGGACCGGCAGGGCTTCCTCCATTCGGTCCAGGAACTGTTCTACGACGAGGTGTACCGCTTTCGCGCCAAAACGGACGCGCCGCACATCATCGACGCGGGCGCGAATATCGGCTTGAGCGTCCTGTACTTCAAACGTCTCTATCCTCAGGCCACGGTCGTCGCCTACGAGCCCGACGCGGCGATCTGCGCGATGTTGCGTCGGAACGTCGCCGACCTGCCCGGCGTCGATGTTCGGCAGGCGGCCGCCTGGATCGAAGATACGGAGCTCACCTTCTACGCCGAAGGTTCGCTTGCGGGGTCGGTTACGACCGACTTCGCGCACAAGGCGGCGCCCGTCACGGTCAGGGCGGAGCGGCTCAAGGACGAGCTCGCCAAGCGACCAGTCGATTTCCTCAAAATCGATATCGAAGGGGCGGAGAACCGCGTCCTGTTCGACATCGAGCCCGAGCTGGCGCAGGTGGACCAGCTGTTCTTCGAATACCACAGCCACACGGGCGAGCCGCAAAGGCTGGGCGACCTGCTGAATCTAGTAGGCCGGGCGGGCTTCCGCTACATCATCAACGGAGCGCACTGCGTCCGGTTGCCGTTCGTGGAGCGGTCGGACCAGGGATTCGACCTCCAGCTCAACATCAGCTGCTTCCGCGAGCCCTGAGTGGGCGTGCGGCGAGGCGGCCGCGGACGCCTTCCGCCAATACGCGCAGCAGCGCGAGCGCTTCGGGCGGCGTCGCGCGATACGCCAACGCCGAGCCGAGCGCGAGCGCCGCGAGCAGCGCCGCGACCTGCGCGCCGCCGCCGGGCGGTAGCAGCACCGCGGCCGCGCTAGCCGACAGGACCGCCGCGAAGGGGCCGAGGTTGCCGGCGACCGGTGCGACGCCCGCCGATGAAATCCGGAACATCACCCAGGCGTCGACGACCGTGCGGAGGCTCCACAAGGCCGCCGCGCCCGCGACGCCGAACCAGCGTATCGCGAGCCAGAGCAGCACGACGTAAGGAACGACCTCCGCGAGATGGAGCAGCGCCGAGGCGGAAGCGCGCCTCTGCGCATGGAGCAGCGCGAACGCGACCAGCGCCAACGCGTTGGCCCAGATGCCGGGCACGAGCAGGTAGGCGATCCGCGCCGCCTCGAGCGCCAGCGCCGGGCCAATCCACAATTCGAAAAAGGGGTGGATCGCGAGAAGCGCCGCCAGCACGGCGGGCGTCATCAGGAGCGACAACGCTCCGACGCTCACGGAGCAGAGTTTCGCCGCATCGTCCTGATCCATCCCGGACAGACGGGGAAACAGCGCGCGATGCAATGCTTCGGGCGCCATGAGCAACCGGGTGACGGCCTGGAACGGGATGACGTAGACGGACACCGCGCGGGGCCCGAGCATCACGCCGATGACGAACCGGTCCCACATCGACAGGATGGGACCGACGGTGTTGGACAGGCTGACCCACCCGCCGAACGATAGCATACGGCGCAGCAGCGCGCGCGACGGTCGTCGGACGGGGCCGATCGGAACCAAACGCCGCGCCGCGAGCGCCGCGCACAGGCCGGACAGCGCGCGCGCTACGAGCGAAGCGGCGACGAGCGCGGGCAGGTCGGACGAGCCCAGCGCCGCGACGACCAGCGGGGCCGCGGTTGCGGCGAGGCTGGACGCGGTGTCAATCAAACCGATCACGCCGAAGCGCGAGCGGCCGATCAGCGCGCCCGTGCACACGCCCGCCACGATGTTGACGGGCACTGCGCAGGCGATCAGCGGCACGGCGCGCCGCGCTTCGTCCGCCAGCGCCGGATCCGTGAAGTCGATCGAGCGCAGCGCGAGATAGCCGGCCGGAAGCGCGACGGCGAAGGCGACGAGCGCGAGCGCCACGCTGGCGAACAAGCCAGTCCAGAAGATCGGGTCGGGGTTGGCCTCGGGGCTGTGGCCTGGAGGCAGCGCCGCGATGCCCTGCGTCACGGCGCGCCCGAGCCCCAAGTCGAACAGGCCCAGATAGCCGAGCAGGAGCCAGCAGATCGACAACACGCCGTATCGTTCCAGCCCGACCAGCTCGATGTAGAGCGGCACCGAGACCAGCGCCACGCCGACCAGCAGGACGGACGAGGCGAGGTTCACGCCGGTGTTGCGGGCCAGGCTCACCGGCCCCGCCGTTTCCGCGCCATCAGGCGGCCCGCCGCGCGCGCCGCGCCAGCGCCGCCAAGCCGTCCAGCACCGTCCATTTCACGACCCGCCCGAACCGCGCATATTGCCACGCGGCATGCGCCAGCGCCGCGTTGACGGCGGCTGCGGTCCGGCGGCCGCGCCGCACGGCCCTGTAGTCCCGGATGAGCAACCGGCGCATCTGCCGTCGGTAGACGGGATCCGGCGCCCCCTTCAGGCGCGATCCCGACGGCGCGGTCCCAATGGGCGCGGCCCGGCCCCGTCCACCCCGGCGCGCGAGGTCTTGTTCGATCAAGGGGAGCATCTCTGGCGCGCGCGCGCCGACCAGCGACCGCCAGTCCTCCACGCCCCTGACCGAAGCGGGGTTGTAGCGCAGCAGCTCAACTTTGATGAACGGAACGCCGGCTGCGACCAGCTCGTCCCAGAGCAGGTGCGTGGGGTTGAAAGGGGTGCGCTTGGCGATCCGGCTGTCGCGCCGCCAGTCGTAAGCCGCATGGTAGCGGAAGCCCGCCTCCACCAGACGCCGGGTCAGGCCCATCTCGAACCCGTACACGATTTCCGTCTTGGTCGTTTCGGCGGTGATGGCGCCAGGCCGCAGCAGCGAGCGGAACGCGGCGGAGCGATGCGCCTGCGAGCCGAAGATCATGAACCAGCTCTGCAGGTGCGACGTCACCTCACCGCTCGCCACCGCGCCGAAGAAATCGGCCCGATGGGAGAGGAGGTCGTCAACGAACGCGCGGAGGTCGCCGATCGGCGCGTAAACGGAGTCGTTGCACAGGAGGACGAGGTCATCTTCGCCGGGCGGCTGACGGTCGAGCAGGTCGATCCAGGTGCCGAAATCCAGGCCGATATTGTCGCGCAACAACACCGTGTCGACGACGGCGGCCACCTTGGCGCGCTCCGTCTCGTCCAGCGCGCACGGCGTTCCGAACGCGATGGAGAAGCCCGCGTCCCGCAACGCCGACAAGTAGCGGATCACATGATCGCCGACGATCGGGTCAGGGTCGTAGTGCGCGAAGTAGCAGAGGCGACGCCCAGCGTGCGGCCTTTCACTGAGGCTGGTCATCGCCGCGCCTTATCCGATCGACCTCACGGCGCATAGCCGTGCGGGTCACGCCGGATAGCCGGCTGCCCGTAGCGCGTCGCGCACCTCGTGCTCGGGATGGAGATGCGCCAGCTTGCCGCCCAGCAGCGACCGTTTGAGGAAGGGGAAACCCGCACGGACGAGCGGCAGCGCGAGCTGGAGCGTCGGGTCCTCGGCTTCGAGCATGTCCGAGAACAGGAGCGATCCCACGCTCATCGACCGGCTCGCCACCCGGGCGAAACGCGTCTCCTGATTGAGCACCACGCCCCAGAAGCGGTCATAGGCATGCGCCGGCATCAGCACCGGCCCGAGCGCGCGCATGCGGGCGGGCGTCACGCCTTTGAGGTGGAAGGCGTAGCTCTGGATGTGGTTCTCCACGTTGGCCGTCGCCGTGAACCCGGTCAGGTCCCACCGCGCCAGCGCCAGCCACGGCGCGAGGTCGACGAGCGGCCCGAAGGTGGAGTCGTTCAGCACCAGGGCGTCGCTGCCGGGGCAGTGCTCTGCGAGTGTCGCGAGGCCCGCGGTGTAGGCCGAGAAGTCGAAGCCCGGCAGATCCTTCCAGACGAGCGCGTCGGCGGCCGCGGCGAGGTCGGCGGGAATGTCGGCGGGCGACGGCGCGGCGCATACGACGAGGAGAGGGCGGCCGAGTGCGCGCAGCCGGTCCAACGCAAACCGGTGCGGCGCTTGGAGCAGGCCGTCGGGCGTGAAGACGAAATATATGGTCCAGGCGCCGACGCCCGCAGGCGAGCGCAGCACGCGCCGGGCCGGCGCCGGCACGCGCCGAAGAACGCGCTGCCCCAGTCGCCGCACCTGCACGCGCCATGGTGGCTTATTGGGCGCGAACGTCCAGTCCTGTCGCAACGCGGCGAGCTCGGGCGTCGGTCGAAGAAGCATCGGCGGGGTCATAGGCCGCCCCGCGCCCGTGTCGAGGCGCGCGCCCCGCGGCTGGTAAACGGGTGCGGTTCGGGGCATAGGGCGGGCCCATGACGGAACTGGACGCGGCCGACGGGGGCCGGCGGCGTGGGGCGGCGTCGGGCCCGCTCGTCGACATCATCATCGTGAACTGGAACTCGGGGGCGCTGCTGGCGAACTGCTTGCGGTCGATCGCGCGGCACGGCGGCGGCGCGGTGCGCCGGACCTACGTCGTCGATAACGGGTCGGCGGACGGGTCGGCGGACGTGGACGTGCCGGACCTAAACTGGGAACTGATCAGGGCGGGCGCGAACCTCGGCTTCGGCCGCGCGTGCAACTTAGCGGCCGAGCGGGCGGACGCGCCGTTCCTCCTATTTTTCAACCCGGACGCGGAGCTGCGCCCCGACACGCTGGACCGCGCGCTCGGCTTCATGCGCGATCCCGCCAACGCGAAGGTGGGCGTGGTCGGCGTCAGGCTGACCGACGAGCACGGCCATGTCCATCGCCATTGCGCGCGCTTCCCGACCTGGCGCAACTTCATCGGCAACAGCCTGGGCCTGACGCGGCTGCTGAAGCGCTCCTTCCCGCCCGTGCTGATGCTCGACTGGGATCATGGGTCGAGCCGGCGGGTCGATCACGTGATGGGCGCCTTCTACCTGATCCGGCGCGAGCTGTTCGAGGCGATCGGCGGTTTCGACGACGATTATTTCGTGTACCTGGAGGATCTTGACCTCTCGCGCCGCGTCTACGACGCAGGCTACAGCATCCACTACCTTGTCGACGCCGAGGCTTATCACAAGCAGGGCGGGACGTCCGAGAAGGTCAAGGCGCACCGCCTGTTTTACGCCATGAACAGCAACATGATCTACGCCTGGAAGCACCTGCCCAAGCCCGCCGCCGTCGGGGTGGTGGGGACCACGTTGCTGGTGGAGCCCGTGTCGCGCACCGCGCGCGCGCTATTCCGGCGATCGCCCGAGGAGCTGTGGTTCACGTGGCGCGGTTTCGGTATGGTCTATCGCGACCTGCCCAAGACGTTGCGCATCCTGCGCGGGGCGCGCGGTCGGACGGAGCGGGCGCGGTGAACCGAATAGTTGCTTCCCCCATCGCCGTCGCTCCCAAGAGCGACCTCGCCGCGCCGATCGCGCGAATCGTACTGCTGCTGACGCTCGCCGTCTGCGTGGTGGTGCCGCACTCGTTCCAGGTCGCCACCGCCGCGCTGCTCGGCATGAGCCTGATCCTGTCGCTCCTGGTCGTACGTCAATCCGATTGGCTGCAGCGGCTGATGACGACCTATCTGCTCGGCGTCGCGATCACCGCTTTTTACATCTGGCTGGGCACGGTGCACCGCGCGCCGCGGGCGGCGTCCAACCAGACGATCATCGTCTACATCGTCGCGCCGTTCATGTGGCTGATGATCGGCACGGTCCTGTACCAGCAGTTCGGCCTGGAGCGCGTGACGAGGATCCTGATCCGGCTTACCTGGGC
Organism: Sphingomonas lenta; assembly: GCF_002288825.1. GTDB lineage: Bacteria > Pseudomonadota > Alphaproteobacteria > Sphingomonadales > Sphingomonadaceae > Sphingomonas > Sphingomonas lenta. The sequence goes on from NZ_NSLI01000001.1 coordinate 38,621, forward strand.
CGCAATCGCCTCAGTGGCGGCGTTCTTCTACCTGTTCCTGGCGTTCGGCGTGGAGGCGGTGCGCGTCCTCAACGAAAACGCCAATGTGAACGTGACGGAGGGTTTCGCGGGCGCGAGCATCCTCGTCTACGGGTCGCTCATCTTCTTGACGGGTGCGGTCTTCGCGCAGCCCACAATGATCAAGGGCAGGCTCGCGCGCCTCATACTGCCGGGCTTGCTCATCTTGTGTGCGCTCACGTCCGGCCGGTCGGCGCTGATCCTGTCGGTACCGATAGGCGCTCTCGTCGGCGCTCTGCTGCGCGGCCGCATCCGTAAGGGCCACGGCGAAGGTCAGGGCCTGTCGGTGCTGCTGCCCACCATTACGCTCGGCGTCGTCGGTTTCGCGGTGCTCGTCGTCATCGACCTGTTTGTCGACTGGTTCGACCTCTTCGTGATCTTCGAAATCTTCTACGACGAGCTCACCAGCGGCGGCGGGTCGGAGCGCACCGAGCAGGTGGGCGCGCTATGGGAGGGCGTTCAGCAGTCTTACGGCCTGGGCGTGGGTCACGGCATCGGCGTGCCCTATCTTCGCAGCGCCGAGTTCCCCTGGCGCTATGAGGTAATCCCCATGGCGACGCTGCTGCGTGTCGGGTTCATCGGGACGCTCGTCTATATGTCCACGTTCATCGTCTACGGGCTGGAGCTGGCCCGGCGCAGCGGCGGACGGCTGCTCCGGCCCGAGGACGTGTACATGGCGGGCGGCTTCGCGGCGGCCGCGTTCGCGGCGTTCACAAACCCGTACATCGAGTCGTTTGTGTTCCAGTGGATGTACTTCCTGCCCGTGCTCGGGCTGGGCGTGGTCGCGAACCCCGGCCGCGGCGGCTAGGCCCGGCGCGCCAGCATGCAGACGGAGGGGCCGGCGACCGCCTGCGGCTCCTCGAACGCGGTCTCAACCGCGTATCCGTGCCGTTGGAAGAAGGCGAGCACCTCGTCCTTGTCGAGCCAGATCGAGCGCGACATGACGCCGCCGCAGAAGTCGCTCTTCGCCTCCGTGCCGCGGTAGCTGCGGACATAGTAGGTCATGGTGTCGTCGCCCAGCGTGCGCGACGTCACCTCGCCGGTCATCGGACGCCAGCGGCGATCGCCGGGCAGCATGGCGGCCTTGTCGACGAAGTGGCTCCAAACGAAGATGCGGTCCGACGCCTTCACCATGTTGAGCAGCGTCTGGAGCGGGTCGACCATATGGTAGAGAATGCCGCTCGCCATCAGGAGATCGTAGCGGCGGTCGGACTGCGCCAGGAACGCGTCGAAGTCGCCCAACTCGAAATGCGCGCGCAACAGGCCGAGCAGTTCCTTGACCAAGAGGCAGCGCAGGAAGGCCGCCTTGTTCGCCTCGATCGCGAGGATGGACGCCGCGCCGGCCTGCGTCAGCATGGAGGTGTGACCGCCCTCCAGGGGTCCGAGCTCCAGCACGTTCCAGCCGCCGACGTCGCCCAGTCGTTCGAGCAGCCAGCGGATGCGTGTGTCGTCGAACAGATCGACCGCGCCGCTCGTCACACCCTCGATGGGCAGTTTGGACGCCCAATCGCCTTTGAAGATGTCCACCGCCTGCTGCGCCGAGGGGGCCTGGTGGACGAAGGCGTCGTTCGCCTTCCAGCCCGCCTCGCCGCGACGTCGATCGCCGTTCACGAGACGTCGGACGAAGTCGAAGACGGATAGGACGGGGTTCAAGGCGATGCTCCGGAGAAGAAGGTTCGGGACGCTTTAGCCGCGCGCGCGGCCAACTCAATCCATGTCGGGAATGACGGGGTCGGCCGCGCGTAGCTTCTCGATCCAGTGGATTTGGCGGGGGAGGCAGACCTGGTGCAGGTCGTAGCGTTCGTGGACGAGCGCGCGGGCGTTCGCGCCCATGCGCGCGCGGGTGTGAGGATCGTCGAGAAGCGCGCACGCGCCGTCGACCAGCGCCTCCGGGTCGAAAAAGGGGAAGAGCAGGCCGTTCTCTCCGGGCGTCACCACCTCGCGCAGGGGCGCGGTGTCGCTCGCGAGGATGGGCACGCCCATGCTCATCGCCTCCATGAGGCTCCAGGACAGGACGAAGGGATAGGTCAGGTAGACGTGGAGCGCCGACGTCCGCATCACCGACAGGAACATCGAATAGTCGAGATTGCCGAGGAAGTGGACGCGCGAGCGGTCGACGCGGTCGGCGACCTCCGACCAGAAGATCTGCTTCCAGCTGCCCTTGCCTTGCAGCGGGGCGGCCCCGTAGCTCACGCCTTCGCCGCCGACGATGAGCACGCGCGCGTTCGGGCGGCGGCGCAGCAGCTCGGGCAGGGCGCGCACGAAGATGTGGTAGCCGCGATAGGGCTCCAGGTTGCGCGCGACGAAGGTGATGACCTCCTGCCCATGGGCGACCTCGACGCCGCCGACCTTGAGGCGGACGGAGGGATCGGGGGCGACATGGTCGGTGTCGATGCCGTCGAAGATGACGTCGATCATGCGCCGGTAGCGATCGGGATAGGTGCCGGCCTGGAACTCGGTCGGCGAGATCCCGGCGTTGGCGTACTCAAGATTGAGACGCTGCGGCAGGTTGCGCAGGCGGAACTTGCAGACGGCGTCCAGCGGGTCCGTGCGCGGCCCGAACTCCTGATCGAAGTCGAGGTCGCCGCCGGTCGAGCGGTAGAAATACTCGCAATAGACGCCCAGCCGCGCCTCCGGCCAGACCTGCTTCAGGAACAGCGAATCGCCCCAGCCCGGGTGCGCCACGATCACGTCGGGCGAGAAGCCGCCGTCGCGCAGCTTGGCGGCGGTGCGGAGCGTCGCCTCCGCGCGAATGACCTTGGTCTCGAAGTCGCGCGCCCAGGGGTGCTTGGCGCTGGTGCCGTACGTGCTGCCGCTGCGCAGCACGGGAAAGGGATTGTCCGCGGGCGGCGCGGACATGGACATCGCCACAACTTCGGCGCCGCGGCGCTTCATCTCGGGCGCCAAATGCTTGAACTGGGCGGGGTAGTTCTGGTGCACGAACAACAGGCGCATGGGCGACGGCGTCTCCTCGGGACAGGGGACGCCGCTTACGCCAAGCGGTCAGACGGGCGCTAGCCTCAGCGTCTCGCGCACGGGCGGGGCGGCGAAGGTGACGCGCTGCGGCCCCACGGTGGCGGTGCGCGCGTCGATGCGCGCGTCCTGGAATGCGACCGCGGTCTGCGTCATCCGGCCGTTGGGGCTTGAGAAAAGGTTGTCCAGCATCGCCAAGCGCGTGATCCGCCCGCCTACGAAGGCGAGGCCGACGCCGAACCGCCGGTCGGCGAGACCGCAATCGACGAACTCGTTGCGCTCCAACCGGAGCCGGTCGCACTCGCGCACCCAGAGCGCGTAGCCCGCGGGCCGCAGCCCGACGCGCTCGAACCGATTGCCCGTCAGCGTGACCTCCGCGTTCCAGGCGGTGTTGCCGATCTCCGAGTGCGAGGCGCAGTCGGTGAAGCGGTTCTCCGCCATCGTCACGCCGCGCATGCCGTTGAGGATGAACGGCGTGCGGCACCGCCGGATCGTGTTCCGCGAGAAAGTGACGCCATAGCCTTGATCCGCGCGGATCGCCTGGTCGCCGCCATAGCCGGCGGTCGTGAAGGCGCCGTCTCGGTCCTCGATCGTGTTGCCGGTGATCACGAAGCCGCTCTGCGCGTTCCGGACCCGGTCGTTGGCGCGCAGGTTCAAGGTGACGGCATAGCCGCCGCCGCCGCGGAACAGGTTGTCGCGGATCGTGACGGCGCGGATCACCGCGAAGCCGTCGTCGTTCGGTTCGAAGTCGATCGGGCCGGGCGCCATGACTCCGGTGCGCGGGTTGAACGGATCGCCCTTATTAACGGTGCCGTCGCCGTAGCGCGAGCAGTTGAGGAAGCGGCAGCCCTGGACCAGCAGGCGGTCGCAGTCGATCACCGAGATGCCGTTGCGGTTGTTGGCGTTGATGCCGTCGAACACGCAATCGACGACCGAGACGTCGAGATTGTGCCGCTCGTGCCCGAGCACCGTGCCGGAGCCGAGGTGCAGCCCGTCGCCTCGGAAGCCGCGGAAGCCGACGCGCTCGAACCGCGCGCCCGAGACGCCGTTGAGCATGATGAGATAGTCGAACTCGGCATAGCCGCGCTTCTCGACCTCGTCCTCGATCGTGAAGTCGCGGAAGATCATGTTCCGGCCGTTCCTGGCCGGGTCCGCGGAGTCGCTGTCGAAGAAGAACACGAAGGGCGCGGAACGGCGGTAGGAGCGCGCCACGATCGTGCGGTCGATGCCGTCGCCCAGCACCTGCACGCCCGAGGGAAGCCGGTCCTGCGGCGTGCTCGCGATGAGGTAGCGGCCGCCCGGTCCCCGGCCGCGGCCGGCGGGGAGGTGGACGGGCCTGCCGGTCGCGGCGGCGCGGCGGAACGCTTCCGAGTCGTCGACATCGCCGTCGCGCCGGAAGTCGGGCAGGGAGGCTCGGCCGTCCGCGTCGTCGGCCGCACCGCGCGCGAGCCCGCGCAGGGACCAGGCGGCCGGCGCCGCGACCGCGGCCGCCAATAGCAATCTACGCTTCATACGCTTCCCATGATCTCGCCACGGCTGCTCAACGGGCCGCACGGCTAGGCGTTGCGGATGCGCGATGCTAGGGGGCGGCCGAGCGCTCACCACGGGTTCCCTCGACCTTCATGTCCGACGACCTCCGGCGCGACCTGTCGGGCCGCACCATCCTCATGTTGCCGCGTTACGGCGAGCTCGGTCCGAGCAGCCGGCTCCGGATGGGCCAGTTCGCGCCGCGGCTGGAGGGGGCGGGTGCGACGGTGCGGTCGTCGCCCTTCTTCGACGACGATTACCTCCGCGCGCTGTTCGGCAGCGGTTCGAAGTCGAAGCTGAGCTCGCTCCGCGCCTACGCCCGGCGCACGGCGGCGCTGGCGCGGGAGCGGGCCGACCTGGTCTGGATCGAGCGCGAGCTGTTCCCGTTCCTGCCGGGCGGCTTCGAGCGGGCGCTCAGGGCGCGGCGCATCCCGTACGTGGTCGACTGGGACGACGCGGTGTTCCACCGCTACGACCGCCACCCCTGCTCCGCGGTGCGGCGGGTCCTGGGCCGCAAGTTCGACGCATCGCTCAGGGGATCGGCGGCGGCGACGCCGGGCAACTCCTACCTCGCCCGCTACATGGCGGAGCACGGCGCGCGGCGCGTCGTGACGGTGCCGACCGTGGTGGACCCGCGCCGTTACGACCCGAGGCCGCGCGCGCGGGGCGCGAGCCTGAGGCTGGGCTGGATCGGCACGCCCGCCAACGCCCGCTACCTGTCGGTGGTGGCCGACGCGATCCGCCTGCTGGGCGACGAGGCGCCCGTCACCCTGGTGACGATCGGCGCGCCGCGGCTCGACGGCTTCCCGGTCGAGCAGGAGGCGCACGACTGGAGCGAGGACAGCGAGGCGCGGCTGCTCTCGACGGTCGACGTCGGCGTCATGCCGCTGCCCGACCGCTCCTTCGAGCGGGGCAAGTGCGGCTATAAGCTGATCCAGTACATGGCGAGCGGGCGGGCGGTGATCGCGTCGCCGGTGGGCGTCAACGCGGAGATCGTGGACGGGGAGGTCGGGCTGCTCGCCACTACGCCGGCCGAGTGGGCGGAGGCGATCCGGATGCTCGCCGCCGATCCCGCGCGCACGGAAGCGATGGGGCAGGCGGGGCGCCGCCGCGTCGAGGAGCGTTACTCGATCGACGTCGCGGGCGCCGCGCTGGTCGACCTGTTCGCGTCCGTCGCGTCGGAGGCGCGGCGGTGAGCACCGTCGCGCTGGTGACCAGCGGCGCCTATTCGGTCGCGAACTTTCGCGGCATGCTGATCGAGGAGCTCAAGCGGCGCGGGCACCGGGTGCTGGCGCTCGCGCCCGATTGGGACGATGCGACGCGACGGCGCGCGGGCGCGCTGGGCGCGGAGCCGGTCGACATCTCGTTGAGCCGCACGGGACTGAGCCCGCGGCGTGACGCGCTCGACGTCGTCCGGCTGACCGCGACGCTGCGGCGGCTGCGGCCCGACGCGGTGCTGACCTATTTCGCCAAGCCCAACGTCTACGGCATGCTGGCGGCGCGCGCGGCGGGCGTGAAGCGGCGCGTCGCGATGGTTGAGGGGCTGGGATTCGTGTTCGACAGCAGCGCGGGCGAGAGCGGGCGGCGCAAGCTCGTCAAGCTGCTCGCCCGCGGGCTGTACCGGGCGGCGTTCGCGGGCGCGCACCGGGTCGTGTTCCTGAACCGCGACGATCAAGCCTTCTTCCTCGCCGGGCGGCTGGTCGCGCCGGGCAAGGTGGTCAATATCGGCGGGATCGGTGTCGACCTGGACCAGTTCGCGCCCGCGCCGCCCGTCACCGACCCGCCGACTTTTCTGCTGATGGCGCGGCTGCTGCGCGGCAAGGGGGTGCTGGAGTATGCGGAAGCCGCCGCGCTGGTGAAGGAGCGCCACCCCCGGGCCCGGTTCGTGCTGCTCGGCGATTTCGACGCCAATCCCGACTCGCTCGCGCGCGAGGACATCGAACCCTGGGTTGCGCGGGGCGCGATCGAGTGGCCCGGCCATGTCGAGGACGTGCGGGGCATGCTCGCGGCGGCGAGCGCGTTCGTGCTGCCCGCCTGGTGCCGCGAGGGGCTGCCGCGTAGCAGCCAGGAGGCCTCCGCGATGGCCAAGCCGGTGATCACCACGGACGTGGTGGGCTGCCGCGACACGGTGGAGGACGGACGGACGGGGCTGATCGTCCGGCCGCGAGACGTTCCCGACCTCGCGCGCGCGATGACTCGCCTGATCGAGCACCCGGACGAGATCGTCGCCATGGGCCGGGAAGGCCGCCGCTTCGCCGAGCGGCACTATGACGGGCGCGAGAAGAGCCGGGCCCTGGCCGACCTGCTCGTGGACGGCTGACCGGCGCTAGACGGCGACCCGCAGCGCGGGCTGGGCGCGGCGACGCGGCTGGTCCGGCCAGATGCCGCGCGTGTCGAGCACCAGCTTGGTGGCCCGCTCCTCCAGCGGCACGGAGCGGAAGACGTCGTGGTCGACGAGCACGATCATGACGGGGCAGGTCTCGATCGCGGTGTCCACGTCCGTCAGGACCGCGCCCGTGCCGGCGAAGGCGGCGGGAAGCGCGCGGGCATAGGGCTCGACGACGCGGATGCGGTCGCCGAACCGCTCGGCGAGCGTGAGCGCCACCTTGAGCGCCGGGCTCTCGCGGAAGTCGTCGATATTGGCCTTGAACGCGAGGCCCATGCAGGCGACCGGGCCGGGTGCGCTCTCGATCAGCGCGGCGGCCTGGGCGACGACATGGTCCGTCTTGCCGTCGTTGACCTGGCGCGCGGTGCGGATCAGCGGCGTGTTGGCCGGGTCGGCATGAACGAGGAACCAGGGGTCGACGGCGATGCAGTGGCCGCCGACGCCGGGGCCGGGGTTGAGGATGTTGACCCGCGGGTGGCGGTTGGCGAGCCGGATCACCTCCCACACGTCGACGCCCATCGTGTCCGCCACGAGGCTCAGCTCGTTGGCGAAGGCGATGTTGACGTCGCGGAAGGCGTTCTCCGTCAGCTTGGTCATCTCGGCGGCGCGCGCGTTGGTCGTCACGCACGCGCCGCGGACGAAGCGGCGGTAAAAGGCGAGCGCCTTGCGCGCGCAACGCGGGGTGACGCCGCCGATCACGCGGTCGTTGTCGATCAGCTCTTGGAGGATGCGGCCGGGGAGCACGCGTTCGGGGCAGTAGGCGACGGCGATGTCCGCCTGCTCGCCCGTGCGGCCGGGCACCTTCAGGTCGGGCCGGAGCCGCGCGAGGAGGTCGCGCACCTGCTCGGTCGTGCCGACGGGCGAGGTCGATTCGAGGATCACCGTGTCGCCCGGCTTCAGCACCGCCGCGACCGAGGTCGCCGCCTGGAGGACGTAGGTGATGTCGGGCGCGTGATCGTTGCCGAAGGGCGTCGGCACGGCGATGACGAACACGTCGGCCGGCGCGATCTGCGTCGACGCCCGGAGCGTGCCGCGCGCGACGACGCCGGAGACGAGGCCGTCCAGGTCCACCTCTTCGATATGAACGCGGCCCGAGTTGACGGTGTCGACCACCGATGCGGATACGTCGACGCCCAGCACATGCGCGCCCGTCCGCGCGATCACCGCGGCGGTGGGAAGGCCGATGTAACCGAGCCCTAGGACGACGACCTGGAGTTCAGAGTCCGAAACCACGCGCGACTACCTCCGCGATCCTGCCTGCCGCGTGGCCGTCGCCGAACGGATTGTGGGCGCGGGCCATCGCTCCGTACGCCCGGTCATCGTCCAAAAGGGTGAAGACTTCGGAAACGATGCGGTCCTCGTCACTGCCCACGAGCTTGGCGGTGCCGACGGCGACGCCTTCGGGGCGCTCGGTGGTCTCGCGCATGACGAGCACGGGCTTGCCGAGCGCGGGCGCCTCCTCCTGCACGCCGCCCGAGTCGGAGAGGGCGAGGTGGCATAGGCCCAGCGCGCGGATGAAGTGCGGGTAGTCGAGCGGGTCGATGCGGGCGACGTTGTCGCGGTCCCCCAACAACCGGTCCATCACCGACACGACGTTCGGGTTGGGGTGGACGGGGAAGAGCACCGCCACGTCCGGACGCTCGGCGATGCGGCCGATGGCGCGCGCGATCGACTCCATGCCGCCGCCGAAATTCTCGCGACGGTGCGTGGTGACGAGCACGACCCGCTTGCCCCGGAAACGCTCGGCGACGCCGTCGAGCCCCGCGGCGAGGCTCGGGTCGGCGTCGATGCGGCCGCGCGTCCAGTGGAGCGCGTCGATGACGGTATTGCCCGTGACGTGAATGGTTTGCGGGTCGATGCTCTCACGCCGCAGCGCGTCCGCGGCGGTCTCCGTCGGGGCGAAATGCTGGTCCGCGATCGGCGCGACGATGCGGCGGTTCACCTCCTCGGGCCAGGGGTGGTAGATGTCGTGGGAGCGCAGGCCCGCCTCGACATGACCGACGGGCACTCGGCGGTAGTAGGCGGCCAGTGCGCCGGCCATGGCGGTGGCGGTGTCGCCCTGGACGAGCACGCGGTCGGGCTTCTCCGCGTCCATCACCTTGCCCAATCCGGTGAGCAGCCGCGCGGTGAGGCGATCGAGCGTCTGCCCCGGCTCCATCAGGTCGAGGTCGCGGTCGGGCGCGAGGTCGGCGATGGCGAGCACCTGGTCGAGCAGCCCGCGATGCTGCGCGGTGACGCAGGTGCGGACCTCCATGGCCCCCGCCTCGCGAAGCGCGCGGACGACGGGGAAGAGCTTGATCGCCTCGGGACGGGTGCCGAACACGACGAGAATCATGGGGCGCTTCATAGCGCGTCCCTTAACCGTCCGATCTTAAGCCCAGGTCAATTGCGGCGGCGCAGCAAGGCCGTTATGCGCGGGGCCGAAAAGGGAGGACTCATGAGCTTCAAGCCCGTTCGCAAGGCCGTTTTCCCCGTCGCCGGTCTCGGCACCCGGTTCCTCCCCGCCACCAAGGCGATGCCCAAGGAGATGCTGACCGTCGTCGACAAGCCGCTGATCCAGTACGCGGTCGAGGAGGCGCTGGAGGCGGGCGTCGAGCAGATCATCTTCGTCACCGGCCGCGGCAAGGGCGCGCTGGAGGATCATTTCGACATCTCGTACGAGCTCGAGGCGACGATGACGCAGCGCGGCAAGTCGCTGGCCGCGATCGAGGGCATCCGGCAGAAGCCGGGATCGCCCGTCTATGTCCGCCAGCAGGAGCCGCTGGGGCTGGGCCACGCGGTCTGGTGCGCGCGCGACATCGTCGGCGACGAGCCCTTCGCGGTGCTGCTGCCCGACGAGCTGATGAAAGGCAGTCCCAACTTCCTGGCGCAAATGGTCGTGGCGTATGAAAAAGTGGGCGGCAACATCGTCGGCGCGCTGGAGGTGCCGGATGAGGAGACGCACAAATACGGCGTGATCTCGCCGGGCCGCGTCGATGGGCGGCTGACGGAAGTCACCGCGCTGGTCGAGAAACCCGCGCAGGGGACCGCGCCGTCGAACCTGATGATCCCCGGCCGCTACATCCTGCAGCCGGAGGTGATGCGCGTGCTCGACAACCCGGTGAAGGGCGCGGGCGGCGAGATCCAGCTGACGGACGCGATGGCGCAGCTGATCGGGAAGCAGCCGTTCCACGGCTACACGTTCGATGGCGAGCGCTACGATTGCGGCGACAAGGCCGGGTATATCCAGGCGAACCTCGCGCTGGCGCTGGAGCGGGACGATATCGGGCCGGCGGTGAGGGAGTTCGCGCGGGCGCGGGTGAGCTAGGTCCCGGACGCCCCGCACGCGGGACAGCCGGGGTCCTTGGGCAACCGTATCGTCCGGAACCGTCCCGCCAACAGGTCGACGAGCAGCAGCTTGCCCGTCGAGTCCTCGCCAAACGGCGCGACGGCGCGCACCGCCTCCAGGGCGGCTAGCGTGCCCAGCACGCCGGCTGCGGGGCCGAGTACGCCGTCCTCGGCGCAGGTGCCGCCATCGCGTTCCGGGGCGGCGCCGACGAAGCAGCGGTAGCAGGGGAGGGCGCGTTCCCAGCCGCGATAGACGGCGAGCTGGCCTTCGAACTGCGCCACCGCCGCCGAGACGAGTGGCACGTGCGCGGCGAGCGCGGCGTCGGCGACCGCCAACCGGGTCGCGAAATTGTCGCAGCCGTCGAGCACCGCGTCCGCGCCGGCGATCAGCGCGGCGGCGTTGCCCGCGTCGACTCGGGCCGAGCGGGTTTCCACGATGACGTGCGGGTTCAGGCGTTCGACGGCGGCGCGCGCCGCCTCGACCTTGAGCGCGCCCGAGTCGCCGGTCGCGTAGATCGTCTGGCGCTGAAGGTTGGAGGCGTCAACGCGGTCGTCGTCGATGATGATGAGCCGACCGACGCCCGCGCCCGCCAGATACTGGATCGCCGGCGAGCCGATGCCGCCCGCACCCACCACAGCCACCGAGGCGGCCTTGAGCCGCGCCTGGCCGGCGGCCCCGAACTCCCGGAGGACGATGTGGCGGGCGTAGCGGGCGAGTTCGTTGTCGGAGAAGATCAACCCTGCCAACGATAGGTCATGGTGAATTTGTACCAGCCCGGCTTGAGCACGCCCGCGCGGCGGGCGAGCGAGGAGACGTATCCCGCCGTGTACTGCTCGACGATCGGGCAGTCGATCGCGCGCGGCACGACGCGCTGCACCGCGCCGGCCTCGTCCACCAGCACGGCGACGGGCGCTTCGATCTCCGCGACGACACCGTCGAACGCGACCTGGCAGCGGTTCCGGGCGACCTCGCGGCGCACGAAGCTGGAGGAGACCGGCCCGGACGCAGCGGGCACCGGCAACTCCGGCAGATTGGTCCAGTCAGCGGGCGGCATGGGGGGCGGCGCGGCGGCCTGAAGGAGCAGGGCCGCCAGCACGGTCACCGTCCTGTCGATCCGAACCCGCCTGCACCCCGGGCGGTGCCGTCGAGCGCGTCCGCCTCGTGCAGCTCGGCGCGGGTGACGGGGCAGGGGACGAGTTGCGCGATCCGCTCGCCGCGGGTCACGTGAAAGGGTTCCTGGCCGAGATTGGCGAGGATCACCTTCACCTCGCCGCGATAGTCGCTGTCGACGGTGCCGGGCGTGTTGAGGCAGGTGACGCCGTGCTTGAGCGCGAGGCCGGAGCGCGGCCGCACCTGCACTTCGTAGCCTTCGGGAACAGCCACCGCAAAGCCGGTCGCCACCGCATACCGGCCGCCGGGCGGCAGCACCACGTCCTCCGCCGCGACCACGTCCATCCCCGCCGCGCCCGCGGTGGCGTAAGCGGGGAGCGGCAGGCCGGCGCCGTGCGGCAGGCGAAGAACGGGCACGCGGATCATCGCGTCCGACTATAGCGCAGGGCGGAAATCGTTGCGAACACGTATTGCTTGAACAATGTTAACCCGGGTTTCCGAGCGCGTCCGCGATGCGCCGGGCGAGCAGCCGGGCCACCTCGGCCTTGTTGACGCGGGGCCACTCCTCCACGCCCGCAGCGGTTACGAGGTGGACCGCGTTCGAATCGCCGCCCATCACATCGCCCGACACGTCGTTGGCGACGATCCAGTCCGCGCCCTTGCGCAGGCGCTTGGCCGTCGCGTGCTCGACGACGCGCTCCGTCTCCGCCGCGAAGCCGATCAGCAGCGCCGGCCGGCGGGGCGAGCGGGCGAGGCCGGCCAGGATGTCTGGGTTCTCGACGAGCCGGAGCTCGGGCGCGGCCTCGCCCTTCTTGACCTTCTGCGCCGCCGGGGCGACGCGCCAGTCGGCGACGGCGGCGACCATGACGGCGACGTCGGCGGGCAGGGCGGTCTCGACCGCGTCGGCCATCTCCTGCGCAGTCTCGACATCAATGCGGTCGACGCCGGCGGGCGTGGACAGCGTCACGGGTCCCGCGACGAGCGTGACGCGCGCGCCGAGGCTGGCGAGCGCGGCGGCGGTAGCAAAGCCCTGTTTACCGGACGAGCGGTTGGCGATGTAGCGCACGGGGTCGATCGGCTCGTGCGTCGGGCCGGCGGTGACGAGGGCGTGGCGGCCGGCGAGCGGCTTAGGCCCAGGCGAAAGACGCCGTTCAATCTCGTCCGCGATCGCCTCCGGTTCGGGGAGCCGGCCGGGTCCCCATTCGCCGCAGGCCATCGCGCCCTCTTCGGGCTCCATGATCGCGACGCCGTCAGCGCGCAGCCGCTCGACGTTGCGCCTCATCGCGGGGTGGAGCCACATGCGCACGTTCATCGCAGGCGCGGCGAGCACTGGCTTGTCGGTGGCGAGGAGCACGGTAGTCGCCAAGTCGTCCGCGTGGCCTCCCGCCATGCGCGCCAGGAGGTCGGCGGTGGCGGGGGCGACGACGACGAGGTCGGCTTGGCGGCTGAGCTGGATATGGCCTATCTCATGCTCGTCCTTGAGGTCCCAGAGCGAGGTGTAGACCTGGTCCTCGGACAGGGCGGCGAGCGTCATCGGGGTGACGAAGTGGCTCGCACCCTCCGTCAGCACGCAGCGCACCGCGTGGCCGCGCTTTCGGAGCAGGCGGACGAGCTCGCACGACTTGTACGCTGCGATGCCACCACCGACGATGAGGAGGACACGCTTCACCGAACGACCCGCCTGACGGTGATCCGGCGCCGGTCGCCGACCGCTGCGCGGAGAAGGTCGCGCAGGCCGTCGGGCGCGAAGGCGAGCCCGACGAGGAGTAGTGCGGCGATCAAGTATGCCCACCCTGCATCCGCGCCGGGCGCGAGCGCGTGGAGCGCCGCCAGCGCCGCGAGCGTCGTAGCCACGCGCAGGGCCACGGGCGCGCTCCGGGCGATCCAGCCGAATGCCGCCAGCACGATCACGGGTGCGGCGAGCCAGAGCGGCAGAACGGAGAGCGGCGACGCTTGCGCGAGCGCCTGAACGAACGCGCCCAAGCCGTTGAACTCCCACACGCTCGTGCGGTCCAGCGGGCCGAACTCGCCGCCGACCGCGCGCCAGTGGACCGCGACGACGCCGGCCAGCACGGCGAGCGCCAGCGCCCAGGCGCTCGCCTCGCGTCGCGGGCCGGTCCGGAGGGCGAAGAGAAGCATCACGAGGAGATAGGCGCCCGCGACCTCGCGCACCACGCCTGCCGCCAGCCCGAACGCCGCCGCCTCCAGCCAGCCACCCCGCGCCCATAGCCCTAGCGATAGCGCGACGAAGAGGCCCGCCCAGGCTTCGGGCGCATGGAGCAGCAGCGGGCGGAGATAGATGCTATGGTCGGCCGCGAGCGCGGGAGGTGCGACGGGCGACAGCCAGATATAGGTCGCGAGCCCCGCCGCCAGCAGCAGCGGGGCCGCCCAGCGGCCCCGCCCGCGCGTCGCCGCCTGGAGCTGCGGCGCCCAGGCCATGAACACCGCGCCCGCCAGCGCGAACAGCAAAGCCGACAGCGCCCAGCCGGGCAGGCTCGCGGCGACGACGGCGAGCGTCGGCGGCGCGAAGTCGAGCAGGCCGACCGGCTCGCCCGCGGCGCGCAGCGAGCTCGCCAGCGCGGGGTGGAACTCGCCGCCGTTGCGCATCGTCTCGACCGCACCGGCATAGGCGCTCGCGTCGAACTCGACATCGGCGCCGAGCGCGTCGAGCGAGGCGAGCAGGCCGAGCAGCAGCACGCCGAGCGTCAGCAGCGCCGATCCGCGCGGCCAGCCGGCGAAGCGCGACGGCCGGGCAAGCCAGAAGGGCTTGGCCTCCCGGATCACCCGACCGCCATCAGCGTCGCGGCGACGCTCGCCGCCGCCGTCACGAGCGCTACCGCAGCGTAGCGCCAGCCGATCTTCAGGCCGACCACCTCGACGCGCGCGAGCGGCGGCGCGGGCGGCTCGCCGCCCGGCGGGGGCAGGTAGCGGCTCTCCACGCGGCGGACGAGCTCGGGCAGCAGGGCCAGCGTGCGCGCGTCCTTGACGAGGCGGTCGGCCACCAGCGCCTCGGGGCCGAGCTCGCTGCGGACCCACTCGCGCAAATAGGGTTCGGCGACCTCCCAGAGGTTGATGTCGGGATCGAGCGCGGTCGCGACGCCCTCCACGACGACCATGGTTTTCTGGAGTAGTAGCAGATGGGGTTGCGTGACCATGTCGAAGTCGCGCGTGATCGAGAAGAGCGTGTCGAGCATGCCGCCCATCGACATGTCGCGGGCGGCCATGCCCCGCATCGGCTCGCCCACCGCGCGCAGCGCGGTCGCGAACTCGCCCACGTCATGGTGCTGGGGGACGTAGCCCGCCTCGAAATGGATCTCCGCCACGCGGCGGTAGTCGCCGGTGATGAGGCCGTAGAGGATCTCCGCCAGCCACACGCGCGCTTGGCGGGTGAGACGGCCCATGATGCCGAAGTCGATCGCCGCGATGCGGTCGCCGGGGATGGCGAACAGGTTTCCCTGGTGGAGATCGGCGTGGAAGAAGCCTTCGGCGATCGCCTGGCGCAGGAAGGCGCGGACGAGGAGGCGCGCCATGGCGGCGGTGTCGTAACCGGCCTCAAGGAGCGCTTGGCGGTGCGACAGCTTGATCCCGTCGATCCACTCGAGAGTGAGAACTTTGGTCGTGGTGCGCCGCCAGTCGATCGTGGGGACGGTGAAGTCCGGCTCCGCGGTCATCGCCTCGGCGAGTTCGGACGCGGAGGCGGCTTCGCGGCGGAAGTTGAGCTCGCGCTGCGTCCAGCGCTTGAACGTCTCGATCGTCAGGCGCGGGCGCAGGCGGGCGAGCTCGCCGCCCATCGCCTCGGCCTGGGCGGCGGCCCATTCGTAGGTCTCGATGGCGTCGGCGAACTCCTCCTCGACGCCGGGGCGGAGCACCTTGACCGCGACTTGGGCGCCCTCGGTCGTCACCGCGCGGTGGACCTGGGCGACGGACGCGGCGCCGACGGGCTCCTCCTCGACCGAGAGGAACAGGTCGGAGACGGGGCGGCGAAAGCTGCGCTCCATCTGGGCGCGGATCGCAGGGAAGGGCAGGGGCGGGAGCCGGTCCTGGAGGCGCTGTAGGTCGCGCGCGGCGTCCTCGCCGACGATGTCGGGCCGCGTGGCGAGCGTCTGGCCGAGTTTGATCGCGGCGGGGCCGATCGCCTGGAACGCCTCGGCGTAGCGCGGCCGGGCGGGCAGGCGTGCGCCGAAACGGGCGAGGCGCGCGAGCCGCTTCAGGCGGGCAGGCGCGTTCGGGTCGCGCTCGATGCCGAGCAGCGCGCCGTGGCGCGCCAGGATGCGGCCCCAGCGGACGAGGCGGAAGACGTGCGTCGCGGTGGACGTCAACGCGTCAGATCCGCCACCCGGAGTGGATCGCGACCAGCCCGCCCATGATCGGCTCGACTCGCGTGCGCACGAAACCCGCCTCGCCGATCATGCGCTCGAAGGTGGGCATGTCGGGGAAGCGCCGGATCGACTCGATCAGATAGCGGTAGCTGTCGGCGTCGCCCGCGAGCAGGTTACCGAGCCGCGGCACCAGGTGGTGCGAGTAGGCGTCGTACACGTCGGCGAAGCCCGGCCAGGTGACGGTGGAGAACTCCAGGCAGAAAAACCGTCCACCGCGCTTCAGCACGCGGTGCGCCTCGCGGAGCGCGGCCGGGATGTCCGTCACGTTCCGGATGCCGAAGGCGATGGTGTAGGCGTCGAAGAAGCGGTCGGGGAACTGCAGCGTCTCCGCGTTCGCCTCCGTCCAGACGAGGCCGTCGATGCCGCGCTCGGCGGCGCGCTCGATGCCGACCTCCAGCATGGACGGGTTGATGTCGGCGACGGTGACGCTCGCGCCCGACTTGGCGAGCCGGAACGCGATGTCGCCCGTGCCGCCCGCCATGTCGAGGATCTGCTCGCCGCCACGGGGCTGGACGCGGCGGACGAAGCGGTCCTTCCACAGCCGGTGCATGCCCGCCGACATGGCGTCGTTCATCAGGTCGTAGCGGCTCGCGACGGACGTGAACACGCCGCCGACGCGCGCGGTCTTCTCCTCGCGCGTGACGTCCTCGTAGCCGAAGGAGACGGTGTCGTTCATGGCGCCACGCCCTAGCCCGGCCTTGTGGGCGGGGCAAACGGCTCTTAGCTCCCGCCCGTGCCCGAACTCCCCGAAGTCGAAATCACCGTGCGCGGGCTCGCGCCGGTTTTGGAAGGCCAGCGCCTTGCGAGCGTGGTGATGCGCCGCGCCGACCTGCGCTACCCGTTCCCCGCCGACCTGGGCCAGCGGCTCACCGGCGCGACCGTCACGGGGCTCGGCCGGCGCGCGAAGTATGGGCTGATCCACACCGACCGCGAGGACACGCTCGTCTTCCACCTCGGCATGTCGGGCCGCTGGCGCGTCGATCCGAGCGAGGCGGACAAGCACGACCACCTGCTGATCGAGACCGGAGCGGGCCGCGTCGCCGCGCTCAACGACCCGCGGCGGTTCGGCTTCGTCGACCTGGTCCGCACCGACGCGCTGGCGGCGTACCCGCCTTTCGCCGCCATAGGGCCGGAGCCGCTGGGCGAGGCTCTGTCGGCCCGCCATCTATACGATGCGTTCGACGGGCGGAGCGCGCCGGTGAAGGCGCTGCTGCTCGACCAGCGGGTCGTGGCGGGGCTGGGCAACATCTATGTCTGCGAAGCGCTGCACATGGCGCGCATCGCGCCGAACCGGGCGGGCGGGCGTATCGCGCTGCCCAGGCTGGAGCGGCTGGTGGACGCGATCCGCGACGTGCTCGCCGCCGCCATCGCCGCGGGCGGGTCGACGATCCGCGACTACGCCCAGCCCGACGGCGAGCTCGGCTATTTCGCAAAGCAGTGGCGCGTGTACGGCCGGGAGGGCCAGCCTTGCGGCTGCGGCGCGACAGTGAAGCGGCGGGCAGAGGGCGGGCGCTCCACCTTCTGGTGCCCGGTCTGCCAGCGCGGTTGACGATTCGGAGCCGGAAAGCTAAGGCCCGCCCACTTCGAGAGCGCGAGAAGGCCTCTTCCGCGCTCTCTTTCCGTTTCAGAGAGACTAGAGGACGTACATGGCGAACACGCCGCAGGCCAAGAAGCGCATCCGCCGCAACGACCGTCGCGCCGAGATCAACGGCAATCGCATCGGCCGCATCCGCACTTTCGTGAAGAAGGTCGAGGCCGCGCTGGCGTCGGGCGACAAGGCCGCCGCCACCGCCGCGCTCGCCGCCGTGCAGCCGGAGCTGCAGCGCGGCGTCGCCAAGGGCGTGCTTCACAGGAACACCGCCAGCCGCAAGTTCTCGCGCCTGACCAAGCGCCTGTCCGCGCTGGCCTGAAACGGCCCGCCGTTAACCATCGGAAGGCCCGTCGGAGCTGGCTCCGGCGGGCCTTTTCGCGTCTCCGGAACAGGTCGGAAACGCTTCGGCAAAGCGCTGAATTCGGGCGATTCGTCGCAGGTCGAATCAGCCGACTCGCGTGAGTCGGGCGGCTCGGGCGTGAGTTAATCCTAGCGTTCTCAATGGCTTGTCATTTTTTTCGACGCATTTCTGCGGCAAACAGCAAGTCAATCCGGTTTATTTCAGTTTAGGGTCGGAGCGGCGACTTGATCGCCTCGTTGATGGGCGCATAACTGACCGAACCAGCGCCGGTGATCACCGTGCGCGGACTGACCAGCAGCGGTTACTTTGACGTCGAGTCGGCCTGACTCGGCGGTGGGGAAGACTTTGCCGATCTGAATTGCCGGCCCGGCGCGATCGACGCGTCCGGCCGGGAGGAGAGATGCGCGTGAACCAGGGGCGGATGATGACGCGGGAGAGCGAGCAGGCCAGGGCCTGGACCCGGGTGCGTGCCTCCTTGCGCGAGTCGGCCGGCCAGCGCCTGTTCGAGCAGTGGCTGAAGCCGATGGATCTCGTGGACGGCGGCGACGCGGACACGGTGCGCCTGACGCTGCCGACGCCGTTCGCGACCAATTGGGTCCGCAACCACTATGCCGACCGCCTGCTGCTGGAGTTCCGCCAGCAACTGCCGCAGGTCCGTTCGGTGTCGATCGAGACCCGGTCCGCCAATGCGGCCGTGTCCGTGCTGGCGGTCGAGCCCGCGCCGGCGGCGCAGTCGCCCCAGCCGGTCGCGCCGAGCCCGGAGCCCCGAGTCGCCGCTGAACGCCCCACGCTCGACCCGCGCT
Source organism: Sphingomonas lenta (assembly GCF_002288825.1). Lineage (GTDB taxonomy): Bacteria > Pseudomonadota > Alphaproteobacteria > Sphingomonadales > Sphingomonadaceae > Sphingomonas > Sphingomonas lenta. The sequence continues at coordinate 57,136 of NZ_NSLI01000001.1, forward strand.
TCACCTTCGACCGCTACGTCGTCGACAATTCGAACATGGTGGCGTTCAACGCCGCCCGCGCGCTCGCCGAGCCGGGGAGCCCACGCTTCAGCCCCTTGTTCCTCCACTCGGGCACGGGGCTGGGCAAGACGCACCTGATGCACGCAATCGGGCACGAGTATCTGCGCCACAGCCCCGACGCGGTGGTGCTTTGCATGTCCGCCGAGCGCTTCATGTTCGACTTCGTGTCGGCGATGCGCGCGCGGGACACCTACGCGTTCAAATCGCGGCTGCGGGGTGCCGACCTGCTGCTGATCGACGACCTCCAGTTCATTGCGGGCAAGGACGCGACGCAGGAGGAGTTCTTCCACACCGTCAACGAGATCATGGCGGCGGGCAAGCGCCTCGTCATCTCGGCCGACCGCTGCCCCCAGGCGCTGGACGGCGTCGAGGCGCGGCTGGTGAGCCGGCTGGGCCTGGGCCTCGTCGCCGACATCAAGGCGCCGGAGCCGAGCTTGCGCCGCGCGGTGCTGGAGCGCCGCGTCGCCGACCTCGGCCTGCCCGTACCCCCGCAAGTGCTAGACCTGCTCGCCGACCGCATCGGTTCGTCGATCCGCGAGTTGGAAGGCGCGTTCAACCGCGTCGCCGCCTATGCCCAGCTGACGGGCGAGCGGATCGACGTCGACTTCGCGGTGGCGACGCTGGGCGACGCGCTCCGGGGCGCGCAGCGGCGCGTCACGATCGATGAGATCCAGAAGCTCGTCTCCAAGCATTTCGACCTTAAGCCACTAGATCTAGTTTCCGCCCGCCGCGCGCGCGCGGTGGCGCGGCCGCGGCAGATCGCGATGTACCTCGCCAAGCGGCTGACCACGCGCTCGCTGCCCGAGATCGGGCGCAAGTTCGGCGGTCGCGACCACTCGACGGTGATCCACGCCGTGCGCAAGATCGAGGAACTGCGCGATCAGGACCGCGAGGTCGACGGCGCGGTGCGCGTGCTGCTGCGGCAGCTGGAGGCCTGAGCCGTGGGTGCGGTCCTCAGGGTTCTGAGGGCCTGGGCGGCGCTGCTGCTGCGCGCCGCACTCAGACTTGCAGGCCGACTGCCTTCTGCGCCGCCAGCAGCGTCGGCGCTGCCAGATCCCGCGCCCGCTCGGCACCCCGCGCGAGCGCCGACGCGACCGCCGCACGGTCGGCGAGCAGCGCGGCCGTCCGGTCGCGGATCGGCGCGAGCGTCGCGACCGCGAGGTCGGCGAGGGCGGGCTTGAACCGACCGAAGCCCTGGCCGGCGAATCGGCCGAGCACCGAGTCGACCGGCTCGTCCGCTAAGGCTGCGTAGATCGTCACCAGGTTTCGCGCCTCGGGCCGCTCACCGAGCGCCTCGGCGTTGTCGGGCAGCGGGTCGGGGTCGGTGCGAGCCTTGCGGAACTTGGCGGCGATCTCGTCGTCCGAGTCGGAAAGGTTGATGCGGCTCATGTCGGACGGATCGGACTTCGACATCTTGGCCGAACCGTCGCGCAAGCTCATGATCCGCGGGGCGGATGTGGAGACGAAGGGCTCGGGCAGCGTGAACAGCTCGACGCCGAAGTCGGTGTTGAACTTGGTGGCGATGTCGCGGGCGAGCTCGAGATGCTGCTTCTGGTCGTCGCCGACGGGGACGTGCGTCGCCTGATAGGCGAGGACGTCGGCGGCCTGGAGAACGGGATAGGTGAACAGCCCGACCGACGCGCCTTCGCGGTTCTTGCCGGCCTTGTCCTTCCACTGCGTCATGCGGTTGAGCCAGCCGATCCTGGCCGTGCCGCCCAGGATCCAGGCGAGCTCCGAATGGGCGGGCACGCGCGACTGGTTGAACAGGATCGAGCGGTCGGGGTCGATGCCGGCGGCGAGCAGCGTCGCGGCCATCTCGATCGTATTCGACGCCAGTTCGGTGGGGTCGATCGAGACGGTGAGCGCGTGGAGGTCGGCGAGGAAGAACAGGCACTCGTCGCCCGCGCCCATCCCGTCCTGCATCGCGACCCACTGCCGAATCGCGCCCAGATAATTGCCGAGGTGCAGGTTGCCGGTGGGCTGGATGCCGGAAACGACGCGCATTCTATCATCCTGTCTTGGGCGACGATCGGCGGCGCAGGAGCGCCTTGAGATCGGAGGGGCGGAAGGCCCCGGTGAGGAAGCAGGCCGCGCCGTAGATCGCGCCGCCGCCCGCGACCAGCACCGCCAGCGCGGCGATCCGTTCTAGGACGGAGCCGGTGAGGTAGGGGTTGAGCAGCCTGTCGAGCCCGTAGATCGCCGCACCCATGAGCAGTGCGGCGACGGCGAGGCGGGGCAGGCGGCGGCTCAGCTGGCGGTCGGCGCGGAAATGGCCGCGCGCGCGCAGGGCTCGGTAAAGCAGGCCTAAGTTGACGAGCGACGCCAGCGCGGTGGCGAGCGGCGGGCCGACATGGCCGATCGTGGGAATCAACGCGAGATTCGCGAGAATGTTAATTCCGATCGACGCCGTCGCGAACCGGACGGGGGTGCGCGTGTCCTCGCGGGCGTAGAAGCCCGGCGTCAGCACCTTCACCAATACGTAGGAGGGCAGGCCGATGGAGAAGGCGGCGAGCGCCTGGGCGCACAGCCGAGTGTCGGTCGCGGTGAACTCGCCGTGCTGGAACAGGCCGCGGACGATCGGTTCGGCCGCGACGATCAGCGCCACCATCGCGGGCAGCGTCAGGAACAACGCGAGCTCCACGCCGCGGTTCTGCGTGTCCATCGCTTGCGCGTCTTCGCCTCGGGCGAGCTGGCGCGAGATGGTGGGGAGCAGGATGGTGCCGAGCCCGATGCCGATGAGGCCCAGCGGCAGCTGGTTCAAGCGGTCCGCATAATAGATGTAGGAGATCGCGCCGGGCGCGAGCAGCGAACCCGCGAGCGCGGTGGAGATGACGAGGTTGATCTGCGTCGCGCCCGCGCCCGCGGCGGCGGGGACGATGAGCTTGAACAGGCGGCGGACGTCGTCGTCGAGCCGCGGCGGCCTGAGGCGCAGTTTCACGCCGTTGCTGCGGCAGGCGAGCACGAGCCAGAGGAGCTGGAGCGCGCCGCCCACCGTCACCGAGATCGCCTGGACGCGTGCGGTCTCGTACGGGTCGTCGCCGTGGAAGAACCACAGGCCTGCAATCATGGCGATGTTGAGCAGGATGGGTGCGGCCGCGTTCACCCAATAGCGGTCGAGCGAGTTGAGGATGCCGCCCAGGAGCGACACGAGCGAGATCAGCGCCAGATAGGGGATAGTGATCCGCGACAGGAGCACCGCGAACTCGAACTGCTGCGGGGTCGGGTCGTTGAAGCCGCCCGACAGCAACCAGGTGATCGGCCAGGCAGCGAGAATCATGAACGCCGTCATCGCAACGAGGACGGGGAACAGCACCGCCAGCGCGCGTTCGGCGAAGATGAGGCCGGCATTGAGGTTGCCTTCCTCGCCGACCTTGCGGTTGAACATGGGAATGAACGCCGCCGAGAACGCGCCCTCCGCGAAGAACGAGCGGAACATGTTGGGCAGGCGGAACGCGACTAGGAATGCGTCGGACGCGAAGCCCGCGCCGACGTACGTGGCCTGGAGCGAGTCGCGCACCAGCGCCAGCATCCGGCTGGCGAGCGTCAGCCCGCCGACCGACGTAAGCGAGCGGACGAGGTTCATGAGTGTGCTAGCGCGAGCGTTGGTGTCCGCACCTTCCTCTTCGTCACCCCGGCCTCGAGCCGGCGTCCACGCGCGGTACGTCCGTTCGCGGAGGCAGTCGCGGGTAAGCGGACGCGCGTGGATGCCGGGTCAAGCCCGGCATGACGGCGAGAGGGGATGCGGTATGGTCCCAATCAGGCCTGGCCGAAGCCGGTGCCGCTCTGCTGGTCCTGCTGCGCCTCGAGCTGTTGCATGTAGAGGCCGCCGAAGTCGATCGGCTCGAGCAGCAGCGGCGGAAAGCCGCCGTCGCGGATCGTGTCGGCGACGACGCGGCGCGCGAAGGGGAACATGAGGCGGGGCGCTTCGCCGAGCAGGAAGGGCTGGACGTGCTCGGCCGGCACGTTCCGCAGCCCGAACAGGCCGGCGTAGGACAGGTCGACGATGAAGGCGGTCTGGCCCTCCGCCTCGGCGCGGACCTCGATCTTGAGCGTGACCTCGTGCACTTCGTCGCCGACCTGGGCGGCGGCGATGTTGAACTGGACGTCGATCGCGGGCTGGGCCTGGCTCTGGTAGATGGCGGGCGCGTTCGGGTTCTCGAACGACAGGTCCTTCACATATTGCGAGATCAGGCCCGCCGCGGGCGCGGTGTCCTCGCCGTTCGCGACCGGTTGCCCGCCGTTGTTCTGCTCGTCCATCGTCCATTCGCCCTGTTCAGAGAAGGGGCGCGGTTAGCAGCGCAGACGGACCCTTTCAACGCTCGTGCGGGTTTGAATAGGTCGCGTCTCTTGCCTATGTGGGAGGCTGCAATCGGAGGCTCGGGTGTTCTACGTCATTCTCCTCGCCATGGTCGCCGCTTTCTTGGCGCTGAGGCTCTACTCGGTGCTGGGCAAGCGCACGGGCCATGAGCAGCCGCTGCCCAAGCCCGCCGAGGAGCGTAGCCCGCCGCTGGCGATGCCGCGCGCTCTCGACGTGCAGCCCGAGCCGCGCGACGTGGGTCCCCGCCCGATCGAGGCGGGCGCGGAGGCCGGCCTGCGCCAGATCGTGGCCGCCGAGCCGGGCTTTGACGTGTCGCGCTTTTTGGAGGGTGCCAAGGCCGCGTACCGGATGACGCTGGAGGCGTTCTGGCGCGGGGACGAGGCGGAGCTGCGCGAGCTGGCGACCGACGACGTCGCGGACGCCTTCGCGGACGCGATCGCGGCGCGGCGCGAGGCGGGCGAGACGCTCGACAACCGCCTGATCTCCATCGAGCGCGCGGCCGTGGCCGACGCGCGGGTGGCGGGCCGCGAGGCTCGCGTGTCCGTCCGCTTCGACGCGCTGATCGCCGCCGTTACGCGCGACGCGGAAGGCAAGGTCGTCGCCGGGTCGATGGACGATGCGGTCGAGACGCACGACGTGTGGACCTTCACGCGGACGCTGGGCGCGCCCGACCCGAACTGGAAGCTCGCGGACACCGACGAAGCCTGATGCGGAATGTCGCCGCGCTGACGACCGGGCTGCTGCTCGCGGCCTGTGTCGGCGGGGGTACGCCGCCTCCGTCTGCTCGTTCCGCCCCGGTCGCCGCTCCCGCGCCGCGCGCGCCTGTTACGCGTAGCGCCGGCGCGCCGGCCGTGTGGCCGCCGGCCCCCGTGGTGCGGATCACGCCCGCGACGCCGTTGCCGGCGGCTCCGGCGGTGGTGCCCGCGGGTGCGGCGACGGCCGCCGCGTCGGGTGTGCTGCCTGGGCCGCGCGTCGCGGACCTGCCGATGACCGAGGCGCAGGCGGAAGCCGGGCGCGTCGCGTTCCTGACGAGCTGTCCCGGGCTCCAGCGCCGCACGGACGCGTCGGGCCTGGCGCGCGGGGCCGACTGGAAGCCGGCCTGCGACGCGGCGCGCGCGGTCCAGCCGGGCGGCGCGCGCGACTTTTTCGCCCGCTATTTCGAGGCGGTGCAGGTCGGCGACGGCAAGGCGTTCGCGACCGGTTATTACGAACCGGAGATCGCGGGCTCGCGCGAGCGTCGGCCCGGCTACGACGTGCCGATCTACGCGCGGCCCGACGACCTGGTCGACGTCGATCTCGGCCAGTTCGCCGACAATCTGAAAGGCCGCACGATCCGTGGGCGCGTGGCCGGCGCGAAGTTCGTGCCCTATTACGAGCGCACGCAGATCGAGGAGGGCGCGCTCGACGGCAAGGCGCGCGTGCTGGCCTGGGCGGCGGACCCTGTCGAGTTCTTCTTCCTGCAGATCCAGGGTTCGGGGCGGCTCAGGCTGCCTGACGGGTCGGTGATGCGGATCGGCTACGACACGCAGAACGGGCGGGCCTACACCGGCATCGGGCAGCTGATGCGGCAGCGCGGGCTGCTCGCACCCGGGCAGGCGTCGATGCAGGGGATCGTCGCGTGGCTGCGCGCGAACCCGGAAGCTGGGCGCGATCTGATGCGCGAGAACAAGAGCTTCGTCTTCTTCCGCGAGATCACCACGGAGCCGATCGGCGCGATGGGTTACCCGGTCACGGGTCGGGTGAGCGCGGCGGCGGACCCCAAGTTTACGCCGCTGGGCGCGCCCGTGTTCCTGTCGCTCGACCGCGCGGACGCGACGGGGCTGTGGGTAGCACAAGATACGGGCGGCGCGATCAAGGGCGCCAACCGCTACGACACCTTCTGGGGCGCAGGCGCGGAGGCCGAGGCGATCGCAGGCGGCATGTCCGGGCGGGGCACGGCGTTCCTGCTGCTGCCCGTGGGCACGCTCGCGCGGCTGGGAGGGGCCGGTGGCGGGGCGTTCGCTCAGCCCTGACGAGGACGCGCTCTGGCGCCGGGTGATGACGAGCGTGCGGCCGTTGCGGGCGGTAGCACCTACCGCCGCGCCGCCGGTCCACAAACCCGAGCCGGTCAGGGTAGCGGTCGCGCCGAAGCCCGCGCCATTGCCGCCGCCGAGGAAGGTCGCGGGGCCGGGCACGACGCTGGACGGCGGATGGGACCGGCGGCTCGGCCGCGGCACGGTCGCGCCCGACGACGTGGTCGACCTGCACGGGCATACGCTGAGCTCGGCGCACGCGCTGCTCGACGCCAGCCTGGAACGCGCGGTGGCGCGGGGCGACCGTGTGATCCTGCTCGTCACCGGCAAGCCGCCCCGGCCCGAGAGCGAGCGCCCGCACGCGCGCGGTGCCATCCGCGCGGCGGTGGCGGACTGGCTCGCGGCGTCGCGGCATGCGGGGCATATCGCGGCGGTGAGGGGCGCGCACCCGAAGCACGGGGGGACGGGGGCGCTGTACATCGTCCTCAGGCGGGCTCGGGGAGCGTAGGCCGAGTCGCGACTGCCTGGTCGCAGCGACTGCGCCTGCCCCGGCGAAGGCCGGGGTCCAGCTAGGGCCACGTCGCAAGCGTGGGCGATCACCCACGAAGGCCATCGTTACTGGGCCCCGGCCTTCGCCGGGGAAGGCCTACTTACTCGACGCGACAAACCGAGTGCGTGGCACTTCCGGTCGTCACCCCAGCGGAAGCTGGGGTCGTGAGCCGAGAGGGCACCCGGTCCGAACCACTCGATCCCAGCTTGCGCTGGGATGACGAGCTTGGGGCTGACGATGTGAAAGACCAGCGGCCCGGACAGGGCCGAGTCGCCGGAGAGCGTGGCACGTGTGGAGGGCTGTAGGACAGCGGTTTCAGCGAGGTCTGCTTGCAACCCTCAATGGAAGTCAGGTGCAGTTCGTCGCAACCAAGGGCTTAGACGAGGCTAGATGCGCCTTATCAAGCCTCCACTCGTCCCAGTCGAGGTGCAGAACGAAAACGAAGTCCAAGTCGCTTCGCAGCTGTCCATGAGCTGCCCGGCTAGCGCGCAGGCGACGGCTGTCCACCTTGCCTCGGAGGACCTTCCGAATTGAGATGTCCATTTCGTACAGCCCATGACTGAGGGCGTCTTCTGGACCAGATAGGTCGGTGTAGCTGAGCGTCTCGGCGCGCCCGATCAGAACGAGGTCACCACAGCCGTACTCGACCAAGGGTCGCTCATCCAGCGACATGCTGGCGCATCCGCAAAGCAGCAATGATATCAGCGAGATCGGCTGAAACATGTGCGAAAGCATCTGACGACCCCACTTTTCACGCACCCGCTTTCCATACGAAACGGTTCTCCGGAACTCATATCTCGTGCCTATGCTGGCGGAAAGGTAAGCGGGACCCCGGCTCAAGGCCGGGGTGACGGTCACCTCGTGAGCGCCCGCGCGATCACGTCGGCGTAGATGTCGGTCAGCGCTTCGAGGTCGTCCACCGCGACGGCTTCGTCAACTTGGTGCATCGTCGCATTTAGGAGACCGAACTCGACCACCGGGCAGAGTTTCGACAGGAAGCGCGCGTCTGACGTGCCGCCGGTGGTGGAGAGCTCGGGCTGGAGGCCGGTTCGGCGCTCGATTGAGGCGGACACGAGCGTGGAGAGGGGGCCGGGTTCGGTCAGGAACGCCTCACCGGAGACGATGCCGCGGACGCTCGCTTGCGGAGCGTGGCGGGCGACGATCGCGCGGATGCGGTCGATCAGGTCGTCCCCGCGCTGCTCGTCGTTGAAGCGGATGGAGAGGCGCGCGGTCGCGGCGGCGGGGATGACGTTGGTGGCGGGGTTGCCGACGTGGAGGTCGGTGAACTCGATGTTCGACGGCTGGAACCAGCGGTTGCCGCGGTCGAGCTCGATCGCGTCGATCTCTCGAAGCGCAGCCACGAGCTTGGGGATCGGGTTGTCGGCGAGGTGCGGGTAGGCGACGTGGCCCTGGCGGCCGGGGACGTCGATCCAGATGTTGACGGAGCCGCGGCGGCCGATCTTGACGGTGTCGCCGAGGCGGCGGGCGGAGGTGGGCTCGCCGACCAAGCATTGCGCAGGTTTGAGCCCACGCTCGGCCATGCGGGTGATCAGCGCGCGGGTGCCGTGGACGGCCGGCCCTTCCTCGTCGCCGGTGAGGATCAGGCTGAGCGTGCCGATGCGCGGGGCTCGGTCGGCAGCGGCGATGAAGGCGGCGACCGCGCCCTTCATGTCGACGGCGCCGCGGCCGTAGAGGAGGCCGCCTCGGACTTCGCCGGACCAGGGGTCGCCGCGCCAGCCCTCTCCGGGGGGCACGACGTCGAGGTGGCCGGCGAAGGCGAAGTGCGGGCCGCCGTCGCCGCGGACGGCGAGCAGGTTCTCGACGGGGCCGTCGGGGGCTTCGCCCGCGGTGAAGCGGTCGACGTGGAAACCTTGAGCGGCGAGCGCGGCTTCGGCGACGTCGAACACGGGGCCGCGGGCGGGGGTGACGCTCTCGGCGCGGAGCAGGGCTTGGGCGAGGGGGAGGGGGTTCACGCGCTCACACTCTCTGCGTCACCCCGGGCTTGACCCGGGGTCCATGCGCGGCTCCTCTGTTCGGGACCGTCGTTCGCATCCAAACGGACGCGCGTGGATGCCGGATCAAGTCCGGCATGACGGAAGTGGGGAGGACCGAAGCCGCCATGCCCAAGCTGAACCTCGACGCGATCCCGGCGACCAACGCGACCGGCTACCCGCCCCAGTACGCCGAGGCGGTGCGGGGGCGGTGGTACAAGCGGCTGGGGCCGGCGGGCGGGCTGTCCGAGTTCGGGGTGAGCCACGTCACGCTTGAGCCGGGTGCGTGGTCGTCGCAGCGGCACTGGCACGAGGGTGAGGACGAGGCCGTCGTGATGCTGGCGGGCGAGGCGGTGCTGGTCGACGACGCGGGCGAGCAGGTCATGCGGGCGGGCGACGTCGCGACCTTTCCCAAGGGCGACGGCAACGGGCATGTGCTCCAGAACCGCTCGGCGGAGCCGTGCGTGTTCGTCGCGATCGGACGGCCGGCGGCGAGCGACTGCCACTATCCCGACATCGACATGCACCTGTTCGACGGGCGGGGCTTCCGCCGCAAGGACGGCTCGAGCTTCTAGACCATATCGGCATTCAGCACTGGAACGGGTCCGCGCCATCAGCCCGTTGCCGTCATGCTGAACTCGTTTCAGCATCCAGGGCCGTGCGGACGACCCAGGCTCAGTCGCACGTACCGCGCTGGATCCTGAAACAAGTTCAGGATGACGGCGGGGGAAGGATAGGCGTTCCACTCGCCGACATAGGGGGTCGATACGACTTGACATCAGCTGGTGGCCGGCTGCTCGTACTGCTGGATGACCCAGTCTTCCTCCTGCGCGCCGGCGATCCAGTCCTGCATGCACTTGTGGTTGAGGACCGCGTCCATGTAAGGAAGCGCGAACCGGGCGACGGGGAGCTGGTAGGTGACGATGCGCGTCACCACGGGCGCGTACATGATGTCGGCGGCACTCCACTCGCCGAACAGGAAGTCGCCCGTCCCGCCGAACCGTGCGCGCGCCTGCGCCCAGAGCTCCATGATGCGGGCGAGTTCGGCGAGCACGTCGTCGTCGGGGCGCTTGGCCGGGAACTGCTGGCGGATGTTCATGGCGTGCTTGCGGCGCAGGCTTGTGAACCCTGAGTGCATCTCGGCGGCCATGGAGCGCGCCATCGCGCGGGCGGCGTCGTCGGCGGGCCAGAAGCGGTCGCGGCCGACCTTGTCGGCGAGATACTCGACGATCGCCAGGCTGTCCCAGACGACCGCGTCGCCGTCCCACAGGATCGGGACCTTGCCGCTGGATGGCGCGAACTCCGCGCCCTCGCGGCGCTTGTCCCAGTCCTGGTCGTAGAGGGGGACGACCACCTCTTCGAAGGGGAGGCCGGAGTGCTTGCACGCGAGCCAGCCGCGCAAAGACCAGGATGAGTAGGCCTTGTTGCCGATGATCAGCTTCATGGCGCCGCGGCCTAAGGCACGCGGCGGCGCGGGGCAATCACCGGAGTTTCTTGTCGACCATCGCCTGGAACGCCGCAGAGACGCGCTCCGCATTCCCGTCGGCCGGGCCGAGGTCGTGGCGCATGGCGGCGTCGAGCCCGAACACCAGGACGCCGTCGGCGGTCGGCGCGAAGTCGACGCCGACGTAATCGAGCCGCGTCGCGACGCAGACGGCGCGGAGCGCGGACCAGCGGCGCGCGCCAAGCAGCTTGGCGGGATCGGCGAGATAGTCGCGCTCGTCGTCGCGCAGGCGCTCGTCGGCGAGCATCGCGCGGCGATCGGTCGAACGGACGCGCCACTCGTCGGAGCCGAGCAAGGCGACCGGCACGAGCTTGCCGTCGACCAGGACGGCGCGCGCCTTGCGATAGGTGCCGTGCGCGTCGCGGGCGTCCTCGAAGGAGGCGATGTGGAAGTCGGTCGCGGAGGCGAGCCGCGCCGTCAGCGCGTCGCGGTCGGCGACGAGCTCCAGCGGCTCCGTGCCGACCTCGCGGGCGAGGAAGGGGTAGGCGAAGTCCCGCTCGATCGCTTCCGCCGACGCGTCGCGACCGTAGCGCCTGACGGTGGGGAAGCGCACGCTGGCGATGCCGCCCATCAGCGCCGCGGCGCGGTCGGGCGCGGTGCGGGCCACGGCTTCGGGACGGTTGATCACCGGCACGCGCGGTTGGGCGGCCAGATGGCGGCCGATCGCGTCGAGCGCGGGTGCGCCGAGATCGGGGCTGGCGACGGTGTTGATGATGAGCGCGGGCGTGCCGGCGACGGCGAACGACCGCTCGTCGTCGAACAGGTTGACGGCGGCGATCCGGCGCGCGGAGACGTCGATCAGGCGCTCGAGCGGGAGATGGCCTCCCTTGAACCTGCCCACGAAACCGCGCTCGCCCCGGAAGCGCAGCTCGAATCGGGCCGCGTCCATGCTGCGGGTCTTGAGGATCAGCGGCGCGTCGGGCGCGGAGGGCGACATGACCACGGGCGCGGCCTTGGCGGCGATGCGGCGCAGCGCGGCGGCGGTGGCCGGGTCGCCCGCTTCCAGCCGCAGCGCCGAGCGGGTCAGCAGCGTTTCGTAGTCGTAGCGCGGGCCGGCGAGGTCGAGCAACTCCTCGGCCTGGGCGAACGCGCCGACGCGCACCGCGTCGAAGGCGAGCGCCGCGAGGCCGTCCGGGCTGCCGCCGACGAGCCGCAGCACCGCCTCCTTGGCGAGCGCGGCCTGCCGCTCGTTCCCGAGCGCCACCATCTCGTACCACAGCCGCAGCCGCGCGAGCGGGCTGTGCGGCGTCGCCCGGATCATGGCGAGGGCGTCGATGGGGCTGGCCGGGCCGGCGGCGCGGATCGTGTCGTGGCGCATGCGCCCCGCCTAAGCCGTGCGCGTAAAGAAGCGGTGCACGCGGCGGCGCGGCGTCAGCCGCCGGGCGTCCCGCTCCGCGACACGTCCCAGGTGGCCAGCGTCGCGCCGGTGGTCGGGTTCTCGATCGCGACCTCGGCGAAGGAGACGGAGACGAGGCAGGTCGGGCGGCGTTCGGGGCCGCCGACGGCGCGGCAGACGATCGGGCCGTCGCCGGGCGCGGGGGTGACGCGGCCGGTGAGGCGCAGACGCAGCCCCTGGGCGAGGCTTAACGCGTCGGGCGCGACGCGCTCGGTCGCCTCGAACGCCTCGCCGCGGCTGCGGCCCAGGCGAGAGCCGCCGACGGTGTGAAACTGCGCGACGGCCAGCGTCTGCTCGTCGGGCGCGCCGCCCGCGCCGAGCGTCGGGTTCGACGGACAGGCGTCGCTCACCGTCCAGGGCCGCGGGATCCAGAAGCCTTCGACGGTCTCCACCTGCTCGACGGACCGGAGCGGGACCCACGCGCTGGGCTCCCAGAGGACGGGCTGGGCGCGGACGCGCAGGGTTTCCGCGGCTTCGTCGTAGCGCCAGCCGAGCGGCGCGTTCAGCACCGCCGACGGTCCCGCGCAGCCGAACGCCATGCTGAGCTCGAACCGACGGCCCGCCAGTTCGGCGACTTGCGCCGGCGCGGGCCCGCCGGACGCGAAGGCGTCGGCCGCGAGCCGGGCAGCCTCGAGCAGCGCCGCGCGGTCGAGCGCCGTCCGGACGACGGGGGTGGGCGAGGGGGTCGGCGTCGGAACGGGGAGGGGCGCGGGGGTGGCGACCGGTGCGGGCTCGGGCGCGGCGGCGCGGCCGAGCAGGAAACCCGCCGCCAGCAGGCCCAGCGACGCCGCGACGCCGCCCGCGAGCGCGAGGCGGCTGGTTCTGCGGCTTGGCTCCACCATGCCCCGCTGATAGCAGATCGGGGCTGGACCTCCACCCCGGAGGTTTGACCGGGAGCATCCGCCATCGGCCCGTCCGCCCCACGAGACCGGCGCGCGTGAGCGTCGACCAGATCATCACGCTCGCGGTGCTCGTCGCGGTCGTCGCCGCGCTGATCTGGGATCGGGTGCGCGCGGACGTGGTGGCGCTGGCGGGTGCGGCGGTGCTGCTGATCACGGGCGTGGTGCGGCCGGTCGAGGTGCAGGGCGCCTTCGCCAGCCCCGCGATCATCGCGCTCGCGAGCCTGTTCGTCATCGCTTACGCGCTCGAGCTGTCGGGGCTGCTCGACCGGGTGATCGCGGCCGGGGTGGCGCTGTGCCGGCGGATCGGGGCGGCGGGCATCTGGCTGCTGATCGGCATATCGGGCGCGCTGTCCGCGTTCCTCAATAACACGCCGATCGTGGTGCTGGGCGCGCCGGTGGTGCGCGATGTGGCGAACACGCTGAAGCTGCCGCCCAAGCGTTACCTGATGCCGCTGAGCTATATGGCGGTGCTGGGCGGGTGCTGCACGCTGATCGGCACGTCGACCAACCTGCTCGTCAACGACATGGCGCGCGTGTCGGGGCAGCCGCAGTTCGGGCTGTTCGAAATCACGCCGGTCGGCGTCACCGTCGCGCTAGCGGGTGCGGCGTACCTGTTCCTGTTCAGCGGCAAGCTGATGGGGGGCGAGGACGGGCGAAAGCCGGTCGCGGACGTGCCCGCCGAGTCGGACGTGTCGGACGCGCATGTCGGCGCGGCCGAGCTGTTCGCCGAGCCGCGCCCGTTCCAACCGGCGCGCGCCTTTACCGCGCTGGCGGTGTTCGTCGGCGTGATCGCCGCGGCGGCGCTGGACGTGGTGCCGATCGCGGCAGCGGCGTTCGCGGGCGCGGTGCTGCTGATCCTGTTGCGCGTGATCAGCGCCGACGAGGCCTATGGCGGACTGCGGCCCGAGATACTGATCCTGATCGCGGGCATGGTGGTGGTCGGCATCGCCATGGAGGAGAGCGGCTTGGCGGCCGACGCGACGCGCGCTTTGATCGGCACGATGGACGGGGTGGGGCCGCTGACCGCGCTGATCGTGCTCTACGGCGCGACGCTGGTGCTCACCGAGCTCCTGTCCAACGCGACGGTGGCGGTGCTGGTGACGCCCGTCGCCGTGGCGCTCGCCGAGAGCCTGGGGGTGAGCCCGCGGCCGTTCCTGGTCGCGGTGATGATGGCGGGCAGCGCCGCGTTCGCGACGCCGTTCGGCTATCAGACGAACGTGATCGTGTTCCAGATGGGCGGGTACGGCTATACCGACTTCGTGCGCGTCGGGCTGCCGCTCAACCTCCTGACCATGGCGGCGGCGGTGGTTGCGATCCGGCTGTTCTTTCCGTTCTGAGGGGTAAGTGGCGGACGATCATCCTAGGGGCGAGAAGCGGACCGAGCTGGCGGACGACCGGACTTCGCTCGCGAGCGACCGGACGATGCTGGCGAGCGAGCGGACGCTGGCCGCGTGGTGGCGCACGGTGATCGCGTCGCTGGCGGCGGCGATCGCGCTGGTGAAGATCTACGAGGAGGTGGAGCCCGCTTGGGCTGTGCGCGCGGCGGCGACGGTGCCGGTCGCGCTGGCGCTGGTGATCCTGTTCGTGGCGGCGCGGCGCTACACGAGGACGGCCAAGCGCATCGAAAGCGAATGCGTCGAGCGTGTGCCGCGCGCCGAGCTGTGGGTCGGCACGGCGCTCCTGTTCCTGCTCTGCCTCGCCGCCGGATGGGCGGTCTGGACGCTGCGGTAGGATCAGCCGAGAGCCGGGTAGGCGAGGCGGAGGCGCGACAGCGGGACCAGCGTCTCGTTCCGGTAGGTGACGGGTTCGCGGATCCAGGCGGTCTCGCCTTCGATCGCGACGATCTCGTAGATGGCGCCGCGGTTGGTGCCGATCTGCACCAGGCTGCCACGCTCCTTGGGGCTGTTGCAGCCGGTGGCGAAGCGGTGGTCCGGGCAGAGGACGTCGGCGTAGCCGGTCATGTGCATGGTTTTCCCCTCCTGTGCGGAGACGATGCGCGGGAAGAGTTAAGGGGTGGTTAGGGCGTCGGAACGTGACCCCGAAAGCGCGCGAGCGCGGCGACGGCGCGTCCGCGCGGCCCGGGTCACGCGGCCAGCGGTTCGGCCAGCCGCAACCGATGGAGAGGCACCAGCGCTTCGTTCCGGAACGTACGCGGCTCGCGAACCCATGCGGTTCCGCCTTCCACCGCGACGACTTCATAGACCGGGCCCGTGTTGCTGCCGATCCGCACCAGCGTGCCCCGCTCCTTCAGGGCCTCGCACCCCGTGCTGAACCCGAAATCCGGGCACAGCACGTCCGCATAGCTACTCTTACTCATGTTCACATCCCCCCCGGGACATCCGGGCCATCAACGAACGTCCCTGGTTAGCAAGGGGATGATGAAGGCCCGTTGAACGTGAAGCTGCTCCGGCGTCACAAAATCGTCAAGAGTCGACGCGCGCGGTTCGTCGCAGAATGGCCGGGTCGGTTATAAATCGTTTGCGGGTGTGGCGCGGCGGACTCACCTCCGGGTCAGCCGATCGCCTCCAGCACGGCCGCGCGCAGCTCGGCGATGCCCATGCCGCCTTCTGACGACGTCGCGATCACCTCCGGGTGCGCGGCGGGACGGCGGCGCGCCTCCTGCTCCGTGCCGCGGCGGACCGCGTCGAGATCGGTCGCCTTGACCTTGTCGGCCTTGGTGAGGACGAGCCGGTAGCTGACGGCGGCGCGGTCGAGCATGTCGAGGATCTCGCGGTCGACGTCCTTCACGCCGTGGCGCGCGTCGATCAGCACCAGCGCGCGCTTCAGGACCGCGCGGCCGCGCAGGAAGTCGTTGACGAGGTAGCGCCATTTCTTGACGACCTGCGGCGGGGCTTTCGCGAAGCCGTAGCCGGGCATGTCGACGAGCCGCAGGCGAGGCGGCTCGCCCACGTCGAAGAAGTTGAGCTCCTGCGTGCGGCCGGGCGTGTTGGACGTGCGCGCCAGGCCGTTCCTGTTCGCGAGCGCGTTCAGGAGCGACGACTTGCCGACGTTGGAGCGGCCGGCGAAGGCGATCTCCGGTGCGTCGGCCGGCGGCAGGAACTCTAGCGACGGCGCGGAGCGGAGGAAGCCGACCGGGCCGGCGAAGAGCTTCCGCGCGGCCTCGATCAGCTCCTCCCGATCCTCGGAAGGAGCCTCGTCGGTCACTTCGCCGGCGCTCCCACCATCTCGGGGTGCCGCGCGTACAGGATGCGCTGCTGCAGGATGCCGAGCAGGTTGGACGTGATCCAGTAGATCTGCAGCCCCACCGCGAACGGCGCCATGACGAACATCAAGACCCAGGGCATAATCTTGAACACCTGCTGCTGCGTCTCGTCCATCGGCTGCGGGTTGAGCTTGAACTGGAAGTACATGGAGACGCCGAGCAGGATCGGGATGATGCCGATGCCGATATACGCGGGCGGCGTGAAGTCGAGCAGGCCGAACAGGTTGACCGGCGTCAGCGGGTCGGGCGCGGACAGATCCTTGATCCAGCCGACGAAGGGCTGGTGACGCATCTCGATCGCGAGCATCAACACCTTGTATAGCGCGTAGAAAATCGGGATCTGGAGGAGCGTCGGCAGGCAGCCGGCGAGCGGATTGACCTTCTCTGTGCGGTAGAGGGCCATGACCTCCTGCTGCATCTTGACCTTGTCGTCCTTGTAGCGGTCCTGCAGCGCCTTCATCTTGGGCTGAAGGCGGCGCATCGCGGCGGCGGACTGGAACTGGCGCTGCGCTATGGGGAAGACGAGCAGGCGGAAGGTGACGGTCAGGAGGATGATCGCCACGCCGAAATTGCCGACGAGGCGGAACAGCCAGTCGAGATAGTAGAAGATCGGCTTCTCGATGATCTCGAACCAGCCCCAATCGATGGCTTGGTTCAGCATGGTCGCGCCTTCGCGATCCGTGTACCGGTCCAGCAGCCTGACCTCTTTCGCCCCGGCAAAGAAATGGCTCGTTTGCGTCAGAGCCGCTCCAGGGGCGAGGCTCTGAGGGGCGGCGGTGAAGTCGGCCTGGAAAGCGTTGTTGGGACCCGGACGGAACTGACCGTCGAACGGGCGCCTCTGATCGGGGAGCAGCGCAGCGAGCCAGTACAGGTCGGAGTAGCCCAGCCACCCGCCGGTCGTGGTGAAACGCTCCGGGCCATCTTCGCGCAGATCGTCGTAGTTGGGCGCGTAGCGCGCGTTGCCGTTACGCACCGACATCGGACCGACGTGGATGGTCATCGTGTCGTTGTTGACCTGCGGCGCCTGGCGGTTGACGAGGCCGAAGCTGGAGACGGACACGGGCCGCGGGCCGCGGTTGAGCACCGTCTGGCGGACGGTGAACATGTACGCGTCGTCGACCGCGAGCTGGATCAGGTACTGCTGGCCGTTTCCGCCGGGCGCGGTGAGCGTGACGGGCCGGCCGGGCGCCAGCACCGGCGACGACGCCGTCCAGCGCGCGTCGAGCGCGGGGGGGCTGAGGCCCTGGCCGCGCCACGTCCAGGCGGCGAAGTAGCTGTCGCGCGTGCCCGCGGGCGAGAGCAGGCGGATGGGCGGCGCGTCGCGCGTGATGTTCTCGCGGTGACGGACGAGCACCAGGTCGTCGATGCGCGCGCCTTGAAGATTGACGGAGCCGCGCAGGGTGGGCGTCTCGATGCGGACGCGCGGCGTCTCGCGCAGCACCTGAGCGCGGTCGCGGATCGCGGCGGGGGCGTCGGCGGTGGGATCGGCCTGAGGCTGGGGCAGGGGGACGGATTTGCCGTCCTCGATCTTGGTCACCGGCGGACGCGCGGTCGGGAAGAAATATTCCTGCACGAGCGGCCAGCCGAACAGGATCAGTCCTGCTATCACCGCGAACAGGACGAAATTGCGACGGTCTTCGGTCACTCGAGCCTCATGGAACCGGGTCGGGGCCGTAACCGCCCCAAGGATGGCAGCGCGCGATGCGCTTCAGCGCGAGCCAGCCCCCTTTGAGCGCGCCATAGCGGCGGAGCGCGGTGATTGCATAGGCCGAACAGCTGGGCTGGTAGCGGCAGGTGGGCGGCAGGACGGCGGAGGGGCCGACCTGCCAGGCGCGGGCGAGGAGGATGAGGAGGCGGGTCACGTCGGCTTTTTCTGGCGGGCCTTCGCGAGCGCCTTGGACAACTCCGTCCGCAGCTGCGCGAAATCCCGCTCGATCCCGCCCTCGCGGCCGATCAGGACGTGGTCCGCGCCGGGCAGGCCCTCGACCGGCAAGAGCTCGCGGGCGAGCGCGCGGAGGCGGCGCTTCATGCGGTTGCGGACGACCGCGTTGCCGATCTTCTTGGTGACGGTGTAGCCGACCCGCATCTCCGACGAGTCGTCGCCGCGCGGGCGCACCAGGAGCACGAAGCCCGGCATGGGCGCCCGCCGACCGGCGTTCGCCGCCAGGAAATCCCGGCGGCGGCTAAGGACGGTTAGGCGCTGAGCTTCTTGCGGCCGCGGGCGCGGCGGGCGCGGATCACCGCCCGGCCGCCCACCGTCGCCATGCGCGCGCGGAAGCCGTGCCGGCGGGCGCGCACCAGGTTGCTCGGCTGAAAGGTCCGCTTCATCGTTCATCCTCGAGGTACTGCTGAATGGAAAAGGGCCGCCACGGGGACGGCCTCTTGGGCGGCGCGCATAGGGCGGAACCGCCCGTTAGTCAATCTGGACGGCCTCTCTCGCCCGCGCGATTCGGCGGAGCGCGGAGCGGCGGCGCATGGCGCGGTCGAGCAGCGCGCCCGTGCGGGGATAGCGGCGCTTCTGGCGGGCGAAGATGCGCCTGGCCTTGGCCGAGCTGCGCAGCGTCAGCACCAGACCGCCGGAAAAGACCATGATACCGCCGGGGCCGGGCAGAGGCACGGCGAGCGGCGACGCGCCCATCAGGAACAATCCCAGCGTGAGCTGCCCTGTACGGGCCGTGGGGCGGGAGAACAGGGCCATGTCGGATATAGATGGGCCGACGTGGCGGCGGGCGCAACCGCGACGCATCGATCCGCTCCGCTTGATCCTGATCAATGCGGGTGTGGATGTGAAGAATTATAGCTTGGGAGCAATTAGTTAGAGAGGTCTGGGGGACGCAGTGCAGAGCGGGGAAGCGGAAATCCGCGCCGCCTTCGAGGACGGGCGGGTCATCGGCACTTTCGAGGTGGGCAGCGCCGCCGACTGCCCGTACGACTACCAGTGCGAGCCCGAGCTGCGCGCCGCTTGGTTCGAAGGTTTCAGCGAAGCGCGCCGGAGCCGCCGAGCGGCCTAGACGATCGATACGCTATCGAATCGGCCCGGAGCCGCTATGGTACGCCTCGGGGGAGGGCTTGCATGGCGGCGATCGTGTCCACGGTGGCGTATCTCGGGCTGGAGGCGCGATCGGTCGAGGTGCAGGTGCAGCTCATTCCCGGGCTGCCCGCGTTCAACGTCGTGGGACTCGGCGACAAGGCGGTGGGCGAGAGCCGCGAGCGCGTGCGCGGTGCGATCGCCGCCATGGGCCTGGCGCTGCCGCCCAAGCGCATCGCGGTGAACCTGAGCCCCGCGGACCTGCCCAAGGAGGGCTCGCATTTCGACCTGCCGATCGCGCTGGCGCTGCTGGGCGCGATGGGCGTGGTCGATGTGGAGAGCTTGAGCGAGTATTTCGTCGTCGGCGAGCTCGGGCTCGACGGGCGGATCGCGCCCAGTCCTGGCGTGCTGCTCGCGGCCATGCACGCAGGCGGCGAAGGCAAGGGCCTCGTCTGCCCCGCCGCGCAAGGGCCCGAGGCGGCCTGGGCGGGATTGGCCGAGGTGCTCGCCGCGCCCGACCTCCTGAGCCTGATCAACCACTTCAAGGGTCACGGCCTGCTCGGGCGGCCGGAGCCGGGCGAGGTGGAGGAGCCGGGCCACGGCCCCGACCTGCGCCAAGTGCGCGGCCAGGAGACCGCCAAACGCGCGCTGGAGATCGCGGCGGCGGGCGGGCACAATCTGTTGATGGTGGGGCCGCCGGGCGCGGGCAAGTCGCTGATGGCGTCGTGCCTGCCCGGCATCCTGCCGCCGCTCGACCCGTCGGAGGCGCTGGAAGTGTCGATGGTGCAGTCGGTCGCGGGCACGCTAACGGGCGGACGGCTGACGCGGACGCGGCCTTTCCGGAACCCGCACCACTCGGCGTCCATGGCGGCGCTGACGGGCGGCGGCCTGCGCGTGAAGCCGGGCGAGGTGAGCCTCGCGCATCTGGGCGTGCTGTTCCTCGACGAGCTGCCCGAGTTCAACCGCTCGGTGCTCGACTCCTTACGGCAACCGCTGGAGAGCGGCACGGTCAGTGTCGCGCGCGCCAACGCGCACGTGACCTACCCGGCGCGCGTCCAGCTCGTGGCGGCGATGAACCCGTGCCGCTGCGGGCATCTGGGCGACGCCAGCCTCGCCTGCGCTCGCGCGCCGCGCTGCGCGGCGGACTATCAGGCGAAGGTGTCGGGCCCGCTGCTCGACCGCATCGACCTCCATGTCGAGGTGCAAGCGGTCAGCGCCGCCGACCTGGTGCTGCCCCCGCCCAGCGAGGGATCGAAGGAGGTCGCCGCGCGCGTCGCCGCCGCGCGCGGGGTGCAGACGGCGCGCTTCCGCGACGAGGCGGCGCGCACCAACGCGGAGGCCGACGGGCCGGTGCTCGAAGCGGTCGCCACGCCCGACGAGCCGGGCCGCAGGCTGCTCACCCAGGCGGCCGAGGCGATGCGCCTATCCGCGCGCGGCTACACCCGCGTGCTCCGCGTCGCGCGCACGATCGCCGACCTGGCGGGCGCTGAGCAGGTCGGCCGCATCCACGTCGCCGAGGCGCTGAGCTACCGTCGTCAGCCGCCGCGGAACTGAAGCGGCCGCTCCGTCAGGGGACAACGGACCGGCTTGCGCGCGAGCCAGCATCGGCGCACGCTTGGGTCGGGCAACGAGAAAGGGGACGACGCAGTGCAGTGGATGATCCTGCCGTACAGGCGCTACGCCGAGTTCTCCGGGCGATCGCGGCGCAAGGAGTACTGGATGTTTCTGCTGTTCACCATCATCGTGAACATCGCGCTCACTGCCACACAGGGCGTGCTCGGGCTGTCGCTGGGCGGCGGTGATGGAGTGGGAGCGCTCGCAGCGATCGGGGGCATAGGCCTGTTATCGTTGATCTTCGGGCTCGGATCGCTGATCCCCAGCATCGCTGTGGCGATGCGCCGACTCCATGATACGAACCGCAGCGGCTGGTGGCTTCTCGCGCCCGTCCTGCCATACATCCTGGGCGTTCTCGTCATGGTGGGCGGGCTATTCGGTGCCGCGAGCGGCGCGGGCGCGAACAGCGCCGCGGCGGGTGCAGGAGCGGGTCTGATCCTGACGAGCATCGGCCTCATCCTCGGCCTGGTGTTGCTGGTGTTCTTCTGCATCGAAGGCACGCGTGGGCCAAACCGCTTCGGTCCCGACCCCAAGGACCCGTCCGGCACGGCGGACCTGAACGAGGTGTTCCGCTAACTCACGCAAGATCGGCCGTCGCGTGACGCCGAAACTCGAGCGTCGCGCGCGTACCGGGCGGGCCCGACCATTTCAGCGCGCCGCCGAGTTGCTGCGCCAGCGCGCGCAGCAGGCGTGAGCCGGTGCCCGCCGGCCCCGCTTCCGCAGGGTCGGCCCGCCCGATCCCGTCATCGGCGACCTCCAGGAACAGGCAGTCGTCCCGCCGCTCCAGGCGCACGGCCACCGTTCCGGCACGGTCGTCGGGAAAGGCGTATTTGAGCGCGTTCTGCACCAGCTCGTTGACGATCAGGCCGACGTTCACCGCCTCCGTCGGGTCGAGCTCGACCGGGTCGGCGTAGACGCGCAGCGCGATCGGGCGCAGGCCGACCAGCGTCGCGCGCAGGTCGCCGCACAGGTCCGATAGGAAGCGGTCGGCCGGGACCGCGGTGGCGTCGTCGCGCAGCTGGAGCTGGTCGTAGACCCGGCCCAGCATGCCGAGCCGCCACGCCGCCTGGTCGAGCGCCGCCTTGGCCTCGTCGAGCGTTCCGGCGCGCCGCGCCGCGATGTCCAGCACGCCGACGACCGATTGCAGGTGGTTCTTGATGCGGTGGTTTATGTCGGCGAGCAGCAGCGCCTTTTGGACGTCGGCCGATTGCAGCGCCTGGCTCTTCCGTTCCAGCTCCTCCACCGTATGGCGCAGCGCTTCGATGACCGCCGCCACGAGCAGGCCCGACAGCGTGAAGGCCGCCAGCGCGACGAGCTGGTCGAGATCGGCGATCTCGAAGCTCCCGCGCGGGGTCACGAAGAAGTAGAGCGCGAGCCCGGCGGAGAGGAACGTCGCGACGAAGCCCGAGCCGCGGTCGAACACGAACGACGTGACGATGACGCCGGGGATGAACCACAGGTAAGGGACCGTCTGCACGCCGGTCGCCAGTCGCAGACCGAACTCGATGAACACGACGGCCGCGCTGAGCAGCCATCGCGCCCAGATCGGCAGGCCGCGCAACGGCTTGAAGCGGCGGATGGCGTCGACGAACATGGGCCGGTGGTGGGCGATCCGATCGGGCGGGACCGCTTCTAGGGAGGGCGAGCGGCCTCGCCGGGTCCTTGGGGCCGCCGCGGACCGGTCGTCAAGCCACTGGACGCGTCCGCCCGCGCTGTGGCAAGGGCCTGACCCGCGACGCGTGCGGGCGTGGTGAAATTGGTAGACGCGCCGGACTCAAAATCCGGTTCCGCAAGGAGTGTCGGTTCGAGCCCGACCGCCCGCACCAACCCCTACAGGATCGGAGCGCCCCCGGTGACCGCGTAGCGGCCGCCGCTCATGTAGCTGCCCTCGTCGGACGCCAGCAGGACGTAGATCCCAGCCAGCTCGCGCGGCTGGCCGGGGCGGCCGAGCGGCGTGCTCTTGCCGAACTCCGCCACGTCCTCGGGCGGCATGGTGGACGGGATCAGCGGCGTCCAGACGGGGCCGGGAGCCACCGAATTCACGCGTATCCCGCGGTCGCCCAGCATCTGCGCCAGCCCCGCCGAAAAATTCGCGATCGCACCCTTGGTGGTCGCGTAGGCGAGGAGCGTCGGCTTGGGGCTGTCCGAGTTTACCGAGCTGGTGTTAATGATAACCGACCCGGGCTTCATGTGCGGCACCGCCGCCTTGCAGGTGTGGAACATGGCGGTGATGTTCACCTGGAACGTCAGGTCCCACTCCTCGTCCGGGATCTCCTCGATCGACTGGAAGCTCATCTGATGGGCGGCGTTGTTGACCAGGATGTCGAGCTTGCCGAACTCCTGCAGCGCGCGATCGACGATCGAGCGGCAATAAGCGGGGTCGGCGAGGTCGCCGGAGAAGAGCACGCAACGACGGCCGGCCTCCTCGACCAGGCGCTTGGTCTCGTCGGCGTCCTCCTGCTCCTCCGGCAGATAGCTGATGAGCAGGTCCGCGCCTTCGCGGGCGTAGGCGATGGCGACCGCGCGGCCGATGCCGCTGTCGCCGCCGGTGATCACCGCCGCCTTGCCCGTCAGCTTGCCGCATCCCTTGTAGCTCGCCTCGCCATGGTCGGCCTTGGGCGTCATCTCTTGTTCGAAGCCGGGAACGGGCTGGCTCTGCGGGGGCTGGGACATGGCGTTTCTCCGGATTAGGCCGCCGGAGAACCGCCGTTAACGCTTCCTGTTCCGGGCGCTAACCTCGATCAGCCCACCGGCGCGTCGAGCACGTCACGGACCTTGGCGGCGAGCTCCTCCACGGTGAAGGGCTTGCCGATCAGCTCGACGCCCGGATCGAGCGCGCCGTCCCTCGATATGGCGTCGCGGGCGTAGCCGGTGGTGAAGAGCACGCGCAGGTCGGGGCGGCGGCGGCGCGCTTCCTCGGCCAACTTGGCACCATTCACCTCCGGCATGACGACGTCGGTGAAAAGTAGAGAGACGTCCGGGTGTGCATCGAGTTGGCGCAGCGCCGCGGCCGCGCCGTCCGCCTCCAGCACGCGATAGCCCAGCTCCGTCAGCGCATCGGTCGAGAATTGCCGCACGGCGGGCTCGTCCTCGACGACGAGCACGACGTCCCGGGCGGCGCTCAGCGCGAGGCCGGGTGCGTCGGCCTCGGCGCCCGCGCCGTCCTCCACGCCCTGATAGCGGGGCAGCCGGATTTCGATGCTGGCGCCACGCCCCGGCTCCGAGCCGATCTCGATCCGGCCGCCCGACTGCTGCACGAAGCCGTAGACCTGGCTCAAGCCCAGGCCGGTTCCCTTGCCGACCTCCTTGGTCGTGAAGAACGGATCGAACGCCTTGGCGATCACGTGCGGAGGCATGCCGACGCCCGTGTCGCTCACGGTGATCACCACCTGATCGTCACCGTCGTTGCGTGTCGCGATCGTCAGGCGCCCGCCGTCAGGCATCGCGTCGCGCGCGTTGACGGCCAAGTTGAGGATCGCGTTCTCCAGCTGGTTCGGGTCGGCATGGATGCGCCAGAGTCCGGGCTGGAGATCGGCCTCCAGCTGAATGTCCGGGCCGACCGAGTGGCGGAGCAGGTCGGACATGCCCGCCACCAGCTTGTTCGCGTCGATCGGCTCCGGCCTGAGCGGTTGCTGGCGCGCGAAGGCGAGCAGGCGCTGGGTGAGCTGCGCGGCGCGGCGCGCACCGTCGGACGCGGCCTCCAGGTAGCGGCGCGCGCGGGGATCGTCGGCGCCGATCCGGCGGCCGAGCAGGTCGAGCGAGCCGACCACGACGGCCAGCATGTTGTTGAAGTCGTGCGCGATGCCGCCGGTGAGCTGGCCGACCGCCTCCATCTTCTGGCTTTGGCGGAGCGCGTCGTGCGCCTGCTCGAGTTCCAGCGTGCGCTCGGCAACGCGCGTTTCCAACGTCTCGTTCGCCTGCTGCACCTGTTGGAACAGCCGCGCATTGTCGATCGCGATCGCGGCCTGTGCGGCGACGCCGACCATCAGGCGCTCGTGCCGCTCGGTGAAGCGGCCGGGTTCGGGATGGCCGAAGAGGAGCCCGCCCAGCACCTCGCCGCCGCGCGACACGACGGGCACGCCCAGATAGCTACGCACGGGCAGGTGGCCCTTGGGCATGCCGCGATGCGGCTCGAATTGACCGTAGCGCGGATCGGCGAGGATATCGTCGGAGCGGACCACGCCCTCGTTGCGGAAGGTGGGGCCGAACACGCCGGTCGCCCGGACGCGGCCGAGCTTCTCGAAGTCGGACCGCTCCGCGCCGGACAGGGTAAAGAGGTAAAGCTGCTCGCCCGTCTCATCGAGGATGTTGTGGAAATAGGCGCCGAACTTCGCGCCCGTCAGCTCGACGCCGGCGTCGGTGACCATCTGGACCAGCCGTTCGAGGTCGAGCTCGCCCGCGAGCGCGCGGCCGACGCGGTTCAGCGTCTCGAGCGTGCGCGTCTCCTCGAGCAGCGCGGCTTCGGCTTGCGCGCGCTCGACCGCGTCCCAGGTGCGCTCGGCGACAGCCTGGATCAGCTCCACCTCGGCGTCCGACCAGCGGCGCGGCTCGGCCGCGTGGACGTTGAGCGTGGCGCGGAGCTTGCCCGCGCGGATCAGCGGCACCACGACCATCGCGCGCACGCCGAGCTCGCGCCACGCCGCCGTCGCGCGCGGGTCGCCGCGCTCGTCCGTGTCCACGTCGTCTATCACGGCGGTGCGCCCCGCGCGCGCCTCCGCCAGCAGCACAGGGTCGGCGACGTCGAACGGCGCGACCACGCCGGCCAGGCTCGTCACCTCCGGGCCGCTGGTCCAATCGCGTGGAACGCGCGTGACCCGCTGATCCATGTCGATCTCGCCAAAGGCGATGCGGGCGACGCCCAGTTGTCGGCCGAGGAGCTCCGTCGAGGTCGCGACGGCGGCGATCGGGTCGGGCGCGCCGCGGAGCCGATCGGAAAGGTCGAGCAGGAAGCGCTCGCGGTCCTCCGACGAGCGGCGCTGATCCTGTGCGACCTTGCGGTCGTGGATGTCGCGGGTGCTGCCGTACCACTTGACGATGCGGCCCTGATCGTCGCGGCGCGGGAAAGCGCGCGAGTGCATCCAGCGATAGGTGCCGTCGAGCATCTTGACGCGATGCTCGATGTCATAGGGCTCGCCGGTGGCGACGGAGCGGGCCCAGACATCGAAGGTGCGCTGGCGGTCGTCGAGGTGGAGGCCTTGCGCCCAGCTATCGCCGAGGCCGGTCGTGCCCGTCCACTCGAACCAGCGCCGGTTGACGCGGTCGAGTTGACCGTCGGGCGCCGAGGTCCAGCTCGTCTGCGGGTCGAGCTCGATCGCGTGGCGGTAATGGTCTTCGCTCTCGCGCAACGCTTCTTGTGCGCGGTGAGCGTCGGTGACGTCGAAACCCTGAACCAGGATGCCGGACACGTCGCCGCGGACGTCGCGTATGGGCTCGAAGACGAAGCTGTGGAAATGCTCGGTCGGTTCGTCGCTGTCGGGCGAGCGGAATCGCGCGGAGGCGGCGTCGGCGGTGTAGCGCTCGCCGGTCCGGTACACTTGGTCGAGCAGCGTGAAGAAGCCCTGGCCGCGCACGTCCGGGAACGCTTCGCGGATCGGCTTGCCGACCCAGTCCTGGCTTCCGAAGATACGGCGATGGGCGGCGTTGACGAACTCGACGCGATGCTCGGGCCCGCTCAGCGCGATCATGAAGCCGGGCGCCTGCTCGAACATCTCGACGAAGCGGCGGCCTTCGGAGGCGACGCGGCGCTCGGCGAGGACGCGCCCCGTCGTTTCGTGGCACGAGCAGAACATGCCCGCGACCGCGCCCGCGTCGTCGCGGAGCGGCGAATAGGAGAATGTGAACCAGGTCAGCTCGTCCCGGCCGTGCCGGTTTATGGTGAGCGGCAGGTCCTCGTAGTAGGACGCCTCGCCGGCGAGCGCCTTGTCGATGATGGGCGAGATGTCGGGCCAGATCTCCGCCCAGATCTCGTCGAACCGCCGCCCGAGCGCGTCGGGGTGCTTGTCGCCCATCAGCTCGGAGTAGACATCGTTGTAAAGGAAGCCGAGCTCCGGCCCCCAGGCGATGAACATCGCGAACTTGGACTCGAGCATGAGCGCGACGCCGGCGCGCAGCGACTGGGGCCAAGTATCGGGCGGGCCGAGCGGGGAGCGCGACCAGTCGTGCGTGCGCATCAGCGCCCCCATCTCGCCGCCGTCGGCGGGAAAGGCGGACGGTTGAACGTCGGCGTCGGTCATCGTTGAACGACCTCCGCCCGGAACACGCGAACTCGACCCATCGCCGCCATTCTAGGTCAAGCCGCCGCCGACGCAACGGCGGATCGTTCCACCGGCGCGGCGGGCACGCTAGGGTGCTCGAACAGGAGAGGGGATCGGATGAGCGTTGACAGGGGGCGGCTACGCTCGATCGTGGGCGGATCGGCGGGCAATCTGGTCGAGTGGTACGACTGGTACGTCTATTCGGCGTTCACGCTGTACTTCGCGCCGGTGATCTTTCCGGAGGCGAGCCGGACGGCGCAGCTGTTGCAGGCGGCGGCGATCTTCGCGGTCGGGTTCCTGATGCGGCCGATCGGGGCCTGGGCGATGGGCGTCTACTCCGACCGACATGGCAGGAAAGCGGGCCTGACGTTGTCTGTCACACTGATGTGCGTCGGCTCGCTCATCATCGCGGTGACGCCGACCTACGCCGCGGCGGGCGCGGCGGCGCCGGCGATGCTGGTGCTGGCGCGGATGCTACAGGGCCTGAGCGTCGGCGGCGAATATGGGGCTAGCGCGACCTATTTGTCCGAAATGGCGGGGCGGGAGCGGCGCGGTTACTACGCCAGCTGGCAATATGTGACGCTGATCGGCGGGCAGCTGACCGCGTTGGGCGTGCTCTTGGTGCTGCAGGCGGTCCTGTCGGAGGCGGAGCTGGAGGCGTGGGGTTGGCGCATCCCGTTCGCGATCGGCGGGCTGCTGGCGGTCGTGGTGTTCCGCATCCGGCGGGGGCTGCTGGAGACGGAGTCGTTCCGGAACGTGGAGGGCGAGCGGCGTTCAGGCGGCTTACGCCTGTTCCGCGAGCATCCGCGCGAGGCCTGGACGGTGATGGCGCTGACGGCGGGCGGCACCTTGGCGTTCTACGCCTACACCACGTACATGCAGAAGTTCCTGGTCAACACGAGCGGCTTCGACCGCGAGACGGCGAGCAGGGTCATGACGGCGGCGCTCGCGCTGTTCGCGGTCGCGCAGCCGGTCGCGGGCGCGCTGTCGGATCGGGTCGGCCGAAAGCCGCTGCTGGTCGGGTTCGGAGTCATAGGGCTGGTCGGTACCGTGCCGTTGTTCCTGGCGCTGGAGCGGGTGACGAATCCGTGGGTAGCATTCGCGCTGATCGCGGCGGCGCTGGTGGTGCTGTCGGGGTACACGTCGATCAGCGGGGTGCTGAAGGCGGAGATGTTCCCGGCGCACATCAGGACGCTGGGCGTGGCGCTGCCTTACGCGATCTCGAACACGATCTTCGCGGGAACGGCGGAGTTCGTGGCGCTGTGGCTGAAGGAGCAGGGCGTGGAGCGCTGGTTCTACGGCTACGCCACCGCGATGATCGCGGTGTCGCTGGTGGTGTATCTGAGGATGCCGGATCCAAAGCGGTTCAGCCGGATCGTGGAGGATTGAACTCCTACCCCTCTCCCGTCGGGAGAGGGGCAAGCCGCGAAGCGGCGCGGGGTGAGGGTGACGTGCACGACGCCAGCCGGTCACCCTCATCCTCACCCTTCCGCCGTGCTTCGCACGGCTCCCTCCCTCTCCCGGCGGGAGAGGGACTGGAAGAAGTTACTGCCGTCCCGCCCTGAACATCACCGCATAGCCGCCGCCCGGCGCCATCGGGATCTCTAGGCGGTCGCCCTTGCGCACCGTGCGCTTCTCGATCGCGATGTTGTGGCGCGCGGCGGTGCGGTAGTCCGCGCCTTCGCCGTCGCGGTAGATTTCGGCGGTGTAGGTGCGGCCCTCGTCGAGGAAGTCGAGCGTGACGGGCGCGGTGCGGGGCTGCTCGTCACCGACCGCGCCGAGGAACCAGTTGTCCGAATTGCGATCCTTGCGCGCGATCGTGACATAGTCGCCGACCTCGCCGTTCAGCACGCGCGTGTCCTGCCAGTCGACGACGACGTCGCGGATGAACTTAAAGGCTTGCGGGTATTTCGCGTAGTTCTCCGGCGTGTCGGCGGCCATCTGCACGGGCGAGTAGAGCACGACATAGAGCGCCAGCTGCTTGGCGATGGTGGACAGGATGTCGCTGTCGCCAGAACCCTTGAGGCTGAGCACGCCCGGCGTGAAGTCCATCGGGCCTTCGAGCATGCGGGTGAAGACGAGGTTCGCCTCGTGCTCGGGCGGGTTCTTGCCCGGCCAGGCGTTGTACTCCATCCCGCGCGAGCCCTCGCGCGCCATCCAGTTCGGGTAAGTGCGGCGGAGACCCGTGTCCTTGATCGGTTCGTGCGCGTCAATCGACACCTTGTACTTGGCCGCGGCCTCGAGAACGCGGATGTGGTGGTTCGACATCCACTGGCCCTCGTGCCACTCGCGCTTGACGGTGCCGTCGGGCATGCGGCGCTCGAGCTGGCCGGCATCGGCGACATAGCCCGTCTTGACGACGCGCTCGCCATGGTCGGCGGCGAACTTGAACGCGCTGTCGAACTGGTCCTCGTAGTGGCTGACGGCGCCGCCGGTCTCGTGATGGCCGATCAGGTTGACGCCGCGGCGCTTGGCGTAGGCGGCGAGCGCGTCGGCGTCGAAGTCCTCGGTCGGGCGGTCGAAATCCATGTCGTTGCCGTTGCCGAACCACTCGCCGTCCCAGCCGACGTTCCAGCCCTCGACCAGCACGCCGGGGATGCGGTTCTTGGCGGCGAAGTCGATGTAGCGGCGGACATTGGCGTTGGTGGCGCCGTGCTTGGGCCCGCGAGCCCAGGTCCAGTCGCCCTTGATCATGTTCCACCACACGCCGACGAACTTGCCGGGCTTCACCCAGCTGACGTCGCCCAATTTGTTGGGCTCGTTGAGGTTAAGCATGAGGTGGCTGTGGTACAGGCCGGGCGCGTCGTTCGCGATGATGAGCGTGCGCCATGGCGTGTTGAACGGGCCGGCCTTCACGACCTTGGGCTCGCCCGCGCCGGGGGTGAGCTGCGCCTTGAAGCCGTTGGCGTTCTCGTTCCGAAGCAGCGCCATGGAGGAATAGTCGACCAGCGCGGCCTCGTGGACGGCGACGTGCATGCCGTCCTCCAGCTTCACCGTCATCGGCGTGGCGGCGGTGCCGACCGCGTTAATCGGCGTGCGGTTGTAGAGATACTCCTCGCGGTTCCAGAGGAAGGCGGGCTTCCAGAACGCCTCGCCGCCGGACGCGAAGTTGAACTCGGTCAGCTCCTCGGCGATGTTGGCTTGTCTCAGGTTCGGCTGCTCCGGGAACTCGTAGCGGAAGCCGACGCCGTCGTCCTGCACGCGGAACACCACGTCCATGACGCGGCCCAGCGCGCTGGTTTCCATCAGGCGGACGCGCAGCTCGTTGTGGTTCGAGCGGATGGTGCGCCACTCGCCCCAGGGCTGCTCCCAAGTCTCGTCGCGCGAGGTGCGGGTCGCGTCCGCGATCCGGAGGCCGCGCTCGATCTTGCGCGCGTCGGTGAACAGGAAACCGAGGCGCGAGGGGTTCACGACGGTCTTGCCGCCGCGGGCGACGCTGTAGAGCGCGCGGCCGTCGCCGTCCGTGGTGAGCGACACGGTGATCGCGCCGTTGGGCGAGGCGACGGTCTCGACGCGCGGACCGGGGGCTTGCGCGCCTTGCGCGACGGTGGGGGTCGCGTCCTGCGCGACGGCGGCGGAGGCGAGGAGGCCGGAGAGGGCGAGGAGATGTTTCATCAAGCGATCCTTTGCGCGACGAGCGCGCCGTACGGAGGGAAACGCCAGTCGGCGACGCCGTTCACGGCCTCCACCGCGCGCCAGCGGGCGGGCTGGGCGGGAGCCCAGGCGGCTGGCTCGGCGGACAGGTTGAAGGCGCAGAGCATCGTCTGGTGATCGGCGACGCGCTCGACGACGAGCATCGTGTCGGTCGCCTCGACGACGTGGAGGTCGCCCCATAGCAGCGCCGCATGGGCGTGGCGGAGCGCGACGAGGCGGCGGGTGAGGTGGAGGAGCGAGCGCGGGTCGGCTTCCTGCCGGTCGACCGCGAGGCCCGGGTGGTCGGGGCCGACGGGGAGCCAGGGTTCGGCGTCGGAGAAGCCGAGCTGGGGCCGGTCGCTCGCCCAAGGCATCGGCGTGCGCGCGCCGTCGCGCGACAGGGTGAGCGGCCAGTTGGCGATCGCCTCCGGGTCCTGCAAGCGCTCATAGGGCACGTCGACCTGGGTCAGGCCCAGCTCCTCGCCATAGTAGAGGAAGACGTTGCCGCGCAGGCACATGAGCAGCAGCATCTTGGCGCGGGCGAAGGCGTCGCGGTGCTCGGGCTCGATCCAGCGCGAGACGGCGCGCGGCGCGTCGTGGTTCTCGAACGCCCAGCTCGGCCAGCCCACCCCCTCCGTCGCGGGCCAGGCGCCGATCGCGTCGGCGACGGTTCCCGGCGTGAGCGCGGGCGCGTAGAGGAAGTCGAAGCCGTAGGCGCTGTTCAGTCGGCTCTGGCCCGCGGTGTAGAGCTGCATCTCGGCCAACGCGTTGTCGCCGCCGACCTCCGCCACGGTGAAGCGGTCGCCGTAGCCGTCGAGGAGCGCGCGCAGGTGCTCCAGGAAGCGCGGGATGTCGTCGTGGCTCTGGTTGTGGATCTTGAGCTGGAAGTCGAAGGGGCGCGTGCGGACCTTGCCCGTGTCGGGCGCGGGCGGGTTGTCGGTCAGCGCCGGGTCGTGCATCGCGAAGTTGAGCGCGTCGAGGCGGAAGCCGTCGACGCCGCGGTCGAGCCAGAACTTCGCGGTGTCCAGCAGCTCCTGCTGCACGGCCGGGTGATGGACGTGGAGCTGCGGCTGCTCCTTCAGAAAGTTGTGCAGGTAGTATTGCCCGCGCCGCGCGTCCCAGGTCCAGGCGGGGCCGCCGAAGACGGACTGCCAGTTGTTGGGCGGGCTGCCGTCGGGCTTGGCGTCGGCCCAGACATACCAGTCGGCATACGGGTTGTCGCGGCTTCGGCGGCTCTCCTGAAACCAGCGATGCTCGTCGGAGGTGTGGCTGTATACCTGGTCGATGATCACCCGCAGCCCGAGCTGGTGCGCACGGGCGACGAGGGCGTCGAAGTCGGCGAGCGTGCCGAAGATCGGGTCGACGTCGCGATAGTCGGCGACATCGTAGCCGAAGTCCTTCATCGGCGAGGTGAAAAAGGGCGATAGCCAGATCGCGTCCACGCCCAAGGACGCGACGTAATCGAGATGCGCGGTGATGCCGGGCAGGTCGCCTACGCCGTCGCCGTTCGAGTCGGCGAAGGAGCGCGGGTAGATCTGGTAGGTGACCGCCCCTTTCCACCAGGGGTGGGCGGAAGCGGCCGCGGTGTCGGGGGCGGTGCTCATCGCGCGGCGCACACGGCGTAGCCGAAGGCGGGGAGGGTCAGCTGGACCGAGCCGGGCGCGCTCGCCTGCGCGGCGCAGGGGCCGGCGAGCGCGTCGAACGCGGCCGAGCGGACCTCGACTTCGACGGGCGTGGTGATCGGCTGGTTCGACGTGTTGAACGCCAGCAGCACCTCGCGGTTGGTGGTCGGGTCGAAGCGCGATACGGCGAGCAGGCCGGGCTTGTCGCCATAGGCGCGCATGACCTGGCGGCCGCGGGTGAGGGCGGGGGTGCCCAGCCGCACGCGCGCGAGACGGGCGATCTCGGCATAGACGGGGTGCTGCTGGTCGAAATTGGCCTGCGCCGTCGTGGCGGCGGTGCCGATCAGCTTATTGTCGTTGTAGATGGCGACGCGGCTCGGGAACATGTCCTCGCGCGCGTCCTGGTCGCCGCCGTCGCCCGTGAAGCCCTGCTCGTCGCCCGAGTAGATGGTCGGCACGCCCCGTAGCGTCAGCAGCATGGCGTGGCCGAGCAGGTCGCGGGCGAGCAGCTCCTGGTCGCTCGCGCTCGGGTTCGCTCGGCGAAGGAAATAGCCGATGCGGCCGGCGTCATGGTTGCCGAGGAAGGTGGGAAGCCTGCGCGCGGTCTCCTCGCCGCCCTTGTAGAGCTGGTCGCCGCGGAAGATGCGAAAGGCGTCGCTGGTCGGCTTGCCTTCCGCGACGATGCCGCCGACGCCGACCTGGAAGGCGAAGTCGAGCACGGTCGGCAGGTCGTCGTTCCACGTGTGCCAAGCGAGGCGGCCGGGGTCGATGTCGCCCATCGCGACCTCGCCGAAGATGTGGAAGTTGGGAATGCCGCGGAGCTTCGCGCGCTGGCGCATGGCGGGCACGAACTCGCGCCAGAACTCCGGATTGACATGCTGGGCGGTGTCGATGCGGAAGCCGTCGACGCCGTACTTGTCGATCCAGTCGCCGAAGATCTCGATCATGCCGCGTATGACGCGCGGGTCCTCCGTCATCAGATCGTCGAGGCCGGAGAAGTCGCCCATGGTCGAGCTCTCGCCCGCGAAGGTCGAGTTGCCGCGATTGTGGTAGAGCGTGAGATCGTTGAGCCAGGCGGGCGTCTTCGAGTTGCGCTCGGCCGCGGAGACGTAGGGCGTGTAGGCGTAGTTGGGGTCGGTCAGGCGCGCGAAGTTTTCGCTCGTCTGGACGTCGTCGCCCAGGAAGCCCCCGTTGATCGGCCGGCCGGCGAGGCCGCCGCGGCGCTGATACGGATAAGCGGCGCGGCCGCGATACTCGCAGGGCGTGCCGACGCCACACTCGCGCAGCTGGATCACGTCGGCGGTGTGGTTGGCGATGATGTCCATATAGACCTTCATGCCCCGCGCATGCGCCGCGTCGACAAAGGCCTTCATGTCGGCCTCGGTGCCCAGATGCGGGTCGACGGTGGTGAAGTCGGTGATCCAGTAGCCGTGATAGCCGGCGGACTCCTGGCCCTTCGGGCCCTGGACGGGCTTGTTCTTGAAGATCGGGCCCAGCCAGATCGCGGTCGCGCCGAGGCCGCGGATATAGTCGAGCCGCGCGGTCAGCCCCTTGAGGTCGCCGCCGTGGAAGAAGCCCTTGTGCGTCGGGTCGAACCCGGTCTGGAGCCGACCTCCGCGCAGGCCGCCGCGGTCGTTCGACGGGTCGCCGTTCTCGAAGCGGTCAGGAAGGACGAAGTAGATCACCTCGTCCTCGGGCAGGCGGTCGCGATAGTCGGTGACACCCGCGGGCGGGGCTGTCTGCGCCAGGGCGGGCGCGGCGAGGCCGAGGGCGAGCAGGGGGAGGGCGAGATGCTTGATCATGCGGCGGCTTTCCGAGGGGCCGCGCAATGGGCGGCGATGAAGGCTTGGTGGGCGGGCATACGGGCTGCGACCTGCGCGGCGTGCGCGCGGGCGAGCGAGAGGAGCTGGTCGAGCTGGTCGGCCGGGAGCGCGTCGGCGAGCGGGTGATGCCCTTGCGGGACCACGCCCTGACCGAGCAGGACCTGGATCCAGGCGGGCTCCTTGAACAGATCGTGCTCGCGGGCCGTCACGCGGCCCGTCTGGCGGAACAGCTCCATGCGGTGACGGAGCGTGTCGGGGATCGCGAGGGCGCGGCGCTCGGCCCAGAAGGGTTCGGGCCGGGCATTGGCGTGATAGTGGAGGACGAGGAAGTCGCGGATCGCGGTCCACTCGCGCTCGGTCTGGGCGTTGTACTCGTCCACGTCCGCGGGCGAGACGGGATCGGTCGGGAACAGCTCGAGCAGGCGGGCGATGCCGGACTGGATGAGATGGATGCTGGTCGACTCGAGCGGCTCGAGGAAACCGGCGGCGAGGCCTAGCGCGACGCAGTTGCCGACCCAGGCGCGGCGGCGGCGGCCGGTGACGAAGCGCAACGGCTTAGGCTCGGCGAGCGGGGCGCCGTCGAGGTTGGCGAGCAGGATCTCGGCCGCGCGGTCGTCGGACAGGTGCGCGGAGCTGTAGACCAGGCCGTTGCCCGTGCGGTGCTGGAGCGGGATGCGCCACTGCCACCCGGCCTCGCGCGCGGTGGCGCGGGTGTAGGGCGTGAGCGGGCCGGCGGCGGCGCTGGGTACGGCGAGCGCGCGGTCGCAGGGAAGGAGGCGACGCCAGTCGTCGTAACCCGCCTGAAGCGCGTCCTCGATCAGCAGGCCGCGAAAGCCCGTGCAGTCGACGAAGAAATCGCCGGCTAGCCGCTCGCCGCCCTGGAGCGTGACGGCCTCGATGTGGCCGGTTTCGCCGTGAAGCGAAACATGGGCGACCTCGCCCTCGGTGCGCTCGACGCCGCGCGCCTCGGCGTAGCGGCGGAGATAGGCGGCGTAGAGGCCGGCGTCGAAGTGGAAGGCCCAGGCGACGCCGCTCGGCAGCTCGGGACGGCCTAAGTCACGTGCAAAGGCGTTGCGCGACGCGGCAAGCGCGGTGGGGGAGTAGTCCCAGTAGCGAGACGCGCCGCCCGCCTGCGCGTGGCGGAGCCAGTAGTGGTGGAACGGCACGAGCCCCAGCCCGCGACCGATCGTGCCGAAGGCGTGGATGTAGCGCGAGCCCCGGCCCGACCAGTCGATGAACTCGATGCCGAGTTTGAACGAGCCCTGTGTCTCGCGGACGAACTCGTCCTCGTCGATGCCGAGGCCGGCGTTGAACAGGCGGATCTGCGGGATCGTCGCTTCGCCGACGCCGACGGCGCCGATCCGGTCCGACTCGAGCAAGCGGATGCGCGTGGTCGGCGGCGAGAAGCGCCTGAGCGCCGCCGCCGCCATCCAGCCCGCGGTGCCGCCGCCGACGATCACGATCGTCCGGCCGGTGGTGTCCACCATCCGCCTCCGACGCTAGAAGATGCCGCCCGCGACGTGGAACATCGCGGGCGACCTGTCGATCAGAACTTGAAGTTGAAGCCCGCCAGGAAGCGGCGGCCATAGCGCTGGAAGTCGATCGCGGCGCGGTCGTCCTGCGGGAACGACGTCCGGAAGGGCTCGTCCGTCAGGTTCTGGCCCTGGAGGAAGACCGACAGGCCCTGGAGCGTCGAGCCGTCCTGGAAGTCGTAGCCGATCTGTCCGTCCACGATCAGCTCCGGCGCGGCGCGACGGCGCACGCGGTTCGCCGCGAAGCCCGACACCTCGCCGATAAAGCTCGACCGGTAGCGGACGCTGCCGCGGATGTTGAAGCCGTACTTCTCGAAGAAAGCGGTGCCGTTCGCCACCCACTTGGAGTAGCCGGGAAGCGCGCTCTCCTCCTCGTCGGGCGACGGCTTGATCTTCGACTCGGTGTACGAGACGCCGCCCGTCAGGCCGAACCCGTCCAGCGCGGACACGATCGTTCCGAAGGGCAGGGTGCCCGCGAGCTCGACGCCGTACAACTCGCCGCCGTCGCCGTTGATCGGGACGTTGAGGAAGCCGGTCGGCGCGACAGGCACCACGCGGCCTTGCGCGTCGACGGACGGCGGCGGCAGCGCGATGGACGCCGTGTCGATCTCGATGTCGGCATTGTAGATGTAGCTCTTCAGATCCTTGTAGAAGAGCTGCACGGCGATGAAGCCGTTGGTGCCGAAATACTTCTCGAACGTCAGGTCGAACGCGTTGGCGCGCCAGGGGCGGAGTTCGGGATTGCCCGAGCCGCCCGTCACCGTGGCCAGACCGAGCGCCGGGCCGGCGCCGTCCGGATCCTGGATGTTGTACCCGAAGCTCAATGACGCGCGCATGTCGTCCAGGCGCGGACGGATGATCTCGCGCGCCGCGCCGGCGCGGATGATGAAGTCGCTCGCGGTGCGCAGCGACAGGTTGGCGCTGGGCAGCACGTCGAGATAGTCGACCGACTCGTTGCGCGGCGTGGAGCCGATGATCGGCGCGCCGTTCGGCAGCGCGCCCAGGAACACGGCGGTGGCGCCGCGTGAGTTCTGGTCGGTAAAGATCGCCTGCACACCGGCGTTGCCGGTCAGCTGCGCCGACCCCAGCTCCTGGTCAATGTTCGCCTGGAAATAGCCCGTCATGAGCTTTTCCTCGACGCGGTAGGACTTCACGACCACGTCGCCGTACGGGTTCCGCACGCGGCTGTAGACGCCGGCGTCGAGCAGCGCGTTCGGGTCGTAGCTGATGACGGGGCCTAGCCCGAGATATTCGAGGTTGGTCGTGCCGAGGCGGAACTGCTCGGGGACGATGACGTCCGATATGCCGGTGTTGCGCGCCGTCAGGTATAGGAACGACTCGTCGGGCGTGAGGTCCTTCAGCCGGTCGGTGTAGTTCACGCCGACCTGGAATGAGCGGAAGAAGCCCTCGACCTCCTTTTCCACCTCGACGCGGTACTGCTTCAGGTCGTCGATGATGATTCGGTCGTTGAAATAGCCGTCCTGACCGTTCCGAAACCCGGTGCCGTCGGGCAGGATTTGGTCGCCGCCCCAGCCCAGCGGGCCGGTGAGCTTGATCAGGTTGTAATCGCCGTAGTTCAGCGTCGGACGGAAGCGGGTGCCGTTCTCGTTGCTGGTGAAGCTGATGGTATCGGTCGCGCCGACGCCCTGGCCGCGGCCGGTACCAGAATAGGTCTCGAGCGTCAGCTCGTTGCGCTCGGTGCGCGACAGACTGACGTCGAGCATGGCGTTCCAGCCGTCGTCGCCCTCGTACTTGGCGTTGTAGCCGAACGAGTAGAGCTTCGCCTTGCGCTGGAACACGTCGTTGCGCACCACGCCCTCAACGTTGGCGAAGGTGCCGGCGGTGACGAAGATATCCTGGACCGTCGTGTTGGTCAGCGGATTGCCGTTGAAGCCGAGCGGGAGCTCGATGCCGCGCTTGATTTGGTCATCCTCGAAATCCGAGAAGAAGGCGTCCAGCGTAGCGGTGAGCTGCGGGTCTGGGCGCCACTGAAGCGTGCCCTGCAGGCCGAGGCGCTTCAGCGTCGTCGAGGTGGAATAGGATTTGGAGCCGCCGATCACATAGGGCGGGCCGCCGTTCGCGCCGGTGCCGGCGTAACCCCAGGCGTTGAACTCCTGGATCTGGTACGGCTCGTCCAGGTAGCTCGCCGACAGCGCGATGCCGATCGTGTCGTCGGCGAACTGGTCGACATAGGTGCCGTTGACGCGGTAGCCATATTCTTCGGACTCGACGTTCAGCTTGCCGAGGTCGACATAGGTGCCGCGCGCGCCGATCGAAAAGGCGCGACGCCCGAACTCGAGCGGGCGGATCGTGCGCAGGTCGACGGTGCCCGACAGGCCTTGGCCGACAAGCGAGGCCATAGGCGTCTTATAGACGAGCACCTGGTTGACGACTTCCGACGGGTACTGATCGTACTCGACGGCGCGGTTGTCGCCGGTGGAGGTCTGCTCGCGGCCGTTCAGGAGCGTGGTCGAGAAGTCGGGCGCGAAGCCGCGGATGGAGATGGCGTTGGAGCGGCCGTTGACGCGCTGCGACGTCAGGCCGGGCAAACGTGCGATCGACTCGGCGATGGAAGCGTCGGGTAGGCGGCCGATGTCCTCCGCGGAGATGGCCTCAACGATTTGGTCGCGGTTCTTCTTCTCGGCGACCGCGTTCTCCAGCGCGGCGCGGAAGCCGGTGACGATGATGTCGCCGCCTTCGGTCGCGTCCGTCGAGGTCGGGTCCTGAGCGGGCGTGGTCTCGCCGGTCACGGCGGCGTTGTCGGCGCGGGCCTCCTCGGCGCTGCCGCGCTCGTTCGGGTTGCCCGAGCTGGACGAGCTCTGCGCGGGGTCGGGCAGGTTGGTCGACGCCTGCCCATGAGCCGGTGCCGCGAGGCCGAGTGACAGGGCGGCGACGCTGGCGCCGAGCATAAGGTGGCGGATGGGCGCAGTAGCGCGACTGGACATAAGAAACCTCCCCCGGATGGACCTTGGCCGTCGTGCCCGACGGACTCGTTCGTGGATCGGAACGGAATGAAGTCAGGCGCATTCGCAGGGAAGACAGGTACATACGTATTCAATCGTTCTCATACGTATGCAGGCGGCGCTGTGCTCTTTCGGCCACATCGGCCTCAAAGTCCGCGCGTGCGCGTTGACGGAGGCACTGATCTAGGCTGTTGTCGCGCCGTCACGTCCGCCGGTGAACGGACGGGCTGGAGAGCGTGCGTAACCCCCGATGCAGCGTAAGCCGACGTCCTTCGACATCGCCCATCTAGCGGGCGTATCGCAGCCGACGGTGTCGCGCGCGCTCCGGGGCAGTCCGACGGTCAGCCCGGCGACGCGCCAGCGGATCGAGGCGATCGCGCAACGGCTGAACTACACGGTCGACCGTGCGGCCTCCAACCTGCGGTCGGGGCACACGCGGACGCTGGCGGCGCTGCTGTTCCAGGATCCTTCTCCCGACGACTCCGCGGTGAACCCGTTCTTCCTGGCGATGATGGGTTCCATGATGCGCGCCTGCGCCGACAACGGGCACGACCTGCTCGTGTCGTTCCAGCAGATGGGGTCGGACTGGCACAAGGATTACGAGGACAGCCACCGCGCCGACGGGCTGATCCTGCTCGGGTACGGCGACTATGCCGATTACAAGGCGAAGCTCGACCAGCTCGTGGCGCAGGGGACGCATTTCGTGCGCTGGGGGTCGGTGCAGCCGGGCGAGCCGGGGCTGACGGTGGGCTGCGACAATCGCGGCGGGGGCGCGTCGGCGGCTCGGCACCTGCTGGAGCGCGGGCGGACGCGGATCGCCTTCCTGGGCGATGCGACGGACCACTACCCTGAATTCCGCGACCGCTACCGCGGCTGCGCCGATGCGCTGGGGCAAGCGGGGCTGGAGGTGGTCGCGCAGGTCCACGCGCTGTCGAGCGAGGAGGATGGCGCGCGGGCGGCGCAGGAGCTGCTGACGTGCGGCGTCGCGTTCGACGGGATCGTGGCGGCGAGCGACTTGATCGCGCTGGCGGCCATGCGCGTGCTGGCGGGGGCGGGCCTGCGCGTCCCGCAAGACGTGGCGGTGGTCGGCTTCGACGACATTCCCGCGGCCGGCCTCGCCAACCCGCCGCTCACCACGGTCGCACAGGACGCGGGCGCGGCGGGGCGGACCTTGGTCGAGACGCTGCTCGGCCGCATCCGCGACCAGCCTGTCGCGAGCATGACCTTGCCGACGCGCCTGGTGGTGCGGCGGTCCACGGAAGGACGGACGTGAACGCCGAGATCCCGCTGAAGACCAAACCGCGCCAGGGCTTCGCGGGGCTGTGGAACATCTCGTTCGGCTTCTTCGGCATCCAGATCGGCTTCGCGCTGCAGAACGCGAACATGAGCCGCATCTTCCAGTCGCTGGGCACGTCGCTCGACGACCTGCCCGCGCTCTGGGTGGCGGCGCCGCTGACGGGGCTGCTCGTCCAGCCGATCATCGGGCATATGAGCGACCGGACCTGGCTGGGGCGGCTGGGGCGGCGCAGGCCCTATTTCCTGGCGGGCGCGATCATGGCGGCCCTGTCGCTGTTCGTCATGCCGCTCGCGCCCGCGCTGCTGTTCGCGGCGGTCATGCTGTGGGTGTTGGACGCGTCGCTGAACATTTCGATGGAGCCGTTCCGCGCGTTCGTGGGCGACATGCTGGGCAAGGACCAGCACGCGGCCGGATATGCGGTGCAGACCGCGTTCATCGGCGCGGGCGCGGTGGTGGGGTCGATCTTCCCCTATCTGCTCGAGCGAATGGGCGTGTCGAACGAGGCGGCGGCGGGCGGCATACCGGATACGGTGCGCTACGCCTTCTGGTTCGGGGGCGCGGCATTGTTCGCGGCGGTGCTGTGGACGGTGCTGACGACGAACGAATACTCGCCGGACGAGATGGCGGCGTTCGACGGGCCGGCGGACGAGGCCGCGGCGGACCACAACGTCCGCGTGCTCGCCGGCCGCGGCTTCACCTCCAGCGCGGTCTGGATCGCGGCCGGCGCGGCGGTGATCGCAGCCGTGGTCGCCTGGGGGCTGGAGAAGGAGGTTTACCTGCTCGGCGGGCTGCTCGCCGCCTACGGGCTCGCCAGCGCGGTCGCGATCGCGCTCGCCAAGCGGGGCGGCGGGGCGGGCATGCTGGGGCACATCGTCGGCGACTTCTCCGGCATGCCGGAGCTGATGAAGCGGCTGGCGCTGGCGCAGTTCTTCAGCTGGTCGGCGCTGTTCATCATGTGGATCAACACCACGCCGGTGGTGGCGCAGTATTTCTTCGGCGCGCCGACGGCGGAGAGCCCGAATTATCAGGAGGGCGCGAACTGGGTGAACGTGCTGTTCACGGTCTATAACGGCGTGGCGGCGATCGCGGCGCTGGCGCTGCTGCCGTTCCTCGCCCGGCGGATCGGGCGGGTGATGACGCACGTCGTGGCGCTGCTGTGCGGCGCGGCGGGGTATGCCAGCTTCTTCGTCTTTCGAACGCCCGAGATGCTGCTGCTGAGCGAGGTGGGCGTGGGTATCGCCTGGGCGTCGATCCTCGCCATGCCCTATGCGATCCTGGCGTCGAGCCTGCCGCAGCGAAAGCTCGGCATCTACATGGGGCTGTTCAACGTGTTCGTGGTCGTGCCGCAGCTGCTGGTGGCGACCGTGATGGGGTCGATCACCAAGCGGTTCTTCCCGACGGAGCCGATCTATACGATGGCGTTCGCGGCGGGGGTGATGGTGCTGGCGGCGTTGGCGATGCTCAGGGTGCCGCGGGACGCGTAATCCTCAAACGGGGGAGCGCCGCGGCGAAGCCGCGTCGTCGAACGTAGCTGCGCTACGCCGGCCGGGCTTGGGCGTCTCGCTTCGAGCTTCGCTCGGCGCGTGCGCCCGGCGCCTCACCCGAATATGGCTACGCTCTGCATCTGCTGCGCCACGGGCGTGCCGTCGGCGGACCAGATATTCATTTCCTGGCTCGATGAACCGGCGCGCGCGTAGTCGGTCTGGGCGCGGAGCAGCCACCAGCCTTCCTCGTTCGCGGGCACGGGGCCTAGCACGTTAAGGAGCCACGTCATCGAGCTCAGCGGCACGAAGTCGCGCATGAGCTTGAGCGCGGCGGGCGGCAGGCAGTCGGCCATGACGGCGAGCTCCACCTCCGGGTCGAGGCCGTCGCGCTCCTTGAGGTGGCACCAGCGGAGCCACTCCGCGCCGCCGTCCGCAGGCTCGCGGCGGTCGACGAACTCGAAGTTGGCGAGGAAGCCGGGCATCCCGGCGCGCGACTTGCCCGAGTAGATCGGGTCGCCGGAGTCGGGCTTGGGGAAGTCGGGGGCGCGCACGACGGCGTGGTCGATCGCGGAGGCCTGGTCGCGCATGAAGACGAACACGGCGCGCAGGCCCAGGCCGGCCTCGCTCTCCACATCCGCTTGGACGAACGCGGCGTTGCGGCCGCGGCGGAGCGTGTAGGCGCGGAGCATCACCGTGCCCGCGAGCGGGCCGATAAAGGACACCTGCGCCGAGCGGAGCGGGGGGAGGTCGGGCTCGACCTGCTTGGCGGCGTGGAGCGCGAGCGCGGTCGAGAGGCCGCCATAGGCGGTGCGGCCCTGGAGCCAGGTCTCGGGGATCGCGCCGCGCCAGCCATCCTCCAGCGGTTCGAGCGCGGCGAGGAGCTGCGGGAGCGACGTCATGCGGTCTGGCCCAGCAGGCGGTCGCGCAGCTCGCGTTTTAGGACCTTGCCAATGGCGCTGCGGGGCAGCTCGTCGACCTGGTGGAGCGCGGACAGGCGCTGCGTCTTGCCGACTTGGCCGTTGAACCAGGCGAGGACGGCGTCGATGTTCGCGCCGGGGTCGCGCGACACGTAGAAGCCGACGGGCGTCTCGCCCCAGGCCTCGGACGGTACGCCGACCACCGTCGCGTCGGCGACCGCCGGGTGGCGGAGCAGCACCGCCTCCAGGTCGGAGGGGTAGATGTTGAATCCGCCGGTGATGATCATGTCCTTCTTGCGATCGAGCAGGATGAGGAAGCCGTCCTCGTCGAAGCGACCCACGTCGCCGTGGCGGATGTAGCGGCGGCCTTCGCCGTCGTACCACTCCGCCTCGCGCGTCGCGCCTTCGCGGCCGTGATAGCCGTTCATCATCGCGGCCGAGCGGCCGACGACCTCGCCCATCTCGCCCGGCGCGACCTCGCGGCCCTCGTCGTCGATGAGGCGGATGTCGTGGCCGTCGAGCGGCTGGCCGACGGTGTGGAGCTTGTCGGGGTGGGCGTTGCAATTGAGCACGCAGGTGCCGCCGCCCTCCGTCATGCCGTAATATTCGATCAGCAGGCCCGGCCAGCGGGCGAGCACGTCGGCCTTCAGCTCGGGCTTGAACGGCGCGCTGGTGCAGGTCTTGAGGCGGAAGCTCGACAGGTCGAAGCGGTCGAAGTCGGGGACCGCCATGATGCGCTGGTACTGGACGGGGACGAGCATCGCGTGGGTGGCGCGGTGCTTTTCCGCGAGCTCGAGGAAGCGGCGGGCGTCGAACTTGGCCATAAGCACGGCGGCACCGCCCCAGCCGAGCGTCGGCAGGAAGGTGACGAGCGTCGTGTTCGAGTAGAGCGGCGTCGCGACCATCGTCACCGCGTCGCCGAAGCCGGCGGCGCTGTTGCGGCCGAGGTGCTGCCAGCGCATCGCGTGGCTCTGGACGATGCCCTTGGGCGTGCCCGTCGTGCCGGAGGAGTAGATGATGTTGAAGCCGTCCTCCGGCGCGATCTCAACGGGGGCGGGTCTAGCGTCGTCGGGCGGGAGCCAGGTGTCGAGTTCCTCCAGGCAGACGGCGTCCGGCGCGGCGGCGGCGTTGGCCGCGTCCGCGAAGGCCAGGGGCGCGCCGCTGTCGCGGATCATGGCGGCGATCTGGTCGGGGGTGGCGGACGGCGCGATCGGCGTGGCGAGGCAGCCCGCGCGCACCGTGCCGAGGAAGACGGCGGCCTGTTCGACGGACGGGTAC
Source organism: Sphingomonas lenta (assembly GCF_002288825.1). Lineage (GTDB taxonomy): Bacteria > Pseudomonadota > Alphaproteobacteria > Sphingomonadales > Sphingomonadaceae > Sphingomonas > Sphingomonas lenta. The sequence continues at coordinate 100,537 of NZ_NSLI01000001.1, forward strand.
GCCACGATCGCGACCGCCGCGCCCTGCGGCACGCCGTCGCGTTGCAGGCCGGCGGCAACGCGGTCCACCAAGCGGTCGAGCTCGGCGTAGGTGAGTGCACGGCGCTCGTCGGCGATGGCGGTCTTGGCCCCGCGCTCGGCGGCGTGGGCGCGGATGAGGTCGGGCAGCGTCGCGAAGGGTGAGGCGAGCAGGTCGGCGGCCGTCATAGCCGGGACGCTAGGCGAGCGGCCAGCCGAATGCCATACGCGATCTTCCAAACGGAAAGCGAGCGAAGCTATGGACGGCGCGGTGGCGGTGGTGACGGGCGGCGGCACGGGGATCGGCGCCGCGGTGGTGCGCAAGCTGGCGGCGCGCGGCGTCCGGTGCGTGGTCAACTACGCGTCGAGCCGGGACGAAGCGGAGGCGGTCGCGGGCGAGACGGGCGGGATCGCGGTCAGGGGCGATGTCGCGGCCGACGCGGACTGCCGGGCGCTGGCGCGGGCGGCGGTCGAGCGCTGGGGTCGGCTCGACTTCCTCGTCAACAACGCCGGGCGGACCAAGTTCGCGAACCATGAAGACCTGGAGGCGCTGGAGGCAGACGACTTCCTCGACCTGTACCGGGTGAACACGGTGTCGGCATTCCAGATGATCCGCGCCTGCGCGCCGGCGATGCGGGACGGCGGCATGGGGGCGGTGGTGAACGTCGCGTCGGTGGCGGGGGTGTTCGGGATCGGATCGTCGGTGGCGTACGCCTGCACCAAGGGGGCGATGATCACGCTGACCAAGAGCCTGGCGCGGGTGCTGGCGCCCGCGATCCGGGTGAACGCGGTGGCGCCGGGCTATGTGGGGACGGGCTGGTTCGAGAAGCGGCTGGGCGAGGAGGGCTTTGCGCGGCTGAACGAGCGGATCGCGGGGGCGGTGCCGATGGGGTTCGCGACCGGGTCGGACGACGTGGCGGGGCCGATCGTCCACCTGCTCGATCCCGCTAGCCGCGCGATCACGGGCGAGGTGACGTTGATCGACGCGGGCGCACACCTGGACATCGGCTTGAGCCGGCGGCCGGGGCGGGACTTGTAGGCACATCCACTTAACCCGTCACCCCGGGCTTGACCCGGGGTCCACGCGCGGCGCGTCCGTTCGCGAAGGTGTGTCCGAACAAGCGGACGCGCATGGATGCCGGATCAAGTCCGGCATGACGGAGAATTGGGAAACGGGCGACCGGCTCTACTTGGCCGCGCCCTGGCCGAAGAGGACGCGGCGGGTCTCTTCCGTCATCTCCTGGTTCTGGGAGCCGACCTCGTCGGCGCGGGCGTAAGCGGCGACGGTGGCGGGGCGGGCCTTGATCGCGTCGTGCCAGCGGCGGACGTTGGGGTGGTCGGCGAGGTCGACATAGTGCCACTCGTGCGCGGCGGCCCAGGGATAGCAGGCCATGTCGGCGATCCCGTAGTCGCCGGCGATGAAGTCACGATCCTGCAAACGCTTGTCCAGGACGCCGTATAAGCGCTTGGTTTCGTTGTTGTAGCGCTCGATGGCGTAGGGGATCTTCTCGGGCGCGTAGCGGTTGAAATGGTGGTTCTGGCCGAGCATCGGACCGAAGCCGCCCATTTGCCACATGAGCCACTGGATCGCCTCCGTCCGGCCGCGCGGGTCGGCGGGGAGGAAGCGGCCGGTCTTCTCGGCGAGGTAGAGGAGGATCGCGCCGGACTCGAAGACGCTCACCGGCTCGCCCCCGTCGGCGGGCTCGCGGTCGACGATCGCGGGCATGCGGTTGTTGGGCGCGATCCTCAGGAAGTCGGGCTGAAACTGGTCGCCGCGGCGGATGTCGACGGGGACGATGCGGTAGGGGAGCTGCGCCTCCTCGAGGAAGAGCGTGATCTTGCGGCCGTTGGGCGTGGGCCAGTAGTGCAGGTCGATCATGCGGGCGCTCCCTCGGTTGCGGGGCGCAGATGGGGTGTCCGCCACGCGATGATAAGCAGCGCCAGGAGGTTGAGCGCGGCGGCGACCAGGAACGCCGCGCCCGCGAAGCCGCGCGCGGAGCCGGCGGCGAGCGACTGCGCCGCGACCAGCGGGCCGAAGATCTGCGCGACCGAGTTCATGGAGCCGATGCCGCCCTGGAGCGCGCCCTGGCGCGTGGCGTCGACCATGCGCGAGAGCAGGCCATTGAGCGCCGGATAGGCGAGCGCGGCGATGCAGCCGAACAGGTAATAGGCGTAGACCTGCCAGCCTTGCGTCGTGAAGGCGTAGGCCATGAAGGTCGCCGTCGCGACGAACAACCCGATCATCGCTGCGCGGCGCTCGCCGGTGCGCCCCAGCACGCGGCGGGTGAGGAAGACCTGCACCAGCACGTTCAGCAGCCCGACCCAGGCGAGCGACCAGCCGATCGCCTCCGCGTCCCAGCCGAACCGGATCGACGCCCAGAAGGACCAGGTGGCGGGATAGACCTGCGTGCCGAGCTGCCACAGGAACCAGGCGACGAGCAGCGGCGCGGCGTTGCCCGCCTGGAACAGCGGGCGGAACGCGCCGACGACTGTGGCGTCGGCGAGGCGGAAGGGGCGGCGGTTCTCGAATTTCAGCGTTTCGGGCAGCAGGAAGAACATCGCGGCGGCGTTCAGTCCCGCGAGCGCGGCGGCGACGATGAAGGGCGCGCGTGGGCCGAGGTCCGACACGAGCCCGCCGACCGCCGGGCCGATGATGAAGCCGACGCCGAAGGCCGCACCCATGAGGCCGAACGTCTCCGCGCGCTTCTTGGGCGGCGACACGTCGGCGAGCACCGCGCCCGCCGGCCCGAACACCGCGCCCGCCGCGCCCGCGACGAAGCGGCCGACGAACAGCCAGGCGAGCGTGGGTGCCGCCGCCATGAGCAGATAGTCGATCGCGAAGGCGAGCATGGAGAAGATCAGCACCGGCCGCCGCCCGAACCGGTCGCCGAGCGAGCCCAGCACCGGCCCGGCGAAGAACTGCGCCACCGCGAACACCGCGAGCATCCAGCCGGCGATGCGCGTCGCCTCCGGGAGGTCAACGTCGCCCAGATCGGTGATGAGCGCGGGCAGCACGGGCATGACGATGCCGAAGCCGATCACGTCGATCACGACGGCGGCGAGCACGATGGGGACGGCGCGGTGGGGGAAGCGGGTCATGGGCGTCCGAGATCGACGGGTGGGGATGCGGGACGGGCGAGTCGCGCAGCCGGGCGGTAGCGCAAGACTTTACGGATGTGAGGGGCCGTTCGACGGGTCGGCGTCACCTTCCGCGACGGCGTCTCCGGCCGTGCGGGAGCTAAGTCGTTGTACTCGCGTGTTTCGACACTCGCGATGAGGCTCGGCGGCCCGGTCCGAAGTTCACGACTTTGACGTGCTTTACGTGAAGACGCCCAATCTGCGGGTTTTATGAAGTCAGAACGGCATGTCGGCGCCGCTAAGTCATTGATCCGCAAAGAGCCGAGTGCGCCGCAGTTGCTTGACGCCTCTGGACGGCTGCGCACGGCGCGGGCGCTGGCCGGTGTCGGTGGGAGGAGGGCGGGTCGGGCGTGCACCGGGAAGCTTAACCACGATCGCGCGCTGTAGGACAGGGCCGACCGCGCCGCCGGAACCAATACGCCCTCCCTTCGCTTTGCCCGTATCGGCGGGACTCGGTCCCAGGCCTCGCCGACTGAGAGACTTCGCGCTTTCGCCTGTTTACCCGGAGCCGAACGTGCGGGCATCCTCCGACCTCGGTTTCGTCATGCCCGCTCGCCCGGAGCGGCGCGCATGAGCGCGGACGGGGCGACGCCGTTCGAGCTGGGCGCGGCCGCGGGCGCCGACCGCGCGAGCTTCGCGGGCGACTGCCCCTTCGACGCGGCGCGCTTGGACGATCGGCGCGAGTGGATGCGCGGCTTCGGCCTGGCGCGCGCGGCGCTGCCACCGGGCGGCGGCGCGTACGACGCATCACCCATACCTCCCCTGCACGAGGGCTGAAGGAGATTACGACGATGGCCGACAGCGACAATTACGAGGCGCTGGCGCGATCCGCGCGCGACCAGGCGGCGGCGGCGACGCTGGCCAATGTGCGCGAGCGCTGCCTCAGGTCCGAAGCCGCCTGGATCGCGATGGCGGAGCGCAGCCGCCGCACCGAAAAGGCACGCGCGGCGCGGGCGGCGATGCCGGTGCCGGTGCTCGACGGCTGATCCCGTTCAGGCCGTCTGGGCGACCGCGTCGATCAGGATGACGAGCGGCGTCGCGGCGAAGGTGACGGCGAGCAACTGCTGAAGCAGCGTCGACGAGCCCGAGCGGCGCGGCGGGCGCACGGCCTCGCGTCCGGAGACGGGAAAGAGGGCGCGGGCGGCGAGGGTGATCTGCTTCATGATCGGCTCCGGGGTTCGGAATGACGCGCCCATTACCATTGGCGGCCGGCGGGGCGTCGCGGGTTGCGACGGGCTTGCGACGAATCGGCGCGGCGCTTGGCAAGCGGGGCGCTCCTGTGGCATGTCGCCGGGAAACATACCCGATCTTCGATAAACGCTAGGAGAGCAGCGCCATGGCGACCGCCGCCGACCAACAAGCCGACCCGCTGGAGCGGTTCCGACAGGAGGCGCGGGCCTGGCTCGCCGAGAACTTCCCGCCCTCGTTGCGCGGAAAGGACAACGCGATGTCCGCGGTCGAGGGGCCGGGCGACCAGAGCGAGGACGAGGCGCGCTGGCAGCAGGCGATGGGCGCCAAGGGCTGGGGCGTGCCGACCTGGCCCAAGCAGTATGGCGGCGGCGGGCTGAGCCGCGCCGAGGCGCGCGTTCTGCAGGAAGAGATGGCGCGCGCGGGCGCGTGGAACCCGATCGGCGGCATGGGCGTGATGATGTTCGGCCCGACGCTGCTGGAATACGGGTCGGAGGAGCAGAAGCTCGAGCACATTCCGCGCATCGCCGACGGGACGGTGCGCTGGTGCCAAGGCTATTCGGAGCCGGGCGCGGGATCGGACCTCGCGGCGCTGCAGATGTTCGCGGAGGATGCGGGCGACCATTACGTCGTCAACGGGCAGAAGACCTGGACGTCCGGCGGGCAATGGGCGGACAAGTGCTTCGCGCTGGTTCGGACCGACCGGAGCCACAAGCATGCGGGCATCAGCTTCCTCCTGATCGACATGGACTCGCCGGGCGTGGAGGTGAAGCCGATCCGACTGATCTCGGGCGCGTCGCCCTTCTGCGAGACGTTCTTCACGGACGTGAAGGTGCCGAAGCGGAACCTGGTCGGCCGCGAAGGGCAGGGCTGGGAGATCGGCACGCGGCTGCTGCAGCACGAGCGGACGAGCCTGTCGGGCGGCGGCTCGACGGGGCGGATGATGGGCGGCGAGCCGATCAGCGCGGTGGCGAAGAAGTACCGCGGCGTGGACGCGGAGGGGCGGCTCGACGACGCCGACCTGCGGATGCGGCTCGTGCGGCACGAGATGGACGCGCGCGCTTTCGCCTTGACGCTCCGGCGCGCGGCGCTGGAGGCGAAGTCGAATGCGGGGCCGAGCGCGGCGAGCTCGATCATGAAGAACGTCGGCGCGCGCGTGACGCAGGACCGGGCGGAGCTGGCCGTCGAGATCATGGGCATGCAGGGGCTGGGCTGGGAAGGCGAGGGTTTCACCGAGGCCGAGCTGACGCAGACGCGGACGTGGCTCTGGGGCAAGGCGGTGTCGATCTATGGCGGGTCGACGGAGATCCAGAACAACGTGATCGCCAAGCGGATCTTGGGGATGACGGAGGCGGGCTGAGCAGCCTCCCTCTCCCCTCTGGGGAGAGGGGCGAAGCTGCGCAGCAGCGAGGGGAGAGGGGCCGAGTGGAGACGGTGGCGCACTGCCCCTCTCCCCAACCCTCTCCCCGGAGGGGAGAGGGAGTTTACTACATGGCCGTTCTGAACGACGAACAGGTGATGCTGCGCGACATGGCGCGCGAGTGGGCGGATAATGAGCAGCCCGTCGCCGCCTTTCGCAAGCTGCGCAACGCAGCGCCCTCGGAGGGGTACGATCGCGAGGCCTGGAGCACGATCGGGCAGATGGGCTGGGCCGGCATCGTCGTGCCGGAGGAATATGGCGGGTCGGCGTTCGGCTACCTGTCGCTGGGCCTCGTCGTCGAGCAGCTCGGGCGCAACCTGGTTGCCTCGCCGCTCGCGAGCACCGCGGTCGCGGCGGGCGCAATCATCTTGGGCGAGGATGAGGCGGTCAAGGCCGAGTGGCTGCCGCGCATCGCCGCGGGCGAGGTGGTCGCGACGCTGGCGATTGACGAGGGACCGCATCATGGGGGCGTCGCGGCGAGCATCACCAGGGTCGGTAACGGCCGGCTGACCGGGACCAAGCAGTTCGTGGCCGAGGGCGACGGCGCGCAGCTGTTCGTCGTATCGGCGCAGGACGGAATGTATCTGGTGGCCGGCGACGAGGGCGTCACCCGCTCGTCCCGGCGCATGGCGGACAGTCGGAGCCATGCCGAGGTGCGTTTCGAGGACGCGCCCGCTGTCCGCCTCGGCGGGCCGGAGCTGGCGGGGAAGGTCGTCGATCGCGCCGCCGCGATCACCGCGGCGGAGATGCTGGGCATGGCCGAGCAGGCGTTCGCGATGACGAACGACTATCTCAAGACGCGCGTCCAGTTCGGGCAGAAGCTGTCGACGTTCCAGGCGCTGCAGCACCGCATGGCGCGCATGCTGACCGAGCTGGAGCTGATGCGCTCGGTCGTGGAGGCGGCGCTGGAGGCGATCGACGCGGGGCGCTCCGACGTCGACCAGGCGGTGAGCCTCGCCAAGGCGGTCGCGGGCGAGACGCTGAGGCTGGTGAGCCGCGAGACGGTCCAGCTCCACGGCGGCATCGGCATGACCGACGAGCACGACGCGGGCTTCTACCTCAAGCGCTCGGCGGTGCTGGAGGCGATGTGGGGCAACGCCGCCTACCACCGCGAGCGCTTCGCGCGGCTCAACGGCTACTAGAGTTTGCTGTAGCCGAAATGTCACAGGTGAGACGCCGCAGTCGATTTGCGGCAGCGAACCGTGCTTGACGCGCATCCGCGCGCGTTGTCATTTCGAAGATAGAGTACGGGCGATCAACGCCCGAGCGATTTGGGAGAGAGCAATGCTGAAGCCGCAGTTCCTGGCCGCCACCGCGGCGTCCGCGCTGGCGCTGGCCGTCGCCGCGCCCGCCGCCGCGCAGACCAACCCGCCCGCTCCCGGCGGCCAGGAGCAGCCCGGCGACGCGAACACGACGCCGCCGCCCGGAACCACGAGCGCGAGCGGCCAGGAGCAGTCGGACCAGGGCTCGATCAGCGGGCCCAACGACCCGCAGGGCACGCCGGAGGAGACGATGTCGACCGGCGACATCGTTGTCACCGCGCAGGGCCGCGCCCAGGCGCTGGCCGACGTGCCCGTCGCCGTGTCGGTCGTGAACGCCGCCAACCTGGAGCGCACGGGCGCGACCGACATCCGGCAGATCACGCAGGTCGCGCCCTCGCTGCTCGTCAGCTCGACCGGCAACGAGGCTAATGGCTCGGCGCGCCTGCGCGGCATCGGCACCGTGGGCGACAATCCCGGCCTGGAGAGCTCGGTCGCGGTGTTCGTGGACGGCGTGTACCGCTCGCGCTCGGGCGTGGGCTTGAACGAGTTGGGCGACATCGAGCGCGTGGAGGTGCTGCGCGGACCGCAGGGCACGCTGTTCGGCCGCAACGCGTCGGCCGGCATCATCTCCATCGTGTCCAAGGCGCCGGACCTCAACCGCCTCAGCGGCGGCGTGCAGGCCGAATACGGCAACTACGACTATTACCGCCTGGCGGGGAACATCAACGTGCCGCTCGGCGACACGCTGGCGGGGCGCATCGACGCCGTGTACGTCAAGCGCGACGGCTTCCTGTACGACGTCACCAATGACCGGCGCGTCAACGACCGCGACCGACTGTTCGCGCGCGGGCAGCTGCTGTTCCAGCCCGACGACGCGCTCACCGTGCGCCTGATCGCCGACTACACCAAGCGCGAGGAGGCGTGCTGCGGCGCGGTGTACATCAACGGTTCGGTCGCGCCCGCCAACCGGAACCTGACCAACCCCGCGCTCAACCCGATCGTGCGCGTGCTCCAGGACCTCGACCCGCAGCGCTACGGCCAGCAGCCCTTCACCGATCCCTTCTCGCGGCGCATCTACGTCAATCAGGGCCGCTCTTATGACGGCGAGACGGAGGATTACGGCTTCTCGGGCCAGATCGACTATGACTTCGGCTTCGGCACGCTGACGTCCATCACCGGCTATCGCGTGTACGACAATTTCCAGGGTTCGGACACGGATTACGGGCCCGTCGACATCCTGTACCGCGCGGCTAACGAGAATGGCGGCGCGCGTCGGTTCGAGACGTTCAGCCAGGAGCTGCGGCTGCAGGGCACGGCGTTCGACGACCGGTTGGACTGGCTGGTCGGTGCCTATTACGCCAACGAGGACCTGACGGTTAAGGACAATCTGCGCTTCGGCACGCAATATGGCCGTTTCGCGACGTGCCGCCTCGTCCAGGCGTTCGGATTTCCGGGCAGTTTCTACGCGCCGGGTGCTGCCGCCTGCTTGAGCCCCACGGGTCGCGCGGTGCTGAGCAACCAGGTGCCGGGCGTGCCGTCGCCCTTCGGCGCGGGCGGCGCGGCGATCGTGGGCGCGTTCGACCGCCTCGCGACCGTCAACGACCGCGGCACCACGACCGACCGGTACGAGCAGAACAGCGAGAACTACGCGTTCTTCACGCACAACATCTTCGAGATCACGGAAGGCCTGAACTTCACGATCGGCGCCCGCTACACGCGCGAGGTCAAGACGTTCGACGCGCTGTTCGGCAACGACAACACCGCCTGCCCGGCGCAGCAGGCCGCGCTTCGGCCGTTCCTCGGCACGCCGCTCGCGGCGGCGGCGACGGGCCTCATCAACCTGGCCTGCCAGGGCAATTCCACCTCCGAGCTGAACGGCGTCGCGATCAGCGATCGGCGCAAGGAGAGCGAGTTCACCGGAACCGCGATCCTGTCATATAAGATCACGCCCGACCTGCTCGTCTACGGCTCGGTCGCGCGGGGCTACAAGGCTGGAGGCTTCAACCTCGACCGCTCGGCGCTGAAGGCTCCAGTGGAGGGCGTCGGCACCGCCTCGGTGCGCACCACCTTCGCGGACTTCGGCGGGGCGCAGGCGCTGGTCGGCCGACTGCAGTTCGATGAGGAGATCAACACCGCGTTCGAGGTCGGCGCGAAATACTCGACGGGGTCGTTCAGCCTGAACGTCGCCGCGTTCCGCCAAGAGTTCGACAATTTCCAGCTCAACACGTTCAACGGCTCGGTCTTCCTGGTCCAGAACGTCAACTCGTGCGGAACCGACCTGAACGGCGCCGACCGCGACACCGCGCCCTTCGTGCCCAACGCTGCCGCGACGGGCGCGTGCGACCCGGACGAGGTGCGGCCGGGCGTGATCAGCCAGGGCTTCGAGGTCGAGGCGTCGCTGAGCCCCGTGCGCAACGTGACGGTGAACGCGGGCCTGACCTATGCCGACACTTTCTTCCGCAACGACCTGGTCGGCGGCGAGAGCGGCGCGCCGCTCGACCCGGCGCTGCTGCGTCTGCCCGGCGACAACCTGTCCAACGCGCCGGAGATCGTGACTACGACCTCGCTGACCTGGACGCCGCCGCTGGGCGACACGGGGCTGAGCGGCCTGTTCTACGTCGACCAGCGCACGACCAGCGACTACAATACGGGGTCCGACCTGTTCCCGCAGAAGGAGCAGGACGGGTTCACCCTGGTCAACGCGCGCATCGGCATCCGCGGGCCGGACAGCCGCTGGTCGATTGAGGCCTGGGCGCAGAACCTGTTCGACGTCGACTACACGCAGGTGGCGTTCAACTCGCCGTTTCAGGCGGTCGGCACCGGCCCGGTCGCGCCGACGTCGCCGCTCGCCGGCACCTTCCCGCTGGCGCAGTATCCGGGCGGCACGCAGATCTTCTCCGCCTTCCTGGCCGAGCCGCGCACCTATGGTCTGACCGGGCGGTTCCGGTTCTGATCCGGCGTCCGGAATGAAGTGATCGGGCCGCCGTTCGGTATCTCCGGACGGCGGCCTTTTTGTTGGGATCAGCAGCCATGGCTTCTTCGACCGCCCCCGAAAGCGCCGACGAGCGCGCGCTGCGGCGGCGCGGGCTGACGCTCGCGCTGCTCACGATCACCTATTTCTTCAGCTACATGGACCGGCAGATCCTTGCGATCCTGCTGGAGCTCATCAAGGCGGACCTCCGGCTCACCGACACGCAGCTAGGGCTGCTGTCGGGCCTAGCCTTTGCGATCTTCTACGCGACGCTGGGCGTGCCCGTGGCGCGGCTCGCGGACCGGTCGAACAGGCGCAACATCATCGCGGTCGCGCTCGCGCTCTGGAGCGCGATGACGGCCTTGTGCGGGCTGGCGCAGAACTTCGCGCAACTGCTGCTTGCGCGTATCGGCGTCGGCGTGGGGGAGGCGGGGTCGAGCCCGCCCAGCCACTCGATCATCGCCGACCTCTACCCGCCGGAGAAGCGCGCGGGCGCGATGGCGATCTACTCGACGGGCGTGGTGCTGGGCGGCGGCTTTGGCACGATGATCGGCGGCTATGTGGCGAGCCTGTATGGCTGGCGCTGGGCGATGGTCGTTGTCGGCGTGCCCGGCATCCTGCTGGCGCTGTTCGTATGGGCGTTCGTCGTCGAGCCGCGGCGCGGGCTGTCCGATCCCGCCCGCGCCGCTGACACGTCGCCCATGCCGAGCGTGGGGTCGGCGTTCGCGGCCATGTGGGCGAACAAGCCGGCGTTCCACCTGGTGATGGCGGTGACGATCACGTCGATGATCGGCTATGCGCTCGCGGGCTGGGGGCCGAGTTTCCTCCAGCGTTCGCTCAGCTACTCGGTGCGCGAGGTGGCGCTGATCTTCGCGCCGCTCGCCGCGGTCGCGGGCACGGTCGGCGGCCTGGCCGGCGGCGCGATCGCGAACCGCGCGGCGGCCCGCTACGGCCTCCACGCGCAGAGCTGGATGGTGGCGGTGCTCAAGCTCGTCGCGCTGCCGTTCATGATCGGCTTCTACCTGACCGAATCGCAGTCGCTGGCAATGGTTTTCTACGTGCTCAACTACCTGTTCGCGTCGAGCTATCTCGGGCCCACCTTCGCGCTGATCCAGAGCCTCGCGCCGCTCAGGATGCGGGCGATGTGGGCGGCGGTGACGCTGCTCGTCATCAACCTCATCGGGCTGGGGCTGGGGCCGACGCTGATCGGGATCCTGAGCGATCTGCTGCGGCCGGTCACGGGTCCGGAGGAATCGCTACGCTGGGCGCTCGTCGCGGTCGGCTCGGCGACGCCCTGGGCGATCTGGCACTATTGGCGGGCGGGGGTTCTTCTTCGACGCGCGCCGGCGGACTAGGGGCGGTCGGGTGCGCGCCGCCCGACTTCCACCGCTCCTTCTGCTTCTCGCGGCGGCGGCTCCGCCGCAGGAGCCCGACCGCGCGCAGAGCGGCAGCCGCGACGGGACCGCGCCCCCGGCGGCCCGCGCGGACGACGGTCGCGCGCCGGCGGTGGACCTGTCGGTGGTCTACACCGCCGAGACCTGGCGTGTCGCGCGGGGCGGCCGTCGGGGTGGCGGGCGTTACCTCGACAGCCTGGACGTGGCGCTGACTGTAGACGCCGAGCGCGTGGCGGGCTGGCGCGGCGTGACGCTGTTCGCCTATGGCCTGTACAATAACGGCGCGTCCCTGTCGGGCGACCTGGTGGGCGACGCGCAGATCGTGTCGAACATCGAGACGGGCGTACGCGCGGCGCGGCTCTACGAGGCCTGGGGCGAGAAGCGATGGACCGGCGGGTCGCTGCGCGCGGGCTTGTACGACCTCGCTTCCGAGTTCGACAGGACGGAGGCGGGCGCGCTGTTCATCCAGTCCTCGCAAGGCGTCGGGGCGGATCTGGGCCAGTCGGGGCGGAACGGGCCATCCATATTCCCCGTGACCTCGCTCGCGGTGCGCGCCGAAGCGGCGCTGGGCGGTGGCTGGGCGGCGCGGGGCGCCGTGCTCGACGGGGTGCCGGGCGATCCCGACCGGCCGCGGCGCACCCGCGTCCGGTTGAGCCGGGGCGAGGGCGCGCTGCTGGTCGGCGAGCTGGCGTGGACGGATGCGCGCACGAAGGTAGCGCTGGGCGGCTGGGCCTACACCGCCCGCTTCCCGGAGTTGGGGACGGGACCGACGGGCGCGGTCGGCGCCCGGGCCGACAACCGGGGCGCGTACCTGCTCCTCGAGCGCCGCATCGCCCCGTCGGGCGCGAGGGACGGCGCAGGATGGGCCGCGTTCGCGCGGGTCGGGGGCGCGAACGGGCGGGTGAACCCGATCGTGCGCTACGCCGGCGCGGGGGTGGTGCGCACGGGGTTGCTCCGGCGCGGGCGCGACGACCAGTTGGGCTTGGCGGTGGCCCGCGCGACGTTCGGCCGGTCCTATCGGCGCGCGGTCAGGGGCGCGGGCGGCGTCCCGTCGTCCCACGAGACGGTGGTGGAGCTCACCTACCGCACGCCGCTGACCGGCTGGCTGACGTTGCAGCCCGACGCGCAATTGGTGATCGACCCGAGCGGCGACCGGCGGCTCCGCGACGCGCTGGTGCTGGGCGTACGCGCGGAGCTGGGCTTCTGATGCGCCCCCATGGTTTGGCGGCCCCTCACGGGGCGGGCGCGTCGCCGCCGAAGAGGCCGAACAGCAGGGTCGACGCGTACATCCGGATCGCGGTCTCGCGCGGCATGGTGCCGGCCCATTTGCGCATGTCGAACGCGGCGTTCTGGAGCGCCATCAGCGCCTGCGCGGCGACCAGCGCGTCGACGGGACGGATTGAGCCTTCGGCGACGCCGTCCATGATCGTCCCGGCGTAGCGGCGCGCGATGCGGTTGGAGCGCTCCACCATCGCCGCGCGCACGCCCAGAGGCAGGCCGGAGAGCGCCGTCGTGCGGAGCAGGGGGCCGCGCTCGGAGAACTGGATGTCGAGCAGCGTCGCCACCGCGCTCGACAGCCGCGTCCAGTGGCTGCCGCCCGCGTCGTCGGCGAGGCGCTGGGCGTGGCCGATGGTGTCGAAGCTACGCTTGTAGCAGGCGATCACCAAGTCGTCCTTGGCGTCGAGGTGGTGGTAGAAGCTGCCCTTGGTGACGTTGAGCTCGGACGCGATCCGCTGGACGGACGCGCCGCGATAGCCGAGCTCGTTGATGAGGCGCGTGGCGGCGAGCAGGAACGACTCGCGACCGGGCACGGGGTCGTCGTGCGGGAGCTCCAGCATCGCCGGCTCCCAGCGCTGGCCGGGACCGGCGAGGCCGTGCGCGAACACGTCGAACAGCCTCTCCTCGACGCGGTCGAACTGGTCAGGCTCGTAGCGGTTGAGCCAGGCCGGCACCCAGAACATGTTCTCGAGCAGCACGTGCGCGCGCGCGCCGTGGAGATCGGTCTTGGCGCGGCCCTCCGCCGGACCCCAGAGCGCGCGCGTTTTGCGGAACACGCGCTGCCAGCCCGCCATCAGCCGCCCGCGCACCGGGTCCTCGGTCGCGCGCAGGTCGGACAGGACGGCGAAGGCGGTCTCCTCGCCGCGATTGATGCGCTGCAGGCGATCCATGTTGAGGCGTAGGAAGCGGCGGACGCGGAGCTCGGGCGTCGGCTCGGCGGCGGCTTCGTCGAGCATCGCCGTGAGCGTGTCGAGCGTGTTCTCGAATGCGGCGGCCGCTAAGTCCTCCTTGCGGCGGAAATAGTAGGTGACGGACGTGGTGTTGAGCCCGACGCGGCGCGCCACGTCGGCGAAGGTCATGCCCTTCGCGCTCTGCTCGTTGATCGCTTCCGCCGCGGCGGCGAGGATGGCGTCGCGCTTCGCCATGAAGCGCCGGGTCGCCTTGTCCTCCCCCGCGGCACCCCCTTCGGTCGCCTGCATGAGCACGAATGTATCATCGCGGTCCGGAACGAACAGTCCTTTTCCGTAGGGTCGTGGCATGCTTGTCCGAATGAGCGGTACGGTTTAAGCGTCGGCGGAACGGATCGAAGGAGAGTGCGCCGATGGACTTCACGCTGACCGAGCGCGAGACCTATTTCAGGGATCGGGTACGCGACTTCATCGCCCAGCACATCGCACCCCGCGACGCCGAGTATCACGAACAGGCGAATGGGGGCGACCGCTGGAAGGTGATTCCGGTCGTGGAGGAGGTGAAAGCCATCGCCAAGGCGCAGGGCCTGTGGAACTTCTTCATGCCGCCGCACTCGGGGCAGCACCATGTGGACGACACGTTCGAATTCCAGGGCACGCAGCTCACCAACCTCGAATACGCGCTCTGCGCGGAGGAGATGGGCAAGATCGGCTGGGCGTCCGAGTGCTTCAATTGCTCCGCGCCCGATACGGGCAACATGGAGGTGTTCCACCGCTACGGCACGCGCGAGCAGAAGGAGCGGTGGCTCCGGCCGCTGATGGAAGGTGAGATCCGCTCGGCGTTCCTGATGACGGAGCCGCAGGTGGCGTCTTCGGACGCGACCAACATCGAGACGCGCATGGAGCGGGACGGCGACCATTATGTCATCAACGGGCGTAAATGGTGGTCGTCGGGCGTCGGCGACCCGCGCTGCGCCGTCGCGATCGTGATGGGCAAGACCAACCCGGACGCGTCGCGTCACACGCAGCAGTCGCAGATCATCGTGCCGCTCGATACGCCCGGCGTCCGGATCGAGCGGATGCTGAGCGTCTACGGCTACGACCACGCGCCGCACGGCCACGGCGAGGTGGTGCTGGAGAATGTCCGCGTGCCGGCCGAGAACATCCTGCTCGGCGAGGGCAGGGGGTTCGAGATCGCGCAAGGTAGGCTCGGGCCGGGGCGCATTCACCACTGCATGCGCACGATCGGCACCGCCGAGACGGCGATCGAGGCGATGGCCAAGCGCCTCCTGTCGCGCGTCGCGTTCGGCAAGACGATCTCGAGCCACTCGGTCTGGGAGGAGCGGATCGCGCGCGCGCGCATCGACATCGAGATGACGCGGCTGCTCTGCCTGAAGGCCGCCGACATGATGGACCGCGCGGGCAACAAGTCGGCGCAGCTCGAGATCGCGATGATCAAGGTGCAGGCGCCGACCATGGCGCTCAAGATCCTGGACGACGCGATCCAGGCGCATGGCGGCGCCGGTGTGTCGGGCGACTTCGACCTCGCGGGTCAGTGGGCCAGCTTGCGCACACTGCGCTTCGCGGACGGGCCGGACGAGGTGCACAACCGGGCGATCGCCAGGAACGAGTTCGGCAAGTACGCCGATTATCGCGCGACCCCGCCTGAGCGGGGTGCGGCGGTGCAGGACGGCGGCGGGCAGCGGCTATCGAGCGGCGATATGGCTGTGGCGCGGTAGATTACTCGAGGCGCTCTTGCCGTGGGTGAGTTCGCCTTCTTTTTCCCTGCAGTGCTGACGCTCACAGTGGCATGGTTTTGCTCAAGATATGCCAAGATGTCGGGGACAGTACATCTCCTGTCTTCAACAATCGCCGTCTTGGTTACGTATGCTCTGCTGCGAGCAAGGTACACTGTGTTTGAGCTTGGCCCATTCATGATAGTGACTCAGATGACCTCCTTTCCATTCGCACTATTTGCAAGTGTCGCGGCAGCATCGTCTGGCAAAAACAAGTGAAAGCCGCCGTCCTCTTTGAAGCCAAGACGCCGCTCCAGATCGAGGAGGTGGTCGTCTCCAAGCCCGCCCCGCGCGAGGTGCTGATCCGCACGGTCGCGGTGGGCGTGTGCCGGTCGGACCTCCACTTCGTCGACGGCGCGTGGCCGCATCCCGTGCCGACGGTGCCGGGGCACGAGGCGGCGGGCGTGGTCGAGGCGGTGGGCACCGACGTGGTGCACGTGAAGCCCGGCGACCACGTCATCACCTTCTTCACCGCGTTCTGCGGCTCCTGCGAGTTCTGCATTTCGGGCCGCCCGTCGCTCTGCATGGACCCGTCGACCAGGCGGCCGCCGACGAGCGCGCCCAGGCTGTCGTTGGCGGACTCGACGCCGCTACACCCGTTTCTGAATCTCTCCAGCTTCGCCGAGATGATGCTGGTGCACGAGAACGCGTGCGTCGCGATCACCAAGGACATGCCGCTCGACCGCGCGGCGCTGCTCGGCTGCGCGGTGATCACGGGGGCGGGATCGGTGTTCAACGACTCCAAGGTGAAGCCCGGCGAGACGGTCGCGGTGATCGGCGCGGGCGGCATCGGCCTCGCCGCGGTCAACGCCGCCAAGATCGCGGGCGCGGGCAAGGTGATCGCGATCGACCCCGTGCCGGAGAAGCGCGCGCTCGCCGAGAAGCTGGGCGCGACGCATACGCTCGACGCGAGCGACCCGGACGTGGGCAAGCGCGTGCTGGCGCTGACCGAGGGCGGCGTGAACTACGCG
This sequence comes from Sphingomonas lenta, assembly GCF_002288825.1. Taxonomy (GTDB): domain Bacteria; phylum Pseudomonadota; class Alphaproteobacteria; order Sphingomonadales; family Sphingomonadaceae; genus Sphingomonas; species Sphingomonas lenta. The sequence goes on from NZ_NSLI01000001.1 coordinate 116,880, forward strand.
ATAGAGGCGGTGGGACGGCCGGAGACGGCGGAGCTCGCCTGGACGATCACGCGCCGCGGCGGCACGGCGACGATCCTGGGCATGATCGCGCCGGGCAAGTCGGTCAGCATCCCCGGACCGAGCTTCCTGTCGGGCAAGCGGCTCCAGGGATCGCTGCTCGGCTCCACACAATTCCCGATCGACATGCCGCGCCTGTGCGAGATGTATCTCGACGGGCGGCTCGACCTCGACACGATGGTCGCCGAGCGGATCGCGCTGTCCGATGTCAACCATGCGCTCGACAATCTGCGGAAAGGGGACACGGTGCGCAGCATGATCGTGTTCGAGTGATGGGAACGCGCGCCCCTCTTCCGTTCATTTCGAGCGCAGTCGAGAAACGAATCCGGGCGTGCCGTTGCGAGCGTGTCTCGACTAGGCTCGACACGAACGGAGTGGTGGGAGTGCGCGCATGACCTCCGCGCAGGACTCGATGTCCGGCACCATCCCCGTCGCGGAGAAGGACCGGCTCGACCTCGACCGGCTGTCCGAATGGATGCGCGGGCACGTCGACGGCTTCGAGGGCCCGCTCGACTATGCCAAGTTCGCAGGGGGGCAGTCGAACCCGACCTACCGGCTCGATACGCCGGCGCGGAGCTACGTGCTCCGCCGCAAGCCGTTCGGGCCGATCCTGCCCTCCGCGCACGCGGTCGAGCGCGAGTATCGGGTGATCGCGGGGCTACACCCGACGGGCTTTCCCGTGCCGCGGCCGTACGGGCTGTGCGAGGATCCCGACGTCATCGGCGCGCCCTTTTACGTCATGGAGATGGTGCGGGGGCGGACAATCTGGGACGGCTCCATGCCCGACCTAACCCCGCCCGAGCGGACCGCGCACTACCACGCGATCGTCGACACGCTGGCGGCGCTCCACAACACGGATTACATCGCGGCGGGCTTGGGCGATTACGGCAAGCCGGGTAATTATTTCGCCCGCCAGGTCGAGCGCTGGACCAAGCAGTACCGTGCCGCCGAGACCGAGCGCTTGGAGCCCGTCGAGCGGCTGATCGAGTGGCTGCCGCGCACGGTGCCCGAGCAGACGCGGACCAGCATCGTTCACGGCGATTACCGCGTCGACAACATGATCTTCGCGCTTGAAGAGCCGCGGGTCGTCGCGGTGCTCGATTGGGAGCTGTCGACGCTCGGTGACCCGCTCGCCGACTTCGCTTACCTCATGATGAGCTGGGTGACGCAGCCCGAAGGGCGGTCGGGGGTAATGGGCATCACCGGGCCGGAGACGGGCATTCCGACCTTGGACGAGATGGTCGCGCGCTACTGCGCCGCCACAGGCCGAGACGGCGTGCCGGACCTGAACTGGTATTTCAGTTACAGCCTGTTCCGGCTGACGGGCATCGTGCAGGGCATCAAGAAGCGCATCCAGCTCGGCACGGCGTCCTCGGCGCAGGCGGAGCGGACGGTCGCGCGGTTGGACCAGCTCGCGCAGTCGGCTTGGGACTTCGCTGTAAAGGCGGGGGCGTAGCCGTGTCGCTGTTCGACCTGACCGGCAAGGTGTGCGTCGTCACCGGATCGTCGCGCGGGATCGGGCGGGCGGCGGCGTTCGAGTTGGCCGATTACGGGGCCAAGGTCGTCATCTCCAGCCGCAAGCAGGACGCATGCGAGGCAGTCGCGGCCGAGCTGAACGGCAAGTACGGCGAGGGAACCGCGATCGCGGTCGCCGCCAGCATCTCGGACAAGGCGGCGCTTCACAACCTCGTCGACCGGACGCGGGCGACATGGGGCCGCATCGACGTGCTCGTCTGCAACGCGGCGTCCAACCCTTATTACGGGCCGCTGGCGGGCATCGCCGACGAGCAGTTCCGCAAGATCCTCGACAACAATGTCCTGTCCAACCACTGGCTAATCCAGATGGTCGCGCCCGAGATGCTGGAGCGCGGGGAGGGCTCGATCGTCATCGTGTCCTCGATCGGCGGCTTGCGTGGGTCACCGGTGATCGGGGCGTACAACGTGTCCAAGGCCGCCGACTTCCAGCTCGCGCGCAACTACGCCGTCGAATACGGGCCGCGCGGCGTGCGCGTGAACTGCGTCGCTCCGGGTCTCATCAAGACCGACTTCGCCCGTGCGCTGTGGGAAGACCCGGAGCGCATCCGCGCCGCCAACGAGCAGGTGCCCTTACGCCGCATCGGCGAGCCGCACGAGATCGCGGGCGCGATCGTGTACTTGGCGTCGCCCGCGTCGAGCTTCATGACGGGGCAAGTGATGGTGGTCGACGGCGGGGTGACGATCTGAACGGGAGGACGGGCATGGCGCGGTTCACGGGCAAGTCGATCATCGTCACCGGCGCGGGCTCCGGCATCGGGCGTGCGGCGGCGCTGCTGTTCGCCGCCGAGGGCGGGTCGGTGCTCGCCGCGGACGTGACCGACGGCGCGGACGAGACCGCGCGGATGATCGCCGAAGCGGGCGGCGCCGCGCGCGCGATCCGCATGGACGCCGGCTCCGAGCCCGACGTGGTCCGCGCGGTCGAGCTCGCCGTTTCGGAGTTCGGAGGGCTCGACGTGATGTTCGCGAACGCCGGCATCTCGGGCGGGCTCGCCAACGTCTTCGATACCGACGTGGCGCTCATCACTGAGGTGCTGCGCGTCAACCTGATCGGCCCGTTCCTCGCCATCAAGCACGCCGCCCCCCGGATCGCCGAGCGCGGGGGCGGCGCGATCGTGCTCACCGCTAGTGTCGCGGGCATCCGCTCCGGCGCGGGCTCGCCAGCCTATTCGGCGTCGAAGGCGGGGGTCATCAACCTCGCCCAGGTCGCGGCGCAGCAGCTCTCGGGCTCCAACGTCCGCGTCAACGCGATCTGCCCTGGCCTGACCGAGACGGGCATGACCAAGCCGACCTTCGACTACGCCCGCGAGGCCGGGAAGATGGACCGCGTCGGGCGGCTCAACCCACTGCGCCGAGGCGCGCAGCCGGAGGAGCTCGCACGCGTCGCGCTGTTCCTCGCCTCCGACGACGCAAGCTACGTCAACGGCCAGGCGCTCGCGGTCGACGGTGGGCTGTCGTCGAGCCATCCGGTCACCAAGCAGGATTACGGCCGCACCGCCGTCTAATCGCGCAGGCGGATCAGCCCTTCCTGCGCGACGCTCGCGACGAGGCGGCCGTCCTGGGCGTAGATGCGGCCGCGGTTGAAGCCGCGGGCGTGGCCCGCCCAGGGGCTGTCGGTGGCGTAGAGCAGCCATTCGTCGGCGCGGAACGGCTCGTGCAGCCAGAGCGCGTGGTCGAGGCTCGCGGTCTGGAGCTTGTGCGTCATCCAGTTAACGCCGTGCGGTAAGGTGCAGGTGCCGAGCAGCGTCATGTCGGAGGCATAGGCCAGGATCGCGCGGTGCATCGCGGCGTCGTTGCCGATGGGAGCGACGAGGCGGAACCAGGCGGCCTGATGCGGCTCGCGCTTCTCGGGGCGGAACCAGCTGCGCGCGTGGACGGGGCGGAACTCGATGGGGCGAGGGCGGAGCATGTGGGGGCGCCACTTCTCCGGGATCTCGTTGATCATCTCGGCGCGGAGTTCCCGCTCGGAACGGAGTTCGTCGGGGCCGGGCACGTCGGGCATGCCGTCCTGGTGATGGAGGCCGTCCTCGGGTGTCTGGAGCGAGGCGGTGAGGCTCAGGATGGGCTGCCCCCGCTGCGAGGCGATCACGCGGCGCGTGGCGAAGCTGCGGCCGTCAAAGTCGCGCACGACGCGGTAGGTGATCGGGTGCTCCTCGTCGCCCGGCCGCATGAAGTAGGCGTGGAGCGAATGGGCGACCTTGGGCTCCTCGGTCGAGCGCTGCGCGGTCTGGAGCGCCTGCGCGATCACCTGGCCGCCGAAGACGCGGCCGACGCCGCCGGGCTGGCGGGAGCCGCGGAAGAGGTCGGTGTCGATCTCCTCCACGTCGAGCAGGTCGACGAGGATGGCGACGAGCGCTTCCGGCGCGGTGTCGTGGGGGGTGAGGAGATCCATGTTGGTCCTTTTAAATCCTCCCCCGCATCGCAGATGCGGGGGAGGGGGACCATGCGAAGTATGGTGGAGGGGGAACTACGGGATGCGGCATCGCGTCGCACCCCCTCCACCACTCGCTACGCGAGCGGTCCCCCTCCCCCGCTGTGAGCGGGGGAGGATTTCAGATTCAGTAACCCGCCATTCGGGCGATGCGGTCGGCGTGGTAGTTCGCGTCGCCGAACATCTCGGCCAGCACCCGCTGGCGCTTCATGTAGAAGCCGATGTCGTACTCGTCGGTCATGCCGATGCCGCCGTGCATCTGGATGCCTTCCTGCACGCTCAGCGTCGTCGCGGCCCCGCTCATCGCCTTGGCGACGGAGACGGCGTGGTCGGCGTTCTCGTCGGCCCCATCATTCTTGGCGGCATCCAGCATCTGCTGCGCCTTGAGCACGGCGGCGCGTGCGACCTCCATCTCGGAATAGAGATGCGCGGCGCGGTGCTGGAGCGCCTGGTAGCTGCCGATGACGGTGCCGAACTGCTTGCGCTCCTTGAGGTAGCCCATCGTCATGTCCATCGCGCCCGCGCCGACGCCGAGCATCTCGGCCGACGCGCCCGTGCGGCCGGCGCGGAGGAGGCGATTGAGCGGATCGCGCCCGGCGTCCACCTCGCCGATCACCGCGTCGGCGGTGACCTCGACGCCCTCGAACTGGAGACGCGCGGCGATGCTGGAGTCGGTCAGGCGCTCAGGGCTGGCAGAGAGGCCCGCCGCGCCCTTCTCGACCGCGAACAGCGTCACGCCCTGCTCGTCCGCGTCCGAGCCGGCGGTTCGCGCGGCGACGATCAGCAGGTCGGCGACGTGGCCGTGGGTGACGAACTGCTTGGCGCCGGACAGGCGGAAGCCGTTGCCCGAGCGCTCGGCGCGCAAGCCGACGCCGTCGCCGTGCTTGGCGCGCTCGTCGATCGCGAGCGCCGCGACCGTGCTCCCCTCGACGATGCCGGGGAACCAGCGCTCGGCGTGCGGCGTGCCGCGGAGCGCCTCCACGGCGGCGACGGCGGTGGTGAGGAAGGGCGAGGGCGACAGGTTGCGGCCGATCTCCTCCAGCACCACGCCCGCCTCGACGTGGCCGAGGCCGAGCCCGCCCTGGTCGTCGGGGATCAGGATGCCGATGAAGCCCATCTCGGCGAACTGCTTCCAGAGGTCGCGGGAGAAGCCGGTGGGGTCGTCGGCGTCGCGCAAGCTGCGGAGGTGCGACACGGGGGCGGCGTCGGCGACGAAGTCGCGCGCGGTATCGCGGAGCATAGTCTGTTCGTCGTTGAGGAAAAGGGGCATTTGTTACTCCTTCTCCCTCTCCCCTCCGGGAAGAGGGCTGGGGAGAGGGGCGGGACGAATCGTATCGACCTGCATTGCCCCTCTCCCGCCTTCGCTGCGCTCGGCACCCTCTCCCCGGAGGGGAGAGGGAGATCAGGTCACGCCCCCGGCAGCTCCAGGATGCGCTTGGCGACGATGTTGAGCTGCACCTCGCTCGTGCCGCCCTCGATCGAGTTGGCCTTGGTGCGGAGCCACGCGCGCGCGGGCGCGCCGCCGTTGGAGCGCTCGCTCTCCCACTCCAGCGCGTCCGACCCGCCCGCCGCCATCATCAGCTCGTGGCGCTGCTTGTTGAGCTCGGTGCCGTAGTACTTCATCATCGACGGCTGCGCGGGGTGCGCGCGGCCGTGCTTGAGCTCGTCGATGAAGCGCTCGCTCATGGCCCCGAACGCGTGCGCGCGCACCTCGAACTGCGCGATCTGCGCGCGGAGCAGCGGGTCGGCGAGGCGGCCGTCGTGATCGAGCCCGACGGTCGCGATCGCGCCCTCGATCAACGGGTTACGGCCGGAGCTTGCGAGCCCCATGCCGCTGATCATCTCGCGCTCGTGGCCGAGCAGGTACTTGGCGACGTCCCAGCCGCGGTTCTCCTCGTGGACGCGGTTGCGCTTGGGCACGCGCACGTTGTCGAAGAACGTCTCGCAGAAGGGCGAGTAGCCGCTGATGAGCAGGATCGGCTTGGTCGAGACGCCCGGCGTTTTCATGTCGAAGAGGAGGAAGCTGATGCCGCCCTGCTTCGACTCCTTGGACGTCCGCACGAGGCAGAAGATCCAGTCGGCCTTGTCGGCGTAAGAGGTCCAGACCTTCTGGCCGTTGACGATGTAGTCGTCGCCGTCGCTCTCGGCCGAGGTCGCGAGCGCCGCCAAGTCGGAGCCTGCGTTCGGCTCCGAATAGCCCTGGCACCAGCGGATCTCGCCGCGTGCGATGGGGGGCAGGTGCTCGAGCTTCTGCTCCTCCGTCCCATATTTCAGCAGCGCCGGCCCGAGCATCGAGATGCCGAAGGAGTTGAGCGGATTGCGCGCGCGGATGCGGGCCATCTCGGACCGCAGCACCTTGGTCTCCTCCGGCGAGAGCCCACCGCCGCCATATTCTTTGGGCCAATCGGGCACGGTCCAGCCGCGTGTCGCCATGCGGTCGAGCCACTGCTTCTGCTCGGGGTTGGCGGGCCGGTAGTTCCGGCCGCCCCAGCACACGTCCTCGTCCGAGCGGACGGGCTCGCGCATGGAGGGCGGGCAGTTCTCCTCGAGCCAGGCGCGGGTCTCGAGGCGGAAGGTGTCGAGGTCGGTCATGTATGTCATCCCAGCATCAACATATTGACGAGTCGCGCGAATTTGATCGCGTCGTAGTCCTTGCCGAAATCGGTGATCACCTGGACCCCGATCGGCAGGCCGTGCGCGTCGGCGCCGACGGGCACGCTGCACGCGGGCAACATGGGGAAGGTGGCGAGGCCGGGGTAGGCCATCTGCGCGCCGAAGAAGGTCGGCTCGCCATCGACGAGAAGCTGCCGGTTCGCGAAGGGCGTGTCGTCGTGCGGAAACGCGGTCGTGCCCCAGCAGGGTGCGATCACCGCATCGTACTCGGTGAACAGTCGGCCCCAGGCGCGGCGGTTGCGCGCCTGCTCGTCCTGAAGCTCGAACCAGGCGGCGAGCGTCATCGGCTCGATATGCTCAGTGCCCGCACCGCGGGCGAGCGCGGTCAGGAGCATGCGGACGTAATTGGCATGCTGCGTGGCGAGGTCGGGGAACAGCGGCGATGCGCGGTCTACCGGACAGCCCGCGTTCGCGAGCGCGTCGCCTACGCGCTCCACGGCGCCGCTCACCGCGCGCTCGGTGGGTGCTAGCGAGTGGGCGGGGAGGATGAGGAAGCGCGACTTCTTCTCCACCGGCGCACCGGCCTGCCTAGGCTCGTGCGGTCGAGGGGTGCCGCTGAGCACTTCGAGCGCGACGATCAGGTCGGCGGCGTCGCGCGCCATCGGGCCGATGACGTTGAGCGCGACGCCCGACTGATCGGTCCGCGGCCGGTTGTGCCCGAAGCTGTCGAGCAGGCCGTAGCTCGTCTTCAACCCCCACACGCCGCAGAAGCTGGCGGGCACGCGGATCGAGCCGCCGATGTCGGAGCCGAGCTCCAGCGGCACGAACCCCGCCGCCAGCGCGGCCGCCGAACCGCCCGACGACCCGCCGCTGACGCGCGAATGGTCGTGCGGGTTGTTGGTGCGGCCGTGGACGGGGTTGTTGGTCTGGAGGTCGTCCAGGTTCTGCGGCACGTTGGTCTTGCCCAGAACAACCGCGCCCGCGGCCTTGAGGCGCTTGACCGCGATCGCGTCCTCGGCGGGCATGTAGTCGGCGTGCTCGGGAAAGCCCCAGTGCGTCGGCAGACCGGCGACGTCGAAGCTCTCCTTCACCGTCATCGGCACGCCGAACAGCGGCCGGTGGACGGGCTGCGGGCCGGCCTCGTCCATCGCCTTCGCGGTCGCCCGCGCGCGGTCGAAGTCGCGTACCACGACCGCGTTGATCGGCCCGTCGCCCGCCTCAATCCGCGCGATCGCCGCCTCGCACTCGGCGAGCGCGCTCGTCTCGCCTTTAAGGATCGCGCGAGCGGTGTCGAAGGCGGAGCGCATCTGAATTAGCTCGTCATCCCAGCGAAAGCTGGGATCGCGCGGTTCGGGCCGGGTGCGCTCTCGGCCCGCGACCCCAGCTTTCGCTGGGGTGACGAGGGTAGGAGAGGAGCGAGGCGGGCGGTCACTTCAGCCGGCCCCCACTCGCCGCGGCGTCCTTGAGCGTCCGCGCCACCGTAAACCCGTGCTTCTCCAGCCCGGCCACGATCTTAGGTAATGTCTCTTCGTTCTGCGCCCAGAACATCGGGCCGCCGCGATAGACGGACCAGCCGTAACCGTAGATCCACACCACATCGATGTCGCTCGCGCGCTGCGCCTTGCCTTCCTCCAGGATCAGCGCGCCCTCGTTCACCATCGGGTAGATGGTGCGCTCGACGATCTCCTGGTCGGTCACCTCGCGGACGGTCGCGCCCGACTTGGCGCGGAACTCGTCGATGATCTGCTGGACGCGAGGCGAAGGCGAGGGGGTGCGCTTCTCGTCGTAATCGTAGAAGCCCGCCTGCTTCTTCTGACCCCAGCGCCCTTCCGCGCAGAGCGCGTCGCGGATGTTCTCGATCCGGCTCGGGTCGCGGTGCCAGCCGATGTCGACGCCCGCCAGGTCGCTCATCTGGAAGGGGCCCATCGGCATGCCGAACGCGACGTGGACGCGGTCGATCTGTTCCGGCGTCGCGCCCTCCATCAGCAGCTTGTTGGCCTCGACTTGGCGCGGCATCAGCATGCGGTTGCCGATGAAGCCGTAGGTGACGCCCGCGACCACCGCGACCTTGCCAATCTTCTTGGCGAGCGACATGACGGTCGCGAGCACGTCGGGCGCGGTCTTCGCGCCGCGGACGACCTCCAGCAGCTTCATGACATTCGCGGGCGAGAAGAAGTGCATGCCCAGCACGTCCTCCGGCCGCTTCGTCACCGACGCGATCTCGTCAATGTCGAGGTAGCTGGTGTTCGACGCCAGGATCGCGCCCGGCTTGCAGATGCCGTCGAGCTTCGCGAAGATCTCCTTCTTCACGTCCATGCTCTCGTACACCGCCTCGATCACGAGGTCGCAGTCGGCGAGGTCCTGAAGGTTCAGCGTCGGGGTCAGCGCGCCCATCGCGGCCTCGACCTGCTCGGGTTTCATGCGGCCCTTGGCGGCGCTCGCTTCATAGTTCTTGCGCATCACGCCCGTGCCGCGGTCGAGCGCGTCCTGCTGCATCTCGACGATGGTGACGGGGATGCCCGCCGACAGGAAGTTCATGGAGATGCCGCCGCCCATCGTGCCGGCGCCGATCACGCCGACCTTGCGGATCGGGCGCAGCGCCGTATCGGCGGGGACGTCGTCGATCTTGGCGGCCTGGCGCTCGGCGAAGAAGATGTGGCGCTGGGCGGCGGACTGCACGCCCATCATCAGCTTCATGAACTCCTGCCGCTCGAACTGCACGCCCTCCTCGAACGGCACCTGCGTCGCCTTCTCCACGCAGGCGATGTTCGCGGCGGGCGCGTCGAAGCCGCGGAAGCGCTTGGCGTTCTCGCGGCGGAACGCCTCGACCGTCTCCGGCTCGGGGGAGACGCTGCGCTCGCTCGCGCGCGGGATCGGTCGGCCCACGACCTCGCGCGCGTAGCTGATCGCGTCGGCCGCCAGACTGTCCTCGCCGACGATGCGGTCGACCAGCCCCGCCTCCTGCGCGCGCTTGGCCGAGATCGGGTTGCCCGTCGCGCACATCTCCAACGCCAAACGCACGCCCGCCACGCGCGGCAGCCGCTGCGTGCCGCCCGCGCCCGGCAGCAGGCCGAGCTTGACCTCCGGCACGCCGAGCTTCGCCGACGGCACGGCGACGCGGTAGTGGCAGCTCAGCGCCACCTCCAGCCCGCCGCCTAGCGCCGTGCCGTGGATCGCGGCGACGACGGGCTTGGTCGACGCCTCGATCATGTCGACCAGGAAGGGGAGCGGCGGGTCCTGCATCGGCTTGCCGAACTCGGTGATGTCCGCGCCCGCGAAGAAGGTCTTGCCGTCGCAGCGGATCACGATCGCACCGATCGTCTCGTCGGCGACCGCCTGCTTGACATAGGCCTCCAGCCCCTGCCGCACCGCCGCGCCCAGCGCGTTGACGGGCGGGTTGTCGGACACGATCACGGCCACGTTGTCGTGGCGCTCGTAACGGATCGGGGAGCTGGTCACTTCTGTCTCCTTCAAGTCAGCGCCGCGTAGATCATGGTCTTGATCTCGCGGCGGATCGGATAGGTGCTGGACGGCGAGAGCTGCGTCATGAAGGTCATGGTGACGCGCTCTTGTGGGTCGACGAAGAAGGCGGTCGAGAACAGCCCGCCCCAGTAGAACTCGCCCGCCGAACCGGGGATCATGGTGCGCACCGGGTCGAGGTTGACCGCGAAGCCGAGCCCGAAGCCGGTCCCGGCGTTCGCGGCCTCGCTGAACATCGACTTGGACCAGCCCGCCAGGTCGCCGTTCCCGGGGATGTGGTTGCGCGTCATCAGGTCCAGCGTCTTGCGCCCGACGATGCGCGCGCCGGCCAACGCGCCGCCGTTTAGCAGCATCGTGTTGAACCGGTGATAGTCGGCGCTGGTCGACACGAGCCCGCCGCCGCCCGACAGGAAGCGGACCTCCTGCGCCCAGCGGCTCTCCGCCGCCCGGTCGTACATGACGCGCCCGCGCTTCGGGTGCATCGTCCAGCAGTCGGCGAGACGGTCGAGCTCGCGCTCGGGCACGCGGAAGAAGGTGTCGCGCATCCCGAGCGGCTCGAAGATGCGTGCGGCGAAGAACGCGTCGAGCTTCATTCCCGACACCCGCTCCACCACCGCGCCGAGCACGTCGGTCGCGACCGAGTAGTTCCAGCTCGTCCCCGGCGAGAACTCCAGCGGCAGCGTGCCCAGTAGCGCGACGAACTCGTCGAGACTGTGCTTCGCGCCCGGCAGCGTCTCCAGCTCCAGCTCGCGATAGGCCGCGTCGACGTTGGTCCGGTTCTGGAAGCCGTAGGTCAGCCCGGCCGTGTGCCGCAGCAGGTCGACCATGCGCATCGGCTGATCGGTCGGCTTGGTCACGAACGGCACGCCCGCGCCGCCGCCATTATAGACGCCGACGCCCTTGAACTCGGGCAGCACGTGGTGGACGGGCGTGTCCACCGCGACCAGCCCTTCCTCCACCAGCATCATGAACGCGATCGAGGTCACGGGCTTGGTCATCGACGCGATACGGAACAGCGTGCCGTCATCGACCCGCGCACCGCCTTCTCGGGCGGCGCCTTCCGAGAAGAAGTGCAAGGGCTGGCCGTCGCGCGCGACGAGCAGTTGCGCGTGGGGGAGCAGGCCGGTGTCGAGATACTTGGCGCGCAGGAACGCGTCGATGCGGGCGAGGCGCGCGGGGTCGAAACCGTGCCCGGCCGGGTCCGCAACCTTCATGCGCTCTCCATACCCCCGCTTCTAAACGCCTCGCGCTCCTATGGCCTTGAGCGGCGCGCGGATCAACTATAACCTCGGTCAACAGACATAAGCGGGCGCAAACCCGTTCTTCTATCGGAGAGAGATGCAGCCGTGGCCAGCGAACCCCCAGGCTCCCTTTTGAATGAGGTGCCCTTGCCGCCCAACTGGCCCGTCATGTCGATGGGGCAGATCGAGGCGGTGTTGACCGCCCCCGGCGCCAAGTTCGAGATGGAGACGGTCGAGATCGACGGCCGTCCCACGCGCGTATGGAGGAACGCGCCGCCGAGCCTGCCTTTCCTCCTCACCGCCACGCGCGCCTACGGTCCCAGGCTCATCAGCGTCTACGAGGACGAGCGCGTCAGCTACGAGGCGAACCACCGCGCCGCCGCCGCCATCGCCGCGCACCTCCAGGCGCTCGGCGTAGGGAAGGGCGACCGCGTCGCGATCGCGATGCGCAACCTGCCCGAATGGATCGCCGCGTTCTTTGGCGTCACGGCGCTCGGCGCGATCGCCGTTCCGCTCAACGCCTGGTGGACGGGGCCGGAACTCGAATACGGCCTGTCCGACTCGGGCGCGAGCGTCGCCTTCGTCGACGACGAGCGGCACGAGCGGTTGCGCGACTGCTACGCCCGCTTGCCCGAGCTGCGCCACGTCATAGTCGCCCGCTCGCGCGTCCCGCTTGACGGGCACGCGTCGCGGCTGGAAGACATGGTCGGCACGCCGCACGACTGGGCGAACCTGCCAGACCGCGCGTTGCCGCCGATCCAGGTCGCGCCCGACGACGACGCCACTATCCTCTACACCAGCGGCACTACCGGCGCCCCTAAGGGGGCGCTCGGCACGCACCGCAACCTGATGACCAACATCCTGTCCTCGGGCTACGCCGCGGCGCGCCAGATGCTGCGCCGGGGCGAGACGCCGCCGGCCGCACCCGAGCCGAAGACGTTCCTGACCGTCATCCCGCTGTTCCACGCGACCGCGCTGTCGGCGACGTTAATGGGCGCGATGGCCAGCGGCTCCACGCTCGTGTTCATGCGCAAATGGGACACGGTGCGCGCGATGGAGTTGATCGAGCGCGAGCGCGTCCACATGACGGGCGGCGTGCCGACGATCGCGTGGCAGCTGCTTGAGCACCCCGACCGCGACAAATACGACCTCTCCTCGCTCGAGACGATCGCGTACGGCGGCGCCCCGTCGGCCCCCGACCTGGTGCGGCGCATTCACCAGGAGTTCGGCGCGCTGCCCGGCAACGGCTGGGGCATGACGGAGACGACCGCCACTGTCACGACGCATTCCGCCGAGGACTATCTCAACCGTCCCACCAGCGCCGGCGCGCCCGTCGCCGCCGCCGACGTCAAGGTCATGGACGCCGAGGGCCGCCACGAGATGCCGGTCGGCGAGGTGGGCGAGCTCTGGGCGCGCGGGCCGATGATCGTGCGCGGCTATTGGCGCAAACCGCAAGCGACCGCCGAGACCTTCGTCGACGGCTGGGTCCGCACGGGCGACCTCGCGCGCGTCGACGAGGAAGGCTTCGTCTACATCGTCGACAGGGCCAAGGACATGATCATCCGCGGCGGCGAGAACATCTACTCGACCGAGGTGGAGAACTGCCTCTACGCGCACCCCGCGGTGACGGACGCCGCGCTGGTCGGCGTGCCCCACCGCACGCTGGGCGAGGAGCCGGCGGCGGTGGTCCACCTCGCCCCCGGCGCGACCGCCACCGAGCAGGAGCTGCAGGATTGGGTGCGCAAGCACCTCGCCGCCTTCAAGGTTCCCGTCGCGATCCGCTTCTCGCCCGACGTGCTGCCCAGGAACGCCAACGGTAAGATCCTGAAGCGCGAGCTGAGGGCGCTGTTCGAGGACAGGGTGGCGGCCTGACCTCAACTCCTCCCCCGCTTACAGCGGGGGAGGGGGACCAGCGAAGCTGGTGGAGGGGGAGCTACGGGATGCGGCATCACCCTGTACCCCCACCACCACGCCGCAAGCGGCGCGGTCCCCCTCCCCCGCTGTGAGCGGGGGAGGACCTAGAGCGTCTTGGCCCTGCAACACACCTTCGGCTATAGCGGGCGCGCACCTCATCCGGAGACCTCCCGCATGGCCTATCAATCCCCCTGGTCCCACTCCCGTTCGGCCGGCGTCGCCGACGACATCGACTTCGAGATCAAGGGCCAGGAGCTCCAGTTCGTCGAGGTCGAGCTCGACCCCGGCGAGAGCGCGGTGGCGGAAGCCGGGGCGCTCGTCTGGAAGGACGCGTCGGTCGACATGACCACCGTCTTCGGCGACGGCCGCGGCGACCAGGGTGGCGGGTTCATGGGCAAGCTCTTGGGCGCGGGCAAGCGGCTCGTCACCGGCGAGAGCCTGTTCACCACCGTGTTCACGCACCAAGGCCATGGCAAGGCGCGCGTCGCCTTCGCGTCGCCCGTGCCCGGCTCCATCCTGCCCATCAAGCTCGACCATGTCGGCGGCACGCTGATCTGCCAAAAGGACGCGTTCCTCGCCGCGGCCAAGGGCGTGTCGATCGGCATCCACTTTCAGCGCCGCGTGCTGACCGGCCTATTCGGCGGCGAGGGCTTCATCATGCAGCGGCTGGAGGGCGACGGCTGGGTGTTCGTCCAGATGGGCGGCGCGGTGGTCGAGCGCGAGCTGGCGGCCGGCGAGCAGCTCCACGTCGACACGGGTTGCCTCGCCGCGTTCACGCCGTCCGTCGACTTCGACCTCGTCACCGCGGGCGGGGTCAAATCGATGTTCTTCGGCGGCGAAGGCCTGTTCTTCGCGCGGCTGACCGGCCCCGGCAAGGTCTGGATCCAGTCGCTGCCCTTCTCCCGGCTCGCCGCGCGCATGTTCGCGGCCGCCGGCGGACGCGGCGGCAGCCGCGGCGAGGGCAGCGTGCTCGGCGGGCTGGGCGACATGTTCGACGGCGACTGAGCGCGGCCCCGCTCCCGCCCGCGCGGGAGCGGAGCGCCGTCACATATACTGGTCCCAGTGGCGGTACGCGGGTTCCGGCACCTCGTGGGGCCGGTCGGCCTTGTCGAGCGTGATGTACGGCGCGGCCTCGATGTCCTCGCGCCGGACGTCGATGCAATATCCTCTGAGGTCGCGATCGTACTTCAGCATGGCCCAGGGGATCGGGTAGGCGCGTGCGCCCATGCCCATGAAGCCGCCGAACAGCAGGGTCGCGTACTCCGCCTGGCCGCTCACCTTGTCGATCATGATCGCGTGAACCGTGCCCACCTTCTTGGCGTAGCGGTCGTACACCGCCGTGCCCTCGACACGGGTGGATGCGATAAGGTGGTGGTCGGTATCGGTGTCCAGCATCTTGAGCCTCCGTGAAGCCCCCGCTCGGTCCCCTGTTATGGCCAGAACTGTACCATTTTCCGGTCGAGTCGCCAACAACTTAGGGCGTCAGCGGGGCACCAGCGCGAAGTCGACGGAGACGGTCGCGGTGCGCGTGTCGGTGCCGGCCAGCACGGGCGGCGTGGCGACGGGCGCGGGCGCGGCCTGCGCCTCCACCGCCATGTCGTAGGACGGGGAAGGCGGCCTGGCCGCGCCGCCGTCGCGGATGGCGAGCACGCGGGCGATGCGCAGGCCCGCGGCTCCCGCATAGGCGTCGGCGCGGGTGCGCGCGTTGCGGAAAGCGGCCGCGCGCGCGGCGCTTCCGGCGCGCTCCGGATCGCCCACGCGGAGGTCGGGGCCGGACAGGACGTTCGCGCCCGCGCCCGTTGCGGCGACGATCGCCTCGCCCGCGCGGCCCACTTGGCGCACGCGGACGTTGAGCACGTTGTTCGCCTCGAACCGGCCGCGATTCGGACCGTAGCCGATGCGGCCGATCGTCAGCTGGCGCGTCTGCATGTCGGCTTCCGCGATGCCTTGGCGTTTGAGCGCCTCGACTACGGCGTTCATCTTGCGGTTGTTCGCCGCCGTGACCTCGGCCGCCGTGGGCGCGATCGACGACACGCCGACGGAGAAGCGCGCCTCGTCGGGCCTGACCTCCGCCTCGCCGTCGGCGGTGACCTGCAGCAGCGTCTCATTACGGTCGACCCCGCGCGGGTCGGGCGCGGCCCGGTCGCACGCGGCGAGCAGCACTAAGGGCGTGAGCCACGCTGGTCTATTCACGGCAGCACCTTCCTCACCGCTTCGGCCCACCCCGCAAGCCGCGCCGCGCGCTCGTCTTCGCCGATGCGCGGCTCGAACCGCTCGACGTCGCCGCGCATCGCGCTCGCCTCCTCCAGGCTCGCGAACAGCCCGCATCCCAGTCCCGCCAGCATCGCCGCGCCCAGCGCGGTCGTCTCGGCGAAGCGCGGCCGCTCGACGGTGACGCCCAGCATGTCCGCCAAGTCCTGCGCCATCCAGTCGTTCGCGACCATGCCGCCGTCGATGCGGAGCGTGCGCCAGTCCTGCCCGTCCGACGCGAAGGCGCGCTTCAGGTCGTGCGCCTGATAGCTCTGCGCCTCCAGCGCCGCCCGCGCCACATGCGCGCGCGTCGCCGAGAAGGTCAGGCCGGAGATCGCCGCGCGCGCCTCCGGCCGCCAGTGCGGCGCGCCGAGGCCCGACAGCGCGGGCACGAGGTACACGCCGCCATTGTCCGGCACCTCGCGCGCCAGCGCCTCCGTCTCCGGCGCGGAGTCGATCAGCTTGAGCCCGTCGCGCAGCCACTGGACGAGGCTGCCCGCGACGAATACCGACCCTTCCAGCGCATAGGCTGTCTCGCCGCCGATCCGCCACGCGATCGTCGACAAGAGCCGGTGGTCCGACGGCAGCAGCTGCGCGCCCGTGTGCGTCAGGATGAACGCGCCCGTCCCGAACGTCGCCTTGGTCTCGCCGGGGCGCAGACATGCCTGCCCGATCGAGGCCGCCTGCTGGTCGCCCGCCAGCCCGCAGATCGGGATGGGCGGCCCGAACGCGCGGGTGGTGCCGAACTGGCCCGCGCAGTCGATGATATCCGGCAGCGCGCCGCGCGGCGCGCCGAACAGGTCGCACAGCTCCGGGTCCCATCCGCCCGAGCGGACGTCCATCAGCGCGGTGCGGCTGGCGTTGGTCGCGTCCGTCAGATGCAAGCCCTCCGTCAGCTTCCAGACGAGCCAGCTCTCGACGGTGCCGACCGCCAGCCGGTCGCCGGCCTGCGTCAGCTGCGGCCATTCGCGCATCGCCCAGCCGATCTTGGACCCGGAGAAATATGGGTCGAGCAGCAGGCCCGTCCGTTCCTGCACAATCCCCTCGTGCCCGTTCTCGGCGAGGTCGCGGCAGATGTCGGCGGTGCGGCGGTCCTGCCAGACGATCGCGGGCGCCAGCGGCTCGCCCGTTTCCCGATCCCAGAACACCACCGTCTCGCGCTGATTGGTGATGCCGATCGCGGCGATCCGCTCCGGACCGCCGGCCTGCGCGACCATCGCGCCCGCGACGCGCAACGACTTGCGCCAGATCTCGGCCGCGTCGTGCTCGACCCAGCCGGGGCGGGGGTAGGATTGGGTGAGCGGGGCCGCTTCGCTGGCCATGCACGCGCCGTCGGGCCGGAACAGCATGGCGCGCGTGGAGGTCGTGCCTTCGTCGATGACCAGCAGATATTCGCCCATCAGCCGAGGCTAGCCGGGATGACGCGGCCCCGCAAACCGCGCTAAAAGGACCGGTATATGGCCGATCGCGATCCCAGCCTGCCCGTGTCCGACGCCGCGCCCGACTCGCTGATCGGCGTGCCCGCGGGCATCGCGACGGAGGACGCGATGCGGATCGCGCTGCGCCGCGACCGGCTGCTCGCCGCGCTGACGCTGACCGCGGGCGTCGGCCTCGCGCTCGGCCTTCCCTTCGCGCTCAAGGCGGGGGCGGAGTTCTTCCTGCCCTTGACCGCCGCTCTCGTGATCGCGGTTGCGCTGGTGCCCGCGCTCGAATGGCTGGAGCGCCGGCGCGTGCCGTCGCCGCTCGCCGCGCTCATCTGCCTGTTCCTGTTCCTGTTCATCGCCAACGTCGTGCTCGCGGCGATCGTGGTGCCCGCGACCGACTTCTTCCGGCTGCTGCCGACGCGGCTCGAGCGGATCCAGACCAACCTCCAGCCTTTGTTCGAGCTCTATTCGAACCTGGAGCAGTACGCGAACCGCACGCTCCGCCGCATCGCCGACACGCCCGTCCGCCAGGCCCGGCCCGACGCGGTCGCGCCGCCCAGCTCGCTGCTCGGCTTCCTCGCCTCCTCCGCGCCGCACGCGATCGTGCAGTTCTTCTTCGCGATCCTGGTGGTGTTCTTCTTCCTGTCCGGCTGGACGGGCATGCGCAAGCGCACGATCACCAACCGCGCCAGCTTCAACGGCGCCATGGCGACCGCGCGCGTGATTCAGGACGTGGTGGACGACGTGTCCGCCTATCTGGGCACGATCACCGTCATCAACGTCGCGCTCGGGCTCGTGGTGGCGGGGATCCTGTGGGCGATTGGCATGCCCTATCCGCTCATGTGGGGCGGCATCGTCGCGTTGTTGAACTACATCCCCTATTTCGGCCCTGTCATCGCCGCCCTGCTGCTGGCGATCGGCGGGCTGATGACGTTCACCGACATCTGGATGGCGATGATCCCGCCCGCGACGGTGATGGTCTGTCACCTGATCGAGGCGAACGCGATCACGCCGTTCATCGTCGGCCATCGGCTGACGATCAACCCGATCCTGATCCTCGTCTCCTTGAGCTTCTGGGGCTGGGTCTGGGGAACGCCGGGCGCGCTGTTGGCGGTGCCGCTGCTCATCATCCTGCAGACGGTGCTGGGGGCGGCGGGCAAACCGGACATCGCCGGCTTCCTGTTCGAGCACGGCACGCTGGTGCAGCAGCGGCGCGAGCGCCGCGCGGGGGACGAAAATGGCCGTTGACAGGGTGGGGCACCCCGCCTAATCGGCCCCCCACCGCGGTTCCAAGCGGGTGTAGCTCAGTTGGTTAGAGCGCCGGCCTGTCACGCCGGAGGTCGCGGGTTCGAGCCCCGTCACTCGCGCCACCGCGCAGCGCGCACGCCGCCAGCGGAGCTGGCGACGAGACGCGCAAGCACGGCCGACCTGGCAAGGCCAGGATCGACGACGCGGCTCAGCCGCGGCGCATCTCAGACCTTCCCAAAACCCGATCCACCGAAAACCGCCCCGCGCCGATCGTCGCGAACAGCAGCCCGAACAGCACCAGCGCCGTCGCAGGAAACGCGCCGCGCACGCCCAGCTTCGCGTCCACCATCGCGACCGCCACCGCGAAGTTGAACGCGCACACCAGCCCCGCCCAGCGCGTGCCCAGCCCGATCACGAACGACAGCCCGACCAGGAACTGCGCATAGACCGACAGCCGCGCCATGAGCGGCGGCGAGGCGAAACTGTGCGCGGCGAGGAAGCCCTCGAACTCCCTCATGCGCTCCGCGCTGACGATGTTGTCCCACACGCCCCAGATCAGAAACGCGCCGACGACGAGCCGCGCCGCGAGCAGCGCCGCGTCGGCCCCGCGTGACAGCAGGGGCGGGGCGATCAGGCGGGCGAGGTTCAGCGCCAGCGGCCGGTCTCCATCCAGAGCAGCAACGGCTTCAACGGCGCGATCCAGATGATGCCCGCCACCAGCCAGAACGGCGCCTGCGCGAACCAGGGCCAGCCGTTCACCACCGGCCACAGGCTCGTGACCACCACCGCCCAGACGACGATGATCCCGATGATCGCGAGCGCGCCCGCGGGTTTGCGCCAGGATGGCGTCATGGCGTGATCCACTCCTTCTCCGTCGCGATCGCGTGGAGGGGAACGTCCCAAGCGTCGATCGGCAACACGTCCACCTCCTGCACCGACCATGCCACGCCCACGCGCCACGCGCCCGGATGCGCGGCGAACGCCCGGTCGTATAAGCCCGCGCCTTGGCCCAGACGCGCGCCCGTCCGGTCGAACGCAACCAGCGGCGTCAGGATGACGTCGGGCGCGACCTCCGGCGCGTCGGCCGGCGGCTGCTCGATCCCGTACGGCCCGGCAGCGAGCGCGCCGTCCCAGCGCCGGAAGCGCATGGGCGCGCTACGGTCGGTCAGGAAGGGTAGGGCGAGCGCGCAGCCCGCCTGCCTCGCGGCGCGCTCCAGCGGCGCAGGGTCGGCCTCGCCAGGCATCGGCCGGTAGCTCGCGACCACCGATCCGGCACGCAGCCGCTTGATGAACTCGGGCGCGACCCGGATCGGCTCGACCGACGCGAACGCCAGCCGCGCCTCACGCATCCGCGCACGGAGCGAGCGCTTATTCACGCCGGTAAGCGGGGGGCGCCGCGGCGAAGCCGCTTCGTGACGTCGAACGGGCGCTAGCGCCCGCCGGCCGCGCTGGCGCGTCTTCGCCGCAGCTGAGCTGCGGCGATGCGCGCCGTGCGGTGGCGGGACCGCCATGGCCGTTTGCCTTGATATCCACTGACGCCCAACACGTCAGGTGGGGACCGTGTACGTCGGACCAGGATCCGTGCAGGGACAGCCCCCATGGATGATGAATAGCCTCAGGGATTATGCGAGGCTCGCACCGGGCAGTACCCGCCGGGACCTTATCTAAGCGCTGGGGCCAGAACCCTCAAGCCTTCTGCTCAAGGGTGCCCGCGAGCTGCTCCAACCGGTCGGCGATCACCTCCAGCTCCTCCTCGCTGACCAGATTGTCGGGCAGCGGCCGGTTGATCTCCTCGTCCAGCTCGTCCGCCAGCATCAGCGCCAGGAACAGGAAGGAGCGCTCCAAGGAGCCGCCCGCCTTGGACGCGGCGCCCCAGCGCTCGGCCATCATGCGGCCCAGATATTCGACGCGCGCCTCCTCGCCGTCGCGGCATCCCACGACGAACCCGCGCCCGCCGAGCTGCAGCGTGACCTGCGCCATCAGCGCTCGCCCCGCGCGATCACGTCGTCCAACGCGGAGACCGCCTCCGCCATGCGCGCCTTGAGCGCGTCGTGGCGGCGGGCGAGCGCGTCGGCGGCGCGGGCGCGGGCGTCGATCGCGGCTTCGATGCGGGCGAGCGCCGCTTCGATCCTCTGGCTGGCGGGGCGGCTGGTCATGGTCGACGAATTAGCAAAGCATGCCCGGTCCACAAGCGGGAAACTTGGGCGAGCGCCGGTGTTGACAGCCGGGCGCGCCGCCCCGCATGGGCGAGGCCGAGACTCGCCTCCGTGCTCGGCCAGGGGCGGCCTTCAACGACTCGGATAGGCGCTTTCGGCGCGATCACAACGATCTACAGGAGGAACTTGGATGACGGTCAAGGTTGCGATCAACGGCTTCGGCCGCATCGGCCGCCTCGTCGCGCGCGCGATGCTCGAGCGGCAGGGGAGCGACCTCGAGCTGGTCGCGATCAACGACCTCGCCGACGCCAAGTCCAACGCCTGGCTGTTCAGCCGCGACAGCGTCCACGGTAAATATCCGGGCGAGGTCGCGGCCGAGGGCGACGACCTCGTCATCGACGGCCGCCGCATCCGCGTCACCGCGCAGCGCGACCCCGCCGCGCTCCCGCACGGCGACATGGGCGTCGATCTCGTCATGGAGTGCACCGGCTTCTTCACCGACAAGGCGTCGGCGCAGAAGCACATCGACGCGGGCGCCAAGAAGGTGCTCGTCTCCGCACCAGCCAAGGGCGTCGACTTGACCGTCGTCTACGGCGTCAACCACGACAAGCTGACCGCCGATCACCACATCGTCTCCAACGCGTCGTGCACCACCAACTGCTTGGCGCCCGTCGCCAAGGTGTTGAACGACTCGATCGGCATCGAGCGCGGGCTGATGACGACGATCCACGCCTACACCAACGATCAGAAGATCCTCGACCAGATCCACCCGGACCTGCGCCGCGCCCGCGCCGCCGCCATGTCGATGATCCCGACCACCACCGGCGCCGCGCGCGCGGTGGGCGAGGTGCTGCCCGAGCTCAAGGGCAAGCTCGACGGCTCGGCGGTGCGCGTGCCCGTGCCCGACGGCAGCCTCGTCGACCTGACCTTCCAGCCCGGCCGCGAGACGTCGAAGGACGAGGTCAACCAGCTGCTCCGCGCCGCCGCCGAGGGCCCTATGAAGGGCGTGCTCGCCTATTCGGACGAGCCGCTCGTCTCGATCGACATCGTCCACACGCCGGCGTCCTCGACCGTCGACAGCCTGGAGACGGCGGTGATCGACGGCAAGCTGGTGCGCGTCGTCAGCTGGTACGACAACGAATGGGGCTTCTCAAACCGCATGGTCGACACCGCGACCGCGATGGCGAAGTTCCTGTAACCACAAGGTGCTGGACACCCCAACTCCGTTCGTGTCGAGCTTAGTCGAGACACCGGGGCAGGCGTCACGCCTGGATCCCGTTCTCGACCACGCTCGAACCGAACGGGGGAGGGTGGGGGCTAACGGCCAAGGCACGCTCGCCGGCATAGCCCGGCGCGCCTACCCGAAGGCACCGATGGAGGTGCTGACCTCCGTCCTCGTCACGCCCGAGCGCGGCGTCGAGGGCGACTGCCGCGGGATCATCAAGCCGGGCGGCAAGGGCAAGCGCCAGGTCTCGCTCATGGAGCGCGCCGACTGGGACGCGGTCATGGCCGAGCTCGGCCGGCAAGTGCCTTGGTGGGAGCGCCGCGCCAACCTGCTCGTCGACGGCCTCGACCTGCCGCAGACGCCGGGCCAGCTTATCCGCGTCGGCCCCGTGCTCCTGACGGTCACCGCCGAATGCGACCCCTGCATCCGTATGGAGGCGGTGGCAGCAGGGCTGGAGGCGGCGCTCACGCCCGACTGGCGCGGCGGCGCGCTCGCCCGCGTGCTGGAGGGCGGCACGATCACCGTCGGCGATCGCATCACGATTGAGGAACCATGAGCAAGCCATTCAAGACGCTGGACGATATGGGCGAGGTTGCGGGCAAGCGCGTGCTCGTCCGCGAGGACCTGAACGTGCCGATGCAGGACGGCGAGGTCACCGACGACACGCGGCTGCGCGCCACGATCCCGACCGTCACCGAACTCGCCGACCGCGGCGCGATCGTGCTGCTGTTAGCTCATCTCGGCCGGCCCAAGGGCGTGCCCGACCCCACCATGTCGCTCGCCCAGCTGACCCGGCCCTACACGCTGCTGATCGGCCGCCCCGTCCGCTTCATCGACTGGGACGGCGCGGAGGCGAACGTGGCGACGCTCCAGCCCGGCGACATTGGCATCCTGGAGAACACCCGCTTCTTCGCGGGCGAGGAGAAGAACGACCCGCAAGTCGTTGAACGACTTGCCTCGCTCGGCGACCTCTACGTCAACGACGCCTTCTCCGCCGCCCACCGCGCCCACGCCTCGACCGAGGGTCTCGCGCGCCGGCTTCCCGCCTTCGCCGGCCGCCAGATGGAGGCCGAGCTCGACGCGCTCGACAAGGCGCTGGGCGGCCCCGAGCACCCCGTCGCCGCGGTCGTCGGGGGCGCCAAGGTCTCGACCAAGCTCGACGTGCTCAAGCATCTGGTCAGCAAAGTCGACCACCTCATCATCGGCGGCGGCATGGCCAACACCTTCCTCGCCGCGCGCGGCGTGAACGTCGGCAAATCCCTGTGCGAACACGACCTTGCGGGCACCGCCGAAGAGATCATGGAAGCCGCCGACCGCGCCGGCTGCACCGTGCACCTGCCCTATGACGTGGTGGTCGCGACCGAGTTCAAGCCGAACCCGCCCACCCGCACCGTCAACGTCCACGAGGTCGCCGCGGACGAGATGATCCTCGACATCGGCCCCGCCGCCGTCGAAGCGCTGGGCGACGTTCTCAAGAACTGCCGTACCCTCGTCTGGAACGGCCCCTTGGGCGCGTTCGAGACGCCGCCCTTCGACACCGCCACCGTGTCGCTCGCCCGCACCGCGGCAGCGCTGACGCAAGACGGCGGCCTCGTCTCCGTCGCCGGCGGGGGCGACACGGTCGCCGCGCTCAACCAGGCGCAAGTCGCCGACCGCTTCACCTTCGTCAGCACAGCGGGCGGCGCGTTCCTGGAGTGGATGGAGGGCCGCGAGCTGCCGGGGGTCGCGGCTCTTTCACGTTGACGACTTACGGTGTCCGGGGTTATCTGTTGAACACGTTAAACAGAGACTCGTATGATTGGCCTGCGGCTCGACCCGGACCTGGAGCAAAGAGTAAGGCGGATCGCGCGCGAGCATGGACGCTCGGCCAGCGATGTCGTGCGCGAGGCGATCCGACGATTCCTTGACCAAACGGGTGACGATTTGGAGCGCGAGCGCGAGTTGCGCCTCATCGCCGCTAGCGTTGATGACGGGGAGATGGACGAGCTCGAGGCGTTCGCCGCCGAACTCCAGGGCGATGAGGAAGCTGCGGCCGGTCGACACCGGGCGGCATGAAGCGAGGGGATGTGGTCATCGCGGCCGCTCGCGGGCAGTTTACGGGTAAGCCGCGGCCCTATGTCGTCGTTCAAGGCGACTGGACGCTTGAACTCGCCGCCACGGTTACGCTTTGCCCGATCACGACCGATCTCTTCGGTATTGGGCGCGTACGTGTGCCCGTTGCCGCTGCTCCTGGAACGGGACTTCAGGCGGACAGCGAGGTCGAGATCGACCGCATAACTACTCTGCGTCGATCGAACGTCGCTCAGGTCGTCGGCGCTCTGCCCGATACTGTCATGCGCCGGATCAATCGTTCGCTGAAGAATTGGCTGGATCTCTGAATTGAGGAAGATTGTATGACGATGACGCCGACCGTGAAGGCCATTCTCGCCAACTACGAATCCGATAATCCCGGCGTGAAGGCCAACCTGGCCCGCATCCTCATGCAGGGTCGTCTCGGCGGCACGGGCAAGCTCGTGATCCTCCCCGTCGACCAGGGTTTCGAGCACGGCCCCGCGCGCAGCTTCGCGGTGAACGCGCCCGCCTACGACCCGCACTATCACTTCCAGCTCGCGATCGACGCGGGCCTGTCCGCCTACGCCGCGCCGCTCGGCATGCTGGAGGCGGGGGCGGGCACCTTCGCCGGCCAGATCCCGACCATCCTGAAGGTCAACAGCTCGAACAGCTGGGCGACCGGCGTCAACCAGGCGGTCACCGGCGGCGTCGACGACGCGCTGCGGCTCGGCTGCTCGGCGATCGGCTTCACCATCTATCCGGGCGCGGACGACGTGTTCGACATGATGGAGGAGATCAAGGAGATGCGCGCCGAGGCCGCCTCGGTCGGCATCGCCACCGTGATCTGGTCCTATCCGCGCGGCGGCAAGCTCTCCAAGGAAGGCGAGCTCGCGCTCGACGTCGGCGCCTACGCCGCGCACATGGCTGCGCTGCTCGGCGCGCACATCATCAAGGTCAAGCTGCCGACTTCGCACGTCGAGCAAAAGGACGCCGCCAAGTCCTACGAAGGCCAGGACTTCTCGTCCCAGGCGAGCCGCGTGAAGCACGTCGTCCAGAGCTGCTTCGCCGGCCGCCGCCTCGTCGTCTTTTCGGGCGGCGCGGCCAAGGGCTCGGACGCCGTCTACCAGGACGCGCGCGACATCCGCGACGGCGGCGGCAACGGCTCGATCATCGGCCGCAACACTTTCCAGCGCCCGCGCGACGAGGCGCTGGCGATGCTCGACAAGATCGTGGGCATCTACAAGGGCGAGGAGGCCTGAACCCCTTCGACCTGACCGGCCGCGTCGCCTTGGTGACGGGCGCGGGCCGGGGGTTGGGATATGAGATCGCGCGCGCGCTGGTCGGGGCCGGCGCGCGCGTCTTTCTGAACGGGCGCGACGCCGAACGGCTCGGCCAAGCCGCCGCACGGATCGGAGCGGGGGCGGAGCCGCTCGCCTTCGACGTGGGCAACACGGCCGCGGCCGCGGCTGCCGTGCGCGGGCTCGGGCGGCTCGACATTCTCGTCAACAATGTCGGCCGCCGCGACCGTCGTCCTCTCGACGCGTTTACGCTCGGCGAAGTACGCGCGCTCCTCGACGCCAACCTCGTCGCCGCCTTCGCGCTCGCCCGCGAGGCCGCGCGGCCGATGGTCGCGGCGGGTTGGGGGCGCATCGTCAATGTCACCTCCATCGCCGGCCCGATCGCGCGGGGCGGCGACGTGCCCTACACCATGGCGAAGGGCGGGCTGGACGCCATGACCCGCGCGCTCGCCGCCGAGCTGGGGCCGAGCGGCGTGACGGTGAACGCCGTCGCCCCCGGCTATTTCGCGACGGAGGCGAACGCGGCGATGGCCGCCGACCCGGACGTGACCGGCTGGCTCGAGCGCCGCACCTCGCTCGGCCGCTGGGGCCGGCCCGATGAGATCGCCGGCGCCGCCCTGTTTCTGGCGTCACCCGCCGCGTCCTACGTCACCGGTCAGACGATCGCCGTAGACGGCGGCTACCTCAGCCACTTCTGAAAAACGGAGCAGAACGTCATGAACAGAGCCGCCTTCGTCCAGACCATGATCGCACTCGCCTCCGCATCGCTTGGCCTCGTCGCCGCGCTCGCGTGGAACGAGGCGATCAAGGCGACGCTCGCCATGCTCGGCCTGGGCGACAGTCTGGCCGGTCTCTACACTTATGCGATCATTGCCACAGTCGTCGCGGTGATCGTGCTGAGCTGGCTCGGCCGGCTCGCGTCACGCGTCGGCGGGGAGGCTGCGTTCACCCGCGAGGCGGAGGGTTGAACCGCGCTTCGTGAATGGCGGACCCGGTGCTAGGGGGCCCGGCATGAGCGATGAAGACCCTCTTGGACCTCTCGATCCCGATTTCGCCGCCAACTTCAAGCGCGACGACCGCCGCCCGCCGTGCCAGCTCTACCTCGTCTCGCCGCTGGACGTGGGCGGCGACTTCCCCGACCGGCTCGCCCGCGCGCTCGACGCCGGGCCGGTCGCCGCCTTCCAGCTTCGCGTAAAGGGCATGGACCAGCACCAAGCCGCCCGCCTCGCCGAACCGCTCCAGCGCATTTGCGCCGACCGCGAGGTCGCGTTCGTCGTCAACGACTCGATCAGCCTCGCCAAGCGCCTCGGAGCCGACGGCGTCCACTTGGGCCAGGACGACGGCGACCCGCGCGAGGCCCGCACCGCGCTCGGCCCCTCCGCGCAGATCGGCGTTACCTGCCACGACAGCCGCCATCTCGCCATGGAGGCGGGCGAGGCGGGCGCGGACTACGTCGCGTTCGGCAGCTTCTACCCGACCACGACCAAGGAGGTCCGGCATCGGCCCGAGCCGTCGATCCTGAGCTGGTGGTCGGCGCTGTTCGAGCTGCCCTCGGTCGCGATCGGCGGCATCACGGCTGCCAACGCGCGGCCGCTGGTGGACGCCGGAGCCGATTTCATCGCCGTATCCGGCGCGGTGTGGAACGGCGACGAGATCGCGGCCGTGCGCGCCTTCACGGACCTGCTCGGGGGGCGCTAGGCCCGGAAACAACCGCATCCCCGATCGTTCTCGCGCTCACATGGGTTATCGGAGACTGGGCGTGAGGCGTATTGGAATAGGCTTGGCGGCGGCGTCGATAGCGGCCATGGGCATGACGGTGGCGACCGCCCAGCAGAACACGAGCCAGGCGCAGGGCAAGGCGAGCCAGGCCGTCCAGATCGACCGCAACATCCTCCACGTCCAGGTCATCCTCGACCATCTCGGCTTCGGCCCGGGCGTGCTCGACGGCCGCGGCGGCATGTCGCTGACCGCCGCGCTCAAGGGCTTCCAGGAGAGCCGCGGCCTGCCAATCACGGGCAAGCCCGACCAGGCGACACTCCGCGCGCTCCACCCCTATCGCCAGCTCCGCCCCACGCGCACGCTGCGCCTAACCGAGGCCGCGCTCCGGGGCCAGTACATCAACCCGCTGCCGAAGGAGCCGGAGGCGCAGGCCAAGCTGCCCGCCATGGCGTACCGCGCGCCGATCGAGAAACTGGCGGAGATGTTCCACACCACCCCCGCCGTGCTCGCCGCCCTGAACCCGAACGGGCGGCTCGCGCCCGGCCAGCAGCTCGTCTTCCCCAACGCGCTTCCCACGTCGCGCGCCTACCCCGAGGACGTGAAGCCCGAGTGGCGGCAGACGCTCAGCCAGCTCAACGTCGACGCCAACCAGCCCCGCGGCGAGACGATCGTCGTCGACAAGTCGGACGCGGTGCTCCGCGTGCTCGACGCGAACGACAAGCTTGTCGCGCAATTCCAGGCGACCATGGGGTCCGAGCGCGACCCGCTTCCGCTCGGAAATTGGAAGGTGCTCAGCATCTCGCCGCTGCCCGACTGGCGCTTTCAACCCAAGATCCTGAAGGGCGTGCCCGACACCAAGAAGGAGCAGCTGATCCCGCCCGGGCCGAACAACCCCGTCGGCGTCGTCTGGATCGACCTATCCAAGGAGCATTACGGGATCCACGGCACCGCCGAGCCGCACCAGATCGGCCGCGCCGAGTCGAACGGCTGCGTGCGCCTGACCAACTGGGACGCCGCGCGCGTCGCGCTGATGGTGAAGCCCGGCGCGCCGGTGATCTTTCAGGCGTAACATGCTGGCGCGCCTCGGCCTCGCCGCTGGTGGAGCCGTCGCACTGGCCTCGGCCGCCCTGCTCGCGACGGGCGTGGTCCGCATCAGCGTCGAGCCGGAGCCGGTCGCGCCGCGGGTCCGGCAGCTCGCGGTCACGCCCGCGCCCGCGCCGCCCGATACCGGTCGGATGGGCGTCCCCGTTCAGGGCGTCGCGCGCGGTACGCTGCTCGACACCTGGGGCCAGTCACGCGCCGGCGGGGCCAGGACGCACGAGGCGATCGACATCATGGCGCCCGGCGGCACGCCCGTCCTCGCCGCCGCGCCCGGCACCGTCGAGAAGCTGTTCAACAGCCGCGCGGGCGGCATCACGCTCTATGTTCGCTCGCCCGACCGCCGCACCAGCTACTATTACGCCCACCTCCGCGGCTATGCGCCGGGCATGCGCGAAGGACTGACGGTGAGGCGCGGCCAGCTGCTCGGCTTTGTCGGCGACACCGGCAATTCGGGCGCGGGCAACAATCACCTGCATTTCGGTGTATCCCGCATGGCCGACGGCGACAGGTGGTACGGGGGCGAGCCGGTCAACCCGTACCCGCTGCTTGCCGAGCCGAAGGACCGCCGATAAGGGCTGCCGCCACCAGCTCTTTCCAACAGGTCAGGCCATGAAGATCAGCGGCGTGGACATCCGTCCCGGCAACATCATCGAGTATGAGGGCGGCATCTGGCGCGCCGTGAAGATCCAGCATACCCAGCCCGGCAAGGGCGGCGCGTACATGCAGGTCGAGATGAAGAACCTGGTGGACGGCCGCAAGACCAACGTCCGCTTCCGCTCCGCCGAGACCGTCGAGCGCGTGCGCCTCGACACCAAGGACTTCCAGTTCCTCTTCGCCGACGGCGAGGATCTGACCTTCATGGACAAGGACACCTACGAGCAGATCACGCTGCCCCGCGACCTGCTCGGCGACGCCGCCGCCTTCCTGCAGGACGGCATGGACGTCGTGATGGAGCTCTATAACGAGAAGCCCATCTCCGTGCAGCTGCCCGACCAGATCGAGGCGACGATCGTCGAGGCCGACGCGGTGGTGAAAGGCCAGACCGCCTCGTCCAGCTACAAGCCCGCGGTGCTCGACAACGGCGTTCGCGTGATGGTTCCGCCGCACATCGCGAGCGGTACGCGGATCGTGGTGGACGTGTACGAGCAGACCTACGTTCGTCGCGCTGATTGACCTTCTCCCTCTCCCCGCCGGGGAGAGGGTGCCCGAGCAACGCGAGGGCGGGAGAGGGGCAGTAAGCCGCCGTCGAAGCGTTCAGCACTGCCCCTCTCCCCGACCCTCTCCCCAGCGGGGAGAGGGAGAAAGAAGTTGAAATGCCCGCCCATTCCGGCCTTATCACCGTTATCGAGCGCGCCTGCCGCAAGGCGGGGCCGCGGCTGCGTCGCGACTTCAACGAGGTCCAGCACCTCCAGGTCAGCCGCAAGGGCCCGGCCGACTTCGTCAGCCAGGCCGACCGCCGCGCCGAGCAGACGCTGATCGAGGAGCTGCGCAAAGCACGTCCTGATTGGCGCATTCTGGGCGAAGAGGGCGGCGAGCTGCCCGGTGATCCCGACAAGCCCCGCTTCATCGTCGACCCGCTCGACGGCACGTCCAACTTCCTCCACGGCGTGCCGCACTTCGCTATCTCCGTCGCCGTGGAGGATCCGCGCGGCGCAGGCGGTCGTCCGGAGATCACACACGGCTATGTCTACCAACCGCTCACCGACGAGAGCTTCTGGGCGGAGAAGGGCAGGGGCGCCTGGCTCCAGGACCAGCGCCTGCGCGTGTCCGCCAGGCGGGAGCTGTCCGAGGCGCTGATCGCGACCGGCATTCCATACATGGGCCACGGCGACTTCGCGCAGTGGAGCCGCATCTTCGGCGCGATCGCCCCGCAGGTGGCCGGCATCCGCCGCTTCGGCTCGGCCGCGCTTGACCTCGCCTGGGTCGCGGCGGGCCGCTACGACGGCTATTGGGAATCCGACCTGAAGCCCTGGGACGCGGCGGCAGGCGTGCTGCTCGTCAAGGAGGCGGGCGGCTTCGTCACCGACTTCCGCGGTGGCGACCGCGCGATGGAGCGGTTGGAGTTCCTCGCCGCCAACGACGCACTCCACTCCAAGCTGCACAAGCTGCTGGCCGGTGCGCTGCGTTAACCTGCGGAACAAAACGGGTTAACTGCGAGTGATTATCACGGGCCGGCCACCTTGCCGGTCCACCCCTGCGCGCCTACAGAGCCGCTCGAAACCGCATGTGCGAGAGTTACATGGTCGACCTGTCGCAATATCTGCCCATCCTGCTCTTCCTCGGCGTGGCGCTGCTGCTGTCGACCTCGTTCGTGTTCACGCCGATGCTCGTGTCGCGGCTGACCGGCACCAACAAGCCGAACCCCGACAAGCTCGCCGAATATGAGTGCGGCTTTCCCGCCTTCGAGGATCCGCGCAGCCAGTTCGACGTCCGCTTTTATCTCGTCGCCATCCTGTTCATCGTCTTCGATCTGGAGGCGGCGTTCCTATATCCTTGGGCGGTATCGGTTTTCTCGCTCGGCTGGACTGCATGGATCGCGATGATGATCTTCATCGCCGAGCTCGCATTGGGATTGGTGTACGCATGGAAGAAGGGAGCGTTGGAGTGGGAGTGACCCCGAGCTCCGGGCCCGTCGAGTTCAAGCCGCGGCCCGACCCCGGCCAGGGCGTCGTATTGCCCGATCAGGGCTTCTTCGACTCGCTCAACGGCGAGCTGACCGACAAGGGCTTCTTGGTGACCAGCACCGAGGAGCTGTTCCAGTGGGCGCGCACCGGCTCGCTCTGGTGGATGACGTTCGGCCTGGCCTGCTGCGCGGTCGAGATGATCCACGTCAACATGCCGCGCTACGACCTGGAGCGCTTCGGCGTCGCCCCGCGCGCGTCTCCGCGACAGTCGGACGTGATGATCGTTGCCGGCACGCTGTGCAACAAGATGGCCCCGGCGCTGCGTCGCGTGTACGACCAGATGTCGGAGCCGAAATACGTCATCTCGATGGGCTCGTGCGCCAATGGCGGCGGCTACTACCATTACAGCTACTCGGTGGTGCGCGGCTGTGACCGCGTCGTGCCCGTCGACATCTACGTGCCCGGCTGCCCGCCGACCGCCGAGGCGCTACTCTACGGCATCATGCAGCTGCAGCGTAAGATCCGCCGCCAGGGGAGCATTGAGCGTTGAGGGCTGCCGCTCCCCGCTACGCCCCCAATGACGGCGTCGTCGACCTCGCGACGAGCACGCTCGGCGACATGCTCCTGCACGCGCAGGACAAGGTCGGCGAGGTGTCGCTGTTCGTTGACCGCGAGCGGCTGCCGCAGGCTCTAGCGGCGCTGCGTGACACGCCGGGGCTTGAGTATCAGCAGCTCATGGAGATCGCCGGCGTCGACTATCCGGAGCGGCCCGACCGCTTCGAAATCGTCTACATGCTCCTGTCGCTGACGCGTAACCACCGCATCCAGGTGCGCGTGAACACCGACGAGGACACGCCGGTGCCGACCGTGACGCACCTCTGGCCCGTCGCGGGCTGGCTAGAGCGCGAGGTGTACGACCTGTTCGGCGTGCTGTTCGCCGGCAACCCCGACCTGCGCCGCATCCTGACCGACTATGGTTTCCGCGGCCATCCGCTCCGCAAGGATTTCCCGATGACGGGCTTCGTCGAGGTCCGCTATTCGGAGGAGGAGAAGCGGGTCATCTATCAGCCGACCGACCTGCCGCAGGACTGGCGCAACTTCGACTTCCTCTCCAGCTGGGAAGGTGCCGAGTACGTGCTGCCGGGCGACGAGAAGGGCGGGGCCGTGCCGCAGGCCAAGGGTGCGCACACGACCGCCGACGCCGAGAAGGTCCAGAAGGCCGCGACGCAGGAATCGCCGCAGACGCCTCCCAAGGCGTCCGACTCGACCTACGCCAAGGGCGGCACCGGCAAGCCTGACCAGACGCAGCAGACCGGCGCGGGCCAGCCGCATCCCGGCAATCAGCCCGAGAGCAAGCCGGTCGATCCGGACGTGATCCCGACCAAGGGCGAGGGACATAATCAATGACCGACGTACGCGAAGCCGTCGACCCGGCCGTCGCGCGCAAGCTCGCCGTTGACGCGGGCGAGCACGATCCTGCGGGCGACGTCTCCATCCAGAATTACACGATCAACTTCGGCCCCCAGCACCCTGCCGCGCACGGCGTGCTGCGCCTCGTCATGGAGCTGGACGGCGAAATCGTCGAGCGCATCGATCCGCATGTCGGGTTGCTTCACCGCGGCACCGAGAAGATGATCGAGTACAAGACGTACATCCAGGCGTTGCCGTACTTCGACCGCTTCGATTACTGCTCGCCGATGTGCATGGAGCACAGCTACGTGCTCGCCATCGAGAAGCTGCTCGACCTCGAGGTGCCGCTCCGCGCCCAGTACCTCCGCGTGTTCTTCGCCGAGCTGACGCGCATCATGAACCACATGCTGAACCTCGGTTCGCATGTGATGGACGTGGGCGCGATGACGCCGAACCTGTGGCTGTTCGAGCTGCGGGAAGACACGATGAACTTCTACGAGCGTGCGTCGGGCGCGCGCATGCACGCCAACTATTTCCGCCCGGGCGGCGTGCGCCAGGACGTGCCGCTGAAGCTGCTGACCGATATCGGCGATTGGCTCGACACGCGCCTCCCGCAGCTGTTCGAGGACGCGATCAGCCTCGTGGCCGACAATCGCATCTTCAAGCAGCGCAACGTCGACATCGGCGTCGTCAGCCGCGACGACGCGATCGCCTGGGGCTTCTCCGGCCCGATGATCCGCGCGGCGGGTATCCCCTGGGACCTGCGCAAGTCGCAGCCCTATGACGCGTACGACCGCGTCGACTTCGACGTGCCGGTAGGCACGCGGGGCGACTGCTACGACCGCTTCATGGTCCGCGTGGAGGAGGTCCGCCAGTCCGCGCGCATCATGAAGCAGTGCCTGCAGCAGATGCCCGAGGGTCCGGTCCAGAGCCTCAACAGCAAGGTCTCGCCGCCCGCGCGCGCCGACATGAAGCGCTCGATGGAGGCGCTGATCCACCACTTCAAGCTGTTCACGGAAGGGTTCCACGTCCCCGCCGGCGAGGTGTACGTCGCGACCGAGAGCCCGAAAGGCGAGTTCGGCGTGTATTTGGTGTCGAACGGTACCAACAAGCCGTACCGCTGCAAGGTGCGCCCGACGGCGTTCAGCCACCTTCAGGCGATGGACTTCATGAGCCGCGGGCACATGCTCGCGGACACCACCGCTATCCTGGGAGCCATGGATATCGTGTTCGGGGAGTGTGATCGCTGATGGCTGACGCGCCGAACATCCCCGACGAGGCCGAGGTCCGCGCGCGCTGGGGCGGGTTCAAGTGGACGCCCGAAAACGAGCGGCGCGCGGCGGAGATCATCGCGCGTTTCCCGAAGGGGCGCGAGCAGTCCGCCTCGCTCCCGCTGCTCGACCTCGCCCAGCGCCAGGTCGGCGCGGAGACGCGGACGCAAGGGTGGCTGCCCGTGCCCGTGATCGAGTATGTCGCGGCGCAGATCGGCGTCGCGTACATCCGCGTGTACGAGGTCGCGACCTTCTACACGATGTACAATCTTGCGCCCGTCGGCCGCTACCATGTCCAGGTGTGCGGCACGACGCCGTGCATGCTGCGCGGCTCGGACGAGGTGATCGCCGCGTGCAAGAACAAGGGGCTGGTCAAGGGCAAGACGACGCCCGACGGCCTGTTCACGCTGACGGAGGTCGAATGCCTGGGCGCGTGCGCCAATGCGCCCATGGTCCAGATCAACGACGATAATTACGAGGACCTCGACTACGATCGGACGACGGCGGTGCTGGAGGCGCTCGCCCGCGGCGAGACCCCGCACGCCGGCTCGCAGATCGGCCGCCGCGCGAGCTGCCCGGAGGGCGGACCGACGACCTTGCGCGAGATGGCCGACGCCAACCACGACTACCGAGGTGAGTGGGCATGAGCCTCGCCGATAAGGACCGCATCTTCACCAACGTCTACGGGTTCCAGCGCTGGAACCTCGACGCCGCGATCATGCGCGGAGACTGGGACGATACGCGCGCGCTGATGCTGCGCGGGCAGGACGCGATCATCGACGTGGTCAAGGCCAGCGGCTTGCGCGGCCGCGGCGGCGCGGGCTTCCCGACCGGCACCAAATGGAGCTTCATGCCCAAGGAGCCCAAGCCCGACCGCCCGAATTTCCTCGTCATCAACGCCGACGAGTCGGAGCCGGGGTCGTGCAAGGACCGCGAGATCATCCGCCACGATCCGCATAAGTTGCTGGAAGGCGCGCTGATCGCGGGTTTCGCGATGCGCGCGCGCGCCGCTTACATCTACATTCGCGGCGAGTATATTCGCGAGGCGGAGACGCTCTACGCCGCCATCGCCGAGGCGTATGACCGCGGGCTGCTGGGCAAGAATGCCGCCGGCTCCGGTTACGACTACGACGTGTTCCTGTGTCGCGGCGCCGGCGCGTACATCTGCGGCGAAGAGACTGCGATGCTCGAGTCGCTGGAGGGCAAGAAAGGCCAACCGCGCCTCAAGCCGCCCTTCCCGGCGGGCGCGGGCCTCTATGGCTGCCCGACGACGGTCAACAATGTCGAGTCGATCGCCGTCGTCCCCACCATCCTGCGCCGCGGGCCCGAATGGTTCTCGAGCTTCGGCCGCGAGAATAACAAGGGCACCAAGCTCTTCCAGATCTCCGGCCACGTCGAGAAGCCCTGCGTGGTCGAGGAGGCGATGAGCATTCCCTTCCGCGAGCTGATCGAGAAGCATTGCGGCGGTATCCGCGGAGGCTGGGACAATCTGCTGGCCGTCATCCCCGGCGGCTCTTCGGTGCCGCTGGTGCCGGCCGAGCAGATCATGGACGCGCCCATGGACTTCGATGGCCTCAAGGCGCTGGGCTCCGGTCTCGGCACCGCGGCCGTGATCGTCATGGACAAGTCCACCGACATCGTCCGCGCGATTAGCCGCATCTCCTACTTCTACAAGCACGAGAGCTGCGGTCAGTGCACGCCGTGCCGCGAGGGCACGGGCTGGATGTGGCGCGTGATGGAGCGCCTGCGTACCGGCGAGGCGCAGGTGAGCGAGATCGACACGCTCCATGAGGTCACCAAGCAGATCGAAGGCCACACCATCTGCGCGCTCGGCGACGCGGCGGCGTGGCCTATCCAGGGTCTGATCAAGCACTTCCGCCCGGAGATCGAGCGCCGCATCCATGAGCGGAACGGTACCGGCGGGTTCGCGCCGATGCAGGAGGCGGCGGAGTGACGCTGGAGCAGGGCGACCTCATCCTTGAGATCCTGAAGAAAGTGCAAAGCGATGTCGCCTCGATCAAGCGCGAGCAAGCGTCGCAAGGCGTTCGGCTCGCCGCAATCGAGGACCATCAGCGCGGGATTATGACCTCGATTTACGGTATGCAGTCCGACATCAGCGATCTCAAAACCCGCGTCGACCGGATCGAGGTGCGCCTCGGTCTCACGGATACGGAACACTGACATGCCCAAGCTGAAGGTCGACGGGATCGAAGTGGAGGTGCCGCAAGGTGCCACCGTGATGCAGGCGTGCAATGCCGCCGGCAAGGAGATCCCCCATTTCTGCTACCACGAGCGGCTGAGCATCGCGGGTAACTGCCGCATGTGCCTGGTCGAGGTGAAGCCGGGGCCGCCCAAGCCCCAGGCGTCGTGCGCGCTGCCCGCGGCGGACAACCAGGAGGTGTTCACCACCTCGCCGATGGTGAAGCACGCGCGCGAGGGGGTGATGGAGTTCCTCCTCATCAACCACCCGCTCGACTGCCCGATCTGCGATCAGGGCGGCCATTGCGACCTCCAGGACATCGCCGTCGCCTACGGCAAGGGCCATAGCCGCTTCGACGAGAACAAGCGGGCGGTCACCGACAAGTATATGGGTCCCATCGTCAAGACGACGATGAACCGCTGTATCCAGTGCACGCGCTGCGTCCGCTTCGCCGAGGAGGTGGCGGGCGTCGAGGAGATCGGCGCGATCTTCCGCGGCGAGGATATGCAGATCACCTCCTACCTGGAGAGCGCGGTCAAGTCCGAGCTGTCGGGCAACACCGTCGACCTCTGTCCGGTCGGCGCGCTCACCTCCAAGCCGTACCAGTTCGAAGCGCGTCCCTGGGAGCTGCGCCGGACGCCCGCGATCGACGTGTCGGATGCGGTCGGCACCAACGTCCGGCTCGACGCGCGCGGGCGGCAGGTGCTGCAGTGCCACCCGGTCATCAACGACGACGTCAACGAGGAGTGGGCGACCGACAAGACCCGCTACATGATCGACGGCCTGGTGCGCCGCCGCCTCGACCGCCCGTTCGTGCGCCGCGAGGGCAAGCTCCAGCCGGTGAGCTGGCCGGAGGCGTTCGACGTGATCGCCGACATGGCGGCTCAGGCCGGCGGCAGCGTCGCCGCGGTCGCTGGCGATTTGGTCGATTGCGAGACGATGTACGCGGCCAAGCTGATGCTGGGCAGCATGGGGTCGTCGCTGCTCGAGGGGCGGCAGACCGGGCTCGACTACGACACGTCCAGCCTCGCCGCGGTGAACTTCAATACCACCATCGCTGGCCTCGAGCGCGCGGACGCGATCCTGCTGGTGGGCAGCAACCTGCGGTGGGAAGCGCCGCTGCTGAACACCCGTGTGCGCAAGGCGATCAAGCGCGGCGCCAAGGTCTTCGCGATCGGGCCGGAGGTCGACCTGACCTATCGCGTCGAGTGGCTCGGCGACGACCTGTCGCTATTGGGCAGTCTGCCGAGTCACGTCGCCGACCTGTTCGAGCGTGCCGAGCGGCCAACGGTGATCGTCGGCGCGGCAGCGCTCAAGGGCGGCCACGGCGCGGCGCTCGCGCTCGCCAAGCGGTTCAACCTCGTCCGTGAGGGATGGAACGGCTTCAACGTCGTCCACATGGCCGCGTCGCGCATGGGCGGGCTGATTCTCGGCTACGCGCGGCCGGGCGGTATCGCCGACCTGCATTATGCGCGCCTGACCTTCTTCCTCGGCGCGGACGAAGTCGACTTCAGCCGTTTCACCGGCTTCAAGGTCTATGTCGGCCACCACGGCGACCGCGGCGCGGCCGCGGCGGACGTGGTGCTGCCCGGTGCGAGTTACGCCGAGAAGTCGGGCACCTACGTCAACCTTGAAGGCCGGGTGCAGCGCGGCGAGCGTGCGGTGTTCCCGCCCGGCGACGCGCGCGAGGATTGGTCGATCTTCCGCGCCCTGTCCGAGCGGCTCGGCCACACGCTGCCGTTCGACTCGCTGCCGGGCCTGCGCGAGCATATGGGCCAGAACGTGCCTCAATTCGCCAAATTGGGGCTGCTCAGCTTCGACTGGACGCCGCCGTCGCTCTCGGAGAGCGCGTCGGGCGCGGTCGGGCGCTACCCGATCCAGGATTTCTACCTCACCAACGCGATCTGCCGCGCCAGCCCGACGATGCAGCGTTGCTCGGCCGAGCTGATCCACGGTGAGTCGTTCGCCGAGGCCGCGGAATGACCGAGTTCTTCAACACCACCCTCGGCCTGCCCTACGGCTGGTCGTGGTTCCTCGCCACGATCGCGGGCATCCTCCTGATCGCGCTGCCGCTGATGCTGACGGTGGCGATGATT
The DNA here is from genome assembly GCF_002288825.1 of Sphingomonas lenta. Taxonomy (GTDB): domain Bacteria; phylum Pseudomonadota; class Alphaproteobacteria; order Sphingomonadales; family Sphingomonadaceae; genus Sphingomonas; species Sphingomonas lenta. The sequence goes on from NZ_NSLI01000001.1 coordinate 154,223, forward strand.
ATCTACGCCGACCGCAAGATCTGGGCGGCGATGGCGCTGCGCCGCGGGCCGAACGTCGTCGGCCCCTTCGGCCTGCTCCAGAGCTTCGCCGACGGCCTCAAGGTCTTTCTGCAGGAAACGATCATCCCGTCGGCGGCGAACCGCGGGCTGTTCCTGCTGGCGCCGATCATCACCTTCACCGTCGCCTTGATCGTGTGGGCGGTGGTGCCGTTCGACGCGGGCGTGGTGCTAGCCGACATCAACGTCGGCCTGCTTTACGTGCTCGCGGCGTCGTCACTGGGCGTCTACGGCATCATCATCGCAGGGTGGGCGTCGAACTCCAAGTACCCCTTCTACTCGGCGCTCCGCGCGGCCGCGCAGATGGTGTCGTACGAGGTCGCGATAGGTTTCATCCTGATCTCGGTCGTGCTCTACGCCGGCAGCTTCAACCTGTCGCAAATCGTGATGGCGCAGAAGGGCCACATCTTCGGCGTGATCAACGGGTTCGGCTTGAACCCGCTGTTCCTGCCCATGGCGGTGATGTTCTTCATCTCGTCGCTCGCGGAGACGCAGCGCGCGCCGTTCGACCTGACGGAGGCCGAGTCGGAGCTCGTCGCGGGCTACCAGACCGAATATTCGTCGATGAGTTTCGCGCTCTACTGGCTGGGTGAGTACGCCAACGTCATTCTGATGTGCGTGCTCAACGCCACGCTCTTCTGGGGCGGGTGGCTGCCGCCGATCGACTGGGCGCCGCTCTACGCGGTGCCGGGCATCATCTGGCTGTTCCTCAAGATGTGCCTGTTCTTCTTCTTCTTCAGCTGGGTGAAGGCGACGGTGCCGAGGTACCGCTACGACCAGCTAATGCGGCTGGGCTGGAAGGTGTTCCTGCCCGTGTCGCTCTTCTGGGTCTTCCTGGTCTCCGGCATCCTCATGTTCGACCGCGTCGGCGTCGAAGGGGCGGGGGGACGCGGGATCACCACCGCACATGCACAAGCGCCGGCGCGCGCGGGAGTTGAGTTGTGAGCATCGCAGGCACCATCAAGGCGTTCACGCTGTGGGAGTTTCTGAAGGCCCACGCCAAGACGCTGCGCTACTTTTTCAAGCCCAAGGCGACGATCAACTACCCGTTCGAGCGCAACCCGCTCTCGCCCCGTTTCCGCGGCGAGCACGCGTTGCGTCGTTACCCGAACGGCGAGGAGCGCTGCATCGCGTGCAAGCTGTGCGAAGCGGTGTGCCCCGCGCTGGCGATCACGATTGAGGCGGAGCCGCGCGACGACGGCTCGCGCCGCACGACGCGCTACGACATCGACATGACCAAGTGCATCTACTGCGGCCTGTGCCAGGAAGCGTGCCCGGTCGACGCAATCGTGGAGGGCCCGAACCTCGACTTCTCGACAGAGACGCGCGAGGAGCTGATCTACAACAAGGCGAAGCTGCTCGATAACGGCGACCGCTGGGAGCGCGTGCTGGCGAGCAACCTTGCCCAGGATGCGCCTTACCGGTAAGCGCGCGGCCAATCCGTTCACCTGGCCGCCCACCGCGGGGGGCCGGGCTTCTAGGTTAGGGCTGGGCCCTCGCTAAGGGACCCCATCGAAGTACCACTTCGATGGGAGATCGAGGCGGGGGCGCAAACAACAGGGACCGGCTTTGATCCAGGCCATCGCCTTTTACCTCTTCGCGACCGTGACGATCGCCTCGGCCGCGCTGACCATTTCGTCGCGCAACCCGGTCCACTCGGTGCTGTGGCTGATCCTCGCCTTTTTCAACGCGGCGGGGCTGATGGTGCTCGCGGGCGCCGAGTTCATCGCGATGCTGCTGATCATCGTCTACGTCGGCGCGGTCGCGGTCTTGTTCCTGTTCGTCGTCATGATGCTTGACATCGACGTCGCTGAGATGCGCGCGGGCTTCGTGCGCTACCTGCCGCTGGGCCTCGCGCTCGCGGTGGCGCTGCTCGCTGAGATCGTCATCGGCATCGGCGCATACGGGGCGGGGGGCATCGAGCTCGCCGCGCGCACCGCGCCGGCCGCGCAGCCCGTGCCCAACATCCAGGCGCTCGGAAACCTGCTCTACACGCGCTACCTGTTCATTTTCGAGGTGGCGGGCCTGGTGCTGCTCGTCGCCATGATCGGCGCGATCGTGCTGACCTATCGCAAGCGCGGCGGCGTCCGCCCGCAGAGCATCCCGCGCCAGAACGCGCGCCGTCCGGAGGACGCGACGCGCAACGTCAACCAGCCGATCGGCGTGGGGGTGGAGCTATGAACGGCAGCATCGGCCTGATCCACTATCTCGTGGTCGCCGCCATTCTGTTCACCATGGGCGTGCTCGGCATTTTCCTGAACCGGAAGAACCTGATCGTCATCCTGATGGCGATCGAGCTGATCCTGCTCGCGGTGAACATCAACCTCGTCGCCTTTTCCGCGGCGCTGAACGACCTGGTGGGGCAGGTGTTCGCGATGTTCGTGCTGACGGTCGCGGCCGGCGAGGCGGCGATCGGACTCGCGATCCTGGTCATCTATTTCCGCAACCGCGGCGACATCGCCGTTGAAGACGCCAGCCGGATGAAGGGGTGACGGCTTGATCTCGGTAATCGTCTTCCTGCCGCTTCTGGCGGCGGTCATCGCGGGGCTGGGCAACCGCAATCTGGGGAACGTGCCCGCCAAGGCGATCACGACCGGCGCGCTGTTCGTGTCGTGCGCGCTGTCTTGGCCGATCTTCCTCGGCTTCCTGACCGGCTCCGCGCAGGCGCATGTCGAGCCCGTCATGCCCTGGATCATCTCCGGCGACATGGACGTGTCCTGGGGCCTGCGCGTCGACGCGCTGACCAGCGTCATGTTGGTGGTCATCACCACCGTCTCCGCGCTCGTCCACCTCTATAGCTGGGGTTATATGAGCGAGGACCCGGACCAGCCGCGCTTCTTCGCTTACCTGTCGCTGTTCACCTTCGCGATGCTGATGCTGGTGACGGCCGACAACCTCGTCCAGATGTTCTTCGGCTGGGAGGGCGTGGGCCTCGCCAGCTACCTCCTGATCGGCTTCTGGTACTACAAGCCCAGCGCCAACGCCGCCGCGATCAAGGCGTTCGTCGTCAACCGCGTCGGCGACCTGGGCTTCATGCTCGGCATCTTCGGCATCTACCTGGTGTTCGACACCGTCTCGATCCCCGAGATCCTGGCGGCCGCGCCCGGCATGACCGGCTCCACGATCGGCTTCTTGGGGATGCGCGCCGATACGCTGACCGTGCTCTGCCTGCTGCTGTTCGTCGGCGCGATGGGCAAGTCGGCACAGCTGGGCCTCCACACTTGGTTGCCGGATGCGATGGAGGGCCCGACGCCCGTCTCCGCGCTGATCCACGCCGCGACCATGGTGACCGCGGGCGTGTTCATGGTCTGCCGCTTGAGCCCGATGTTCGAGGCCGCGCCTGCGGCGCTCGCCGTCGTGACCGCGGTCGGTGCCGCGACCTGCCTGTTCGCCGCCACCGTCGGGCTGGTGCAGAACGACATCAAGCGCGTCATCGCCTATTCGACCTGTTCGCAGCTCGGTTACATGTTCTTCGCCGCCGGCGTCGGCGCGTACGGCGCGGCGATGTTCCACCTGTTCACGCACGCCTTCTTTAAGGCGCTGCTGTTCCTCGGCGCGGGCTCGGTCATCCACGCGATGCACCACGAGCAGGACATGCGCTTCTACGGGGGCCTGCGTCGCTCGATCCCGCTCACCTTCTGGGCGATGATGATCGGCACCTTCGCGATCACGGGCGTGGGCATCTATGGCGTGGGCGGCTTCGCGGGCTTCTACTCGAAGGACGCGATCATCGAGGCGGCCTGGGCGAGCGGCTGGCTCGGCGTGTCGATGGTCGGCATGCTCGTCGCGTTCCTGACGAGCTTCTACTCCTGGCGGCTCGTGTTCCTGACCTTCTTCGGCCAGCCGCGCTGGGCGGGCTCCGAGCACATCCAGCACGCCGTCCACGGGCATCACACTAGTGATGCCCATCACGGCCACGACCAGGAAGCGCACCCCGAGGCCGAGCACGGCGACTCGCCCGACCCGCATCACGGTCACGAAGACGTGCCCCACGGCACCGCCGGCTACCATCCGCACGAGAGCCCGCTCTCCATGCTGATCCCGCTGGGCGTGCTGTCGCTCGGCGCGATTGCGGCTGGCTTCGCCTTCCACCACGCGTTCATCGAGCCCGAGGGTGGCCCTGAGTTCTGGCGCGGCAGCATCGCGTTTAGCGAGCACCTGGCGCACGCGATGCACGAGGTGCCGCTGCTCGTGAAGCTGTCGGCGACGATCGCGATGATCTCGGGGCTCCTGCTCGCCTACGCCATGTACATCCGCTCGCGCGACGCGGCGTCCAAGACGGCGGACACGTTCCGCGTCGCCTACGACTTTTTCCTCAACAAGTGGTACTTCGACGAGCTCTACGACCTGCTCTTCGTCCGTCCCGCTTTCGCCTTCGGCCGCTTCTTCTGGCACCGCGGCGACGAGAAGACGATCGACCGCTTCGGGCCGAACGGCGCGGCCTGGCTCGCCCAGGCCGGCTCGCGCGCCGCGGCCAAGCTCCAGACGGGATATGTCTATACCTATGCCTTCGTTATGCTGATCGGGCTTACCGCCGCGGTCACCTGGGCCATCGCGGGCTGACGCCGCCATGGAGACGTTCCCGATCCTCTCGCTCATGCTGGGCATCCCCGCCGTCGCGGCGGTCGCCTGCCTGTTCGCCAGCCCCCGCGACGCCCGCTGGATCGCGCTGGGCGCGACGCTGGTCGACCTCGCGCTCGGGCTCGTGCTCTGGGCCGGCTTCGACCCGAACGGCGCCCAGTGGCAGTTCCAGGAGTTCCAGCCCGTCTTCGGTCGCTTCGCCTGGGCGCTCGGCATCGACGGCTTCGCGCTGCTGCTGATCCTGCTGTCGGTGTTCCTCATGCCGATCTGCATCGGGGCCAGCTGGCGCGCGATCGAGAAGCGCGTGCCGGAGTACATGTCGGCCTTCCTGCTGACCGAGGTGCTGATGATCGGCACCTTCGCGGCGCAGGACATCTTCCTGTTCTACATCTTCTTCGAAGCCGGCCTCATCCCGATGTTCCTGATCATCGGCATCTGGGGCGGCGCGAACCGCATTTACGCGTCGTACAAGTTCTTCCTCTACACGCTGCTCGGCTCACTCCTAATGCTGATCGCGATGCTGTATATGACGCGGACGGCAGGCTCGACCTACATCCCCGACCTGATGGCGTACGACTTCCCGGTCCGGGCGCAGACCTGGCTGTGGCTGGCCTTCTTCGCGTCGTTCGCGGTCAAGATGCCGATGTGGCCAGTCCACACCTGGCTTCCGGACGCGCACGTGCAGGCGCCGACCGCGGGCTCAGTGATCCTGGCGGGCGTGCTGCTGAAGCTAGGCGGCTACGGCTTCCTGCGCTTCTCGCTGCCCATGTTCCCCGAAGCGTCGAGCGAGCTCACCTGGCTTATCTTCGCGCTTTCCGCGGTGGCCGTGATCTACACGTCGCTCGTGGCGCTGGTGCAGAGCGACATGAAGAAGCTCATCGCCTACTCTTCGGTCGCGCACATGGCGATCGTCACCATCGGCCTGTTCGCCTTCAACCGGCAGGGCATCGAGGGCGCGATGATCGTGATGCTCAGCCACGGCCTGGTGTCGGGCGCGCTGTTCCTGTGCGTGGGCGTCATCTACGACCGCCTCCACACCCGCGAGATCGCGCGCTACGGCGGCGTGTCGAGCGTGATGCCGACCTTCGCCGTGTTCTTCCTGCTCTTCACCATGGCGTCGATCGGCCTGCCGGGCACGAGCGGCTTCGTGGGCGAGTTCCTGTCGCTGATGGGCAGCTACCAGGTGTCGACCTGGACCGCGTTCCTCTGCACCACGGGCATCATCCTGGGCGCGGCGTACATGCTCTACCTCTACCGCCGCGTCGCGTACGGCGAGGTGAAGTCGGAGGAGGTGCGCGCCATGCCCGACCTCACCGGCCGCGAGCTGTGGCTGCTCGCCCCCATCGCCGGCGTGGTGCTGTGGATGGGCGTGTACCCGGAGAGCTTCATGCGCCCGATGAGGAACGACGTCGGCCGCCTGCTCGCCCGCATCGAGCGCGCGACGCCGCACGGCGACTCCAACCCGACGCCCGGCCGCGGTGCGCCGGCCGCCGAACAGCATGCTTCCGCCGCGCACGGGGGCGCGCACTGATGGATTACGCGACCAACCTGCTGCTGACGCTGCCCGAGCTCGTCCTCTCGATCGGCGCGATCATCCTGATGCTCGTCTCGGCCTGGGGCGGGCAGGGCTCCACGCGCGCCGTGTCCTGGACGTCCGTCGCAATTGTCGGCGGCGCGCTGATCGCGCTCGCCGGCCCGGCGTCCGGGGGAGGCGTCGCCTTTGAGGGCCTGTTCCGCGCCGACGCCTTCGCTGCCTTCGCGAAGGTGCTGATCTACGTCGCCGCCGCGATCGCCATCGTCATGGCGCCCGGCTTCTTCGAGCGGACCAGCGGTGACGACCTGCGGCCCGAATACCCGGTCCTCGTCCTGCTCTCCGCGGCGGGCGCGGGGATCATGGTGTCGGCGGGCGACCTGCTGACGCTGTACGTCGGGCTCGAGCTGCAGTCGCTCGCCTCCTACGTGCTCGCCACCTTCATGCGCCGCGACGCGCGTTCGGCGGAGGCGGGGCTGAAATACTTCATCCTCGGCGCGCTCGCGTCGGGCATCCTGCTCTACGGTATCTCGATCGTGTACGGCTTCAGCGGCACGACCTTGTTTGAGGGCATCGCCGCCGCCTACGCCGTGCCCTCGGCCGAGCTGTCCAAGGGCCTGCTCTTCGGCCTGGTGTTCGTCTTCGCCGGCATCGCGTTCAAGCTCGCCGCCGTGCCGTTCCACATGTGGACGCCCGACGTGTACGAGGGCGCGCCGACACCCGTCACCGCGCTGTTCGCCACCGCGCAGAAGGTCGCGGCCGTAGCACTCGGCGTCCGCGTAGCGATCGAGGCGATGGGCCCCGCGCTGTTTCAGTGGCGCCAGATCGTCATCTTCGCCGCACTGGCGTCGATCGTGCTCGGCGCGGTCGCCGCGATAGGCCAGCAAAACATCAAGCGCCTGCTCGCCTATTCGTCGATCAACAATGTCGGCTTCGCGCTGATCGGGCTCGCGGCAGGCACGCCGGAAGGTGTGTCGGCGGTGCTGACCTACATGGCGATCTACATCGCGATGACGATGGGCAGCTTCCTCGTCGTGCTGCAGATGCGCGACCATGACGGCACACCCGTCGAGAGCATCGCGTCGCTGTCGGGGATGTCGCGCACGCGGCCGGCGCTGGCGGCGGCGCTGGCGATCTTCATGCTCTCGCTCGCCGGCATCCCGCCGCTGTTCGGCTTCTGGTCGAAGTTCGTCGTGTTCGACGCGGCGGTGCAGGCGGGGCTCTTGCCGCTGGCGGCGATCGGCATCGCGCTGTCGACGATCGGGGCCTATTACTATCTCCGCATCGTCAAGACGATGTACTTCGACGAGCCCGCCGGCTCCTTCCCGCCGGTCACGAGCCGGATCGAAGGCGGCCTGATCGCGGCGTCGGCGGTGTTCCTGTTCCCGGTCGGCTGGTTCCTGATCGTCCCGCTCGGCGCCTGGTCGCTGACGGCGGCGCGCTCGCTGTTCTGAGGGGCGATCCTTTCACCTCTACCCTCGTCACCCCGGGCTTGACCCGGGGTCCACGCGCGTCCGTGTCTGCAAGCGGTGTTTTCGTAAACGGCGGACGCACATGGATGCCGGGTCAAGCCCGGCATGACGGGATAAGGTGAGGAGGCGTGACGATCACCATCCGCACCGTCCCCGAGACCGGCTCCACCAACGCCGACATGGCGGCGCTCGCGCGCACCGGCCTGGGCGAGGGCGTCTGGCTCCGCGCCGAGCGCCAGACCGCCGGGCGCGGGCGGCAGGGCAGGTCGTGGGTGTCCCCGTCCGGCAACTTCTACGCCAGCACGCTCATCCGCCTGCGCCCGCCCGATCCGCCGCCCGCCACGCTCGGCCTGCTGACTGCGGTCGCGCTCGACGAGGGGATCCGCGTCTACTTGCGCGACGGCGACCTGCGGCTGAAATGGCCCAACGACCTGCTCCTCGACGGCGCGAAGCTCTCCGGCGTGCTGCTGGAGCGCGTAGACGACGCGGTGGTGGTCGGGGTCGGCGTGAACCTCGCGCACCATCCCAACCTGCCCGACCGTCCCACGACGAGCCTCGCCAAGCACGGGCTGGCGGTCGCGCCCGCCCACTTCGCCGAAACGCTGGCCGAGGCGTTCGCCCGATGGCTCGGAACCTGGCGAGGGCAAGGCGTCTCACCCATTCGCACCCGCTGGCTCGAGCGGGCGCACGCGGAAGGCGCCGTGCTCACCGCGCGTCTGCCGGACGGGAGCGTGCTTCCCGGTCTCTTCGCGGGACTGGACGCCGACGGCGCGCTCCGGTTGCGCTTGGCGGACGGGAGCACCCGTGTCATCCACGCCGCCGACATTCTCCTGGGTTAGCGCAACGCATGCTTCTTGCCATCGACGCCGGCAACACCAACGTCGTCTTCGCGCTCGTCGAGGGCCGGCGCATCCGCGCGCGCTGGCGCATCGCCACCGATCCGCGCCGCACCGCCGACGAATATGCCGTGTGGCTTAACCAGCTGCTCCAGCTCGAAGGTTTTGACCGCGCGGACGTGAAGACGGTGGCGATGGCCACCGTCGTCCCGCGCGCGCTCCACAATCTCCAGGTGCTGAGCTCCAAATATTTCGGCACCGAGGCGCTGATCGCCGGCCGCGCGCCGCTGGAGTGGGGCATCAACCTCGACGTGGACGAGCCGCAGTCGCTGGGCGCCGATCGCGCGGTGAACACGATCGCGGCGCACACGCTGCACGCGGGCGACCTCATCACGATCGACTTCGGCACGGCGACCACGTTCGACGTCAGCGACTACACCGGCGCGTATAAGGGCGGCATCATCGCGCCGGGCATCAACCTGTCCTTGGACGCGCTCGTCACCGCCGCCGCCAAGCTGCCCCGTATCGCCATCGAACCGCCCGCCAATCAAGGCGCGGTGATCGGCCGCAACACCGTCGATCAGATGCAGATCGGCATCTTCTGGGGCTATGTGGCGATGATCGAGGGCTTGGTCGCGCGCCTGAAGCGCGAGGTCGGCCGACCCGTGAAGGTTCTCGCTACCGGCGGGCTCGCCACGCTCTTCGAGCCGCACACGGACGTTTTCGACGTGATCGAGCCCGATCTGACGATCCAGGGACTGGCGATCATGTGCGAGCGCGCCCATATCCGGACCTGAAACGTTCGCGCCGAACCCGGCTCAGCGAACCCTCCACGAAAGAACGGAATGACTCCGCAAAACGAACTTCTTTTCTGCGCGCTCGGCGGTTCGGGCGAGATCGGTATGAACGTCAATCTCTACGGCGCCGACGGCAAGTGGGTGATGGTGGACTGCGGCATCACCTTCGCCGACAGCGCTTATCCCGGCGTCGACGTGATCCTGCCCGACCTCCAGTTTATCGAGGACCGCGCCGACGACCTGCTCGGCGTGGTGCTGACGCACGGCCATGAGGACCATATCGGTGCGCTGCCCTATCTCGCCGAGGACCTGGGCGTGCCGCTCTACGCCACTCCCTTCACCGCCGGCCTCATCCGCGGCAAGCTGGAGGAGGAGGGCATCGCGGATCGCGTGAAGATCCGCGTGATCCAGCCCGACGAGCGCTTCGCGTTGGGTCCGTTCGGCTTCCGCTACGTGCCGCTCGCGCACTCGATCCCGGAGGCGAACGGCTTGCTGATCGAGACGCCCTATGGCCGCGTGTTCCACACGGGCGACTGGAAGCTCGACGATGATCCCGTGATCGGCGCGCCGTCCTCGCCCGAGCAGCTGGCCGCGATCGGCGACGAGGGCGTGGACGTCATGGTCTGCGACTCGACCAACGCGTTCAATGCCAACCCGTCCGGCTCGGAGTCGAGCGTGCGCGAGGGCCTGCTGCAGGTGATCGGCGCAGCCCGGGGTCGCGTGCTCGTCACCACCTTCGCCTCCAACGTCGCGCGCGTCGCCACGCTCGGCCGCGTCGCCGAGGAGACGGGGCGCAAGCTCTGCATCGCGGGCCGCTCGCTCGACCGGATCACCAAGGTCGCGCGCCAGTGCGGCTATCTGACCGACTTCCCCGGCACGATCTCGCCCGAGGAGGCGATGCGCCTGCCGCCCAACCAGGTGCTCGTCGTCGCGACGGGCGGGCAGGGCGAGCCCCGCGCCGCGCTCGCGCGCATCGCCGAGGGCACCCACGCGCTGTCTCTGTCGTCGGGCGATACCGTCGTCTTCTCCTCGCGCCAGATCCCCGGCAACGAAGTCGCGATCGGCCGCATCCAGAACATCCTTGCCAAGAAGGGCGTGATGATGGTCACCGAGCGCCAGGCGCACGTGCACGTCTCCGGCCATCCCGGCCGGCCCGAGCTCGCTCAGATGTACCGTTGGATCCGTCCCAAGCTGCTCGTGCCCACGCATGGCGAGGCGCGGCATATGATGGAGCAGGCGCGCTTCGCCGCGGCCGAGGGCGTGCCCGACACGCTCGTCCAGAGCGACGGCGACGTCGTCCGCCTTCTGCCCGGCCCGGCGAAGAAGATCGGCGACGCGCCGGTCGGCCGGCTCGTGCTCGACGGCGACGTGATCCTGCCGTCCGACGGCGCCACCATCAACGAACGGCGCAAGCTCGCGCTTAACGGCCAGATCTCCGTCGCGGTCGCGATCGGCCGCAACGGCGGCATCCTGGGCGAGCCGCAGATTCGTCTCCAGGGCGTGCCCGTCGAGGAGGACCGCGAGCCCTTCATCGACGACGCGGTCGAGGCGGTGGAGGAGGCGGTCAACGGCCGCAAGCGCCCCGCCGACAAGCTTCGCGAGGACGTGCGCCTGGCGGTCCGCCGCGTCGCCACGCGCTGGACGGGCAAGAAGCCCGTCGTCGACGTGCTGCTGATCCAGGCCTGACGGGGGCGGCGCGATGCGGTGGACCTCCGCCCTCGCGATCTACATCCTGTTCTGGTCATTTACCGTGTTCGTGGTCCTGCCGTTCGGCGTCAGGACCACGGACGAGGCCGGGGGTGAGCGCGTTCCCGGCCAGGCCGACAGCGCGCCGCACGAATTCTCACTCAAGAAGCTCGTGCGGCGCACAACGATCGTCTCCGCGATCGCCTTCGCGCTCTACTACGCCAACTACGTTAACGGCTGGATCACGCCCGCCACGGTGAACGCGTTCCTGTGGGAGCGGGCGGGGATGAAACCCTAGCGCAGCCGCTCGATCGCCTGCGCCAGCGCCACGTACAGCTTGCCCATGTCCGACGACAGCAGGGTGATCGACAGCGACGACCCCTCCGGCTGCTGCAGCACCGAGCGCAGCATCGCCTCGAAATCGTGGATGTACCGGTTCACCGCGTCGCGGAAGCCCTCCTCCAAGTCGTAGAGGCGCGTCACGCGCTGCGCGTCGGCGGCGTCGAGCAGGCGCACCGCGCGGCGCGTGAAGACGCCGCGGTCGCCCTTGAGGTACGCCGCCCAGGCGCTGTCCGCCACCTCCGGGCTCATCATCTTGGTGACGTCGATCGCGGCCGAGTTGAGCTGCTCGATCAGATTGGCCGTCTGCCGCGCCATGCTGTCGCGGCCTTGCCGCTCGCGCTCCTCGCGCGCCTCCTCGATGCGCGCTTCGATGATCGCCGTCTGGTCGGCGATGACCTGCGTCTCGCGCGCGACGCGCTCGGCCGCTTGCGACGACGCCTCAGCGGCCGCCTCGGTCGCGGCGGTGAGCGCCTGCACCTGCCGCTCGACCGAGCCGGCCGCGGCGCGCCGGAACGCCTCCACGCCCGCGGTGCCGAGCTTCGCGGCGGCCTCCGGGATGATCGCGGTCAGCGTGCGCCGCGCCTCCTCGGCGGTGGCGGCGGCGGCGTCGCCGATGCGGTCCAGCGCCTGGACGAGCTGCGGCGCGGCGACGTCGACGAAGCGTTGCGTCCGCTCGACCGCCTCCTCGACCGTATGGCCCAGCCCGTCCGCCTTGGCGCGGCCCTGCTGCAGCGTCTCGATGAGGTTGCCCGACAGCTGATCCAGCGTGCGGCGCTGTTCGGCGATGACGCCCGCGATTGCCTCGATCGCGTCGTGCGTGCTCTCGGCCGCGGTGACGAGCGCGAGCAGCTCCGGCTTGGTCTCGGCGACGATCCGCTTGCTGGCGGTGATGCGCGTGTCGAGCCGCTCCAGCGCCTCGGGCATCGTCTCGTCGATCTCGCGCGTCGCGGCGTCGAGCGCGATGAGCAGCGACTCGGTGGTGCTGATCGTCCGCGTCGCCATCGCGTCGCCCGCTTTCAGCGCCTCCGTCATCGCGTCGGCCGATCCGCCGAGCGCGCTGATCGACGCGGCGAGCATCTGCGCCCGCTCCGCGCCCTCGGAGCCGAGGCGGTTCATCCGCTCCTCGACGTCCGAGATGCCGGTGCGCATACGTTCCACGATCAGGTCGCCCGACGCCACCTGAGCGTCGAGTCGGCCCGACAGCCGCTCGGCGAGCGCGTCGATCGTCTCCATGCGCTCGATCAGCGCCTCCGCGCCCTCGCGCGACACGCGCTCCAGCTGGCGCTGATGCGCGGAGATCGTCGCCACCATCGCCTCGCCCTGCGCCGCCAGGCCCTCGCGCGCGCCCTCCACGGTCGCTGCGGTGCGCGCGATCAGGTCGTCCACCGTGCGCGACAGGTTGGCGCTGACCGCCTCCAGCTGCTTGGCGGCGGCCGCGCTGCGCGCCTCCAGGTCGGTGGCGCGATCCGTCAGCGCCTGCGCCGAGCTGCGCGCGATCTCGTCGGCGTCGCGGCCGCGGTCGGACAACGTCAGCAGCTTCGCCTCGAGGTGCGCCGCCTGCTCCGCCGTCGTGGTCAACGTGCGATCCAGCCGGTCCGCGGCGTCGTCCACGCCCTGCTGCGCCAGCGGCAGCGCGGAGAGGAGGGCGGTGACGCTCGTCTGCGCGGTCGCGCCCGCTTGCGCCAGGCTGCGCGCATGGTCCTCGATTTGGCTGATCTCCACGCCCACGTCGTTGGCGATGCCGCTCAACCGCGTGTTCGCCGCGTCGCCCATCGCGAGCAGCGCGGTGACCTGTTCGGCCAGCTTCGTGCGGTTCGCGTCGATCTGGCGCGACAGCGCGGCCACCGTGCGGTCGAGCTGCGCGGCGTCCGCGTGGACCGACCGCGTCGTCTCGCCGAAGCGCCGCGCCTGGGCGCGCCCGTTCTGCTCGATGAGCAGCCACAGCCCGATCACCAGCACGGGCACCACGCACAGGGTCGCCAGGAACTGGACGAGGCCGAGCCCGTCGAGCGCGCCGAGCCTGGGTCCCGCTAGCCACAGCGCCAGCGCGAACCAGAGCGCGACCGCGCCGCCGGCGACCGCGGGACGCAGCCAATTCTTCTCCTCGGGCTCGAAATGCTCGATCGCGCCTTCCGGCTGATCCCAGCCGCCGGCCGCCACGAAACCTTCTTCGGCGCGATATTCCACTACACAAGCCCCCGATTACTTACCGCCGGTTTACCATGTTTCCGGCGTGCGACAATGCGAGCCGTTACTCCGCGTTAACCGCGGAAGGCTAGAGCCGAGGTCATGGCATATGATCCCGGTGCGATCGATGCGGCTCTGGCTGCGGCGGTGGGCGACGAGCCCGGCCTGATCGCCGAGCTCCGCGTCGCTTTCCACGAGAGCGCCGAGCGCGCGCTCGCCCAGCTCGAAAAAGCGTCCGACGAGGCGGAATGGCGAGAGAACGCGTGGCGGCTGAAGGGCTTGGCCGCGAGCTTCGGCGCGGTGCGGCTGATGGCGCTCGCCGCCGACGTCGCCGACCAGCCCGTCGGCTGCGAACAGACGCTCCGCCGCCTGCGCCGCGCCGTCGACCGTCTGGCGTGACACTGGACTAAGGCCGCTCCGCGCGCCTAACAGCGCCCCCCATGCTTGCGGGGTTGCTTTTCGCCATCAACGACGCGGAGGACCGGCCCGACCGGCTTGCCGCCACCTTGCCGTTCGCCGGCGCGACGCTGATCGAGTATCAGGCGCGCCTGCTGGCGGCCGCGGGCGCGTCGCAGATCGTCGTGGCGGTCGCGCGCCTCACCCCCGACCTGCTGGGCGCGATCAGCCGCATCGGCAAGCGCGGGCTGGCGGTCGACGCGGTCCGCACCGCGGCGGAGGCGGCGGAGAAGCTGCACCCGCTCGCGCGCGTGATCGTGCTGGCCGACGGGCTCGTCACCACGGAGAACGTCCTGCGTCCGCTCGCGGGCGAGGGCGGCGACACGCTGCTCGTCGTCGGCGAGGACGAGGCCGGGCCCGATTTCGAGCGCATCGGCGGCAAGCTCGCCTGGGCGGGCGCCGCGCGCGTGACGGTGCCGCGCATCCGCGACGTCGCCCGCATGCCGCGCGACTACGACCTGCAGTCGGCGCTGCTGCGCGCGGGCGTACAGGCGGGGGCCGCGCACCTGCTGCTGCCGCCCACGGCCAAGGCCGAGGGCCACGGGCTGGAGCATCGCGCGGCGGCGCTGGAGGCGCGCGGGCGCACCGTGCTCCAGGCGGCGATGTCGGGCGCGCGCGGCTGGTTCGACCGCTGGGTCGTGGCGCCCGTCGGCCGGCTGCTGCTGCCCGCGCTCGTCACCCGCGGCATACCTACGGCGGGAGCGGCGCTGGCGGGAGCGCTGCTCGGCGCGGGCGGACTGGCCGCGATCTACGCCGACCTGCACGCGGTCGGTCTGCTGGCGGCGCTGGGCTCGACGATCGCCTTCGCGCTCGGCGGTACGCTCGCCGACCTGCGCGACGAGGCGGCGCTCGCGCGCGGGCAGGCGATCGCGCGCGCCGTCCTGCCCGCGCTCGCGCTGCTCCTGCTCGCCTGGACGCTCGGCCGCTGGTCGGGCGAGGGGACGGCGATCGTCGCGGCGATCTCGCTCGTCCTGTTCGGCGTGCTGGTCGAGCGCGCCGCGGCGGGCGTCGAGCGGCCGCTCTGGTGGGCGAGCCCCGGCGCGTACCTGCTCATCACGCTCGCCGCCACGCTCGCGGGCGCGCCTGTCACCGGCCTCCTCGCCGCCGAGCTCTACGCCGCCGCCACCTTGTACGACGCGATAGGGCGACGAAGTCGTTAGGCTTAGTGCGCCCTTAACCGCATCGCGGCTAGGAGGCGGGTAGATGTCGACCGGCTCACCTCCTCAAGACGGGCCCGCCCACGGCGCACATGCGCGCGCCGTCGGGGCGGACGCGCGCGTCGACACGAGGCTGCGCCACGCCATCGACGACCTGTTCATGCCCGAGGAGGCGCGGCTGTCCGACCGGACGCGCGCCGCCGTCCACGCCGTCGTCGCCGGCATCGTCGCCGCCACCGAGGCGGAGGTGCGCCGCCATGCCGCGCGCCTGCTCGCCGGCCGCGGCGGCACGTCCCAAGCCGAAGCGCTGCTTCGGGGCGAGCCCGTGCTCGACCGCCTGAGCCGGGCGGGCCTGCTCCGCGACCCGGAGCTGATGGAGGAGCTGATCGCGCGCGTCGAGCTCGACCTGCTCGCCCGATCGCTGCCGACCGCCGTCATAGAACCCGACCGTCCGAGCCTGCTCATCCGCCTCGCCGAAGCGCCCGACGGCGTCGTCGCGACCGCGGCGCTCGCGCTGCTGGCGACCGAAAACCGCCGCCGCGCCGCCCATGAGGGCTCAGGCCCCGTCCGCAGCGAGCTGCCCGCCGAGCTGCACCAGCGGCTCACCTGGTACGTCGCCGCCGCCGTCCGCGAACAGTCGCCCGACATGGCGGGCATGGCGGACCGCGACCGTGCGCTCACCGAAGCGAGCCTGCGCAGCCTCGCCGCGCACGACGAATCCGACCGGCCCGAGGCCGCCGCCGCCAGGCTCGCCGCCGCGCTCGACCCGCAGCCCGACGAGCTCGGCCCGCTCTTGACCGAGGCCGTCGCGGATCGGCGGCTAACGCTGTTCGTGGCCGTGCTCGCCCGGTCGGCGGGCGTGGATTACGAGCAGGTGCGCCACCTCGCCGTGGACCCGAGCGGCGACCTGCTGCTCCTGCTCATGCACGCCGTCGGCCTCGACCGGGTCGGCATTGCGCGCATCGGCGTCGCGCTGACCGAAGCCGATCCGCGCCGCGACCTGGAACAGCTCGCCGACGCGATCGACTGGGCGGTAGCGCACGACCGCGACGCGGCGCGTGTCGCGCTCGCCCCGCTCGCGCTCGCCGACGATTTCCGCGCCGCCGTGCGCGCGCTGGCGAGGAGCCGGCGATGACGGCGGAGATCGCGCACGGCCTCGTCGACGCCGACGGACGGCTCGCGGAGGCGGAGGACGCGCTGCTCGGCCTCGTCATGCGCGCGGGCGGCGGCCTCGGCCGGCCCGTCGCCGTGCCGCAACTCGCCACGCTCGCGCGGCTCGCCCGGCGTCTCCAGGTGCCGATCGCGCGCAGCGTCACCGTCGCCGACCGCGACGCCGACATCGAGCTGTTCGTCCGCGCCCAGCCCGAGGCGGAGGGGGTCCGCCTTTCCGTCGCCGGCTGGCGCGAGCGGCAGGCTTGGCGTCCAAAGGGTGAGGACGCCGAGGCCGACCTGCTCGACACCGCCGCCGATTGGCGCTGGGAGAGCGACGCCGCGCTGCGCCTGCGCTTCGCGTCGATCGAGGCGGGCCTCCGCTACGGCTTCGACGCCGTGGGCCTGCTCGGCAAGCCCGTGACCGAGCTCTTCACCTTCGAGCCGGACACGGCCGGGCAGCTCCCCATCATCGACGCGCTCGCCAATCGCCGCTCGTTCAGCGGCCAGCCCGCCAAGCTGCGCCCGTCGGGCCGCCCGGTGCTCGTCTCCGCGCTCGCGCGCCGCGACGCCCAGGGCGCGTTCGCCGGGTTCGCGGGCGGCGTCGTGCTGGTCGAGCGTCCTCAGCCCGAGGGCGTCGCCGCCAGCATCGGCG
Organism: Sphingomonas lenta; assembly: GCF_002288825.1. Classification (GTDB taxonomy): domain Bacteria; phylum Pseudomonadota; class Alphaproteobacteria; order Sphingomonadales; family Sphingomonadaceae; genus Sphingomonas; species Sphingomonas lenta. The sequence goes on from NZ_NSLI01000001.1 coordinate 171,129, forward strand.
ACCGGCTGGAGCGCGCGCTGCGTACGCCGCTCGGCCGCATCATCGCCAACGCCGACAGCATCCAGGCGGGCGCCGACGGCCCGCTCGCACCCGATTACGCCGCCTACGCCGCCGACATCGCCAGCGCCGGGCGGCACCTGCTCGGCCTGGTCGACGACCTCGCCGACCTCGAAGCGGTGGAGCGGCCCGACTTTCAGCCCGAGCTCGAGCCGATCGACTTGGCCGACCTCGCCCGCCGCGCCGCCGGCCTCCTCTCCGTCCGCGCCGCCAACGCGGGCGTCACGATCGCCCGACCGGAAGCCGACATGAGCGTCCCCGCAATTGGCGATTTCCGGCGCGTTTTGCAGATTCTCGTCAACCTTATCGGCAACGCGGTACGCTACTCGCCGCAGGGCTCGACGGTTGACGCCGTCGTCCATCCGGATGCGAGCGTCACCGTCACCGATACGGGCAAAGGGATCGCGCCGGACGACCAGGCGCGCATCTTCGAGAAGTTCGAGCGCGTCGATCCGTCCGAACCCGGCGGCAGCGGTCTCGGCCTCTACATCGCCCGCCGCCTCGCCCGCGCGATGGGCGGTGACCTGACCGTCGAGAGCGCGCCGGGCGAGGGCGCGCGCTTCACGCTGCAACTCCGCCCGCCTCTCTAACCCTCTCCCGCTTTTGCGGGAGAGGGACAGGCGCTTCAGCGCCAGGGTGAGGGCACCCTCTTACGCTAGAACGGGCCCTCACCCTGCGGCTGCGCCGCTGTCCCTCTCCCGCGAAAGCGGGAGAGGAAAGAGGCGCAACCGTCGCGACTCACGATCGTTGGCTCTCCCCACCTCAGGAGACTTCACATGAGCGGAACGCGACGCGACAGCGGCGACGACACGCGCGGCGGGCCGGAGCACGGCCGCGGGCACGCGCCTACCGATGACAACAAGTCCGGCGGCGGCCACACGGGCAAGGCGCCCGGCGGCCAGGACTCGAACGCGCACGCGCCCGGCGGCGGCGTGGGCTCGGCGGGGACGCCCGGCAGCGGCTGAGCGCCGCTACCGCCTGATCCGCCGCGCCGCCAGGATCATCAGGAGCCCCAGCACCGCGAGCGCCGCGCCGTAATCGGCCCAGGCGCGCTGCCCGAGCATGAAGCTGGACGACGGCCAGCTTATGTAACCCAGCCCCTGGCCGATCCAGAGCAGGCCCATAAGCGTCAGCAGCGCGCCCGCCACCATCAAGAGCGGGCGCAGCCGCACGAGCTCAGCGCTCCCCGACGGGGACGTAGGAGCGCTGCGTCGGCCCGGTGTAGAGCTGGCGCGGGCGGCCGATCTTCTGGTCGGGGTCGGTGATCATCTCGTTCCACTGCGCGACCCAGCCCACCGTGCGGGCGAGCGCGAACAGCGCAGTGAACATCGACGTCGGGAAGCCCACCGCCGACAGGATCACGCCCGAGTAGAAGTCGACGTTCGGGAACAGCTTCTTCTCGATGAAATAATCGTCGCTGAGCGCCATCTCCTCGAGCCGGAGCGCCACTTCGAACACGGGGTCGGAGACCTTGAGCGCGTCGAACACCTCGCGCACCGTCTTCTGCATCACCGTCGCGCGCGGGTCGTAGTTCTTGTAGACGCGGTGCCCGAACCCCATCAGGCGGAACGGGTCGTTCTTGTCCTTGGCGCGCGCGATGAACTCCGGGATGCGGTCGGGCGTGCCGATCTCGCGCAACATGTTGAGCGCCGCTTCGTTCGCGCCGCCGTGCGCCGGGCCCCACAGGCAGGCGATGCCCGCCGCGATGCACGCGAACGGGTTCGCGCCGCTCGAACCGGCGAGACGCACCGTCGAGGTGGACGCGTTCTGTTCATGATCCGCATGGAGGATGAAGATGCGGTCCATCGCCCGCTCGACGACCGGGTTCACCTCGTAAGGCTCTGCCGGAACACCGAACGTCATGCGCAGGAAATTGCCCGTGTAGCTGAGCGAATTGTCCGGGTACATGAACGGTTGGCCAACCGAGTACTTGTACGCCATCGCCGCAATCGTAGGCATCTTCGCGATCAGCCGGTGCGACGCGATCACGCGCTGGACCGGATCGTGGATGTCCGTCGAGTCGTGATAAAAAGCCGACAGCGCCCCCACCACGCCGCACATGATCGCCATGGGGTGCGCGTCGCGCCGAAAGCCGCGGAAGAAGTTCGCCAGCTGCTCGTGCACCATGGTGTGGCGCGTGATCGTGTAGGTGAACTTGTCGAGTTCGTCCTTGGCGGGCAATTCGCCGTTCAGCAGCAGATAGGCGACCTCCATGAAGCTGGAGCTCTCCGCCAACTCGCCGATCGGGTAACCGCGATGGAGCAGCACGCCCTGGTCGCCGTCGATATAGGTCAGCTTCGACTGGCAGCTCGCCGTCGAGGTGAAGCCGGGATCGTAGGTGAACGCGTCCGTCTGGCCGTACAGCTTGCGGATGTCGACCACGTCTGGGCCTACCGAGCCGGACAGGACCGGGTACTCGAAATCCTTGCCGCCCAGGCTCAGCTTGGCCGTGTCGCTCATTACCTTTTACCCTCCAATCGTCTCAGGCGGCCGTCCGGTCCGCGATCCGCGCCAGGCTCTCGTCGCGGCCCAGCAGGACCAGGACGTCGAAGATGCCGGGCGAGGTTTTACGTCCGGTCAACGCGGCGCGGAGCGGCTGCGCGACCTGACCGAGCTTGACGCCCTGCGCCTCCGCGACCTGCCGTACCGCACCTTCGAGCGCTTCCGTATCCCAGCTTTCCACCGCGTCAAGCGCGGCGTGCACCGCGGCCAGTAACGCGGGCGCGTCGCTGCCGAGCAGACCCGTCGCCGCTTCGTCCATCGGCAGCGGCCGCACCGCGAATAGGAAGCGCGCGCCGTCGGCCAACTCGTTGAGATTGGCCGCGCGCACCTTCAGCACCGGCATGGCACGCGCGAGCAGGTCGCGTGTCGCGGGATCCGGCATGGCGAGGCGCTCGGCGACGAGCCCAGCCAAGCGCTGGTCGGCCGCTTCGCGGATATAGTGGCCGTTGAGGTTCTCGAGCTTCTTCAGGTCGAAGCGCGACGGCGACTTGCCGACGTTCGCGAGGTCGAACCATTCGATCGCCTGCTCGCGGCTGACGATCTCGGCGTCGCCGTAGCCCCAGCCGAGCCGGAGCAGGTAGTTGCCCAGCGCCTCGGGTAGGATGCCGAGTTCGTCACGGTATGCCTCGACGCCGAGCGCGCCATGGCGCTTGGACAGCTTGGCGCCGTCCGACCCGTGGATCAGCGGGATGTGCGCGTAAACGGGCTCGGGCCAGCCCATCGCCTTGACGATGGTCAGCTGCCGAAAGGCGTTGTTGAGGTGGTCGTCGCCGCGGATGACGTGCGTCACGCCCATGTCGTGATCGTCCACCACGACGGCCAGCATATAGGTCGGCGTGCCGTCCGAGCGGAGCAGGACCATGTCGTCCAGCTCCTCGTTCCTCACCGTCACGCGGCCCTGGACCTGGTCGTCGATCACCGTCTCGCCCTCGCGCGGCGCCTTGATGCGTACGACGAAGGGCTTGTCGGCGGGCGCGCTCGACGGGTCGGCGTCGCGCCAGGGCGAGTTGAGGCGAAAGGGCCGGCGCTCGCGCTCGGCCGCGGCGCGCGCCTCCGCCAGCTCCTCCTGCGTCATATAGCAGCGGTAGGCGCGTCCGGCCGCGACCAGCTCGTTCGCGACTTCGGCGTGGCGCGCGGCGCGGGAGAACTGGAACACCGCGTCGCCGTCCCAGTCGAGGCCCAGCCAGCGCATGCCGTCGAGTATGGCCTCGATCGCCGCGTCGGTCGAACGCGCCCGGTCCGTATCCTCGATGCGCAGCAGGAACTTGCCGCCGTGGTGGCGCGAGAACAGCCAGTTGAACAGGGCGGTTCGCGCGCCGCCGATATGCAGGAACCCGGTAGGCGAAGGCGCGAAGCGTGTGACGACGCCCGAGTTCGTTTCGGTTGCGCTCAAACGCGCCTACTCCCATTGTGATGTTGAATGGCAAGTTCAGCCACGAGCGCCGCTAGCATAGGCTCCGCGCGGCGAACAATGGCCGAGTGGCACGCGCGAGTGGGCGTGGCGGTCGAGCAGAAGCTGGAAGCCGAGCGCGAGCAGCTTCCTCTATGGTTACCGGTCGCGGTGCTCGCCGGCATCGCGGCATGGTTCGTACTTCCCGATGAGCGCAGCTGGGGGGCGGCACTGCTGGCGCTGGGCGCGGTCGCGTGTAGCGGGGCGGCGTTCGCGCGGGGAGGACGGCTGTCGGTCGTGCTCGCGGGCGGCGCGCTGGCGATGATGATCGGCCTGGGGCTGGTATGGTGGCGCGCGGAGCGGGTCGCCGCACCCGTGCTCGCGCGGCCGGTGATCGCCAGCTTTTCCGGCACGGTCGAGCGTGTCGAGCCGCTGCCCGCGCGCGAGCTGGTGCGCGTTACGATCGCGCCTGCGCCGGATGCCGGGCTACCGCCGCGCGTACGGGTCAACCTGGGGCAAGTGGACGCGCCTGCCGGTCTCGGCCGCGGCGCGGTCGTGCGGATGCGCGCGCGGCTGATGCCGCCGCCCGAAGCGGCGCTGCCGGGCGCGTACGACTACGCCCGCGTCGCCTGGTTCGACGGCGTCGGCGCGACGGGTCGGGCCTTCGCACCCGTCGAGGTGCTGCGCGCGGGCGAGGGTGGGTCGCGCTTACGCGAGCGCCTGTCGCGCCACGTCGAGTCACGGCTGGAGGGCAGCGCAGGCGGGATCGCGGCGGCGCTGGCGACGGGCGACGTCGGTGCGATCACGGAGGAGGACGCGGAGGCGATGCGCCGGGCGGGGCTCGCGCACCTATTGTCGGTGAGCGGCCTACACATCACCGCCGTGGTCGCCGCGACGATGTTGGTCACGCTCAGGCTGCTAGCGCTCTCGCCCTGGTTGGCGCTCAACCTCAGGCTGCCGCTCGTGGCGGCGGGGGCGGGGGCGGTCGCGGCGATCGGGTATACGTGGCTGACCGGCGCGCAGGTGCCGACGATCCGCTCCTGCGTCGCCGCGCTGCTCGTGCTCGCCGCGATCGCGATGGGACGCGAGGCGCTGACGCTGAGGCTCGTCGCGGTGGGCGCGTTGTTGGTCATGCTCGTCTGGCCGGAGTCGGTCGCGGGACCGAGCTTCCAGCTCTCCTTCGCCGCGATCACCGCCATCGTCGCGCTTCACGAGCACCCGCGCGTCCGCGCCTGGTTCGGCCCGCACGAGGAAGAGTGGGCGCGGCGGCTCGGGCGCAGCGTCGCGTCCTTGCTGCTGACGGGCATCGCGGTGGAGCTCGCGCTCATGCCGATCGCGGTGTTCCACTTCCACAAGGCCGGGCTCTACGGCGCGCTCGCCAACATCTTCGCCATCCCGTTCACGACGTTCGTCGTCATGCCGCTGGAAGCGCTGGCGCTGCTGCTCGACGGCGTGGGGCTGGGTGGGCCGGTATGGTGGCTGACCGGCCACGCCATCGCGGCGCTGCTCGGCCTGTCCCGCTGGATCGCGGATCTGCCCGGCGCGGTAGCGGCGCTGCCCGCCATGCCGACGGAGTCGTTCGCGCTTATGACCGGCGGCGGGTTGTGGGTCGCGCTGTGGCGCACGCGATGGCGACGCTGGGGCGCGGCGCCGGTGCTGGCGGGCGCGGTCTGGGCGATCGCGACGCCCGCCCCCGACCTGCTCGTCACCGGCGACGGGCGGCACGTGGCGCTGCGTCTAGGTGACGGCCGCCTCGCGATGCTCCGCGACCGGACGGGCGATTACGTCCGCGACATGCTGGCGGAAAACGGCGGCGTGGACGGCGAGCCGCTGCTGCTGGCCGAGCAAGCGGAGGCGGCGTGCAATCGGGACATGTGCGTAGCGGAAGTGGGTGGGCGCAGGGTGGCGGCGACGCGGAGCGCGTACCTGATGCCGATCGATCAGGTCGTCGCGCTGTGTCGCTCGGTCGACATTATCGTCAGCGAACGGCGGCTGCCGCGGACCTGCGCGCCGAAGTGGCTGAAGCTGGACCGGCCGGCGCTGGAGCGGAGCGGGGGTGTAGCGGTGGAGCTCGCGGCTGGGCGGGTAGTGACGACGCGCAGGCCGGGCGATCGGCATCCGTGGCGCACGGGCCGATGGCGGATGCTACCGCCCCGGTCTTCACCGGGACGGCGAGCACCGTCTCAGTTGTAGGTGCGTAGGATTCCCGACAGCCGACCCTGCACCTGCACCTGAGTCGGCGCGTAGCGCTGGGGATCATAGGCCCGGTTCGCCGGGTCGAGCCGCACCATCGCGCCCTCACGGCGGAAATATTTGAGCGTCGCCTCCACGCCGTCGATCAGCGCGACCACGATCTCGCCGTCGCGCGCCGTCTCCTGGCGCTTGATAAGCGCATAGTCGCCGTCGAGGATGCCGGCCTCCACCATCGAATCGCCGGCGACCTCGAGCGCGTAATGCTCGCCCTGGCCGAGCAGCGCGGCGGGGACGGGGAGCATGGTCGAGCCCTCAAATGCCTCGATCGGCACGCCGGCGGCGATGCGGCCGTGCAGCGGGATCTCGACCACGTCGTTGGCGGGCTGGGGCGGCGCGGCCTTGGCGGGCTTGGGCGCGGCCTTCTTATCGACGGGGCGCTCCGGCATGCGCAGCACCTCCAGCGCGCGGGCGCGGTTGGGCAGGCGGCGAATAAACTGGCGCTCCTCCAGCGCGGAAATCAGGCGGTGCACGCCCGACTTGGACTTGAGGTCGAGCGCCTCCTTCATCTCCTCGAAGGAAGGCGAAACGCCCGTCTCGGCGAGGCGGTCGTTGATGAAGCAGACGAGCTCGTGCTGTTTGCGCGTGAGCATGGCGGGTCTCCGCTGGGAACGAACGCGGAACCAATATGGAACGCCGACTGCCCTGTCAACCGGACCTTCAACTTATGTCTAGGATTTCAGCCGAGTCGCCCGCCTTAGCCGCGGGCGCATGGGGCGGGCGCACGATCAGGCAAGTAGAACGCGCCAGCGTCAGCAACATGGAGCTGTCTTGCACCGACGATGCGCGCACCCGTCCGTCGGGTCCGTGCGCGGCGCGGAGATAGTCGGCGCGCTCGCCGTTCGCGGGCAAGTCCTCGCCCAGGATCGCGGCGGCGGTGCGCGGAAGCGGGTCGGCGGCCCCCGCCAGCCGCGCCACCGTCGGGCGGACGAACAGGAGCGCGGTGACGAAAGCGGAGACGGGATTGCCCGGCAGGCCTAGCACGACCGCATCGCCCAAGCGCCCCGCCATCATCGGCTTGCCCGGCCGGAGCGCGATCCGCCAGAAGTCGATGGAGCCGCCCGCCGCCTCCAGCGCGGGGCGGACCAGGTCGTGGTCACCGACCGACGCTCCGCCGGTGGTGACGAGGAGGTCGGCGCGGATGTTGGCGAAGGTGTCGCGCATCACGGCCTCATCATCGGGCAGGATGCTCAGGTCGATCAGCTCGACGGGGTAGCCGGCGAGCAGTGCGGCCAGGATCAAGCCGTTCGATTCCGGCAGCTTGGCCGGGTCTGCTGAGATATGTTGTGAACCGGGCGGGACGAGTTCGTCGCCGGTCGCGGCGACCGCGACGCGGATGGGGCGTGGAACCTTCAGTGCACTTTGGCCACCTATCGCGGCGAGCGCCAGGCGGGCGGGGGTCAGGCGTTCGCCGGCGCGGATGAGGACGTCGCCCGTTGAGAAATCGAGCCCGCGCGGGCGGATGTTGCCGCCGACGCGGGGCGGACCTTCGCCCGTCAGGCGCAGCGTCGCTCCCTCGCGCTCCGCTTCCTCCTGCACCAGCACCGCGTCGGCGCCGGGCGGCACGGCGGCGCCTGTGAAGATGCGCACCGCCTCCCCCCTGCCGACCGCGCCCGCGAAGGGTCGCCCGGCCGCGCTCTCGCCGGTGACGGTCCAGGGGCCGGGCAGGTCGGCGTGGCGGATCGCATAGCCGTCCATGGCCGACAGGTCGGCGGCGGGCTGGGTGCGGAGCGCGCGCACGTCCTCGACGGCCCAGCGCCCCGCGGCTTGGGCGAGCGGTACCGTCTCCGCCGCGACGGGCTCGGCCAGGGCGAGGAGGCGGGCTTGCGCTTCGGCGACGGGGAGCAGGGCGGGCATGGCGTGCTCCCTTACCGCCAAGCCGCCCGCCGCGTCAGCCCGCCGATGCGCGGGCGAGCGCGTGCAGGCGCGCGGCGAGGAAATCGAGCACCGTTCTGACACGCGGCGTGCGGCGCAGGCGCTCGTGCGTGATGAGCCAGAGGCCGCGCTCGGGTTTGGGCAGCGGGCGCAGGCAGCGGACGAGGTCGGGATCCTGGTCGGCGACGAGGCACGGCAGCACCGCCAGCCCCGCGCCCGAGCGCACCGCGGCGAGCAGCCCGGTGGTCGTGCTGTGGCGCATCGCCACCGCGGCCTCGAGATCGTTGGCCTGCAGCCACGATTGGTAGATGCGCCAGACGCCGGGCTCACCGCCGCCGATGAACTCGTGGCCGGGCAGGTCGCGGCGGCGCTCGGGCCGGCCATGCTCGGCGGCGTAGCCGCGGCTGCAGTAAACGGTCCACTCGTCGTCGCAGAGGCGGCGCGCGACCAGGCCGGGGCCGTCCGGCGGCCCGCCGGTCCTGACCGCCACGTCGGCGGCCCCCGCGGCCAGGTCGCGCAACTCGTCGCTGCCGTCGAGCTCGATGCTGATCGCCGGGTGCGCGTGGTGCAGGTCGCGCAGGATCGGCGGCATGATGGTGGTGGCGATGATCGCCGCGGCGGTGACGCGCACCTCGCCGCCCGCGTCGCGCGCGAGCGCGCCCGCCGCGTCGGCGAAGTCGCCCGCCGCGTGCGCCACCGCGCGGGCGCGGTCGAGCAGCGCCTCGCCCGCGGGCGTGAGCGCGTACCCGGCCTGGCGGCGGTCGAAGAGCTGAAGTCCCAGCGCTTCTTCCAGCGCGGCGACGCGTCTCGCGGCGGTGGTCTGGCTGACGCGCAACCGCCGCCCGGCCGCGAGCGTGCTGCCCGTCTCGGCGACGGCGAGGAAGTGGCGCAGGTCGTCCCAGTCGAGCACGCGCACCTCCTGCCGTAACGCATAAGCGCCGCCAATCTGCAGGAATGCAGAACGGGCGCGCAACATCGTTGTTCGGCGGACGGGGGTCGGCGGGCGTATAACGATCCCGCGCCGGCGCTTCGGTTTCTCGACGAAGCGGAGAACAGCGATGTTGAAGATAATGCTGGCCGCGGCGCTCGCCGCCGCGGCCCTGGGGACGCCCGCGTCCGCGCAGGACGACCGCACGCGCCGCGTGTCCTACGCCGACCTGCACCTCGACCGGGAGGGCGACGTCAGGACGCTGGACCGCCGCATCGGGCGAGCCGTCCGCGACGCGTGCGGGGTGGCGGCGGATTATGACGTGCGCGGCAAGAACGAGGCGCGGCGTTGCCGGGCGGAGACGCGGGCCGCCGTGACGGCGGAGCGCGACCGGCTCGTCGCGGCGGCGCGACCGACGGCGGTGGCGGCAAGGTGATCTCCATCCCCTCTCCCGCTTTGGCGGGAGAGGGACCGGCGCGTGAGCGCCAGGGCGAGGGCCTGAGCAGGGCGCATCCCGAGGAACAGGCCCTCACCCTGCTGCTTCGCAGCTATCCCTCTTCCGCGAAAGCGGGAGAGGGGTGAAGGAGCGAAAGGACGCGACTTCTATGCCCGTTTGAGCGACACGGGCGAGGTGAGCGGGGGAGGCAAGCACATCGCCGTCGTGGCGCCGCCGGTGCCGGGGCATTTCCGCCCGCTCTCCGTGCTCGCGGAGGCGCTCGGCGAGCGCGGGCACCGCGTCACGTTCGTGCACATGGCGGACGCGCGGGCGCTGGTCGGCGGCGGGGCCGCGTTTCACGCGGTCGGTCAGGCGGGCTACGGCCCCGGCGCGTTGGAGCGTTACGGCCGGCGGCTCGCGCGCGCATCCGGGCCGGTCGGCTTGCCCGCGATGATCCGTGCGTCGGCCGGGATCACGCGCATGCTGCTCGACGAGCTGCCAGGGACGCTCGAGCGGATCGGTGCGGAGGCGGTGGTCGCCGAGGCGGCGGAACCGGCGGGCGCGCTCGTCGCGCGCAAGCTGGGGCTTCCTCACGTCACCAGCCACACCGGCCTGCCACTCAACCGCGAGCCGCTGGTGCCGCCGCCCTATCTCGGCTGGTCCTACCGCGACGATGCGCGCGGACTGGAGCGGAACGCCTGGGGCTATCGCGTGTCCGACTGGCTGCTCCGGCCCATCGATGGCGCGGTCGCGCGCGCGGCGGAGGCGTGGGGGCTAGAGCCGGAGCCCGGCTTTTCGCCGCTTCTACAGGTCGCGCAGTGCGTGACCGGTCTCGACTTCCCGCGTCGCGCGCTGCCGCCGTCGTTCCGTTACTGCGGGCCGTTCCGCGATCCGCCCGAGGCGGCGGACCTGCCCGACGAGCCGCTCGTCTTCTGCTCGCTCGGCAGCCTGCAGGGCGACCGCCTGAGCGTGTTCCGCGCGATGGCGCGCGCCTGCGCCGACCTGAAGCTCCGCGCCGTGATCGGCCATGGCGGCCTGTTGTCGGAGGCGGATGCGGCGCGGATCGGCTCGGGCGCGCTGGTGCGGGCTTATTGGCCGCAGGAGGCGGTGCTCGCGCGCTCGGTGGCGGCGGTGCTGCACGGCGGGTTCAACACCGTCATGGACGCGCTCGCGGCGGGGGTGCCGAGCGTGATCGCGCCCATCGCCTTCGAGCAGCCCGCCACCGCCGCGCGGGTGGCGCATGCGGGGGCAGGGCGGGTGGTCGGCACGCTCCTCACCCGCGGCGAGATCCGCCGCGAGCTGGAGCGCGTCATCGCCGACCCGAGCTATGCGCGGGCGGCCGGCGAGCTAGGCGAGGAGATCGCCCGGTCGGGCGGCGCGGCGCTCGCCGCCGACCTGATCGACGAGGCGCTTACGACCGAACGGACGCCGGTGCACGGGAGCGCCTGAACGCGGGCAGCGCCCACCAAGGCGTGCCGGGCGACAGGTGGTGCTCGTGGTGGTAGCCGCCGAAATGGTAGCAGGTGAGGAGCGACAGGATCGGCCCGACCCGCGTCGAGCGCGCGCGGTGCTTGTCGGCGAACGGCTCCTCGTCGTGCCGGTGCGGCAGGTAGGTGCCGAAGAAGAACAGCTGCAAGAGCGCGGTGAGCGCCGGCAGCGCCCAGAAGATCGCGATGTTCAGGAGCGAGGCCCCGAGCAGCATGTAGGCGATCGCGACGATGGTGATGCGTCCGATCTGCGCGTGCGTGTAGTAGGTGCCGAAGAAGCTGAGGAACCAGCGCGGCGCGGAGCGCGGGTGGTCGGCGCTGAAGTCCGGGTCGTCGGCGGTGCCGACATGGCGGTGGTGCAGGTGGTGCTTGGGCTCGAGCCGGCGATAGGAGAGCCCGGCGTACATGCCCAGCGCGACCGTGCCGACGAGGCGGTTCAATCGCGGCCGGCCCGGCGCGAGGCTGCCGTGCATCGCGTCGTGCGCGACGATGAACAGGCCGGTGGAGAGCCAGGCCTGGATCAGGATGAGCACGGCGGCGGGCAGGATGCCGGCCGGCGTCCATTTCCAGAAGAAGATGCCGCCGATGTGGATGGCGAGCCAGGCCGTCGCGATGGCGGCGGCGAGGGTGAGGCCGATCGCGGTCTGGCGCGGACGCCTTCTACCACCGTCACCCCGGCCTTGAGCCGGGGTCCCGCTTAGTCCTGCAGACAGAGAAGAAGCGGGACCCCGGGTCAAGCCCGGGGTGACGAGAGGAGGAGAGGGTCTCTCCGTCACTGCGCGTCCGCCTTCGCCCGCTCGTCGATCGCGCGGAGCTGCGCCTTCAGACGGGCGGGGGAGGGGGCGAAGAGGAAGCCGTGGCTCACCGTGCCCTCGCGACCCTTCACCGCATGGTGCAGCCGGTGCGCCTGCAGGAGCCGCTTGGCGTAGCCGCGCTTGGGCACCCAGCGGAAGCCGAAGCGCTGGTGCACAAGCATGTCGTGCACGAACAGGTAGATGAGCCCGTAGACGGTGATCCCCAGCGCCGCCCACCAGATGCGCGGGTACCAGATGCCGACCGTGAACATGGCGGTGACGACGACGGAGAAGACGGCGGCGTAGAGGTCGTTCTTCTCGACCTTGTGGTCGTGCGGTTCATGGTGGGAGCGGTGCCAGCCCCAGCCGAGCCGGCCGTGCATGACATATTTGTGCGTGCCCCAAGCGAAGCACTCCATGAACAGCACCATGCCGACGACGATCGTGACTTTTTCGACCCAGCTCATCACTTTACTTTCCGTTCGCCATCATAACGCTTGCCGCGCCGGACCGCGAGGGTAAGCATCGGCGCGCAGCGCGCGATCGGGGGGTCGCGCGTCATGATCATAAGGGGTCGGGTCGTTGATTGGTAGGTTGGGAAGCGTCGCCGCGCTCGCATTGGGCGTCGCCGGCCTGCACCCCGCGTCCGGGCAAGCGGTCGAGCAGACCCCGCCCGCGCCCGCCGCCGACCCGTCGACCACCCGTTCCGACGAGCCTGCGCCCACGCCCGGCGTCCCGCCCGCGCAGGACCCGGCCACGGCCCCGGCGGCGGACTCGCTGCCCCGTCCGGTCCAGACGCCCGCCGCCCCGGCCGCGCCCGGCGCCACCGCGGCCGCGGAGGGCCGGCTGGTGTACGAGCCGTCCTTCTTCGCCGCCTTCTCGCCCGCCAACGCGCTCCAGATCATCGAACGCGTGCCCGGCTTCACGCTGGACGAGGGCGACACGGAGGTGCGCGGCTTCTCTCAGGCGGCGGGCAACGTCGTCATCAACGGCCAGCGGCCGAGCAGCAAGAGCGACACGCTGGAGACGGTGCTCCAGCGCATTCCGGCGACGCGCGTGCTCCGCGTCGAAGTCGGGCGCGGCGACCTGTTCGGCGCGGAGTATGCGGGCCGGCCGCAAGTCGCCAACCTCGTCCTGAGCGCGGAGGGCGGCGTCGCGGGGACCGTCGAAGGCACGGTGTCGCGGGACTTTACGGGGCGGTACTTCCCGACCGGCAGCGCGTCGGCGCTGATCCGTCGCGGTCGGTCGAGCTTCACCGGCGCGGTGGGCGTGGAGAACAGGCAGACCGCCGAGGAAGGGTTCGACCGCATCGCCGAGACGCCGAGCGGGCGCGAGCTCGAGTTCCGCGACAAGCTCAACCGCTTTCGCGCGCCGAACGGCTACATATCGGGAGCCTGGGAGCATCTGGGCGGCGAAGGCCGCGCCATGCACCTGAACGCGCGCGTGTCGCGCAATCGGCAGTCGCTCGACCAGACCAGCCTCGTGTCCTTTCCTACGGGCCCGACGCGCGACGACGCGCTGCTCCAGCGGTACGTGGTGCACGCGCAGGAGCTGGGCGGCGATTATTCGGTGCCGATGGCGGGCGGTACGATCAAGCTGATCGGCCTCGCGACGCGCCGCCAGCGCGAGTACCAGGACTTCTTCTTCGAAGGCATCGGCGACCCTGGTTTCCTCGGCTTCGACCAGCTTGTCGAGCAGGAACGCGACGAGACGCTGGTGCGCGTCGTCTGGAACCGGCCGAACTTGAACGGCTGGACGGTGGAGACCGGCGTGGAGGGCGTGCTCAACCGGCTCGACAGCCGCACCGACCTGTTCCAACTGGGCGCGGGCGCGCCGGGCGGGCGGGCGCGCATCGACCTGCCGATCGACGATGCGGTGGTGGAGGAGTATCGCGGCGAGATCTTTGTGAACGCCGGCCGGCCCCTGTCGAAGAACCTGCGGCTCGACGTCGGAGTCACGTTCGAGGCGTCCGAGCTGACGGTGACGGGCGACGCGGAGGCGTCGCGCGTGCTCACCTTCCTGAAGCCCCGCGCGACACTCGACTGGCGGCCCGGCGGCAAGTGGCACGCGCAGCTCTCGGTCAAGCGCACGGTGGCGCAGCTCCAGTTCGAGGACTTCATCAGCGCGGCCGAGCTCGCCAGCGAACGCGTCAACGGCGGCAACGCGCAGCTCCAGCCGCAGCGCGCCTGGGAGGGGCTGGCGTTCGTGGAGCGGCCGATCCTGGGCGACGGGCTTGTCCGGCTGGAGCTCGGCTACAACCGCATCTCGCTGGTGCAGGACCGCGTGCCGACGCCTGAAGGCTTCGACGCGCCGGGCAATCTGGGCGACGGCGAGCTGTTCCTGGCGCGCGGGCGCGTCGACGCGCCCCTGAAGACGCTAGGCGTGCCCGGCGGGCGGGCGACGCTGTACCTGTCGTACGTCGATACGTCGGTGCGCGACCCGTATACGCAGGAGTTCCGGCAGTTCTCCGGCACGTCGCCCTTCGTATTCGAGGCGAGCTTCCGCCAGGACCTCAAGCGTTTCGCCTGGGGCTTCTCGCTGGAAGGCGCGGAGCCGTCGGTCTTCTATCGGCGCGACGAGGAGGATCTGAGCCGGTTCGATTATCCCTATGTCGAGATCTTCGCGGAGTACCGGCCCAGCCCGCGCACCACGATCACGCTGGGGATCGACAACCTGACGAACGCGGCGGGTTATCGCGAGCGCACCTTCTTCTTTCCCGACCGCCGCACGCGCGAGCCGTCGCTCTTCGAGCTGCGCAAGCGCAACGAGCACCTGCTGCCCTACGTCACGCTGAAGCACCAGTTCGGGTAAGGCGTCAGCTCCGCTCGTCGAGCTTCCTGAGCAACGCCTCGAATTCGTCGTCCGGGATCGGCTCGAATGTCGCGTCGAGCAGCGTGCCGACCGCCTCCGACGCGGCCGCGGGCTGCTTCACGTCGCGGTGGCGCTCGAACAGCGACTCCAGCACGAAGCGCGTGCCCTCGCGCGATTTGATGAGCGCGCCCGCCGGGAAGGCGAGCGCCTGGCGCACGCCCGCCACCGAGGAAGCGTTGCGAAGGTTGTAGCGCGCCTGAGCGACGATGTGGTCGACGACCTCGCGGCCCTCGACCGAACCCGGCTCGTCGACCGCCGCCAGCCGGTGGAGCGCGTACAGGCCGAGCGCGGCGGCAAGCAGGAAAAAGAACTCCCAGTGCGCCACGCCCACGCCGAACAGCTCGGCCGTGCCGCTCGGCCCCGTCCAGTCGAGCGACAGGGTGAGCTGACGGCGCGCGAAGAAATCGGTGAGCCAGCCGCCGACGATCGGCGCTGTGCCGGACGCGAGCGCGCCCACCAGCGCGTTGGTCGCCATGTACCCGGTGGCGGCGCCCGCAGGGCTCAGCTTGATGACGATATTGTTCGTCGCCAGCCCCACGCCCGCCTGCGCCGCGCCCATGAGAACGTGCAGCAGCACCAGATAGCCCGCACGGGTCCATGCACCCTCGAACTCGCTCGCGAACGCCATGGCGGCGATGCAGAGGAGGTAGAGCGGCGAGGCGACCGCGAGGACCGACTTGTTCGCGAACCGGTCGGACAGCCGTCCCCAGCCGCGCACCACCGCGACGTTCGCGAGCTGGCTCACCACCGACAGGATCAGCACGAAGCCCATGCTGAAACCGAGCTCGCGCACGAAATAGACGGTGAAGAACGGCGTGGCGAGGTTCACCGCGAACTGCCAGCTTGCGAGATAGCGGAGCACGCGCTGGAAGTTTACGTCGCGCAGAGGCTGCAGGAGCAGGCGGCGCAGCGAGGGCGCGCCGGCCGGCGACGGCATGCGCGGTTCGGGCACGCGCGCGAGCGCGGCGGTGCTGACCAGCCCGCACAGGAAGCCGACGGCGTAGAGCGACGCGTAGACGCGGTCGCCCGCCGCTTCCGACCCCGTCGCGCGCTGCAACGCCCAGGCCGCGCCCACCGTCGCCGCCGCGCTTACGGCCGTCCCGTACAGGTTGCGCCGCGAGAAGAAGGCGCCCAGCCGATCCTGCGGCAGGAGGTCGCGCATCCAGCTGTTCCAGCTGCACGAGCCCACCGCGTTCAGCCCGTAATGGATCAGCGCCGCCAGGATCAGCACAGCGGCGGCCGCGTCGCGGTCGGGGATGAAGGGGACGAGCGCGTAGATCGGCAGCGCCAGCCTGGCGGTGAAGACGCATGCGACCGAGATGAGCCGCCGTCGCCGAACGCGCTCGACCAGCGTCACCGCGGGCGCTTGCAGGATCTGGGTAAGGAGCGGGATAGCGGCAAGGACGCCGATCTGCAGGTTGCTCGCGCCGATGTGGATCGCGAGCGCGAGCAGCACCACGCCGGAATTCAACGCGCCGATCGCGGTCGCGAAGGCGGCGTCGATCAGCAGGTTGCGCAATCCCCGCTCGCGCTCGGTCGCGGAGACCTCGGCCTGTGGTGAAAGGATCATGAAGGGCGGCTCGGGGAGGGACGGCGAAGCGCGCGCCTAATATATCGGATCAATCCGCTGTCCAGTCCCCGGACCGCCCGCCCGACTTGGCGAGAAGGCGCACGCCGCCGATCTCCATGCCGCGGTCGAGCGCCTTGGCCATGTCGTAGATCGTGAGCAGCGCGACGGAGACGGCGGTCAGCGCCTCCATCTCCACGCCCGTCTTGCCGTCGGTCGAAACGGTGGCGTTGGCGGTGACGCCCGTGTCGTCAGGCACGACGTCGAGCGTGACCGAGGTCAGCGGCAGCGGATGGCAGAGCGGGATCAGATCGCTCGTGCGCTTGGCCCCCATGATCCCGGCCACGCGCGCGACGGCGAGCACGTCGCCCTTCTTCACCGCGCCCTCGCGGATCGCGGCGGCGGCTTGCGGCGACATGGTGATCCGTCCGGTCGCGGTCGCCTCGCGCCGGGTGATCGCTTTGCCGGCGACGTCCACCATCCGCGCCGCGCCGCTCTCGTCGAGGTGGGTGAGCCCGCTCATCCCACCAGCGCCCGCGTCGCGGCGGCGACGTCCGGCTGCCGCATCAGGCTCTCGCCAATTAGGAAGCAGCGGATGCCGTGCTCGGCCATCGCGTCCAGGTCGGCGCGCGTCGTGAGGCCGCTCTCGGCGATGAAGGTGCAGCCTTCGGGTGCGTGCGCGACGAGCTCGTAGGTCCTGGCGAAGTCGACGGTGAAGGTGCGCAGGTCGCGGTTGTTCACACCGATCAGCCGCGACCGGAGCCGCGCCGCACGATCCATCTCGTCGCGGTCGTGCACCTCGACGAGCACGTCCATGCCCAGCTCCAGCGCCGCCGCCTCGATCTCGGCGGCGGCCGCGTCGTCGAGCGCCGCCATGATCAGCAGCACCGCATCCGCGCCGAGCGCGCGGGACTCGGCGACCTGCCACGGGTCGATCAGGAAATCCTTGCGGATCGCGGGCAGGGGGACCGCAGCACGGGCGGCGACGAGATAGTCGTCCGAGCCCTGAAAATACCGCTCGTCGGTGAGCACCGACAGGCACGCGGCCCCGCCCTCCACATAAGCGCGCGCGTGCGCGGGCGGGTCAAAGTCGGGGCGGATCAGCCCTTTGGACGGGCTGGCGCGCTTGACCTCGGCGATGAGCGCGTAACCGTCCGCGCTGCGCCAGTCGAGCGCCGCCCTGAAGCCGCGGGGCGGCCCTTCTTGGGCGATGCGGTGGTCTAGTTCGGCCAGCGACACGCGCGCGCGGCGCTCGGCGACCTCCTCGCGCTTGGTCTCCAGGATACGGTCGAGGATCGTCACCCGTAGGCGATCCACGCATCGAGCAGCCGCCCCGCCGCGCCGCCGTCGAGCGCGCCCGCCGCGATCTCCGCGCCTTGCCGCAAGTCGGCTGTGCGCCCCGCCACGACCAGCGCAGCGGCGGCGTTGAGCAGCACCGCGTCGCGGTACGCGCCGTCACCGCCGTTCAACAGACGGCGGAGCGCGGCGGCATTTTCATAGGCGTCGCCGCCGCGGATCGCGCTGATCGGGTGGCGCGGCAGACCGGCGTCCTCCGGCGCGACGTGTTCAGGCAGGCTGACCGAACCCACGGACACCACAACCGTGGGTCCCGCGCCGGACACCTCGTCGACCGCCTCCTCGCCCGACACCACCAGCGCCGCCTCCGTACCCAACTGCGTCAGCGCCTCGGCGAACACGGGCGCGTAGTCGGGCCGAGCGATGCCGAGCAGCTGGCGCGTGACGTGCGCCGGGTTGGCGAGCGGGCCCATGAGGTTGAAGATCGTCCGCCGCCCCAGCCGCTGCCGGATCGGCTGGATGCGCCGCATCGCGGGGTGGTGGTTGGCGGCGAACAGGAAGCAGATGCCAAGATCCCTTAGCGAGCCCTCCGCCGTCGCGCCTGCGCGCGCCATGTCGAGCCCTAAAGCCTCCAACGTGTCGGCCGCGCCCGCCTTGCTGCTCGCGGCGCGGTTGCCGTGTTTCGCCACCGGCACGCCCGCCGCCGCGACCACCAGCGCGACCGCCGTCGAGACGTTAAGCGTATGGTGCCCGTCGCCGCCCGTCCCGCACACGTCGATCGCGCCCGCGGGCGCGTCGATGGGGATCAGCCGCTCGCGCAAGGACCGCGCCGCCTCCGCGATCTCCAACGACGTCTCGCCGCGGTCGGAGAGGCGGACGAGGAACTCGGCGATGCCCTGTTCCGACGCCCGCCCGTCGAGGATGTCGGCGAACGCCTGACGCGCGGACTCGCGCGAGAGCGGCGTGGACGGATCGGGCAGCAGCGCGAGCGAGGTCACGCGCGCTCCTTCAATTTCACGCCCGCCTCGCGCAGGAAGTTCGCCAGCATCGCGTGCCCGTGCTCGGTCGCGATCGACTCCGGATGGAACTGGACGCCGTGGATGGGCAGCGTGGCGTGCCGGAAGCCCATGACCGCCCCGTCCTCCGAGCGCGCGTTCACGGTGAGCGCGTCGGGCACGTCGTTCACCACCAGCGAGTGGTAGCGCGTCGCCTGGAAGGGGCTCGGCAGGTCGCGGAACAGGCCGGTGCCGTCGTGAAGCACGGGGCTGGTCTTGCCGTGCATCAGGTGCCCGCGCTTGACTCGTCCGCCGAAATGCTGCCCGATCGCCTGGTGGCCGAGGCAGACGCCGAGCAGCGGCCGTCCCTGGTCCGCGCACGCGGCGACGAGGTCGAGGCTGACGCCCGCCTCGTCCGGGGTCTTGGGGCCGGGCGAGATCAGGAACGCGCTCGCGCCGCTGGACAAGGCTTGCCCCGCGGAGATCGCGTCGTTGCGCACGACCTCCACCTCCGCGCCCAGCTCCATAAGGTAGTGGACGAGGTTCCAGGTGAAGCTGTCGTAGTTGTCGATCACGAGGATCATGGGGCGATCGGCTAAAGCTATAGCCGGGCATGCGCAATGGGTCGTTGCCCTGCGACGAACGCCGGTCCATCGCGGAGCAAGCCGCCCCGCCGAACGTTGGGGCAGGAAGGAGAACGGGTCGATGATGTATCTGGCGATATTGGCGGTCCTGGCGCAGAACGGAGCACAGATTCAGGAGGGGCCACGCACGCCCGTTCCCGCGGCCGCGCAGACCGGCGACACGCCGCAGCGCATCCGCTCCGTCACCGTGCAGCCGGGCGAGACGTGCCCGCCGTCGACCTCCGACGAGGTAGTCGTGTGCTATTCACCGGGCGGCAGCCCCTACCGCATCCCGCCCGCGGTGCGCGACGAGGGCCCGATCCCGGCGCAGAACCAGGCCTGGGCCGCGCGCGCGCAGGTGGTGCGCGACGCGAGCCGGGTCGCGGGCGGCCTGCCCAACACCTGTTCGCCGATCGGCACGGGCGGCCAGACGGGCTGCGCCACGTTCCAGAGCCCCGACTATGTCGCGGGGCGGCGGGAGCAGCGGCGGGCGGAGAGAGCGGTGCCGGGGGGTGAGGACGAGTAAGGCCCGAGCTTAGCGCAGAGCGCTAAGCAAGGATCAGCCGAACTCCGGCCGGCGACCGCGCGAACTCGCTCTCGCGCGTGTCGGCCGACGACGCGGCTTCGCCGCGGCGCTATCCACAGCCTCCGTTCTTACACCGTCATGCCGGATTTGTTCCGGCATCCATCGTTGCGCCAACGAACCGGCCGGAGCGCGCGTACCACGATGGACTCCGGAACAAGTCCGGGGTGACGAGGCGGACGCGGCGACGAGACACGGCCCGCCGCGGCAAAGCCGCGTCGTCGAACGAGTCGGGCGAGTAGGCTCGCCCGCTCGCCGGCCGGGCTTGGGCGAGTCTTGGCGCGGCGCGCGCCAAGCCGCCCGGCGTCCTACTGTCCGAACCGAGTCTCTCCCGCCCTCGATACAGCGTCGCACGCCGCCGCCAATATCGCCCCCGCCTTCGCCTCACACTCGCGCTGCTCATATGCCGGATCGCTATCCGCCACGATCCCCGCGCCCGCCTGCGCGTGGATCGTCCCGTCCTTCACCACCGCCGTCCGCAGCACGATGCACGAGTCCATCGACCCGTCCGGCGAGAAATACCCCACGCCGCCCGCGTAGGCGCCGCGCCGCTCCGGCTCCAGCTCCGCGATAACCTCGCACGCCCGCACCTTGGGCGCGCCCGACACCGTGCCCGCCGGAAATCCCGCGAACAGCGCGTCCAGCGCGTCCTTGGTGGGATCGAGCTCGCCCACGACGTTGGACACGATGTGCATGACATGGCTGTACAGCTCGACCGTATAGCTGTCGGTCACGCGCACGCTGCCCGGCCGCGCCGCACGGCCCACGTCGTTGCGGCCCAAGTCGAGCAGCATCAGGTGCTCGGCGCGCTCCTTGGGATCGTCCAGCAGGCTCGCGCGGTTCGCCTCGTCTTGCGCCGCGGTGCGGCCGCGCGGGCGGGTTCCGGCGATCGGCCGGATCGTCACCTCGCCGTCGCGCGCGCGCACCAGGATCTCCGGGCTGGAGCCGATCAGCGCGAAGCCGGGCAGGTCGAGATGATATAGGAACGGCGACGGGTTGATGCGCCGCAAGCTGCGATACAGCTCGAACGGCGGCAGGGCGAACGGCGCGGAGAAGCGCTGCGCCAGCACCACCTGGAAGATGTCGCCCGCCGCGATATACTCCTTCGCGCGCGCCACCATCGCGGCGTAGCGTCCGGGCGCGAGCGCGGGCGTGTAGGCGGGCTCCGCCGCCTCCGCGCGGACGGGCGGGGGCAGGGGCGTGTTCGCCAGCCGCGCCGCGACACCCTCCAGCCGCTCCTCGGCTTGGGCGAGCACCGCCGCCGGATCGCGTCGGGGGTCGGGCCAGGCGGGCGCGACGAGGTGCAGCTCGTCCGCCAGCCGGTCGAACACCAGGATCACCGTGGGGCGGACGAACACCATGTCCGGCAGCCCGAGCGCGTCCGCCTCCGGCTGCGGCAGCCGCTCGACCAGCCCGACCGTCTCGTAGCCGAAATAGCCGACCAGGCAGGCCAGCGCGCGCGGCAGCCCGTCGGGCACCTCCGCGCGGCACTCCGCCACCAGTTCCCGGAGCGCGTCGAGCGTAGGCCGGGCGCACGGCCGGAACGCGCCGCGGTCGGCGAGCCAGTCGCGGTTGACCTCCGCTCGCTCGCCATGAGCGCGGAACAGGAGGTCGGGCGCGAGGCCCATGAGCGAGTAGCGCCCGCGGATCGCGCCGCCCTCGACCGACTCCAGCAGGAAATCGCCCCGGCCCGGCTCCATCAGCCGGAGCGCGGCGGCGACGGGCGTTTCGGTGTCGGCGACCTGCCGGCGGGAGAGCAGGACGGGGCGGCCGTCCTTTAGTGCCCGCTCATTCGCTCCGGTCATGCCGGACTTTTCTCATTGCGCGTTGTTGCCGGCGAGGTCGCTTCGCACGCGCGTCACCGCGTCGCGGTCGATCTCCACGCCCACCGCGGCGCGCGCGGCGCGGACGAACTGCTCGGCGTATTCGCGGCCGATCTGCCGCCCCAGATCGGCGCGGACGTCGCGCACCAGCCCGGCGTTGGCGCGCGCGTCGCCCGGGACCGAGCGGTCGAGCTTGACGACGTAGTAGCCCGAGCCGTCGGGCGCCTGGAGCAGCTTGGCGGTGCCTGGCGCCATGCTGAACAACAGCACCTGGCCCGGCTCCGCGCCGCGCGCCCGGGCGGCGACCTGCGCACGCGTGACGTCGACGGGGCGCGGCGCGGGCACGTTCACCCCGCTCGCGGACAGCGCCTGGGCGAGCGTGCCGCCGCGGCCCGCCGCGGCCACCACCTGCGCCGCGATCCGCCGCGTCGCCTGACGCGCGCGGTCGGCGACGAGGTCGCGCGCCACCTGATCGCGGATCTGCGCCAACGGGCGCGGTGCGGCGGGCACGACCTGGCCCACGTCCACCAGCGCGAAGCCGCCGTCCGCGCCCGTCGGCACGAGCTGCGGCGGGTCGTCCGCCTCGACCTGGAACGCCGTCTGCACGACCGGCCCGAGCGCCGGGTCCGGCTGGGCCGGCGCCTCTGGGTTGATCCCGCTCGCCAGCAGGGGCGGCGTGGTCGTCGGCTGCAACCGCCGGTCGGTGACGATCTCGTCGAAGGTGGCGTTGTCGTTGAGCGCGTCGTCGATCGCCTGCTGCGTCTCCGCCAGCGCGTCCGCCGTTTTGCGCTGGGTCAGCGCGGCGACGATCTCCGAACGTACCTGCTCCAGCGTGCGGCCGGGCACCTGGACGACATCGTCCACGCGCGCGACGATGAAACCGATCGGCCCGCGCACCGGCCCGATCACAGCGCCCTCTTGCGCGGAGAACGCCGCCTGCGCCGCCGCCTGCCCGGCGATGCCGACATAGGCGTTGCGATCGAGCTCCTCCTGCGTCGTCGCCGCCAGCCCCGCCGCGCGCGCCGCGTCGGCGACGCTCGTGCCGCCGCGTACGCGCGCCGCGAGCGCGTTCGCGCCCGCCTGGTCCGCCACGACTACCTGCGTGATCGTGCGCCGTTCGGTCGGCGCGTAGCGCGCGCGGTCGGCGTTGTAGGCCTGCTGGATCTCCGCGTCGGTCGGTTGCGCGCGCGCCGCGACCTGGCCCGGCGTCACGACCGCGTAACGGACCACGCGCCGCTCGGGCACGGTGTACCGTGGGATGTTGCGCTGATAGAAGGCCTGGACCTCCGCCGGCGTCGGCGCGGGGCCGGCGGGCGCGGCGCTGTTGGGGATGAAGCCGATCTGCCCCTGCCGCCGCTCGAGCAGCAAGGCGGCGTAGGGCAGCGCCAGCTGCTGCGACACCTGGCTCGCGCCCTGCGTCGGAGCGAGCAGGCGGCGCGCCATCAGGTCGCGCGCGATGTCCTGCCGGATCTGCGCATCCGTCAGCCCGCGCTCGCGCAACAGGCTCTCGTAGAGCGTCTGATCGAACTGCCCCGTGGGCCCGCGCAGCGCCGGAATGCTCGCGATCTCGCCGTCGATCGAGCGCTTGCTGACCGCCATCCCCTGTTCCTCGCCGAAGCGGAACAGCGCCAGGGACCCGATCAGCCGCTCCAGCGTCTGGTCGAGCCCGCCCGCCGCCAGATATTGCTGCACGTCGAAGGTCGGCTGGCGCGTGCGGACAGCCTCCACCTCGCTCTGCGCCACCTGCCGCAGTTCGGCCGCGCCGATGCCCTGGCCGCCCACCTCGGCCACGTCGTTGCGCGCGACCCCGCCGCCGCCGGGCGTCAGGCCCGTGATGTCGGTCGCGGCGAAGGCGAGCGCGATCAGGCCGAGCACGACGAACGCGACGACGGCGCCCGCGCGTGACCTGACGAAGCGCCGGAAGGAATTGAGCATGGGCGGGCTGGACCGATCGAGATGAACGCGAAGCGCGGACCTTTACGGGCCCGTTCCGGGTCGTTCAAGCTTGTGCGTCCGCGGGGCCCCGCTATCGGAAGCCGGACGGAAACGGGGGAGGGTGCATGCGTCGCAAGCTGATCGCGGGCAATTGGAAGATGAACGGCTCGCTCGGGGCCTTGGCCGAGCTGGACGCGATCGAGGCGGCCGCGACGGGGACGCCGGGCGTGGACGTCGCCGTCGCGGTGCCGGCGACGCTGATCAATCCGGCCGTCGAACGGGTGTCCGCGGTCGCGATCGGCGCGCAGGACGTCCACCAGGGCGAGTGCGGCGCACACACGGGCTGCATCTCCGCCGTGATGGTGCGCGAGGTGGGCGCGCGCTTCTCGATCGTCGGCCACTCGGAACGCCGCGCCGACCAAGCGGAGAGCGACGCGCACGTGAAAGGCAAGGCGGAGGCGGCGCGCGCCGCCGGCCTGTCCGTCATCCTCTGCGTGGGCGAGAGCCTGGAGGACCGCGACGCGGGCCGCGCGGAGCAGGTGGTCACCGACCAGCTCGCCCGGTCGCTGCCGCAAGGCGCGGCGGGGGAATGGCTGTCGGTCGCCTATGAGCCGATCTGGGCGATCGGCACCGGCCGCACGCCGACCGTGGAGGACGTGGCGGCGATGCACGGCGCGCTCCGCGCCCGGCTGCGCGAGCTGGCGGGCGGAGAGGCGGATGCGATCCGGCTACTCTACGGCGGCTCGGTCAACGACGCCAACGCCGCCGCGCTGCTCGGGGCGGGCGACGTCGACGGCGCGCTGGTGGGCGGGGCCAGCCTGACGGCGGCGAAGTTCGTGCCGATCATTGAGGCTGCGGCTAAGCTGGGCTGACCTTCTTCTCCCTCTCCCCTCCGGGGAGAGGGTTGGGGAGAGGGGCAATCACCACGCTCGGTACTGCCCCTCTCCCGACCTCGCTGCGCTCGGCCACCCGCATCAGGTAAACCGTCCCCCGGACGGTTTAGGTCATGCCGGGGGCATGACCGGCCTGATGCGCCCCAGAGGGGAGAGGGAATCCTTACCCCCGCGGCAGCGCCACCGGGGGCGGGGGCAGCGCCTGCATCGCCGCGCCGTAGCGCCGCGTCAGCAGCGCCCACGCCGCTCGCAATCCCAGCGCGTCGCCGCCCTTGGGCCGTCCGGGCTTCGCCGCCTGCCGCCACGCGAACGTGTCGAGATGCGCCCAGGCCACGCCCTCCGGCACGAACCGCCGGAGGAACAGGGCCGCGGTGATCGCGCCCGCCATGCCGCCTTCCGGCGCGTTGACCATGTCGGCCACGTCCGACTTCAGCATGTCGTCGTAACCGTCCCACAGCGGCAGCCGCCACAGCGGGTCCTCCACCGCCGCGCCCGCCGCGAGCAGCTCGGCCGCCAAGGCTTCGTCGTTCGCGAACGTGGCAGGCAGGTCCGGCCCCAGCGCCACGCGCGCCGCACCCGTCAGCGTCGCGAAGTCTAAGATCAGCGCGGGCGACCCCTCCGCCGCCTTGGTGAGCGCGTCGCCCAGGATCAGCCGTCCCTCGGCGTCGGTGTTCGTGTTCTCGACCGTCAGCCCCTTGCGTGTCTTGAGCACGTCGCCCGGCCGGAAGCTCGCCGCCGATACGGCATTCTCGACCGCCGGGATCAGCAGGTGCAGCCGCACCGGCAGCTTCGCGCCCATGATCAGCCGCGCCAGCCCCAACGCGTGCGCGGCACCGCCCATGTCCTTCTTCATCAGCCGCATCGCCGACGACGGCTTGATGTCGAGCCCGCCCGTGTCGAAGCACACGCCCTTGCCGACGATCGCGACGCGGGGCGCGGTCGGGTCGCCCCATTCCAGCTCGATCAGCCGGGGCGAGCGCGCGGGCAGCGCCGCCTGGCCGACCGCGTGGATCATCGGATAGTCGCTCGCCAGCGTATCGCCGCGCGTCACCGCCGTGCTCGCGCCGAACGCCTGCGCCAGCGCCTCCGTCTCCGCCTCCAGCTCGGCGGGGCCGAGGTCGGCGGCGGCGGTGTTGACCAGGTCGCGCACGCGCGCCACCGCCTCCGCCTGGCGCACCGTCTCGTCGATGCCCGCGGCGTCGCCCGTCAGCAGCACGCGAGGCTCCGCGTCGTCGCTCCTGCGGTAGCGCTCGAATCGGTACTGCGCGAGGAGCCAGCCCAAAGCGGGCGGGCTGTCGCCGGCGATGCGGTACAGGCCCGGCGGCAGCGACTGCGCCAGTTTGGCGAGCGCCCAGGGCGAGGTCCGGTCCTTCACGCCCGCCACGACGCGCCACGGGTCCGACCCCGGGCTCGGCACCAAGAGGTGCGTGCCGTCCTTCGCCGAGAAGCGGTGCATCTCCGCCGCGTCACGCACGGCGTTGGGCTGGGCCGCCAGCCACTCCTCATGCGCCGCCGGGTCGACGAGCGTGATGGTGCGGGCCTGTTCGCCGCGATCGGGCCGGAGGAGCTGGGAGAAGTCGATCATTGGGTCGGCGAGACCATGAACTGTTCCCACCGCCCATTCGATCCCGGCTCGGCGAACGTGGAGATGGCGAGCGTCCGGTTCGGGTAGGTCACGCGGAACCGCCGTTGCACGAACCCGCCGCGCAACGACGCGCGGCCCGCCTGCGTGAAGCTCGTCGGCTCGCCCAACGCGCTCAAGCTCTGGCGATAGTCCGCGAGCGCCGCGGGCGTGAAATAGAAGCGGGCGTTCTCCGTCAGCCGGCCCGCGTCCGGCTGCCCCCGCCGCAGCTGGTCGAACAGCGTCCGCGCCGCCGTCAACACCGCGGCGTCCTCCGCGTTGGTCGGCGGCAGCACGACGCGCGCGAGCCCCGTCGCGATCCGCGTGCTCGTGTCGGAGAAGGAGCCATTGGTCAGCACCGTCACCGCCGCCTTCTGGTCGGGAAAGACCATGTTCTGCAGCAGAAAGCCGACCGCGCCGCCCGAATGCTCGATCGTGCGACGCCCGTCGCGATTGCCCGCGACGACGCCGAGTCCGTATCCGCTGCTCTCGCCGTTCGTCAGCTTGACGGGGGTCTCCTGCTCCGCCCAGTCGTCAGGCGTGAGCGGCGCGGCGCGGTTGAGCCGTGCGATATTCCACTTGGCGAGGTCGCCCGCCGACATCGCCAGGTCGCCCGCCGCGTACAGCCATCCCCGCGCCGCCGGCGGCTCGAGCCGCACCGGCCCGAGCGCGAAGCGCTGATAGCCCTGCGGATGGCCCGGCCCGACGGCGTCATCCTGATCCACCGCACGGATGCCGAGCGGCTTGAGCAACCGCTCCTGCATAAGCTGCACGATCGGCTTGCCCGTCACCTTGCTCGCGATCTGGCCGGCGACGACATAGCCGGTGTTGGAGTACTGCCACTGCGCGCCCGGCTCGAAGTCGAGCGGCTTCTTGCCCCAGCGGTCGATGATGCCCTGCGGTTTGGTCGCGGTCGACATGGCCGCGAAGCTGTAGTCCTGCGGCCAGTAATCCTGCAGGCCGGAGGTGTGCGCCAGCAGCTGCCGGATCGTGATCCGATCCGCCCCGCTCACGTCGGGCACGTATTTCGCGACCCGGTCGTCGAGCGACAGCTTACCCTCATTCTCCAGCTGCTGGAGCACCGCGGCGACGAACTGCTTGGAGATGGACGCGATCGGGTAGATCGCCTTCGCGTCCGCCGCGCCAGCCCGCTCCGATTGCTTGCCGTACGCTTTGGTGAACACCGTCTCGCCCCCGCGTACGATCGCCACGGACGCCGAGGGCACGCCCGTGTCGGCGAGCGTCATCGTGACCAGCCGGTCGACGGCGGCGGCCTCCTCAGGGCTGAGCTGCTGGGCGAGGGCGGGGGCGGCAAGGAAGGCGAGCGGAAGCGCGAGCGCGAGGCGGTAGGGGTTCATGGCCCCGGTTTGTGCAAGACCGCCGCCGGAACGGCAAGCACGAGCCTTCATATCGCTCCCTCCCCGGCGAAGGCCGGGGCCCAGTCACGATGGCCGTTGTAGGTGGACACTCTCGATCGCGATATGGCCCTAGCTGGGCCCCGGCCTTCGCCGGGGAAGGGCTAGATAGAAGCGGGAACCCCATACAGGTCGTGCTCGTCCGCGTCCTCGATCTCCACGCGCACGATGTCGCCGACCTGGAGGTGCCCCGCGTCGCGCAGGAACACCTGCCCGTCGATGTCCGGCGCGTCCGCCTGGCTCCGCCCCGTCGCACCCTCGTCGCCTACCTCGTCGACGATCACGTCCAGCATCCGCCCGACCTTCGCCTGCAGCTTCGCCGCGGAGATCGCCGCCGTGCGCTCCATCACGCGGGCGTAGCGCTCCTCCTTCACCTCCTCGGGCACATGGTCGGGCAGGTCGTTCGCCGCCGCGCCCTCCACCGGCTCGAAGCGGAACGCGCCCACGCGGTCGAGTTGCGCCTCGTCGAGCCAGTCGAGGAGGTACCGGAAGTCCTCCTCCGTCTCGCCGGGAAAACCGACCACGAAGCTCGACCGGATCGCGATGTCCGGGCACACGCTACGCCAGCCGCGGACGCGCTCCAGGACCTTGGCGTCGTTCGCCGGCCGCTTCATGCGCCTGAGCACCGCCGGCGAGGCGTGCTGGAACGGGATGTCGAGGTACGGCAGCACCAGTCCCTCGGCCATCAGCGGGATGACCTGATCGACGTGCGGGTAGGGGTAGACATAGTGCAGGCGCACCCAGGGCGCGATCCGCCCCAGCTCGCGCGCGAGGTCGGTCATGTGCGGCCAGACCTCGCGGCCTTGCCACATCCGCGGCTCGTTGCGGATATCGACGCCGTACGCCGACGTGTCCTGGCTGATCACCAGCAGCTCGCGCGTGCCGGCCGCGACCAGCTTCTCCGCCTCGCGCAGGATCGCGTCCGGCCGCCGGCTGGCGAGGTCGCCGCGAAGCGAGGGGATGATGCAGAAGGAGCAGCGGTGGTTGCAGCCCTCCGAGATCTTCAGGTAGCTGTAGTGCCGGGGCGTGAGCTTGAGGCCGGTATCCTCGACCGCGCCGCCGGGCACCAGATCGAGGTAAGGCGAGCGCGCGGGCGGGGCGGCCTCGTGCACCGCCTCCACCACTTGCTCGTACTGGTGTGCGCCCGTGACGGCGAGGACCTGCGGGAACTTGGCGCGGATGACTTCCGCCTCCTTGCCCATGCAGCCGGTGACGATGACGCGCCCGTTCTCCGCGATCGCCTCGCCGATCGCCTCCAGGCTCTCCTCCTTGGCGCTGTCGAGGAAACCGCAGGTGTTCACCAGCACCACGTCCGCGCCCTGATAGTCGGGCGACATCGTATAGCCGTCGGCGCGCAGGCGCCCGAGGATGCGCTCGGAGTCGACGAGGTTCTTCGGACAGCCGAGCGAAACCATGCCGACGCGCGGCGGGGAGGGGAGGACGGTGGCCATGGGAGCGCGCGCACATAGTGGAGGGTGCGGGATTTTTCCAGCCGGCCTCCGGTCCGCCTTAACTATCCCTCGTCACGCCGGACTTGATCCGGCATCCATGCGCGTCCGCTTGATCGAGAGCGCGGTCGCGAACAGAGGTGCCGCGCATGGACCCCGGGTCAGGGTTCCCAGCAAAGTAGTACTTTGCTGGGGTCCCCTGCCCGGGGTGACGGAGAAAGGTTGAAACTGTGCCCGACAAGATGCTCGCGATCGGCCTGATGTCCGGCACCTCGCTCGACGGCGTCGACGCCGCGCTGATCGAGACCGACGGCGAGGGTTTCGTCCGCCCGATCGCGTTCCGCGGCGAGCCCTATTCCGACGCCGCCCGCCAGCAGCTCGCCGAAGCCACCGCGCTCGCGCTCACCTATGACCGCCCGCGCCCCAGTCCGGAGATCGTCGCCGCGACCGAGCTCATCACGCGCACGCACAGCTTCGCCGTCCACAAGCTGCTGAAGCAGGCGGAGGTGTCGCCCGACCAAGTCGGCGTCGTCGGCTTCCACGGCCAGACCGTCGCGCACCGGCCCGATCGCGGCTGGACGTGGCAGATCGGCGACGGCGACGCGCTCGCCCGGGCGCTCCGCATCGACGTCGTCGCCGACCTCCGCTCCGCCGACGTCGCCGCGGGAGGGCAGGGGGCGCCGTTGCTCCCCGTCTACCATCGCGCGCTGGCGGGCGGGCTCGAGCAGCCGGTGGCGGTGCTCAACCTGGGCGGCGTCGCCAACGTCACCTTCATCGACGGCGACCGGCTCGTCGCGTTCGATACTGGCCCCGCCAACGGCCTGATCGACTCCTGGGTCGAGGCGGAGACGGGCGCGCGTTACGACGCCGACGGCGCGCTCGCCGCGGCGGGCCGGGTCCGCGAGGACGTGCTCGCCGCGATGCTCGACCACCCGTATTTCGACCTGCCCGCACCCAAGTCGCTCGACCGCAACGATTTCACGATCCAGCCCGCGCGCGGCCTGTCGGCGGCGGACGGCGCGGCCACGCTCACCGCCTTCACCGCCGCCAGCGTCGCCGCCGCCTTCGAGCACCTGCCGGCGCGGCCCAAGCGCCTGCTCGTCGCCGGCGGGGGTCGCCACAACCCGACGATGCTGCGAATGATCGCGTCCTACACCGGCCTGACGCCCGAGCCGGCGGAGGCGCTGGGCTGGAACGGCGACGCGGTGGAGGCGGAAGGCTTCGCCTATATGGCCGTGCGGAGCCTCAAGGGCCTGCCGATCAGCTTTCCCGGCACGACCGGCGTACCGGAGCCGTTGACCGGCGGGACGCTGTTCAAGGCGGGCGCTTAGCTCTTCTTCCGCCGCCGCTTCTTGCTCTTGCCTTCATCCTTCGCCTGACCGCGCGGGAAGAGCGCGGCGGCGATGCCGCCCGCAATTGCGAGGCCGCCGATCGCCAGCGCCGCGATGCCGGTGCGCGAGCGCAGGCCGCTGCGGACCTTGGAGGCCGTGGAGGTCGCGTCCGACCCGGCGTCCGCGTTCTCGCCCTGAGCCGTCACCGTGCCGTCCACCGCCGGCTGGGCGGTCGCGCCGCCCGCCGCCTGCGGCGCGCCCGCGTCGCGCGCCGTCTCGTCCGCGCTGCTACCCTCGCGGTTGCCGGTCGCGGTGGCGGGCGCCTGCGAGGTCAGCGGGGTGGCCGTGGTCGGCTCCGGCTCGGGCTGGGCGTTATTCGGCTGCGGCGGCTGCTCGTCGATCGTGTCACCTTCGGCATGCGCGTGGGGCATCTTGCTGGCGGGAATGTGCGACATCTACGTGGGACTCCTTGGGAAAACCGGTGATCTGGTTAACCGCCGGTCACCTTCCCGGTTCCTTTTCGTATCGCCCCCGATCCGTTCGGCGCAGCAGGCCCTCAAATCGGCGCACGAGTGCGAGAAGTTGTATGGAATGTCCGCTCCGGTCGTTCTAGAACGTTTGCGGGGACTCGGGGGCGGGGAACTTCGTATGGAATCTGATCTTCGGTATTACACTCGTCGTCTGGGCGCCGAGAAGCTGGCCGCGGCGCGCGCGGTGACGACGGAGGCGCGTGCACGCCGTCTGCAGCTGGTGGCGAGCTACGAACGCAAGATCGAGCTGCTTACGGCCTGAAGACGCGCCGCCGCTCGGGGGCGCCCACCGGCTCCTCGACGATGCGGCCTCCTTCCTTCACCAGCAGCACGCTGCACCCGTTCACCTGCCGATAGACGGTCAGCACCGGCCGCGCGTCCGGCATCTCGATCAGCGGCCGAGGCCGCGCCGGCCCCTTCGGCTGGACCTGCGCCCGGTCCGCGCCCGGCGAACGGCACCGCGCCGGCTCGGGCGCACCTGTCATGGGCATCTGCGCGACGGCCGGCGACGCGAGCGCTAGCAGCAGGACGATGGCACGCATGGGACTACCTCCGATAGGAGGAGCATAGCACGAACCGCGGCGCGTCAGAACGCCCTACCGTTTCCGCGTCAGCTCCCGCATCGCGTCGTCCAGCCCCTCCAGCGTCAGCGGGTACATGCGGTCGCCCAGCAGCTCCCGCACGATCCGGATCGACTGGGAGTAGCCCCATTGCGCTTCCGGGATGGGGTTGAGCCACGCCGCCGCCGGATAGGTATTTGTCATCCGCTGAAGCCAGACCGCGCCCGACTCCTCGTTGAAATGCTCCACCGACCCGCCCGGATGCGTGATCTCGTACGGGCTCATCGACGCGTCGCCGACGAACACGAGCTTATAGTCGTGCCCGTATTTGTGCAGCACGTCCCAGGTCGGCGTGCGCTCGGTGAAACGGCGCCTGTTGTCCTTCCACACGCCCTCGTACGGGCAGTTGTGGAAGTAGAAGAACTCCATGTTCTTGAACTCGCTCGTCGCGGCCGAGAACAGCTCCTCCGACAGCTCGACCCAGGGGTCCATCGACCCGCCCACGTCCAGGAACAGCAGCAGCTTCACCGCATTGTGCCGCTCCGGCCGCATGACCACGTCGAGCCAGCCCTGGCGCGCGGTGCCGTTGATCGTCGCGTCGATGTCGAGCTCGTCCGCCGCGCCCTCGCGCGCGAAGCGGCGGAGACGGCGCAGCGCGACCTTGATGTTGCGCGTGCCCAGCTCGCGCGTGCTGTCGAGGTTGCGGAACTCGCGCTGATCCCAGACCTTCAGCGCGCGCTTGTGGACCGACTCGCCGCCGATCCGCACGCCTTCCGGGTTGTAGCCGCTGTTGCCGTAGGGGCTGGTCCCGCCCGTCCCGATCCACTTGTTGCCGCCCTGGTGACGCCCCTGCTGCTCCTCGAGTCGCTTCTTCAGCGTCTCCATGATCTCGTCCCAGGAGCCCAGCGACTTGATCGCGGCCATCTCCTCGGGCGTGAGGTACTTCTCGGCGACGGCCTTCAGCCACTTTTCCGGGATCTCCGCGCCTTGCACGCCATAGCTCGTCTCCAATCCGCGGAACACCTTGGCGAACACCTGGTCGAACCGGTCGAGCAGCCCCTCGTCCTTCACATAGGTGGCGCGCGCCAGATAGTAGAAGTCCTCCGGCGACCGCCCGATCACGTCGCGGTCCAGCGCCTCCAGCAGCACGAGGTGCTCCTTCATGCTGGCCGGGATGCCCGCCAGGCGGAGCTCGTCGAGGAAGTTGAGGAACATGGCTTCCCCTTACCGTCCCCGAACCGGTTCGGGGAGGGGCCTAGCTCTTCGGCTTGGTCCCGATGCTCGCCAGCGGCTTACGCTGGCCCGCCATCACCGCCAGGGCCGCGCCCGCGCCCGTGCGCAGGTCGGGCATCGCGTCGTACGTCTCGACCAGCAGCGCGGGGCCGGTGCGGTTCAGATACACCGCCGCGCCCTTCGCGCCCACGCCCTCCGGAAAGGCGTAGGCCGATGCGGTCACGCCCGCGTCGCCGAGCAGCGCGGTCCAGGCGCTGCCGTCGCGCTTGCGATAGTAGGTGACCGCCTTGGCGAGTTCGCCCACCTCCTCGCGGCACCACTCGTCCGGCTTGCCCGCCAGTCCCGAAACGGCCCCGTGCGCCTCCGCGAGCGCGACCACGCCGACCGCGGCGCCCGTGCCCCGCAGCTTGTCGTCCGTGGTCGGCTTGCCGGCGAACGTCGCCGCGTCCGCGCACGCCGCCGGTGCGGTCAGGGGCAGGGACGCGCTCTTGGGCGCGTCCGCGAACCGGATCGCGGCGAGCAGCGCGTCCATCCGCTTCGCCGCGCCCGCCGGGTCGAGCGTCTGCGAGGTCACGCGCGCCTTGACCAGCCACTCGCCGTGCTGGGCGATCGCGACCGCCGTCGACTTCCACGGCCGGCCAGGCAGCGCGAACGCGCCGCGCAGGCCATTGGGCGCTCCAGCCAGCCCGAGCGTGAAGGGGCGCGGCGCGGCCGAGCCGTCGAACGCGCCGACATTGCCCAGCATCGCGATGCGCGTGCGCTCGAACCAGAGCGCGGGGTTGGGATGGCTCGACCGGTAGACGTAGAGCGTCGCCGGCTCCGCGTCGGTGCCGTACTGGACGAAGATGTCGGACCCGTCCTGCTCGACGCGCCGCTCCGCGCCGCGGCACATGTCGCCGACGACGTCCGGCACGGTGACGCCGCTCAGCTCATGACGCCAATCCGCCCGGGCGGCCGCGGGAAGGAGGACGGCCGCGAGCGCGGCGGTGATGCGGACGAACATGGCGGCGGCTTCCCGAGCGTTTCCCGGAAGTTACGCCGGACCGCGCCGCCGCGCAATCAGCGCGGCACGTAGGCGTCGATCAGCGCGCCCACATAGTCCGGGTTCTCGCCCGACAGCTCGTCCGCGGGCTTGCCGCCGTGGATGAAGCCCTTGACCGGGTACACGCCGCCGCCCAGCCCGCCCGTGTCGCGGTACCAGACCTTGACCAGGCTCCAGTCGTTGCCGTCCGACACGTCGTGCAGCGTCACGTCCTGCTCGGCGAAGCCGCGCTTGCCGTCGCGCCTCGACCAGTTGGCGTGGGTCAGCATCAGCACGCGCTTCTCCACGATGCGGCTCACCACCGCGACATGGCCGAAGCGCAGGCGATCGGTCTTCGCGAACACGATCACGGAGCCCACCTTCGGCTTGGACCCACGCGCGTAGCGGCCCTCGGCCTGCTCCCACCAGGTCCAGGCGTCGCCGAAGATCCGGATGCCCGACGCCTCGCGCGCGAAGGGCACGCACTGACCCCAGTAATCGAGCAGCTCGCGCGCCGACCCTTGCGCCGCCGTCAGCAGCGCCGCGAGGCCGATCGCCGTCCGAAGAGCGAGCTTCCGCATGGCGCCCGGGCATAGCGGAACAGGGTGAGCGCCCGGTTGCGCGACATGGTTAGCGGTTCCTTGACGCCCGATCCGCCGCCGTCACCAGCGCCCGCGCGCGCAGCACGGCCTGGGCATAGGGGTTCTGCGTCCGCTGCAGGAACCGCTTGGGCGTCATGCCCAGGAAGCGGTTCGCGTCGCGCAGGAAATGCGACGCGTCGTAATAGCCCGGCGCGACGCTGGAATAGTCGGCGCCTTCCATCATGATGCGCGCGAAGGAGCGCAGGAAGCGCGTCCGGATTAGCAGCGTCTTCAGCGGAAAGCCGAAATGCCGCAGGCTCACCCGTCGCATCGTCGCGGGCGCCAGGCCCACGCGCTCGCACGCGGTGGCGAGGTCGAACGTCTCGTCGTCGTTGATCAGCGCGGTGAGGCGCCCGATCAGCGGCTCGTCCGGGTGCGGCGGCCCGAGCCGGCGTTCGAGGAACTCGTCCAGGATGCCCTTGACCGCCGGCCCACGGTCCGACGCCCCAAGTCGCGCGACGAGCTCGTTGACGTGGGCCGACGCCATGACGTCGGCCAGCGGCGCGACGCGGTCGCGGTACAGGTCCGCCCGCCTGTCGAACAGCCGCGCCCAGCCCGACGGCTTCAGCGCCACCCCGATCGTCACCCCGCCGTTCGAGGTCATCCGCATCGCCTGGCTCGTCGTGCCGTAGAGCGCGTAGCGCGGCAGGGGATCATAGAACCGAGGCCCGACCTGCAGCGAGATCGGCCGATCCGTCAGGATCAGGCGGATCGCCGGCCAGCTCGGCAACAGGAAGTTGACCGCGCCCTCGACGTCCGGCCCCTCCGAGTCGAGCACGTGATAATCGGCCACATAGTCCCGCAAGGCGGGCGCGGGCAGCTCGTACCGGAGCGCGGTCTGCGGCGGCAACGCGAAGTCGCGGGCGTCGACGCCCGGCGTGTGCGTGCCGCTCTCGATCACTTAAGCGTTCAAGGCCGCGCCTGACGCTTCGCCATGAACGCCAGCCGCTCGAACAGCATCACGTCCTGCTCGTTCTTGAGCAGCGCGCCGTGGAGCGGCGGGATGGCCTTGGTCGGGTCGCGGTTCTGCAGCACGTCCAGCGGCATGTCCTCGTGCAGCAGCAGCTTGAGCCAGTCCAAGAGCTCGCTGGTCGACGGCTTCTTCTTGAGCCCCGGCACCTCGCGAATGTCGTAGAACACGTCCATGGCCTTGGACACCAGCATCCGCTGGATGCCGGGGAAGTGCACGTCCACGATGGCTTGCATGGTGTCGCGGTCGGGAAACTTGATATAGTGGAAGAAGCAGCGGCGCAGGAAGGCGTCGGGCAACTCCTTCTCGTTGTTCGAGGTGATCACCACGATCGGGCGTTCGGCCGCGCGGACGGTTTCGCCCGTTTCGTAGACGTGGAACTCCATGCGGTCGAGTTCCTGGAGCAGGTCGTTGGGGAACTCGATGTCCGCCTTGTCGATCTCGTCGATCAGGAGCACGGGCGGCGTCGAGTGCGTGAACGCCTCCCACAGCTTGCCGCGGCGGATGTAGTTCGCGATGTCGTGGACGCGCGGGTCGCCGAGCTGGCCGTCGCGAAGCCGCGCCACCGCATCATACTCGTACAGGCCCTGCTGCGCCTTGGTCGTGGACTTGACGTTCCACTCGATCAGGTCGGCGCCGACCGCGCGGGCGATCTCGTGCGCCAGCACCGTCTTGCCCGTGCCCGGCTCGCCTTTCACGAGGAGCGGGCGGCGGAGCGTCACCGCGGCGTTGACCGCGACCTTCAGGTCATCGGTCGCGACGTAACTGCTGGTTCCTTCGAAGCGCTGCATCCGCCCCGGATGGGGCCGGAGGGATTGGCCGTCAATCCCCGCGCGCCGCGGCGCGGGCCTCGAGCAGCGACCAGAGCGCCCGGTGCTGCTCGAGCAGCGCCCGCGCGCCGAACAGCAGCGCGCGCTCGGCCGCGGCGCCGTCGCCCAGCGCTCCCAGCACCGTCGCCGTCTCCTGCGGCGGCGGCAGCGTCAGCGGGACCACGGGCGCGCTGAACAGGTCGGCGGCGTGCGCCACGATCCGGCGAATCGCCACCCAGTCGAGCGCCAGCGCGGCGGCCGCGCCGACGCCCACGCCGGGGCGATCGGACTTGGCGAGCATCTGAAAGGCGTGGCGCTGCGCGGCGTAGGCGACGTCGGTCATCGCCTGGCCGGGCGTGGAGGGAAGCGGCCCCGCGGCCGACACGACGCGCGCGAGCAGCTGGCGTTCGCCGGCGAAGGCGCGCGCCACCTCGTCGAGCCAGGGCGCGGCGGGTCCGCCGACCGCGCGCCCGAACGCGTCGTCGGCGAGGCCCGGATGCGTGCCGTGGACCGCGCACAGCGCATGCGCCGCGTCCGCCAGGTCGCGTCGAGTGGCGCCGCGCTCGCGGAGCCGCCGCGCATGGGGATGCGTCGCGGTCCCGTCGACGTCGACGAGCGCGTCCAGCGCCTCCCATGCCGTGCCGCCCCAGGCGGTCGCCGTTCCGTGCGTCATGCTCCGTCCATGTGGCTGCCGACCGCACCAGCGCGGCCGAGAGCGGCTATCGGGGAGTCATGTATAACGAGGTGCGTAAAGACGGGGTATACGCCGGGTTAAGGAAGGCGAAGGGGGCGGGGGATGGGGTGGGTGGAGCGCAGAACGCCCATCTCCCTCTCCCCTCCGGGGCGCATCAGGTCGGTCATGCCCCCGGCATGACCTAAACCGTCTGGGGGACGGTTTACCTGATGCGGGTGCCTGAGCGAAGCGAAGGCGGGAGAGGGGCAGTGTACCGCCGCTTCGACACTGCCCCTCTCCCCTCGCTGCTGCGCAGCTTCGCCCCTCTCCCCGGAGGGGAGAGGGGAATTTACTCCAACCCCAACGCCGCCCGGTCTGCCGTCGCCGCCGCCAGCTCGGCCCTGGCCGCCGCGATGCGCGCCTGGGCGTCGATCAGCCGGACCTGCGCGTCGGTCGCGGTCTCCTCACGCTGGTTGACCAGGAAGAAGTCGCTCGATCCCAGGTCGAAGCGCCGCCGCTCCGCCGCCGCGAGCCGGTCGGCGAGGGCGCGCTCCTGTTCCGCCGCCTCCGCCAGCCGCTCCGCGCCGCCCACCGCGATGGCGACGCCCTCCACCTCGACCGCGATCTGGTCCTGGAGGAAGCGGCTGCGCGCCTCCAGCGCGTCGATCTCCGCGCGCGCCTCGGCGACGCGGCCGCGGGCGGCGCGGTTCTGGAGCGGCAGGGAGAAGCGGAAGCCGACGATCGCCTCGAGCGGCGTGCGCGTCGAACCGCCCAGCCCCTCGGGGCCTATATCCTTGCCCAGCTCGCCGCGGACGTCGAAACGGGGCCTGAGCTCGTTCTCCGCCAGCGCCAGCCTGGCCAGCGATTGGTCGATGCGCCTGAGCAGCGTCTGGAGGTCGGGCCGGCGCGCGGCCAGGTCGGCCTGCGCCGCCGCGACCTGCACGCCCGCCAGCGCGGAGGCGTCGGCGGGCAGCCGCCCCGCGCCGACCAGCACCGGCCGGCCCTCGTCGTCGCGGTAGAAGAAGGAGAGCGTGTTGGCCGCGGCCTGGAAGTCCTGCTCGGCGCGCACCACCAGCGCGCGGCGGCGCACCAGGTTCTGGTCGTTCTCCGTGATGAGGATCTGCGGCCGGGCGCCCAGCTCCACCTGCCGCGTGATCGCGCCGCGGCGGTTCTCCGCCAGCTCCAGCAGCTCGCGGTAAGCGCGCAGCCGCAACCCCGCCGCGACCCAGTTCTGATACGCGTCGATCGCGCGCCGCTGCACGCCGATCGCGACCGCCTCCGTCTCGAAGCGCGCGACGTCGATGTCGCCCGCCGCCAGCGTGCGCTGCGTCCGCCTGGCGTCCACCAGCCGGTCGCGCAGGAGCGAGTAGAGCACGCCGACCTTCAGCTCGCCCAGCCGGTTGGTGTAGAACTGGTCCTCGTAGATCGGGAAGTCGCCGCGCGTGATCCGGTATCCGCCGTAGAGCTGGCCGCCGTTGTTCGTGAGCGGCCGCACGGCGCGCGCGTCCACCACCGTGCCGTCGTAATAGCCGAGCGCGCGGCTGCGCCCGTCCACGTCGAACACCGTATCGAACGCCCCCTCCGCGGCGAGCGCGCGCCCTTCCGCCTGACGCACGCGGGCGAGCTGCTCCACGATCTGCGGCGCGGTCCGCGCGGAGGCGCGCAGCACCTCGTCGAGGGTCAGCGGCGGCCCCGCGCGGTCGACGACGGGGTCGGACGCGGCCGCGGCCGGGCCGGCCTGCGCGGCCGCCGCGGGCGCGGCCGGAACCGCCGCGCACAGCAGCGCGAGCACGAGGCGCCCGGTCACTTCGCCTTGCCCGCCTTGAGCGCCGCCTTGTCCTCGTCTTCCTTGAAGCGGCCCTTGCCCTCGCCGCCGGGGGCGCCCTCGTTGAACTCGAGCGGGAAGTCGTTGAGGAGTCGCCACAGCTCGTAGCCGACGGACACCGTCTCGCCCTGGATCCAGCCATAGACCTTGGTGCCCAGCCGCACGAACTGCCGGTCGGGCCAGGCGGGCTTGCCGGGCGCGGGCTCGACGAGCACGCGGAACAGGCCGTCGGCGTTAGCGGTGGGGTCGACCACGCGCACGCGCCCGTCGAAGAAGCCCTGCGCGATGGCGGGCCAGCCGGAGAACTGGATCGCGGGCCAGCCCTCGAACTCCAGCCGCACCGGGCGGCCGGGACGGACCAGCGGCAGGTCGCGGCCGTCCACGTACAGCTCGACCGCCCGCTCGACGCGCTCGGGCGCGACCACCGCCAGCACCGTGCCGGGCAACACCAGCGCGCCGCCCGCGGCCGCGTTCAGGTTCTGGATGCGGCCGTCGCGGGGCGCGCGCACGACCTGCGCGGACTGCCGGTTCAGCTGCACGTCGATGCGGTTGAGCTTGGCGCGAGACTCGGCGAGCTTGGCGGCGGCGTCGGCGACCTTGATCTGCGCCTGCTCGAAGTCGCGCCGCGCCGCCAAACCCTCGGCGAGCAGCTGGCGCGTCCGGTCCACGTCGATCGAGGCCACCTGCTGCGACTGGCGCACGGCGGCGATCTCCGCCTCCACCTGCGCGCGCTCCGCCGCGAGGCGGGACAGGAGGTTGGGATCGACGTCGACCACGCGCGCGATCGGGTCGCCGCGGTCAACGTGCTGGCCGTCCTGGACGAACCAACGCTCGACGCGTCCGCCCACCAGCGCCGCCACGTCCTGCACGCGATCGTCGGGATCGAGCGCCACGGTCCGTCCCTGGCCCTGCGCGGTCTGCACCCAGGGCACGAAGAACATGATCGCCGCCGCCGTGGCGATGCCGATCAGGATCATCCAGGCGAGCGACACCGTCAGCCGCGGCGGCTTGAGCCCGGCCAGCGTGTGGAAGTGCGACAGGTGCTCAGACCGGTACGGCATTCGCGGCCTCCCGTCGCGCGAGGTGCTCGTCGAGCTCGGCGAGCGCGCCGAACCGCCGCTGCTCGGTGAGCCCGAGGTGGAACCAGCCGTCCAGCGTCAGGTCCTCCGGCCGCCCCGTGCACAGCAGCGTCGTCGTGCCGCGCTCCTTGAGCATCCGGAGCACCGCGACGAGCTTGGGCGGCGGCAGGAGGTCGTAGAGCTGGCCCAAGAGCAGGAACTTGGGCGCGACGAGCAGCGCGTTGGCGAGCTTCAGCGCCATCACCTCGCCCAACCCCAGCGGGAAGCCCGACGAGGCCAGCTGCGTGTCCAGCCCCTTGGGCAGCTGCGCGACGCGCTCCGACAGGCCCACCGCCGCCAGCGCGTCGAGCATCCGCCCCGCCGATGCGTCCCCCGCCGCGAGCCGGAGGTATTCGCGGATCGTCACCTCCACGATCGTCGGCCGGTCGAGCACCATGACCCCCGACCGCAGCAGGTACATGTCGAGCGAGCCCAGGTCCGCCCCGCCGATCGACACCAGGCCCTGCGCGGGCTGGGCGTGGCGCTTGAGCACCAGCGCCAGCATGCGCTCCGCGCCCGGATCGGCCACCGTCACCAGCTGCTCGCCCGCGCCGAGCGCGAAGTCGAAGCGCGCGCCGTCGATGCGCACGTCCGTGAGCCTGAGCTCGCCGTCGCGCGGGCCGCCCGACCCGTCGGTCAGCGACTTCTCCTGCGGGATGGAGAAGAGCAGCGACAGCTCCTCCGAGCTCGCGACCAGGTCGTAGAAGGTGTCGAGGTACCAGCCGAGCTGGCTGACGCCGTAGAACACGCCCGACAGGATCAGCTCGGCCGCGACCAGCTGCCCGATCGACAGCTCGCCGCGCAGGATCAGGTTGCCGCCCAGCAGCAGCAGCGCCGCGCTGGCGGTGGCGTAGATCAGGAAGAAGGAGAGCGTCTGCGCGAAGCTGTAGCGGAAATAGCGCCGGTGCTTGGCGATATAGGTGGCGGTGACCTCCTCCGACCGGTCCATGGCGAAGCCCAAGTGCCGGCTCGACTTGTAGAAGCCGTTGGACCCGCCCACGCTCTCCAGCCAGCGCGCGGCGTCGTGCTTGGCGTGGGAGAGCGCGACCGCCGCCGTGATCGCGCCCCGCCGCCAGATCAGCCAGACGAGCAGCAGCGCCGTGATCAGCACCGCGTTGAAGGCGAGGAAGAAGGGGTGGTAGAAGCTGGTGATCGCCAGCCCCACCACGCTCTGCAGCACGATGGTGAAAGCGCCGATGACGAGGCTCGGCACCGCCTTCTGGACCACCGTCAGGTCGAAGTAGCGGTTGAACAGGTCGCCCCGGTTCGCGTCGGCGAAGAAGGGGTTCTGCGCGTGGACGGCGCGGATGGTGATCTCGGCGACGACGCGCGCGAATACGCGCCGCTCGAACAGCGCCATGACGTAGACGCGGAACGCGCTGAGCGCCGCGACCAGCAGCAGCAGCACGAACAGCACGCCCGACAACGTCCACAAGGGCGCGGGCAGCGCGATGTTGGCGACCGAGTTGATCAGCAGCTGAACGGAGATGGGCGTCGCGAGCGAGAGGAGGCTGATCGCCGCGGTGTAGACGATGCCGAGCCGCACATAGGCGGCGTCCGGCCCGACGATCTCCGCCAGCCAGCCGGCCGCCTCCCTGAACCCCAAACGTTCCGACGCCACGTCACCCACCCCGCAAACAGGACCGCCGCCCATATCGGCGCGACGGCCCGCCGCGCAACCGCGTCCGTCCGATATCGACTATAGGATCGTCCTATGGGGGCGCGGTCGCGGGCGCGGCGCGCCCGCGACCGCGCGCGTCACCGGGACGTCGGCACCGCCATGGGCGCGGCCGGCGCGCCGACCTGCAGGGGGGCCTGGGCGGCCGCGCTGAAGGCGAGGGGCACGTCCTCGTCAATGAACGCGCTCATCGGCGCGCCCAGCGGGATCCGGGCGGACGTGCCCGTCATGAAGAAGCCCGCGGGCGCGAAGATCAGCGCGGACGCCGCCACCGCGCCGACGCCGCCGGCCTTGCCCTTGTCGTCCAGCTGGCCCGTCAGGCGGATGGTGCGGTCGCCGACGCGGACGTGGAGCGCGCGGGCGTTGATCTTGCCCGACTTGCCCCACATGCCCTTGTTGCGCACGTCGGTGATCTCGCCCATCGCCGGGCTGCCGGCGGGGATCACCACCTGGCCGTTCACCGTCACCGCCTCCGCGACCTCCATCTGGAAGCGGTGGCCGACGCGCAGGGTCTTACCTTTGATGGTGAGCTCCTCGCGCGTCCGGAGCGCGACGGGCGTGCCGGTGCGCAGCACGGCGGCGCCCGCGGGCGCCACGGGCGCGAGCGGCGCGACCTGCGCGGAAGCGGCGGTCGCCACGAGAAGCGCGCCCGCGAGCGCGACGGTCGGTCTGATCATGTATGTTCCCCCTTGCCGGCCGGAAAGGCCGGTTCGGACAGGAGATTACACCCGTGCGCGCGAGTCAAGCCGCCGGTATGTCGCCCACCGGCTGCACGACGGCGAAGCTCGCCGCGGTGAGCACCGTACCTGCCGCGAGCTGCGCGAACAGCACGGCGGCGCCCGCGCCCGAGCCGTCCGCGTCGTAGAACAGCCGGCCCGTGGCCTGGTCGTAGACGAGCCGGTCGTCCGCGTCCTGTGCGGCGGTGCCGAGCACGAACTCGCCCGCCTGTACGCCGCCGTCCGCCACGCCCGCGAACACGTCGGACGCGAGCCCGAGGAGGTCGCCGGAGGCGAAGTCCTGGACCGTGTCCACGTTGCTCGTGCCCGGCGCGGCGGTGAACGCGAACGTGTCCGCCCCGCCCAGGCCGATGAGCGTGTCGGCGCCGCCGCGCCCGTCCAGCACGTTGCCGGCGGCGTTGCCGACCACGGTCTGCGCGTACTCGTTGCCCCTGAGCGTGTACGCGGAGCCTGCGTCCGCCGCCCGGCCATCGGTCGCGGCCAAGCCCTCCACCTCGGTCCCTTGCCGCAGCTGGTAGCTGGCGCTGGCGTAGACCACGTCCGCGCCCTGGCCCGCCTGCTCCCTCACCACGTCACCCTGGCTGAACACGCCATAGGTGTCGTTGCCGAACAGGCCAATGAGCGTGTCGGGCAAGGCCTGGCCGTCGCCGCCGCGCCCGTTCAGGATGTTGTTGCCGTAGTTGCCGGCTATGACCTGGCTCGCGCCGTTGCCCACGAGATAGATGGGCTCGGTGCCCGCCTGGTCCGAGTTGGACAGGTACTCAACCGCAGCCGTGGAGTACAGGAAGTAGCTCGTGCCGGATGCATACACGGTGTCGAACCCGCCCGTGTCCTCGATCACGTCGCCGGTCGCGAACACCCGGTACACATCGTCGCCCAGCCCGCCCGCCATGGTGTCCACGCCGCCGCCGCCGCCGGAACTCAGGATGTTCGCGCCGTCGTTGCCCTCCAGGCGCTGCGATTGCTCGTTGCCGCCGATGTTGATGGCCGCCGTGCCCGCCGCCGCACGCAGCAGCTCCACGGACGCGCCGCCGCTAAGCAGGTAGCTGCCCTGCTCGACCACGAGCGCGTCCCGGCCTTCGCCCGCGGCCTCGACGACGAGCGTCGCGGTGGACGACACGCGGTACAGGTCGTCGCCCGCGCCGCCGCGCAGCGTGTCCGCGCCGGTCCCGCCCGCCAGCGTGTCTCGCCCCTCGCCGCCGTCGAGCAGGTCGTCGCCCGCGCCGCCGTCCAGCACGTCGTCGCCGCCCAAGCCGCTCAGCGTGTCGGCTCCCGCCGACCCGCGCAGCACGTCGTTCGCCGCCGTGCCGCCGATCGCGCCGCTGCCCAGGACGAAGTCGGCGAGCGTCGCGGCGCTGCCGATCCACAGGTTGAACGCGACGCCCGCGCTCGACGCCGTCACCCAGGTCCAGCCTCCGCTCGGCTGGAGCTTCAGGTCGGTCGGCGCGAAACCGGACAGGTCGATCACGTCCACGCCCGCCTGGAAGTCCATCACCTGGTCGACCGCGCCCGTCGTCGACTGGGACGCCGCCGTCCAGACGAAGTCGTCCGCGCCCGCGCCGCCGTAGAGCAGGTTCATGCCCGTTCCCGCGACCAGCGTGTCGTCGCCGCCCTCGCCGTACAGGTCGAGCCGGGCCGTCCCCGCGCTGAGCGTATCCGCCCCGTCGCCCGCGCGGATCGAGCCCCCGAACGCGCCGTCCGCCGCGACCGCGTCGTCGCCCGCGCCGAGGGTGACGTACACCGTCTCCACCTCGCGCGCCGCCTGCGACAGGGTGATCCGCCGCGCGGTCGAGCCCGTGGCGGCGATATTGGCCGTGTCCTGACCCGCGCCGCCGACGAGCACGTCGTCGCCGTCCGCGTGGAACAGGTCGTCGCCGTCGCCGCCCTCCAGCGAGTCCGCGCCCGCGCCGCCCTGGAATGTGTCGTTCCCAAGCCCGCCGCGCAGCACGTCGGCGTCGTCCTCGCCGTTGAGGATGTCAGCGCCGTCGCCGCCGTCGATCACGTCCGCGCCCGCGCCGCCCCACACCGTGTCGCGGTCCCCGCCGGCGTCGATCAGGTCCGCGCCGTCGCCGCCCTCGATCGAGTCGGCGCCGAGCCCGCCGATCAGCTGGTCCGCGCCGCCCGCGCCGCGCAGCGTGTCCGCGCCGTCGCCGCCGTCCAGCCGGTCCGCGCCGCTTCCGCCGCGCAGCAGGTCGTCCCCCGCCAGCCCGCTGATCACGTTGGTCGCGCCGCCGACCGCGCCCAACCGGTCCGACGCCGCCGTCCCACCTTGCGTCAGCGTCGAGGTCGCGGCGTTCCAGGCGTCCGCCGGCTTGGCCGCCGGATCGCCGTAGAGGTGCTTGACCGCCGACACGTCGAACGGCCCGAGCCCTGTTCGGCTGTACCCGCCCGACTTGTAGCTCATGACCGTGCTGCCGTAATGGTCGGTCTCGGGCGTCAGCGTCACGTCGCCTTCGTGCGGGTGCTTGAGCCCCACCGCGTGCCCGATCTCGTGCAGCAGGATGCCCAGGTCGCCCGCCCAGCTATGGTCCATGAAGATGTCGCTATAGACCTCGCCGCCCCAGCCGTTGGACGGGTAAAAGGCAAAGCCCGCCGTTCCCGGCCGCAGC
Organism: Sphingomonas lenta; assembly: GCF_002288825.1. GTDB lineage: Bacteria > Pseudomonadota > Alphaproteobacteria > Sphingomonadales > Sphingomonadaceae > Sphingomonas > Sphingomonas lenta. The sequence goes on from NZ_NSLI01000001.1 coordinate 215,653, forward strand.
ATGTCCATCTCGAAACGCATGAACAGGACGTCGCCCTCGCCCGGCGCGACCTCGATGAAGGACAGGCCGGACACGTCCGCGAACGCCCGCAGCGCCTTGCGCGCCATGTCCTGCTGGCCCGCGTCGAAGGGCGCGAACGTCGCCAGCCCATCCGCGTCGTAGCGCGTCCGGTGATGCGCCGGCACGGCGGTCGGGAAGGAGAAGCTGAGATAGGCGAGCCGGCCGACGGCGCCGTTCACCGTCGAGCCCGACAGCAGCGCCGTATGGTCGCTGACCATCATGCCCGCCGCCGCCGGGACGAGCGTCGCGCCGCCTTGCCCTTCGGCATCCAGCGCACGCGCCCATTGCTCGCAAACACCGCACATGGTCCCACCCTCCCTGGCCGCGCGGCATAGCCGGGCCAGTTAGCGTAACCGACAAGAGGCGTGGTTAATAGCGGCCGTTTGCCACGGCCGGCGCGGGGCGGTCAGCGGCGCGCCAGCCCCAACGAGGCGCGGAAATGCGAGCGCATATCGTCGGCGCGGGCGCGGTAGACCGACGCGGCCCTCACATGCGCCTCCCGTAATGCGGGGATAGCCTCACCGCGCGCCAGGCGCTCCTCGTGCTTGGCCCAGGATTCCAGATCGTCCAGCGTCCAGCTCATGTTCGTCCCTAACGGAAGTAACCTGACGCAACACCGACCCTTTATGCGGCCAATATGCGTTGTTCTGGTTTCCAAAGTGTTGACGTTGACGATGAATAGGGGCGGGTGAGGCCGTCGATCGCGCGGTAATTCGTACAATTTCCGTTCGCGCGAGCCGAGGCGCACGGTCGCTGCTTAACCACGCCTCGCGGCCCGACGCGGGAGCAAGTCCCGCGTCGTCGGACCTAGCTGACGCTAGGCCGGCCGGGCTTGGGCGTCTCGCCCGCGGGGCGCGGGCGTGCGCCCGGCGCCTTATGGCCCCACATCCACGTGCCTCGCCTGCACCGCGACGCCCGCCCGGCCCTGGAACCCCAGCGCCGCCGCTACCGGCTCGTTCCAGCCATAGGGGTCGTTGCGCACCACCGGCTCCCCCACCTCGTCGAACAGCACCGTGTGGTAGAGCAGCCTGACGGGGATCTGGCGCGGGAGCTTCACGAACGTTTCCTCGGCCGTCGCGCGCGCTTGGTGCCACTGATCCGTCACGCCCCCGTCGCGCGCCAGCATCTCCGCGAAGCCCAGCGCATCCTCCACCCGCACGCAGCCGTGGCTACGGTGCCGCTCCACCTCGTTGAACAGCGGCTTGGCGGGCGTGTCGTGCAGGTAGATCGCGTGCTCGTTCTGCATGTCGAACTTGACGAGGCCGAGCGAGTTCTTCGGCCCCGGCTGCTGCACGATCCAGCCGTCCTCCCAAGCCATGTTGTTCGCGCGCAAATAGCCCGCCCCCTTGGGCGCGATCTCCTCCGCCGCGATCGATTTCGGCACCGTCCAGGTCGGGTTCGCCACCAGCCTGAAAATCGGCGAGCCCAGCTGCGGCGTCTCGTTCCCCGGCTCGCCGACGACGGCCTTGCGGCTGTCGGCGATCTGACCGTCCTTCCAGTAGCTCAGGCGCGCCGCGGCGATGTTGACGTCGATCCGCGTCTCGGCCGGCGTGCGCTCCAGCCAGCGCAGCCGCTCCATCGCCACCGCGATCGCGCGCGCCCGGTCCGCGTCGTCCAGGTTGAGGATCGCCAGCGCGTCCGCGCCGATCACCCCGTCGGGCTTGATGCCGTAGTCCGCCTGCAGCCGCTTCACCGCCACCGCCATGGCGGGCGTGTAGCGGTCGCCCCGAGCCTGCTCCGCCGCGAGGTAATCGCTCGCCACCAGCTGCCGCGCGATCAGCGGCACGCGCGGGTCGGTCGCGCCCGGCTTCAGCGGCTCGGGCGGCGGCGGCACGACGGGCGCGCCCCGGTCCGGCTCGCGGCGCAGCGCCAGATACGCCGCCGACAGCTTCTTGTAGCTCGCGTCCTGCGGCGCCAGCCCCTCCAGCCACCCGCGCACGTCGCCCGCCGCCAGCGCCCCGCGCAAGCCCTGCTCCAGATCGGGGTCGGGCCGCGGCACCGTGTAGACCTCGTGGAGCTTCGTCGGGTCCGTCGCGCCGCGCGCCAGCGCCCCCGCATAAGCGAGCGCCGCCCGGTTCAGCGCCGCCGCGTCGACGCCGCTCCCGCCGGTATCGAACGGCATCCGGTCGAGCCCGTGCGCCGCGCGAGCGGCGATCGCGTCGCGGAGCTGCTTGGCCGTCTCCTCCGTCCAGCGCGCCTCGCCGGTGGGCGCGGCGGCCTGCGGCTCGGCGGCGGAGCTGTTGGATTCGGTGGAGAAGCTGACGTTGCAGGCCGCGAGGGAGAGGGCCAGCAGTGACGGACCGAACAGGCTGATACGCACCCGTTACTCCTTGGAACTAGGCGGACGGTAACGCGGCAAGCGGCGAACGGGTCCCGCCCGCACGGAGCTCCACCCCAACGAACCACCCCGGTTCGCACCCTTGACAATCCGGGCCCGATGTGGAACATAGCAGGAACAGGGCAGGGGAGCACGAGACATGGCGAGCAGGGGAAAACCGTCGGACGCACGGGGTCCGGCGGGCACGATCACGCGCCGCGGCGGCAAGGACGGCCCGCAGGTCGTCGCCACCACCGGCAAACGCTGGTCGGACGAGGCGGAACGGATCTTCCTCGACGCGCTGGCGTCGAGCTGCAACGTCCGGCTCTCCGCCGACGCCGCGGGCTTCTCGACCGTCGCGATCTACCGCCGCCGCCGCGACGACCCCGGCTTCGCCCAGCGGTGGCAGGCCGCGCTGGAGCAGGGATACGCCCGCATCGAGATGGCGCTGGTCGCCGCCACCGGAAACGCGCTGGAGGGCTTCGCGCCCGACGCGGACGCGCCCATCCTCGTGACCAACGCGCGCGACGCCATCGCCGTGCTCCAGCTCCACCGCGCGAGCGTGAAGGGGGAGGGGCGCTTCCCCGGCCGGCCCGCGCGCCCGCGCTCGCTCGAGGAGCTCAGCGCCGGCATCCTCGCCAAGTTCGAGGCGATCGAGGCCATGCATGGCAAGCGCTGAGGGCATCGCGGGGCGGGCACGCGACTGGAGCCACCTCCATCGCCCTCGCCCCCGCGGCCGCCGACGGCGGCTCGCCCCCGACATGACCGTCTTCCGCTATCTCTGGGACTGCGACGCCGACAAGCGCGCGCGGGCGATCGGGCAGCTGGGCCAGGAGGAGCGCGACGCGGTCGAGCGCTACTGGCCCGAATGGGCGCATGACGGCCAGCGGCCGCCGCCCGGCGACTGGCGCACCTGGGTCCTGATGGCGGGCCGCGGCTTCGGCAAGACGCTCGCGGGCGCGAACTGGGTGCTGGAGGCCGCCAAGGCCGACGGCTCGCTCCGTATCGCGCTGGTCGCCGCGACGCTGGACGAGGCGCGCCGCGTCATGGTCGACGGCCGCAGCGGCCTGCTCAGCGTCGCCGACCGCTGGATCGAGGAATGGAGCCCCAGCCGCGACCTCATCCGCTTCGTCGGCGGCGCGGAGGCGACGCTCTTCTCCGGCGCGAACCCCGACCGCCTGCGCGGCCCCGAGCACCACATCGCCTGGTGCGACGAGCTCGCCAAATGGGAAAAGCCGCTCGACACCTGGAACAACCTCCAGCTCGGCCTGCGCTTGGGGCGGCACCCCCGCGCGCTTGTCACCACCACGCCGCGCCCCGGCCCCGCGCTCCGCCGCATCATGGCCGAGCCCGGCTGCGTCGCCACAGGCGGCCGCACGACCGACAACCCGCACACCTCCGCCGCTTACAAGGAAACGGTCCAACAACTCTTCGCCGGCACCAGGCTCGGCGCGCAGGAACTCGACGGCCTCCTCCTCCCCGACGGCGGCGCCCTCTGGACTCCCGAGACGCTGGAGAAGTGCCGGCGATGGAGCGGCGCGTCCCTTCCCCCGTTCGCTTCGAGCGCAGTCGAGAAGCCTTCGACGTCGGGTACGTCGCGGTTTCTCGACTGCGCTCGAAACGAACGGGAAGGGGGTGGTCGAGACGAACGGGAGGGGGCGGCCTTCACCCGCACCCTGATCGGCGTGGACCCACCCTCCGGCGACGGCACCTGCGGCATCGTCGCCTGCGCGCTGGACGAGGACCGCGCCGGCCACGTCCTGGCCGACCACAGCGTCACCGGCCGCTCGCCCGAAGGCTGGGCCCGCGCCGTCGCCGACGCCGCCGCGGTCCACGGGACACGGGAAGTCGTCGCCGAGCGCAACCAGGGCGGCCAGATGGTCGCCTCCGTGCTCCGCGCCGCCGACACCGGCCTCCACGTCCGCCTCGTCCACGCCAGCGACGGCAAGACCACCCGCGCCGACCCGGTCGCCCTCCTGTTCGAGGCGGGCCGCGTGACGCTCCACGGCCGCCTTCCCGACCTGGAGGCGGAGCTGCTGGGCCTCGTCGCCGGCGCGCCCTACCAAGGCCCGGGCCCCAGCCCCGACCGCGCCGACGCGATGGTCTGGGCGCTGACCGAATTGATGCTCAAACGGCAGGCGAGGGTAGGGGTGCACATCTTCTGAGCGCTCACTTCCCCGTCACCCCGGACGGGGGGTTCCCAGCAAAGTACTACTTTGCTGGGAACCCCTGTTCCGGGGTCCATCGTCGATCGGGCACTCCCGAGAGAGGGCGCGCACGACGCACTGTTGCTCTACGCTCCCGGCAGGTCCGTGATCGGCTGCACGATGGTGAACTGCGCGGCTGTGAGTTGAGTGCCGGCTGCGAGCTGCGCGAACTGCACCTGAGCGCCCGCGCCGTTGCCGTCGCCGTCGTAGAACAGCCGCCCGGTCGCTTGATCGTATATGATCCGGTCGTCGGCATCTTGGGCGCTTGCGCCGACGACGAAGCGATCGTTCGCCACGGCGGTGGTCACCTCGGCCAAACCGGGGAAGAGCCCGGCCACGAGGCCGATGCGGTCATCAGCCCCGAAGTCCCGGATCGTATCCGTGTTGCCTGCGGCCGGAGCCGTGGTGAAGGCGAACACGTCCGCGCCGCCCAAGCCGATCAGAGTGTCGTTTCCGCCGCGTCCGTCGATGATGGTGGCCGCGTCGTTGCCCACCACCGTTTGCGCGAACTCGTTGCCGCGCAGCGTGTAGGCCGAGCCCGCGTCCGATGCGGACCCGACCACGGCCGCGAGCGCTTCCACCTCCGCGCCCTGCCGAAGCTGATAGCTCGTGTTCGCGTAGACCACGTCTTGGCCTTGCCCCACCTCTTCCCTGACCACGTCGCCCTGCGTGAACACGGCGTAGGTGTCGTCGCCGAGAAGCCCGATCAGCGTATCGGGCAGCCGCTCGTCGTCGCCGCCCCGGCCATTGAGGATGTTGTCGCCGTAATTGCCTGCGACGACCTGAGACGCGCCATTGCCTACGAGGTAGAACGCCTCCGTTCCCGCCTGGAACGCGGTGGACAGGTACTCCACCGCGGCCGTGGAATACAGGAAATAGCTCGTCCCCGACGCGTACACCGTATCGAAACCGAAAGTGTCCTCGATCACGTCGCCGGTCGCGAACACCCGGTAGGTATCGTCTCCGCCATAGCCGCGCAGCGTATCCGGCGCGCCGCCCCCGGTGGAAAGGATGTTGGCCCCGTCATTCCCTTCGATGACCTGGCTGTCCGAGTTTCCGGCGATGTTGACGCTTGCGAACCCGCTCGATGCGTAAAGCCGCTCGATCGAGACGCCGCCGGCGAGCTGATAGGCGGAAGCGGTGACCTGCACCACGTCGTAGCCCTCGCCCGGCGCCTCCACGATCGCATCGTCGGCTTGATCCACGATGTAGCCGTCGTCGCCCAGGCCGCCCGTCAGCCGATCCGCGCCCAGGGCTCCGTCGAGCGTGTCGGCGCCGTCGCCGCCGGTCAGCGTGTCAGGCCCGGCATAACCGACCAGGTAATCCGCGCCCGCCGTGCCGCCGACCAGGTCCGCTCCGTCGGTGCCGCGGATGGTGGGGCGGAACACCAACGTGTCGACCTCACGCTGGTAGCGCGTGAACCGCGGCGTCACATCGTAGGAGAAGGCCAGCCCGCCGTCGGCGAGCACGGCCACGTCGGCCTGGCCGACTGAAGATGGTGGAAAGCTTCCCGTAAAATAGGGCGGGCCGAACGCGAATCTCTCGCTCGCGACCTGACCCGCCGAGTCCAGAACGAAGATGCTGCCGGCCCGGGCTATGGGCTCGCCGCTGGAGAACGTCGGCAGGTCTGGGATGGACAGCAGGAACCCACCATCGGGAAGGCTGTCGAGATACGGCGTGCCTCCGGCGATCCGCAACAGCACCGGCGTGGCTTCGCCGTTCCGGGCCCCGTCCGCCGTGAAGCGTTGCACGAAGACGCCGACCTCGGGTCTGCCGACGCCTATCCAGGTCGCCGCGAAACCGCCATCGGCCGTCGCGGCGAGGTTGGGTCGATGCTGGACGCCCGGCGCGAAGTCGTTGATCGCCACGTCGGCGACCGGTCGCCCCGCGGCGTCGTAGATGAAGGCGCGCGCGCCTGCGCTCGCGGCGCCGTCGACGATTTCAGCCGTCGGATCGGTCAGCGCCACGACGAAGCCGCCGTTCGCCAGCCCGATCACGTCGCCGAGCTCACGGTCCGGCGCGCCGGCGAGCGTGATTATCTCGCCGGTGACGGCCGTGCCGGTCGCGTCGAAGGCGCGCGCCCGGACGCTTGTGCCGTTCACTCCGTCGTCGGCCTGTTCCCATGCGACCACCAACCCGCCGCCGGCGAGGGAGGCGATGTGCGACGCGGTCTGGAAGCCCTCGGCGGACGAGTTGACCGTGAACGCGGCGCCGACCGGCCGACCGGCGCTGTCGAACACGCGGGCGTTTATGTCGAAGCTGCGTGATGGCGGGTACTCCGTCGTCCAACTGACCGCGAACCCCCCGCCGGCGAGGCCGACCACGTCCGGCTGGATCTGATCGTAGCCGACGTCACCCGCGACCGTGATCGCCGCTCCCACGGGTACGCCGGTCGCGGTATAGATCTGGGCCTTTACCGTGGTCGCGCTCGGCAGCGTGTCGATAAAGGCGACGACATAGCCGCCGCCGGTCAGCGCTCCGATCCCGGAGGTGTTCTCGACATAGTCGTACGTGTTCCGAGGCACGTTGGCCTCGTCGAAGCTGTAATAAGTCTGCTGCGCGCCAGCCGCATTGTAAAAGCGACGAGATCCGAACGCTTGCAACACGCTAACTCTCCCCGGCGACCGCTGCTCGTCGGACACCATGGTCGGAGGGGCGGCTAGGTCAAGGTCGAACCGCCGGCCGGCCTGGCGGCGTGCGGATTAGCTCGCCGCTAATCCGTCTTGCCGCTGGCGGCCTACTGGTCCAGGAAGCTCCGCATCTTCCGCGACCGGCTCGGATGCTTCAGCTTCCGCAGCGCCTTGGCTTCGATCTGCCGAATACGCTCGCGCGTCACGCTGAACTGCTGGCCGACCTCCTCCAGCGTGTGGTCGGTGTTCATGCCGATACCGAAGCGCATGCGTAAGACCCGCTCCTCGCGTGGCGTCAGTGACGCGAGGACGCGGGTGACCGTCTCCTTCAGGTTCGCCTGGATCGCGGCGTCCACCGGGATGACGGCGTTCTTGTCCTCGATGAAGTCGCCGAGGTGGCTGTCCTCCTCGTCGCCGATCGGCGTCTCGAGGCTGATCGGCTCCTTGGCGATCTTCATCACCTTGCGGACCTTCTCGAGCGGCATGCTCAGGCGCTCGGCCATCTCCTCGGGCGTCGGCTCGCGGCCCTGCTCGTGGAGGAACTGGCGGGAGGTCCGGACCAGCTTGTTGATCGTCTCGATCATGTGGACCGGGATGCGGATCGTGCGCGCCTGGTCGGCGATCGAGCGGGTGATCGCCTGCCGGATCCACCACGTCGCGTAAGTCGAGAACTTGTAGCCGCGGCGGTACTCGAACTTATCCACCGCCTTCATCAGGCCGATATTGCCCTCCTGGATCAGGTCCAGGAACTGCAAGCCCCGGTTGGTGTACTTCTTGGCGATGGAGATGACGAGCCGGAGGTTCGCCTCCACCATCTCCTTCTTGGCGATGCGCGCCTCGCGCTCGCCCTTCTGCACCATGTTCACCGTGCGGCGGAACTCGGCCAGGCTCATGCCCGTCGCCTGCGCGATCTCCGCGATCTCGTTGCGGATGCGCGCGACGGCCGCGGCCTCGTTGGTCGCGAAGTTCGTCCATTTCTTGTCGAGCTTGCCGACGCCGTCGAGCCAGTTCTCGTCGAGCTCGTTGCCGACATAGCGGTCGAGGAAGTCCTTGCGCGGCACCTTGTGCCGCTCCGCGAGCCGCAGCATCTGCCCGCCCAGCGCGGTCAGGCGCCGGTTGAAGCTGTAGAGCTGGTCGACGAGGTATTCGATCTTCTGCTGGTGGAACTGGACGCTCTCCACCTCCGCGGTCAGCTCCTCGCGGAGCTTCTGGTACTTCTTCTCGTCCGCCGCCGACAGCTCGCCGCCCGCCGCCATCGCGTCGAGACGCTGCCCCTGCACCTTGGAGAACTTCTTGTAGATCGCGGTGATGTTGGCGAACTTCTCCAGCGCCTGGGGCTTGAGCGTCTCCTCCATCTGCGCGAGGCTGAGGGTATTGTCCTCCTCCTCGTCGTCCGACGGGCGCGGGGCGCGGCGCTCCGTGAGGTCGTCCTCCTCGTCGGCGGACTGGACCTCCTCGACCTCCTCCTCTTCCTTAAAGGCGGGGCCGGCGGTCTTGGCGCTGATCTCGCCGTCCGCGGCGTCGTCGGCGTCGTCGGACAGCGCTTCGGGGGCGGGGTCCTTGTTGAGCATCGCGTCGAGATCCAGGATCTCGCGCAGCTGCATCGTGCCCTCGTTCAACGCGGTGGACCAGTCGATGATGGCGTTGAAGGTGATCGGGCTCTCGCACAGGCCCAGGATCATCGTGTCGCGGCCGGCCTCGATGCGCTTGGCGATCGCGATCTCGCCCTCGCGCGACAGGAGCTCGACCGCCCCCATCTCGCGCAGGTACATGCGGACGGGGTCGTCCGTGCGGTCGACCGTCTCCTTCTTCTTCTCGACGACGGGCGCGGAGCCGTCGTCGGACTGGTCGGGGGCGTCGTCCTCCTCTTCGGGACGCTCCTCGGCCTCGCCTTCCTCGCCCTGCTCGTCGTTCTCGACGACGTTCACGCCCATCTCGTTGAGCGCCGACATGATGTCCTCGATCTGATCAGTGGTGAACTGATCTTGGGGCATCATCTCGTTGAGCTGGTCCACGGTGATGTAGCCGCGCTTCTTGGCGCGCGCGATCAGCTTCTTGATCTCGGCGTCGTTGAGATCGATCAGCGGCGCGTCGCCCGTATCCGTCGTGTCGGCCGCGTCCGCCATGTTCGCCTTCGCCATTAATCGTCCTCAGACCCGAATTGCCGGGCGTCTTCGGCGGCTTGGCACAGATTTGCAAGTCTATCCCTCAACGCCTGTTGCTCCTTCACGAGCGCCACCTGCCGTTCGAACGCCTCCTCCGTGAAACCGGCCTGAAGCGCCGCGGTCGCGTGCGCCAGCTCCTGCTCCACCTCGGGTTGGGCGACCATGATCGCGATCGCCTCGTCGAGGTCGACGTGCGCGCGCACCGGATCGCCGCCCGCCCGCGTGAACGAATAGGGCATCGTGTCGGCCCGGAGCAGGTCGGAGCTGACCGCTTCGAAACCGGATCGCGCCAATATGGAGACGAGGCGGTCGCTATCAAGCGCACGGTCTTCGAGCGCCAGGTCGACCACCGCTTCGAACAGGCGGCCGAGCGCGCCGTCCGCCATGCGCAAGGAGCCCAGCACCTCGACGTGGCGGGCGATCTCGGCGGGATGGCGGATCAGGCCGGCGAGCACGGCTTTCGCGAGAACACGGTCGATGCCCGCGGCGCGCACCGCCTTAGCGTCGGGGGTGACGGGGGCGGGCGGGGGCTTCCACTTCTCGCCGGATTGGCGGCGCTGGAACTGGCGCGGGGCGGGCGCGAAGTGCGCGTCGAAGCGGCGGCGGAACTCCTGGCCGTATTCGTACTTCACCGCCGGATCGGCGATGATCCCCGCCAGCTCGGCGAGGCGGCGCTTGAGCCCCGCGCGCTGCTCGGGCGTGTCGAGCGGCTCGGCGGCGAGCTCGGCGGTCCACAGGCGGTCAACGAGCGGTTCCGACCGCTGTAGGATCGCCTCGAACGCGTCACGGCCTCTGGTGCGGACGGCGTCGTCGGGATCCTGGCCCTCAGGGAGCGTGACGAAGGCGAGGCTGCGGCCGGGGGCGAGCAGGGGCAGGGCGCGATGGGCGGCGCGAAGCGCGGCCTTCTGCCCGGCGGCGTCGCCGTCGAAGCAGAGGAGGGGCACTGGGACCATGCGCCAGAGCCGTTCCAGCTGCGCCTCGGTCAGTGCGGTGCCGAGCGGCGCGACGGCCTCGGCGATGCCGGCCTGAGCCAGCGCGATCACGTCCATATAACCTTCGACGACGAGGACGCGGTTCGCCTTGCGCGCGGCGGGCGCGGCGCGGTCGAGGTTGAAGAGCGTGCGGCCCTTGTCGAAGAGGGGCGTGTCGGGGGAGTTGAGGTACTTCGGCTCGCCGTCCCCGATGACGCGGCCGCCGAACGCGATCACGCGGCCGCGCGGGTCGCGGATGGGGATCATCAACCGGCCGCGGAACCGGTCGTACGGCTCCTTGTCCTCTACCTTGATGAGCAGGCCGGCTTCGATCAGCGCCGCGTCGCCATAGTCCTTGAGGTGCTGACGGAGCTTCACTCGACTGTCGGGGGCGTAGCCTAGGTTGAACGCCTTGGCGGTTACGGCGGTGAGGCCGCGCTTCTTGAGCAGCACCTGCGCGTCGGCGCCGTCCAGGCCGCCGAGCTGGGCCTCGAACCAGTCCGACGCGGCTTGCATCGCGTCGTGCAGGCCCTTGGCGCGCTCCTGGCGTTCGGCGGCGCGGCGGTCGGGGGCGGGGACTTCCAGACCGGCCGCGGCGGCGAGCTCCTTCACCGCGTCCATGAAGGGCAGGCCGCGCTGGTCGGTCATCCAGCGGATCGCATCGCCGTGCGCCGAGCAGCCGAAGCAGTGGTAGAAGCCCTTGTCGTCGTTGACGTAGAAGGAGGGCGTCTTCTCGTTGTGGAAGGGGCAGCACCCCTTCATCTCGCGGCCCGCGCGCGTCAGCTTGACCGTCTTGCCGATCAGAGCCGACAGCGAGGTGCGCGCGCGGAGCTCGTCGAGGAACTGCGGCGAAAGACTCATGCGCGCGATTTTATACTGCTCTCTTCGGCGACCAAAGGCAACGGGCGGGGCGCGTCACGCGAGTAAATCGCGTGACGTCGGACGCGGCAGGGCCGCGCCGGCCGCGCTCGCACGTCTCGCGTCCAGCGAGGCTGGACGCGTGCGCGCTACGCCAGCGCCGCCTTCACCAGCCCGCTCGCTTTGCTCATGTCGAGCTGCGGCCCGTGGCGCGCCTTCAGCTCGGCCATGACGCGGCCCATGTCCTTCATGCCGGACGCGCCGAGCTCGGCCTTGATCGCCTCGATGGCGGCGGTCGTCTCGGCCTCGTCCATCTGGCGGGGCAGGAACCGCTCGATCACCTCCACCTCGGCGCGTTCGGCGTCGGCGAGCTCCTGGCGGCCGCCCTGTTCGTACATCGCGATCGATTCGCGGCGCTGCTTGACCATCTTCTGCAGCACTTCGACCACGAGCGCGTCGTCGTCGGCGGGCGCGCCACTGGTGCGCGCTTCGATGTCGCGGTTCTTGATCGCGGCCTGGATCAGGCCGACGGCGGCGCGCGTCGTCTTGTCGCCGGCCTTCATGGCGGCGACCTGCGCCGCCTTGATGTCGTCTCGAATCACTCTCGTCCCCTTACGTTCGAACGGCGGGCTTTATCAGATTGACGGGCGCGGACGCCACGACTAGCGGACGGGGCTTAGCGACATCGTTGTTCCCGCAGGAGTGCCCGCCGACCATGGCCGACGCCAATCCCTTCGCCGCGCCTGCCGGAGCTACGGGGTGCTTAGTTCTGGCGTCGGGGGACGTATTGTGGGGCCGCGGCTTCGGTGCGGAGGGGGACGCGGTCGGCGAGGTGTGCTTCCACACCGCGATGACCGGCTATCAGGAGGTCATGACCGATCCGAGCTTCGCCGGGCAGATCATCACCTTCACCTTCCCGCACATCGGCAATGTCGGCGCGAACCCGGAGGACCTGGAGGCGGACGCGCCGCATGCGCTGGGGATCGTGGTGCGCGAGGACGTGACCGCGCCGTCCAACTTCCGATCGGTCGAGCGGCTGGACGAGTGGATGCGGAGCCACGCGCGGGTCGGGCTGGCGGGCGTGGACACGCGGGCGCTGACGCGGCGGATCAGGACGGGCGGCGCGCCGAACGGCGTCATCGCGCATCGGCGCAACGGGCGGTTCGACGTCGAGCGGCTGATCGAGAAGGCGCGGGCCTGGCCGGGGCTGGAGGGCATGGACCTGGCGAAGGACGTGTCAACCAACATGCATTACGGTTGGGACGGCGGCGTCTGGCGGCTGGGGTTCGGGTATGACCGCGCAGGCGAAGCGGACGGGAAGCCGCACGTCGTCGCGATCGATTACGGCAGCAAGCACAACATCTTCCGCAATCTCGCCCGCGCGGGCGCCAAGGTGTCGGTCGTGCCCGCGACGGCGACGTTTGAGGAGATCATGGCGCTGGAGCCGGACGGCGTTTTCCTGTCCAACGGACCGGGCGACCCGGCGGCGACGGGGGCGTACGCCGTGCCGGTGATCCGGCAGGTGCTGGACGCGGGCGTGCCGCTGTTCGGCATCTGCCTCGGCCACCAGCTGCTGGGGCTCGCGGTGGGCGCGCGGACGACCAAGATGTTCCAAGGCCACCGCGGCGCGAACCATCCGGTGAAGAGGCTGTCCGACGGCGCGGTAGAGATCACCAGTATGAACCACGGCTTCGCGGTCGAGCCCGACAGCCTGCCCCCGAACGCGCGCGAGACGCACGTGTCGCTGTTCGACGGGTCCAACGCGGGGCTGGAGCTGACCGACCGACCGGCGTTCAGCGTGCAATACCATCCCGAGGCGAGCCCGGGGCCGCAGGATAGCGTATACCTGTTCGAGAAGTTCGTGGGGCAACTGAGGAGTAACTAAGGTGTTCGAGTTGCTCGCCGTGCTCGTGTCGCAAGTTGGTGATGCGCCGCCTGCTTCATCGGAGCGGAGGATACATCAAGCGGAACTCGACGCGTTTTCGGATGCCTGCGCGACACCACGTAAGTGGCTAAAAGCCCCTCCCAACAACGAGGTGCTATTTAGGCCTTCTCGGCGCGCGAAGTTCGAGCAGGTGGGCTGCCTAATTGCACAAATGAGAAAGAGTAATTTGCCGATGAACTTAGGCTTTGTCGGCAATGAGGCCTATGGCGCGGAGCACGATAGAAACTGATGCCCAAACGCACCGACATCTCCTCCATCCTGATCATCGGCGCGGGGCCGATCGTCATTGGGCAGGCGGCCGAGTTCGACTATTCGGGGACGCAGGCAGCCAAGGCGCTGCGGGCTGAGGGCTACCGGATCGTGCTGGTCAACTCCAACCCGGCGACGATCATGACCGATCCGGAGCTGGCGGACGCGACGTATGTGGAGCCGATCACGCCGGAGGTGGTCGCCAAAATCATCGAGCGGGAGCGGCCGGACGCGGTGCTGCCCACGATGGGCGGGCAGACGGCGCTCAACACGGCGCTGGCGCTGTTCAGGGACGGGACGCTCGACAAGTTCGGCGTCCGTATGATCGGCGCGGACGCCGACGCGATCGACAAGGCGGAGGACCGGCTCAAGTTCCGCGAGGCGATGACCAAGATCGGGCTGGAGTCGGCGCGGTCGGGGATTGCGCACTCGGTCGAGGAGGCGCTGGCCGTGCTGGAGCGGACGGGGCTGCCGTCGATCATCCGGCCGAGCTTCACGCTCGGCGGCACGGGCGGCGGCGTGGCGTACAACCGCGAGGAGTTCATCGCGATCGTCCGGGGCGGGCTCGACGCGAGCCCAACCACCGAGGTGCTGATCGAGGAGTCGCTGCTCGGGTGGAAGGAGTATGAGATGGAGGTGGTCCGCGACCGCGCGGACAACGCCATCATCGTCTGCTCGATCGAGAACGTCGACCCGATGGGGGTGCATACGGGCGACTCGATCACCGTTGCGCCGGCGCTGACGCTGACCGACAAGGAATATCAGATCATGCGCAACGCGAGCATCGCGTGCCTGCGCGAGATCGGCGTGGAGACGGGCGGGTCGAACGTGCAGTTCGCGGTCAATCCCAAGGACGGCCGCCTGATCGTGATCGAGATGAACCCGCGCGTCAGTCGCTCCTCGGCGCTGGCGAGCAAGGCGACGGGCTTTCCGATCGCCAAGGTCGCGGCGTTGCTGGCGGTCGGCTACACGCTGGACGAGATCCAGAACGACATCACGGGCGCCACGCCCGCGTCGTTCGAGCCGACGATCGATTACGTCGTCACCAAAATCCCGCGCTTCGCGTTCGAGAAGTTCAAGGGGTCGGAGGCGGTGCTGTCGACCGCGATGAAGTCGGTCGGCGAGGTGATGGCGATCGGCCGCAACATCCACGAGTCGACGCAGAAGGCGCTGCGCGGGCTGGAGACGGGCCTCAGCGGCTTCGACGAGGTCGAGCGGCTGATAGGCGCGCCGAGGGCGGAGATCGAGGCGGCGCTGGCGACGGCGTCGCCCGACCGGCTGCTGATCGCGGCGCAGGCGTTGCGCGAGGGCTTCTCGGTCGAGGAGGTGCACGCGATCGCGAAGTACGATCCGTGGTTCCTCCAGCGGATCGAGGAGATCGTGGCCGCCGAGCGCGAGGTGATGACCGACGGGCTGCCGATCGAGGCCGAGGGCATGCGGCGGCTGAAGGGCATGGGGTTCAGCGACAAGCGGCTCGCCTGGCTGGCGCTGCAGTCGGCGAACCTGCGCGGGATGCGGCGCGGCATCGCTCGCGGGTCGGGGCTGATCCACGAGGCGGTGGTCGCGATGACGGGCGGCGTGACCGAAGAGGAGGTGCGCCAGCACCGCCGCAAGCTGGGCGTCAGGCCGGTGTTCAAGCGCATCGACACCTGCGCGGCGGAGTTCGAGGCGCGAACGCCGTACATGTATTCGACCTATGAAGCGCCGAGCTTCGGCGCGCCCGAGGACGAGAGCATGCCGTCCGACCGGCGCAAGGTCGTGATCCTGGGCGGCGGGCCGAACCGGATCGGGCAGGGGATCGAGTTCGATTACTGCTGCTGCCACGCCTGCTTTGCGCTGGCGGACGCCGGGTTCGAGACGATCATGATCAACTGCAACCCGGAGACGGTGTCGACCGATTACGACACGTCCGACCGGTTGTATTTCGAGCCGCTGACGGCCGAGGATGTGCTCGAGATCCTGCACGTCGAGCAGAGCCGGGGCACGCTGCACGGCGTGATCGTGCAGTTCGGCGGGCAGACGCCGCTCAACCTGGCGCGTGCGCTGGAGAAGGCGGGGATCCCGATCCTCGGCACGAGCCCGGACGCGATCGACCTGGCGGAGGACCGTGAGCGCTTCGCGGACCTGGTCGCGCGGCTGGGGCTGTCGCAGCCGGCGAACGGCATCGCGCGGAGCCGCGAGGAGGCGGTCGCCGTGGCGGAGCGCATCGGCTACCCCGTGCTGATGCGGCCGAGCTACGTGCTGGGCGGACGCGCCATGGAGATCGTCGACGGGCGGCCGCAGCTGGAGGAGTATATCCAGACGGCGGTGCAGGTGTCGGGCGACGCGCCCGTGCTGATCGACCAGTACCTGCGCGACGCGGTCGAGGTCGACGTGGACGCGATCTCGGACGGTGAAGACGTGGTCGTCGCGGGCGTGCTCCAGCACATCGAGGAGGCGGGCGTCCATTCGGGCGACAGCGCCTGCTCGATCCCGCCCTATAGTCTCGCCCCCGAGATCGTGGCCGAGATCGAGCGGCAAGCGGAGCTGCTGGCGCGCGCGCTCAAGGTGCGCGGGCTGATGAACGTCCAGTTCGCGGTCAAGGACGGGCGCGTCTTCCTCATCGAGGTCAACCCGCGCGCGTCGCGGACCGTGCCGTTCGTCGCCAAGGCGATCGGCGCACCCATCGCCAAGATCGCCGCGCGCGTGATGGCGGGCGAGCGGTTGCGCGACTTGGGCGCGATCGACCGGCACATCGACTTCTACGCGGTCAAGGAGTCGGTCTTCCCGTTCGCGCGCTTCCCCGGCGTCGATCCGGTGCTGTCGCCGGAGATGAAGTCGACGGGCGAGGTGATGGGCATCGATCGGGATTTCACCACCGCCTTCGCCAAGTCGCAGTTGGGCGCGGGCACGGTGCTGCCGCGGGACGGCGCGGTGTTCGTCAGTGTCAAGGACGGTGACAAGCCTGCGGTTCTGCCGGCGGTCACGATGTTGGTGGAGGCGGGCTTCACGATCCTGGCGACCCAGGGCACGGCCGGCCACCTGGCGGCGGCGGGCGTGCCGGTGGTGACGGTCAACAAGGTGGCGCAGGGCAGGCCGCACATCGTCGACCGGATCAAGGACGGCGGCGTGCAGCTGATCTTCAACACGACGGAGGGCTGGCAGTCGCTCAAGGACTCCAAGGCGATCCGCGAGTCGGCGCTGCAAGGGAAGATCCCGTATTTCACCACCGCGTCGGCGAGCGTGGAGGCGGCGAAGGCCATCGCCGCCCGTGCCGGCGTACAGGGCGAGGAGGGGCGGCTTGAAGTGCTCCCGTTGCAGGCTTATCATTCGCAGCTGCAAAACTGACCCCTGCATGAACAGAGATTGCGCGGCCGGGCTCTAGCGGGCTCGGCCGGGGGGCGTATCGTTGAAGGAAGCGCGACCAATGGCGACCGTCGAGAAGATGCCGATGCTCCAGGAGGGCTATGAGAAGCTCAACGCGGATCTGAAGCGTCTGAAAGAGGAACGGCCCCAGGTGGTTGACGCGATCGAGGAAGCGCGTGCGCACGGCGACCTGTCGGAGAACGCCGAATACCACGCCGCCAAGGAGCGCCAAGGCCAGATCGAGGCGTCGATCGCCGACATCGAGGACAAGCTCAGCCGCGCGCAGATCATCGATCCGCGCGACCTGTCGGGCGACAAGATCGTGTTCGGCGCGACCGTCACGCTGCTCGACGAGGACGACAAGCCGGTGCGCTACCAGATCGTCGGCCAGACGGAGGCGGACGCCAAGACGGGCCGTATCAGCTACAACTCGCCGCTGGGCCGCGCGCTGATCGGCCGCCGGGTCGACGACGAGGTCGAGGTGACGGTGCCGTCGGGCGACCGCTATTACCTCGTGTCCAAGATCGAGTTCGTCTAACCCCGCATGAAGCCGAGCGCGCCCGCGACGGTCGCGCTCGTCGCCGCGATCACGGCGGCGTCGACGTTCATCCTGCTGTCCGGCTGGGTCGAGCCGATGGCGGTGATGGGCGGGTTTATCCCCGATCGGTTCCGCGGGTTGGCGCTGCCGCCGGAGCTGGGCTTCGCCGTGCCCGCCTGGGCGACGCCGCTGTCGGCCACGCTGGTGCATGGCGGGCCGGGGCACCTGCTCCTCAACATCGCCGTGCTCGGCTTCTGCGGCGCGCAGGTCGAGTGGAACGTCGGGTGGCGCGGGCTGCTGACGCTCTACGCGGCGGGCGCATACGCGGCCGCGGGGACGGAGTGGCTGCTGACCGGCGGCGCGCTGATCGGGGCCAGCGGGGCGATCTCCGCGCTGGTCGGGGCGTTCGCGATGCTTTTCGGTCGAAGGGTCACGGGCGGCTGGGCACGCGCCGGGATGCTCGCGGTGGGGTGGATCACTATCCAGTTGCTGATCGGCGCGATCCAGACCGGGGGCGCGCCGATCGCGGTCGGCGCGCATATCGGCGGGTTCCTGGCGGGGCTTGCGCTGGCGGGACCGTTGCGGAGGCGCTGAGCGTAAGCGAGCAGAAGGCGGTCTGAACTCCACCCGTTCGTTTCGAGCCCAGTCGAGAAACGGAACCAGCGAGGCCGTCTAAAGCTTCTCGACTGCGCTCGAAGCGAACGGAAGGGGGGCAACCAGCGAACGGAGGAAGGGTCGACGGCCGCTTACGCCCCGTCGGTTTCCAGGTCCGGCTCGAGCAGACGGTGGAGATGCACGACGACGAACTTCATCTCCGCGTCGTCCACGGTGCGCTGGGCGGCGCCGCGCCAGGCCTTCTCGGCGCTGGCGTAGTCGGGAAAGATGCCGACGACGTCGAGGTTGGACGGATCGACGAAGTCGAGGCCCTGCGGGTCGCGGACGCGGCCGCCGAAAACGAGGTGGAGCTTGCTCATGCGGCCGCCTCTAACGGGTCGGAATGCGAAGGTGAACCGTCCTGTTCGGAAGCCTCGCCAATCCTTCGCCGTCACCCTGAACTTGATTCAGGGTCCAGCGTGCGACCACGACCACAGTCGCGGGAACGGCGCTGGATGCTGAAACGAGTTCAGCATGACGACTTGGAAGGAAAGACGGTTCTCGGCGCGGTTAGACGCTCGGCGAGAAGCTCGTCTCGCGGTCGCCGGTCATGACCTGCTGGTGCGGGTTGATCGGGGGCACCCTGTCGCCGTTGCCGCCGGTCGAGTCGGCCTGGCCGCCCTGGCCCTGAGCTTCAGCGCCGGTCGCCTCCTGGCGCGCGGACTTGACGGCGGCGCTTGCGGCGCCCCCGGCGGCCTTGCCCACGTCCTTAAGCAGCGTCTTCACCTGGTCGCGCGCGGAGTCCTTGGTCAGACCGCGGTTCTCCAGCTCGGTGCGGCCGGCCTCTTTCGCCGCGGCGATCGCGGCCGCGGCGGTGGCGCCGAGCTTCGCGCCGACGGGGCGGAGCAGCTCGCGCTCCTTGTCGGTGCGGGGGATCAGCGCGCCGGCGATGGCGCCGATGGCGAGGCCGCCGGCTAGCATGGCGAGCGGGTTCGTCTCCAGCGTCTCGGACGCGCGCGCGGTCGCCTGGGACGCGGTCGCGCGGGCGCTGTCGAGGCCGTCCTTGATGCGGCCGTTGGAGTTCTGGTCGTTGTCGGCCTGGGTCGTCATGCGTGGGTTCCCTGCAGTTGCGCGCCCTCGTTGCTCTGGGCGGCGGGCGCGGTGGTCATGGTCGGGTGGGCGGGCGCGAGCGGCGCCTTGGGCGTGGGCGGCGCCTGGGGCGGCGTTACGGCCTGAGGCGGCATCGGCGCTTGCGCGGCCTGGGTCGGGTGCGGTCGCGCCGCGAGCCGCTTATTGGGCGCGGTCGCCGTCATCGGCTTGGCGGCCTTTTGCGGCTTGGGGTACTTACGCCGGCGGAAGATCAGCCGCAGCAGCGGCCGACCGATCAGGTAAATGAGCGCGCCGCCGGCGAGGCCGCCGATGATCGCCTGATTGTCGCGGGCATAGGCCACGCCCTTCTCGCCGACGCGCTTCGCCTCGTCCGTCGCTTCCTTGGCGAGGAGCTTGGGATCGAGCTTGGACTGAAGGCGCGCGACCGTGTCGTTGAGGCGGTCCTTGGCGGCGGCGACGTCCACCTCGGCGGACGCCAGGCGGACCACCGGCGGGGTCGGGTCCTGACGCTGCTCCTCGCGACGGGTCTGATCGTTCTGGCTCATCGGGGTGCTCCCGTCTTGGCCCCGGTCTTTGGTGGGGCGAGCTTGCCGCGGCCGATCATCGCGAGGACGCCGGCGATCGTCAGGAGGACAATCACCACCGCCGCCGTCGCGAAGCCCGGGCCGATCAGCGTGGCGAGCGTCATGATCAGGCCGACGACCAAGCCGATCCCCGCAAGCAGCGCGAGCACGCCCGCGGCGGCGAAGAAGATCGCCGCGCCCTTGTAGGCTGCGACGCGCTCCGACAGCTTGGCCTTGTAGAGTTCGACCTCCGCCGCCACGAGCCCGCGCGTGTCGTCGACCAGGCGACCGACGAGCTCGGGCACGCTCTCGTCGGAGAGCTTGACGGCGACGGGGCGCCCATCGCCGGGCTTATGGCCGGAGCCGTTGGTGGTGGGGGCGGCGGTGGCCATGATCAGCGCCGCTGATCGTCGATGCCGGCCTGGATGAGGCGGGCGAGCACGAAGCCGACCGCGGCCGCGGCGCCGATCGCGGCGGCCGGGCTCTGGCGGACGAAGCCGCGCACATCCTCGACTAGCTCGTCGACATCCTTCTGATTGATCCGGTCGGCGAGCGTGTTCACCTGTCCGGCGGCGGAGCGGGCGTACTGGCCGTACTGGCCTCCCAGCTTCTCGTCGACCTGGCCGGCCGCATCCTCAAGCATGCGGGCGAGCTGGCCCAGCGCGTCGAACGCTCTAGCCTTGCCCATGTCGGCGTACTCTCGCGCCTTGTCGCCGGCCTGGCCGGTGAGCTTGGAGGCGTTGTCGCGGACGGCCTGCTTGGCGGTATCGAGGCGCGAGCCGCCCTGGGCGTCGGCGTTGAACTCCACGCCCTGGTCGAGCGAGCCGGCGGGCTCGAACGAGGTGCCCGAGGGAGGCGAGTCGAGGTCGCTGTTATACTTGATGCCGGTGTCGGACATATCGGTCCCTTTCAGAAGTTTGCCGCAAAACGGTACGGGTAAGCGTGCGGTTCCATTACGGGTGCGTATTTGCTTGGCTCCGACCTGCGCGATACAGGCTGCCCGACCTCAGGACAGGGAGCAATCCAAGTGACAGCGATCATCGACATTCACGGCCGGCAGATCCTCGACAGTCGCGGCAACCCGACGGTCGAGGTCGACGTGCTGCTGGAGGACGGGAGCTTCGGTCGCGCCGCCGTGCCGTCGGGCGCGTCCACGGGGGCGCATGAAGCGGTCGAGAAGCGCGATGGTGATAAGGCGCGCTGGCTGGGCAAGGGCGTCGAGCAGGCGGTCGAGAGCGTCAACGGCGAGATCGCCGAAGCGGTCGTCGGCATGGACGCGGAGGACCAGGCCGACCTGGACGCCGCGATGATCGAGCTGGACGGCACGGAGAACAAGGGCCGGTTGGGCGCGAACGCGATCCTGGGCGTCAGCCTGGCGGCGGCCAAAGCGGCGGCGGACGCGCGGGGGCTGCCGCTCTACCGCTATGTCGGCGGCGTGTCGGCGCACCTCCTGCCCGTGCCGATGATGAACATCATCAACGGCGGCGAGCATGCCGACAACCCGATCGACTTCCAGGAATTCATGGTCATGCCGGTGGGCGCGGCGAACATCGTCGAGGCGGTGCGCTGCGGGTCGGAAATTTTCCACACGCTGAAAAAGGCGCTGCACGAGGCGGGTCTGGCGACGGGCGTGGGCGACGAGGGCGGCTTCGCGCCGAACCTGGCGAGCACTACGGACGCGCTCGACTTCATCATGCGCTCGGTCGAGGCGGCGGGGTACAAGCCGGGCGACGACGTGGTGCTGGCGCTGGACTGCGCGGCGACCGAGTTCTTCAAGAACGGCCGCTACGAGATCTCGGGCGAGGGGCTGTCGCTGTCGAGCGAGGAGATGGCGCGGTACCTGGAGGACCTGGTGAACCGCTACCCGATCGTGTCGATCGAGGACGGCATGGCCGAGGACGATTTTGACGGCTGGCGCATGCTGACGGAAGCCGTGGGCGCTCGGGCGCAGCTGGTGGGCGACGACCTGTTCGTGACCAACCCCAAGCGGCTGCGCCAGGGCATAGCGGACGGGCTGGCGAACTCGCTGCTGGTCAAGGTCAACCAGATCGGCACGCTGACCGAGACGATGGAGGCGGTCGCGACCGCGCAGCGCGCGGGCTACACCGCCGTCATGTCCCATCGTTCGGGCGAGACGGAGGACGCGACGATCGCGGACCTGGCAGTCGCGACCAATTGCGGACAGATCAAGACGGGCTCGCTGGCGCGGTCGGACCGGCTGGCGAAGTACAATCAGCTGATCCGGATCGAGGAGGAGCTCGCCGGAGCCGCGCGGTTCGCAGGACGCGATGTATTGCGTCGATAGACTCTTGATTCGCCGTGGTTAAAGGGGGATTAGTCGGGGCGTGACGCCGCGCCCCGCCCCAAACTCCGCCCCGAAGATCAACAAGACGCTCCGCCGGGCCGCGATGCCTGCGCTGGGGCTGACGGTGCTGAGCTTCTTCGGCGGCTATGCGGTGTTCGGGGCGAACGGCGTGCTCGCGTACGGCGAGTACCAGAGCCAGCTGGAGAAGCGGGAGCTCTATTACCAGGAGCTCGACCGCAAGCGGGCGGTGCTCGCCAATCGGGTGGCGCTGCTCGATCCGCGGCACGCGAACCCGGACATGGTGGACGAGATGGTGCGGCAGAAGCTGAACGTCGCGCACCCGGACGAGGTAATCGTTCCGCTGAGGTAGGGCGGGCTGGCCGCGCCTCTCCGTCATGCCGGACTTGATCCGGCATCCACGCGCGTCCGCTTCTTCGGGAGCGCCTTCACGGACAGATGTACCGCGCATGGACCCCGGCTCAAGGCCGGGGTGACGGTGGTTTGTGGGACAGGATTGCGATTACCCGCCCAGGAAGGTGATCAAGTCCTTCGACAGCCGGTCCTGGTGCGTGACGTTGAGGCCGTGGGGGGCGCCGTCATACTCGACGAGTTGCGCCTGCTTGATCCCGGCCGCGGCGGCGCGAGCGCTGGGGTCGATGGGGACGGTCTGGTCCTTGGTGCCGTGGACGATCAGCGTCGGCACGTTGAAGCTCGCCAGGTCGGGACGGAAGTCGGTGTGGCCGAACGCCTCGACGCAGGCGACCGTGGGCCTGAGGCCGGCCATGAGCGCCAAGCTGGTGAAGTGGTCGAGCACGTCGTCGCTGACGGGGCTGGAGATGTAGCCGACGCCGTAGAATTGCGGCGCGAACTTCTGGCGGAAGAAGGTGGGGCGGTCGGTCTTGATGCCCTCGATGATCTGCTGGAACACCGCTTCCGGCGCGCCGTCCGGGTTGTCCTTGGTCTTGAGCAGGTAGGGTACGACGGAGGCGACCAGGCCCGCGGCGATGACGCCGCGACCGCCGTGGCGGCTCATGTAGCGCGCGACCTCGCCGCCGCCCATCGAGAAGCCGACGATCGCGGCGTCGGACGTGGCGCCCACCGCCTGCATGACGTCGGCGAGGTCGTCGGCGAGCGTGTCGTAGTCGTAGCCGGTCCAGGGCTGGCCCGAGCGGCCGAAGCCGCGGCGGTCGTAGGCGATGGCGCGGAAGCCCGCGTCGGCGAGCGCCATGGCCTGCGCATCCCAGCTGTCGGCGTTGAGCGGCCAGCCGTGCGTCAGGATGACGGGACGGCCCTGGCCCCAGTCCTTGACGTAGATGTCGGTGCCGTCGCGCGTCTTGATGTAGGGCATGTGCGTCCTCCCGTCGGGTCGCGCGCCTAACGGGCGGGGTGGGGCGGTGTTCCCCGACCGGTTAGTCGAACAAGCGCCGCGGCGAAGCCGCGTCGTCGGTCGCGAGCGGGCTCGCGCCGGCCGGGCTTGGCCGAGTCAGTCGGTCGAAGCCGACTGCTGGCCTGCGCCGCCCATGAGCTTCTGCGCGAAGTACGTCATCTGCAGCGCCTGCAGCCGGGCGCCCTGTTCGATGTCGGCGTCGCCCGAATGACCGCCCGCCGTATCCTCGTAGAACAGGTAGGGCAGGCCGTACTCCTTCAGGCGCGCGGCGAACTTGCGGGCGTGCTGGGGGCCGACGCGGTCGTCCTTGGTCGTGGTCCAGATGTACGGCTCGGGGTAGTTCACGCCCGAGCGCTTGATGTTGTGGTAGGGGCTGATCTTCTGAAGAAAGGCGCGCTCCTCGGGAACGCTGACGCTGCCATATTCGTCCACCCAGCTCGCGCCCGCGGCGATCTGCTCGTAGCGGACCATGTCGAGCAGCGGCACTTGGATAGTCACCGCCTTCCAGAGGTCGGGCTGCTGGTTGAACTGCACGCCCATGAGCAGGCCGCCGTTGGAGCCGCCATAGATGCCGAGCTTCTGCGGGTTGGTGATCTTGCGCGCGATCAGGTCGCGGCCGATCGCGGCGAAGTCGTCGTAGATGAGCTGGCGCTTGGTCTTGCGGCCGGCATTGTGCCAGGCGGGTCCGAACTCGCCGCCGCCGCGGATGTTGGCGAGGACGTACGCGCCCCCGCGCTCCAGCCAGAGCTTGCCGACGGTGGCGGCGTAGCTGGGCGTGTTCGAGATGTTGAAGCCGCCGTACGCGGTCATGATCGTCGGCGTGGAGCCGTTCAGCGGCGCGTTCCTGGGCCGGACGACGAAGTAGGGGACCTTGGTACCGTCGCTGCTCGTCGCTTCGAATTGCTCGACGACGTGCGTCGTGGCGTTGAAGCGGGCGGGGAGCGACTTCAGGGACTTAGGCGCGGTGCGGCCGAAGGCATCGACCTGCCATAGCGTGGTCGGGTCGAGGAAGCCGGTGACGGTTACGAAGGCGGTGTCGCTGTCCTCCGTCGCGCTGGCGAGATCGACCGCCAGGTTGTCGGGGAGCTGGAGCCGCGTCGCGGTCCAGCCGTTCGGGCCGGGCGTGAACGTCATCGCCCGGCCGCGGACATTGTCGTAGACGTTGGCGAGGATCGTCGAGCGGGTGACGGTCGCGCCGTCGACCGACTGGCGGCTGTTGGGCGCGAACACGACGGTGGGCGTGAAGCGGCCCTTCTGCACCTCCGCGAGCGGGGCGGCGGCGATGGAGCCGGCGGGGAGCGAACCCCAGGGGTCCTGCGTGGTGAAGGCGAGCTGACCCTTGACCAGCCCGACGGTGAAGGCGCGGTTCGGGACGTCGAGCTTCACCAGCTTCCCGTCGGACCCCATGATGTGCTTGTCGCCGCCGAAGAAGGTCTGGCGGCGCTCGATCAGGACGGCGCGGTTGCCGTCGGCGTCGTGCAGCACCTCGGCGTAAGTGCCGAGCTGGTCGGTCTTGTCGCCGCGGAAGATCTCGCGGGCTTGCTCCAGCGGCCGGCCGCGCTTCACCTCCTTGACGACGAAGGGGTAGCTGGAGTCGGTCAGCGTGCCGGGACCCCAGTCGCGGCTGACGAGCAGCGTGTCCTTGTCGACCCAGGCCGCGCCCTGCTTGGAAGTGGGCAGGCGGAAGCCGTTCGGGACGAACTGGCCGGTCTGGAGGTCGAACTCGCGATACTCGATCGCGTCCTCGCCGCCTTCCGACAGCGCGACGAGGCAGTAGCGCTCCTCGGGCTGAAGGCAGTTGGCGCCCTTCCAGACCCACTTCTTGCCCTCGGCCTTGGAGAGCTGATCGAGGTCGAGCAGCGTCGTCCATTGCGGGTTAGCCGTCGCGTAGCTTTCGGCGGTCGTCGCGCGCCAATAACCCTGGGGATGGTCGGCGTCGCGCCAGAAGTTGAGGATCCGGCCGTTCCGTTGCGACGGCATGGGAATGCGGTCCTTGGCGGACGCGATCGCCAGCGCCTCCTGATAGAAGCTCTGGTAGCGCGGATCGGCCTGGAGCCGGGCCAGCGTGCGCTTGTTCTCCTGCTCGACCCAGGCGAGCGGCTTGGCGCCGTCCTTGTCCTCGAGCCAGACATAGGGGTCGTTGGGATTGGCGGGTGCGGTCTGGGCCATGACAGGAGCGGCGAGGAGAGAGGTGGCGAGGAGGAACGCGCGCATCGGGTGCTCCGGAGAGGGACAAGCGCGCGAGTTAGAGCATGTTCTTGCCGGCCTGATCCACCCCAAACCGTTCGTTTCGAGCATTGTCGAGAAACGGAGCCGGCCGGTGTCGTGTGAAGGCTTCTCGACCAGGCTCGAAGCGAACGGGTTTCAGGGGTCTCAAGACGCCAGCGCCTCGCGGAGCTGGTCCTTGGACATCTTGGAGCGGCCGGGGATGTCGCGCTTTTGAGCGAGCTCGTACAGCTCGGCGCGGGTGCGGTGGTCGCGGTGCTTGGCCGCCTTATGCGCGACGTCCTCGGGCTGGGAGGAGAACTGCTTGCCCTTCTTCAGGTCCGCCTTCTTCGCGGCGGAGGTGCGGGCGTACTCCTCGTCCGAGAGCTCCTCGATCGCCTTCTTAGGCAGGTAGCGCTCGCCCGTCTCCAGGCTCTTCTTGCCCGACTTGGTCGTCCACTCCTCCTCGGTCCATTGGTGGAGGGAGTTGTGGGCGTCGTCGCGCGGGCCGACATAGCCGCCGCCGCGCTTCTCATATTCGCGCACCGCCATCTGCGCCTTGCGCGCGGACCATTGGCCGGGCTTGCCGCCCTTGTCGCCCGCGGTCACCTCGGCTTTGACCTTCTCCCACAGGGCGGGGTCTACTTTTTCGGCGGTTTCGCTCATGCGGGACAGAACCGATGGCGCGCAGGTGCGTTCCGACGGGCCGGAACGTGCGCGCGGGTGTGCTCGTTTGTTGCAGCGCAGCAAAGGCGGAGCTAGCATAGCGTCATGAGCATGACCGACGACGCGCCCACGGCCGAGGCGCCGCGCACGCCAGCTCCCGTCGACCCGGGCGCGACCCCGGTCGTGCTGGAGGCCATCGTCAAGCAGCTCTGCGTGGCGGCGACCTACAACCGGCAGGAGGTGACGCTGGCGCCGCACATCCTCTACACGCGGCACGGCGAGCTGTACGTCGACGGCGTCGTGCTGGAGCGCGAGGGCAGGCCGCCCAAGGAGCTGAAGCTGGGCACGTTCAAGCTGGCCGGGCTGCACCCGCTGCGTATCACCGCGCGGCGGTTCGAGCGGAGCGGCCTCTTCCGGCCCGGCGAGCCGCGCTACCGAGGCGAGACGCTGATGGCGGTGGCGGACTGAGCGCGGGTCGAAGGTGACGAGAGGCGCGCGAAGCAGCGTGGTTCGTGCGACGGAACGAGTGAGGTCTCCAGTAGGGGAAGGCGTAGGTCGGATTGCCGCGTCAGCGACGCGCGAATGTCTGGTCGACAAAGGCGACGGGCAGGGTCGACCCGATCGTCGCGATGCGTAGCCAGTCGGTTCCGTCCGCCCGCTCGCGACGGGCGACCAGATAGTTGCGGTCCTCAATCGACCCGCTGCCCGCGCGGGCGATGGCGCCGGCTTCTTCGCCGAGCAGACCGCCCAGCGCTTTGTAGAATAGGTCGTGCGAGCAGGTGCGCGTGCAGGTGTAGACGGTCGTGTAGCCGGCCTGCGCCGCCTGGCTCTGGAGATGGCGAAAAACGGAGAAGGAGCCGGAGCCTTGGCGCGGCCCCTGGTACACGGTCCAGCGGCGCGGTCCCTCGACGGTTGGACCGGCGAGCTGGCCTCTCTCGATCGTGGCGTAACGGACTTGGTCGAAGTCCTTCTCCGCCGCCTTGTACGCCACCGCGCCAGGCGGCGGGACGATCTCCTGCTGCGCTAAGGCCGGCGAGGCGGCGGTCAGGGCGGCGAGCAGGGCGAGGCGGCGCATGGCGCGAGAATACCGTGCGCACCGGATCGCCACAACGGCGGATCGCGCTCAACCGGCGGTTACGAAGCTGTCCATCACCCGCTTTCGCCCCGCATGCTCGAAGTCGATCTCGAGCTTGTTGCCCTCGATTTCGGCGATCGCGCCGTAGCCGAACTTCTGGTGGAACACGCGCTGGCCGACTGCCAAGTCGGCGCGGGGTTTGGCGCCGAGGGTGACGGCGGAGGCTCGGGCTTCGATGACGCGGGGTTGGGCGGTGGTGGTGAAGCCGCTGCCGGCGCTCGCGGCGCGTTGCCAGCCCGGGCCGCGGCCGGAGCCGCGGGCGAGGTTGGCGAAGGGGTCCGCATGTTCGGACCAATTGGCGCGCCATAGGCTCTCGCCGCCGGTCATGCTGGTCTCGGTTTCGATGTGCTCCTGGGGGAGCTCGCCGACGAAGCGGGACGGCAATGAGCTGGTCCACTGGCCGTAGATGCGGCGGTTGGCGGCGTGGAGGATGGTGGCGCGGCGGCGGGCGCGGGTGATGGCGACATAGGCCAGGCGGCGTTCCTCCTCGAGGCTGGCGGTGCCGCCCTCGTCCATCGCGCGTTGCGAGGGGAACAGGCCTTCCTCCCAGCCTGCCAGGAACACGGTGTCGAACTCCAGGCCCTTGGCGGCGTGGATGGTCATGATGGTGACCTTGGGCGCGTCCTTCGCGGCGTCGTTGTCCATGACGAGGGAGACGTGCTCGAGAAACGCTTCGAGCGACTCATACTCCTCCATGGCGCGGACGAGCTCGGTCAGGTTCTCCAGGCGGCCGGCGGCTTCGGCCGACTTCTCGGCCTGGAGCGCGGCGGTGTAGCCGCTCTCGTCGAGAATCTGGCGGGCGAGCTCGGGGTGGGGCAGCTCGTTCGCCATGTCGCGCCAGCGGGCGATGTCGCCGACGAAGCGGCCGAGCGACTTGCGCGCGGCGCCGGTGAGCTCGTCGGTGTCGAGGATGCGGGCGGCCGCCGTACTCAGCGGCGCGTCGATGCCGCGGGCGAGCTGGTGGATGCGGGCGACCGCCTTGTCGCCGAGGCCGCGCTTGGGGACGTTGACGATGCGTTCGAAGGCGAGGTCGTCGGCGGGCTGGTGGACGACGCGGAGATAGGCGAGCGCGTCGCGGATCTCGGCGCGCTCGTAGAAGCGAAAGCCGCCGATGATCTTGTAGGGCAGGCCGATCGCGATGAAGCGGTCCTCGAACTCGCGCGTCTGGTGCTGGGCGCGGACGAGGATGGCGACGTCGTCCAGGCTCTGTCCGCGGCGCTGGACGGACTCGATCTCCTCGCCGACGCGGCGCGCCTCCTCCGGGCCGTCCCAGACGCCGAGGACGCGGACCTTCTCGCCCTGGTCGAGTTCGGTCCACAGCTCCTTGCCTAGGCGGCCGCCATTGTGCGCGATGACGCCTGACGCGGCGGCTAGGATGTGGGGGGTGGAGCGGTAGTTCTGCTCCAGCCGGATGATCTTGGCGCCGGGGAAGTCGCGCTCGAAGCGGAGGATGTTCTCCACCTGCGCGCCACGCCACGAGTAGATGGACTGGTCGTCGTCGCCGACGCAGGCGATGTTCTTGCGCTCCTGGGCTAGGAGGCGGAGCCAGAGGTACTGGACGCTGTTCGTGTCCTGATACTCGTCGACCATGATGTAGCGGAAGCGCTGCTGGTAGAGCTCCAGCACCTCGCGTTCGGTTCGGAACAGGACGAGCATGTGGAGCAGCAGATCGCCGAAGTCGCAGGCGTTTACGGCTTTGAGGCGAGCCTGGTACTGGGCGTAGAGCTCCTGGCCGCGGCCGTTGGCGTAGCGCTCGGCCTCGCCCGCGTCGATCTGCTCGGGCGTCAGGCCCTTGTTCTTCCATTGATCGATTAGGCCGGCAAGCGACCGGGCGGGGAAGCGCTTCTCGTCGATGTCGGCGGCGACGATGAGCTGTTTCAGCAGGCGGAGCTGGTCGTCGGTGTCGATGATGGTGAAGTTCGACTGGAGCCCGACGAGCTCGGCGTGGCGGCGGAGCATCTTCGCGCCGATCGCGTGGAAGGTGCCGAGCCAGGGCATGCCCTCGACGGCCTCGCCGACGAGGCGGCCGACGCGCTCGCGCATCTCGCGCGCGGCCTTGTTGGTGAAGGTGACGGCCAGGATCTCCGACGGCCAGGCGCGGCGTGTGTAGAGGAGGTGCGCGAGCCGCGCGGTGAGCGCCGCCGTCTTGCCGGTGCCCGCGCCCGCGAGCACGAGGACGGGGCCCTCGGTGGTCAGCACGGCGTCGCGCTGCTCGGGGTTGAGGCCGCGCAGATAGGGCGGGTCGGCTGGGAGCTGGGCGGGGTCGGTCACGGCGTGAACAGCTAGGGAACGCGCGCGGGCGGGGCAAGCGCGCGTGCGACATCCCGCATCGTTACAGCTCCAATCCGTGTCATAAAACCGTCACTGATCCACGTCAGGGCTCGTAGCCATCATGGCTACAACGGCTTTCACCGGCGGTGAGTCGGTCTCGCATGCCCCGAGACCTCGGCTCGACGACGGTTTCGGCGTGGCGGGACGCATCGCGTTCGGCGCGGCGCTGGTGGGCGGGCTGCTCTACGCGGCCTATGGCGTCATCTCCGACACCTCCACCGTGGGCGAGAGCCTGGCGGGCGGTACGCTCGTGTTCCTGGGTCTGGCGCTGCTGCTCGCGCTGGGGTTCGAGTTCGTCAACGGCTTCCACGACACAGCCAACGCGGTCGCGACCGTCATCTACACGCGGTCCATGTCCGCGCCGGTGGCGGTGGTCTGGGCGGGGGTGTGGAACTTCCTGGGCGTGATGTTCGCGAGCGGGGCGGTCGCCTACTCCATCATCGCGCTGTTGCCGGTGGACCTGCTGCTCAACGTCGGATCGGGCGCGGGTTTCGCGATGATCTTCGCGCTGCTGATCGCGGCGATCGGGTGGAATCTGGCGACCTGGTATGTGGGGCTGCCCAACTCGTCCTCGCATGCGCTGATCGGGTCGATCCTGGGCGTGGGGCTGGCGAACCAGCTGATCGTCGGCGGGCTGGCGGGGACGGCGGGCGTCGACTGGAGCCAGGCGCGCAAGGTGTTCACGGGCCTGCTGCTGGCGCCGGTGATCGGGTTTATCGGGGCGTTCGTGCTCTTGAAGCTGCTTCGGGCGTTCCTGCCCAACCCGGAGCTGTACCGCGAGCCGGGCGACGAGGCGCCGCCGCGCGGCATTCGGGCGCTGCTGATCGCGACCTGCACCGCCGTGTCGTTCGCGCACGGGTCGAACGACGGGCAGAAGGGCATGGGGCTGATCATGCTCATCCTGATCGGCTGCGCGCCGACGGCGTACGCGCTCAACCGCACGGCGGACGGGCCGGCCGCCCCGGCGTTCGTTCAAGCGGCGACGAGCGCGGAGGCGGTGTTCGAGCGGCGCGCGAGCGGGCTGGTGCTCCCGGTCGAGCAGGCGCGCGGCGTGCTGACGGAGGAGCTGCGCGCGCGGCGCGTCAACGACCCGCGCACGTTCGCGGCGCTCGACGCGGTGACGGAGTCGGTGCGGAACGAAGTGTCGCGCTATGGCGGCCTCCAGGCGGTCCCGGCCAGCGACACCGCAGGCTTACGCAACGACATGTACCTGATCGCCGACACGTCCAAGTACATGATCGCGGGCAAGGGGCCGTCGGTGCTGACCGAGCCCGAGCTGGTCGCCGTGTCGGAGTTCCAGGACCTGCTGCAGGGCGGCACGCGCTATATCCCCGGCTGGGTCAAGGTGGCGGTCGCGCTGGCGCTGGGGCTCGGCACGATGGTCGGCTGGAAACGCATCGTCGTCACGGTGGGCGAGAAGATCGGCAAGACGCACATGACCTACGGCATGGGTGCGTCGGCCGAGCTGATGGCGGCGTCGACGATCCTCCTCGCCGAGCGGTTCGGGCTGCCCGTGTCGACGACGCACATCCTGTCGTCGGGCGTGGCGGGCGCGAGCGTCGCCAACGGCGCGGGGCTGCAGCGGCGCACGATCACCAACATGGCGCTGGCCTGGGTGACGACGCTGCCCGCGACGATGGCGCTGTCGGGCGGGCTGTACTGGCTATTCCTGCGGTTCGTGGGCTGATGCCGTCCTTCCACGCGGGGCCGGGACGACCTAACTAGCTCCGCATGGCTACGCCGCCCGTCACCGAACTGTCCGACCGCGCGCGCGACGTATTCCGCGCGGTGGTGGACGGCTATCTGCAGACGGGCGCGCCGATCGGGTCCAAGACGATCGCGGCGGGCGGGGGCCTGAACCTGTCGCCCGCCTCCATCCGCAACGTGATGGGGGAGCTGGAGGAGCGCGGGCTGCTGTCGAGCCCGCATACCAGCGCCGGACGGATGCCGACCGAGCGCGGCCTCAGGTTGTTCGTCGACGGCATGATGCAGGTGTCGGAGCCGTCCGCGGAGGAGCGCGCGGCGATCGAACGGCAGGTCGCGGGCGGCGGGCCGGTGGAGGAGGCGCTGGCGGCGACCACGGCGGCGCTCAGCGGCCTGTCGGCCTGCGCCGGGCTGGTGATGGTGCCCAAGCAGGAGACGCGGCTGCGGTCGATCGGCTTCGTGCCGCTCGGCCCGCGCCAGGCGATGGCGGTGCTGGTCGGCGAGGATGGGTCGGTCGAGAACCGCGTCGTTGAGCTGCCCCACGGCATGAGCGCGTCGGCGCTGGTGGAGGCGCAGAACTACCTGTCGGCGACCGCCGCGGGCGCCACGCTGGCGGAGGCGCGGGCGCGGATCGAGCGCGAGCTGGCGGACGGGCGCGCGGCGCTGCAGGGCGCGGCGCGCGACCTCGTCGCGCGTGGGCTGGCGGTGTGGAGCGAGGACGGCGACCGGCGGCCCGTGCTGATCGTGCGCGGCCAGTCGCGGCTGATCGACGAGGGCGCCGCGGCGGACCTGGACCGGGTGCGCGAGCTGCTGGACGACCTGGAGGGCAAGCAGGAGGTGGCGGCGCTGCTGGACAGCGCGCGCGCGGGCGACGCCACGCGCATCTTCATCGGTGCGGAGAACAAGCTGTTCGCGCTGTCGGGATCGTCGGTGATCGCGCGGCCGTTCAGGGGGCTGGACGGGCGCGTGGTCGGCGTGGTGGGGGTTATCGGGCCCACCCGGTTGAACTATGCGCGCGTCGTACCGATGGTGGACTTCACGGCGGCGACGCTGGCCCGCCTTATGGGCCACTGACCGAACAACGGGGATAGAATGACCGACGAAACCAATGTGAACGAGACCGATGACCTGCGCGAGGAGACGGCGGAAGCGGCGCCCGAGCTGCAGGAGCACGACCGCGCGCTCCGGCTGGAGCAGGAGCTCGCCGAGGCGAAGCAGCAGGCGCTCTACGCGCAGGCCGAGGTGCAGAACGTGCGCCGGCGCGCGGAGAAGGAGGCGGCGGACGCGCGCGCCTATGCCGCGACGGCGTTCGCGCGCGACATCCTGTCGGTGGCGGACAATCTCCAGCGCGGACTCCAGGCGATCCCGGCCGAGCTGCGCGACGACGAGCGCATGAAGGGCTTGGTGACCGGCCTGGAGGCGACGGGCCGCGAGCTGGAGAGCGTGTTCCAGCGGCACGGCATCACCAAGATCACCGCGATGGGCGAGCAGCTCGACCCCAACCGCCACCAAGCGATGCTGGAGGTGCCGAGTGATCAGCCCGCGGGCACGATCGTGACCGAGATGCAGGCGGGGTACATGATCCGCGACCGGCTGCTCCGGCCGGCGCTGGTGGGGGTGGCCAAGGCGGCGGGCTGACGCTCAGGCGCGCGCGTTCACGACCGCCGACGCGGCGCCGAGCATGAGCGCGTCCTCCGCGAAGCCGGTGGAGGTCTGACCGAAGCGGCGCATCGCGGCGACGCGGGCGTGGAAGCCGAGGAAGGATGACCCCACCGCCGCGGCGGCCCCGAGCAGCGCGCCGGTCAGCCGGCGGTCGCGCGCCGCGAGCACCGCGCCCGCGAAGCCGCCGGTCAGCGCGCGGCCGAGGAGGCCGGGTAGGGTGATCCGGTCGGGCGCGTCGCGCATCTTGTCCCCGGCGATCTCGCCCGCCGCCAGCGCCACCGCGCCCGCGGCGCCGTGGGGACTCGCGAGCAGCTTCGCCCCGAACGCGTCGGGCGGCAGCGTCCCGCGCCGGGCCGCGCCCGCCAGGATCGCGAGCGGCGTCATCGAGCGCTGGCCGGCGACTAGGCCGATGAGGATGGATCGGAGCATGGTGGGGTTCCTCGCGGTTGGTCGAGATCGCCAACGGGCGGGCCCCGCCGCGGGTCCCGAAGTCGGTACTAGCCGTCATGCCGGACTCGTTCCGGCATCCATCGTTGTGCGAGCAAACCGACCGGAGTGCGCGTACCCCGATGGACCCCGGAACAAGTCCGGGGTGACGACGGTGGGTGGCGAGGGTAGGGCCGCCCTCATGAACGAGAATCTAGTCGCCGATCGCCCGACCTTCGTCACGCATCTCGAATGCTCCATGACCGGCGAGCGGTACGAGGCCGACCGGCTGCATGGGCTGTCACGCGTGGGGCGGCCCTTGCTCGTGCGCTATAATTTGGACGGCGTCCGCGATGCAGTCTCGCGCGACGAGCTCGCTCGGCGCGCCACCGATATGTGGCGCTGGCGCGAGCTGCTGCCGGTGCGGCGGACGGAGTCGATCGTCAGCCTCGGCGAGATCGAGACGCCGCTGCTGCCGGTCCCGGCGTCGGGCGGGGCCAATGTGCTCGTCAAGGACGAGGGGCGGCTGCCGACGGGCTCGTTCAAGGCTCGGGGGCTGGTGATGGCGGTGGCGATGGCGCGCGAGCTGGGCGTCACGCGCATCGCCATGCCGACCAACGGCAACGCCGGTGCGGCGCTGGCGGCCTACGCGACGCGCTGCGGGATCGAGACGATCGTGTTCTGCCCGGAGGACACGCCGGAGGTGAACGTCCGCGAGATCGCGATGCAGGGCGCGCGTGTCTGGCGCGTGAACGGCCTGATCGACGATTGCGGCGCAATCGTCGGCAAGGGGGCCGCCGAGGGCCGCTGGTTCGACTTCTCGACGCTGAAGGAGCCGTACCGGATCGAGGGCAAGAAGACGATGGGCCTGGAGCTCGCCGCTCAGATGGGCTGGAGGCTGCCGGACGCGATCTTCTATCCGACGGGCGGCGGCACGGGACTGATCGGCATGTGGAAGGCGTTCGACGAGCTTGAGCGCCTGGGCTGGATCGGCCCGGAGCGCCCGCGCATGTACGCGGTGCAGGCGTCCGGCTGCGCGCCGATCGTGCGCGCGTTCGAGCAGGGCGAGGAGCATGCGGAGCGTTGGGAGGACGCCGCCACGGTCGCGGCCGGCATCCGCGTGCCCCGCGCTGTGGGCGACTTCCTGATCCTGCGCGCGGTGCGCGAGAGCGGCGGCAAAGCGCTGGCGGTCGGCGATCCCGCGATCCTGAAGGCGGTGGACGAGTGCGCCAAGAAGGACGGGTTGCTGCTCTGTCCGGAGGGTGGCGCGACGCTCGCGGCGTACCACCAGGCGCTGCGCGACGGGTTGGTCGACGAGGAGGAGCGGGTGGTGCTGTTCAACTGCGCGACCGGGTTGAAGTACCCGATGCCGGAGGCGCCGAACTGGCTCGACCGACACCAGCCGATCGATTTCGATAAGCTTTAGTCTCCACCCCTCTCCCGCTTCCGCGGGAGAGGGACAGCTGCGAAGCAGCAGGGTGAGGGCCTGAACAGGACGCATCCCGCTAATTAGGCCCTCACCCGACCTCGCTGCGCTCGGCCACCCTCTCCCGCGAAAGCGGGAGAGGGGAGAAGGTCAAACCGGACCGTCGAACCCCTTGGGAAAGAAGCGCTCGACCACGTTGGTCGCCAATCGCGCGGGACGTAATGTCTCCGCGTCGAGGCAGCACCAGCTCGACTTGACCTCGGCCAGCACATCCTCGCCGCGACGAATCACCGTCTGGTAGAAGGCGCGGGCGCCCTGTACCTTCTCGAGGAGCACGGTGGCGATCACCTCGTCGTCGAGGAAGGTCGGCTTGCGATAGGTGATCTCGTGCTTGAGCGCGACCCAGAGGTGCGTCGCGACGGCCTCGGCGGGGGCGAGCTTGCGCCAGTGGCTGAGCACCGCCTCCTGCACCCACTTCAGGTAGCTGGCGTTGTTGACGTGACCCATGAAGTCGATGTCGGCCGGGTCGATGCCGACGGGGAAGTCGTGGGGGACGCTCGCGGACATGCGCCGAGATTAGCACTCGGCCGCGGCGCGGTCGACACGAATGTAGATAAGCCGCGCATTAACTTCGTTATCCGTTGCGGGACAGGAACAACCTCAAGCCACCCTCGTTCACGCCGCGTCATAACAGGAGGACGCCATGAGTGATTATCGAGGCGACGGGACGCATACCGACGGTGCGCGCCGCGTCGACGTGGGACCCTCCCACGGTCATGTCCATCACGAGCGCCGCGGAGGCGGGATCGGCCGCTGGCTGCTGATCCTGCTGGCGCTGCTCGCCATTCTGGCGGCGATCGGCTTCGCCACCGGCTTCTTCCGCGCGGATACGAGCGGCGAGCTGAAGGCGCCGGACGTCGACGTGAGCGTGAAGGGCGGATCGGTGCCCGACGTCGACCTGGACGCCAAGAAGGTCGAGCTGGAGACGAAGACCGAGACGGTCAACATCACCACGCCCACGCTGGAAGTGTCGGAGGGCAAGGACGACAAGGACGGCCCCGACAACAACTGATAGGGCGCCGGCCGGGCGGGAATACCGTCCGGCCGGCCGATCACGATGGACGCCGTCGAGCCGATCGTCCGCATCGTCGAATGGACGGGCATCGCGATCATCGTCGCGGGCTCGTTCGGATCGCTGGCCGTGTTCGCCGCTCGGGCGCTCCGTCAGGGGTTCAGCGAGCGGATCTACGAGGAGTTCCGATCGACCTTGGGCCGGTCGATCCTGCTGGGGCTCGAGTTCCTGGTCGCCGCCGACATCGTCGGCACGGTGGCGATCGAGCCGACGCTCGACAGCCTCGCGGTGCTGGCGGGCATCGTGCTGATCCGCACGTTCCTCAGCTTCTCGCTGGAGGTGGAGATCGAGGGGCGCTGGCCGTGGCAGCAGCAGGAGCCGCGGTCAGGCGGCGGCGGGGCGGAAGGGGATTAGGCTCTCGTACTGCGACAGCGCGGGCGCTGCCGGCACGCGCTGCCCATGGCGGAGCAGAAAGGCGTGGCGGACGATCTCCGCCTGCTGTTCGATGCCGTAGCGGCTGAAGGGCTGGCCGGGCTTGAGGCTGTAGCCGTAGCGGCAGAAAGGATGGCGGCGGAGCGGCAGGAACAGCCCGCGCTGGTGCTGCCAGATGTGCACCATCTCGTGGATGAACAGGCCCTGGTCGCCGAGCGCGGCCGACGCGAAGTCGTCGCGCCAGAGCGTGCCTTTGGGATGGAAGTGGATGCAGCCGAGCGGGGCCATGACGACCCCGCGCGGCTGGAAGAAGGCCCATTTGGTGCGGGACAGCGCCACGCGGGCATAGTCGATGCTCTCGCCGAACACGGAGCGGGCGAGGTCGACCTCGCCGGGGGTGAGGGGGCGCGACGCGGCGGGCATGCCCGTCCAAAGTCCGGCCGTAGGTCCGCGGTTCCCGCGGGCGAGCGGGGACGGGCCGCCTAAGGGCAACCCGCCCCAACCCCGTCAGAGCATCGGCATGAGGGCGGTAGGCGCCATGACGGGCGCGTAACCCGGGCCGAGGTCGTCGACGCCTGCGTCCGAGCCTAGGGCGCTGTAGACATAGTAGGTGACGCCGTTGCGCGTCGCCGCGCCGTCGAACTCCAGGCGCGTGATCTGCCCGCCCATGACGTTCGTCATGCGGACGGACCCGCCCTCGCCCGGAGCGCCGGGATCGCCCGGGCCGCCCAACCCGCCCGGCAGGTCGAGGCGCCCATTGCCCCCGAAGTCGACGACTCCGTCCGAGTCGCTGTCGAACACGGGGGTGGTGGTGACCAGGATGTCGCGCGCGCCGAAGCCGACGACCCTGTCGTCCCCGAGATCGAGGTCGAGCGCCGTGTCGAAGAAGAAGATGTCGGCCCTCGCGTCCATCGCGTCGCCGGACAGGACGTCGTCCGACAGCACGAAGCCTTCCCGCGCGCGGTTCGGCCGCACGCTGGCGTCCGCATAGACGAAATTGCCTTCGCAAGCCTCGCCGAGGTAGCGGAGGGCGCGCACGCCACCGTCGATGCGCACGGTGTCGCCGCCGCCCAGGTCGAACAGCGCGTTGCCGCCGAAGTTCACGACGCCGTCGTTGTTCCTGTCGACGAGGCGCTCGGTGACGACCAGGACGTCGTCCTTGGCGAAGTTGGTGATGCGATCGTCGCCCGTGGAGCCGCCCGCGTTATCGAAGAAGAAGGTGTTGTGGTAGCCGGGGCCGGTCAGCACCTCGTTGGCCGAGGCGGAGCCGTCCTGGGTGCCGGGACGGTCCACGGTGGGGCAGCCGGACGGCGGCGGCGGGCCGTCGTCGCCCACGCCCCTCACCGTGATCGTGACGGTGGTCGTCGCGCTCTCCTCGCCGTCGGAGATGGTGTAGGTGAAGCTGGTGGTCGCCTCGTCGCCCTCGTTGAGGGCGTCGAATTCGCCGTTCGGGTCGTAGGTGAAGCCGCCGGCCCCGTTGTCGGTCAACGTGCCGACCAGGCCCGAGGTGTCGATCGAGGTGATCGAGAACGTGTCGTCGTCGTCCGGGTCGAAGTCGTTGCCCAGCACGTTGAAGGTCGCCGTGTCGTCCTCGTCGACGGCCACCTCGTCGCCGACCGCCACAGGCGCGTCGTTCTCGTCGGTATCGACCGCGACCACGGCGGTGATGTTGAAACCGGCGAAGAAGATGTTGTCGTCGTTGGACGGGTTCACGGTGTTGACCGTGATGCTCTCCGCGTTGTCGGCCAGGTAGGGCGTGGCGTCGTCGACATTGCCCTTGGCGAGGTCGTAGAGCTCGTCGTCGGTGCGGACGCCGTTGATCGGCTGGTCGGGATCCGGATTGCCCGTGCTGTCGCCGATGCCGCCGATGGTGAGCAGGCCGCCATTGCCGATCGAGCTGAAATCGGTGGTGCCGTCGTCCTGGGCGCCGGCGGACTGGGTGAGCTGCCGTCCGTCGACCGTGACGCGGGAGAATTGGCTGCTCGGCCAGAAGCTGAAGCCGATGCCGAGCGACATCTGCGCCTCGAAGCCGGGCCTGTCGGTGTCCACCGGTTCGGAGAACTCGAGCTCGAAATCGTCGCCCGTGGTGGCGCTGAAGCCGTCGAGCAGGCTGATGGTGCGTACGCTCTCGCCGGGGTTGGAGTAGACGACCACGAGCGCGTAGCCGTCGATGCTGCTGCCGACGATATCCGAGATGTCGAAGTCGAACGTCCCCGCGCCGCCGTCGTCGATCGCTTCACGGATGAAGGTCGTGATGTCGGACCGGAACGCCTGGAGGCCCGCGGTCGCGCCGAGACCCGTGTAGCTGGTGATCGTCGCGGAGTCCGATCCGCGGGTGAGCGTGACCGAGCTGGGCGGCGAGCTGGACGAGTAAGTCGACGTGTACAGGAAAGCGGCTTCGATCCGCGACCCGTCGGGCACGATGGCCGATAAGGTCTGGTTCGCCCCCGACGCTTGGCCGCCGGCTCCGTCGATCGACCAGTTCCCCTTGCCGACGAAGGTATAGTTCGCAGTGAGTGACATGGCGCACGTCCTCCCGTTCGGGGGCGCTTACCGCGCCCCGGTTGTGGGTTGCGACCGCCTTATTCTTGTGGAGCTGTCTCTTAACTGAGGTTCGACTTGCGAACAACTTGGTCCGGCGTTCATTTTGTCCAATGCGCGTTCGCGTATCGGGACTAGACTAGTCGGGAGTTTGGCTCGCAGCGGAGGCGATCCACGCCTTGCGATAGAGCCGCTGGCCGTCGTCGAACGTCAGCGTTAGCAGCGTGGTCGCGCCCGGCTTTGCGCGGCGGTCCAGGTCGAAGAGCATCACGTGCCGGCCGCCGGGCTCGAACGCGACCTCCTGGCCGGCGGGAATTGGAACGGCCGTAATCGGCCGCATCGACATGTGCCCGCCGCCCGACCCCATCCCCGACATCGTCTCGTGCATCTCGGCGCGGACCGCGAGGTCGGCGGTAACGCGGATCAGCGTGCGCGGCTCGGGACCGCCCTGGACGGTAAAGTAGGCGGCGGCGGGGCGGCCGGGCACGGCGGGCAGGCGCACCCAGGCGTCCTCCACATCCAGGTCGGCCGGTCCCGTGCAGGCGGCCACGCCCAGCGCCATCAGTGCCGAAACGATACGTCGCACGCCCGCCCGATCCCCTTCACGCCACTTTGGTTCCGCCTAGAGCCGGCGCATCCTTGCGGCAAGCGGACGCCCACCTATATCGCGGCCCATTGGAATAGGTTGCGCCGCCGTAACGGGGCGCGGCCACATGTTTATCGTAAGGGGCAGACGAGCAACACATGGCAAAAGTTATCGGCATCGATCTCGGCACCACCAACAGCTGCGTCGCGGTGATGGAGGGCGGCAAGCCCAAGGTGATCGAGAACACGGAGGGCGCGCGCACCACGCCCTCGATCGTCGCGTTCGCCAAGGACGGGGAGCGACTGATCGGCCAGCCCGCCAAGCGCCAGGCGGTGACCAATCCCGACAACACGGTGTTCGCGGTGAAGCGCCTGATCGGGCGGCGCTTCGACGACCCGATCACCAAGAAGGACACCGAGCTGGTGCCCTACAAGATCACGCGCGGCCCGAACGGCGACGCGTGGGTTGCGGCGGGCGGGAAGGATTACAGCCCGTCGCAAATCTCGGCGTTCACGTTGCAGAAGATGAAGGAGACGGCCGAGCAGTATCTGGGCGAGACCGTCACCCAGGCTGTCATCACCGTGCCCGCCTACTTCAACGACGCGCAGCGCCAGGCGACCAAGGACGCCGGCCAGATCGCGGGCCTCGAGGTGCTGCGCATCATCAACGAACCGACGGCGGCCGCGCTCGCCTACGGCCTGGAGAAGCAGGACGGCAAGACGATCGCCGTCTACGACCTGGGCGGCGGCACGTTCGACATCTCGATCCTCGAGATCGGCGACGGCGTGTTCGAGGTGAAGGCGACCAACGGCGACACCTTCCTGGGCGGCGAGGACTTTGACAACAAGATCGTCGATTATCTCGCCGA
This sequence comes from Sphingomonas lenta, assembly GCF_002288825.1. Taxonomy (GTDB): domain Bacteria; phylum Pseudomonadota; class Alphaproteobacteria; order Sphingomonadales; family Sphingomonadaceae; genus Sphingomonas; species Sphingomonas lenta. The sequence goes on from NZ_NSLI01000001.1 coordinate 255,951, forward strand.
GGGCTTCCGCAAGGATGAGGGCATCGACCTCACCAAGGACAAGCTCGCGCTGCAGCGCCTGAAGGAGGCGGCCGAGAAGGCCAAGATCGAGCTGTCGTCCGCGCAGACGACCGAGGTCAACCTGCCCTTCATCACCGCCGACCAGAACGGCCCGAAGCACCTGGTCAAGTCGATCAGCCGCGCCGACCTGGAGCGCCTGGTCGAGGACCTGATCAAGCGGACGCTGGAGCCGTGCCGCAAGGCGCTGGCCGATGCGGGCGTGAAGTCGGGCGACATCTCCGAGGTGGTGCTCGTGGGCGGCATGACCCGTATGCCGCGCGTGCGCGCCGTCGTGCAGGAATTCTTCGGCAAGGAGCCGCACACGGGCGTCAACCCGGACGAGGTCGTCGCCATGGGCGCCGCCATCCAGGCGGGCGTGCTGCAGGGCGACGTCAAGGACGTGCTGCTGCTCGACGTGACGCCGCTGTCGCTGGGCATCGAGACGCTGGGCGGCGTGTTCACGCGCATGATCGACCGCAACACGACGATCCCGACCAAGAAGTCGCAGACCTACTCGACCGCCGAGGACAATCAGGGCGCGGTGACGATCCGCGTCTTCCAGGGCGAGCGCGAGATGGCCGCGGACAACAAGCTGCTCGGCCAGTTCGATCTGGTCGGCATCCCGCCCGCGCCGCGCGGCGTGCCGCAGATCGAGGTGACGTTCGACATCGACGCCAACGGCATCGTCAACGTGTCCGCCAAGGATAAGGGCACGGGCAAGGAGCAGCAGATCCGCATCCAGGCCTCGGGCGGTCTGTCGGACGCCGACATCGACCAGATGGTCCGCGACGCGGAGCGCTTCGCCGAGGAAGACAAGAAGCGTCGCGCGTCGGCCGAGGCGAAGAACAACGCCGAGTCGCTGATCCACACGACCGAGCGCCAGTTGGCCGACAATGGCGACAAGATCGACGCTTCGCTGAAGGGCGAGATCGAGAGCGCCATCGCCGACGCCAAGTCGGCGGTCGAGAGCGGCGATGCCGACCGCATGACCGAGAAGAGCCAGGCTCTGGCGCAGGTCGCGATGAAGATGGGCCAGGCCATTTACGAGAAGCAGCAGCAGGCCGACGCCTCCCCGGCGCAGGGGGGCGAGGCCGGCGGCGACGAAGAGGTGGTCGACGCCGAGTTCTCGGAAGTCGACGACTCGCAGAAAGCGTAAGGCTATGTTTTTCCCTCGTCATTCCGCTAAACGGGGTGGCGAGGGGAAGGCGTGGGGGCGGGTATGACTACCGATATCGACTATTACGAACTGCTCCAATGTGAGCGGACGGCGGACGCCGCGACCATCAAGTCCGCCTACCGCAAGCTCGCGATGAAGTACCACCCGGACAAGAACGCCGGGTGCAAGGACGCCGAGGCCAAGTTCAAGGCGGTCAACGAGGCCTATGACTGCCTCAAGGACCCGCAGAAGCGCGCGGCGTACGACCGGTTCGGCCACGCCGCGTTCCGCAATGGCGGCGGGCATGCGGGCGCGCAGGACTTCTCGGGCTTCTCCGACATCTTCGAGAGCGTCTTCGGCGAGTTCATGAACGGCCGCGGCGGCGGTCGTCAGCAGCAGCGCCGCGGTGCCGATCTCCGCTACGACATGGAGATCACGCTGGAGGAGGCGTTCCACGGCAAGGCGACCGAGATCACGGTGGACGTCTCGGCGCAGTGCGACGGCTGCCAGGGATCGGGCGCGAAGCCGGGCACCAAGGCGCGCACCTGCCACACCTGCGCCGGCCAGGGGAAGGTACGCGCGCAGCAGGGCTTCTTCGTGGTCGAGCGCGCCTGCCCCGTCTGCCAGGGATCGGGCCAGGTCATCGCCGACCCGTGCGGCGATTGCGGCGGCGACGGCCGCGTCGAGCGCACCAAGACGCTGGAGGTCAACATCCCCGCCGGCGTCGACGAGGGCACGCGCATCCGGCTGGGCGGCGAGGGCGAGGCGGGCGCGCGCGGCGCGCCGGCGGGCGACCTCTACATCTTCCTGCACATGAAGCGGCACGCGATCTTTGAGCGCGAGGGCACGACGCTTTTCGCGCGCGCGCCGATCAGCTTCACCACGGCGGCGCTGGGCGGCACGCTCCAGATCCCCGGCCTGGACGGCAAGAGCCACGAGATCCGCATCCCTGCCGGCATCCAGTCGGGCCGCCAGCTCCGCCAGCGCGGTGCTGGCATGCCCGTGCTGCAGGGCCGCGGCAGCGGCGACCTGGTCGTGCAGATCGAAGTGGAGACGCCGACCAAGCTGTCCACCCGCCAGCGCGAGCTCCTGGAGATGTTCCGCGAAACGGAGACGGGCGACGAGTGCCCCGAGAGCCAGGGCTTCTTCGCCAAGATCAAGAAGGCGGTGGCGGGGTAAGCGACAAGCCGCTGGCGGACGCGCCCACCCGCTCCTAAGCTGCCGTTGATGCGGCTGGGGGCGAAGCTCGACGAGTGGCAGGCCGCGGGCCTGATCGACGGCGACGCTGCGGCCGCGATCCGCGCGCACGAGGACGGGCGGCATCGGCCGGTGGCGCTGTTCGCGGTCGCCGGGCTCGGCGCGCTGGCGCTCGGGCTGGGCGTGCTGCTCGTCGTGGCGGCGAACTGGGACGCGCTGCCCGCCTGGAGCAAGTTAGCGGCTCACCTGTTCTTCCTCGCGTTGGCCGGTGCGGCCGCGCTTCATTTCACGCGCAACGACCGGGTCGGCGCGGGCGAGGTGTCGCTGTTCCTCCTTGGGGCGCTGACCCTGGCCGGGATCGCGCTTCATTCGCAGGTGTATCAGCTCACCGGACCCTTGTGGCAGGCGCTCGCCTGGTGGACGTTAATGGTGTCCCCGGCGCTGCTCCTGCTCGGGCGCACGCGGCTTACCGCCTATGGCTATGGCGGGATGCTCGTGGCGCTCGCGATTGCGTACGTCACAGAGCGTGAGGCGGACGTGCTGGGCGGAAACCTGGCCGCGGCGCTGCCGTCGGCGCTGGTACTGATCGGGCTCGTTCGGTCGGGCGGCGAGCGGCGCAAGGCATTCCACGATGCACTGCTGGAGCTCGGGGTGGTGTTGGCGCTGCTCGGGGCTAGCCTGGCGCAGCTAGGCTGGACGTTCGGGGTGGATCGGGACGATGCCGGCGATTGGGCAGTCCGCTTGCCGCTCGCGGTCGCGCTCGCGGCGTTGGTCGGGGCGCTCGCGTTCTGGCTGCGTTCGCGGTCAGAGGCGGTGCTACTGGCGACGGTGGTCAGTGGTTCGGCGATGGCCGCAGCGCTCGCGCTCGCCTTGCCCCATGGGAGCGGGCCTTTGGAGCGGTTCTTCGGCGCGCTCGTCTATCTGGCGCTGTGGGGCGCGGTCGCGGCTGCGGCGACGCGTGCGGGCTGGCGAAGGCTGTTCGGCGTTGCGGTCGCCGCGGCGGCCCTGCGGCTGTTCCTGATCTACTTCGAGCTGTTCTACAGCCTAGCTTTCACCGGTGTCGGCTTGATCGTCGCGGGCGTGTTGCTGATCGCGCTGACCTGGGGCTGGTCGCGCATCATGCGCCGGAGCGGACGATGACGCGCGCCGGCCTGCTCGCGATCCTGGTGATCGCCGCACCGGTGGCGGGGACGCTGGCGAGCGTCGCGATCAACGAGGCGCAGCTGCGCGACGCGACCGAGTGGCGGATCCCGATCACCGGCTATGATCCGCGCGATCCGCTGCGCGGGCGTTACGTCGCCTTTCAGTACGACTGGACGGTCGCGGGCAGGCGGACGGCATGTCCGAGCGGCGATTGCGTGCTGTGCATGGAGGATGGCGGGCGACGCGTCCGCGTCGAGCCGAGGAGTGCCGTCTGTCCGGCGTCCGTTGATGCGGTGGCGAGCGGGCTGTTCGTGCGCTACGCGACGGAAGGTGGTGGAACGCGGGCGACCGCCGCGACGCGCATCTGGGTATCGGAGGCGCGTGCGCCCGAACTCGAGCGGCAGCTTCAGACTCGGCCGATGGTGGCGGTTTCACGATTGACGCGGAGTGGACGGCTGATCGCCACCCACCTCGAGCCCGCGCCCTGAGACGGCCAGACCGCCCTCTCGACGAGAGGGCGGGGGCCGATGGTTAGAAGGTGGTCGCGACCACCCCGACCACCAGCGCCTGCGTCGCGATCGCCACGAAGGTGCTCGCGACCGCTTCCAAGCTGCGCATGGTATGGTCTCCTATGCCGGAAGAGCCCGGCACGGAAGATATGGGTTCGTTGCGCGGCGGCGCACGTTTATCGCGTGCGATCGCGAATGCAGCGGATGCACTCGTCAGGCGGGTTCCGCACTCCCGAACACGCGGGCGAAGATCGTATCGACATGCTTGAGGTGGTAGCCGAGGTCGAACTTGTCCTCGATCTCCTGCGCGGAAAGGGCGGCGGTCACCTCCGGGTCGGCCAGGAGCAGGTCCTTGAGCGAGAGCGCGCCGTCGCTCTCCCATACGCGCATCGCGTTGCGCTGGACGAGGCGGTAGCTGTCCTCGCGATTGACGCCGGCTTGCGTCAGCGCGAGCAGCACGCGCTGCGAGTGGATGAGGCCGCCCATGCGGTCCATGTTCCGCTGCATGCGATCGGGGTAGACGAGCAGCTTGTCCACTACGCCGGTCAGGCGGGCGAGGGCGAAGTCGAGCGTGACCGTCGCGTCGGGACCGATGTAGCGTTCCACGGACGAGTGGCTGATGTCGCGCTCGTGCCAGAGCGCGACGTTCTCGAGCGCGGGCGTGACGTAGCCGCGGACCATGCGGGCGAGGCCGGTGAGGTTCTCGGTCAGCACCGGGTTGCGCTTGTGCGGCATCGCCGACGAGCCCTTCTGGCCGGGGGAGAAATACTCCTCGGCCTCGAGCACCTCGGTGCGCTGGAGGTGGCGGACCTCGGTCGCGAGCCGTTCGATCGAGCCGGCGATCACCCCCAAGGTGGCGAAGAACATCGCGTGGCGGTCGCGGGGGATGACCTGCGTCGAGACCGGCTCGGGCGTGAGGCCCAGCTTGGCCGCGACGTGCTCCTCGACGCGGGGATCGATGTTGGCGAAGGTGCCGACCGCGCCGGAGATCGCGCAGGTGGCCACGTCGGTTCGAGCGGCGGCGAGGCGGTCGCGGTGGCGCGCGAACTCGGCGTGCGCTTGGGCGAGCTTGAGGCCGAACGTGACCGGCTCGGCGTGGATGCCATGGCTACGGCCGATGTTGGGGGTGAGCTTGTGCTCGTAGGCGCGGCGCTTGAGCACGGCCAGGAGCTGGTCGAGGTCCGAGAGCAGGATGTCGGCGGCGTGCGCGAGCTGCACCGCTAAGCAGGTGTCGAGCACGTCGGAGGAGGTCATGCCCTGGTGCATGAAGCGCGCTTCGTCGCCGACCTGCTCGGCGACCCAGGTCAGGAAAGCGATGACGTCGTGCTTGGTCACCGCCTCGATCGCGTCGATGCGCTCGACATCTATTGTGGGGTCCGTCGCCCACCAGCGCCACAGCGCTTCCGCCGCGCTTTTCGGCACTACGCCGAGGTCGGCGAGCGCGTCGGTCGCGTGCGCCTCGATCTCGAACCAGATCCGGTAGCGCGACTCGGGCGTCCAGATCGCGACCATGTCGGGGCGGGCGTAGCGGGGGACCATTTACATCCTGACGGCTGGATTGAGACCGGGCGGGCGTTAGCAGGGATGGGTGGCGGCCTACAAACGACGCGACGCCGCAACTATATGCTAAACATCCACGTAGCTGGTCGAGCAAAGACCGCGTGATCGGCGCGTCGAGCCTAAGTCACGCCGGAGCTCGGCTTGGAAAGGACATGGGATGAGGAAGTTTCTTCTCGCGGCCGCGACTCTCGTCGCCGCTCCCGTATCGGCGCAGCAGGCGACGGCGCCCGCGCAGAACGGCGTCACGTCGGGCGCGGGCTCGATCACGACTGCGCCGGTCGCCACTTCGGCGGACGTCGCCTCCATCGTCGCGCGCGAGTTCCCGTCCTACGACCGCGACCGCGACGGCTCGCTGAACCAGAACGAGTTCGGTGAGTGGATGGTGAAACTTAAGACGATCGCCGACCCGAACGTGCGCGCAGACGCGCCTTCGACCAAGACCTGGCTTAACGCCGCGTTCGCGCAGGCGGACTCGGACAAGTCGCGGTCGCTGACGCTGGGCGAGCTGACGGGCTTTCTTTCGCCCGCTTGAGGATCAGATCAGGCCCTGGACGCGGAGGCTGACATGGCCGTTCGCGCCGATGATCAGGTGGTCGTGGACGGCGATGCCGAGCGGCTTGCCCGCCTGGACGACCGCGCGGGTGATGTCGATATCGGCGCGGCTGGGCGAGGGGTCGCCCGAAGGGTGGTTATGGACGAGGATGATCGCCGCCGAGCCTAGGTCGATCGCGCGACGGATCACCTCGCGGACGTAGACGGCGGCCTGGTCGGTCGTGCCGCGGCTCATCAGCTCGTCGCGGATCAGCATGTTTTTGGTGTTGAGGTGGAGCACGCGGACATGCTCCACGCTCTCGTGTGAGAGCCCCGCGCGCAGATAGTCGAGCAGCGCCTGCCAGTTCGACAGCACCGGCCTTTCGGCGATGGGCGCGCGGAGCAGGCGAAGGGCGGCGGCTTGCGCGATCTTCACCGCGGCGACCGAGGTCTCGCCCATGCCGTCGACGCGCCGCAGCGCCTCGCCGTCCGCCGTCAGCACGCCGCCCACGCCGCCGAACTCGCGCAGCAGGCGCTTGGCGAGCGGCTTGGTGTCGCGGCGCGGGATGGCGAGCGCGAGGAGGTACTCGATCAGCTCATGGTCGAGCAGCGCGTCGCCGCCGCCGGTCGCGAGCCGCTGGCGCAGGCGGGCGCGGTGGCCGGCCCCATCGTTAACGGCTTCGTTCTCTGCGGGGTCGGCGTCGGCCATTGCTCGGGAGCCTAGGGCGGCGGTTCACGCGATTGCAAGGACCGTCGCGCCATGCGAACGCCCGAACCTGAGTTAGTCCACGGAGCGACGCGTTGACGGAGGAGAGCGACGGCAGCCCAGCCCGCCCGGCCCGCCGTCGCCTGCGCGTCGCGCTCACCGTCCTCTCCGCGCTGGTCGTGCTGCTCGCCGGGTCGTGGCTGCTGCGCATTCCGATCGCGGGCCGCGCGATCGACCGCGAGCTGGCGAGCGCGGGCGTTCCGGCGCGCTATAATGTCGAGACCTTGGAACTCGGGCGGCAGCGGCTGACGGACGTCGTCATCGGCGACCCGGAGCGGCCCGACCTCGTCGCCGACTGGATCGAAACGGGCACGCGGCTGAGCTGGAGCGGGGCGACGGTCACCGCGGTGCGCGCGGGGCATGTGCGGTTACGCGGGCGACTGGTGGACGGGCGCGTGTCGCTGGGCGCGATCGACCGGCTGCTGCCGCCGCCGTCGGGCAAACCCTTCGCGCTGCCCCGGCTGTTCCTGGACGTGGCGGACGCGCGGATCAGGTTGGAGACGCCGATGGGCGTCGTCGGCCTGCGCCTGAGCGGGCGCGGGCGGCTGGACGACGGGTTCGACGGGCGGCTCGCGGCGGTGAGCCGGCGCGTGGAGGCGGGCGGTTGCGTCGCGCTGGGCGTGGCGGCGGCGACGCGGGTGAGCGTGAGCGACACCGCACCGACGGTCGACGGGCCGGTGCGCGCGGCGCGGCTGGTCTGCGAGGGCGGGTCGGCGGAGGCGGTGCGGACGGACGCGCGCGTGGCGTTCACGCCGGCGCTGGACGGCTGGCGCGGGTCGGCGCGGCTCGCGACGGGCGCGATCGCGGCGGAGGTGGCGCGGGCGGCGTCGGCGTCGGGGAGCGTGAGCTTTGACGGCGATGCGCGTGCGACGGCGGGACGGGCGGAGTTGGCCCTGGCGGGGCTGGCGAGCGAGCCGGCGACGGCGCGGCGGCTGGCGCTCAGGGGTGAATATCGGATCGGCGACGGCGTGGCGTTCGACGGACGCGTGCGGGGCGAGGGTGTTGCGGCGAGTGGCGTGCGGCTCGATGCGGACGCGCTGGCGGGTACGCCGCTGGAGCCCATCGCACGGCAAGTCGCCGCCGCGGCGGCGCAGGCGGGCCGGGCGTTCGCGGTCGACATGGGCCTGACGGTCGACACGCGCGAGGGGCTGGCGATCGAGGTAGCGGAGCTTGCGGCAAGATCGGCGAGTGGCGCGCGGGTGCGGCTCGACGGCGGAGAGGGGGTGAGCTGGTCGCGCGCGGGGCTGCTCGTCGACGGGACGGCGCTGGTGAGCGGGGGCGGGCTGCCCGGCATGCGCGTGTCGCTCGACCAGGCCGCGCCGGGTGCGCCGATCGGCGGGCTGGCGCGGGTCGCCGCCTATGAGGCGGGCGGGGCGAGGCTGGCGCTGACGCCCGTCTCGTTCACCGCAGCGGGCGGCGGGGCTACGCGGATCGCCACCACGGCGACGCTGTCGGGACCGATCGGCGACGGACGCGTGGATGGTCTTACGATGCCGCTGAACTTGGTGTGGGACGGCGGGAACCGGCTCGCGATCAATCCGGGCTGCACGCCGGCGTCGCTCGATCGGCTCCGGGTGGCGGGGCTGACGCTCGCGCCGACGCGGCTGCGCCTGTGCGCGACCGAGGGCACGCTCATGCGGGTGGCGGACGGGCGCGTGACCGGCGGCGCAAGTATCGTCGCGCCGCGCATCGCCGGGCGATTGGGCGCGACGCCTGTCGAGTTGGCGGCGAGCGGGGGCGAGGTGTCGCTCGCCGGCCGGGGCTTCACCTTGCGCGACGTGGCGGCTCGGCTGGGCAGCCCGGGGCGTGTCACGCGTATCGACGTTGGGCGATTGCAGGGCCGTATCAGCGGCGGCGCGGTCGCGGGCACGTTCGCCGGCACGGGTGGGCGGATCGCCAACGTGCCGCTGCTGCTGTCGGACGCGGCGGGCGAGTGGCGGCTGGCAGGCGGCGTCCTCACGCTAGGCGGCGCGACCACCGTCACCGACGCGGAGCAGCGGCGGTTCGAGCCGCTGCTGAGCCCCGACGTGGCGTTCCGGCTGGCGGACAACCGCATTTGGATGACGGGCACGCTGGTCGAGCCGACGACGCGGACGGAGGTCGCGGACGTGCGGATCGCGCACGACCTGCCAAGCGGCCGCGGGGAGGCGCTGCTCGATGTGCCGGGCGTGACGTTCACCGAGCGGCTGCAGCCGGAGGCGCTGACGCCGCTGACCTTCGGTGTGATCGCCGACGTGCGCGGCACGGTGCGCGGCGAGGGGCGGATTGCCTGGTCGCCGCAGGCGGTGACGAGCAGCGGCGAGTTCCGCACCGACGACACCGACCTGGCGGCGGCATTCGGACCCGTGGAGGGGCTGGCGACCACCATCCGCTTCACCGACCTGCTCCAGCTCCGCTCCGCTCCGGGGCAGGTCGCGACGGTGCGCTCGATCAACCCGGGCGTGCGGGTGACCGACGGCGTGATCCGGTACCAGACGCTGCCCGAAACGCGCGTGCAGGTGGAGGGCGGGCGCTGGCCGTTCGCGGGCGGCGAGCTCAGGCTGGAGCCGACGCTACTCGACTTCTCGCAGCCCGTGCCCAAGCGGCTGACCTTCCGCGTGACGGCTATGGAGGCGGCGCAGTTCCTGCAGCAGTTCGAGTTCGAAAACATCAACGCCACGGGCGTGTTCGACGGCGTGCTGCCCATGGTGTTCGACGAGCGGAGCGGGCGCGTGGAGGGCGGCAGCCTGGTCGTGCGGCCCGGCGGCGGTACGCTCGCCTATGTCGGCGAGCTGACGCAGCGCGAGCTCGGCTTCTGGGGCGACCTCGCGTTCCAGGCGCTGAAGTCAATCCGCTATCAAAATCTGACCATCGGCGTGAACGGGCCGCTGGCGGGCGAGATGGTGACGGACGTGCGCTTCGCGGGCGTGAGCCAGGGCGAGGGTGCCAAGTCGAACTTCATCGTCCGCCGGCTCCAGCGGCTGCCCTTCGTGTTCAACATCCGGATCAAGGCGCCTTTCCGCAGCCTGATCGACTCGGCCGCGAGCTTCTACGACCCGAAGCGGCTCATCCAGCGCAACCTGCCGGCGCTGTTGATGGAGCAGAACAAGCGCGCCGCGCCGCCGCAACCACAGGTTCAGCCTCCCGCAAGCAGGAAAATGCCATGAAGGTGATGATGAGAGTCGCGACCATATCGGGGCTGATCGCGGCGTTGCCGGGATGCGTGAACATCACTGCGCCCGACAAGCCGATCCAGATCAATCTCAATATCAACGTGACGCAGGAAGTCGTGTATAGGTTGGACAACGAGGCCAAGTCCTTGATCCAGCAGAATCCGAGGATCTTCTGATGCGCAGGCGGAATTGGGTGATGGCGGTGGCGGCGATTGCGGCGGTGGGCGTCGCGGGAGCCGCTTGGGCGCAGCGTGATCCGGCCTACGCGGCGGCGCGCTCGGCGGGGCAGGTGGGCGAGCAGCCCGACGGCTATCTGGGCGTGGTGTCCGGCGGTGCGGACGTCCGCGCGCTGGTCAACAAGATCAACATTCAGCGCAAGGCGGCGTACACGCAGAAGGCGCAGGAGAGCGGGGCCACCGTCGAGCAGTTGGCGTTCACCAGCGGCTGCAACCTGATCGCGCAGACCGCGCCGGGGGAGAAGTACCGGACGCCGGGCGGGGCCTGGGCGACGCGCGGCGCGGGTGCGCCGGAGCGGGACCCGCGGTGCGTTTGAGGTGGTGTCCTAACATCCCGAAGTGAGGCCCGACGTGGGAGCAAGTCCCACGTCGTCGAACGTCGGCTGACGCCGACGCCGGCCGGGCCGGGGCCTGTTGACAGGCCCCAAGCCCCTGCTAAACGGCCCGTGCCTTGGCGGGGTCGCTCGCCGCTCGTGCGTTCCCCTTAGCATGTTCGAAGGAGGACCGCGTGGCGGAGAACGGTTCCGGACGGGATTCCCGGAGTGCGGAAGACCCGCGGCTGGACGCGCTGGATGACCGGCTGCGCGAGGCCCGGCGTCGCGAAGCGTTGCGGACGGGGCAGGTGCGCGAGGAGGCCGACCGCGGCTACTCGCAAGGCAACCGCGTCCTCGCCGCGCTCATCGGGAGCCTCGTCGGCAGCGCGCTGATCGGCTGGCTCATCGACCGCTGGTTCGGCACGACGCCCTGGGCGCTGATCGTGATGCTGTTCCTCGGGATAGCCGTCGCGTTCAGGCAGATCATCAGGATTTCAGGCGAGCGCCCGGAGTAACCCGGGCGCTTTCCGTATCAAGCGAGGCATGGGCTACCGTCGTGGCGGAACAAAGCGGCAGAATCGACCCGATGCACCAGTTCCTCATCGAACCGGCGTTCGGTGAGCAGCGCTGGATCGTCGGCGGCTATGACCTGACGTTCACCAATTCGGCGCTCTGGATGGTGATCACGCTCGGCGCGCTGTGGCTGTTCGTGCTGCTCGGCTCCCGCCGCGAGCTGGTGCCCGGCCGCTGGCAGATGGCCGTGGAGAGCTTCACCGGCTTCATCCAGAACATGCTGACGTCGAACATCGGGCCCGAAGGCAAGCGCTTCGTGCCCTATGTCTTCTCGCTCTTCATGTTCATCCTGTTCGCCAACGTGCTGGGATTGCTGCCCTTCGGCGTCATCCCCGGCGTGCACCCCTTCACCGTCACCAGCCACCTGACGGTCACGGGCGTGCTGGCGATCATCAGCTTCGCCATCGTGCTGATCGTCGGCTTCGGGCGGCACGGCTTCCACTTCTTCTCGCTCTTCGTGCCGCACGGCACGCCGGCGCTGATGATTCCGCTGATCTTCGTCGTCGAGCTCCTGAGCTTCCTGGTGCGTCCTTTCTCGCTGGGTCTGCGACTATTCGTCGCGATGACCGCGGGGCACATCCTGCTGAAGGTGCTCGCCGCCTTCGTCATCAACGGCATCAATCTCGGCCCGGCTTACGCCGCGATCATCACGGTGCCGAGCTTCATCCTGATGATCGGCATCACGCTCCTCGAGCTGCTGGTCGCCGCCATCCAGGCATACGTCTTCGCGCTGCTGACGTCCGTCTATCTGAACGACGCCGTCAATCTGCACTGAGTTTCGTCCTTCTCTTCAACATTTCCCACAGGAGTTTCAGATGGATCAAGAAGCCGCCAAGCTGCTCGGCGCCGGTCTCGCCGCGATCGGCATGGGCATCGCCGCCCTGGGCGTGGGCAACGTGTTCGCGTCATTCCTCGAGGGCGCGCTGCGCAATCCCGGCGCCGCCGACAGCCAGCAGGGCCGCCTCTTCATCGGCTTCGCGGGCGCCGAGCTTCTGGGTCTGCTCGCGTTCGTGACGATGATCATCCTGGTGTTCGTCGCCTGACCGGCCGGCCGGAATAGCCGGCCGGCTTGGCCGGTCGGCGTTCCGGTTCGACGTCACAGGTCCGGGAAATCGCCATGCCTCAGATTGAACAGATCGCAGCGACCTACGCGTCGCAGATCTTCTGGCTGCTCGTCACGTTCGGCGCCGTGTATTTCGGCATCGGCAAGCTGATGGTGCCGAAGATCCAGGCCGCCGTGGAGAGCCGCGACCAGCGCATCGCGGCCGATCTCGCCGCGGCGGAAGCGGCTCGCCGCGCCGCCGACGAGACGGAGGAGGCGTGGCGCGTCGAAATGGACCAGGCGCGCGCCGCCGCTCAAGCGGAGACCACTGCCGCCAAGGCGCGGGCGACCGCCGCCATGGAGACGCAGGTCAAGGCCGCCGACGGCGAGCTCGCGATGCGCTTGGCCCACCACGACCGCGCGGTTGCGGAGGCCAAGAGCGCGGCGATGGGCAATCTAGAGGCGATCGCCGCCGACGCCGCGCGCGACTTGGTGGCGAAGCTGTCCGGGGCGCAGGTCAGCCCCGAAGCCGCGAACGCGGCGGTGCGCAGGGTGATGGTCAATGGCTAACCACGGCAGCCCCGCCGCCAATCTGGCCGACGCGGCGGAGAACACGCCGCTGACGAACGAGAACGCCGGTCACGGCGGCGACGCGCTGACGGGCGAGGTCAGCGACGGCGGCACGCACACCGCCGAAGCGACCGCCTTCTTCCTCGATACCACGGGCTGGGTTGGCCTCGCGTCGCTGGTCGTGCTGCTCCTGATGCTGTTCAAGGGCGTGCCCAAGCTGATCGGCCGCTCGCTCGACGGGCGCATCGCCGAGATCCGCCGGCAGCTCGACGACGCGGCGCGGCTGCGCGCCGAGGCGGAGGCTCTGCGCGCCGAGTATCAGAGCAAGGCCGCGTCCGCGCACAACGATGCGGAGACGATCCGCTCCCACGCGCACAACGAGGCGCACGCGATCATCGCCAAGGCCAAGAAGGACGCGGAGGAGCTGATGGCCCGCCGCGCCAAGATGGCCGAGGACAAGATCGCCGCCGCCGAGCGCACCGCGATGGCGGAGGTCCGCGCCACCGCCGCCGACGCCGCGGTCAAGGCCGCCGCGCTGCTGATGCGCGAGAACCTGGACGCGCAGACGGATCGGGCGCTGGTGGATCGGACGATCTTGGGGCTCGGGCGAGCGGCCTAAGATTTGACAGCGGGACCCCGGCTCAAGGCCGGGGTGACGGGAGTGGAAGCAGCCGCAACCTCCCTCGTCACCCCGGCCTTGAGCCGGGGTCCCGCTTTTTTCGTCAACGGAGATCGCCCATGTCCTGGCTCATCCTCGTGCTCGCGGTGCTGACGGAGATCTGCTGGGCGCTCAGCCTGAAATGGGCGTCGAACGTCGGCACCTGGGCCGCGGCGGTCGTGCCGGTGGTGCTGAGCTTCGCGACGATGGGCATGCTCGCGCTCGCGATGCGCGGTCTGCCGGCGGGGACGGCCTATTCGATCTGGAGCGGGCTGGGCGCGGTGGGCGTGATCCTCGGCGGCATCCTGCTGTTCGGCGAGCGGGTGAGCCTGGCGCAGGGCTGCTTCATGGCGCTGACGGTGGTCGGCGTGGTCGGGACCAAGCTGCTCTCGCCCGCCTGATTGACCGTGCGGCGCCGCCGCTCCTATCGCTCCTGAAAAGGTAATCGGGAGCGGAGTTTATGGATCGTCGTCAGTTCATGGCCGGAGCGGGCACGGCCGCGCTGATGGCGTCGGGCGGCGTGGGGGCTCAGGCTCCCGCCACCGACGAAGATGCGCGGTTGCGCACGCTGCTCGACCGCTTCTTCTACGACCGGCTGCAGGACAGCCCGGAGTCGGCCACGAGCCTCGGCCTCGACACGGGCGAGCGAACGGCGCTGAAGTCGCAATTGTCGGACCGCTCGATCGCGCGGCGGACGCGCGACCTGGCGCGGGCCAAGGCGGAGCGCGCCGAACTGCGCCGCGTCAACCGCGGCGCGCTCTCGGAGGCGTCGCGGCTCGACTATGACGTGGTCGACTATCAGCTCGACCGCGCCATCTCCGGCGGCGAGCGCTTCACCTATGGCGGCGGCACGGGGCGGTATGCGCCTTATGTGCTGAGCCAGCTGACCGGCGCGTACCGCGACGTGCCGGACTTCCTCGACACGCAGCATCGCGTCGCGAACGCCGCGGACGCCGACGCCTATCTCGCACGCCTGTCGGCCCTTCCGAAGGCGATCGACGACGAGACCGAGCGCCAGCGCGCCGACGCAGCGCGCGGGGTGTTCGCGCCCGACTTCCTGCTCGACACCACGCTCCGGCAGATGGGATCATTCCGCGACCAGCCCGCGGCCCAGTCGATGCCGGTGACCTCGTTCGCCGCCAAGCTGCGGACCGCAAACCTGACGCAGGATTACGCGGCGAAGGCGGCAAATATCGTCGAGCGCGACGTCTTCCCCGCGCTTGACCGCCAGCGCGCGCTCGTGACCGATCTCCGGAGCAAGGCGACGCACGACGTGGGCGCGTGGCGACTGCCCGACGGCGACGCCTATTATGCCGCGGCGGCGGAGGCGGCGAGCACCGTCCGGCTCACCGGCGATCAGATCCACCGCATGGGGCTGGAGCAGGTCGCCGAGATCGCCAGCCGCATCGACGCGATCCTGAAGACGCAAGGCATGTCGCAGGGCAGCGTCGGCGAGCGGCTGGTCGCGCTCAACAAGCGGCCCGACCAGCTCTTCCCCAACACCGACCCGGGCCGCGAGGCTTTACTGGCGGAGCTCAACAAACAGGTGCGCGCGATGCAGGCGCGGCTGCCGGAGGCGTTCTCCGTCATTCCCAAGGCGCCGGTCGAGGTCCGCCGCGTGCCGCCCGCGATCCAGGCGGGTGCGCCGGGCGGCTACTATCAGGCGGCGACGCTCGACGGGTCCAGGCCCGGCATCTACTTCATCAACCTGCGCGACACGTTCGACCGGCCGAAGTTCGGGCTGGCAACGCTGTCGTACCACGAAGCGGTGCCGGGTCATCACCACCAGGTCATGACCGCGCTCGAATCCGCGTCGATCCCGCTCATCCGCCGGCGCGGCGGGTTCAGCGGCTATTCGGAAGGTTGGGCGCTCTACTCGGAGCAGCTCGCCGACGAAATGGGAATGTACGAGGGCGACCCGCTCGGGCGCGTTGGGTACCTCCAGTCGCTGCTGTTCCGTGCGACGCGGTTGGTCGTCGATAGCGGCCTGCACGCCAAGCGCTGGAGCCGCGAAAAGGCGACCGACTACCTGATCGCCACCACCGGCATCGCGCGCGGCCGCAGCCAGGGCGAGATCGACCGCTACTGCGCCTGGCCGGGTCAGGCGACGAGCTACAAGATCGGCCATTCGGTCTGGGTGCGCCTGCGCGACGAGGCGAGGAAGCGGCCGGGGTTCGACCTCAAGCGCTTCCACGACGTGCTGACGCTGGGCGCGATGCCGCTGACCGTGCTCGAGCGCGTGGTGAAGGAGCGCATGGCCTAGCGTCCGACTCCTCGGATTCCTAAGTGCCGCCAGATGGATGTGACGAGTACGCCCGACCGCTTCAACGAGGAGAAATCCGCGTTCACCGTTCGCGGATCGGACACGCCCGACCTCGATGCTGGCGTAGCCGCGATCCGCAACGTACTGAAGACGTTGCCGTTACGGCCCGGCGTCTACCGGATGCAGGACGCCAAGGGCGAGGTGCTGTACGTCGGCAAGGCGCGGCAGCTGAAGCAGCGCGTGGCCAATTACACGCAGATCAACGGCCTGCCGCGACGGTTGCAGCGCATGGTGTCGCAGACGCGCGCCATGACGATCGTCACGACCAACAACGAGGCGGAGGCGCTGCTGCTCGAGGCGCAGCTGATCAAGCGCTACCGCCCGCCCTACAACGTCCTGCTGCGCGACGATAAGTCGTTCCCGTTCATCCTGCTCCGCGCCGACCACGACTTCCCGCGCGTGCAGAAGCATCGCGGCGTGCGCCGGTTCGAGGGCAATTACTACGGCCCGTTCGCGAGCGCGGGGTCGGTGACGAACACGCTCAACGCGCTGCAGAAGCTGTTCCTGCTCCGGAGCTGCACGGACGCGTTTTTCAAGACGCGCGACCGGCCGTGCCTGCTCTACCAGATCAAGCGCTGTTCGGCGCCGTGCACGGGGCGTATCGACAAGGACGGCTACGCCGAGCTCGTCGCGGACGCCAAAGACTTCCTGGCTGGCAAGTCGACCAAGGTGCAGGCAAAGCTTGGGAGCCAGATGCAGGCGGCGGCGGAGGCGATGGATTTCGAGCTCGCCGCGGTGCTGCGCGATCGGCTCAGGGCGCTGACGTTCGTGCAGGGCACGCAGGCGATCAACGCGGAGGGCGTGGGCGACGCGGACATCTTCGCGATGGCGAACCGCGAGGGCGTGATCGGTATCCAGGCCTTCTTCATCCGCGGCGGACAAAATTGGGGCCATCGCAGTTTCTTCCCCCAACACACTACCGAGGTGCCCGAGGAGGAGGTGTTCGTGCAGTTCCTCGCCCAGTTCTACGAGGAGGTGCCGCCGCCCAAGACGATCCTGCTCGACCGCGAGTTGCCGGGCGGCGAGTTGCTGGGGCAGGCGCTCGGCGAGCGCGCCGGGTTCAAGGTGGCGCTGTCGGTGCCGCAGCGCGGCGACCGCCGACGGTTGATGGATCAGGCCAAGCGTAACGCCGTCGAGGCGCTGGAGCGGCGCGCGGCCGAGTCGACGACGCAGGCGCGGCTGATGCAGGAGGTGGCGAACCTGTTCGAGCTACCCGAGCCGCCCGACCGGATCGAGGTGTACGACAACAGCCACATCCAGGGCACCAACGCGCTCGGTGCGATGGTGGTCGCGGGGCCGGAAGGGTTTCGCAAGGGCCAGTACCGCAAGTTCAACATCAAGCGCGCGGAGACCAAGCCGGGCGACGACTACGCCATGATGCGCGAGGTGTTCGAGCGCCGTTTCGCGCGGGCGCGGGCGGAGGACCCGGACCGCGACTCGGGCGAGTGGCCCGACCTGGTGCTGATCGACGGCGGGCGCGGGCAGCTAAACGCCGCGCGCGAGACGCTGGAGGACATGGGCATCGAGGACGTGTGCCTTGTCGGCGTCGCCAAGGGCCCGCATCACGGGCGTGAGGGGCGCGAGGTGTTTCACCTGATGGACGGGCGCGAGCTGACGCTGCCGACCAACTCGCCGACGCTCTTCTACCTGCAGCGGTTGCGCGACGAGGTGCACCGGTTCGCGATCGGCGCGCATCGCGAGAAGCGGCGCAAGGCGATCGGCGCGAGCCCGCTGGACGAGGTGCCGGGCATCGGGCCCGCGCGCAAGAAGGCGCTGCTGATGCACTTCGGCACTGCGCGCGCGGTCAGGAACGCGAGCCTCGACGATCTGAAGCGCGCGCCCGGCGTGTCGGCGGCGGTGGCGCAGCAGGTGTACGATTTCTATCACGCCCGGTAGCGCTTCCTTCACGCGGCCGCGCTAGTCCGCGCGGGTGACTACCGTCTTCCTGACCGTCGATACCGAGTTCGCCTGGCGTCATCACGTCGATGGGCTGCCCGTGCCGGAGATCCATCGCCGCTCGATCGAGCCGGCGGACGTGGGCGTCGCATACCAGCTCGCGCGAATGGCGGAGCATAGGCTGAAGGGCTGCTTCTTCGTCGATCCTATGCCGGCGGTGACGTACGGCGTGGACGCGGTGCGGCGGTTCGTCGCGCCGATCTTGGAGGCGGGGCAGGAGGTGCAGCTGCACCTGCATCCGAACTGGGCGGCGGCGCGGCCGGGCGACCGGGGCGAGGTCGAGGTGCGGTTCGAGCTGTGCGACTATCTCGAAGCGGAGCAGCGGGCGTTGATTGCGCGAGCGACGGAGCTGTTGGTCGCGGCGGGCGCGCCGGAGCCGGTCGCGTTTCGGGCCGGGAGCTACGCGGCGGACGATCGGACGTTGGCGGCGCTGGCGGCGCTCGGCTTCGCGTATGACAGCAGCCATAACGGTGCGTTCCATCCTTGGCCGTGCAAAACGAGCTTCGACCGACGGCGGATCGCGCCGGTGGAGCAGGGCGTGGTCGAGGTGCCGGTGACCGTCATCGAGGATGCGTCGGGGAGCCTGCGCACGGCGCAGATCTGCGCGCTGTCGACGGGCGAGATGCGGGCCATGCTGGAGCATGCGGTCGCGGAGGAACATGCGGCGGTGACGATCGTCAGCCATAGCTTCGAGCTGGCGGCACGGGGCGGGCTCAAGGCGAACAGGGTGCATGTGCGGCGGTTCGACGCGCTGTGCGCGATGTTGGCGGAGCGGCGGGACGTGCTGCCGACGGCGCACTTCCGGGACCGGCCGGCGTTGCCGCTGGACCGGGACGACAAGCCGCTCGGGCCGAGCGCGCTGAGGCGGCGGTGGCGGCAGGCGGAGCAGCTTTGGTCGAACCTGGTGGAGGAGCGCGCCTAGTGTCGCTGCGCTTCCAGATTGGGGCGCGGACCCTGTTCTCGATCCCGCGGCGGCTGGAGCGGGTGGCGGTGTCGCTGGACGAAGCAGTGGCGGGGAAGGTGCCGAAGGTGCCGCGCCTAGCGGGGTCGCAGGACGGATTTCTGATTACGTCGCTGCCGGAAATGCTTGTCGGTGAGGTAGTTGGGAGAGGTTTCTTCTACGCTGTGCGACAGCGCTACACCCGGTATTACGCCACCTTCGAGGATCTTCGGTATGATCAGTGGCTGGCGGGATTGAGCGGGAACGCGCGGTCGGGGTTGAGACGCAAGCAGAAGAAGCTTGCGCAACATGCTGACGGGATGATGATCAGGTCGTTCCGCTTGCCGGACGAGATGGCGGAGTTCCATGCGCTTGCGCGGCCGGTGGCGATCGTGACGTATCAGGAGCGGCTGATGGGCATGGGTCTGCCGAACGGCCCTGAGTTCGTGGCCGAGATGCGCGCGCTGGCGGCGGAGGATCGGGCGCGCGCTTGGCTGATGACGCTAGGCGGGCGGGCGATCGCTTACCTGTGGTGCTCGGCGGAGGGCTACGCATTGCGCTACGACTATGTCGGGCATGATCCCGCGTACTCGGAGCTGTCGCCGGGGACGGTGCTGCACGCGGCGGCGTTCGAGGAGCTGTTCGCCGAACAGCGGTTCAAGCGGTTCGACTTCACGGAAGGCGAAGGGCAGCACAAGCGCCAGTTCGCGACGGACGGGGTGGCGTGCGTGGACCTGTTGCTGCTCCGCGACACGGTCGCGAACCGGGCGGCGGTGGGCGCGGTCGAGGCGTTCGACCGGGCGGTGGACGTCGCCAAGCGGCTGGCCGAGCGGCCCGCATTCGCGACGCTGGCGAGGCGGGGGCGACGGGCCTGAAACGTTGCCGAAACGGCTCGCAATCGCCACCTAAGGGCCATGCACATCCGTGCCGAGGCGATCGTCCTCTCCACCCGCAATCACGGCGAGCACGGCGCGGTCGCGCGCGCCTTGACGCGCGAGCACGGCGTGCAGCCCGGCTATGTGCGCGGCGGGCGGTCGCGGCGGATCAGGCCCGTGCTGCAGCCCGCGAACCTGGTGCTGGGCGAGTGGCGGGCGCGGACGGGCGAGCAGCTGGCGGGGCTGACGGTCGAGCTGGTCCATAGCCGCGCGGCGCTATTCGAGGAGCCGTTGCCCGCGGCGGCGCTGCAATGGGCGACGGCGCTCGCCGCGGCAGCGCTGCCGGAGGCGCAGCCCTATCCGCACATCTTCGATGCGCTGTCGGCGACGCTGGACGCGATCGAGGCGGCGCCGTCGGCGCGCGGCTGGGCGGCGGCGCTGGCGCGGTACGAACTGGTGGTGCTCGCGGAACTGGGGTTCGGGCTCGACCTGGAGCGGTGCGTCGTCACGGGCGAGGAGGACGAGCTGGCGTTCGTTAGCCCGCGGAGCGGCGGCGCGGTGTCGCGGGGCGCCGCGTGCGGCTATGAGGCCAAGCTGCTCGCGCTGCCGCCGTTCCTGCGCGAGGGCGGGACGGCGGAGTGGGCGGACATCTTCGCGGCGCTGAAGCTGTCCGAGCACTTCCTGTCGCGCGACGTGCTGGTCGAGCGGGCGACGGATACGCTGGCAGCGCGGACGCGGCTCGTCGATCGGTTGCGGCGCGCGGTTGCCTGACGTGACGTAGCCCGGCATGTCGGGCGCGCCGTGAACCACATTACCGCAGGTCTGACCGGCGTCCGGGCGCTGGAGCTCGCCGTCGTCGTGCCGACGTTCAACGAGCGCGGCAACGTGCCGCTGCTCGTCGAGCAGTTGGAGGCGGCGCTGCAGGGCGTCGCGTGGGAGGTGGTGTTCGTCGACGACGACAGCCCCGACGGCACCGCGGAGGCCGCGCGCGAGCTGGCGCGGCGCGATCCGCGCGTGCGGGTGATCCAGCGGATCGGGCGGCGCGGACTGTCCACCGCGTGCATCGAAGGGATGTGCGCGACCGCCGCGCCGGTCGTGGCGGTGATCGACGGCGACCTCCAGCACGACGAGGCACTGCTGCCGCGGATGCTGCGCGCGTTGCAAGAGGATGCGGCGCTGGACGTGGTCGTGGGGTCGCGCTTCGTCGCGGGCGGCGGTACGGGCGAGTGGGATCGGGATCGTGTGGCGAAGTCCGCTTTCGCGACCAGGCTTTCGCGGCGGGTATTGAGAGCCGATCTGAAGGACCCGATGAGCGGTTTCTTCGCGATCCGGACGGAGATCGTGCGGCGGCTGGCGCCCGAGCTGTCGGGGATCGGCTTCAAGATCCTGCTCGACCTGATGACGGCGTCACGCAGGCCGCTGCGCTTCGTCGAGCTGCCGTACACGTTCCGAACGCGGGCGGTCGGCGAGAGCAAGCTCGATCACGTGGTCGCGATGGAGTACCTCATCGCGTTGTGGGACCGCATGGTGGGGCGGATCGTGCCGGCGCGGTTCGCGCTGTTTTGCCTGATCGGGCTGATCGGCGTCGTGCCGCATATGGCCGTGCTGGCGCTGATGCACGCCGGGCTGGGCGTGGGCTTCCGGACGGCGCAGATCGCGGCGACGGGGGTGGCGATGACGGCCAACTTCTTCCTCAACAACGCGCTGACCTATCGCGATGCGCGGTTGAAGGGCGCGCGGGCGCTGTTCGGGGGATGGGTGTCGTTCTGCCTGGCCTGTTCGGTGGGGGCGGTGGCGAATGTGGGCGTGGCGGACTTCCTGCACGGGGTGCGTGCGGGGGCGTGGGTCGTACCGGCGCTGGCGGGGATCGCGGTAAGCGCGGTGTGGAATTACGCGCTGTCGTCTCGGTTCGTCTGGGGGCGGTACTAGGGAGAGCCGCCCACCCGTCGCCCCGGCCTTGAGCCGGGGTCCATGCGCGGCACTTCAGTTTGCGAAGGCGCTTCCAAGCAAGCGGACGCGCATGGATGCCGGATCAAGTCCGGCATGACGAGGAAGAGGGTAGGAATAGCGGCTCACACCCAGGTCTCGAACCAGGTCCAGCGGCGGAACGCGCCGGGGTTGGGGAGAGCGTCGGCCGAGAGGATGGGGTAGAAGTAGAGGAAGAGACCGGCCGCCAGCGCCAGGAATGACTCGTCCCAGCTCTCGAGCTTGCCGCGCATGTAGCGGTGCGCGGCGGCGGCGAGGGCGATAGAGAGGAAGATGCTGGGGAGGTAGTAATAATAGAAGAAACCCAGCGACTTGGGGATAATCGCCCATACGCCGTATGAGCCGATCCAGAGCGCCGCGGCGCCGCCGAGTTTCCAGTCGCGGTCACGCAGGAAGGCCCACGCGCAGGCGGCGACGGCGATCAGGCCGCCCCACATGACCGCTGGATTGCCGACGAGCAGGATGCCGCGTTGTGCGCCGTCGACGGGCTCGTAAAGATACCAGATGGGGCGGAGGAGGAGCGGCCAGCTCCACCATTGCGACTGGTAGGTGTGGGGGCTCAAGACCTGCGTCTGGAGCTGGTACATTTCGAGCTGGAACGGGATCAGCGTCGCGAGCGTGAGCGGGCGGGCGGCGTAGAAGAAGGCGGGGGCGAAGGTCAGGAAGTAGGTGGCGATGCTGACGACGCCGAGGATCGCGAGCCCGCCGACGATGCTCAGGCCCGGCCAGAGATCGGGGCGTCGCCATTTGAGCAGCAGGAACGCCGCACCCGCATAGGCGACATAGGGCGCGGCCGCCCATTTCACGCCGACGGCCAGGCCGAGCAACGTGCTGCTGACTGTCCACCACAGGCGCGGGCGGCTGCGCGTCGCCTGGAGCATCGCCGCGACCGCGAGCACGACGAACGCCGCCATGAAACCGTCGAGCATTGCGATGCGCGCGTGGACGAAGATCGTGAAGTTGAAGAGCGCGAACAATGCCCCGAACGCGGCGGTGCGGACGCTGGCGAACAGGCGGAGCAGGATGGCGTACACGCCGAGCACGGTGGCGGTGCCGGCCACTGTCGAGAGCGCGCGCCAGCCCACGGGGTTGTCGCCGAACAACGCCATGCCGGCGGCGATGAGCGTCTTTCCGAGCAGCGGGTGCTCTGTGTTGACGGGGTGCGAGAGCGCCAGGATGGCGCGGGCGGCGGGGACGTAGTGGATCTCGTCGAAGACGAGGATGGCGGGGGTGCCGAGGCCGTAGGAGAAGAGCGCCTGGGCGGCGAAGGCGAGGAGGATGGCGACGGGGAGGGGGCGGGATAGGAAGGCGGGCACGGGGGGTGTCCTGCCTTGGGTGGGCGGGCCCGCGCAAGTTCCTCCCCGTCACCCCGGACTTGTTCCGGAGTCCATCGTAGTGCGCATGATCCGATCGGTGTGCGCGTACGACGATGGACCCCGGAACAAGTCCGGGGTGACCGTTGTGGGGCCTGACGAGAGGTGCACCCCCACTGCGGGCTTGCCCGTACGATCCTGCCCCGGCAAAGGCTGGGGCATGAAGCGTCTTTCCGGACAGGACCGTGAGCTCACCGCCAAGTGGCGGCCCGCGACGCGTGCGGTGCGCGGGGGGACGGCGCGGACGGAGCATGGGGAGACGTCGGAGGCGTTGTTCCTGACGTCGGGCTACACATACGAGCGCGCGGGCGACGCGGCGGCGCGGTTCGCGGGCGAGCAGGTCGGCATGACCTATTCGCGGCTGCAGAACCCGACGGTCGAGATGCTGGAGCACCGCATCGCGCTGATGGAGGGCGCGGAGGCGTGCCGGACGACCGCGACGGGCATGGCGGCGATGACGGCGGCGCTGCTCTGCCAGCTGTCGGCGGGCGACCACATGGTCGGCGGGCGCGCGGCGTTCGGGTCGTGCCGCTGGCTGACCGACACGCTGCTGCCGCGGTTCGGGATCGAGACGACGGTGGTGGACGCGCGCGACCCGCAGCAATTCGCGGACGCGATCAGGCCCAACACCAAGGTCTTCTTCTTCGAGACGCCTGCTAACCCCACCATGGATGTGGTTGATCTCAGGGCGGTTTGCGACCTCGCCAGGCGGCACGGGATCACCACCGTCGTCGACAACGCGTTCGCCACGCCCGCGCTGCAGCGGCCGATGGAGTGGGGCGCGGACGTGACCGCTTATTCGGCGACCAAGATGATGGACGGGCAGGGGCGCGTGCTCGCGGGCGCGGTGTGCGGGACGCGCGCCTTTATCGACGACGTGCTGCTGCCCTTCACGCGCAACACGGGACCGACGCTGTCGCCGTTCAACGCCTGGGTGGTGCTGAAGGGGCTGGAGACGCTGGACCTGCGCATCCGGCGACAGTCGGACAACGCGCTGGAGGTAGGGCGCTTTCTGGAGGGCCGGGTGCCGCGCATCCTGCACCCCGGTCTGCCGAGCCATCCGCAGCATAATCTGGCATGCAAGCAGATGGACGCGTGCGGGCCGATCTTCGCGTTCGAGGTGGAGGGGCGCGAACAGGCGCACGCGCTGCTCGACGCGCTGGAGCTGATCGACATCTCGAACAACATCGGCGACGCGCGGTCGCTGATGACGCACCCGGCCTCGACCACGCACGCCAGCGTCGCGCCCGACAAGCGCGAGGAGATGGGCGTCACCGAGGGGCTGCTCCGGCTCAACGTGGGGCTGGAGGACGCGGCCGACCTCCTCGACGACCTCGACCAGGCGTTGGGGAGGGCGGGCCTGTGATGAAGGCCTTCTTCCCGCAGGCGGCGACGACGCGCGGAATCACCGTGCGCGTGTCGGTGAGCTACCTTCCCGAGCAGTCGGAGCCGCGGCGCGGGCGCTGGTTCTGGGCGTACCACATCCGCATCGAGAATGAGGGCGACCAGCCCGTGCAGCTGCTGACGCGGCACTGGATCATCACCGACGGGCGCGGGGCGCGGCACACGGTTGAGGGCGAAGGCGTGGTCGGCGAGCAGCCGATGATCGAGCCGGGCGCGAGCTACGATTACGTCTCCGGTTGTCCGCTCGCGACGCCGACGGGGGCGATGCAGGGCAGCTACCACATGGTCGCCGCCGACGGGGCGAGCTTCGACGTGGCGATCCCGAAATTCGCGCTGGTCGCGCCGGCCGTGGCCGAGTGAGGGCGGGTTGAAGCGGACGCACCTGCCGCTCAACGGCCTGCGCGTGCTCGACGCGGCGGCGCGGCACCTGAGCTTCACGCGCGCGGCGGACGAGCTGGCGGTTACGCCGGCGGCGGTGGGGCAGCAGATCCGCGCGCTGGAGGACACGCTGGGCGTGGTGCTGTTCCGCCGAACCGCGCGCGGGCTGGAGCTGACGCCGGAGGCGGACGCGGGGCTGCAGGCGTTGCGCGGCGGGTTCATGCGCTTCGAGGAGGCGGTGGCGGCGATGCAGGCCGGCCAATCCTCCAAGGCGCTGACGATCGCCGCCCCGCGCGACCTGACGGGCAAGTGGCTGCTGCCGAAGCTGGCGGCGATCGCGGCGGCGGACGGCGACATGCGCTTCGCCGTCATGGCCGATGAGGGCGTGGACTTCACGGAGGCGAACCTCGACCTGGCGATACGCTGGGGCGAGGGGCCGGGCGGGCTGGAGGGCGAGGCGCTCGAGTCGGACGGGTTCGTGACGGTGGCGCGGCCGGGCGGCGGGGCGGACCTCGCGATCGGCTGGCCGGGCTCGCCGGACGAGGACGCGACCGCGCCGGTGCGTCTGGGCGACGCGGGGCTGGCGATCGACGCCGCGGCGGCGGGGCTGGGGCGGGCGACGGTGCCGGAGCTGCTGGCGCGCGCCGACATCGCGGGCGGCCGCGTGGAAGTGTTGGGCGAGGCGCGGCCGTCGCGGCTCGGCTATTGGCTCGTCGCGCCCGTGCCGCAATGGCGGCAGAAGAAGGTGCGCGCGCTGGTCGACGCGCTGGCGGGGTGAGCGCCGAGTTCGAGAGCGAGCGGCTGCGGTTCAGGCCGCAACGGATCGAGGACGCGGAGGCGCTGCACGAGGCGTATCGGGACGAGGCGCTCATGCGCTACTGGTCCAGCGCGCCGCATCGGACGCTGGACGACACGGTCGCATACCTGACGCCGAGCGGCGAGGGGCGGGGCTGGTCGATCGTCGCGAAGGAGACGGGCGAGGTGACCGGCACGCTGTTCACCAGCGAGCGGCGGTCGGGCGTGTCCGAGATCGGTTACCTGCTCGTGCGGCGGCACTGGGGACGCGGCTATGCGCGCGAAGCGGTGGCGCGGCTGCTCGACCTGCTGTTCCTGGAGGAGGGGCGCCGGCGCGTCTTCGCCGACACCGATCCGGAGAACGGACCCTCGATCCGGCTGCTCGAGTCGCTTGGCTTCAGGCGCGAAGGACTGCTCCGGGCCGAGTGGGAGACGCATATCGGCGTGCGGGATAGCGTCGTCTGGGGGCTCTTGCGCGACGAGTGGAAAGCGCGGTGGCAACCTTAGCGCGACGCGGCCTGTTGTCGGCTCAAGCTTCCGAGGAGTCGAGCATGTCCCTGAAACTCATCTCGTCGAGCGTCGCGGCGCTCGCGCTCGCGGCGGCCCCCGTCGCGGCGGCCGCGAACCCGGCGGCGAGCCTGTCGCTCTCGCAGATACGGACGGCGAGCGCCACGAGCGGCGATAGCGAGCTCAGCGCGCCCGGCGCGGCGATCGGCCTTATATTGTCGGCGCTGGTGATCGCGGGCGGCATCTACCTCGTCGTGGACGACGAGGACGAGGATGAGCCTGACAGCCCCTAGCTCTTCAGCTTCCAGCCGCGGCGGAGCAGCTGGTAGCACAGCACCGCAAGCGCCGCGTCGATCGCCAGGATCACGAAGCTGCCGAGCGCCACGGGCGAGTCGGCGATGCCGAGGAAGCCGTAGCGGAAGCCGCTGATCACGTAGAAGAACGGGTTGGCGTGGCTGACCGCGCGGAAGGCGGGCGCGAGCGCGTCGACCGAGTAGAAGGTGCCCGACAGCAGCGACAGGGGTGCCACGACGAAGTTCGTCACCGCGGCGGCGTGGTCGAACTTCTCCGCCCAGATCGAGGTGAGAACGCCGAGCAGCGCGAGAAACGTCGAGCCCAGCAGGCCGAACCACAGCACCGCCCAGAAGTGCCGCGGCGTGACGTCGACGCCCGGCCACAGCGCCATCGCGAGCCACACCGCCGCGCCGACCAGGAACGCGCGCGTCACCGCGCCGCCGACCAGCCCCGCCAGCAGCTCGCCGGTGGAGAGCGGCGGCTGGAGATAGTCGACGATCGTGCCCTGTATCTTGCCGACCAGCAGCGAGAAGCTGGAGTTGGCGAAGGCGTTGGTGAGCATGCCCATGACGATGAGCCCGGGCGCGATGAAGTCGGCGAAAGGCACGGGGCGGCCCTGGAGCACCACCTCGTGCCGGGCGCCCAGCGCGACGGTGAAGATGACGAGATAGAGCAACGTCGTGATCGCGGGCGCCCAGATCGTCTGGAGCTGCACCTTGAAGAAACGGCGCACCTCCTTAACATAGAGCGTCTTCAAGCCGCCCCAGTTGACGTTCCGGATGACGGGCTCGCCGGGGGCGTGGCGAACCATTGACTTGTCGACGGGGTGGCTGCTCATCGGCGGCGGGACTAGACCCCGTCATCCGGGCCGGCAACGCCCTTTCTCTTTATACTGGAACATGAGCGGATGAGCTGGACCGACGAGCGGATCGAGGCGCTGAAGGCGATGTGGGAGGCGGGCAAGACCGCCAGCCAGATCGCCGACGAGCTGGGCGGGGTGAGCCGCAACGCGGTGATCGGCAAGGCCCACCGCTTGGGCCTCCAGGCGCGTCCCTCGCCCGTGAAGCCGAACGAGGTCGCGGCGGAGCCGGCCGCGGCCGAGCCCGTCGCCGCCGCGCCCGAGCCGGACGTCGCGCCTTGGGAGGAGCCCGAGCCCGATCCGGAACCCGAGCCGGTCCGCGCCGCGCCGCCCGCTCCGGCCGCCGTGCCGCCCACGCCCGAGCCGAAGCGCGACGCCGAGCCGGTGCTGCGCTCCGTCGGCCCCGGCGGCTTCGTGCGTCAAGCGCCGGGCGAGCAGCAGCCCCCGATCGCGCCTGCGCCGCCGCGCCGCCTGGTCCCCGCCAAGCCTTCGCCGGAGATCGCGGGCAAGACGACGCTGCTCGACCTGAACGACCGCGTGTGCAAGTGGCCGCTCGGGCATCCAGGAGAGCCGGACTTCCACTTCTGCGGCGAGAAGGTGAATCCCGGGTTCCCGTATTGCGTGGAGCATTGCGGGCACGCGTACCAGGCGCAGATGCCGCGCCGGGACCGCAGGCCGCCGCCGCCCCTGCCGTTCGGGGGTCCGCGCGTCCGCTAAGGGCGGCGTAGCCGCGGTCCCAAGCGCGGCCGGCCTCGCCATAGCGAGGGCCGACGACGCGGCTTCGCTGCGGCGCTGGTGGTGAACAGCTTCGGGCTCGAGGTGCCTGCTGCTCTTCAGGCGGACGCCGCGGCGAAGCCGCGTCGTCGGTCCTAGCTGAAGCTAGGCCGGCCGGGCTTGGGCGTCTCGTTGCCAGCTTTTGCTGGCAAACGTGCGCCCTGCGCCCTAAGTTCCCCTTATGTCCACATCGCCTTCCGACCTCTTCTCCACCGCGACGCCCCAAGCGAGCAACTACGACGCCTCCGCCATCGAGGTGCTTGAAGGGCTGGAGCCCGTCCGCCGGCGGCCGGGCATGTATGTGGGCGGCACCGACGAGCGTGCGCTGCACCACCTCGCGGCCGAGGTGCTCGACAATGCGATGGACGAGGCTGTCGCGGGCCATGCGACGCGGATCGAGGTGGTGCTGGAGCCCGGCAACCGGCTGACGATCACCGACAACGGCCGCGGCATCCCCGTCGACCCGCATCCCAAATTCCCCGACAAATCGGCGCTGGAGGTGATCCTCTCCACGCTCCACTCGGGTGGCAAGTTCACGGGCAAGGCGTACGCCACGTCGGGCGGCCTGCACGGGGTGGGCGTCAGCGTCGTCAACGCGCTATCGGTCGACACGGTCGTGGAGGTCGCGCGCGAGCGGAAGCTGTACCGTCAGCGCTTTAGCCAGGGCCGCACCTTGGGGCCGCTGGAGGAGGTAGGCGCGGCGCCCAACCGGCGCGGCACCACCGTCGCGTTTACGCCCGACCCAGAGATCTTCGGGCCGGAACTGCACTTCAAGCCCGCGCGCCTGTACCGGCTGGCGCGGTCCAAGGCGTACCTGTTCGCGGGCGTCGAGATCAGGTGGCGGTGCGCGCCCGAGCTCCTGACCGACGACACGCCGGCCGAGGCGGTGTTTCAGTTCCCGGGCGGGCTCGCCGACCACCTGCGCGAGCAGCTGGGCGGGCGCGAGTGCGCCACCGCCGACTTCTTCGCGGGCTCGCAGGACTTTCCGAACGAGCAGGGCCGCGTCGAGTGGGCGGTCGCGTGGCCGTTGTGGAGCGACGGCAGCTATAGCTGGTACTGCAACACCATTCCGACGCCCGACGGCGGCACGCACGAGCAGGGGCTGCGCCAGGCGCTGGTCCGCGGCCTTCGCCAGTTCGGCGAGCTGGTCGGCAACAAACGCGCCAAGGAGCTGACGGCGGACGACGTCATGGTGGGCTCCGAGCTGATGCTCTCCGTCTTCATCCGCGACCCGCAGTTCCAGTCGCAGACCAAGGACCGGCTTACCTCTCCGGAAGCGGCGGGGTTGGTCGAGCGCGCGGTGCGCGACCATTTCGACCATTGGCTCGGCCACAACATGGAGCGCGGGCGCGCGCTGCTCGGCTATGTTCTCGACAAGCTCGACGAGCGGCTGCGGCGCAAGCAGGAGCGCGAGGTCAAGCGCAAGTCGGCGACCGCCGGGCGCAAGCTTCGGCTGCCGGGCAAGCTCACCGACTGCTCATCGGACGCGCCGGAGGGGACCGAGCTGTTCATCGTAGAGGGTGACTCGGCGGGCGGCTCGGCCAAGCAGGCGCGCGACCGCAAGACGCAGGCGATCCTGCCGATCCGCGGCAAGATCCTGAACGTGGCGTCGGCGACGAGCGCCAAGATCCTGGCGAACCAGGAGATCGCCGACTTGATCCAGGCGCTGGGCTGCGGGACGCGCAAGGACTGCGACCCGAGCGCGCTCCGCTACGACCGCATCGTCATCATGACGGACGCGGACGTGGACGGCGCGCATATCGCGACGCTGCTGATGACATTCTTCTTTCAGGAGATGCCGGACCTGGTGCGGCGCGGGCATCTCTACCTCGCGCAGCCGCCGCTCTATCGCCTGACCGCCGGGGCCAAGTCGCTCTATGCCCGCGACGACGCGCACCGCGCCGAGATCGAACGCACCGCGTTCCGCGGCAAGAAGGTCGAGGTGTCGCGCTTCAAGGGCCTGGGCGAGATGAACCCCGCCCAGCTGCGCGAGACGACGATGGACCCGGCGACGCGTTCGATGATCCGCATCACCTTGCCGCAGGAATATGAGGAGCGTGCGGGCGTGAAGGACTTGGTCGATCGCCTGATGGGCAACAACCCCGCCCACCGCTTCGCCTTCATCCAGGAGAACGCGGCGCGGCTGGAGGACGAGGCCATCGACGCCTGAGCGGCACGCGGACAGCAAAGCTGTTCGCGAGACCGCGAAGGCCGGCCGGCCTCGCTCTAGCGAGGACCGACGACGCGGCTTCGCCGCGGCGCTACGCGTTTACCCGTTCAGCTTGCCATCCATCGTGCTCGATGGCGTCAGCACCAGCTTGCCCTTGCGGGGCGAGTCCTTGGCCTGTTTCGGCCCGCGGCGCTTGAGCCCGCGCTTGAACGTGCCGAACGAGCCGACCACGACCTTGTCGTCCTCAGCCACTCGGTCGACGATCGCCTCGAACGCGGCGTCGAGGACGCGGCGGACGTCCTTCTCGTCCAGCTGTTCGCGTTCGGCGACGTGGGCGACGAGTTCGAGATGCGTCAACGCGGCCTCCTCTGATGGTGCGTCCCGGACAAAGCGCGAGGCGGTGATTGGATGCGCCTGCAGGCGATGCTAAGTCGCGACTCCTAGCCGGAGGTCCCCGCCCATGACCCTGCTCGCCGTGATCGCGTTGCTTCAAGCCGCTCCCGCCCAGGCCGAGGGACGCGAGGTCGTCGTCACCGCCAGGCCGCTGGCCGACACGGAGCGGGCGTGGCTCGACTGCATGGCGCGCAAGTGCCCGCCTGACCAGGAGATCGCGGCCGCCGTCGCGCACGCGGAGAACCAGTTCGTCGCGGGCGACTACAAGGCGGCGCGCGGCACGCTGCTGCGCACGATCGGCCATGTCCGCGGGCGCGAGCGGGAGTTTCCCGTGGAGATCGGCAACATCTGGCGCGGGAAGTCGCGCATCGACGCGCACCTGGGCGAAGGCGACCGGTCCAGGATCGCGGCGAGCGAGTCGTTGCTCGCGCTCAAGGCCGGGTTGCCCGACGACGATCCGCGCGTCTTCGCGCAGCGGATCGAGCTCGGCGACAATCTCGTCCAGATGGGGCGTTTCCGCCAGGGACTGGCGATCTACGAGGGCGTGGCGCGCCGCGCGCGGTCGCTGGACCGCCCCGTGTTCGAAGGTCACGCGCTGCTCCGGATCGCGTCGATCTGGACGGGCGCGGCGGCGGGGCGGGTCCGGTCGGCGGCCGCGGAGCAGGAGGCGCGGCGCGCGATCGGCGAGCTGTCACGCCTGACCGGGCCGGGGGTGGCCGCCTTTCGGGAAGCGGCCGGGTTGTTGGAGGCGAAGCTCGCCGCGAGGAACGGCGACCCGGCGGCGATCGATCGCTTGATCGCGCGCTTGGCCGCGCGTTCCAGCGAGCGGCCGCTGCTGGTCTACTCGCCGCCGATCGACCCGTTCGCGCCGGGCATGGCGCCGGTAACGGTCAATGGTCTCCAGGACCCGCTAACCGGAGTGCGCAGCAGCACGGGGCCGGTCCGCACCGACGTCTTCGAGAAGCAGTGGATCGACGTCGGCTTCCGCATCGCGCCCGACGGCACCGTCAAGGACGCGGAGATGCTGCGGGGCAGCGACGAGCTCCAGCCGCTGTGGGTCGAGCCCGTGCTGCGCCAGGTGCGCGGCCGGCGCTACGCCCCGCTCAGGACGGCGGGGGCGGACGCTCCCGGCCTGTTCCGAGTGGAGCGCGTCACGTTCACGTCGGACTATTTCGTCCCGACGGGCACGCGTATTCGGATGCGCAGCGGCGAGCCGCGCATCATCGTCACCGACCTGACGGCGGACGCGCCGCCCAGCGGTTGACGCTCGGGCGCGGCGGTCCGTATTAGGCGGGTCGGGCGGCCTCGGGATCCCAGCAAAGTACTGCTTTGCTGGGTGCCCCGAGCGGGCCGCCTTTCCCGTTTCAGGAGGACCGCCGCCGTGGCCATCACCCCGCTCATGCCCGTCTATCCCCGCTGCGGGGTCAGGCCGGTGCGAGGCGAGGGGTGCTACCTCTATGGCGAGGACGGGACGCGGTATCTCGACTTCGCCAGCGGCATCGCGGTGAACGCGCTGGGGCACGGCCACCCCAAGCTGGTGGACGCGATCGCGCGCCAAGCCGCGACGCTGATGCACGTGTCGAACCTGTACGGGTCGCCTCAGGGGGAGCACCTGGCGCAACGGCTGGTGGACTCGACCTTCGCCGACACGGTGTTCTTCACCAACTCGGGCGCGGAAGCGGTAGAGTGCGCGATCAAGACGGCGCGGCGCTACCATTTCGCGAACGGCAACCCGCAGCGGCATGACCTGATCACGTTCAACAACGCTTTCCACGGACGCACGATCGGCACGATCTCGGCGGCGAACCAGGATAAGCTCCGGAACGGCTTCGAGCCGCTGCTGCCGGGGTTTAAGTACGCGCCGTTCGACGATCTCGACGCGGCGCTGGCGCTGGTGGACGAGCATACGGCGGGCTTCTTGGTCGAGCCGATCCAGGGCGAGGGCGGCGTCCGGCCCGCGTCCGAGGCGTTCCTGAAGGGGCTGCGCGAGGCGGCGGACAGCCAAGGGCTGCTGCTCGTGCTCGACGAGGTGCAGTGCGGCTACGGGCGCACGGGCCGCTTCTTCGCGCACGAGCTGTACGGCGTTATGCCCGACATCATGGCGGTGGCGAAGGGGATCGGCGGCGGCTTCCCGCTCGGCGCGTGCCTGGCGACCGAGGAGGCCGCCAAGGGCATGATCGCGGGTACGCACGGATCGACCTATGGCGGCAACCCGCTGGCGATGGCGGCGGGCGAGGCGGTGCTCGACGTGATCCTGGAGCCCGGCTTCCTAAGCCATGTCGAGGAGATGGGGCGGCGGTTGCGCGGGGCGCTGGAGCAGATGATCCCGAACCACGACGGGCTGTTCGACCATGTGCGCGGGCACGGGCTGATGCTGGGCATCAAACTCAAGAGCGACAGCCGCGCTTTCGTGGCGCACGCGCGCGATAATCATCAGTTGCTGCTCGTCGCGGCGGGTGAGAACGTCGTGCGCGTGCTCCCGCCGCTCGTCATCGACGAGAGCCACATCGCGGAGTGCGTGGAGAAGCTGAGCGAGGCGGCGCGGGTGTATGTGCCGGCGGCGGATGATTAAGGTCGCTCAAATCCTCCCCCGCAACGCAGTTGCGGGGGAGGGGGACCGCTCGCGTAGCGAGTGGTGGAGGGGGTATGACGGGAAACCGCATCCCGTTGTTCCCCCTCCACCAGCCTTCGGCTGGTCCCCCTCCCCCGCTGTAAGCGGGAGAGGAACATGAACGAGCGGCACTTCTTAAACTTCTCTGACGTTGGTTCGAAGGGCTTGCGCGCGATCCTCGCCGACGCGCTGGAGCGCAAGCGGGCGCGGGCGGGGTGGCCCAAGGGGCGGGTGGACGCCGACGCGCCGCTCCGCGACCGCGTGCTGGCCATGGTGTTCGAGAAGAACTCGACGCGCACGAGGGTGAGCTTCGACATGGCGATCCGGCAGCTCGGCGGGACGTCGATCGTCAGCGACGCGGGCAGCATGCAGCTCGGACGCGGCGAGACGGTGGCGGACACCGCGCGCGTGCTGTCGGGGTATGTCGACGCGGTGATGCTCAGGACCGACGACCACGCCAAGCTCGAGGAGCTGGCGGCGCACGCGTCGGTGCCTGTCATCAACGGCCTGACCGACGCGTCGCACCCGTGCCAGATCGTCGCGGACCTGCTGACGATCCTGGAGACGGGGCGGGCGTTAGAGGGGCTGAAAGTCGCGTGGCTCGGCGACGGCAACAACGTGCTCGCGTCCTTCTACGAAGCGGGGCGGCTGCTCGGGTTCGACGTCGTCGCGGCCTGCCCAGAGAAGTATCGGCTGGCAGGCGATGGCGCGATTGTCGCGGACCCGCGCGAGGCGGTGGCGGGCGCGGACGTGGTCGTGACCGACACCTGGATCTCCATGGGCCAGGCGCACGCCCACGCGAAGCTCGCCGCGATGACGCCGTACCAGGTGACGGCCGCGCTGATGGCGGAGGCCAAGCCGGACGCGGTGTTCCTCCACTGCCTCCCCGCGCACCGCGGCGAGGAGGTGGCCGCCGAGGTGATCGACGGGCCGCGGTCGCTGATCTGGGCGGAGGCGGAGAACCGGCTGCACGCGCAGAAGTCGATCCTGCGCTGGTGCTTCGGGCAGGTTGGTTGATCGGGAGGTGGCGACACCTATTTAGGTCCCGTTCCCCTCATCCCCGTTCGCGCTGAGCTCGTCGAAGCGCCGTTCTTTCCGCCACCGTGGGAAGGAGAGTACGGGGCTTCGACAGGCTCAGCCCGAACGGTGTTTATGCAGGACTCGAACAATCTCGACCTCGACCGCGCGCTCGGTTTCGCGATCCCGTCGCGCAGCGCGCGGGGGCGTATCGTGCGCTTGGGAGCGGTGCTCGACCGCGTGCTGTCCGCGCACGCCTATCCGCCCGCGATCGAGGCGCTGCTCGCCGAGGCGCTGACGCTGGCCGCGCTGATGGGTTCGACGCTCAAGGACCCCTCGGGCCAGATGACGATGCAGGCGCAGACCAAGGACGGCGTCGTCAGCCTGCTCGTCTGCGACTACAAGGGCGGCGAGCTGCGCGGTTACGCCCAGTTCGACGAAGAGCGGCTGGCTGAGCTGCCCGCCGAGCCTTCGCTGCGCGACCTGTTCGGCGAGGGCTATCTGGCGATCACCTTCGACCTGGCGGTGACGAAGGAGCGGTACCAGGGCATCGTGCCGCTCGACGGCGCGAGCCTGTCGGAGGCGGCGCAGTATTTCTTCGTGCAGTCGGAGCAGATCCCGAGCTTCGTGCGCGTCGGCATCGACAAGCGCGGCGACGGCGCTACGGTCGCGGGCGGCCTCTTCCTCCAGCATCTGCCGGAGGGCGAGCTGGGCCGCGAGCGCCTGCACGTGCGGCTCGACCACCCGGAGTGGGAGCATGTCGCGGCGCTGGGCAACACCATGCACGCCGACGAGCTCGCCGATCCGACGGTGTCGCTGGAGACGCTAGTGTGGCGCTTGTTCCACGAGGAGGAGGGCGTGCGCACGCTGCAGTCGACCGAGCTGTCTCGCGGGTGCCGCTGTACGCCCGAGCATATCCGCGGCGTCATCGCCAAGTTCCCCATCGAGGAACGGCGCGAGATGGCGGGCGCGGACGGCATGATCACCGTCGACTGCCGCTTCTGCGCGCAGAAGTTCGCGGTCGAGGTCGGCGAGGAAATGGCCTGAACGGCCGTGGCGTTTACCGGTTCTTCACGCCTGCGCGCCTATGAAGGTGGCGTGCCCGCTCGGCACGCTTCTCTCCCTTGTCGGCAAGTCAGCCGAACTCGGCCGCTCCTCGAGGGCGGCCTTTTTCTTGCGCTCGCTCCGCCACCGGCCTAGCGCGCGCCATCATGCACGAACAGCCTCTCGCGGTCGCCCTGGTCTCGGGCGGCCTGGACTCGATGGTGTCGGCGGCGCTCGCGCGCGAAGCGGGCTATCGGCTGCTCGCGCTGTCGGTCGACTACAACCAGCGCCATCGCGTCGAGCTCGCCGCCGCCGGCCGGGTCGCGGCCGCGCTCGGCGCCGAGCGGCACGTCGTCATGCCGCTCGACCTGCGCGCGTTCGGCGGGTCGGCGCTGACCGACGATATCGCCGTGCCCAAGGACGGGCCGGGGGAGGGCATTCCCGTCACCTATGTCCCAGCGCGCAACACGATTTTCCTCTCCCTCGCGCTGGGCTGGGCGGAAGCAGCGGGCGCGCGCGACATCTGGATCGGCGTCCACTCGCTCGATTACGCCGGCTATCCAGACTGCCGGCCGGAGTTCGTGCGCGCTTTCGAGCGGCTCGCGGAGGTCGCGACCAAGGCGGGCGTCGAAGGGCGGCCGTTCCAGGTCCACGCGCCGTTGATGACCAACACCAAGGCCGACAACGTCCGCGAGGCCGCACGGCTCGGGCTCGACCTGTCGATCACCTGGTCGTGCTACGATCCCGCGCCGGGCGACCGGCATTGCGGGCTGTGTGACACGTGCCGCTTACGGATAGACGGCTTCGCGGAAGCGGGCGTGCCCGACCCGACCGACTACGCAGCCAGGCCATGAGCTACGCCGTCAAGGAGATGTTCCTGACGCTGCAGGGCGAGGGCGTGAACGCCGGTGCCCGCGCGGTGTTCGTGCGCTTCGCCGGGTGCAATCTCTGGTCGGGCCGCGAGCAGGATCGCGCGACGGCGGTTTGCCGTTTCTGCGATACGGATTTCGTCGGCGTGGATGGCGCGGGCGGCGGCAAGTTCGCCGACGCCGACGCGCTGGTCTCGGCCGTCGAGGCGCACTGGGGCGAGGGACGCGAGCGGCGCTTCGTCGTGCTGACGGGCGGCGAGCCGATGCTGCAGGTCGACGACGCGCTCGTCGGCGCGCTCCATGCGGCGGGTTTTCGAATCGCGATCGAGAGCAACGGTACGCTGCCCGCGCACCCGCGCATCGACTGGGTGTGCGTCAGCCCCAAGGCGGGGAGCGAGGTCGTCCAGCGCTCGGGCGACGAGCTCAAGCTCGTCTGGCCGCAGACGGGGATCGACCTGGACGCGCTGGAGGGCTGGCGGTTCGCGCACCGGCTGGTGCAGCCGATGGATGACGCGGACGCCGCGGCGAACCAGGACGCGGCGATCGCGCTGGTGATGGAGCGGCCGTCGTGGCGCCTGAGCCTACAGACGCACAAGCTGCTGGGGTTGAGGTGACCTAATCCTCCCCCGCAGGGGGAGGGGGACCGCTCGCCCTCTTGGGCGAGTGGTGGAGGGGCAGTTGCGAAGGACGGCTCTCGTCGCAGGCGCCCCTCCACCACGCCAGCAAGCTGGCGCGGTCCCCCTCCCCGTTCCGGGGAGGATCGGTCAGCGCGCCGCCATCGCTACCGCGGCGGGCGTTGGCCAGCCGGCGGGGCCGCACTTCTTCTCGCGCCAGTTGCCCTTCTTGTCCCAGCACACCGGGTCGAGGCGCGGACGCGAGACAGTGAGGCGGCTGAGATCGGACACCCACACGAACCGCTGCTCGCCGAAGGGGACGAGGCTGTTGCGCAGTTCCTGGATGCGCGTCTCGCTGAACTCGCCGAAATGGCCGCGCGGGGTGAAGTTCGCGTCGCGCCCGATCGCGTGCGCGGTCTGGCAGAAGCCGAACTGGCCCGAGACCGAGGAGAAGCTGGAATAGGTGCGCGTGCCGAACTGGTCGAGCGCCTTCTGGCCGTCCGCCTTGGACCTGGCGGTGCGGGCGAAATAGCCGGTCAGCGTGTCGAACGACTTCTTCAGCTCGTCGCGATGGTCGAGCAGCAGCGCGTTGTAGTTGCGCACGGTGGTGAGCGTCGGCTCGAATTGGCACTGGAGCGCGGCGACGTTGAGCGCGGCGCGCATCGTCCAGACAAGGCCGGCGCGCAGCTCTTCGGGTTTGGCGTTGGGCAGCGGCGCGGCGAGCACGCCCGGCTCGTCGCCGCGCACGGGCTGGCCGGCCAGGCTCTTGGACTTAAGAAAGAACTGCGCCTGCGCCGGGCTGGCGGCGGCGCCGACGGCCAGCAGAGCGGCGACGGCCGTACGCGACAAAGACATGGAAACCCCTCCGGACCCTAACGCGCGGAAACTAGGGCATTCCGCTCCCGGGCTCAAACGCTTCTTAACCATTTCGTCGCGTTATGCGCCGGGCGCGTCGCGCAAAGAAGAAGGGGCCGCCCGGTCGCCCGGACGGCCCCTTCGATCGGTCAACCCGACCCGCTGATTACAGCGTGTTGGTCGTGGTCGTGTTGGTGGTCGTCGTGGTGGTGTTCATCATGGTGTCGTTCGACATCATCATGTCGTTGGACATCATCATGTCGTTCGACATCATGCCGGTGTTGGTCGCACCGTCGACCGCCGTCATGTTGTCGGTCATGGTGTCCATGCCCTCGGTCGCGTTCAGGTCAGTGACCGTGGTGTTCTCGGTGGTGGCCTCGTTGTTGCCGCCGCAAGCCGAAACCAGCAGCGCAGCGCCGGCGACCATCGAGCCGGTCAGAACCTTGGAAATGAGTGCACGCATTCTGAAGCTCCCTAGATGAAGGATTTGGACGGCTGCTCGCTGGCCCCTATCACCCAAATCGGGGTGGACATTAAACGCAACGCCGCCAGCCCTCAAGCCTCCTTTTGCCGGGGGCAAGAAAGAGTTTCGAGAAAGGGCGGGAACGTTAACGCCAGGTCCATGTCGAAAGTTTCCTGGCCCATGTTAATCCCCAGCTTTTTCATGCTGGTTACGCCCGAATCGCTGATTCCGCAGGGGACAATGCCCCCGAAATGCGACAGGTCGGGCGACAGGTTAACCGAAAAGCCGTGCAGCGTTACCCAGCGCTTCACGCGCACGCCGATCGCGCCGATCTTCGCTTGCGCGTCGCCGTCCATCGTCCAGATGCCGACTCTGCCCGGCACGGCGAAGGCTTCCACGCCGGAACGCGCCAGCGCGGCGATGACCCAATTCTCCAGCGCGTGGACGAAACAGCGCACGTCGCGGCCGCGCTTCGCGAGGTCAAGCACGAGGTATCCGATCCGCTGGCCGGGACCGTGATAGGTGTACTTGCCGCCGCGGCCCGTGCGCACGACGGGGAAGCGTGGATCGCAGAGGTCGCTCTCGTCGGCGCTGGTGCCGCCGGTGTAGAC
The DNA here is from genome assembly GCF_002288825.1 of Sphingomonas lenta. Classification (GTDB taxonomy): domain Bacteria; phylum Pseudomonadota; class Alphaproteobacteria; order Sphingomonadales; family Sphingomonadaceae; genus Sphingomonas; species Sphingomonas lenta. The sequence continues at coordinate 294,508 of NZ_NSLI01000001.1, forward strand.
GGGCGGATGCTCGAGCAGCCAGACGAGCTCACGCGCCTGGCCGGCGGCGACCGCGGCCGCCCGCGCCTCCATCTCGGTCACGGCCTCCTGATAAGGCGTCAGGCCGGCGCTGACCCGCCATTCGATGTCGGGGGGGATGTGCACGGGCGCGATGTGCGGCGGCGGCGTCCGCGATGCAACCGCGCCGGTGGCAAAGCGCCGCCGCTTGGGCTAGCGTCGCCCCGACACGCGAGCGGAGGGCGCGGCCGATGGTCAGGATCAACACGGTGTGGGACTCGGCGGTCGAGGCGGTCCGCGGGCGCGCGGGGCTGATCGCGCCGATCGCCACGGCGGCGATCTTCCTGCCCAGCGTGGCGCAGGCGGCCGTGCAGGCCTATCTCGCCCCGCAGCCCGGCGCCGTCGCCGCGGCCGGTTCCGCCGCCGTCGGCTCGCTAGTGACGATTATCGCATTGGTCGTGACCTTGTGGGGGGCGCTCGCCATCACCGCGATCACCAGCCACCCCAGCACCACCAGCGCGGACGCGACGCGCCAAGCGACGGCTCGGCTGCTGCCGCTGATCGGCGTGTCGCTGGTGATCGGATTCGCGCTGACGCTGCTCGGCCTGCCGCTGATCGCGCTCTTGATCGCGGCGGGCGTCGACTTCGAGAACATGACGCCGGGGCAGACGCCGCAGATCAGCGGCGGGCTCGGCGCGCTCGCCTTCCTCTACATGCTCGTGCTGCTCGGTCTGCTGCTCTGGATCTTCGCGCGCCTGCTGCCGCTGGTCCCGACGGTGCTGCACGAGCGGCTGGGCGTCCGCGCGATCGGCCGCGCGTTCCGCATGACCAAGGGCATGGGGCTGAAGCTGGTGGGCGTGGTGCTGCTTTACTTCATCGTGCTGATCGTCGCGAGCGGCGCGGCGCAACTCGTCTTCGGCCTCGTCGCGCGGTTCGCCCTGGGACAGGACGGCAGCGCCACCGCGCAGTTCGTCGGCGGGATCGCGAGCGCGGTCGTCGCGACGATCCTCTCCGTGCTCAGCTACGCCTTCGTGGCGCGCCTTTACGCCATGCTCAGCGGCCGCGACCTGGCGGACGTGTTCGAGGACGCGCGCAGCCCAGCCTGATGCCTATCCGTATCCAGCCGGTCCTCGCCGAGGCCTGGGCGCTGTTCCGGCGGGACCGGGACTGGCTGCTCGCGGTCGCCGGGCCGTTCCTCTTCCTCCCGTCCTTCGCGCTGGCGCTGTTCGTGCCGGCCTGGCCCGCCGCGCCGGACGGGGCGGGCCAGGCGCGCGACGCCCGCCTGCTCGCCTGGGCGGACGGGTTCACGGCCTGGGCGGGCGAGCACGGCGTCTGGTACGTGTTGGCCTATCTGGTCACCGCCTTCGGGACCGCCGCGCTCTACGCCGCCTATCTCGACCGCGCGTCCGACAGCGTCCGCGACGCGCTGGGCCGGGCGGGCGCGCTGCTGCCGCGCTACCTGTTCGCCGCCATCCTGGTCGCGATCCCGGTGGGCGCGGGGCTGTTCCTCTGGATCCTGCCCGGCGTCTACCTGATGGGACGCACCATGCTCACCGGCCCCGCGCTGCTTGCCGAGCGGCCGATCGCGGCGGCGACGGCGGTGGCCCGCTCCTTCTCGCTGACCAGCGGGGCGGGACTGCCGCTGATGGCGCTGGCAGCGATCACCATGCTGGTCGGCGTAGTCGCGGGTCAGCCCTTCCTGGCGCTCAAGGACACGGCGGGCGCGAGCCCGCTGACGGTAGCGATCGGCGCCGCCGGGGTGGCGGGCGTGTCGATGCTGACCGGCCTGGCGCAGGCACTAATCGCCGTCAGCGCCTATCGACGGCTCGTCGCCAGATAGGGGATCTGCGGAGCCGCGTCCTCCGGCAGCACGCCCAGCGCGCGCGGGTCGGGGAAGGTCTCGAGCGTCCGGCTCACGGGCGTGAAGCCCTGCGCGCGATAGAAGCCGAGCGCCTTGGGGTGGTCCAGCGTGCAGGTATGCAGCCAGACGCGCTCGGTTCCCGACCGCCAGGCGAGCTGGAGCGCGTGCGCCATCAGCCAGCGTCCGTGAGCCTGGCCGGCGAGCTCGGGTACGAGGCCGAAATAGGACAGCTCGGTCGCGCGCTCGCGGCGGAAGTCGAGCTCAAGGAAGCCGACCTCCACGCCCGCGCGGTCCTCGACGGCGTACACCTCGACGGCGGGGTCGTGGATGATCGACAGCAGCCGCGACTCGTCCATCAGCAGCCGCGAATACCAGAGCCAGGGCTCGCCGACGCGCCGGAACAGCGCGCGGTACTTGTTCGCGTCCGGCGTGCGCCAGCGGACGAGGCGAAGCGGGGAGGGCGGTAGCGGACACAGCGGCGAGCGCTCCCGCATCTCCAGCGTGGTCACGACGGTCGCGACCTCGTCCGAAGGAACGGGCGTCAGTCCCACGTCGCGACCGGCGGCAAGCTCATGAGGATCGCGTCGATATTGCCGCCCGTCTTGAGCCCGAACAGCGTACCCCGATCGTAGACGAGGTTGAACTCGGCGTAGCGCCCACGCCATGCGCGCTGCGTCGCTAGGTCGGCGTCGGTGAAGGGCGTGTGCATACGCCGGCGGACGATGCGGGGGTAGGCATTCAGGAATGCCTCGCCCACGTCGCGCGTGAAGGCGAAGTTCGCGTCGAAATCGCCTTCCAGGTGGTCGTAGAAGATGCCGCCGACGCCGCGGTGCACGCCGCGGTGGGGGATGTAGAAATACTCGTCCGCCCACTTCTTGAACCGCGGATAGTGCTCCGGGTCGTGCCGGTCGCACGCGGCGCGCAGGGTGTGGTGGAAGTCGGCCGTGTCCTCCTCGATCGGCAGCGGTGGGTTGAGATCGGCGCCGCCGCCGAACCAGCGCTTGGTGGTGACCAAGAAGCGCGTGTTCATGTGCACGGCGGGCACGTGCGGGTTGGCCATGTGCGCGACCAGGCTGATGCCGGTGGCGAAGAAGCGCGGGTCGTCGCCCGCACCGTGGATCGTGCGGCCGAACTCGCCCTCGAACGTGCCGGCCACCGTCGAGACGTTGACGCCCACCTTCTCGAACACGCGGCCCTTCATCACGCCGCGCACCCCGCCGCCGCCCGGCCCGCCGCTCGGGTCGACGCGGTCCCAGGCGACGTATTCGAACCGCGCGTCGGAACCGGCCTCTCGCTCGATAGCCTCGAACTCGGCGCAGATGCGGTCGCGGAGCGACTCGAACCAGGTGCGGGCGGCTTGCTGCTCGGCGTCGAGCGGAGCGGGAAGGGGGGACATGATCTCCTCCTGCCGTTCGTTTCGAGCGAAGTCGAGAAACGGATGCGGGTGCTCCGCTTACCGTGTCTCGACTGGGCTCGACACGAACGGTTTTGGGTGAACCTGCCGCAGCATCTCGCCCAGCACCATCGCGCCCGCGACCGCTACGTTGAGCGAGCGCATACCCGGCCGCATCGGGATCGCGACGCGCAGGCCCGCTGCGGCGTGGACGTGGTCGGGGGCGCCGCGTCCCTCTGACCCCAACAGCAGCACGTCGCCTGCCTCGAACCGCGCGTCCCACAGCCCGACCGCGCCGCGCGTCGTCGCGAGCACCAAACGTCCCGGCGTCGCCGTGCGGAACGCGTTCCAGTCCTCGTGCCGACGCACCTCTACGGCGTCCGCGTAGTCCATCCCTGACCGGCGGAGCGCGGCCGTGCCCCAGGGGAAGCCCATCGGCTCGATCAGGTCGACGGGCACGCCGAAGCACGCCGCCGTGCGAAGGATCGTGCCCACATTCCCGGCGATGTCCGGCTCGAACAGGGCCACACGCATCGCGGTGCGTTAACCCAGCATGACGGCGCGGTAAATTGGAGTTGGCAAAGGCGGCTGGCCGTGGCTATCAGGCCGGCCGAGACGGCCCGTTCGGAAAACGCGCCGACCACCTTCCATGCGCGAGGTCATGCCCGCGCCACGCAGAGACAGTTCAAGGGTGTTGAATGGCGACTGTTGAAGACCAGCTTCCCCCAGGCGAGTCGCCGGTGATGGCGGCGGAGGGCGAGCTGCCCGATCCGCGCCGCCGCGACTTCATCAACGTCGCCGCCGTCGCCTTTGCCGGCGTAGGCGCGGTCGCCATCGTGTTCCCGCTGGTCAACCAGATGGCGCCCGCCGCGGACGTGCTCGCCGAGTCCACCACCGAGGTCGACATTTCCGCGATCGAGCCGGGCCAGGCGATCAAGACACAGTTCCGCAAGCAGCCGCTCTTCGTCCGCCACCTGACGCCGCAGGAGATCCAGGCCGCCAACGCGACGCCGATCGGCGACCTGCGCGACAAGCAGACGCTGGCCGAGCGCACCAAGGAGGGCAAGAACCAGTGGCTCGTGACCCTGGGCGTCTGCACGCACCTGGGCTGCGTGCCGCTAGGCGCGGGCGAGGGCGAGAACAAGGGGCCGTATGGCGGCTATTTCTGCCCGTGCCACGGTTCCGCCTACGACACGGCGGGCCGCATCCGCTCCGGCCCCGCGCCGACCAATCTCCAGGTTCCCGAGTACGTCTTCAGTTCCGACACCGTGATCACGGTGGGTTGAGGTAACACGCCATGAGCTTCCCCTGGGCCAAGCAGTACGAGCCTAAGCACCCCCTGATGCGGTACTTCGACGAGAAGCTACCGCTGCCGCGCATGGTCTACAACGCGATCGGCGCAGGCTATCCGGTGCCGCGCAACCTCAATTATTTCTGGAACTTCGGCGTGCTCGCGGGCGCGGCGCTGCTCATCCAGATCGTGACGGGCGTGACGCTGGCGATGAACTACGCCGCGAACGGCCTGATTGCGTTCGACTCGGTGGAGCGTATCATGCGCGACGTGCCGGGCGGCTGGTTCCTCCGCTACGCGCACGCCAACGGCGCGTCGATGTTCCTGGCGGTCGTCTACATCCATATCGGCCGCGGCCTCTATTACGGGTCGTATAAGGCGCCGCGCGAGATGGTGTGGCTCTTGGGCGTAGTCATCTTCCTGCTCATGATGGCGACCGCGTTCATGGGTTATGTGCTTCCCTGGGGTCAGATGAGCTTCTGGGGGGGCGCAGGTCATCACCGGCTTCTTCTCGGCGATTCCCGGCGTGGGCGAGACGCTGCGCGTGTTCCTGCTGGGCGGCTACGCGCCAGACAACGCCGCGCTCAACCGCTTCTACTCGCTCCACTATCTCCTGCCGTTCGTGACGGCGGGCGTGGTGATCCTGAAGATCTGGGCGCTGCACATTCCCGGCAGCTCCAACCCGACGGGCGTCGAGGTGAAGGGGCCGCAGGACACCGTACCGTTCCACCCGTACTACACCGCCAAGGACGGCGTGGGCCTGGGCGTGTTCCTGCTGATCTTCGCGCTCCTGATCTTCTTCTCGCCGAACCTGCTGGGCCACCCGGACAACTACATCCCGGCCAACCCGCTCTCGACGCCGGCGCACATCGTGCCCGAATGGTACTTCCTGCCCTTCTACGCCATCCTGAAGTCGTTCACCGTCGACTTCATCCTGGACGCGAAGCTGTGGGGCGTGCTGGCGATGTTCGGCTCGATCCTGCTGCTCTTCTTCCTGCCCTGGATCGACACGAGCCCCGTGCGCTCCGCCAACTTCCGGCCTGCGTACAAGTGGTTCTTCTGGATCCTGATCATCGACGTGCTCGTGCTGGGCTATGTCGGCGGCGCGGAGGCGATCCCGTTCAACATCATCCTGGGGCAGATCGCGACGGCCTACTACTTCGCGCACTTCCTCATCATCCTGCCGATCGTGTCGCGCCTGGAGCGTCCGCGCCCCATGCCCAACTCGATCACCGAAGCGGTGCTCGCCCGCCACGGCGGCACCAGCCCCGCCAAGACGGCGATGGCCTGAAGCTCCCGATCAAGGACGACTAGAGAACATGGTACGTAAGATCGCCTTCCTGATCGGGCTCGGCTTCGTGGGCGTGCTCCTGATCGCGCTGATCGGGACCGTCGTCGAAGCGGTGCGCAACCCGCAGCCCGAGACGGCGGAGCACGAGTTCCACCTCGAGCCGCGGCCGGCCGGCTTCTCGTTCGAGGGCGTGTTCGGCCGCTGGGATCGCGCGCAGCTGCAGCGCGGGTTCCAGGTGTACAAGGAGGTGTGCGCGGGCTGCCACTCGATGCGCCTCGTGTCGTTCCGCCACCTGGAGCAGCTCGGCTACAACGAGGCCGAGGTGAAGGCGATCGCCACCCAGTGGCAGGTCGAGCAGCCGTCGGTGAACGCGGAGACGGGCGAGCCCGCGACGCGCAAGAACATCCCGTCCGACCGCATCCCCTCGCCCTATCCGAACGAGGTCGCCGCCCGCGCCGCGAACAACAACGCGGTGCCGCCCGACCTGTCGCTGATGGTCAAGGCGCGCGACGACGGCGCCGACTATGTCTACTCGCTGCTGACGGGGTACCGCCCGCAGCCGGCCGAGCTGCTCAAGAAGTTCCCGGACCTGAAGACGCCGCAGGGGCTGCACTACAACCCGTACTTCCCCAACCTCAACATCGCCATGCCGCCGCCCATCACCTCGAATGGGCAGGTGACCTACTCGGATGGCACGCCTGCGACGGTGGACCAGATGTCGAAGGACGTGTCCGCGTTCCTGACCTGGGCCGCCGAGCCGAACCTCGAGCGCCGCCACGCGGCGGGCCTGGCGAGCGTGCTCTTCATCCTGATCTTCTGCTTCCTGGCCTATGGCGCGTACAAGAACGTCTGGGCGGGGGTGAAGCACTAGGCAGGCGGCCTCGGCTTAGCGCAGCTGAGCCGAGGACTCGCCACGGCGGCCGGCGGGGCCGCGTAGCGGTCACGTCTGACGGCGTGACGTACACCGGACGACGGGAGGAAGGCATGAACGACGACCTCGCCTCCCTCATCCGCACCATCCCCGACTTCCCCAAGCCGGGCATTCAATTCCGCGACATCACCACGCTGCTTCTCGACCCCGACGGCCTCGCGACCGCCGTCCGGCGCATGGTCGACGCGACCCGTGGGCCCGTCGACCTCGTCGCCGGCATCGAGGCGCGCGGCTTCCTGTTCGCCGCCGCGCTCGCCGTGCCGCTCCGCGCGGGCGTGCTGCTCATCCGCAAGGACGGCAAGCTGCCCGGCGCGACGATCGCCGAAGAGTACGCGCTCGAATATGGCGAGGATCGCATCGCCATGCACGCCGATGCCTGCGCGCCCGGCGCGCGCGTGCTGCTGATCGACGACCTGATCGCCACCGGCGGCACCGCACGCGCCGCCGTGCGCCTGCTCCGCCGCGCGGGCGCGGAGGTGGGCCAAGCGCAGTTTCTGGTCGATCTGCCCGACCTGGGCGGCGCCGATGCGTTGCGCTCGGACGGCATCCAGGTCGACGCTCTGGTGTCGTTCCCCGGCCACTAGGGAACCTGCGGCGAAGCGTGTACGTTCCACGCTTGTTCACGGGCGCGTTTTCGACCCGTGTCCCTTTGCGGGAGTGTAAGATCATGATCAAGCGGATCAAAGTCGCGTTGGGCGTCGTCGCCCTCGGACTAGGCGCGGGCGGCTGCGCTTACGGCGACTACGGCTATGGCGGCGTCGGGCTCGGCTACGGCGCGGGTTATTACGACGGCTACCCGGGTTACGGCTATTACGACGACGGCTTCTACGGCGACTACGCCTATGGCGGCTTTCCGGGCTATTCAGGCTGGTACAACGGCTTCTTCTACCCCGGCTCCGGCGTGTACGTGTACGACCGCAACCGCCGGCCCTATCGCTGGAGCGACGACCAGCGCCGTTATTTCCAGAACCGCCGTAATTTCGCCGGCACGCGCCAGCTGGACCGCCGCAACTACGACTATCCCGGCGGCCGTCGCGAGTATCGCGAGGACCGGCGCGAGGTGCGCGAGAACTTCCGCGGCTTCCGCCAGGACCGTCGCGGCGACCTCCAGGCCTATCGCGCCGAGCGTCAGGCCAATCGCGACGCCTTCCGCGCGGGTACTATCACCCGCGATCAGTTCCGCGCCGAGCGCCAGGCCGACCGCCGCGCGTTCCGGCAGGAGCGGCGTCAGGACTTCCGTGGCTTGAGGCGGGAGAACCGGCGGGACATTCGGCGGTAACGCTTCGCGCGACCGGCACGTGCGAACCGCGCCATAGGGCGCGGCTTCGCCGTGACCGGCGGCGTAAGTTTGCGACGCTGCTAGCCCGGCCGCGTCGCCGTCAGGTGCGTCGACACGAACGTCATCACCCGCTCGCCCGCCTGGTTGAACACCGTCATGCGGCTGCGCGAGATCCCCATCTCCGGCCGCGACTCCGACCGACGCTTGTCCAGCACCTCCGTCTCGCAGCTCAGCGTATCGCCCGGGTAGACGGGCCGTAGCCAGCGCAGCTCGTCAATCCCCGGCGAGCCTAGGCCCGCCACCCGGTGCTCCCTCAGGTTCGCGACCACCATCGACATCGTCATCGCGCAGGTGTGCCAGCCGCTCGCCGACAGCCGCCCGAAATGCGTACGCGCCGCCTCCTCGTCGGAAAGATGGAAGGGCTGCGGGTCGTACTTGCCCGCGAACTCGACCACCTCCTCGCGCGTGACCGGATACGCGCCGAAGCGCTGGACGGCCCCGACCTCGATGTCCTCCCAATAGAGCATGCCACCACCCCGTTCGTGCTGAGCTTGTCGAGGCACCGTCCTTCCTGCTGTCGGCGGCGGAAGTACAGCCCTTCGACGAGCTCAGCGCGAACGGGAGGTGGTGAGGGCGTCCTCGAACGGCGCGGCCGTCCCGTCCAGCCCCCGACCCGCCGGCAGCCCGATCAGCTCGCGCAGCAGCGGCGCGACCGACACGTTGTCGAACGGCTGGAGCTTCACGCCCGGCCGGAACGCCGGCCCGTTCGCTACGAACAACGCCCGCATCTCGGGCGCGTGCGGGTCGTAGCCGTGGTTGCCGCCCGCCATGGGCTTGGCCGGCGCGGTCTTGGCGAGCGTCCAGCCCATCTCGGCCAAGCAGAGGTAAGGCGGGATGCGCTGGTTGGTCCCGTAGCGGAAACGCGCCGGCATCTCGCCCTTGCGCCAGCACTGCATGTGCGGGTGCGGCTTGAGCAGCGCGCGCTCGACCGCGCGCTCGCGGCCCGGCGCGGGGTAGAAGGTCGCGTACGGCCCGGCCTCGAACACGCGCGCGTCGGCGGCGGGCACGACCTTGTCGAGCGCCACCGTGCGCTCGGTCGAGGTGGCCGCCATACCGTGGTCGGACACGATCACCAGGTTCGCGGGCTGGCCCAGCGCGGCGAGCTCGGACAAGAGCCGCCCGATCGAGCGGTCCACCTCCGCGACGGCGTCCGTCGTCTCGCGCGCGGCGGGGCCGAACTGGTGCCCGGCCGTATCGACCGCCTCGAAGTAGAGGGTGAGAAAGCGCGCCCGCGTCGCCGCCGGCCGACGCAGAAGGTCGACGACCGCGTCGACGCGCTGCGCTTCGCTCACCGGCTCGGCGTATTGCTGCCAAGACGAGGGCCGCGTACCGCCCGCAACCTTGTTCGGCCACTCGCCCGCGCGCGCGCCGCCCCAGCCTACGTTCGATCCCGGCCAAAAAATCGTGCCCGTGCGCACGCCGGCCTTCTCCGCCGTCACCCAGATCGGCTCGGCCGCGTTCCACCAGAACGGGTCGTCCGACGCCATGGTGAAGGTCTCGCCGGGCCGGGCGGGGTCCTCGAAGCTGTTCGCGACGATGCCGTGCCGGTCGGGCACCATGCCCGTCACCAGCGTCCAGTGGTTCGGGAAGGTTTTGGACGGGAAGCTCGGCCGCATCTCCCCCGTCGCGCCCTCTGCGGCGAGACGCGACAGGTTGGGGGTGACGCCGCGGTCGAGGTAGCTCAGGTGAAAGCCGTCGATCGAGACGAGGACCGTGATGGGCGCGCGCGCCTCCACCGCCACTTGCGGCGCGGGCGGAGCGGGACGCTGGACGACGGAGACGCACGCCGACAGGCCGAGCGCCAGGGCGGGGAGGATGGGTGCGAAGCTGAAACGCATGGGGCCGCCTTGACGAACGTAAGTGACGCGGGCGTGAATGATCGGACGCGCGGGGAGGGCGCGGCCATGGCCTTTTTCCCTTACGCGTTCGAGGGCGCGGTCGTCCATCACGACCTGGGCGGCATGATCTACACCGCGATCTTCCTGCCCGACGAACTCGCGGCCGAGCTGCCCTTCGACGGCCCGAGGCTCCGGGCGACGGGCGAGGTAAACGACGTCGCCTTCGCCGCCGCGTGGCAGCCCTCGCGCGGGCGCTGGTACATGATGCTATCCAAGAAGCTGCTCCGCGACGCCGGGCTGGCGGTCGGTGATGTGGCGGAGGTTCGCTTCCGCATCGAACCGACGGACCAGGTCGACGCGCATCCGGACATCGAGCGCGCGCTCGACGCCGACGACGCGCTGCGCCGGGCATGGGACGCGCTCACGCCCGGCAAGCGGCGCGGCTGGACGCACCGGGTCGGCTCGGCCAAGACCGCGCCGACCCGGCTTAAACGGCTGGTCGAGCTTACGAGCGCCCTGTCCGGCGGCCCCGACCCGTTCGCTCGAAGATCAAAGGCCTAGCACGAGCTTGGAGAAGATCGTGTAGCTGACCGGGTTCTTGCCATACGCCGCGTTCAGCACGTCCGGCTTGAGATAGCCCGCGACCGTGCCGCCCAGCGCCACGCCGAGCGGGCCGTAGATGGGCAGGCGATAGGCGTAACCCGCCTCCAGCTTCGTCACCTTGAACTGCCGATCGTGGAGCGGGTCGTCGTGGTCGGGGAAGAGCTCGTCGGCGGTGACGTGCTCCAGCCGCCCGAACACCGCGTGCCGCCGCCCGATCTCGTAGCTCGCTTCCGCCAGCCACGCGGGCAGCACGGGACCGGGGATGCGGTTCTTGCGGCTGTAGGCGAATGTCGTCGTCAGCGGGCCGGTGGCGTAGTTGATGCTGGCCGTGGTCCGCGCCTCGTTCTCGTCGGGGTGGAACTCCTCCGGGCTCTTCAGCCAGCCATGGCTGACCTGCACGGCGAGCTGGGGCGAGGGCGTCCAGCTCGCGCGCACGCTCCAGCTGTCCAGCTTCGGCGTTTCGATGTTCCAGCGCCGCTCGTCCGGCTCGCGCCCACGGAACGCCGACGCCTCCAGCTGCCAGCGCGGGGCGGCGTAACCGGCGGTGAGGACGCCGTAGGTGATGTGCGTCGAGTCGAACCAGTGATGCGTGATCGGCGCCAGCGGCAGGTAGCGCGCGGACGCCCGATGCATGAACGCCGCCGGCCCCAGCGCGGGCTCGCCGACCGGGCCGCCGTAGAGGAACAGGCTGTCGCCGCCGCCTAGCCGATAATCGAGGCGCGCCGACAGCTCGCTGAACAGGTCGTGCGGGTGCTGGCGATCAACGAGCGGCTGGTCGTTCGCGACCTCGCCCACCGCGAAGATGTTGGGATAGCCGCGCGGGCCGATCGCGGGCTCGAGGCTCGCCATGCCGCGGAGCTGGAGATGAACGCGGTCGCCGAGGTCGCGGTCGGCCATCAGCATCGCCATGCTGGTGACGAACGCCATATCGTCGCCGCGCGGGCCGCCCTGGTCGGTGTAGGTCGCCCAGGCGTAACCGTGCGCCATCAGCATCCAGTCGCCCGCGTGGAACATGGCGCCGCGCATCGGGGCTTCGTTGTAGGGCAGGCGGCTGGTGCCTGAACCGTTGAGATAGTCGGTCGCGCCCATGCCCATGTTCATCATGGCCTGGCCGTGACCCATTGCGGCGTGGTCCATGCCGGCGTGGTCGGGGCCGTGCTGGCCATCGTTCTGCGCGGGCGGAGCGGCCTGGTGCTGACTATGATCCTGCGTCGGCTGAGCGGCGGGCGCGGGCTGATGCCGGTTGTGATCCATCGCGCCGTGGTCGTGCGCGGGAGCAGGGGTAGGTGTAGGTGAGGGCGCAGCGGGCTGCTGATGCTGCGCGTGCGCGCCGTGATGCGGATGCTGGGCCGCCGCCGGAACGGCGAACAGCGCCGCCGCCGCGCTCGCGGCGAGCAGGGTCGTCTTGGTCATGGTGAACTCCGTGGATGTACCGAGGACGGGCGCTGAGGCCCGCTGAACTCAGCCGATCCGCGGAGGGGGCAGAGCGGGCGGCGTTCCCCGCCCGAGGCTCAGCAGCGCTACGGTTGCGGCGAGCATCGGCGCGGCGAATGCGACCGGCTCGGCCACGCGCGGCGCGATCCAGGTGGACGGTGGCACGCAGCCGACGCAAGCGTCCGCGGGCGCGGCCTCGTCGCTATCGGCCGGCGCGGAACCGTGATGCGCCATGTCCGCATGCTGCTCGCGCGCCGGCTGCACGTGGCAAGCCGCCGCCGCAACCGGCGTCGCGAACACGATGGCGAGCAGCGCCAGGAGGAGGCGGGCGAGCATGGGGCGGGAGTTAGGGGCGGGGCGCGATAAGCGCAACATCGCTATCCGTCACCCCGGACTTGTTCCGGGGTCCATCGTCGTCCGCGCACTCCGTCGGGATCGACTGCACAACGATGGATGCCGGAACAAGTCCGGCATGACGGAGAAAGTAAGCGCGATCGCGACTATACGTTGAACCGGAACAGCATCACGTCGCCGTCCTGCACCACATACTCCTTACCCTCCTGCCGCAACTTGCCGGCATCCCGCGCGCCGGTCTCACCGCCGAACTTGATGTAGTCGTCGTACGCGATCGTTTCCGCGCGGATGAAGCCGCGCTCGAAGTCGGAGTGGATCTGCCCCGCCGCCTGCGGCGCCTTGGCTCCGACCTCGACGGTCCAGGCGCGCGCCTCCTTCGGCCCGACGGTGAAGAAGGTGAGGAGGTGCAGCAGCTTGTACCCCGCGCGGATCACGCGCGCGAGGCCGGTCTCGGTCAGTCCCAGCTCTGCCAGGAACTCGCCCCGGTCCTCCGCGGGCATGGTCGCGATCTCCGCCTCGATCGCGGCGGAGACGACCACCGCCTCCGCGCCCTCGGCTGCCGCCTTGGCGAAGACGTGGGCCGAGTGCTCGTTGCCCTCCGCGGCCTCGCTCTCGCCGACGTTGCAGACGTAGAGCACCGGCTTGGCGGTCAGCAGCTGCGCCTGCGCGAACAGCCGCTCCTCCTCCGGATCCTTGCGCTCGACGAGGCGCGCAGGTCTCCCGTCGCGCAAGAGATCGAGCGCGCGGCCCAGCACGACCGCGGCGGCCTTGGCCTCCTTGTCGCCCGACTGCCCCTTCTTCTGCAGGTTGGGGACGCGCTTCTCCAGGCTCTCCAGGTCGGCGAGCATCAGCTCCGTCTCGACCGTCTCCGCGTCGGCGACGGGATCGACCTTGCCCTCCACGTGCGTGACGTCGCCGTTCTCGAAGCAGCGCAGCACGTGGACGATCGCGTCCACCTCGCGGATGTTGCCGAGGAACTGGTTGCCCAGGCCCTCGCCCTTGCTCGCCCCGCGTACTAGCCCGGCGATGTCGACGAAGCCGAGCTGCGTCTCGATCACCTTGGCCGACTTGGCGATGTCGGCGAGCTTATAGAGCCGCTCGTCGGGCACGGCCACGTTGCCCACGTTCGGCTCGATCGTGCAGAAGGGATAGTTGGCGGCCTGCGCGGCCGCGGTCTCGGTAAGCGCGTTGAAGAGCGTCGACTTGCCGACGTTCGGCAGGCCCACGATGCCGCAGCGGAAACCCATTCGATAAAACTCCGGAAGGTGAGGGCCCGCGCGACGGGGCGGGCGAGGATGCGGGGCGCTTTGCCGCGCCTCGCGGGCGAGGGCAACCTCGGCGCGGTCTCATGAGTTACCCAGGCCCGACCCCCGTCAAGGATTTCAGCAAGTTGGCCAATCCGTTCGAAGACGCCGAAACCGCGGTCGAGAAGATCGACGTCACTGTGACCGAAGCCGTGGCGGAGCAGAGCGAGCGCCCCTGGGTGCGCGTGCTCGGGTTCCTAAGTGAAGTTGGCGATCAGCCGCCTATGCGCGTCCTGACCCTCGGCACGACGGCCGCCGGGCTCGCCTTGCGCGATCCGCGGCTCACGCGGACGGGCCTGCGCATGTTCGCCGCCCATACGCTCGCTACTGCGATCAAGACCGTCATCAAGCGCTCGATCGACCGCACCCGCCCGGACGTGGCGCTGGAGACGCGCTACCGCATGGAACGGGGCGAGAGCCGCGAGCACGATCTGTCGTCCTTCCCGTCCGGCCACACGGCGGGCGCGCTGGCTGTCACCCAAGCGTTGGCGCGCGACTATCCGCAAACGACCGCGCCGGGGCTCGCCTTCTCCGCCTGGGTCGGCGCGATGCAGATACCGCGCTGCAAGCACTTCGTCAGCGACGTAGCAGCGGGCGCGGTGATCGGCTGGGCGGCGGAGCAGGCCAGCTCGCGCCTATTCGACTGGGCGGAGGAGAAGCTCGCTACCAGCGGTAGTTGAAGCTGACGCTAATCCGCTCGCCTTTTCCCGTGTGCGGCAGCACCTCGTGACGCAGCCAGCTCTCCCACAACAGCACGTCGCCGGGTTCGGGCGCGACGGTGTGGAAGCTGCGCATCTCCTCGACCGCCGGATCACGCGTCGGAGCGGCCATCATCAGGCCCAGGCGCGGGTCCTCGAATCGGATCGCCCCCGCGCCCGGCGGCAACGCGAGGTAGAGCGTGCCGGAGACGACGCTGTGCGGGTGGATGTGCGCGGAGTGGTGCCCACCCGGGCGGAGCAGGTTCACCCACAGGCTGTCGAGCTTGAGCTTGGCCCCGAGCTCGAACGCGCATGCTTGCGCGAACGCCGCGACGTGCCGGTCGAGCCGGCGCTTCAGCTCGGCGAAGGCCGGGTCGCGGCGGGGCAGGTCGTCGAGCGACGCATAGGAGGTATAGCCCTTATAGCCGTGCTCGCGCGACCATCGGCGGCCGGCCATGTCGTCCTCGGCCAACGCGCGGACGGAGTGGTCCAGCTCGGCGAGCAGTTCCTCGTTCCCGAGGCGGGCCTGGTGGAGCAGGGTGGGGAAGAGCCGCCGCGTGGTCATCCGCCGCGCGATGCACGGCAGGCGAGAGCGACGCAACCTCAAGCCCTCTCCCGCTTTCGCGGGAGAGGGGGAGTGGATCAGACCTTCGCCGCCGCGCGCACCAGCGCCGCGAGCACTGCCGGCACCGCCGCCTCGTCCGCCAGTGCGCCGAGCGCGCCCTTAGCGTGCCCGAGCCGGTCGGCACGTACCAGCCGCCACACGGCCAGCCACATCGCCTCCGTTTCCGACACGGTCGGGTGGCACGGTCGCTGGAACACCAGCGTCTCCGACGATCCCTCGTCCAGCGCCCGCATCGCCGCATCAAACGCGGCCGACCCGCGGCCCAGCGACTCGGCCGCAGCTGGGCTCGCCTCGCCCGCCATCGTCAGTTGATGCACCCAGGCGCGCGTGGCGGCAAGCAAGCGGCGGTCGGCAGTGGGGAGCTCGGCAACGGGACGGTCGATCAGGTCGTACATGACGGGCGCGATCCGCTAATGAGAATAACTCTTAGTAGCGGATTGTGAGGGGCTGGTCAACGCAGGTGGAAGCCACCGCTAGTTCCTCCCCCGCCCACGGCGGGGGAGGGGGACCAGCGCAGCTGGTGGAGGGGGCGTAGTTCGATCAGCGACAAGCCGGGGGCTTGTCGCCGACCGGAGCCGGCTTGCGAAGCAAGCCGTGAGGGATGCGCGTTGGACGGGTCGATTTTATAACGCGGGCCAGCAACCGACCACCTCTCAAGCCGCATCCCGTCGTGCCCCCACCACCACGCCGCAAGCGGCGCGGTCCCCCTCCCCCGCTGTAAGCGGGGGAGGAATGAAAAGGCCGGGCGCGACTTGCGTCGCACCCGGCCCCGTCAACCCCGCTCAGGGGAAGGCGTTACGCCTCAGCGCGCTCGTAGTGGCCGCACCAGTCGCTCGCCTCGACCTTCGGCCACACGCCGTGGCTGTCCTGCGTCGGCTGGCTGATCGGCGGGTTGTAGCGGCACAGGCCGAGCGAGGCGCCGTGCGACTCGGTCGAGGCCTGGTCGAAGTAGCGGCACTTGCCGCAAGCGGCGACTCCGGCGGTGGTCAGGGCCATGATGGTTGCTCCTCGTGCATCAGTTGTCGGCGTTGACAACCGAAGTATCGCCGAAGAGTTCCTAAAACAACAACAAACAACTCTTGCGAACAACTCTCACCGAAGCTGCAAATTATTCTCAATCCGAACTGGCCGAAGTAGAAATGCGACTTACTCGCAATCTTAATCCTGCAGCCGAAGCGCGACCTCGTTCATGAACCGCGCGTCGTCACCCGCCGCCAGCCACTCGGCTTCCGCGGCGACTGCGCCGAGCAGGTCGGTCAGCGGCTCCAGCTCGCTCTTGGCGTAGTTGCCCAGCACATGGCCGTTCACCCGGTCCTTGTGCCCCGGATGGCCGATGCCGATCCGCACGCGGCGGAAGTCGGGGCCGAGATGCTTGTCGGTCGAGCGCAGGCCGTTGTGGCCCGCCGTGCCGCCCCCGCGCTTCACCTTGACTTTGAACGGCGCGAGGTCGAGTTCGTCGTGGAACACGGTGAGCGCGTCCACGCCCAGCTTGTAGAAGCGCAGCGCCTCGCCGATCGCGCGGCCGCTCTCGTTCATGAACGTCGCGGGCTTCAGGAGCAGCAGCTTCTCCGACCCGATCCGGCCTTCCTGCGTCCAGCCCTGGAACTGCTTCTTCACCGGCCCGAAGCCGTGCACCTCGGCGATGGCGTCCACCGCCATGAAGCCGACATTGTGCCGGTGCATCGCATATTGCGGACCCGGATTGCCGAGCCCCACCCAGATCTGCATCGCGCTCTCCGGAACGAAGAAGGGCAGGGAAGCGCCGCCTCCCTGCCCCTTATTGACCTAAGCTCGGAGGCTCAGCCCTGCTCGGACGTGTCCGCCTGCGGCTCGTCGCTGTTGGCCGGCTGGTCCAGCGCCTCGTCGAGAGTCGGCACGCCCGCCTCGCGGTCGGCCGCGTCGTCGGCCGCGGTCGGGACCGTCGGCGGCACGATGGTGGCGATCGCGAAGTCGCGGTCGGTGATGGCCGGGGTCGCGCCCTGCGGCAGCGTCACGTCCGAGATGTGGATCGACGCGCCGACCTCGCGGCCCGCCAGCGAGATGGCGATCTCCGACGGGATGCTCGCCGCGTCGACGACCAGCTCGACCTCGTGGCGCGTGATGTTGAGCACGCCGCCAGCCTTCAGACCCGGCGACTTGTCCTCGTCCGTGAACGCGACCGGCACCGCGACGGTGACCGTCGAGTGCTCGCCCACGCGGAACAGGTCGACGTGGAGTGGACGGTCGGTGACGGGGTGGAACGCCACGTCCTTGGCGAGCGCGCGCACGGCCTGACCGCCCACACCCTCGACCATGATGACCGAGTTGAAGAAGTGCCCGGTGCCCAGCGCCTTGACGAGCGCCTTCTCCTCGAGGTGGACGCCCTGGGGCGCCTGGTTCTGGCCGTAGATCACGGCGGGGACGCGGCCTTCACGACGCAGCGCCCGGGAGGCTCCCTTGCCAACCCGGTCACGCGTCTCGGCTGCGAGCGTCAGCGTGTCGCTCATGCAGTGTTAACTCCGAGATGCTTGTTGTTCCGATCTCCGCCCACGCCTCCAGGGATGACCATGAGCGGAAGCGCGGGCGTGTAGCGGCGCACACCGGCAAACGCAAACCCAAAGCCCTCTCCCGCTTTCGCGGGAGAGGGCAGGACTTAGTACTTCACCCGCGTCGCGCGGAGCTTGTACGCCTTCAGCTGGTCCTGCACCGATCCCGCGCCCGCCAGGTGCCCCGCGCCGACCGCGACGAACACCGTGCCCGGCTGCGCCATGCGGCCGTTGATCCACTCGGCCCAGCGCTTGTTGCGGTTGGTGAGCAGGATGCGCGCCACCTCCGGCGAGTCCTTCAGATTCTCGTTCATGATCGCCGCCAGGCCGTCGGCGTCGCCCCTGGCCCAGGTGTCGATCATCCGCTCCATCTCGCGGCCCAGCTGCGGCAGGTCCTCGGCCGCGGAGACCAGGAACTTCACCTGCTCCGGCTCCGAGATCGAGTCGAAATAGCCCAGCTGCTGCTCGATCGTCTCCAGCCCGACGAGCTGCTTGCTCGCGCCCTTGGCGGACGCGGTGATCACCTTCTCCGCGCCGCTGTCGCCCTTGAAGCCCAGCTTCTCCAGCGGGGCCGCCACCAGCGTCACCGCCGCCAGCCACGGGTCCATGCGGTCGTACGCCTGCTGCGGTAGCCCCAGGTCGGTCAACGCCTTGGTGACCGCCGCGCGCTTGTCGACGGGCAGCTTCTCGGTCAGCCCCGGGCCGGACATGTTGAGCCCCTTGGCGATCGCCACCTGCTGCGCGGCCTTGGGATCGAGGTCGGCGATCTCGAGCACGACCTCCTTCGACCCGTCGAACGCGGTCTTCACCGCCTCGTCGAACCAGCTCATGCCGGGCTTCAGCACGTGCACCGTGCCGAACAGATAGACGGTCGTGTCCGCGTCCTTGACGACCCACAGCGCGGGGTCCGCGTCGGCGGTCGCCGCCGGCCCGGAAGCCGACGGAACTTGGGCGCAGGCGGGGAGCGCCGCGAAGGCGAGCGCGGCGGCGACGGCGCCGCGGAGAAGCTTGGGCATGTGATCCCTCCCGAATTGCAATCCGTGCGATATAGGATGCGCGCCGTCCGGCGTCAGCTTGATTCCCCGCCCGCCATGCGGCATCGGCCCCGCCCGTGACCGAGCCCCTATCGTTCCAGCGCATGATCCTGACGCTCCACCAATATTGGAGCGACCGCGGCTGCCTGATCCTGCAGCCCTACGACATGGAGATGGGGGCGGGGACGTTCCATACCGCGACCACCTTGCGCGCGCTCGGCCCAGACCCGTGGAACGCCGCCTTCGTCCAGCCCTGCCGCCGCCCCACCGACGGCCGCTACGGCGAGAACCCCAACCGGCTCCAGCATTACTACCAATATCAGGTCATCCTGAAGCCGAGCCCGCCCGACCTGCAGGAACTTTACCTGGGCAGCCTCGCCGCGATCGGCATCGACTTCACCCGCCACGACATCCGCTTCGTCGAGGACGACTGGGAGAGCCCGACGCTCGGCGCCTGGGGGCTGGGCTGGGAGGTCTGGTGTGACGGCATGGAGGTGACGCAGTTCACCTACTTCCAGCAGATGGGCGGCTTCGACTGCAAACCGGTATCGGGCGAGCTCACCTACGGCCTCGAGCGCCTGGCCATGTACATCCAGAACAAGGACTCGGTGTACGACCTGGCGTTTAACGACCGCCCGAGCGGCGCGGTGGAGGGCGGCGCGCTCGCCAACCGCGCGGCGGAGGACCTGCGCGCCCACTCGCCGCAATTCAGCTACGGCGACGTGTTCCTGGAGAACGAGCGCCAGATGTCGGCCTGGAACTTCGAAGTCGCCGACACGGACAGCCTGTTCGACCAGTTCCGCAAGCACGCCGCCGAATGCGAGAACTCGCTCGGGCGCGGCCTGCCGATCCCCGCGTACGAGCAGGCAATCAAGGCGAGCCACACCTTCAACCTCCTCCAGGCCCGCGGCGTGATCTCGGTGGCCGAACGCCAGGCCTATATCGGCCGCGTCCGCGACCTCGCGAAAGGCGCGTGCCAGGCCTGGATGGAGAAGAACGGGTGGGCGGCGTGACCGCTGACCCATTCCTCCCCCGCTCCCAGCGGGGGAGGGGGACCAGCGTAGCTGGTGGAGGGGGGCGTAGGTCGGTCGGCGACAAGCCGGGGGCTTGTCGCCGACCGGAGCCGGCTTGCGAAGCAAGCCGTGGGGGATACGGCATCACCCTGTACCCCCACCACCACTCGCTACGCGAGCGGTCCCCCTCCCCCGCTAAAGCGGGGGAGGAGTAAGGTAAGAACATGCCCGACTTCCTCCTCGAACTCCGCTCCGAAGAGATCCCCGCCCGCATGCAGGCCAAGGCGCGGGACGACCTCCAGCGCCTGTTCGCGGCCGAGCTCGCCGCCGCCGGTCTCCAGGCGGGCAGCGTCACCACTTACGCCACCCCCCGCCGCCTGGCGCTGATCGCCCGCGACTTGCCGCCCGAAACCGCTGCCGTCTCCGAGGAGATCAAGGGCCCCCGCAGCTCCGCCCCGCCGCAAGCGCTAGACGGCTTCCTCCGCAAGACGGGCCTCACCCGCGAGCAGCTCGTCGAGCGCGACGGCGTGCTCTTTGCCGTCATCGACAAGCCCGGCCGCCCCACGGCGCACGTGCTCGCGGCCGCGATCCCGACGATCGTCCGCGCCTTTCCCTGGCCCAAGTCGATGCGCTGGGGCGCGGCCTCGCTCGCGACCGACAGCCCCCGCTGGGTCCGCCCGCTGCAGAGCGTGGTCGCGATCTTCGGCGAGGAGATCGTGCCCGTCGAGGTCGCCGGCGTGCGGTCGAGCGCCACCACGCTCGGCCACCGCTTCCACCACCCCGGCCCGATCACGCTCGGCGGCGCGCACGACTATGTCGAGAAGCTCCGCGCCTGCCACGTCATCGTCGACCCCGACGAGCGCGCCGCGATCATCCGCACCCGCGCCGCCGAGCTCGCGCGCGACGCTGGCCTCGAGCTGATCGAAGACGAGGGCCTCGTCGCCGAGAACGCCGGCCTCACCGAATGGCCCGTGCCGCTCATCGGCCGCTTCGACGAGGCGTTCCTGGAGGTCCCGCCCGAGGTCATCCAGCTCACCGCCCGCGTGAACCAGAAATACTTCGTCTGCCGTGTTCCTCCCCGGAACGGGGAGGGGGACCAGCCGAGGGCTGGTGGAGGGGCGGTTGCGACGGGAGCGACCCTCGCCAACGCCTTCATCTGCACCGCCAACATCGCCGCGACCGACGGCGGCGCGAAGATCGTCGAAGGCAACCGCAAGGTCCTCGCCGCTCGCCTGTCGGACGCCCGCTTCTTCTACGAGCAGGACCTCAAGGTGCCGCTGGAGGAACAGGCGAAGAAGCTCGACAAGATCGTCTTCCACGAGAAGCTCGGCACCGTCGCCGACAAGGTCGACCGCGTCGCCAAGCTCGCACGGTGGTTGGTGGAAGAGGGGATCGTCACAGGTTCAAATCCTGTCCCCGCAACCAACGTCCGATCTCTCCCCGGCGAAGGCCGGGGTCCAGTCACGGTCACCTCTCAATCGGAAGCGCCTACCCCGCAAGCCGTATCCGAACTGGACCCCGGCCTACGCCGGGGACGCGCAGAGTCGTCACGCGAGGAGCTAGCAGCCCTCGCCGAACGCGCCGCCCGCTTGTGCAAGGCCGACCTCGTCACCGGCATGGTCGGAGAGTTCCCCGAGCTCCAGGGCCTGATCGGCGGCTACTACGCCGCAGCCCAGGGCGAGCACCCGGCCGCCGCCGAAGCCATCCGCGACCACTACAAGCCTGTCGGTCAAGGCGACGAGGTCCCCACTGCGCCCGTGACCGTGGCGGTGAGCTTGGCGGACAAGCTGGATACAATTTCCACGTTTTTCTTTATCGGTGAAAGTCCAAGCGGCTCTCGGGATCCATTCGCTCTGCGACGGTCCGCATTAGCCGTGCTAGCGCTTATTCAGCAGCACCAGCTCAGGTTCAAGCTGATTAAGGCGCTGACGCTCGCATGGGCATTTCGTATCGTGCAGATTACCGAAAACATGAACGAAGCATCCGATCGCGTTAAGGATGAATTAAAGGGTGTTGTTGACGAGGTTAGTCTTGAAAAGATAGCGACCGTTCAGGGTATTGTGCCCGTCGTACTTGCTAGCTTCACCAACTCTCAATCTACCGCTCACGCTACTTTGGCCACCTTCTTTGCCGACCGCCTCAAAGTCCAGCAACGCGAGGCCGGTGTCCGGCACGACCTGATCGACGCGGTGTTCGCGCTCGGCGGCGAGGATGATCTCGTTCGCCTGCTCGCCCGCGTCCGCGCGCTGCAGGCGTTCGTGGGGACGGAGGACGGGGCCAACCTGCTCGCCGGCTACAAGCGCGCCGCCAACATCCTGAAGAAAGAAGGCTGGACCGCCGCGGAGGGCGCGGGCGAGAAATCGCTGTCCTACACGCCCGAACCGGAGGAAGCTGCCCTCCGCCACGCCCTTGACTCGGCCGAGCCGCGGGCGGCGGCCGCGGTGGAGGCGGAGGAGTTCGAAGGCGCGATGGCCGCGCTGGCGACGCTCCGCGCGCCCATCGACGCGTTCTTTGACAAGGTGACGGTGAACGACCCCGATCCGGCCAAGCGCGAGGCGCGGCTCAACCTGCTCGCCCGTGTCCGCGACGCGGTGCACCGGGTGGCGGATTTCTCGCGCATCGAAGGGTGAGGCGCCGGGCGTACGCGCCGAGCGAAGCTCGAAGCGAGACGCCCAAGCCCGGCCGGCGTAGCGCAGCTACGTTCGACGACGCGGCTTCGCCGCGGCGTGCGCGGCGGACGCCTGTTTTCGAATTTAGCAGGATGCCGAACAAGCCACCCCGTAGGCTGAACTTCCTGAACTTTGGAACGCCCGGTACGGTTCGTCCCGTTCCGGAACCTGAACAGCCGTTCATTGCTTGACGCGCGCGCGTGCTGCAGCGCACAACATACGTATTCAGGGAAGGACGACCGACATGGCGAGCGTGCTGACGGCTGAGGCGCAACCCCGGGCGGCCGAGCCGCGCTATGTTTATCGCTTTGGCGGCGGCGTCTCCGACGGGGGCAGGGGCGACAAGAACCTGCTCGGCGGCAAGGGCGCGAACCTCGCCGAGATGGCGTCCATCGGCCTGCCGGTCCCGCCGGGGTTCACGATCGGCACGCCCATGTGCGCCCGCTACTACCAAGAAGGCGAGCGCTTCCCCGACAGCTTGGCGGCCGAGGTCACTCAGGGCATCGCCCATATCGAGCAGGTCACGGGCAAGCGCTTCGGTGACCCCGCCGACCCTCTCCTCGTCTCCGTCCGCTCCGGTGCTCGCGTGTCGATGCCCGGCATGATGGACACCGTCCTCAACCTCGGGCTGAACGACGAGACGGTGCAGGGCCTCGCCGCCACCTCGGGCGACGAGCGCTTCGCCTGGGACAGCTATCGCCGCTTCATCCAGATGTACGCCGACGTCGTCCTCGGCCTCGACCACGGCGCGTTCGAGGAGGCGCTTGAGGTCGCCAAGGAGGACCGGGGGCTTACGCTCGACACCGAGCTGTCGGCGAGCGACCTCCAGGAGCTCGTCGCCGAGTACAAGCAGCTCGTCCGCGACCAGTGGAGCCGCGACTTCCCGCAGGACGTCCACGACCAGCTCTGGGGCGCGGTCGGCGCGGTGTTCGGCTCCTGGCAGTCGGAGCGCGCCAAGGTCTATCGCCGCCTGAACGACATCCCCGGCGATTGGGGCACCGCCGTCAACGTCCAGGCGATGGTGTTCGGCAACATGGGCGACACGTCCGCCACCGGCGTCGCCTTCACCCGCGACCCCTCGACGGGCGAGCGCGCCTATTACGGCGAGTTCCTCATCAACGCGCAAGGCGAGGACGTCGTCGCCGGCATCCGCACGCCCCAATACCTCACCCGCGCCGCCCGCGAGGCCGCCGGCGCCAAGCCCGCCTCGATGGAGGAGGCGATGCCGGAGCTGTACGCCGAGCTGACGCGCGTGTTCGACACGCTCGAACGCCACTATCGCGACATGCAGGACATCGAGTTCACCGTCGAACGCGGCCAGCTCTGGATGCTCCAGACCCGCTCGGGCAAGCGCACTGCCAAGGCCGCGCTCAAGATCGCCGTCGACATGGCGACCGAGGGCCTGATCTCCGAGCAGGAGGCCGTGCTCCGCGTCGACCCCGCCGCGCTCGATCAGCTCCTCCACCCCACGCTCGACCCCGATGCACCCCGTGACGTGCTCACCAAGGGCCTGCCCGCCAGCCCCGGCGCGGCGAGCGGTGCCGCGGTGTTCGACGCCGACACCGCCGAGAAGCGCGCGGCCGCCGGCGAGGCGGTCATCCTCGTCCGCACGGAGACCAGCCCCGAAGACATCCACGGCATGCACGCGGCAAGGGGCATCCTGACCGCGCGCGGCGGCATGACCAGCCACGCCGCCGTCGTCGCGCGCGGCATGGGCCGTCCCTGCGTCTCCGGCGCGGGCTCGATCAGCATCGACGTCAAAACCCGCGTCATGCGCGTGGCCGGCCGCGAGGTGAGGGAGGGCGACCGCCTCACCATCGACGGCTCGACCGGTGAGGTGATGCTGGGCGAGGTCGCGACCGTGCAGCCCGAGCTCGCCGGCGACTTCGGCACGTTGATGGAATGGGCGGACAAGACCCGCCGCCTCCGCGTCCGCACGAACGCCGAGACGCCCGCCGACTGCAAGACTGCGCACGAGTTCGGCGCGGAGGGCATCGGCCTCTGCCGCACCGAGCATATGTTCTTCGACGCCGCCCGAATCGCCGCGGTCCGCCAGATGATCCTCGCCTCCGACGAGCCCGGCCGCCGCGCCGCGCTCGACAAGCTCCTCCCCGAGCAGCGCGACGACTTCGCCGAGATCTTCCTCGTCATGGCGGGTCTGCCTTGCACGATCCGCTTGCTCGACCCGCCGCTCCACGAATTTCTACCGCACGAGGAGGCTGAGTTCGCCGACGTCGCGGCCGCGACGGGCTTGGACGTCGAGCAGCTCAAGCGCCGCGCCGCCGAGCTCCACGAGTTCAACCCCATGCTCGGCCATCGCGGCTGCCGCCTGGGCGTGACCTATCCCGAGATCTACGAGATGCAGGCCCGCGCCATCTTCGAGGCCGCGATCGAGGTCGCGACCCGCACCGGCCAGGCGCCTATTCCCGAGGTGATGATCCCGCTTGTCGCCACCCGCCGCGAGCTGGAGCTGATGAAGGCCGTCGTCGACCGCGCCGCCGAAGCGGTGTTCGCCGAGAAAGGCCGTCGCGTCGACTACCTGGTCGGCACCATGATCGAGCTCCCCCGCGCTGCGCTCCGCGCCGGCGAGATCGCGGAGGTGGGCGAGTTCTTCTCCTTCGGCACCAACGACCTGACGCAGACGACGCTCGGCGTCAGCCGTGACGACGCCGGCCGCTTCCTCTCCGCCTATGTGGAGCAGGGCATCTACGCCAAGGACCCGTTCGTCAGCCTCGACGTGGAGGGCGTCGGCGAGCTGGTGAGCCTGGCCGCCGAGCGGGGCAGGGGAACACGCCCCGACCTGAAGCTCGGCATCTGCGGCGAGCACGGCGGCGACCCCGCGAGCATCGCCTTCTGCGAGCAGGTCGGCCTGGATTACGTGTCGGCGTCCCCCTATCGCGTGCCGATTGCCCGCCTTGCGGCGGCCCAGTCAGCCCTGCGGGCAGCGGCCTAGTGCGAACCCTCTCCCGCTTTCGCGGGAGAGGGACAGGTGCGGCACGCGCCAGGGTGAGGGCCTGAACAGGGCGCATCCCGAAGAACAGGCCCTCACCCGACCTTGCTACGCTCGGCCACCCGCATCAGGTAAACCGTCCCCCGGACGGTTTAGATCATGCCGGGGGGCATGATCGACCTGATACCCCCGCGAAAGCGGGAGAGGGGAGTGCGTCACACCCGCCGCGCGCGCGAGTCGCCACCCGGACCCCAGTCGAACCACCCGCGCTTGGACGAACCGCCCACCACGCGCCGGGTCAGAGGCATGGGCTCCGGCGCGGCGACTGGCGCAGCGCGGGTCGCGACCGGCGCGGGCTGCCCCGACATCATCCCCGTCGGCATCGGCGCGGGCGTGGTGCGCAGGCGGGCGTTCTCGCGCTCCAGCTCCGCGATCCGCTCGTTGGCATGGACCAGCGCCGCGCGGTCGCGCTCCAGCTCGGCGATGCGCGCGTCCGACTGCGCCAGGCGGCCCCGGTCCGCGTCGTAGGTCCGCAGCCGCTCCTCCGTCGCTGTCAGTTTCGCTTCATAGTCGCGTCGGACGGCGGCGTGCGCGTCGCGCTCGGCATTGTACCGGTCGCGCCATTTGCGCCCGCCGGGGTGGCTCGCCAATCCCAGCAGCCATCCCCCCAGCAAGGTCAGCGCCAGCGCCGCCCATTCGGTCGCGGTGGTGAACAACATGGACCCGTCCTCCTGTTACGGAGGATCAACGATCGGAACCGCGCCCGGTTTCAGCCCACGCCGCCGCCGGCCATCAGCGTGTCCTTGATCGAGCACGCGGCGGGGCCGAGGATAACGATGAACAGCACGGGCAGGATGAACAGGATCAGCGGCACCGTCATGATCGCGGGAAGCCGGGCGGCCTTCTCCTCCGCGCGCATCATGCGCTCGTTGCGGAACTCGGCCGACAGCACCCGGAGCGCGGACGCCAGCGGCGTGCCGTACTTCTCCGTCTGGATCATGGTCGTGACCACGCCCTTGATCGCTTCCAAGTCGACGCGCATCGCCAGGTTCTCGAACGCCTGGCGTCGGTCGGTCAGGAAGCCCAGCTCGATCGCGGTAAGCGCGAACTCGTCGCCCAGCTCCGGATAGCCGCGGCCCAGCTCCTTGGCGACGCGATGGAACGCGGCGTCCACCGTCAAGCCTGCTTCAGCGCAGATCACCAGCAGGTCGAGCGCGTCAGGCAGGCCCTTGCGGATCGCGTCCGAGCGCTTCTGGATCTTGTTCTTGAGGTAGATGTCGGGCGCCTTGTAGCTCAGCACCAGCGTGCCCGCGAGGAACAGGTAGCGCTTGAGCGGCGACCAGTGCGCGACCTGGTCGGTCCCGTACACGTACCACCCGACGAGCAGGCCCAATATGATGGGCGTGACCAGGCGTCCGAAGATCACCGCCACCGCCCAATCCTTGGACCGGATGCCCGCCTGCATCAGCTTGATCTGCGCGACCTTGACCTGATCGTCCTGCAGCACCTTCATCGACTGCAGGAGGTTGCGGATGCGGTCGGTGGTCTCATTGCGCTGGACCAACTTGGCGCGACGCTTGGTCGACGCGGTGATGCCGGCCTTCAACTGCTCGCGGCGGTCGTTCAGCGACTTGACGCGCTTCGCCATCGGGTCGCGCACGGTGAGCGCGGCGTAAAGCGCGAGCATGACCGCGAAGGTGGCGACCCCCGACAGGACCGTCGCCACCCAGATCACATCCACGCCCAGCAGCGTCGGTCCGGTTGCCTGCGCCATCGTCTACGCCCTCAAATCTCGAACCGGATCATCTTGGCCATGATGCCGGCCCCGATGGTCATCCAAATCAGGCCGAACAGCCCTGCGACGATCAGCCGCTCGTCGACGAAGAATTGCACCATGTACTTCTGGTTGAGGTTGTAGATCAGCGCGAACACGATGAAGGGCAGCGCGCCGATGATATAGGCGGACGCCTTTGCTTCCGATGACATGGCCTTGATCTTCAGCTTCATCTGCGCGCGCTTGCGCAGCACGTCGGCGAGGTTGGCGAGCGTCTCGGCCAAGTTGCCGCCCGTCTCGCGCTGGATCGCGATGGTGATCACGAAGAACTGGAACTCGGGCGTGCCGAGCCGGTCGGCGGTCTCCTGAAGCGCGGCGTCCATCGAGCGGCCGATCTTCATCTTGTCGGCGATAGCGCGGAACTCCTCGCCGACAGGACCGCTCACCTCCTGGCCGACCACGCCAATCGTCTCGGTGATCGGCAGACCGGAACGCAGGCCGCGCACCAGCAAGTCGATCGCGTCCGGAAAGCGCGTGTTGAACGCGTTCACGCGCCGCGAAATGGTGATCCCGACCGCCAGGTGCGGAAAGCCGATGCCGATAAACAGCCCCAAAAACATCGCCAGGAAGAACGGCGCGCCCTTGGCCCAGGCGAGCGTCGCGATCACGACGAGGGCGCCCGCGCTGACCAAGCCGTACTGGCCCACCGTCCAGCTCTTGCCCGTCATGGCGAGCCGCTTGGCGAGCTGCGCGGGGTTGGGCAGAAGGCGGCCGACCGCCAAGTCCATCTTGGTGTCGCGCGCCGCGGTGATCTTGCGCAGCTGCGCGTCGGCGGCGACGGCGCGGTTTTCCGAGTGGCGCTCGCGCACCGCCTGCAGCCGCCGCGACTGGGCGCGCCCGCCCGACGGCCCCGCGAAGGCGAACAGCAGCATTCCCAGGAGCGTCACCGCGCCGAGCGCGACGAGCATGACCGGCATCAGTTCCATCGCGCGCTCGCGTCCTCCCAACGACCCGCCACCCTCGCGCGGCGGGCCGAGCCCCTCACTTGCCGGCCGGCTTCTTGGCGAGCAGGCCCTTCAGCCCGCCGAGCAGCGACGTGCCCTTGGCGTCGCCCTTGGGCTTGCCCTTGCCTTTACCCTTCGCCTCCGCGTCGTCGGCCAGCGTCTCGACGGCGCCGGTCACGCGGCCGGCCAACTGCACCAGCGGCGTGGCCGTCTTGCCGTTCTTGCCGGCCTCGGCGAGGGGCTTGCCCAGCTTGGCCGCCTGCGCCGCGAGTTTCTGGTCGAAGGGCACCACCAGGTCGAGCTTGCGCTCGATCGAGTTCTCGAAGTCCTTGCGCGTGATCTCGAGCTGCGAGCCGCCGTGCATCTTGTTCGCGACCACGATCACCTGCGTGCCCGGCGCGTTGGTCTTGAGCCAGGACAGTACGCGGATCGCGTCTCGCGCGGACGCCAGCGTCAACTCCGTCACCACCACGGCGACCTGGATGTCGCCGATGAGGTGCGGATGCTGGACCAGCATGGCGCGGGGCAGGTCGACGACCGTCGCTTCGAAGGCGGCGCGCATTTCTTCCTGCAATTGGAAGAAGGCGGATCCGTCCGTCATCACCGGCGCGTTGATCGGCGCCTCCGCAGACAGCACGGCCAGCTTCTCCGACGCCTTCACCATCGCGCGCTCGATGAAGAGCCCGTCGATGCGGCTGGGGTTCTCGATCGCGTCCGTGAGCCCGCGGCCCGGCTCCAGGTCGAGCGCCAGCGCGCCCGTGCCGAAATGCACGTCCAGGTCGAGCAGCGCGGTCGACCGGCCCTCCTTCGCCGACAAGAGCCAGGCGAGCGAGGTCGCGACCGTGGACGCGCCCACGCCGCCGCGCGTGCCGATCACCGCCACCGCGCAATGCGGCCGCTCGACCGCGGCCTCGGCGTGGCGCGGCGCGTTGAGCACCGCCTGCGCGTGGCTGAACGCGTCGCGCAGCATGTCGGACGACAGTGGCTTAAGCAGGTAATCCTGGATGCCGCTCGCCACCAAGTCGCGGTACAGCCGCACGTCGTTGATCTGCCCGGCGGCGATCACCACCGTCCCCGGCTCGCACACCTCGGCGAGCGAGTTGATGTCGTGGAGCGGGTCGCCCGATTCCGACAGATCGACGAACAGCACCTGTGGGCTCGCCGACACCGACAGCGTCTGCACCGCATTGCGTAGGCCGCCTTTGTTGACCTTCTCCGCGTTCCAGCCGAGCTCGAGCGCGATCGGGCGGACGGCGTCGCCCGCGACGTCGTCGCAGACGAACGCCATGAACGGCTCGCGCGAGCCTAGCCCTGCGGGCTTCCAGGGCGCGTTCACTTGGACCCTCCCGTCGAGCGCGTACGGTAGCCGTTGATCGCCCGACCGGAAATCGCGGGATCGGCCGACTCCGCGCCGTCGCGGCCGTTCACCAGGTCGACCGGGTTCGCGACCATCGCTGCGAAGTTCGCGTTGGTCGCGCAACCGAAGCCGGAAGAGGTGTGGTTGTCGTTGTTCTGCGTCACGTCGCGGCTCCAGTCGGGGCAGCCCGGCACCGAGGCGCGCGCGCGGCTGACGACGACGCGCACCGTACCCGGTGCGACCGGCGCAGGGGTCACCGGAGCGTCGCCCGCGAGCAGCAGGCCGTAGCCCTCGACCACGCCCGCCACCTCGGCGCGCGCGCCCGGGGCCGTGCCCGAGGGATCGTCAACGGTGACGCGGTCGCCGTAACCGAGGCGAAGCGCGTCGAACCATCCGGCGAGCCGCGCCTGCTCGCCCTGGGCGAGCCCCTGGCCCGCGGCGCGCAGGTCGAGGAGATAGTCGGAGCGCTGCACCACCGGCTGGTGCACCGACTCGAGCCCGCGGTTCTGGGTGCCCATGCAGCCCGCCAGCAGCAGCGCGGCCGAGGCTAGAAAGGATTTGGCGTGGATCATATGGTTCGGTCCTCCAGCCCTTGGCGGATCAGTTAAAGAAGCCCGGAGCGGCGCCGGCCCTGACCTTGCGCGCCGCCTTGGGCGCCCGCCGGTCCTCGGCGTCGCGGTTCGGCTGCACGGGCGCGGGCGCCGGCGGAACCGGAGCGGCGGCGCCGATCGCGGGAGTTGCTACGGGCGGCGCCACGGTCGGGACCGGACGGCTCGGGCCCGGTTGCCCGCTCATCCTGCCCAGCAGTACCTGCTCCACGTCCGTCGCGGTGCGGTATCCGTCGGTCGGCAGCGCGATGTCCGCGGGGTTGCTCACCGGCTTCACGAGGTAGGGCGTGATCACGATCACCAGCTCCGTCTCGTTGCGGCGGAACGCGTTGGACCGGAACAGCGCGCCGATGATGGGCAGGTTGCCCAGCGCCGGCGTCCGCTCGATCGAGTTGCTGTGCACGTTCGACAGCAGCCCGGCGATCATCATGCTCTGGCCGGATCCCAGCTCCAGCGTCGTCTCGGCGCGACGCGTGCTCAGCGCCGGAATGCTGGTGCCGTTGATCTGCACCGCGCCCTCGAAGGTGATCTGCGACACCTCCGGCCGGACCCGCAGCGAGATGCGCCCGTCCGACAGGACGGTCGGGGTGTAGGTGAGACCGATGCCGTAAGGCTTGAACTCGACCGACACCGCGCCCAGCCCCTGAGCGAGCGGGATCGGGATCTCGCCGCCTGCCAGGAAGCTCGCCGTTTCGCCGGAGAGCGCCGTCAGGTTGGGCCGGGCGAGCGTCGTCGCCTGCCCGAGCGTCTCGCCCAGGTCGATCGCCGAGAGGATGTCGAGTCCGAGGAGCCGGCCCGCCAGGCCCAGCGTCGTCCGCTGCGAACCCTGCTGGTAGAGATAGGACGTACCCGTCGGCCCCCGCGTGATCGTGCCGGGATCGCGTCCGGACACCGCGCCGAAAAGGAAGCCGCTCGTCGCGTCCTGAGCCTCGAAATTGACGCCGATGTTCTTGATGAACGTCCGGCTCACCTCCGCGATGCGGACCTGCAGGTTCACCTGCAGCGGCGTCGCGGTCTTCAGGCGCGAGAGCACCTTGGTCTGGTCGCCGACGATCGCCTGCACCAGGCGTTCGGCCTCGGCGGCGTCCTCCGGCGCGGCGACCGTGCCCGTCAGCAGCACCAGCCCGTTCAGCGACGTGGCGGTGATCTTCGACTCGGGCATTGCCAGCTTCAGCATGGACGCCAGCGAGTCGATGTTGTTGCCGACGCGCACCGTCGCGGAGAACACGATCTCGCCGTTCTTGCCCGTCGCCGAGATCGTCGTGTCGCCCACCGCCGTGCCGAACAGGTAGAGTTCGGTGGGCGTGCGGACATGGACGTCCGCCACGCCGGGGTTGGAGATGAACACGTCGGTGACCGGTCGGTTCAACGTGATCAACCGGCCCTTGCCGGTGGCCACATGGACCACGGTCGACCCGACCGTCTTGCGCGCCAGCGCCCGCTGCACCGCGGCCTTCTGCGCCGCCGGGCTCTGCGCCGCCGCCGGCGCCGCACCGCCCGGCATGCCCCCCGCGAGCGCGGCGGCGATGATCGCGGCTAGGGAACGGCCGTACTTGCCTGCCATCCGCATCTTACTTTCCTTTGATCTCGAGCTTTTCGACCGCACGGCCGCGCGCGATGTTCATGCTGGGCGGCGCCGGCGGCGGCGCCTGGATCTCCTTGACCGGCACCGTGCGGCGCTCGAAGCGCGAGACGTCGCCGCCGGTCGAGAAGGTGGAGCGTCCGGACTGGGGGCGGCTGACGGCGCGCGTCAGCACCGCCGCCTCGGCATTCGGCCCGCCCGCAGGCACGTTGACCGTGCCGCCGGCGATCGCCGCGTCGAGCTCCGCCCCGCTGTCCGCGAGCGCCCGGAGCGACAGCGACAGCGAACCCAGCGTCTGCGCCACCGCGACCTGCTCGGCGATGCGGGGCGTCGCCTCCACCGTCACGCTGGAGAAGTTGCGGACCTGCGTCTTGCCGTCCTCGCCGACCTGGTTGTCGGTGCGCTGGTCGGTCGCGAGCACGCGGAGGTTGCGCACCACCGTCTCCGACACGCGAAGCGGATCGCCGGTGCCGGCCCCCTGGACCTCCTGCGTCAGCATCAAGTCGACCCGGTCGCCCGGAAACACGAACCCGGACACCGAGTTCACGCCGGAGACCGGAAAGGTGACCGCGCGCATGCCTGGGCTCAGCGCCGCCGCCAGGAAGCCGCGGTCGCCGGGCTTGACGAGCTGGCCCTGCGTGATCGGCTGGCCCGCGGTGACGGGATTGCGCACGACCGTGCCCTGGAGCTTGCCGATGTCGGTGCCTTCCTTGAGGAAATAGGCGCCGTCCACCAGCTCCTTGGGCCAGGGCTGGAACTTGACCGCGGTCGCGTCCAGGATGGTGCCGACCGGCAGCGCGCGCGTGGCGACCAGCACCTCCGGCCCGTCGACCTTGACGGGGGGCGGCGCGGCGACCGCCACGGGTGCGGGGTCGCCCATGATAAGCGAGCGCGCCATGAAGGCGGTGACCGCCGCCACGATCAGCGCGCCCACCAGCAGAATGACCTTGCGACTATCCATGCTTCACTCGTGCCTTTCGGTACCGCGGACGGTTTCTCTCGGATTAAGTATGCTGGAGGTGATTAAGGATCGGTTCGCGGAGCGAGAGCAGGCCCGCGATGGCGATGGCCACGCCGTAGGGCACTTCGATCTCGCCCTTGCGCCACCGCCGCTCGATCATCAGCAGGACGGTGATCACGCCGCCCGCGATCGACATCACGACCAGCAGCTGCGCCAGCGCGGGGAAGGGGAACCACAGCGCCAGCGCCGCGATCATCTTCACGTCGCCGCCGCCCATCATGCCCAGCCGGAATGCGGCGGCGAACAGGCCGAACACCGCGACAGCGACGCCCAGCTGCACCGCGACGCCCGGCCAGAGCTCGAGGCCGACCGCCCACCACCAGAAGGGGGCGAGCGCGGCGATCAGCCCGTTTTTCCAATTGGCGATCTCGCGCGTGCGCACGTCCTGCAGCCCCGCCGACAACAGCAGAAGCATAAGCCCGGCGACCAGCGTCGCCGCCATGACCGAATCCCATCCCATCGTCCCGCAGGCTAGACGGCCCGGCTTACGAAAGGGTAACCGCCGCGTCAGTGAACAGCGTTACCGCTCTTTCTTCACGCTTGCCTCCCGCCGCCGTGCTCGGCGACTGGACCGCGCCCGACGGATGGCGGCATCGCCGCTTCGACCTGGCCGCGGAACGCGCGCGCGGTCGCCTACTTTTCCAGGGCGGCCGGTCGGACGTGTTCGAGAAGTATCTGGAGGCGATCGGCCACCTGCACGCCCGCGGCTGGTCGGTGACGTCGTTCGACTGGCGGGGGCAGGGCGGCTCGGGCCGGCTCTCGCCCGATCCGCGCGTCGGGCACGCCACCGACTTCTCGGTGTTCGTCCGCGACCTCGCCGCCTTCTGGGCCGAGTGGACGGCCGAAGGGGAGGGACCGCACGTCGTGCTCGGCCACTCGATGGGCGGGCACATGACGCTCCGCGCGCTGGCGGAGGGCGCGATCGATCCCGCGGGCGCGATCCTGTCCGCACCCATGATCCGGGTGCGCTCGCCTTTCGGAGCATGGGCGAGCACCCGCATCGCGCGCTACATGGCGGGGAAGGGCGATCCCGCCCGCCCCGCATGGAAGTGGAGCGACGAGCAGACGGCGGTGGAGCGTCGCCGACGGCGCCTCACGCTCGACAACGCGCGCGGGCAGGACGAGCGTTGGTGGTACGACGACAAGCCCGACCTGGAGCTCGGGCCGCCGAGCTGGGCCTGGATCGCCGAAGCCTTCGCCGCCGGCGCGGCGCTGG
This sequence comes from Sphingomonas lenta, assembly GCF_002288825.1. Taxonomy (GTDB): domain Bacteria; phylum Pseudomonadota; class Alphaproteobacteria; order Sphingomonadales; family Sphingomonadaceae; genus Sphingomonas; species Sphingomonas lenta. The sequence goes on from NZ_NSLI01000001.1 coordinate 328,220, forward strand.
AGAACGACCCGCGCCTGGAACGGGTGCGCACGCCGGTCCTCATGCTCGTCGCCGACGCGGACAAGCTGGTGGACGCGCGCGCGTCATTCCGCGTCGCGGCCAAGCTGCCCCGGTGCGAGCTCGTCCGCTTCGGCGCGGCGGAGTCGGCGCACGAGATCCTGCGCGAGTCGCTCCCCGTCCAGGCGCGCGCCTTCGCCACCATCGACGATTTCCTCGACCGCATGGCGGGGCGGGGATGACGCGGTGCGACGTCGCGATCGTCGGCGCGGGGATCGCGGGCGCTAGCCTCGCGGCCGAGCTCGCGCCGCACGCGTCGGTCGTGCTGCTCGAATCGGAGGACGTCGCCGGCTATCACGCCACCGGCCGCTCCGCCGCCTTCTGGTCGGAGACGTACGGCGGACCCGGCATCCAGCCGCTCACCTCCGCCTCCGCCCAGAGCCTGCGCAACTTCCTCCAGCCGCTCGGCTCGCTCCACATCGGCCGTGCGAAGGACTCGCCCGCGATCGAGCGCTTGCTTCGCGACTTCCGCGACACGCAGGTCGAGCTCCGCCCCGTCGATGCGAAGATGGTGGTGCCGGGATTGCGCCCCGAATGGACGCTGGCCGTGTGGGAGCCGAGCTGCGCCTATATCGACGTGGCGGGCCTCCACGCCGATCGCCTCGCCGCCGCGCGCCGGGCAGGCGCGACGGTGATGACCAGCGCCTCGCTCCAGGAGGCCAAACGTGCCGAGAGCCGCTGGCGCATCCGCACCCCCGTCGGCGAGGTCGATGCCGCAATCCTCGTGAACGCGGCGGGGGCATGGGCGGACCCGGTCGCCGAACGCGCGGGCGCGTCGCCGCTGGAGATCAAGGCGTACCGCCGCACGCTCGCGCAGCTGCGCACCGACCCGCCTGCGCCGTCCGACCTGCCCATGGTGATTGACATCGCCGGCGGCTTCTACTTCAAGCCGGAGGCGGGCGGGCGATTATGGCTCTCCCCGCACGACGAGACGCCTACCGACCCATGCGACGCCGCGCCCGAGGAGCTGGACGTGGCGGTCGCGATCGACCGCTTCGAGCGTGTGGTCGACTGGCGCGTCGCCGCCGTGGAACGGAAGTGGGCGGGCCTGCGAAGCTTCGCCCCCGACCGGCTGCCCGTGTTCGGCTGGGACGCGCTCCTTCCCGGCTTCTTCTGGTGCGCGGGCCAGGGCGGCTTCGGCATCCAGACCGCCCCCGCCGCCGCGGCGCTCTGCGCGGCGCTGATCCTCGACCGCGACGTAGCCTACGGCCTGGACCCGAGCCGCTACGCCCCGACCCGCTTCTCTTAATTATGATTCCTCCCCCGCTAACAGCGGGGGAGGTGGCGCGCGTAGCGCGACGGAGGGGGAGCGACGGGATACGGCTTCGCCCCGTACCCCCACCACCACGCCCTACGGGCGCGGTCCCCCTCCCCCGCTGTAAGCGGGGGAGGATTTCACCGCTTCTCCACCCCCAACGCCGCATCGCTCGCCAGCCGGTCCGCACGCTCGTTGTCCGGGTGCCCGGCATGACCCTTCACCCAGACCCACTCGATCTTGTGCCGCTTCGCCGCCTCCAACAGCGCCTGCCACAGCTCCGCGTTCTTGACCGGCTTCTTGTCCGCCGTCCGCCAGCCGTTGCGCTGCCAGCCGTGGATCCACTTGGTCAGCCCGTCCATCACGTAGCGGCTGTCCGTCGACAGCTTGACCTGGCACGGCCGCTTGAGCGCGTTCAGCGCCTCGATCGCGGCGGTCAGCTCCATGCGGTTGTTGGTGGTCGGGTTCTCCGCGCCGAAGAGCTCCTTCTCCTTGTCCCCCGCCCGGATCACCGCCCCCCAGCCGCCGGGGCCGGGATTACCCTTGCAGGCCCCGTCCGTGGCGATCTCCACTTCCGTCACGCGAACAAATCCTCCCGCTCGTACGATTCGAGCCGGCGGACATAGGCCAGCGGGTCCTTGCGCGTCACCAGCGCGTCGGCGGGCGTGTTGAGCCAGTCCCAGGTGCGCGTCAGCGCGAACCTGACGCACGCGCCGCGCGCCAGCACCGACAACGCGCGCCGCTCCTCGTTCGACAGGTGGAACGCCGACCGGTACCCCTCGACCAGCGCCCGCCCGACCCCCGCGTCGTAGCGCTCGCCCGCGAGGTCGAACGCCCAGGCCGAGTGCATGACCGCCAGGTCGTACGCGCGCACGTCCGTGCAGGCGAAATAGAAGTCGATCAGCCCCGTGACCCGGTCGCCGAGCATCAGCACATTGTCCGGGAACAGGTCCGCGTGGATCACCGCACGCGGCAGCTGGTGCGGCCACTCACGCTCGATCTGCGCGAGCGCCTCGTCCAGCCGCGCATATAGGCCCGGCGCGACTTCGTCCGCCGCCGTCCCGCACCGCTCCAGAAGCGGCCGCCAGGCCTCCATACCGAGCGAGTTCGGCCGAGTTCGGTCGAAGCCGACGCTGGCGGCGTGCATGCGCCCCAGCGCCTCACCCGCCGCCCGTGCTTTCTCCGGTGTGGATTCTGTAACCGCCAGCCCCGGCAGGAACTCGATCAGGCACGCCGGACGGCCGGCGACCCGTTGAATCCGCTCACCTTTCCGATTCGCCAGGGCGCGCGGCACGGGCAGGCCCCGCCCGGCGAGGTGCTGGATCAAATCCAGAAAGAACGGCAGGTCGATCTCGGAAACGCGTTTCTCATAAAGCGTGAGGATGTACCTGGACCGCGTCGTGTCGAGGAGGAAATTCGAGTTCTCGATTCCCTCGGCGATGCCCTTGAGCGCGACGGGCTCTCCGACGTCGAATCGCTCGAGTAGGCGCGCGAGCTCGTCGGCCCCCACCTGCGTATAGACCGCCATCAGGCGGCCGCGTCGAGTCCGCGCGGCAGCTTGAAGGCGATGTTCTCGCGCGTCGTCTCGACCTCGCGCTCGACCACCTGGAACCGCTCGGACAGCCGGTCGACCAGCTCGCGCACCAGCAGCTCCGGCGCCGACGCGCCCGCCGTGATGCCCAGCGTCGACACGCCGTCCAGGAACGCCCAGTCGAGCTCGGCGGCGCGCTGGATCAGCTTGGCCTTGACGCCCTCGCGCTCGGCGACCTCGACCAGGCGCAAGGAGTTGGACGAGTTGGGGGCGCCGATCACCAGCATCGCGTCCACCCGCGGCGCGATCGCCTTCACCGCCGCCTGCCGGTTCGACGTGGCGTAGCAGATGTCCTCGCCGCGCGGCCCCTCCACCGCCGGGAAACGCCGCTTCAGCGCCGCCACGATTTCGGCCGTGTCGTCCACCGACAGCGTCGTCTGCGTCAGGAACGACAGGTTCAGCGGGTCGGCGACCTCCATTTTCGCCACGTCGTCGACCGTCTCGACCAGCGTCATCGTGCCCGCGGGCACCTGGCCGAACGTGCCGATCACTTCCGGGTGGCCGGCGTGGCCGATGAACACGATGTGCCGTCCCGCCGCGACTTGCCGCTCCGCCTGCCGGTGCACCTTGCTCACCAGCGGGCAGGTCGCGTCCAGGTAATCGAGGCCGCGGTCCTGCGCCGCCGTCGGCACCGACTTGGGCACGCCGTGCGCGGAGAAGACCACGGGCGCGCCGTCCGGCACTTCGTCCAGCTCCTCCACGAACACCGCGCCCTTGGCTTTGAGCGAGTCCACGACGAAGCGGTTGTGCACGATCTCGTGGCGGACGTAGACGGGCGGGCCGTGCTTCTCGATCGCGAGCTCGACGATTCGGATCGCGCGATCGACGCCCGCGCAGAACCCGCGCGGCGCCGCGATGAACAGTTGGAGGACTGGATAGGTCACACCCCCATCTAACCCCTCCCTTGCCCCCGCGAAAGGCGGTTCCTATGACGGCGCATCCCGCGTTCCCGTCCGAAGGTCTCCCTGTGAAATCACCCCGCTTCGCCGTCCTCCTCACGCCGGCGCTGATCCTCGCCGGTTGCGCGCGCACGGGCGAGATCGACGCGACCGGCGGCATCAGCGCGGTGCGCTCCGCCTGCCCGACCGTGGGCGTGGCGGCGGGGACGGGCGATATCACGCTGTTCGACCCGCCCACCAGCCGCGAGCAGTCGGCGATCGACGTGACGGCGGTGATCACCAACGTGCGCTCGACGTGCAACGATACCGGCGACCAGATCGCGACCACCGTCACATTCGATGTGCTCGGCCGCCGTACGCGCACCGACGCCCCACGCGAGGTCACGCTACCCTATTACATCGCCATCGTTCGCGGCGGCAGCAACGTCACCGCCAAGCGCGTCGGCCAAGTCGCGCTCCGCTTCGAAGCGGGCCAGCCCCGTGCGAGCGCGCAGGCGCAGGCGGTAAGCTACGTCAGCCGCGCCGCCGCCACCCTGCCGGAGGAGGTACGTCGCCAGCTCACCCGCCGTCGCAAGGCCGGCGACGAGGACGCTGCGGTCGACCCGCTGACCCAGCCCGAGGTGCGCCAGGCCGTGCTTGCCGCGACATTCGAGGCGCTGGTCGGCTTTCAGCTCACCGATGAGCAGCTGCGCTACAACGCCACACGTTGATCGACGCGCGGTCGGGCGTTGACAGCCGCCCTTCGCTCTCGCACAGCCTACAGGGTCGATGTCGGGCGACCGGCATAGGCGCGCGCGGGAGAGCGCTGCTTTCAGCAGCCGCCGAAGGAGCAACCGCCCCGGAATCTCTCAGGCACCAGGACCGCGCGAGGCCATCGACACTCTGGAAAGCGCTCGGCCTTCGGCCGGGCCACCGAAGGGGTAAGCCGGCCGGCCGGTGAAAGCTCTCAGGTTCCGTGACAGAGGGGGAACTGGATGTAGTGGAAGAAGCTTTCCGCGGTCCGCCCTTTTGTCTGGAGCTGAGTTGATGAGCGAAGCAGTCCATGGCGGTTCCACCGAACACGGCGCCAGAGGCACCGAGTTCCGGCACGACGAGGAAGGCGGCGAGCCCGCGCCGCAGATGCTGGCGCTCGATCGCTGGCACCGCGCGCAGGGCGGTCGCATGGTCCCGTTCGCCGGCTACGAGATGCCCGTCCAGTACGAGGGCATCATGGCCGAGCACCTCTGGACGCGTACGTCCGCGGGACTGTTCGACGTCAGCCATATGGGCCAGGTGCTGCTGACCGGCGCGGAAGTCGACCGCTCGCTCGAACGGCTGCTGCCCGGCGACGTGACGGGGCTGGGCGAGGGCAAGCTGCGCTACTCGCTGCTGCTGGCCGAAAACGGCGGCGTGCTCGACGACCTGATGGTCACGCGCCTGCCCACGGCCAACCCGTTCTCGGATGAACCGGGCGCGCTCTACATGGTCGTGAACGGCGCGACCAAATATGACGACGTATCCTATCTGCTCGACCAATTGCCCGAGGACGTCACGATCAATTTGATGGACGACCGCGGGCTGTTTGCGGTGCAGGGTCCCAAGGCGATCGACGCCGTCTCGCGTCTCGTGCCCGGCGTCGAGCGGCTGGTATTTATGACGGGCGGTGCGTTCGAGTGGCGGGGCGCCACGCTCTGGATCAGCCGCTCCGGCTACACCGGCGAGGACGGCTTCGAGATCTCCGTGCCTGAGAGCCACGCCGAGGCGCTGGCCGACGCGCTCCTGGAGCAGCCGGAGGTGAAGCCGATCGGTTTGGGCGCGCGCGACTCGCTCCGGCTCGAGGCGGGGCTGCCGCTCTACGGCCACGACATGGACCCGGAGATCTCGCCCGTCATGGCAGATCTCGGCTTCGCGCTGTCGAAGCGTCGCCGCGAGGCCGCCGACTTCCTCGGCGCGACACGCATCCTGCTCGAGCGCGAGCAGGGGCCGATCGCCAAACGCGTGGGCCTGATCGTCGAGGGCCGCCAGCCGGTGCGCGAGGGCGCGGTCGTGGTCGACGACGAGGCGTCCGAGGTCGGCCGCGTCACGTCGGGCGGCTTCGCGCCGACGCTGGGCCAGCCGATCGCGATGGCCTATGTCCCCGCCGCGATGGCGCAGCCCGGCACCGTCGTCACCCTGGCGCAGCGCGGCAAGCTGCACCGGGCGACCGTCGCCCCCATGCCTTTCGTCCCCCACCGCTATGTCCGCGCAGGAGCTAAATGATGGCCCGTTACTTCACCGAAGAACATGAGTGGATCGAGATCGACGGCGACGTCGGCACCGTCGGCATCAGCGAGTACGCCCAGAGCCAGCTCGGCGACATCGTGTTCGTGGATGTGCCCGACGAGGGCAAGGAGTTCGCCAAGGGCGACGAGGCCGCGGTGGTCGAGTCGGTCAAGGCCGCGTCCGACGTCTACGCGCCCGCGTCCGGCACGGTGATCGAGGGCAACTCGGCGCTGACCGACGACCCGTCGCTCGTCAACTCGGACCCGGAAGGCGACGGCTGGTTCTTCCGCATCTCGCTGTCTGACTCGAGCGAGCTCGAGGAGCTGATGGACGAGGACGCCTATGCGAGCTTCGTGAAGAAGCTCTGACCCGAGAGCCCCTCCCGTGGGAAGGGGCGGAGATGATTGAATGCGCTACCTTCCCCTGACCCAACACGACCGCGAGGCGATGCTGTCCGTCGTCGGCGCGGGCTCGATCGACGACCTGTTCGTCGACGTTCCCGAGGCCGCGCAGCTCGACGGCCCCGTGCACGGCCTGCCCGACCACGCGAGCGAGCTCGCGGTCGAACGGCATATGACCGCGCTCGCGCGAAAAAACACCGTCGCAGGGGAGGTGCCCTTCTTCCTGGGCTGCGGCGCGTACAAGCATCACGTGCCCGCCAGCGTCGATCACCTGATCCAGCGCGGCGAGTTCCTGACGGCCTACACGCCCTACCAGCCCGAGATCGCGCAGGGCACGCTGCAGATGCTGTTCGAGTTCCAGACGCAGGTCGCGCGCCTGCTCGGGACCGACGTCGCCAATGCGTCGATGTACGACGGCTCGACCGCCTGCTGGGAGGCGATCGGCATGGCGCGGCGCATCACCAAGCGGGGCAAGGCGATCCTCTCGTCGGGGCTCCACCCGCACTATGTCTCCGTCGCGAAGACGATGGCGAAGTTCACGGGCGACGTGCTGGAGAGCGCGGCCCCGACGCTCTCCGCGGAGACGGACGTCGCCGACCTTATCGCCCGGATCGACGCCGATACGAGCTGCGTCGTCGTGCAATATCCCGACATCCTCGGCCGCATCGCCGACCTTTCGGAGCTCGCGACCGCGTGCCAGGCCAAGAAAGCGCTGTTGATCGCGGTCGTGACCGAGCCGGTGGCGCTTGGCGCGATCAAGTCGCCCGGCGAGATGGGCGCGGACATCGTAGTCGGCGAAGGCCAGTCGCTCGGTGTCGGCCTGCAGTTCGGCGGCCCGTATGTGGGCCTGTTCGGGTGCAAGGATAAGTATGTCCGTCAGATGCCCGGCCGGCTCTGCGGCGAGACGGTGGACGCCGACGGCCGCCGCGGCTTCGTGCTGACGCTGTCCACGCGCGAGCAGCATATCCGCCGCGAAAAGGCGACGTCGAACATCTGCACCAACTCCGGCCTCTGCGCGCTCGCCTTCTCGATCCACATGACGCTGTTGGGCGAGAAGGGCCTGCGCGGGCTGGCGATGGTGAACCACACCAAAGCGGTCGCGGCGGCCGAGCGGCTGGCGCAGGTGCCGGGCGTCGAGCTCGTGACCGACCGCTTCTTCAACGAGTTCACGCTCAAGCTGCCGACCGAGGCACGGCCTGTAGTGCGCACGCTCGCCGAACGAGGCGTGCTCGCGGGCGTATCGCTCGGCCGCCTCTACCCGGACGCGGACGAGCTCAAGAACGGACTGGTCGTCGCGGTCACGGAGGTCGTGACCGACGAGGATGTCGAGGCGCTGGCGACGGCGCTGCAGGAGGTGCTGGCATGAACGCGATCAACCAGAGCGGTTGGAAGCCGCAGATGAACGCCCGCGAGGGCGGCGCGCCCATGACCTCGACGGGCAACAAGGCGCTGATGCTCGAGGAGGCGCTGATTTTCGAGATCGGCTCCGACGAGACCTGCGGCGTCGACCTGCCCGAGGTCGATGCGGCCGCGAGCCGCCTCGGCGACCTCGCCCGCGAGCGCCCGATCGGCCTGCCCGGCCTGTCGGAGCCCGAGGCGGTGCGCCACTACACGCGGCTGTCGCGCCAGAACTACGCGATCGACCTGGGTCTCTTCCCGCTCGGGTCGTGCACGATGAAGCACAATCCGCGCCTCAACGAGAAGATGGCGCGGCTGCCCGGCTTCGCGGATGTGCACCCGCTCGCACCCGTCGACTCGATCCAGGGCGCGCTGGAGGTGATCCACCAGCTCGCGCACTGGCTCGTTACGCTGACCGGCATGCACTCGGTCGCGATGAGCCCCAAGGCGGGCGCGCACGGCGAGTTGTGCGGCATCCTGGCGATCAAGGCGGCGCTCGAAGCCTGCGGAGAGAGCGGCCGCAAGGTCATCCTTGTGCCGGAGAGCGCGCACGGCACCAACCCCGCCACCGCCGCTTTCGCCGGCTTCACGGTCGAGGACATTCCCGCGACGCCGGAGGGCCGCGTGGACCTGGCGGCGCTGACCGCGCGGCTGGGGCCGGACGTGGCGGGTGTGATGATCACCAACCCGAACACCTGCGGCCTGTTCGAGCGCGACATGAAGGCGATCTCGGACGCGGTCCACGAGGCGGGCGGCTTCGTCTACTGCGACGGCGCGAACTTCAACGCCATCGTCGGCCGCGTTCGTCCGGGCGACCTCGGCATCGACGCGATGCACATCAACCTGCACAAGACCTTCTCCACGCCGCATGGCGGCGGTGGGCCGGGGTCGGGACCCGTGGTGTTCTCCGAAGCGCTCGCGCCCTACGCGCCGCTGCCCTTCGTCGAGAAGCACGGCGACCACTTCGTCCTGGTCGAGGAGGAGACGGCGAGGCAGGAGCAGCACGGCTCCAGCTTCGGCCGCATGGTGGCGTTCCACGGCCAGATGGGCATGTTCACCCGCGCGCTGACCTACATTCTCAGCCACGGCGCGGACGGCCTGCGCCAGGTCGCCGAAGACGCGGTGCTCAACGCCAATTACGTGCTCCGCCGGCTGGAGGACGTGCTCGACGCGCCGTTCGGCGGGTCGGGCCCGTGCATGCACGAGGCGCTGTTCTCGGACGAAGGCCTGGCGGAGGGCTTCACCACGCTCGACGTCGCCAAGGGGCTGATCGACGAGGGCTACCACCCGATGACGATGTACTTCCCGCTCGTCGTCCACGGCGCGATGCTGGTCGAGCCGACCGAAACCGAGTCGAAGGCGGCGCTGGACCAGTTCATCGACGCGCTCCGCTCGGTCGCCGAGCGCGCCAAGGCCGGCGACGCGAGCCTCAAGAGCGCCCCGCACTTCGCCCCCCGCGCGCGGCTCGACGAGACGCTGGCGGCGCGCAAGCCCGTGCTGGTCTGGAAGGAGCAGCCGCTGGCCGAGGCGGCGGAGTAAGGCTTATTCGTAGAAAGATCTGGTGTCGACGTGAATGCTTTCGATCGTGACATCGCCGACACCGGATCGACCGCGCACCGTGGCGAGATACTCGTCGCTTATTGAGTCCTCATCGTCGGATGATCCGTAGACAAGGGTCACATACACGGTGGCAATCGCCTCGAACCTGCCCTCCGTGTCCATGACGACGCTGTCCGGATCGCCGTCGACCGTTTCAAATTGCGTTCGCGACGAGAGGTCAGCGAGAGCCTGCCACGCTCCAAAATCCTCCAAGGCGTTCTGATCCAGCGCGTTGATCTCGTTGATGATCTCATCCACCGAGCTTCGCTCTTCGGTCGTTCTGGCGATGGTCATGAGATCACTCCTAAACGAACACCCCGAGCCGCTTGCCAAGCCGCTCGTGCGCCTAAACCGTCGAGCCCACCCATTATATAAAGCGGGTCGACACCGAGGTAAAACAATCGCCTCAGAAAGAATTCGCGGTGCTGGCCCGCAACATCGAAGATGTGCCTTGTCTTCTGGAGCGGCAGGTCCCAGCTCTGGTCAGGGCGAGGGTGAAGGCTGAATAGGCCACTTTGCGAGCCGATGCGGCTTGAAATCGCGCGAGGCTGTACGAACCGCACTTCCGTTTCCAAGAACGGGTCGGTATTTCCATCGATGTTCAACATTTGAGCGCGGCGAACGCGGGTAGCGACGATGCGACACGCGACCGCCGATCGTTCCGGGGTGGCTCTGACGTCCACACCGTCGATACATACATCTTTAGGTCCGGCCGGACTTGACGCAGCGAAGTAGGCTGCAACGAATGGATTGGTTGACCAGTCCAACAAGCGGGTCGGCACGCCATGGTGCTGTGCGAGCGCCAGGTATTCCCAATCCCGAAAGCCAGTGTCCGTTTGATGCAGCGGTACCGCGCGGCGGAAGCTGGCGAGCACAGATCGCTCTCGAGCCAACGAATAGTTCGGGATGCGTCCAATCGATGGAAGTAACCGAAAACTCGCGTCTCCCATGCCTCTAAACACCCATCCAGAGTCGCTGTGCTTATCGACCCAGTCCAGAAACGCACGCCAACGCTTCAGGGAGCTGTCGTCCGGGTCCGCACGCGTCGTTTCGGTCATAACAACTCCGCATAAGGTGCTCGCCCGCCCTCGGCAATGAAGCGGTCGATCCGCGCCTCCAGCACGGGGAGCGGGACGGAGCCGGTGGACAGCACCGTATCGTGAAAGGCGCGGACGTCGAACTTCGGGCCCAGCGCCTTCTCCGCCTTCGTGCGGGCACGCTGGATCGCGAGCTGGCCGAGATAGTAGCTCAGCGCCTGGCCGGGCCAGCCGATATAGCGGTCGACCTCCGTCGTGATCTCCCGTTCGGACAGCGCGGTGTTGTCGCGAAAGAACGCCTGCCCCTGTTCGCGCGTCCAGCCTTTCGAGTGGATACCCGTGTCGATCACCAGCCGCGCCGCGCGCCACATCTGATAACTGAGCATGCCGAACCGCTCGTAGGCGTCGCGGTAGTAGCCCATTTCGTCGCCCAGCCGCTCGGTGTAGAGCGCCCAGCCTTCGCCGTACGCCGAGATATAGCTCTGACGGCGGAAGGGCGGCAGGTCGTCGTTCTCCGCCGCCAGCGAGATCTGGAACGAGTGGCCGGGCGCGCTCTCGTGGAGCGTCAGCGCGGGCAGCTGGAACAGCGGCCGCGCGGGCAGGTCGTAGGTGTTGACCCAGTAGGTGTCGCGCCCGCCGCGGCCCGCCGTGTAGAAGGGCGCGATGTCGTCGGGCACAGGCTTCACGGCGAAGCGGCCGCGAGGCAGGCGGCCGAACCACCGCTCGGCCATGCCGTCGAAGCGCTTGGACAGCCAGGCGGCCTCCTTCAACAACTGGTCGGGCGTCTTGGCATAGAAGCGCGGGTCGGTGCGCAGGAACGTGAGGAACGCCTTGAGGTCGCCGTCGAACTTCACCTCGCGGCGGATCACCTCCATTTCCGCCCGGATCTTCGCGACCTCGGCGACGCCGATCGCGTGCACCTGGTCGGCGCTGAGGTCGAGCGTGGTGAAAGCGCGGATGCGGGAGCGGTAATAGGCCCCGCCGCTGGGGTAAGCTTCCGCCGCGAGCGTCTCCGTCAGCCCCGGGAAGTAGGCGGTACGCAAGAAGGCGAGCAGGCGCTGGTGCGCCGGGATCACGCCCGCCGCGATCACCCGCCGCGCCTCCGCCTGCAGCGCGGTCCGCGTGGCGGCCGGGATGGTCGCGGGCAGCTTGGCGAACGGCTCGTAATAGACGGTGGCCGTCGGGTCCTTCGCCTCGGCGATGGCGACGACGGGCCGCTCGCGCCCCTGCATCACGATCGCGGGCGGTGTGAAGCCGCGGGCCAGGCCGGCGCGCATACTGGCGATCTGCTGGTCGATGTAGCGCGGCTGCTCGGCCAACTGCGACAGGTAGGCGCGGTAGTCCGCCTCGCCGCGCGCGAAGCCGCCGCGGGCGGCGTATTGCAGGTCGCCCCAGAAGGCGGAGTCGCCGTTGACCGGCTTCTCCCACTCGCGGAAGCGCTCGTCGTCGAGCAGCGTCGCGATCTGGTTGCGATAAACCTGGTGGTCGATGCGCGCCTGGGGCGAGAGCTTCGCCTCGTCCAGCGCGTCGAGGCGGCGCAGCACGTCGGTCCAGCGCGCCTCGCGCCGGGCGTGCGCGGCGGCGGACACGTCGGCGAGGTGCGCGGAGACGGCGTCCGGATCGTCGTCGGCCAGGTGCTCGGCGACGCGCTGCTTCCATTCTGCCTGCCAGATGGCGGCGAACCGTGCGTCCTCGGACGGCACGGCAGCGGCGGCGACGAGCAGGGCTAAGGGCAGGAAACGCATGCGCCGAGCTTGGCGGCGGGCCGGGCCTAGGGCAAGGCCCCGGCGATGACCGATCCCCGCCGGTACGCCCCAGCCACGGTCCGCAACCGCGACGCGATCGCCGCGGTGCTCCGCGAGGTGCTGCCGATGTCCGGACTGGTGCTGGAGGTCGCGAGCGGGACGGGCGAACATTGCGCCTGGTTCGCCGGGCTGTTCCCCGCGCTGGAGTGGCAGCCGAGCGATCCCGATGGGCAGGCGCTCGCGTCGATCACAGCCTGGTGCGAGGGGCTGCCCAACGTGCGTCCGCCGATCGCGCTCGATGCCGCGGGCGAGTGGCCGGTCGAGCGGGCGGACGCGGTGCTGTGCATCAACATGGTCCATATCAGCCCGTGGGCGGCGACGCTGGGCCTGCTCGCGGGCGCGACACGGCTGCTGCCGGCGGGAGCGCCGCTCTACCTCTACGGCCCGTACAGGCGAGCCGACGTGCCGACCGCGCCGTCCAACGAGGCGTTCGACCAGTCGCTGCGGATGCGGAACCCCGAATGGGGCCTGCGCGACTTGGAGGAGGTCACGCGCGTCGCTGAACAGGCCGGGTTCACCTTCGAGCGGCTGGTCGAGATGCCGGCGAACAACCTGTCTGTGGTGTACCGCCGCCGCTAGGCCGGGTCGCCGATCGCCTGGCTCGTCTCCTGGCGACGGCGGACCTGCTCGCGCCAGACGATGACGAGGCCGCTCGCGATGATGATCGGCGCGCCGACCCAGGTTGCCGGCGCAGGCAGCGCGTCGAAGAGGAGCCAGCCGAGCAACGTCGCGTAGAGCAGGCTGGAATAGTCCATCGGTACTACCACAGACACGGGGCCGAGCCGGAGCGAGCCCGTCATCGCGAACTGCGCCGCGCCGCCGAGGAAGCCGATGCCGAAAAGGTAGGCCCAGGTGAGCGGCGGGTGCGCCTGCACGTCGAACAAGTAGAGCGCGCCCAGCGGCGGAAGAGACAGAACGGAGAACCAGAACACCGTCGTTCCGGTCGATTCCGTCCGGCTCATCCGGCGGAGCAGGATGGAGACGAAGGCGGTCAGCAGGCAGCCGCACAACGCCACGCCCGCGGCCCAGAGCGGGATGCTGCTCCCGCCCGGCTGCGTCACGATCAGCACGCCTAAGAAGCCGGCCAGCACCGCGCCCCAGCGCCACACGCCCGTCGGCTCCTTGAGCACCAGCGCGCCTATAATCGTGGCGAAGACCGGGATGGTGAAGCCGATCGCGGTCGACTCGGCCAACGGCAGCGCCATGATCGCGGTGAAGAAGCACGCCATCGCCGCGAGCCCGACGACCGCGCGGAGCAGGTGCGAGCCCATCCGCCGCGTGCGGACGGAGCCGAGGCCGGGACCGGCCGCGATCACGGCGGTGATGAGCAGCGCTGCGCCGAACTGGCGGAAGAACAGGATCTCCATCAGCTCCGCGCCCGCGCCCTCGGCGAGCTTGATGACGGCGTTCATGGTGCCGAACAGCGCGACGGAGAGCAGGCGCAGGCCGATGGCGGCGGGGATGCGGTCTTGCGTGTCGGCCACTCTTCTCTTCCGTCATGCCGGGCTCGACCCGGCATCCATGCGCGTCCGCTGGCCGCAGTCGCGTCGCGAATGACCGCGCATGGACCCCGGATCAAGTCCGGGGTGACGAAAAGGAGGAGGAGCGGTAAGCGCCCCGCCCATGGCCATCAAACACGCGCTCCCCGTCACCCGCGAGCAGGACTTCGCCGCCTGGTACCAAGCCGTCATCGCCGAGGCCGATCTGGCCGAGGAGTCGGGCGTGCGCGGGTGCATGGTGATCCGGCCCTGGGGTTACGGCATCTGGGAGCGCATCCAGCGGCTGCTCGACGATCGGATCAAGGCGACGGGGCACGAGAACTGCTATTTCCCGCTCTTCATCCCGCTCTCCTATTTCGAGAAGGAGGCGGAGCATGTGGAGGGGTTCGCCAAGGAGATGGCGGTGGTCACGCACCACCGGCTCGTCGGCGACGGCAAGGGCGGGCTGACGCCGGACCCGGAAGCCAAGCTGGAGGAGCCGCTGGTCGTGCGGCCGACGTCGGAGACGGTGATCGGCGCGGCCTTCGCCCGCTGGGTGCAATCGTGGCGCGACCTGCCGGTGCTGATCAACCAATGGGCGAACGTCGTGCGCTGGGAGATGCGCACGCGCATGTTCCTGCGCACCGCCGAGTTCCTGTGGCAGGAGGGGCATACCGCGCACGCGTCGGCGGACGAGGCGCGCGAGGAGACGCTACGGATGCTGGAGGTTTATCGCGAGTTCGCGGAGACCTGCCTGGCGCTGCCCGTGATCGCGGGCGAGAAGCCGGAGAACGAGCGTTTCCCGGGCGCGGTCGCGACCTACTCGATTGAAGCGATGATGCAGGACGGCAAGGCGCTCCAGGCAGGCACCAGCCATTTCCTCGGCACCAACTTCGCCTCCGCGCAGAACATCCGGTTCCAAAATGCGGAGGGGCAGCTCGAACTCGCCAATACGACGAGTTGGGGCGTGTCGACGCGCATGATCGGCGGCGTGATCATGGTGCACGGCGACGACGACGGCCTGCGCGTGCCGCCGCGCATCGCGCCGTGGCAGGTGGTGATCGTCCCCATGCTGCGCGATCAGCCGGAGGATGGGGCGATCGTCGCCTATTGCCGCGAGCTGCAGGGCGAGCTGGCGAAGCTGAGCGCGTTCGGCGAGCCGGTGCGGGCGCTGCTCGACCAACGCCACGGCAAGGCGGCGAACAAGCGCTGGAGTTGGGTCAAGAAGGGCGCGCCGGTGATCATCGAGGTCGGCGGGCGCGATGTGGCGGGCGGCAACGTGTCGGTGATCCGGCGCGACCGGCTGTACCGCGAGGACGGCAAGGTCGACAGCGCGATCAGCCAGCGCGACGCGTTCCTGGGCGAGGCGGCGGGCCTGTTGGAGGCGATCCAGGCCGCGCTGCACGCCGAGGCGACCGAGCGCCTGCGCGACGGCATCGGGCCCGTCGCTGACTGGGCGGGCGTGGAGGCGCGCTTCGCCGAGTCCGCGCGCAATCCGGGCTGGGCCGAGGTCGCCTGGTCGCGGCCGAGCGGCGACGAGCTGGACGCGGTGGTCGAGCGGCTGAAGGCGCTCAAGCTTACGATCCGCAACGCGCCGATGGGGCAGGGGAGGCCGGAGGGGAGTTGCGTCTTTACGGGCCGGCCCGCGGTCGAGCGGGTGCTGATCGGGCGGGCTTACTAGGTCCAGGGTAACGGAACGCCCTGCCGTCACCCCGGACTTGTTCCGGGGTCCATCGCTGTCCGGACGAACCGGTTGCGGGTCTCGAACTACCGTTGGTGCGCGCTAATGTACGGGGATGCGTGTGCGACGATGGACCCCGGAACAAGTCCGGGGTGACGAGGGAGGGGGACGTTTGTGGCGTCGCGCCTTGTAGGACGGCGGCGCTTGACCCCGCTCCCGCATCGTGCGTTCCTGCTGTCGTTCGCAGGAGCAAACCGATGCGCACCATCCTCGCCACGTTCGCCCTTCTCCCGCTCGCCGCGCCCGCGGCGGCGCATCACGGGTGGAGCTCGTACGACGAAGCCAAGCCGTTGACCGTCAAGGGCCGGCTGGAGCAGGTCAGCTGGGGCAACCCCCACGGGACCGCGAAGATACGGCGCGGCAATCAGACCTGGGACGTGGTGCTGGCACCCGTGCAGCGGATGCAGGCGCGCGGGCTCGCGCTCGAGGAGATCAACAAGGGCCAGCCCGTGACGTTGGTCGGCTACGCCCGGCGCGACGGCACGGCCGAGATGCGGATCGAGCGGATCACCGTCGGTTCCGAGACCGTCGAGCTGCGCTGACCTTAGTGGAAGCGGCGATCGGCGCGGCGGCCGCCTGGCTCGACGCAATCGGCCTGTCCGGTTGGGCGCGCGGGTCGGGGCAGGTGTACCCGATCGCCAACGTGCTCCACCTGCTCGGCCTCGTCATACTGGTCGGCGGGATCGGCGTCGTCGACCTCCGGCTCGCAGGCCTGTGGCGGGCGCTGCTGGTCGAGCCGCTCGCCCGCGCGCTGACGCCCGTCGCGGTGGCGGGCTTGGCTATCATGGTGGCGAGCGGCACGGTCCTGTTCGCCGCCGACGGCGAGGCGCTGGCCGCGTCGGCCATGTTCCAGCGCAAGCTGGTGCTGATCGCGCTGGCGGCGGCGAACGCGCTATTCTTTCGTTGGCGATGGAGGCGGCTGGGCGGACGGCCGGACGCGCTCGCGCGCGGGCTGGCGATCACGTCGATCGGGCTGTGGCTGGGCGTGGTCTATGCCGGGCGGATGATCGCTTACAGCTGACCCCCAGCGGCCTTGCGCGGGTCCGTTAACCACGTCATCACGCTGCCCGGGGTTGGGGGAACGCACGTGATCGAGGGGGAGACGCCCGCGGCGACGCCGCTCGTGCGCCGGCTGGGGCTGTGGGGCGTGCTGTTCCTGACGCTGTCGGTGACGACGCCCGCCTCGTCTGTCTTCGTGATCGTGCCGGGCATGTTCGCCGAAGCGGGAACGGGCGCGGTGTGGGCGATGGCAATCGCTGCGGTCGTGTGCGTCGCGACCGCCTTCATCTACGCCGAGCTGTCCTCCGCCTGGCCGGTGGCGGGCGGCGAGTATGTCGCGGTCGCGCATACGCTGGGGCCCGCCGCGGGGTTCGCGATGCTGGGCGTCAACGTGTTCAACAACCTGCTCTTCCCGCCGGTCGCCGGGCTCGGCGTGGCGGCGGTGCTGTCCGCAGTTGCGCCCGGCCTGCCGGCGGTGCCGATCGCGGTGGCGGTGGTGGCGGGATCGGCGCTGATCGCGGTGCTCGACATCCGCGTCAACGCCTGGGTGACGGGCGCCTTCCTGTTCACCGAGGTGGTAGCGCTGGCGGTCGTGGCGTGGCTCGGCTTCGCGGAGCCGGTGCGCGGGGCGGCGGAGTTGCTGCTCGCGCCCGTCGAGGCGACGGCGCAGGGCTTCGCGCCCGCAAGCGCGGCGGGGATCGGGCTGGCGACGACGATCGCGGTGTTCGCTCTCAACGGCTACGGCGCGGCGGTCTATTTCGCGGAGGAGATGCTGGACGCGCCCCGCCTGATCGCGCGGACGGTGCTGGCGGCGTTGGCGCTGACGCTGTTGCTCGAAGGGCTGCCGCTGCTGGCTGCGCTGGTCGGCACGCCGGACCTGCGCGCGCTGCTGACGGCGGAGGACCCGTTCGGGATGCTGGTCGCGCTGCGGGCGGGCGACGCGGTCGCGGGCTGGGTGGCGGTCGGCGTGGTGGTCGCGATCGTCAACTCGGTGATCGCCTGGACGGTCGCGTGCGCGCGCTTCTTCTACTCGAGCGGGCGGGATGGATGCTGGGGTCGGCCAGTGGATCGCTGGCTGACGGCGGTGCACCCGCGCCTCGGGTCTCCCTGGATCGGCACGCTGATGGTGGGCGCGGTGGGCGTCGCGTGCTGCCTTCTGCCGCTCCGGCTGCTGCTGGTGCTGAGCGGGACGGGGCTGCTCGTCATCTATGCGGGCATCGCGCTGGCGGCGGTAGCGGGACGGGGGAGCGAGCGATCGGCGCATGCGCCGTACCGGATGCCGCTCTACCCGCTCGCGCCCGCGGTGACGCTCGCGGCTCTCGCTTACGTGGCGTGGGTGGGCTGGTGGGACCTGGAGGAGGGGCGGCCGGCGCTGATCGCGACCGGGGCTCAGGTGATGCTGGCGCTCGGCTACTACCGCCTGGTGCTGCGGCGTAGGGGCGAGTGGACGGTGCGAGCGCCGAGCGAGTAACCCTCTCCCGCTTTCGCGGGAGAGGGCTGAGAAGGGGGGCTGTCCCTCTGTTGTTCCATCCGCTAGCTCCCGTTCATCTCGGGGCCGCTACCCGCGCGGCCCGATCCAGACGATACGGAGAGGTGGATGCGCGCATGGTGGCTCGGCTTGGCGTTGGCTTCGGTGGGGACGGCCGCGTTGGCGGGTGAGCAGGGCGCGCCCGCGGCGCAGGCGCAGCAGCTGACGCTGGAGCGCGTGTTCGGCAGCCCCGACCTGTCGGGCCAGCAGCCCCGCGCGCTGAAGCTGTCGCCAGACGGGAGCCTGCTCACGTCGCTGCGGCCGCGGGCGGACGAGCGCGAGCGCTTCGACCTCTGGGCGCGGGACACGCGCACCGGCGCGGAGCGGATGCTGGTCGACTCGAAGCAGGTCGGATCGGGCGCGGAGCTGTCTGAGGCGGAGAAGATGCAGCGCGAGCGCGCGCGAATCGGCGGGTCTAAGGGCATCGTAGCGTATGAATGGGCGCCGGACGGGAAGTCGATCCTCGTGCCGCTCGACGGCGATCTCTACCTCGCGACGCTCGACGGGCGGACGCGCAAGCTGACGAACACGCCGGAGGGCGAGCTGAACCCGGTCGTGTCCCCGCGCGGCGGTTACGTCAGCTTCGTGCGCGACCAGAACCTGTTCGTGCAGCCGCTGGCGGGCGGGGACGCGCGCGCGGTGACGACCGAGGGCAAGGGCACCGTCCATTTCGGAGAGGCCGAGTTCGTGGCGCAGGAGGAAATGGACCGGCGCACGGGCTATTGGTGGTCGCCCGACGAGCGCTACATCGCGGTGGAGCGGTTCGACGAGGCGCCGGTCAAGGTCGCGGTGCGCGCGGCGATTGGGGCGGACGGGACCAAGACCTACGAGCAGCGCTATCCCGCGGCGGGGACGCCCAACGTGCTGGTCGACCTGTTCGTGATGAAGCCGGACGGGTCGGGCCGGGTGAAGGTGGATCTCGGCCCGGACTCGGACATCTACCTGGCGCGCGTGGACTGGACGCCGGACGGCTCGGCGCTGCTGGTGCAGCGGCAGACGCGCGACCAGAAGACGCTCGACATGCTGCGCGTCGACCCGGCGACGGGCAAGTCGAGCGTGCTGTTCACCGAGCGGTCGGGCGAGCGGAGCTGGATCAACCTGACCGACGCGTACCGGCCGATGAAGGACGGCAGCCTGATCTGGCGCTCGGAGCGCGACGGGTTCGGGCACCTGTACCGCTTCGCGGGCGGCCGGTGGACGCAGCTGACCGACGGCGATTGGGTCGTGACGGACCTGGTCGGCGTCGACGAGGGGCGGGGGCGGCTCTACTTCCTGGGTAACAAGGACGACGTGCTCGAGCAGCACCTCTACGCGCTCGACTATAAGCGCCGCGCCCAGCCGAAGCGGCTGACCGAGCGCGGGTTCACGCACACGGCGGTCGCGGACGGCGACGCCGAGCGCTTCATCGTGTCGCGGTCGAATACGAACCAGCCGACGCAGGTGTACCTGGCCGACAGCGCGGGCGAGCGGCTGAGCTGGATCAACGAGAACGCGGTGGCGGGCGCGCACCCGTATCAGCCGTTCCTCGCGAGCCACGAGCCGTCGCGCTTCGGCACGATCAAGGCCGCGGACGGCTCGACGCTGCACTGGGAGATGATCACGCCCAAGCTGGAGCCGGGGAAAAGGTACCCCGTGTTCTTCCAGCACTATGGCGGGCCGCACAACCAGTCGGTGACGCGCGGGTGGAAGGGACCGTTGCCGCAGTTCCTGGTCGATCAGGGTTGGATCTTCTTCCAGATCGACAATCGCGGCTCGTACAACCGCGGCAAGGCGTTCGAGGACCAGATCTTCCACGCGATGGGCGGCGTAGAGGTCGCCGACCAGCTCGCGGGGGCGGAGTATCTGAAGACGCTGCCGTTCGTCGACGCGGGCAAGATCGCGACATACGGCTGGTCGTACGGCGGGTACATGACGATCAAGATGCTGGAAGCGAACCCCGGCGTGTACGCGGCGGGCGTGGCGGGCGCGCCGGTGACCGAGTGGCAGCTCTACGACACGCATTACACGGAGCGCTACCTGGGCGACCCGCGCACCGCGTCGGAGAGCTACAAGCGGTCGAACGCGATCGAGGAGGCGGGCAAGATCGCCGACCCGCTGCTCGTGATTCACGGCATGGCGGACGACAACGTGTTCCTGGACAACACCACCGCCTTCGCCGCCGCCATGCAGCGCGAGGCGCGGCCGTTCGAGATGATGCTCTATCCGGGCCAGACGCACCGCGTCGGCGGGCCGGGGGTCAGCGCGCATTTGTGGCGGACGATCCTGGGCTTCTTGGATCGGGAAGTCAGGAGCACGCCGGTTAAGTAAAGCTTGGTTGGCGGCTTCGCGGCCGGGGCCTATGTGTCCCGCGACTGTTGGAGGATCGAATGGGTTATCGTGTCGTGGTCGCGGGTGCCACCGGCAATGTCGGGCGCGAGATGGTCAACATCCTCGCCGAGCGCGAGTTTCCGGCCGACGAGATCGCGGTGCTGGCGAGCTCGCGCAGCCAGGGCGACCAGATCGAATATGGCGAGACGGGGCGGATGCTCACCGTCAAGAACATCGAGCATTTCGATCCCGCCGGTTGGGACATGGCGCTGTTCGCGATCGGGTCGGAGGCGACCAAGGTCTATGGGCCGAAGTTCGCGGCCGCCGGCTGCACGGTGATCGACAACTCGTCGCTCTACCGCATGGACCCGGACGTGCCGCTGATCGTGCCGGAGGTAAACGCGCACGCGATCGACGGCTACCGCGCCCGGAACATCATCGCCAACCCCAACTGCTCGACGGCGCAGATGGTGGTGGCGCTGAAGCCGCTCCACGACCGCGCCAAGATCAAGCGGGTGGTGGTGGCGACTTACCAGTCGGTCTCCGGCTCGGGCAAGGCGGGCATGGACGAGCTGTTCGAGCAGTCGCGCAACATCTTCGTCGGCGACCCCGCCGAGCCGAAGAAATACACTAAGCAGATCGCCTTCAACGTCATCCCCCACATCGACAGCTTCCTGGACGACGGCTCGACCAAGGAGGAGTGGAAGATGGTGGTCGAGACCAAGAAGATCCTCGATCCCAAGATCAAGGTGACCGCCACCTGCGTCCGCGTGCCCGTGTTCGTGGGCCACTCGGAGGCGATCAATATCGAATTCGAGGACGAGATCAGCGCGGCCGAAGCGCAACGCATCCTGCGCGAGGCGCCGGGAGTCATGCTCGTCGATAAGCGCGAAGACGGCGGTTACGTCACGCCCATCGAGTGCGTAGGCGAATACGCGACCTACGTCAGCCGCGTGCGCGAGGACCCGACGGTCGAGAACGGGCTGTCCTTGTGGTGCGTGAGCGATAATCTCCGCAAAGGCGCGGCGCTCAACGCGGTGCAGATCGCGGAGCTGCTCGGGCGGCGGCACCTGAAGAAGGCGGCTTGAGCGGGTGATATCACTTTGATATCACGCCGGCATGGCGCAGGTGCTTATTTGCAACCTCGATGACGAGACGGTCGCCGCTTATCGCGAAGCAGCCGAACGCAACGCTAGGTCTCTAGAGGCCGAGCTTCGAGAGGCGCTCAAGGCGATGCGGCCCCGGACCAGCGCCCAGATTAGCGCGTTGCGGGAGAGGGCGGCAGCGATCCGCGCAATGACGCCACCGGTGCCGCAGACGCCGGCCGTCGAGTTGGTTCGCGAGGATCGGGACGGATATCGCGGCGCGTGACTCGTGTGGTGGACACCAGCGTGGTGCTCGCCTGGTACGTGGCGGAGGAGGGTAGCGCAGCGGCGGCGAACTATCTTGGACAATCATTGGTGGCGCCGGGGCTGATGTGGTCGGAGCTGGCGAACGCGCTCTGGAAAAAGGTTAGACGACGCGAGATCGACGCGTTGCAAGCGGCGGCGGCGCTCGCGGACGCTGAGACGGCCGTGAACCGGCTTGATGAGCAGACGCTGGTGTCCCGAGCATTGGAGATCGGCTGCGCGTTGGACCACCCCGTATATGATTGTGTGTTTCTCGCGCTCGCGGAAGCTGTGGAGACGCGCGTAGTGACGGCGGACAAGAGGCTAGTGGAGGCCTGCGGTGGAACGAGCTACCGGGAGCTGCTCGAGGTAGTGGATGTCTAACACCGCCTCCGGCGGCTGCCAATGCGGACGAGTCCGCTACTCGGTCGAGATCGCGGACGATGACGCGTACCTCTGCCATTGCCGCATGTGCCAGCGGGCGACGGGCGGGGTGGCGGCGGCGTTGAAGGAGGTGCCGCGCGACGCGGTGACCTGGAACGCCGCGGAGCCGGACCGGTATCGGTCTTCGCCGATCGCGGTGCGCGGACACTGCGCCGAGTGCGGGACGCCGCTGACCTATGAGGGCGACGGGAGCACGCATCTCGACCTGACGGTGGGCAGCTTCGACGAGCCGGGCCGGTTCCGCCCGACGTCGCACGCCGGGATCGAGAGCCGGCACGAGGCGTGGCTGGACACGTCCGCGCTTCCCGGTAAGCGGACGGACGAACTGCCCAACATCACCGCCAAGTGGATCGCCGCCTGTGGCAAGCTCCCCGACTGAGACTCGTTTTTTTCACAGCTTCGACGGGGTGCGGATCGCCTATCGGGAGATGGGCGAGGGTCGGCCCGTGGTCCTGATCCACGGCTATTTCTCCGACGCGAATACCAATTGGATTAGATACGGACACGCGGCGGCGATCGCGGCCGAGGGGTTCCGAGTCATTATGCCCGATCTTAGGGCGCACGGGGAGAGCGACAAGCCGCACGGTCCGGCCGCGTACCCGCCCGACGCGCTGACGCGGGACGGCCATGCGCTGGTCGAGCATCTGGGGCTGACCGATTATGACCTGGGCGGCTACTCGCTGGGCGCGCGGACGGTGGCGCGGATGCTGACGACGGAAGCTTCGCCGCGGCGCGTCGTGTTCTCCGGCATGGGGCTCGAAGGCCTGCTACATACCGGTCGGCGGGTGGATCATTTCCGCAAGATCCTGACCAATCTTGGCTCGCACGAGCGCGGGTCGCCGGAGTGGATGGCGGAAGCGTTCTTGAAGACGACGGGCGGCGATCCGCAAGCGCTGCTGGGCGTGCTCGACACGTTCGTGGACACGCCGGAAAACGTGCTATCTCAACTGGTTCAGCCCGCGCTCATCGTCTGCGGGGCAGAGGATTTCGACAACGGTTCGGCGGCCGCGCTCGCCGACGCCATCCCGAACGCCCGCTATGCGGAGGTGCCGGGCGGGCATATGAGCGCGGTGGTCAAGCCGGAGCTGGGGCGGGCGATCGCCGACTTCCTGGCCGGTTGAGTTCAGAACAGAAGAGAGGGTTAGATCCAGATGATCCGTCGTACGTCGCTCTTCGCGCTCGCCTGCGCGATGGCCGCTCCCGCTTACGCCGACGCGCCCCAGGCCGCGCCGGTCGCCACCGCCGCCGCGGCGGGCACGCCCGCGGCGGCCGACGCCTTCGTCGCGCAGGCCGAGAAAGCGCTCGCCGACGCGTCGGTCGACGCCGGCCGGGTCGCCTGGGTCAACCAGACCTACATCACCGACGACACCGACGCGATGGCGGCCAAGGCGGGCGCCGAGATCACGGAAATGCAGGTGCGCTTCGGCCTGGAGGCGGCGCAGCACCTGCGCACGGCCGGCCTGTCCGCCGACACCAAGCGCAAGCTGGAGATCCTGCGCGGCGGCATCACCAGCCCCGCGCCGTCGCGCCCTGGCGCGGCGGGCGAGCTGTCGGAGATCAGCACGCGCATGTCGTCCACCTACGGCAAGGGCCGGGGCACGCTGGACGGCAAGCCGGTCAACGGCTCCGACATCGAGGCGGCGATGGGCGAGGTGCGCGACCCCGCCAAGCTGCAGGAGATGTGGGTCAGCTGGCACGATAATGTCGGCGCGCCCATGCGGGCGGACTACGCCAAGTCGGTCACGCTGATGAACGAAGGTGCGAAGGAGCTGGGCTTCACCGATACGGGCGCGATGTGGCGTTCGGGCTACGACATGCCGCCCGCCGAGTTCGAAAAGGCCGTGGACAAGATCTGGGCGGACCTGGAGCCGCTCTACAAGTCGCTCCATACCTACACGCGCTGGAAGCTCAACGAGAAGTACGGCGACGCCGTGCAGCCCAAGACCGGCCCGATCCGCGCCGACCTGCTCGGCAACATGTGGGCTCAGGAGTGGGGCAACATCTATGACGTCGTCGCCCCCGCCGGTGCGGGCGAGCTGGGCTTCGACACGGGCGAGCTGCTGAAAGCCAAGGGGTACGACCCGACCAAGATGGTCAAGGCGGGCGAGCAGTTCTACACCTCGCTCGGCTTAGCGGGGCTGCCGGAGACCTTCTGGCAGCGGTCGCAGATCGTGAAGCCCGCGGACCGCGAGGTGATCTGCCACGCGTCCGCGTGGAACCTCGACAACAAGGACGACCTGCGCATCAAGATGTGCACCAAGGTCAACTCCGACGACTTCGTGACCATCCATCACGAGCTCGGCCACAATTACTACCAACGGGCGTACAACCAGCAGCCGTTCCTCTACATGAACGGCGCGAACGACGGCTTCCACGAGGCGATCGGCGACTTCGTCGCGCTGTCCATCACGCCGGAGTATCTCACGCAGATCGGGTTGCTCGACAAGAGCCAGGTGCCCAGCGCCGACAAGGACGTGGGCCTGCTGCTGCGGCAAGGCATGGATAAGATCGCGTTCCTGCCGTTCGGCCTGCTGATGGATAAGTGGCGCTGGGGCGTCTATTCCGGGCAGATCCAGCCGGGCCAGTATCAGGCGGCGTGGGATCAGCTCCGGCTCAAGTACCAGGGCGTGAAGGCGCCGGTCGCGCGCGACGAAACCAAGTTCGACCCGGGTGCGAAGTACCACATTCCCGGCGGTACGCCTTATGCGCGATACTTCCTGGCGCGGGTGCTGCAGTTCCAGTTCTACGAGGCGGCGTGCCGGCAGGCCGGGTGGAAGGGCCCGCTGCACCGCTGCAGCTTTTACGGGAACAAGCAGGTCGGCGAGCGGCTGAACGCGATGATGGCCATGGGTCAATCCAAGCCTTGGCCCGACGCGCTGCAGGCGTTCACCGGCAGCCGCGAGATGTCGGGCAAGGCGATGGCGAACTATTTCGCGCCGTTGAAGAAGTGGCTCGACCAGCAGAACCGGGGTAAGCCGAGCGGATGGTGAGATTTGCCGCCCTCGTCCTAGCCCTGATCGCCTCGCCGGCTGCGGCGCAGATCGCGTTGCAGCCCGGCGAGACGTTGCTGGAGGTGCAGGCGGCGGGCAACCACAAGTTCCGGCCGGACGCCGCCTTCATCAGCATCGGCGTGGTGAGCACGGGCGCGACCGCGCAGGAGGCGACGGAGGCGAACGCCAGGCAGATGGCGGCGGTGATCCGGGCGGTGCGCGACGCCGGGATCGCCGAACGCTTCATCCGGACGCAGCAGATCAGCGTCCAGCCGCGGTTCCAACGCGGCAGTCCCCAGGACTATGAGGGCCAGCCGCGGATCAGCGGCTACGTCGCGAACAACAGCGTCGCCGTCACGGTGACGCAGCTCGCCCGGGCCTCCGACGTGATCGGCGCGGCGTTCGCGGCCGGGGCGAACTCGGTCAACGGGCCGAACTTGGGCACGCTCGACCCGAGCAGCGGCCTTCCCGAGGCGCGTGCGGCCGCGCTCGCCAACGCCAAGGCGCAGGCGGACACCTATGCCGCGGGACTCGGCATGCGGGTCTCGCGCGTGCTCAGGGTGAGCGAGCGCGGCAACTACGCGCGGCCGGTCGACTATGTGGTCGTGACGGGAAGTCGGGTCGGCGGCGGTCCGCCGCCTCCGCCACCCCCGCCTCCGCCGCCGCCCGTCGCGAGCGGGGAAATGGAGCGGACGGCGACGGTTTGGATCGACTATGCGCTCGTGCCGAGGTGACTGGGGTAGGCGGGTAGCGCCGTGGTGGAGCCGCCCTGAAACAAGTTCAGGACAGGCTTCGTCGGTCGACACGGCTGACTGCAAGGTCAGCCGGTCGCCGGCCGGAGAGCACGCCTTTCCTCGCCTAAGCGCGGCTTAGGCCTTGGGCGTGCTCTCGGGGATCATGCTCTCATCCGCGATCATCGCCTCCATCTGCCCGGACGAGTCCGTCCCGTCCGGTTGATGCGCCTTCGCGCTCGTGTCGTTGGCGGGGACGGCGTTGCGCTTGGGCGTGGAGCCGCGCAGCGACAGGAGCGCTGCGGCGGCCGCGCCCGCGACGGCAAGGCCGCCCGCGATCAGGCCTACATTGCGCTTGCCGCCGACCGAGTCCGCCGCCTTGTTCAGCGTCTGGCGCGCGCGGTCGGTACGCGACGAGGATTTGGCCGCGTCGCTCTTCGGGGCGGACTTGCGCTCCGGAGCCTTGCGGGTCGCGGCGGGCTTCTTCGGGGCGGCGGTGGAGGGTCGCGACGCACGCTTGGCGGCGGGTTTGGACGGGGTCTCGTTCTTCGGCGCAGCTTTACGCGGCGGACGGCGGCGCGGGGCGGGCTTGTTTTCGGCGGGCGCGGGGGTGTCGTTGGTCTCGTCGGCCATATGGCTTCTCCCTGTTCCGGTTCGGTAGCGTAACGCATCGGTCACGAGTCGTTTCCCCGCGGTCGATAGCTGTACACCGATGGCGGTGGGGCGGTGCGGGTGGACAACGCATCCCGTCGCTCCCCCTCCACCAGCTACGCTGGTCCCCCTCCCCCGCTGCGAGCGGGGGAGGAACGCGGTCATCTGAATGGCGGTTCGTCGAAGGCGCGGAGCTTGCGACTGTGGAGCTTGGGGCCCTCCTGACGTAGCTGTTCGCAGGCTTCGATGCCGATGCGCATGTGCTCGCTGATCGCGCGTTCGTAGAAGCGGTTGGCCTGGCCGGGCAGCTTGAGCTCGCCATGGAGCGGCTTGTCGGAGACGCACAGCAGCGTGCCGTAGGGGACGCGGAAGCGGTAGCCCTGGGCGGCGATGGTGGCGGACTCCATGTCGATGCCGACCGCGCGGCTGAGCGAGAAGCGCAGCGCCGAGCGGGAGTAGCGGAGCTCCCAGTTGCGGTCGTCGGTGGTGACGATGGTGCCGGTGCGGAGCCGCCGCTTGAGCTCTTCGCCCGACTGGCCCGACACCGTCTCGGCGGCGCGGGCGAGCGCGAGCTGGACCTCGGCGATGGCGGGCACGGGGATCTCAGGCGGGAGCACGTCGTCGAGGATGTGGTCGTCGCGCAGGTACGCGTGCGCGAGGACGTAGTCGCCGATGCGCTGCGAGGGCCTCAAGCCCCCGCAGTGGCCGATCATCAGCCAGGCCTCGGGCCGCATCACAGCCAAGTGGTCGCAGATCGTCTTGGCGTTGGCGGGGCCGACGCCGATGTTGACGAGCGTGATGCCGGTACGGTCGGGCGCGATTAGGTGCCAGGCGGGCATCTGATGCCGCCGCCATGCGCCGTCGCTGACGAGCCGTTCCAGCTCGTCCGCGCTCTCGATGACGATGTTGCCTGCGCCGGAGAGCGCGGTGAAGCGGCTGCCGTTCCCGAGCTGGCTGCCCGCCCAGCGGACGAACTCGTCGACGTAGCGGTGATAGTTGGTGAACAGCACGAAGCGCTGCGTGTGCTCGGGCGGCGTGCCGGTATAGTGGCGCAGGCGCGCGAGCGAGAAGTCGGTGCGGAGCGCGTCGAACAGCGCGAGCGGGCGCCAAGCGGTGGCGAAGTAGAGGCCGTCCGCAACTTCGTCGCCGATATGCGCGAGCTCGGTCGCGGGAAAGAAGCGCGCGAGCTCGGCTGCGCTGACGGCGTCTAGGCTGAGCGCGTGGCCGGGATCGAGAACGTAGGGGAAGGGGATCTCCTGACGCCCCGGCACGGCTTCGACGCGGACGCCGTAATCCTCGATCAACAGCGTGAGCTGTTCGATGAGGTAGTCGGAGAACAGCGCGGGCTTGGTGACGCTGATGCGGTACTCGCCCGGCGAGACCAGCCGGCCGAAGGAGCGCATGGGCGTGGGCCGGTCGACGTGGCCGGCATAGGTCAGGCGGATCTCGGGATAGGCGAAGCTGCCGTCCTGCCGCGACTCGGGCGCGGGCGGCGTGCCATCGACCAGGTAAGCGGTGAGCGCCGCCTTCAGGCGCTCCACGGACGCGGCGTAGAGGTGGTCGAGCTCGGCGACGATGTCGGATGCAGTCATCCGGGGCCGTTAAGGCGTGCGGGGGACGAGGGCAAGACGTGCGGGCGAATACCGCCGCTCTCATGATCTCAGCCGTCACCCCGAACTTGTTCCGGGGTCCATCGTCGGCTGCGCGCACCGGCAACGAGCTTGGGGCGACCGATTGTGCGTTCCCGGCGAGCGGATCGCCCGCACACCGATGGACCTCGGAACAAGTCCGGGGTGACGGGTGGGAGGTAAAAGGCCGGATCAGGCCATGTTGGCCAGCAGATGGTCCGCCGAGCTCACCTTGAACTCGCCGGGCGCGTCCACGTGCACCTGCTCGACCACGCCGTCGTTGACGAGCATGGCGTAGCGGCGGCTGCGCGTGCCCATGCCGAACTTGGACGCGTCGGCGGAGAGGCCCAGCGCCTCCGCGAAATGGCCGTTGCCGTCGGCGAGCATCGTCACGCCCTCCGCCTGCGCCTGGCGGCCCCAGGCGTCCATCACGAATGCGTCGTTGACCGCGGTGCAGGCGACCTCGTCGACGCCCTTGGCCTTGAGCTCGCCCATGCGGTTCACGAAGCTCGGCAGGTGCGCGGCGGAGCACGTAGGCGTGAACGCGCCCGGCACCGCGAACAGCGCGACGCGGCGGCCGCGGAAATACGCCTCGGTGTCGACGGCGTCGGGGCCGTTCGGGGTCACCTTGACGAGGCTGGCCTTGGGAAGACGATCGCCGACGCTGATCATGGTCGCTTGCTCCTTTTTTGCGTTTCGCGCGTCCACTCGTTCAAGGAACGCGACATTTCAAGCGTGTACCGATCGGACGGAGGCGGTAGGCTGGCGCAATGGACACGGCGCGCTTCCTCACCGGGCAATTCCTGCTCGCGATGCCCGGCATCGGCGATCCCCGTTTCGAACGCGCGGTGATCGCGATGTGCGCGCATGACGAGAACGGCGCGGTGGGCGTCGGACTCGGCGCGGTGGTCGATGGGCTGGGCTTCCACGACCTGCTCGAGCAGCTGGAGATCGAACCGGGCGATACGCCGGACGCACCCGTCCATTTCGGCGGGCCGGTGGAGACGCGGCGCGGCTTCGTGCTGCACACGCGCGACTGGTCGGGACAGGACACGATCGACGTCGCCGGGCGCTGGGCGCTGTCGGGCACGGTGGACGTGCTGCGCGCCATCGCGGAAGGCGACGGGCCGAGGCGCTGGGTCATCGCGCTGGGCTATGCCGGATGGGGCTCGGGGCAGCTGGAGGCGGAGCTGGCGCGGCCCGGCTGGCTGAACGTCGAGGGCGCGACCGACCTGATCTACGCGACGCCCGCCGAGCGACGCTGGGCGGCGGGGCTGGCGATGGCGGGGGTGGACGCGCGGCTGCTGGTGGGCGGGGCGGGGACGGCTTAGGCTTGGAGAGCGCGCCGCAGCGGAGCCGCGTCGTCGGACGGTTCGGCCGAGGCCGACCGCCGGCCGGGCTCGCGCCGGAGCTCATATAAAGATTTCTTTATATTTGCTCTTTGCCGGCGCTCGCCCTATGTGCCGCCCGTGCCGATCGACGGTTCAGGCGTCTTGGTCGGCCCCATCAAATCGGAGTTTCAGACGTGGCAACCGCACTCAAGGCCGAGACCCACGACTACGCCATCAAGGACATTGCGCTCGCCGATTTCGGCCGCGCGGAGATCAAGATCGCCGAGACGGAGATGCCCGGCCTCATGGCGCTTCGCCGCGAGTTCGGCCAGTCCAAGCCGCTGAAGGGCGCGCGCATCACCGGATCGCTGCACATGACGATCCAGACCGCGGTGCTGATCGAGACGCTAGTCGAGCTGGGCGCGGACGTGCGCTGGGCCACCTGCAACATCTTCTCGACGCAGGACCACGCCGCCGCCGCGATCGCCGCGGCCGGCATCCCCGTCTTCGCCATCAAGGGCGAGACGCTGGCGGATTACTGGGACTATGTCGGCGAGATCTTCGACTGGGACCAGGACGGCTCGGGCACGACCGCCAATATCATCCTGGACGACGGCGGCGACGCGACCATGTTCGCGCTCTGGGGCGCGAAGCTGGAGCGCGGCGAGAGCTTCGGCGAGCCGGAAAACGACGAGGAGGTCGAGTTCCAGCGCGCGCTCAAGGCGTTCATCCAGCGCAAGCCCGGCTACCTGACTGAGACCGTCAAGAACCTGCGCGGCGTGTCCGAAGAGACCACGACCGGCGTGCACCGCCTGTACGAGATCGCCAAGAAGGGCGAGCTGCCCTTCCCGGCGATCAACGTCAACGACAGCGTCACCAAGTCGAAGTTCGACAACCTTTACGGCTGCAAGGAGTCGCTGGTCGACGCGATCCGCCGCGCCACCGACGTGATGCTGGCCGGCAAGGTCGCCTGCGTGGCGGGCTTCGGCGACGTGGGCAAGGGCTCCGCGGCGTCGCTCCGTAACGGCGGCGCGCGCGTGCTCGTGACGGAGATCGACCCGATCTGCGCGCTGCAAGCGGCGATGGAGGGCTATGAGGTGGTGACGATGGAGGAGGCGGTGAGCCGCGCCGACATCTTCTGCACCGCCACCGGCAACGCGGACGTCATCACCGCCGACCATATGCGCGCGATGAAGCCGATGAGCATCGTCTGCAACATCGGCCACTTTGACTCTGAGATTCAGATCTCCGCGCTGTCCAACTACAAGTGGACGGAGGTGAAGCCCGGCACCGACCTGGTCGAGTTCCCCGACGGCAAGCAGATCATCGTGCTCGCCAAGGGCCGGCTCGTGAACCTGGGCTGCGCGACGGGCCACCCGAGCTTCGTGATGTCCTCGTCCTTCACCAACCAGGTGCTGGCGCAGATCGAGCTGTTCACCAAGGGCGACAAGTACAAGAACGAGGTTTACGTCCTCCCCAAGCACCTCGACGAGAAGGTCGCGGCGCTGCACCTGGAGAAGCTGGGCGTGCACCTGTCCAAGCTGACGCCCAAGCAGGCCGCGTATATCGGCGTGCCGGTCGAGGGGCCGTTCAAGCCGGACCATTACCGCTACTGATCGGTTCCGGCCGGTCGCTCAGGAAGGGCCGCTCCCGGCGACGGGAGCGGCCTTTTTCGTGACGGGTACGGCTTGACAGCGTCATCGGATTGTCACCTCTTGTGCATCGCGGCGGAACTCCCGGCGAGAGGGGAGGCGCGCGCGGGAGGGGAGGCGGTCGTCGTGCATGCGCGGCGGAACCGCCGGACCGTGCGGAATCGTGAAGGGGGATCGCGAATGACCATCGCTAAGAGCTTCAATAGAGTGACGTTGCTGACCGGGAGCGCGGTCGCGCTCGCCTGGGCCGTTCCAGGCGCGGCGCAGACGCAGGACGTACCCGTCGGCACCGCCGCCGCGGGCGGTCAGGGCGAGACGGTGCTCGACCCCGAGCCGCAGACGACCGAGGACGTGGTGGTCACCGGCACCCGCCTCGCCCGCGACCCGAACGAGGTGGCGCCCTCGCCCATCAGCACGGTGACCGCCGCCGACATACGCTCGACCGGCCAGGTCGACGCGTCCGAGACGTTGCGTGAAATTCCCGCGCTGTCCAACTCGATCACGATCGGCGACTCGCTGGAGCGCGACGTCGGGACCAATCTCGGCGTGGCCTCGCTGGACCTGCGCGGGCTGGGCGTGGACCGCACGCTCGTCGTGGTGAACGGGCGCCGGCACGTGGCCGGCGTGCCGGGGTCGCAAGCGGTGGACATCTCCACCATCCCCAACATCCTGATCGACCGCGTGGAGGTCCTGACCGGTGGTGCGTCGGCGGTCTACGGTGCCGACGCGGTGACGGGCGTGGTCAACTTCGTCCTGAAGCGTGATTTCGAGGGGCTCGATCTCAACGTCACCCAGGGTATCTCCGATGAGGGCGATGGGCGCCAGTTCACGCTGGACGCGGCGATCGGCAAGAACTTCGACGAGGGCCGGGGCAACATCACGCTCGCGGGCAGCTACACGACGAGCGACGAACTCCAATACGGCGATCGGCCTTACACGGCGAACAACGCGCGGGCCAATGTCGGCCAGACCTATCCGAACCCGGCATTGCGTTTCCAGCGGGGCGACATCACCGGCGCGACGCCGAACTTCGCGCGCCTTTACCAGCTCGGCAACTTCGACGAGGACGGCAACCAGTACTTTCCCTACGGGTATCGGATCCCCTCCGCGGCGGCTTTCTCCACCGAGTATCAGCGCCTGTTCGGGACCGCGCCCTCGCTGACCTCGGCGGAGCAGGCGCTCATTGCGCGCACCCAGGGTGCGCCGTCGCTGGCCTTCCAGTCGTTCCCGTCTTTCGCGATCTCGTCCACCGCCGGCCTGATCGCGCGCGACGATTACCAGGGCTTCATCTACGACGCGAACCGGAACGGCGTGCAGGACTGCGACGAGTCTTTCATCGGCGTGACCACCGTGCCGAATTTCTTCGGCGGCTGCTACGTATCGACGCCCGGCGGGGGCGTGAAGATCTTCGAGGACGGCCTGATCGCGTCGGGGTCGAACCAATTCGGCGGTGACGGCGCCGCCGAGCGGTTCAGCGCCCAGTCGCTGCTGCCGCGCAACATGCGCGTGAACGTCAACTTGCTGACCCAGTACGAGTATTCGGATGCGCTGACGCTCTTCGCCGAAGGCAAGTACGTCCGCACGGAGACGCGCTCGCAGAACCCGTACAACACCTTCTACGACTCGCTTTATATCGCCCCGGACAATCCGTTCATTCCCGCCGTGCTGCGCGCGGACGCGGTGGAGGCGGGCGGCCTCCGCGTGTCGCGCGACTTCACCGATCTGGGCCCCGGCTTTACCGAGGCGGTGCGCGACACCTATCGGATCGTCGGCGGCGCCCGGGGCGCGATCACGCCCGAGCTCAGCTACGAGGTCGCGACCAACTACGGCCGTACCGACTCGGCGGTGACCTTCAGCAATTCGGTGCTGTACGACAGGTTGTTCGCCGCGATCGACGTGGTGCAGGGTCCGAACGGCCCGCGTTGCCGGTCCGACACCGACCCGACACCTTACCGCGGTTCGGAGTTCTTCCCCTTCATCGAGGGCGGGTTCTTCACCTTCCGGCCGGGCGACGGTCAGTGCGCGCCGGTATCGCTGTTCAACGGGTCGAATTCCGTCAGCCAGGCGGGCGTCGACTTCATCACTGCGCCCACCACGACGCGGGCGCGTGTCGAGCAGTTCGTCGCGTCCGCCAGCCTCGTCGGCAATACGGGAGCTTTCTTCAATCTGCCGGGGGGCGCGGTCCAGTTCGCGTTGGGCGGCGAATACCGCGAAGAGAGCAGCCGGACGCGCTTCGACCCGCTCGACCTGGGCCTCCTTCCGTCGGGTTCTCCGGCGGGGCCGGCCGGCACCTTCATCGGCGACCTCAGCTCGAACCAGGCGCTCACCTTCGATGCGCAGACCCGCATCTTCAACTCGGGCGGCGCATACGACGTGAAGGAGGTGTACGGCGAGATTCGGCTGCCGCTGGCGAAGGGTCGTCCTTTCTTCGAGCAGTTGGAGCTGAGCGGCGCGGCGCGCTATTCCGATTACTCCACGGTGGGCGGAACCTTCACCTGGAACGTCAACGGCGTGTACGCGCCGATCAGCGACATCAGGCTGCGCGGCACCTACGCGCAGGCGATCCGCGCACCCAACATCGCCGAATTGTTCAACCCGCAGCAGGGAACGGTATTCCGTCCCGCAGACCCGTGCGACGCGGCGCAGATCGCGAGCGCCCCCGATCCCGCACGACGCCAAGCGAACTGCCAAGCCGACGGTCTCCCCATCGGCTTCGAAGATCCGCTCTCCGCACGCTTCTCGGGAACGACGGGCGGCAACCCGGACCTCCGGGAGGAGACGGCCAAGACCTACACTTTCGGCGGCGTCCTCGCGCCCCGCTTCATCCCGGGGCTGGTGATCAGCGCCGACTATTACAACATCGAGATTGAGGACGCGATCAACGCGGTCAGCGCGCAGGACATCGTCGACAGCTGCTACGACGCCGCGACGATCGAGAACCAGTATTGCGACCTGTTCACGCGCAACCGCAACCCGGCGTCGCCGACGTTCCTGGGACTGAACTTCCTGCGGCAGACGCAGCTGAACTTCGGACGCATCGAGACGTCGGGCATCGACGCCACGATCAGCTACCAGTTCCGCTTGGGCGAGAACCGCTTCCAGCTGCGCGCGACGGGTAATTGGACGGAGAAGTTGAACTTCTTCTTCGATCCCGGCGACCCCACCGCCAACGACCCCGAGCTGGGCGAGCAGGGACGGCCGGAGTTCGGCGCCGTGGGCTCGGTTAACTGGCAGCGTGGGCCGTTCTCGCTGGGCTACCGCGTCCAGTATATCGACGGACAGACGATCGGCGGCGTGGAGATCGAGACGGCGGACCGCGTGGCGGGACCCGCCGGCTTTGTCGACGAGTTGTTCGTCCACGACGTGTCGTTCAACTTCGACCTGAACGACCGGTTCTCGCTCTATGGCGGCGTCAACAACGTGACGGACGTGGACCCGTACCGGACCAACACCTCCTATCCTGTGAGCCCGCTGGGGCGATTCCCGTTCCTGGGCGTGCGGGTGAAGACGGGTCCGCTGTTCTGATTTGAACGCCGCGGTGGCGGGCCGGCCCTCCGGGACATCGGAGGACCGGCCCGTCATTCGGGGTTCACGGCGCGGCTTCCCTTCGGCTAGGCTGGTGCGATGCTCGGGGGCGGTTCTTGGAAGGGGTGACGGGCGCGACGCTCGCGGTCGTCGGCGCGGTGCTGTTCGTGCTGGTGGCGGGCGCGGGGGGGTGCGCGTTCTTGGGGCTGCGCGCGCGCGGCGAGGCGCGCGACGCGTTGCGCGAGAATGCGCGCCTCCACGCGCTGCTGTCGGGCGCGCCGGCGCTGGCCGCGACGGTCAGGCCCGACGGGCGCGTCGAGATGCCCCGGCGCATGGCGGACTGGCTCGGGCTCGCCCAAATTCCTGAGTTCCTGACCGACCTCGACCCGGAGCTGGAGCCCGCGGACGCCAAAGGATTGGCGGGCGACGTGCAGGCGGCGAGGCTGGCGGGGCGGAGCTTCACGCGCGCGGTCAGGCCCGTCGGCGCGCAACGGACGCTGACGCTCAAGGGCATGCGCTCGTCGGGCGAGCTGGGCGAGGGCAACGTCATCCTCTGGGCGTTCGACGCTACGGAGAGCGAGGCGGAGATCACGCGTCTGCGGCGCGACGTGGGCGAGCTCGGCGGCGCGTTCGACGCCATGACGGGGCTGATCGAGGCGGCGCCGCTGCCCATGTGGTACCGCGACCGCGACCTGAAGCTGGCCATCGTCAACTCGGCCTATGTGGACGCCGTCGAGGGCAAGGACGCGGCCGACGTGGTGGCGCGCGGGATCGAGTTGGTCGAGACTACGGGCGCGGGCGGGCCTTTAGGCGGGGCCGCGGCGGCGCGGGAGAGCGGGCGGCCGCAGACGCAGGTGCTGCCCGCCACCATCGCGGGCGCCAGGCGCGCTCTCCGGCTGTTCGACGTGCCGCTGCACACCGGCGGCGTCGCGGGCTTCGCGATCGACATCACCGAGCTGGAGGAGGCGCGCTCCGCGTCCAAGCGCTTCGCCGAGGCGCAGCGCGCGATGCTCGACCGGCTCTCCGCCGGCGTGGCGCAGTTCGGCGCGGACCGTGGCCTCGTCTTCTGCAACCAGCCCTTCCGGCGCATGTTCGCGATGCGCACCGAGTGGCTCGCCGACCGGCCCGAGTTCGACCGCGTGCTCGAGCGCATGCGCGAGGCGAACCGCCTGCCCGAGGTGCGCGACTTCCCGGGCTGGAAGGCCGAACGGCGCGAGTGGTTCACCGCGACGGACGGCGCGGCCGAGGAGGCGTGGCACCTGTCGGGCGGCACGCACCTGCGCGTGGTGGCGCAGCCGCTGCCCGATGGGGGACTGCTGCTCATCTTCGAGGACCGGACGGAGCAGGTGCAGCTGGCGAGCGCGCGCGACACGCTGCTGCGCGTGCGCACCGCGACGTTCGACAACCTGTTCGAGGCGATCGGCGTGTTCGGCTCCGACGGCCGGCTGCAGTTGTGGAACAACCGCTTTCGCGCGCTGTGGGGCTTCGAGGAGGAGTTCCTGGCGGGGCACCCCCGCGTCGACGCTTTCGCCGCCGAGGCCGCGCCCAGGCTCGCGACGCCGAACCGCGCGGCGCTGATCGGCGAGTTGGTGCGCTCGGCCACCGTCGAGCGGCAGCAGCGCGGCGGGCGCGTGGCGTTCGCGGACGGCCGGCACTTCGAGTTCGCCGCCGTGCCGCTACCCGACGGCAACGCGCTGTTCACGATGCTGGACATCACCGACAGCCGCAAGATCGAGCGGGCCCTGCGCGAGCGCGCGGAGGCGCTGGAGGCGGCGGACAAGGTCAAGACGGCGTTCGTCGCCAACATGAGCTACGAGCTGCGCACGCCGCTGACGTCGATCAGCGGCTTCGCGGAGATGCTGCACTCCGGCTATGCGGGCGAGCTGTCGAGCCAAGGCTCGGCCTATGTCGAAGCGATCCTCGACTCGGTCGAGCGGCTGGGGCTGCTGATCGACGACGTGCTCGACCTGACGCAGGGGGCGACGGCGGACGGGGCGATGGAGCGCGGCGACGTCGACCTCGCCTCCGTCACGCGCGCAGCGGCCGAGACGGTGCTGCCGGCCGCCAAGCGCCGCAAGCTCGACTTCGCGGTCGAGGTGGCGCGCTCGACGGGGCGCGTGACGGGCGACGCCAAGCGGTTGCGCGAGGTGGTCGAGCACCTGCTCCGCCACGCGGTCGCCGCCACGCCGGAGGGCGGGCGCGTCCTGCTCCACGCCGACGGCAACGCGACGAGCGCGCGAATCGTGGTGTCGGACAACGGCCCGGGCATGGATGAGGGTGCGCAGGCACAGGCGTTTCAGCGCTTCGCCGAGCCCGGCATCCAGCCGAGCGGCGAGCGCGCGCTGGGCCTGGGGCTCCCGCTCGCCAAGCAGTTCGTGGAAGCGCATGGCGGGCGCATCGAGCTGGTCAGCGAGGTGGGCGAGGGGACGCTCGTCACGGTGGAGCTGCCGAGAAGGTGAGCCACATTCTCCCTCTCCCCGCAGAGCGGGGAGAGGGCAGGGGAGAGGGGCCGAGCGCCGCCGTCTCGACACTGCCCCTCTCCCCGACCCTCTCCCCGGAGGGAAGAGGGAGGTGCTGAGATTAGCGGATGCGCCCGCGACCGAGGCGGTCGGAGCGGAACTGGCGCTGAAGCTCCGTCCCGGTGATGTGGTCGCGCTGTCCGGACCGCTCGGCGCGGGCAAGACTTCGATCGCGCGCGGGCTGTTGGCCGCGCTGGGGCTGGAAGGGGAGGCGCCGTCGCCGTCGTTCGCGATCGTGCAGCCCTATGGCCCGCCGGAGGTGCGGCTGCCGGTGCTGCACGTCGACCTGTACCGGCTCGACGATCCGGACGAGGTGGAGGAGCTTGGGCTCGACGATGCGCTGGGCGACTCCGTGCTCGTCGTGGAATGGCCGGAGCGCGCGGGCCCGGACCGCTGGCCCGACGCGCTGCGCCTCACGCTCTCGATCGAACCGGACGGCGCACGCGCCTTGACTTGGGATGCGCCCGCGGCATGGGAAGGCCGATGGTCGACATGACGCCGCCTGCGGGCGCGGACGAGTTTCTGGGACGGGCGGGATGGAGCGGGGCTGAGGTGCTGCCGCTCGCCGGCGACGCCTCTTTCCGCCGATATTTCCGCGTGAAGCGCGGCGACGCGTCCGCCGTTCTGATGGACGCGCCGCCGCCGCACGAGGACCCGCGGCCGTTCCTGTCGGTGGGCGAGTGGCTGGGCGAGCGCGGCTTCGGCGCGCCGCGCATTCTCGCGTCCGACCTGGGCCAGGGTCTAGTGCTGCTGGAGGACTTCGGCGACCGGCGCATGCGCGAGACGGTGGACGCCGAGCCGGGCCGCATGACGCCGCTCTACGAGGCGGCGGTGGACGTGCTCGTCGACCTGCACAAGCACCCGGCCGGACCCCTGGAGCCGTACGACCGCGACGTGCTGCACCGCGAGGCGGCGTTGCTGACCGAGTGGTACTGCCCGGCGGTGGGTCTGGACGTCGACGTCGAGGGCTATCGCGCCGCGTGGGACAGCGTCTTCGAGCACGCGCTGACGCCCGAGCCGGTGACGGTGCTGCGCGACTATCATGCCGAGAACCTGATGCTCGTCGACGACAGGCTCGGGCTGCTCGACTTTCAGGACGCGCTCGCCGGGCATCCGGCCTACGACCTCGTCTCCTTGCTGCAGGACGCCAGGCGCGACGTGGATCCGGGGCTGGAGGAGCTGATGCTCCGCCGCTACCGCGACGCCACCGGCGCGGGCGACGCGTTCATGCGCGCCTACCATGTGCTCGGCGCGCAGCGGAACGCGAAGATCGTCGGCATCTTCACGCGGCTGTGGAAGCGCGACGGCAAGCCGCGCTACCCGACGCTGCTGCCGCGCGTCTGGGGCTATCTGGAGCGCGACCTCCAGCAAGAGGTGCTCGGCCCCGTGACGCGCTGGTTCGACGCGAATTTGCCTCCCGAGATGCGCGGCGATCCGGTGGCGCTGGCGCGATGAGGAGGGCGGCGCTCGCGCTGAGGCCGCAGCCGTCGGCGCCCGTGCCGCGCACCGCGATGGTGATGGCGGCGGGCCTGGGCAAGCGCATGCGCCCGCTCACCGCCACGCGGCCCAAGCCCCTGATCGAGGTCGCGGGCAAGGCGCTGATCGACCATGTCTTCGACCGGCTGCGCGCGGCGGGCGTCGAGCGTGCGGTGGTCAACGTCCATTATCTCGCCGACGCGCTGGAGGCGCACCTCGCGCGCTACGCGTCCGACATCGAGATCATTGTCTCCGACGAGCGCGAGCGCCTGCTGGAGACGGGCGGCGGGCTGGTGAAGGCGCGCCACCTGCTGGGCGACGAGCCGATCCTAGTGGTGAACTCGGACAATCTCTGGGTCGACGGGCCGGTGGACGCGATCCGGCTGCTGGCGGATCGCTGGGACGGCGACGTGATGGATGCGCTGCTGCTCGTGGTGCCGTTCGCGAGGGCGTACAACCATCCCGGCCGCGGCGACTTCCATATCGGCGGCGACGGGCGGATCGTCGCGCGGCGCAAGCAGGGCCGCGTCGCGCCCTTCGTCTATACGGGCGTGCAGATCCTCGACCCCCGCGTGATCGAGAACCATCCGGACGGGCCGTTCTCGACCAACCTGTTCTGGAACCGCTCGCTCGAGAAGGAGCGGCTCTACGGCGTCGTCCACCAGGGCATGTGGTTCGACGTCGGCTCTCCCAAGGCGATCCCGGCGACGGAGGCGGTGCTCGCCGGTGGCTGAGGCGCGCAAGCCCCGCGTCTACACCATCCCCGCCCACCGGGCGTTCGCCGACTCGCTCGTCGCGGGATTGATGAAGCGGTACGGCGACGAGCCGGGCCGCATCGCGCGCGGGATCATCCTGCTGCCCAACAACCGCTCCGTCCGCGCGATCACGGAAGCGTTCGTACGCGCGAGCGGCGGCGGGCTGCTGCTGCCGCGCATGGTGGCGCTGGGCGATCCGGACATCGGCGAAGGCGTGGGCGCCGCGCTCGACCCCGTCGGCGACGATCCCGTCCCGCCGGCCGTGCCGCCGATGCGGCGGCGCATGATGCTGGCGCGGCTAATCGCGGAGGAGCGGGCGCGGCGCGGCGCGGAGATCGACGCCGGCGAGGCGGTGCGGCTGGCCGGCGAGCTGGCGCGCACGCTCGACCAGATGCGCCTCGAGGAGATCGAGCCCGAGCGCCTGCGCGAACTGGATCTGACGCCCGAGCTGTCGGAGCATTGGCAGCGCTCGCTCGAGCTGTTCGAGGTGATCCTGGACCGCTGGCCCGACGAGCTCGCCAGGCTAGGCATGATCGACCCCGTCGACCGCCGCTCGCGGCTCATCAGCCGCTTATCGGAGCGCTGGGCCGTCGAGCCGCCGGCGGGCTTCGTCTGCGCGGCGGGCGTGACCGACTCGTCGCCCTGCGTGTCGCGGCTGATGCGGTGCGTGGCGTCGATGCGCGACGGCACCGTCGTGTTCGCCGGGCTGGCGACGGCCATGCCGGACGAGGAGTGGGACTCGCTGGGACCGCACGAGCCCGACCCGGACACGGGCCGCGCGCGGCGTTCGATCGAGACGCACCCGCAGTTCGGGCTCAAGGTGCTGCTCGACCGCATGGGCGTGAACCGGGCGGAGGTCGCGACCTGGCCTTACGGATCCGACCACGACGCGAGCGCGGCGCGCGGCAAGGCTATCCAGAACGCGCTGGCACCCGCCGAGGCGACGGGGGCGTGGAGCGCGCTCCGGCCGGAGGAGCGGCGGCTGGCGGGCGTGCGCGCGGCGGAGTTCCCGACGCCCGCCGCCGAGGCGCAGGGGATCGCGCTCGCGATGCGCGAGGTGCTGGAGACGCCGGGGCGCACCGCCGCGCTGGTCACGCCCGATCGCAAGCTCGCGCGGCGCGTGGGCGCGCACCTGAAGCGCTGGGGCGTGGAGGCGGACGACTCCGCCGGGCGACCGCTCGCGATCCTGCCGCCGGGGACGTTCCTGCTGGCGCT
The DNA here is from genome assembly GCF_002288825.1 of Sphingomonas lenta. GTDB lineage: Bacteria > Pseudomonadota > Alphaproteobacteria > Sphingomonadales > Sphingomonadaceae > Sphingomonas > Sphingomonas lenta. The sequence continues at coordinate 368,861 of NZ_NSLI01000001.1, forward strand.
GGCGGACGCGGCGGCGCAGCGTTTCCCGCCGCTGTCGCTGCTGACGTTGCTCAAGCACCCGCTCGTCAAGTCGGGCGAGGGTAGGGGCGAGTGGCTGCGCGGGGCGCGGGCGCTCGACCAGGTGCTGCGGGGCCCGCGGCCCGCGCCGGGGCTGGAGGGGATCGACGGGCACTTGCAGGATCCGCTCGCGCCCGACGGCAAGGCGCGCGCGATCGCGATGGACTGGTGGCCGACGGCGCGGACCTGCCTTGAACCGGTCGCGCGGACGTACGGCGACGGGCCGCAGCCGCTGGGCGCGTTCGTGGCGTGCCTGCGCGAGGCGGCGCAGGCGCTGTGCGGCGAGGCGATCTGGGCACGGCCGGAAGGGCGGTGCGCGGCGGAGTTCCTCGCTGACCTCGAGCGGGAGAGCGGGCACGGGCCGCGACTGATCGACCCGCAGGGCGTCGCGCCGTTGCTGCGCACCTTGCTCGACGAGCAGGCGGTGCGGCCGCCGTTCGGCGGTCACCCGCGGCTCGCCATTTACGGGCAGATCGAGGCGCGGCTGCAATCGGCCGACCTGATGATCCTCGGCGGGCTGAACGAGGGCGTATGGCCGGGCATCCCCGCGCCCGACCCCTGGCTCGCACCGCGCATCCGGCAGGAGCTCGGGCTGCCGGGGCTGGAGCGGCGCGTCGGCCTAGCGGCGCATGATTTCGGGCAGGCGCTGGGCGCCCCGCAGGCGCTGATCACGCGGGCCAGGCGCGACGAGAGCGCGCCGACGCTGGCGTCGCGCTTCTGGCTGAGGCTTGAGGCGCTGGCGGGCGAGCGGTTCGAGCGGGCGTACGACCTGGAGGGCTGGGCGGAGGCGATCGACGACCCCGGCGACTTCAAGCCCGCCGACCGACCCGCGCCCTCACCGCCGGCGGACCTGCGTCCCGATCGCATCTCCGTGACCGAGGTGGACCGGCTCAAGGCCGACCCTTACGCCTTCTACGCGCGGCGCGTGCTGGGGCTGAACCCGCTGGAGCCGGTCGACGCCGACCCGTCCGCACGCTGGCGCGGCACGGCGGTGCACCTGATCCTGGAGCAGTGGTTCCGGCACGACCGCGCCGACCCCGCCAAGCTGCCCGAGCGCGCGCGGGCGCTGATGGAGGACGAGCTCACGCATCCGATGATCCGGGCGCTGTGGTCGCCCCGGCTGATGGAGGCGGTCGAGTGGATCGCGTCCACCGTCGCCGAGGCCGCGGCGGAGGGGCGGCGCATCCTGTCCGTCGAGGGTTCGGGCGGGACCGAGATCGCGGGCGTGACGCTGACCGGGCGCTACGACCGCATCGACCGACTGCCCGACGGGAGCCTGGGCGTTATCGACTACAAGACGGGCCAGGCGCCCTCGACCGCGGCGGTCAAGGAGGGCTTCTCCATGCAGCTCGGCATGCTGGGCGTCATCGCCGAGCGGGGCGGGTTCCCGAACGTGGAGGGGCGGGCCAAAGCGTTCGAATATTGGTCGCTGGCGAAGTTCAAGGAGGGTTTCGGGCGCGTGGTCTCGCCGGTGCACCCGTCGGGCGAGCGCGACCGCATCGTCACCGACGAGTTCACGACGCGCGCGGCGGCGCAGTTCGTCGAGGCGGCGCGCAAATGGCTGACGGGCGAGGAGCCGTTCACCGCCAAGCTGGTGCCGGAATACGCGCCCTATGCGGAGTACGACCAGCTCATGCGCCGCGACGAGTGGTACGGGCGGGTGGAGTAGCCGATGGCCGCCAAAGCCCTCGATCGCATCTCGCCGCTGCCGCGTCTCAAGGGCGCGCAGGAGGCGGCGTCCGATCCGAACGCGCATGTGTGGCTGTCCGCCTCCGCGGGTACGGGCAAGACGCAGGTGCTCGCCGCGCGCGTGTTCCGGCTGCTGCTGCGCGGCGTCGACCCGAACGCGATCCTGGCGCTCACCTTCACCAAGGCGGGCGCGGCCGAAATGGCGGGGCGGATCAGCGAGCGGCTGGCCGCCTGGGTGCGCATGCCGCTGGGCGAGCTGGCGGGCGACCTCGCGGCGCTGGGCGAGGACCCGACGCCCGAGCTGCAAACCCAAGCGCGCACGCTGTTCGCCAAGGTGCTCGACGCGCCGGGCGGCGGCATCCGCATCCAGACGATCCACAGCTTCTGCCAGTCGATCCTCGCCGCCTTTCCGGTCGAGGCGGGGCTCGCGCCCGGCTTCCGCCCGCTGGAGGCGCGCGAGGAGGCGGTGCTGCTGCGCGAGACGCTGGCGCTGATGCTGGCCCAAGCGGAGCGGGAGGGGCGCAGGCGGCCGGTCGAGATCGTCGGCGCGCTGAGCCGGCGCTTGGGCGAGGGCGCGGCGGAGAGCTTCCTGATCGAGTGCGCCCGGAGCGCACGGGCGATGGACGCGCTGCCGCTCGGGATACAGGCATGGGTTCGGCGCAACCTCGACCTGCCCGACGGCGACATCGCCGACGCGTTGGCGGGCGAGTGCGGCGGGTTCGACTGCGGCGGCCTCCGACGGATCGCGGCGGCGAACCGGGCTTGGGGAACGGCGACAGGGACCAAGAACGCCGATGCGGTGGAGCGCTGGATCGGCTCGGAGGCGCATGCGCGGCTCGCGACGCTCGACGAGCTCGCGGGCGTGGTGCTGACCCAGAAAGGTGAGCTGAAGAAGATCCCCGCCAAGGTGCTCGACGCCGAGCCGCAGTACGAGCGCCTCGCGGAGGAGCTGGCCGACTGGTCGGGCGAGATGCTCGCCAAGGCCGCGCGCGCGGGGTACGCCGACCTGCTCGCCGACGGGCTGGAGGTCGGGCGCGAGTTCGCGGGCGCCTACACCGCGGCGAAGCGGCGCGTCGGCGCGGTCGATTTCGAAGACCTGATCCAGCGCACCGTCGACCTGTTCGATCAACCCGGCATCGGCGAATGGGTGCGCTACAAGCTCGACCAGGTGACCGAGCACGTCCTGATCGACGAGGCGCAGGACACCAACCTGTCGCAGTGGCGGATCGTCCGGGCGCTGGTGGACGAGTTCTTCGTCGGTCGCGGCATCTACGCTCCGCGTACGCGCACCCTGTTCACGGTGGGCGACTACAAGCAGGCGATCTTCGGCTTCCAGGGCACCGACCCGCGCTTCTTCGAGGCCGCGGAGCAGAGCTTCGCCCGGCGCGCGGGCGAGGTGTACGACGCCGACGTGCCCGAGAACGACCGCGGCCTGCCGTTCGAGCGGCTGTCGCTGGTGCAGTCCTTCCGCTCCACGCGCCCCGTGCTGGAGTTCGTCGACCGCGCGCTCGACGTGATCCCAGCGCCCGGCCTCGGCCTCTACGACCGGCCCGAGCCGCATCGGAGCGAGGTGCCCGGCCCCGGTACCGTGACGCTGTGGGAGCCGGTGGTCGACGGCGGCGCGGACGAGGACGAGGAGGGCTGGGTCAGCGACACCGTCCGCGAGAACGCCCGCCGGATCGCCGCACAGATCAAGAAGTGGCTGCGCGACGGCTTGATGCTCGAGTCCAAGGGCCGGCGGCTTCGCCCTGAGGACATCATGGTGCTGGTGAAGCGCCGGGGCGAGCTCGCGTCGCTGATCGTGGCCCGCCTTTACGCGGAGGGCGTGCCGGTGGCGGGCGTCGACCGGCTCAGGCTGAACGCGCCGCTGGCGGTGCAGGACCTGCTGGCGGCGGTGCGCTTCGTGCTCCAGCCCGACGACGACCTGTCGCTCGCGTCGCTGCTCGTCAGCCCGCTCCTCGGTTGGACGCAGGACGAGCTGATGCACGCGGCGGTGCGACGCTCGACGAGCCTGTGGCGGCACCTGCAGCAAACGCAGCCGCCCGAACGCCTCCAGCCGCTCCGCCACATGCTGAGCGTCGCGGACTTCCTCACACCTTACGCGTTTCTGGAGGACCTTCTCTCGGGCCAGCTCGACGGGCGACGTAAGCTGCTGCTGCGATTGGGCGAGGAAGCGCGCGATCCGATCGAGGAGGTGCTCAACTCCGCGCTGCAGTTCGAGACAACAACCACGCCGTCGCTCCAGCGTTTCCTCGACTGGTTCGACCGCGGCGAGGTGGAGATCAAGCGTGACCCCTCCGCCCCGCTCGACGCGGTGCGCGTGATGACGGCGCACGCGGCTAAGGGCCTGCAGGCGCCGCTCGTGATCCTGGCGGACGCGACCGTCGATCCGACGCTGACGCCGCGATCGGTCCTGAAATGGTCGCCGGAGGAGGGGGCGGAGCCCATCCCCGTGTTCCGCCCGCGCGCCGCCGAGCGGGGCGGGCCGATGGCGGATGCGATCGCCCAGGCGGACCGGCGCGAGCTGGAGGAGCATTGGCGGCTCTTCTACGTCGCCGCGACGCGCGCGGAGGAGCGGCTGGTGATCACCGGTTCGCTGGGGCCGCGCAACAAGGGCGTCGCGCCCGTGATGAGCTGGTACACGGCCGCCGACCGCGCGTTCGACGCGCTGGGCGTGCCGCGGGTGTACGGCGGGGCGCCACGCGAGTTCCGCGGAATCGAGCCGCAGAAGCCGGTGGGCCGGCGCGGGGCGGACCGGGGTCCTGACGGACCCAAGCCCATGCTGCCCGATTGGGCGCGGCGGCCGCTGCCGGAGGAGTCGCGTCCGCCGCGGCCGCTCGCGCCCTCGGCGATCCGCGGCGACGAGGTGGCGAACCCGCCGCCCTCTCAGGCGCAGCGCAAGGCGGCGGAGCGCGGCACGCTGATGCACGCGCTGTTCGAGCGGCTGCCGCCCTGTCCACCCGATAAGCGCCGTGCGGCGGCCGATCACTGGCTGGAGAAGGTGGCCTGCGTCGAGGAGGCGGGCGAGCGCGCGGAGATCATCGACGCGGTGCTCGCCGTGCTGGAGGACGCTCGTTTCGCCGAGCTGTTCGGGCCCGACTCGCTCGCCGAGGCGCCGATCACGGCGGTGGTGGACGGCGGCGTCGTGACGGGCACGGTCGACCGGCTGCTGATCGGCGACGCGCTCGTGCGCGTGGTCGACTTCAAGACGACGCGGCTCGTGCCGGAGTCGCTGGACGAGATACCCGAGTTCCACCTGCGGCAGATGGCCGCCTACGCCGCCGCGCTGCGGGTGATCTTCCCCGGACGGACGCTCGAGGCGGGGCTGCTCTATACCGCGGGGCCGGTGCTGTTCACGCTTCCGCCCGATCTGCTCGACAGGCACAAGCCGCGCTTTGCGGCTGCGGAGCAAAGCTAGGGTCAGCGTCGTTGAGGGACGGACGCCGGCGTCCTAGATGCCGGACCCGAAACGAAGGAGTACCCACATGCCCACCAAGACCGTCACCGACCAGAGCTTCCCGGACGAGGTGCTGAAGAGCGACAAGCCCGTGCTCGTCGATTTTTGGGCGGAGTGGTGCGGGCCGTGCAAGATGATCGGCCCGGCGCTGGAAGAGCTGTCGGACGAGCTGGGCGAGCAGGTCGAGATCGTGAAGCTCAACATCGACGAGAACCCCGAATCGCCCGGCAATTACGGCGTGCGCGGCATCCCGACGATGATCCTGTTCAAGGCCGGCGTGCCGGCCGCCACCAAGGTCGGGGCCGCGCCGAAGAGCCAGCTGAAGGGCTGGCTCGAGGGCCAGTTGGGCTAAGCCGCGCCCTGCTCGGGCGGCGTTGGGTCGCCCGAGCGGGACGCCTTGTGCCGGGGCAGGTCGTCGCCCGGATCGAACCAGGCGATCTTGTCCGCCCAGAAGATGTGGAAGCCGGGCGCGACGCGCTCCGGCGCGTCGAGCGAGGCGACGGTGACGTCGATCATATCCGGCTCGTGCGCGACCGTCATCGCCAAGTGCGTACCGCAACGCGCGCAGAAACGGCGCTCGCCGAAGCTGGTGGTCTGGATGGTCGTCAGTCCGTCACCGCGGGTGATCGTGAGGCTGGAGCGCGGCACGGTCGTGTAGACCAGCGCCGGCGCGCCGGAAACGCGCTGGCAGATGCGGCAATGGCACCAGCCGGTGTCGAACGAGTCGGCGTCGAGCCGGTAACGCACCGCGCCGCAGAAGCAGCCGCCCTCCATTTGTACTTTCCCTACCTCGTCACCCCGGACTTGTTCCGGGATCCATCGTGGTACACGCAAACCGGCCGGATCGTACGCACAGCCATGGACCCCGGAACAAGTCCGGGGTGACGAGCAGGCGGGTCAGCTCCGATAATCGGCGTTGATGCTGATGTAGCCGTGCGTCAGGTCGCAGGTCCACACGGTGGCCGCGCCCTCGCCGAGGCCTAGGTCGACGCCGATCTCGATCTCGTCGCCTTTGAGGTGCGCGGCCACGGGTGCTTCGTCGTATCCTTCGACCGCTAGCCCCTCGCGCGCGACCTGCGTGTCGCCGAAGCGGATGGAGAGGCGGTCGCGCTCGGCAGGCTCGCCGGCCTTGCCGACAGCCATGACGACGCGGCCCCAGTTCGCGTCCTCGCCCGCCACCGCCGTCTTCACGAGCGGGGAATTGGCGATCGAGAGAGCGACTCGGTGCGCAGAGCGGTCGCTCTCCGCGCCGGTCACTTGGATCTCGATCAGCTTGGCGGCTCCCTCGCCGTCGCGGACGACGAGCAGCGCGAGCTGGCGGCACAGGTCGTCGAGCGCGGCGCGGAAGGCGTCGGCGCCGGGGCTGTCCTCGTCCACCAACGCCGAATTGCCCGCCGCCCCGGTCGCAAAGGCGAGCACGGTGTCGCTCGTCGACGTGTCCCCGTCGACGGTGATGCACGAGAAGCTGCGCGCGTTGGCGCCCGTCAGAGCGCGTTGCAGGAACTCGGGCTCGCACGCGGCGTCGGTGAACACGAAGCCGAGCATCGTCGCCATGTCGGGCGCGATCATTCCCGAACCCTTGATGACGCCGACCAACGTCACCGTGCGGCCGTCCACGACCGCCCGCGTCATCGCGCCCTTCGGGAAAGTGTCGGTCGTGCCGATCGCCTCCGCCATGTCGAGCCAGCTCGCGGGCGGTACCGTGAGCGCGGCGTCGACTCCGGCCTCAGCCTTGTCGATCGGCAAGGGCACGCCGATCACCCCCGTGGAGGCGACGAACACGTCCGACGGTAGACAGCCCAACCCGCCCGCCGCACGCGCGGCGATCGCCTCCACCGCGGCGCGGCCGCGATGGCCGGTGAAGGCGTTTGAATTGCCCGCGTTCACCACCAGCGCCCGGGCGCGGCCCAGCGTCAGCGCGGCGCGGCACCATTCCACCTCGGGCGAAGGGCAGCGGCTCTGCGTCAGCACACCCGCCACCGTCGTGCCCTCGTCCAGCGTTACGAACGTTAGGTCGGCCCGGTCCCACTCCTTGTACCGCGCCCGCGCCGTGCGGACGGTCACGCCGGCGACGGCGGGCATGTCGGGAAAGGGCTGGGCGAGGGGGGAGCGGGTCATGCGCGCGCCTCTACGCGGGCGGGGGGTCGGGAACCAGTCGCGAGTGCTTGACCAAGCAGGTTGGCCAACCTACCATCCGGCTCGTGACCATCCACGTGAACATCGGCGAAGCGAAGACGCGACTGTCCGAACTCGTCGCGGCTGCGATGCGCGGCGAGGAGGTGGTGTTATCGAAGGCGGGCGCTCCGCAAGTCCGGCTTGCTCCGGTACGAGAACTTAGCGAGGCGCAGCGGGACGCGATCGTCAGGCGACGTCTGAACACGTTGGGTATTTGGAAGGGCAAGGTATCCGACGACGACGCTATGCTCGCGCCGTCCATGACCGACCAGGAAGTCGAGGAGCGTTGGAACCGCAAATTTGGTCCTGCTGCTTGATACCCACGTCCTGGTTTGGATCGGGCTCGATGACCCTCGGTTGAGCTCCGCCGTTCGAGCCGCGCTCGCCGACGCCGACGTGCAGTTCGGGGTGAGCGCGGTCACCGCTTATGAATATGAAGAGTTACGGGTGCGGAACCGGCTCGGGGGCGTCGATAACATCGGCATCTTGCTCTCGGGCCTGAACGCGACGTTGCTCGACTTCCCGGGCGAGGCATATCGGCTGCTGCCCTTGTTGCCGATGCTCCACAAGGATCCGACCGACCGCATGCTGATCGCGCATGCGATCCACGCCGATCTGACGCTCGTCACCGCAGACACGAAGATGCGCGAGTACCCCGTCCGCTCCCTTTGGTGATCAGCCCGGCTCCTTCTTCAAGCTGCCGTCCTTGTCGTCGCGAAACAGCCAGGGGCGGAGTCGCTTACGCAGCTCGGGCAGGACGAACCAGGTCAGCACCGCCGTCATAGCGAGCGAGGTGATCGCGAGCTGCGCGGGCTGAGGCAGGCCGCCCGCCACCGCTTTGACGGCCGCGTTCATGACGAGCAGCAGCGGGAAAACGGCGGCCCAGGTCGCGAGCCATAGCTTCCACTTGGGCACGGACGCCTCGCTCGGCAGCCTGACTTGGACGCGGTCGCCGGTCGCGATCTCGCTGTGCTCGATCGAAAAGGCGTCCGCCTCGGCCGCGAGGCGGCGTCGCACGTCGGAGTCGCACCAGCGCCGCGCGGCCTCCTCCGACTCGAAGCGCTGGATGAAGTGCACCAGTCCGTTGGGCTGCTCCAGCCGCATGCCGCCCCGCCCGCCCGCGCACTCGCGCGCGGCCTGGTCGAAACGGTCGGCCCAGCGGCCGAACTCCTCCTCGCGGCCGGCGTGGATCAGACGGCTCGCGACCAGCACGGCGGAACGGCTCCAATGCTCCATGCCGCCCCAACGCGTCGGCCCGCCGCAACGGCCCGGCCGTTTTTACGTTTCGGTAAGCAACCGGCGACCAGTCGTTGGCGCGATCGGACGAGGAGAAACGGCGATGGGCGTGCACTGGATCATGCTGCTCATGCAGGCCGCCGCGCCCGCGCAGGTGATGGACCTTTCGCGAGGGCCGGTCAGCACCACGACCGTCGCGGTCACGGTGACGCTCGACCCGCAAGGGCGCGTCCTGTCGTGCAGGTCGGGCGTGGGCGGAGCGGCGGCGTGCGCGGGGTTCAAGAAGGGCCGCGTCGTCTCGGCGCCGCTGCGCAAAAACGGCAAGCCCGTGGGCGGCCTCATGACCGTGTCGACGACCAGCATCGTCAGCGAGCGCTGAGCCGCCATTAGTGGACGATACAGCCGCGCGCGGTTAGAGCGGCAGGCGATGAAGCTGCTGCTTCTCCTCTCCGCGTTGCTCGCCGCCCTGTCCGGCGGCGGCGCGGACGCGCGTGCGCCGCGAGCGGAGGCGGTAGCGGTCGCCGTGCGGGTCGCCGCGCCCGAGCGGGAGCGCGCCCACGCGCATGTGCTCCTCGCGGCACGCCCTGCGGCCGATCGGGTCGCGGAGCCGGCGGCGTCCGCGCCCGCCGCGATCGTGACGGCCGCGCCGCGTCTCTGGCTGCAGCGCCGGCGCGAATAGGGCTTTTCCGCGCGGCCCGCGCCGCACCATCTTAGCAGCCATCTCGTCCGGCGCGGCCTTCGGCTCGCGCCCCTCCATTCTACAGGAACACGCCCATGTTCGGCGGTCTCGCCAAATCCATTTTCGGTTCGTCCAACGACCGTTACGTCCGCTCGCTCAACCCCGTCCTCGCCAAGATCGCGTCGTTCGAGCCGGCGCTGCAGGCCATGTCCGACGAGGATCTCGCCGCGCAGACGCCGCGCTTCCGCGAACGGCTCGCGAACGGCGAGAAGCTCGACGACCTGCTCCCCGAAGCGTTCGCGACCGTGCGCGAGGCGGCGCGGCGCGTGCTCGGGCAGCGACACTACGACGTGCAGATGATCGGCGGCGTCGTGCTTCATCGCGGCGAGATCGCGGAGATGCGCACGGGCGAGGGCAAGACGCTGGTCGCCACGCTCGCCACCTACCTCAACGCGCTGCCGGGCGAGGGCGTGCACGTCGTCACCGTCAACGACTACCTCGCGCGCCGCGACGCGGAGTGGATGGGGCGCGTCTACGGCTTTCTGGGCCTGACCACGGGCGTGATCGTGCCGAACCTGACGGACGAGCAGCGCCGCGCGGCCTACGCCGCCGACATCACCTACGGAACGAACAACGAGTTCGGCTTCGACTATCTGCGCGACAACATGAAGTACGAGCGCAGCAGCATGGTGCAGCGGCCCTTCAACTTCGCCATCGTGGACGAGGTCGACTCGATCCTGATCGACGAAGCGCGCACGCCGCTCATCATCTCCGGCCCGACCGACGACAAGTCGGAGCTGTACATCTCCGTCGACGCGATCGTGAAGCAGCTCAGCCCCGAGGACTACCAGAAGGACGAAAAGCAGCGCTCGATCGTCCTGACGGAGGAAGGCACGGAGAAGGCGGAGCGCATGCTGGAGGCCGCGGGTCTGCTCCAGGGCCAGAACCTCTACGATTTCGAGAACACGCAGGTGGTGCACCACCTGAACCAGGCGCTGCGCGCGAACGTCATGTTCAAGCGCGACACCGACTACATCGTCAAGGACGGCAAGGTCATCATCATCGACGAGTTCACCGGCCGCATGATGGACGGGCGGCGCTGGTCGGAGGGCCTGCACCAGGCGGTCGAGGCGAAGGAGGGCGTCACGATCGAGCCCGAGAACCAGACCATGGCCTCGATCACCTTCCAGAACTATTTCCGCATGTATCCCAAGCTCAGCGGCATGACGGGCACCGCGGCCACCGAAGCGGCGGAGTTCTACCAAATCTACAAGATGAACGTGGTCACGATCCCGACCAACCTCCCCGTGCGTCGCGTCGACGAGGAGGACGAGTTCTACAAGAACACGCAGGACAAGTTCCGCGCCATCGCCAAGAAGATCCGCGAGCATGCGGAGAAGGGGCAGCCCGTGCTGGTCGGCACCGTGTCGATCGAGAAGTCGGAGCTGCTGTCCGAGTTCCTGCAACAGGAGGGCGTGGAGCACGCGGTGCTGAACGCGCGCTACCACGAGCAGGAGGCGCACATCGTCGCTCAGGCGGGACGCTTGGGCCGCGTGACGATCGCGACCAACATGGCGGGCCGCGGCACCGACATCCAGCTGGGCGGCAACCTGGAGTTCCGGGTTGAAGACGAGCTGGCGGGCATGGCCGAGGGCCCCGAGCGCGACGCCGCGGTCGAGCGCATCCGCCAGGAGATCGCCGACGAGAAGGCACGCGTGCTGGACGCGGGCGGCCTGTTCGTGCTCGGCACCGAGCGCCACGAGAGTCGGCGCATCGACAACCAGCTCCGCGGCCGTTCGGGCCGTCAGGGCGACCCCGGCCTGTCGCGCTTCTACCTGTCGCTCGACGACGACCTGCTCCGCATTTTCGGTCCCGACACGCTGTTCGCGCGCATGATGCGGTCGAACATCGAGGACGGCGAGGCGATCGGGTCCAAGTGGCTGACCAAGGCGATCGAAACCGCGCAGAAGAAGGTCGAGGCCAGGAACTACGACATCCGCAAGCAGGTCGTCGAATATGACGACGTGATGAACGATCAGCGCAAGGTCATCTACGAGCAGCGCGCGGACATCATGGACGCCGACACGGTGGACGACGTCGTCACCGACATGCGCCACGAGACGGTGAACGTCATCGTCGGCGAGGCCTGCCCGCCCAACTCATACCCCGAGCAGTGGGACGTGGAGGGCATGAAGACGCGCTTCGCCGAGGTGCTGGGCCTCGACCTGCCCGTCGAGGACTGGCTCAAGGAGGAGGCGGTCGACCCGGAGATCATCGAGGAGCGTGTCGAGCAGGCCGCGGACGCGATGGTCGCCGAAAAGGCGCAAGAGCTCGAGCCGGAGACGTGGCGCCAGGTCGAGAAGTCGATCATGCTCCAGAACCTGGACCACCACTGGAAGGAGCATCTGGCGACGCTCGACGCGCTGCGGCAGGTGGTGCACCTGCGGGCGTACGCGCAGAAGACGCCGCTCAACGAGTATAAGCAGGAGGCGTTCGCGCTCTTCCAGCGCATGCTCGACAGCATCCGCGAGGACGTGACGCGCACGGTCGCCCACGCGCAGTTCCGCATGGAGATGCCGCCGGAGCTGCCCGAGCTGCCGGACTTCATCACCAGCCACTTCGACCCGTTCACGGGCGAGGACGACACCGCCGACCTGGACGCGGCGGCGCGCGGGCTGGTCACGCCGCAGCTGCCGCCGCTGTCGATCGTGCGGCCGGAGGCGGCGGACCTGGGCGACGATCCGGAGCAGTGGGAGGGGCGGGTAAACCGCAACTCGCCTTGTCCGTGCGGGTCGGGGCGGAAGTACAAGCATTGTCACGGGGCGGTGACGGCGTAAGGCGCACGCGGCTAGCCTACGCTAGCCGCGAGACGCCCAAGCCCGGCCGGCCTAGCTTCAGCTAGGACCGACGACGCGGCTTCGCCGCGGCGTGCACTGAGTGGGTCTGAAACGAAAAGCGCCGCCGGAGCGGGTGCTCCGGCGGCGTTATCTTAGATGGCCCGCCGCGGCAAAGCCGCGTCGTCGGTCGACACGGGCGAGGAAGGCCCGCCCGGTCGCCGGCCGGGGTCAGCGCCCGGGCGCGGTAGAAGCTCGCTTCTACCGCTGGCGCTGACCCGGATAGACCACCGTCGGGCCGATCGTCTGCACGACGGCGCGCGCGTCGAAGGCGCGGACCTCGTCGCGGGCGATCGGGCCGCGGCGCATCAGGATCTCGGCGGTCGCCTCGAACCGGTCGACGGTGCGGATGTCGAAATCGTTGAAGCCGAAGCCACCAAAACCGCCGAAGCCGCCGTAACCGCCATAGAAGCCGCCGAAGCGGCGATAGCCGAACGGGCTGCCGTAGAAGCTCCACGCCGGACCCCAATAGGGGCCGAACGCGCCGAAGTTGTTGAAGCCCGGCGTCGAGTAGACGCGCGCCTGGCGATCGGTGTCGCGCTGGACGGTGATGAAGTAGTCATAACCGCGCTGCAGCGTCAGCTCGGCGGCGCGGAAGAGCAGATAACGCTCCACCGTGTCGCGCTCCGTCACGCTGTTGCCGGCGAAGCTGACCAAGAAGCGGTCGGGGGCGACCTGCTGCTCGCTGAAACCCTGGCGGCTGAAGCCGGAGCCGGTCGCCGGGCGGTAGGTAGTGGGGGTCGCACAGCCGGCGACCAAGAGCGTGCTGGTGGCGAGCGCAGCCAGCAGGCCCTTTCGACCAAGGTTAAGACGCATTTTTACGTTCTCCGTTCGCGCGGGATGCGGCGAAGCGCGTTCGCATTACCAGCGCGAAGTGGAACGTGCGATGAACGGAATGTGTCCCGCGACGAATTGCTAAACAAAATCAATGTCGTGCGGGAGAGCACGACGCTGGCTCCCTGAGTTGGATTCGAACCAACGGCCGCTCGATTAACAGTCGAGAGCTCTACCGCTGAGCTATCAGGGAACAGCGTCGTCGGGGCGGGCTTATACGCGGGCGGACGCGCGGTGCAAGCCTCTTGTAAGGAGTTTGGCACGTGGCGCGGCGGGGCGGTATCGTGGGTCGCGAGCGGGCTTGCGGCGGCGGGGTAAGCGCCGCGGCGAAGCCGCGTCGTCGGTCGTCGGCGGGCCGACGCCGGCCGAGCTTGCGGCGAGTCTTGGCGCGGGGCGCGCCAAGCCGCCTCAAGCTATAAACTGCTCCATCGTGATGCGATCATCCAACGCATGCTCCGGATCGAACAACAGCGTCAGCTCGCGCGAGCGGTCGACGCGGATGTCGACCGACGCGACGTCGCGGATCTCCTGCTGGTCCGCGACCGCGGAAACGGGCCGCTTGCCCGGTTCGAGCACGCGCACGCCGATGCGCGCGCGGTCGGGCAGGATCGCGCCGCGCCAGCGGCGAGGGCGGAATGGGCTGATCGGCGTCAGGGCGAGCAGCGCCGAGTCGAGCGGCAGGATGGGGCCGTGCGCCGACAGGTTGTACGCGGTCGATCCCGCGGGCGTGGCGACGAGGATGCCGTCGCAGACCAGCTCGTCCATGACGACGCGTTCGTTGACGGTGACCTCCAGCTTGGCGGTCTGGCGCGTTTCGCGGAGCAGCGACACTTCGTTGATCGCGGGCAGCTGGTGCGAGCGGCCGTCATTGCCGCGCACGGTCGCGGCGAGCGGGGTGACCTTGAACGGCTTGGCGCGCCCGAGCCGCTCCTCCAGCCCGTGGCGGCGCCACTCGTTCATGAGGAAACCGACGGTGCCGAGGTTCATGCCGAACACGGGCACCTCGGGACGGCGACGCTCGAGCATCGCGTGGAGCGTGTCGAGCATGAAGCCGTCGCCGCCCAGCGCGATCACGACGTCGGCCTCGGACAGGTCGCACCATTCGTCCGCGTCGGCGAGCTCGCGCGCGGCGGCCTGGGCGGGCGGGGTGGGCGAAGCGACGAGCGCGCGCCGCGCGTAGCGCGTCATCCGCCGGTCACGCTCATGTGGCGGGCGACGGCGGGGACGGCGAGGTCGAACCGGTGGCGCGCGGGCTTGAGGCCGAGCCCGCGGTCGATCGCGGCGTCCAGCCCGGCGACGCCGCCCTCGCGCAGCGCGGCCTTGAGGTCCACCTGGTCGTCATGGCCGAGGCAAAGGTAGAGCTTGCCCTCCGTCGTCAGCCGCACGCGGTTGCAGCCGTCGCAGAAATTGGCGGTGAGCGGCGAGATCAGCCCGAGCCGCGTCGGCCCGCCGTCCACCAGCCAGTAGCGCGCCGGGCCGCCGCTGCGGTGCGCGTCGCGGGTGAGCCGGAACCGATCCGCCAGCACGTCGAACGCGGCGGTGAGCGGCAGGAAGCGGTCGGTCCGGTCCTCGTCGACGCTGCCGAGCGGCATGGTCTCGATGAGCGACAGGTCGAAGCCTTCCGCAGCCGCCCAGGCGAGCAGGTCGGGAAGCTCGCGGTCGTTCAGCCCGCACAGCGCGACGGTGTTGATCTTGACGCGCAACCCGGCGTCGCGCGCCGCGAACACGCCGCGGAGGACTTGGGTAAGATCTCCGTGGCGGGTGATGTGGCGGAAGGTGGCAGGGTCCAGGCTGTCGAGGCTGACGTTCACGCGCCGGACGCCCGACGCGTAGAGGCGCTCGGCGTGCTCGGCTAGGCGCACGCCGTTGGTGGTGAGCGTCAGCTCCTCCAGCCCGCGCCCGACATGCCCCCCTAAGCGGTCGACGAGCTCGCCCACGTCGCGGCGGACGAGCGGTTCGCCGCCGGTGAGGCGGACCTTGCTGACACCGCGCGCGATGAAGCGCTCGGCGATGATGGCGATCTCCTCGAGCGCGAGCAGCTCGGCGCGGGGCAGGAACGTCATCTGCTCCGCCATGCAGTAGCGGCAGCGCAGGTCGCAGCGGTCGGTGACCGAGATGCGCAGATAGCGGATGGCGCGGCCGTGCGCGTCGACGAGCGGTGCGAAGGAGCTCGTGGGCGCAGCCATGAACGTGAGCTAGGACGGGACGAGCCGCGCCACAAGCCCGTTTACCCGGCGGCCCCGTCGCGCCTAGACCCGGCGCGTGGGCGGGGAGAAACAATCGGAGGTGCGGGCAGCGCCGTTGTACGTGCTGTCGTTCCGGCAGCTCGACGAGCTCCTGCAGCTCACGAGCGGCGCGGGGTGGGCCGTCGTCGGCGCGCGCCGGCTGGAGCCGGGCGCGTTCGCGGACAGCGGCGCGTCGGTGGCGGTGGTCGATGCGCGCGGGTCGTTCGCCGACGGGCTGGACGCGATGCGCGCGCTCGCGCCGGAGGTCGAGCGGGCGGGCGCGGCGCTGCTCGCGCTGGTGTCGCACAGGGACGCGGGGGCGATCGGGTCGGTGCACGAGGCGGGTGCGACGCATTTCCTGTTGAGCCCGGCGGGCGAGGGCGAGTTCGTGCACGCGATCCGTTTCGCCGAGCGGTTCGCGGAGCGGCTGGGGCGGCGGGGGACGCCGTCGCTCGGCAGGCGGCGTGGCGATCCGGTCGCGGTCGCCGCGGTCGGCGACGCGGTGCGGCGCTGGGCGGCGGGACGGCTGGCGGCGGGACGCCCCGTGGTCGCCGCGCGCGCGGCGCTGGCGAGCTTCGACCTGGTCAATAGCGCGCACGGGCGCGCGGCGGGCGACCTGATCCTGGACGAGGCCGCGGAACGGCTGCGCAGCGTGGCGGACGAGCTGTTCGCGGGCGAGGCGATGGTGGCGCGCGGGTCGGGGCCTGAGTTCCTGCTGGCGGGCGACGGCGCGCGGGCGAGCGGGGAGGCGCTGAGCGCCCGGATCGCAGACGCGCTGACCCGGCCGTTCGGGCGCGCGCTGGTCGGCGCGCGCGTGGGCGCGGCGTCGTCGCGGCCCGGCGAGGACGCGGGCGCGCTGCTCCGCCGGGCGGGCGACGCGCTCGGGCCGGCGGAGGAGGGAGGCGCGATCGAGGAGCTGGCGGTCGAGCTGCACCACGCGATCGGCGGCGGGCAGATCGGCGTGCTGTTCCAGCCGCAGGTCGAGATCGCGAGCGGGCGCATCGTCGGGGTCGAGGCGCTGGCGCGCTGGGAGCATCCGAAACGGGGCACGGTCGGGGCGGACGCCTTGTTCATGGCCGCGGAGCGCGCGGGGCTCGCGGCTGCGCTGTCGGAGCATGTGCAGGGCGTGGCGTTGCGGGAGGCGGCGCGCTGGCCGGCGGCGCTCGACGCGCTGCGGCTGTCGATCAACGTGACCGCGGAGGACCTCGCGGGCGCCGACTTCGCCGACCGCCTGCTCGCCCGGGTGGAGGAGGCCGGGTTCCCGCGGGCGCGGCTGACCGTGGAGGTGACGGAAACGGGGCTGATCGCGGACCTGGACCGCGCGGGGGCGCTGCTGGGGCGGTTGCGCGAGGCGGGGTGCCGGACGGCGATCGACGATTTCGGAACGGGCTATTCGAGCCTGGCATACCTCAACGCGCTGCCGCTCGACTACCTCAAGGTCGACAAGGCGCTGGTGAGGGGCGTCGAGCGCGACGGGCGCGAGCGGGTGGTGGCGCAGGGCGTGCTCGCGCTGGCGCGCTCGCTGGGGCTGCACGTCGTCGCGGAGGGGGTGGAGACGGAGGCGCAGCGCGACCTCCTCGCGGCGCACGGGTGCGAGCTGTACCAGGGGTTCCTGTGCGCCGGGGCGGTGTCGGTGGGGGAGTTGGTCGGGTTGGTCTCAAGCTAAGTTCCTCCCCCGCATCGCAGATGCGGGGGAGGGGGACCGCGCCCGTAGGGCATGGTGGTGGGGGTACGGGGCGATGCCGCATCCCGTTGTTCCCCCTCCACCAGCCTGCGGCTGGTCCCCCTCCCCCGCTGTTAGCGGGGGAGGAATTTGGGTTAGGCGGCCGCCTTCGCCAGGCCTTTGCTGATCTGCAACGCGCCGTTGAGGCGGGCCTTCGGGTCGCCCCATGCGCGGGTGACGACGAGCTTCGAGTCGGGGCGGAGCTTGGCGATGCCGCCTAAGCGGTCGACATAGGCCATGACGCCGGCCGGGTTGGGCGGGCCGTCGCCGTGGAAGGCGATGAGCACGCCCTTGGGGCCGACGTCGATCTTCGACACGCACGCCTTCTTCGCGTTGAGCTTGATCTCGATGACGCGGATCAGGTTCTCGGTCGCGGGGGGCAGCGGGCCGAAGCGGTCGATCATCTCGGCCGCCAGCGCCTCCACCTCGCGCGCCTCGCCTAGGTCGTTGAGGCGGCGGTAGAGGCCCATGCGGAGGTCGAGGTCTGGGACGTAGTCCTCCGGAATGAGGATCGGCGCATCGACCGTGATCTGGGGCGAGAAGTCGGTTGGCTGCCGACGCGCGAGCCCGCCCGCCTTGGCTTCGAGGATCGCCTCCTCCAGCATCGACTGGTAGAGCTCGTAGCCGACCTCCTTGATGTGGCCGGACTGCTCGTCGCCGAGCAGGTTGCCCGCGCCGCGGATGTCGAGATCGTGGCTGGCGAGCTGGAAGCCGGCGCCGAGCGAGTCGAGGTCGGAAAGGACCTTCAGGCGCTTGTCCGCGGTCTCGGTGATCTGCCGTTCGGGCGGGGTGACCATGTAGGCGTAGGCGCGCGTCTTGGACCGGCCGACGCGGCCGCGGAGCTGGTAGAGCTGGGCCAGGCCGAAGCGGTCGGCGCGGTTGACGATCATCGTGTTGGCGGACGGGATGTCGAGGCCGCTCTCGACGATGGTGGTCGAGACGAGCACCTCGAACTTGCGGTCGTAGAAAGCGGACATGCGCTCCTCGACCTCGGTCGGCGACATCTGGCCGTGCGCGACGACGTAGCGGATCTCCGGCACCTCCTTGCGCAGGAACTCCTCAAGGTCGGGCAGGTCGGCGATGCGCGGCGTGACGAGGAAGCTCTGGCCGCCGCGATAATGCTCGCGCAGCAGCGCCTCGCGCAGCACGACGGGATCCCAGGGCATGACGTAGGTGCGCACCGCGAGGCGGTCGACGGGCGGGGTCTGGATGACCGACAGTTCGCGGATGCCGGACATCGCCATCTGCAGCGTGCGCGGGATGGGCGTGGCGGTGAGGGTGAGCATGTGCACGTCGGCGCGCATCGCCTTCAGCCGCTCCTTGTGCGTGACGCCGAAACGCTGCTCCTCATCGACCACGACCAGCCCTAAGCGCTTGAACGACACGCCCTTGGCGAGGACGGCGTGGGTGCCGACGACGACGTCGATCGTGCCCTCCGACAGGCCGTCGCGCGTCTTCTTGGCCTCGTTGGCGGTGACGAGGCGCGACAGGCGGCCGACCTCGATCGGGAAGCCTTCGAAGCGCGCCTTGAAGTTGTTGTAGTGCTGGCGCGCGAGGAGCGTCGTGGGGCAGACGATCGCCACCTGCTTGCCCGCCATCGCCGCCACGAACGCGGCGCGGAGCGCGACCTCCGTCTTGCCGAAGCCGACGTCGCCGACGACGAGCCGGTCCATCGGCTTGCCGGCGGCCAAGTCCTCCAGCACGTCGCCGATGGCCCTGTCCTGGTCCTCCGTCTCCTCATAGGGGAAGCGGTCGACGAAGCTGGGATAGCCGGACGGATCGGGCTCGAGCACGTCGCCTGGCTGGAGCGCGCGTTCGGCGGCGGTGGCGATGAGCTCGCCCGCGATCTCGCGGATGCGCTCCTTCATCCTGGACTTGCGCCGCTGCCACGCCTCGCCGCCGAGCCGGTCGAGCGCCGCGCCCTCCTCGCCCGAGCCGTAGCGGGAGAGGACGTCGATATTCTCGACAGGGACGAACAGCTTGTCGCCCCCCGCGTACTCCAGCGCGACGCAGTCGTGCGGCGACTGGCCGACGGGGATCGAGGTCAGGCCGACATAGCGGCCGATGCCGTGGTCGGTGTGGACGACGAGGTCGCCGGGCGAGAGCGTGGCGAGCTCGGCGAGGAACGCGTCGGCGGATTTCTTGCGCTTGGTCCGGCGGATCAGGCGGTCGCCGAGCATGTCCTGCTCGGTCAAGACCGCCACGCCGGGCGCGGTGAAGCCGTGGTCGAGGGGTAGCACGACCAGCGCGACGCCGGTCTGCGCCGCGCCCAGCGCGTCCTGCCATATCTCGGCGGGGCGCGCGCCGGTCAGGCCGTGATCCTTGAGCAGGCCAGACAAGCGCTCGCGCGCGCCCGCCGAGTAGCTGGCGAGGACCGGCTTGCGACCGTCGCGGCGCAGGCGGTCGAGGTGCTGGACAACCGCCTCGTACACGTTCGCGCCGCCCGAGCGCTCGGGCGCGAAGTCGCGGGCGTTGTCGACGCCGAAGTCTAGCACGGCCGCCGACTCGGGCTCGTGGAACGCGGTCGTCAGGTGGACGCGGTGGTCGGCCAGGCGCTGCGCCCATTCCTGGCTGTCCAGGTAGAGCGCTTTGGCCGGCAGCGGGCGGTAGCTGCCGGGCTGGGCGGCCTCGGCGCGCTTTCGGTTCTCGTAATAGTCGGCAACGGCCTCGAAGCGGCCCTCCGCCGCGCCCTCGACCCCTGCGTCGCGGACGATCACCGCGTCGGGGCCGAGATGGTCGAACAGCGTCTCCAGCCGGTCCTCGAACAGCGGGAGCCAGTGCTCCATGCCGGCCAGGCGGCGGCCGTCGGATACGGCCTGGTAGAGCGGGTCGCCCGTCGCGGTCGCGCCGAAGCGTTCGCGGTAATGCGAGCGGAAGCGCTTGATCGACTCCTCGTCGAGCAGCGCCTCGGAAGCGGGGAGGAGGACGAAGCCGTCGACGCGACCCGTAGTGCGCTGGTCCTCGGGCGAGAAGGTGCGCACCGACTCGATCTCGTCGCCGAAGAAGTCGAGGCGGAGCGCCTGTTCCTCGCCGGACGGGAACAGGTCGACGATGCCGCCGCGCACCGCGTACTCGCCGTGATCGTGGACGGTGTCGGTGCGGACGTATCCGTTCGCCTGGAGAATGCTCGCCAGGCGGTCGCGGTCGATCCGCTCGCCGGGCGCTAAGCGCGCCACGAGCTGGCGGATGCGGAAGGGCGTGAGGACGCGCTGCGTGGCGGCGTTGGCGGTGGTGAGGACGAGCTGGGGCTTGTCGCTCTTGGCCTGAAGGCGATGGAGCGTAGCGATGCGCTCGGCCATAACGCGCAACGACGGCGATGCGCGGTCATAGGGGAGGCAGTCCCAGGCGGGGAAGCTCAGCACCTCCAGGTCGGGCGCGAAGAAGGGCGCGCACTGGACGACGGCGCGCATCGCGGCCTCGTCGGGGGCGACGAACACGGCGCGGCTCGGGGCCGCCCGCGCGAGGTCGGCGAGGAGTTGGGGCTGGAAGCCGGTGGGGACGCCCGCGAGTGTGAGGGGTGCGCGGGCGGTGAGGATGGTCTTCAGGTCGGGCATTCGAGTCCTAAGCTCCCTCTCCCCTCCGGGGAGACGGTTGGGGAGAGGGAGAGTGACTGGGACAGGAACTTCGCACTGCCCCTCTCCCCTTGCTGCTGCGCAGCTTCGCCCCTCTCCCCAGAGGGGAGAGGGATTATCGGCTCACCGGCACGTAGGTGATCGAACGCATCCGCTCCATCATCGGTCCGGTCCAACGGTCCGGGCAGGGCTGCACGCCGATCGCCCAGGCCATAATGTCGACGTCCTGCTCCTCGAGCAGCGCCTCGAACCAGTCGAGCTCGGCCGCGGTCCAGTCGGCGTGGTGCACGTCGAAGAAGCCGCCGATCATCAGATCGGCCTCCTTGGTGCCGCGGTGCCAGGCGCGGTAGCGCAGGCGCTTGAGGCGGGTCTCGTGGTCCATGCTGCACTCCGACGACGAAAAGCCGGCAGACGCTGGCGGGCGTCGTCGGCGAGGCTATATCGTGAACGCAGATAGCTATGCGCCCCGCACTCCTCAATCCGTTGTTCGCCGAGGTGACGAGCCTCAAGGGCGTGGGCGCCGCGCTCGCCAAGCCGCTGGAGCGGCTGGGGCTGGAGCGCGTCAAGGACGTGCTGTTTCACCTGCCGACGGGTCATCTCGACCGCTGGCCGCGCGAGGAGCTAGACCAGGGCGACGTGGGCCGCACGATCGCGATCACGGTGCGCGCGGTCGATTATTGGCTGAGCCACGGACGAGGGCCGAGCCGCGTGCTCGCGACCGACAAGCGCGGCAACTATGTCAGCCTGACCTTCTTCGGCGGCGCTTCCGGTTATGTGAAGAAGCTCTACCCGCTCGGCGAGCCGAAGCGGATCTCAGGCCGGCTGGAGCAATACGGCCAGGAGCTGCAGATCATCCACCCCGACATCGAGGGCGAAGAGGGCTTCCGCGAGCGCGAGGCGATCTATCCCTTGTCGGAGGGGATCACGTCGCGGCGGCTGGCGCAGCTGGCGGGGCAGGCGATCGGGCGCGCGCCCGACCTGCCGGAGTGGATCGAGCCGGGACTAAAGGCGGCGCGCGGCTGGCCCGACTGGCACGACGCGGTCGCGCGCGTGCACGCCGACCCGGCGGACGCGAAGGCGCGCGAGCGGCTGGGTTACGACGAGGTGTTCGCGAACCAGCTGGCGATGATGCTGGTCCGCGCCGACACGCGGCGGCGGAAGGGCCGGGCGCTGAACGGCGACGGGCGGCTCCGGGACATGCTCAAGCTGCCCTACTCCCTGACGGGGGCGCAGGCGCGCACGGTACGGGAGATCGAGGGCGACCTGGTGCAGACCGCGCCGATGCTCCGGTTGCTGCAGGGCGACGTGGGCTCGGGCAAGACGCTGGTGGCGACGCTCGCGCTGCTGATCGCGGTCGAGGCGGGAGCGCAGGGGGCGATGCTCGCGCCCACCGAGATCCTGGCGCGGCAGCATTTCGACACGCTCCAGCGGACGCTCGCCGGGCTGCCCGTGAACGTCGCCGCGCTCACCGGCCGCGACAAGGGCCGCGCGCGGGAGGCCACGCTGATGGGGCTGGCGGACGGCTCGATCGACATCCTGGTCGGCACGCACGCGATCTTCCAGGAAGCGGTCGGCTACAAGGATCTGGGGCTGGTCGTGGTGGACGAGCAGCACCGGTTCGGCGTGGCCGAGCGGCTGATGCTCGCCAACAAGGGCGTCACCACGCCGCACCTGCTGGCGATGACGGCGACGCCCATCCCGCGCACGCTGACGCTGGCGCAGTATGGCGAGATGGACGTGAGCAAGCTCGACGAGATGCCGCCCGGCCGCAAGCCGATCGAGACGCGCGTGATCTCGGAGGACCGGCTGGACGAGGTGGTGAACGCGCTCGGTCGGCACATGAGCGAGGGCGGCCAGGCCTACTGGGTGTGCCCGCTGGTCGAGGAGAGCGAGAAGATCGACCTCGCAGCCGCCGAGGCGCGCGCGGCGGCGCTGCAGGAGCGGTTCGGCGAGCGCGTCGGGCTGGTCCACGGGCGCATGAAGCCGGCGGAGAAGGACGCGGTGATGACCGCCTTCGCGGGCGGGCGCTTGAGCGTGCTCGTCGCGACCACGGTGATCGAGGTGGGCGTGGACGTGCCCAACGCCACGCTGATCGTGATCGAGGCCGCGGACCGGTTCGGGCTGGCGCAGCTGCACCAGCTGCGCGGACGCGTGGGGCGGGGCGGAGGGCTGTCGCGCTGCCTGCTGATCCGCGGCTCTGCGATGAGCGAGACGACGCGCGCGAGGCTGGCGCTGATGCGGGAGACGAACGACGGCTTCCGCATCGCCGAGGAGGACCTGCGCCTGCGCGGCGGCGGCGAGCTGCTCGGCACGCGCCAGTCGGGCGAGGTCGGGTTCAAGCTCGCGCCGCCGGAGATGCTGGGCGACCTGCTCGAATGCGCGCACGACGACACGCGGCTGCTGATCGACCGCGACGGCGGGCTGGAAGGCGAGCGCGGCCAGGCGGCGCGGGTGGCGCTGTACCTGTTCGACCGCGACGCGGGCGTGCAGCTGCTGCGGTCGGGATGACCTCATCCCTCTCCCGTCGGGAGAGGGAGGGAGCCGGCCGGAGGGCGGCGGAAGGGTGAGGGTGAACCAAGTGACGGTGCGCTCGTCACCCTCACCCCGCGCCTGCTGCGCAGGCTTGCCCCTCTCCCAGTGGGAGAGGGGGAGAGCGGTCACCCTCGCACCATCGCCGCGAGCAGGCCGTAATAGTCGCCCAGCCCGATCGTGCGGTCCAGCTGGAAGCCCATCCGCCCGCCCAGGCACCAGCGGATCTCCGCCTGGATCAGGCCCACCACGGGCAGGTGCACGCGCACGCGCTCGCCGACGGCGTACTCGGTCTCGCAGCGCGCCATCATGCCGCGCGCGGACATATTGACCACGACGAGGTTGAGCGGCCGGTTGTCGGGCCCGAAGGCGCGCGCGCGGTAATGGACCTCGTCGCGAGGTTCGCTGCGTTCGTCCACCAGCCTTGGGTTGCTCGCCACTCGGCGCTCCTGTTCGAGACCGGGCGGCGGTAGCGGGCCGCGCCTCAAGACGCCCGCAACAGGGGTGGTTTACGCGCGGCTAACCGCGAACGAGCAACCCGTAATGCTTCTTGCCCGCCGACACGCGCACCGGCTCCTCGCCGACCTCGATCACGGCGGCGTCGGAGGCGATCTTCTCGCCCGCCACGCGCGCGCCGCCGCCGGCGACGAGGCGGCGCGCCTCGCCCTTAGACTTGGCAAAGCCGAGGCCTACGAGCGCATCGACGATGCCGACCGGGCCGGACACGGCGAAGGTCGGCAGCGCCTCGCCCGCGGCACCCTCCTCGAAGGTACGGCGCGCGGTCTCGGCCGCCGCTTCGGCCGCCTCGCGGCCGCGGCACATGGCGGTGGCCTCGGTCGCGAGCACCTTCTTGGCCTCGTTGATCTCCGCGCCGCGCAGGCCCTCAAGCCGCTCGATCTCGGGGAGGGGCAGGTCGGTGAAGAGCCGGAGGAAGCGGCCCACGTCCGCGTCCGCCGTGTTGCGCCAGAACTGCCAATAATCGAAGTGCGGTAGCTGATCCTCGTGCAGCCACACCGCGCCGGAGACGGTCTTGCCCATCTTCGCACCGTCGGCGGTGGTGAGCAGCGGGGTCGTGACGCCGAACACTTGCCTGTCGTCCATGCGGCGGGTGAGCTCGACGCCGTTGACGATGTTCCCCCACTGGTCCGAACCGCCCATCTGAAGTCGGCAGCCCATCCGGCTCGACAGCTCGCGAAAGTCGTAGGCCTGGAGGATCATGTAGTTGAATTCGAGGAAGCTCAGCGACTGCTCGCGGTCGAGGCGGAGCCGAACCGAGTCGAAGCTGAGCATCCGGTTCACCGAGAAGTGCCGGCCGACCTCGCGCAGGAACGGGATGTATTCGAGCCGGTCGAGCCAGTCGGCGTTGTCGACCATAACCGCGTCGGTCGGGCCGTCGCCGAAGGTGAGGAAGCGTTCGAAGATACGGCGGATGGAGGCGACGTTGGCGGCGATGCGCTCGTCGTCCATCAGTGCGCGCGCCTCGTCCTTGAAGCTGGGATCGCCGATCTTGCCCGTGCCGCCGCCCATGAGGACGATCGGCTTGTGGCCGGTCTGCTGGAGGCGGCGCAGCAGCATGATCTGGACGAGCGAGCCCACGTGCAGCGACGGTGCGGTCGGATCGAAGCCGATATAGCCGGGGACGACCTCGTTGCCCGCCAGCGCGTCGAGCGCCGCCGCGTCGGTGAGCTGGTGGATGTAGCCGCGCTCGTCGAGCGTGCGGAGGAGGTCGGAGCTGTAGGTCATGGCGGGCGAGTAGCAGCCACCGGAACTGTCCGCCAAGCCTCCCTCTCCCCTCCGGGGCGCATCAGGTAAACCGTCCGGGGGACGGTTTACCTGATGCGGGAGCCGAGCGTGGCGAGGCGGGAGAGGGGCAGCATCGAAACGCTGGCGCACTGCCCCTCTCCCCGGCCCTCTCCCCAGAGGGGAGAGGGAGATTAGGTTCGCGGCAACTGCGCGAGCGGGTCGACGGGCGTACGGCCCTTGCGCAGCTCGAAATGCAAGGCCGGCCGGTCGGCGCTGCCCGTCTCGCCCGACAGCGCCAGCCGCTGCCCGCGCTTCACGCTCTGGCCGCGCTGGACGAGGAGCTTGGACGCGTGGCCGTAGACGCTCGTCCAGCCCTCGCCGTGGCGGACGATGACGATGCCGCCCAGGTTCGCGATGCCGCTGCCGACATAGGCGACCACGCCGTCGGCGGCGGCCTTGATCGGCGTGTCTGCCGGTACGGCGATCTTGATGCCGTTATTGCGTACCCCGCTCCCCCCCGGCCCGAACCGCGCGACGACGCGGCCGTCCACGGGCCAAGTGAAACCGCTCGCGAGGCGGGCGGGGGCGACGACCGCGGCGGTGGCGGGGAGCACGCGCTTAGGGCTGGCGACGGGCTTAGCGGGCGCCTGATTGCTCGCCAGCGCGGGCTCCCCGCCGGTCAGGATGTCCTCGATATTGAGCTGGAACGCGGCGGCGCGCTCGGCGGCGACGGAGCGCGGGCTGGCGGGCGCGGGGATGTCGATGCGCTGGCCCAGGCGCAGCACGTACGGCTCGGCGAGCGCGTTCGCCTCGATGATGCGCGACCAGGGCACGCCATAGGCGCGGGCGATCGCGATGCCCGTCTCGCCGGGGCGGACGAGGTGATAGCGGCCGGCAGGGATGCTGAGCCGCTGGCCCGCGCGGATCGTGTAGGGAGCGATCAGGCCGTTGGCGCGCGCGATCGCCTCCGACCCCGCGCCGGTGGAGTCGGCGATGCGGCGCAGCGTGTCGCCGGGCTGGACGACGTAGGTGGACGCCTCGACGGTGCGCGCGTCGGGGGTGACGAGGCGCGACTCCCAGGCGGGGCGGGGGGCGGGAAGGGCGACCACGTCCTCATCGGCGCGACGCGGTTGGTAGTCGCGCGCGGGCGGCTCGGCCGCTTGCGCGACCGGGGCGGGCGGGCGCGCTGCGTACTCGGACCGCACGCCTTGCGGGATGCAGCCGCCGAGCAGCACCGTTCCCGTCAACACCAGCCCCCGCATGCGAAACCCCTTACGCCAACGCCCGCCGGAACGCAGCAAGCGACGGCTCGTGCGTCAGGTCAAGATGGAGCGGGGTGACGGCGACATGGCCCTGCATGACGGCTTCCAGGTCGGTGCCGGGTTCCGGGTCGTGGGGGATGCGCTGCAGTGCGAGCCAGTAATAATCGAACCCGCGCGGGTCGGTGCGGTGGTCGAGCTTGAGCCGGCCGTGGTCGCGCAGGCCTTGCCGGCAGACGCGCACGCCTCGTACCTCTTCCGGCGCAAC
This sequence comes from Sphingomonas lenta, assembly GCF_002288825.1. Lineage (GTDB taxonomy): Bacteria > Pseudomonadota > Alphaproteobacteria > Sphingomonadales > Sphingomonadaceae > Sphingomonas > Sphingomonas lenta. The sequence goes on from NZ_NSLI01000001.1 coordinate 395,201, forward strand.
GGGCGGGAAGTTGACGTTGACAACGGTGCGCGGCGCCCAGTCGGCGGCCATGATGGGCCGCAGCACGCGCTCGCCCCAGGCTTCCGCGGCGGCGAAGGACACGTTCTCGCCGGGTCCAGCGGCGGCGTAGAGCTGGCTGAGCGCGACCGAGCGGATGCCGGCGAATGCGCCCTCCATCGCGGCGGACACGGTACCGGAATAGCTGACGTCCTCCGCCAGGTTCGCGCCGCGGTTGACGCCCGACAGGATCAGGTCGGGCCAGGGCTGCACGAGCTTGGCGAGCGCCATCATGACGGCGTCGGTCGGCGTGCCGCCGACGGCGTAGCGGCGTTCGTCGAAGCGGCGGACGCGCACGGGCTTGGTGATGGTGAGCGCGCGGGCGGTGCCCGACTGCTCCTCGGCGGGTGCAACGACCCAGACGTCGTCGGACAGCGTGCGCGCGATGCGTTCGAGGACGGCGAGGCCGGGCGAGTGGTAGCCATCGTCGTTGGTGAGTAGGATGCGCATCAGCCGAACGGCTCTGCACCCACAGAGCCCGTCACCCCGGACTTGTTCCGGGGTCCATCGTGGTCCGCGCACTCCGGCCGGTTAGCTCGCACAACGATGGATGCCGGAACAAGTCCGGCATGACAAAGGAGAGTAACGGGGCGGGTCACGATTTCGGCTCCAGCCGGTTCAGCCCGCCGAGATAAGGCTGCAGCACGGCCGGTACCGCGACCGAGCCGTCCTCCTGCTGGTAGTTCTCCAGCACCGCCACCAGCGTGCGGCCGACCGCGAGGCCGGAGCCGTTGAGCGTGTGGACGAAGCGCGTGCCCTTCTCGCCCTCGGGCCGGTAGCGCGCGTTCATGCGGCGGGCCTGGAAGTCGGTGCAGGTCGAGCAGCTGCTGATCTCCCGGTAGGTGCCCTGGCCGGGAAGCCAGACCTCAAGGTCGTAGGTGCGCGCGGCGGTGAAGCCCATGTCGCCGGCGCAGAGCTTCATGCGGCGGTAGGGCAGCTCCAGCGCGTCGAGCACGCCCTCCGCGCACCGCGTCATGCGCTCGTGCTCGGCTTCGGAGGCGTCCGGCGTCGTGATCGAGACCATCTCGACCTTGTCGAACTGGTGCTGGCGGATGAAGCCGCGCGTGTCGCGGCCCGCCGCGCCCGCCTCCGAGCGGAAGCAGGGGGTGAGCGCGGCGAAGCGGAGCGGGAGCTCGCCTTCGGAGAGGATGCGCTCGCGGACGATGTTGGTGAGCGACACCTCGGCGGTCGGGATCAGCCAGCGGCCGTCGGTGGTGCGGAACAGGTCGTCGGCGAATTTGGGGAGCTGGCCGGTGCCGAACACGGCCTCGTCGCGGACGAGCAGCGGCGGGGCGACTTCCTCATAACCGTGCTCGCGGGTGAGGCGGTCGAGCATGAACTGGCCCAGCGCGCGCGACAGCCGCGCGGCGGCCCCGCGCAACAGCGTGAAGCGCGCGCCGGCGATGGCGACGCCCGTCTCGAAGTCGAGGCCGAGCGCGGGGCCGATCGCGTCGTGCTCGGCGGGCTGGAACGCGAAATCGCGCTTGGTCCCGCGCTCGTGCACGAGTGCGTTGTCGTTCTCGTCCGCACCCTCCGGCACGTCGGGGGCGGGCAGGTTGGGGATGGCGGCGAGCGCGCCCGCGAGCTCGTCGCCGATCCGCGCCTCCTCCGCTTCGAGGCGGGGCAGCGCCTCCTTGAGCGCGGCGACCTGCGCCATCAGCGCCTGCGCCTTATCCTCATCCTTAGCCGCTTTCGCTTGGCCGATCGCCTTGGAGAGCGCGTTGCGGTCGGTCTGCGCGGCCTGCGCCTCAGCCACGCAGGCGCGGCGGCGCTCGTCCAGGCCGAGCAGGTGCGGCGACTGCGGCTCCAGCCCCCGTTTCGCGAGCGCGGCGTCGAAAGCGGCGGGGTCGTCCCGGATCAGGCGGATGTCGTGCATGGCGGCCCTCATGGCCAAGCAGCTTACGAGAGGCAACCGTGGCTCCGCCCGGCGAGGCAACCGTGGCTCCGCCCGGCGAGGCAACCGTCGCCCCGCCCGCCGCGTTCACCACGCCGACCCGCAACCAGAGGAGTAAGTAGATGCAGGTTCCCCACAACGCCTTCGTGCTGGTCTGCGACGGGCGCAAGTCGCTGTTCTTCCGCAACGACGGCGACGGCGAGTACCCCAATCTGATCGTGGAGGAGGCGCAGGAGCGGCCCAATCCGCGCGACATCGACCAGAAGACGGACACGGCTGGCGGCGCGATGGGCACTCAGATGGGCGGCGGCGCCCCCAACGTCGCACGGGGCGGCGGCGGAGGCGGCCCGAACGGCGGAGGCGAGGGCGGCGCGTTCGCGCCCTCACGCGGCACGATGGAGGAGGTCGACTTCCACCAGCAGGAGGAGGACCGCTTCGCGATCGAGACCGCCGAGATGCTCAACAAGCGCGCGCTCGCGCACAAGCTGGACAAGCTGGTGGTGGTCGCGCCGCCCAAGACGCTGGGGCAGCTGCGCAAGCACTACCACAAGGAAGTGGAGCGCCGCATCGCGGGCGAACTGGCCAAGGACCTGACGGGCCACACCGTGCCCGACATCGAAAAGGCGCTGATGAACGCCTGACCCGTCATCGGCGAAGCACCGCCTCGCCGAAACGCGAAACGGGCCCGCGCAAAGGGAGAGCGCGGGCCCGCCTACGCCGCCTGCTGAAGGGTTCAGGCGGCGACGGCCGTGGGCTTGGACAGCCGCTTGCGTGCGACCAGCGCGGCCGCGGCGGCGCCGAAGAGCAGCATCATCGGCGGCGCGGGTACGGGGGTCGGGTTGCCGCTCGACCCGCTGGAGCCGCCCGACGAGCTCGAGCTGGACGATGACGAGGAACTGGACGAGCTGGAGCTCGAGGACGAGCCGCCCATGCCGCCCGTGCTGCTGGTGCTCGACGACCCGTTCGAGCTGAACCCGCCGGTCGACGACGAATATCCGCTCGACGAGGACGAGAAGCCGTCGCTCGACGAGCTGTAATGGCCGCTGCTGCTGCTGCCGCTGCTCCCCTTCCCGTCGCCGCCGGCGCCGTTCTGGTTCTGGTTTTGATTCTGGTTTTGATTTTGGTTCTGGTTCTGGTTCTGCTGGTTCTTGTTGTCGATGTCGATCTTGATGTCCGAGTTGCCCGACGACGTGCTGCTCGACACGTTGCCCGACGAAGACGACGAGCTCGAGATATTGCCGGACGAGGACGACGAGACGTTCCCCGAGGAGGAGGACGACACGTTGCCCGACGAAGAGCTCGACACGTTCCCGGACGAGGACACGTTGCCGGACGACGAGCTCGACACGTTGATGTTGGGATTGACGTTGATCGTGGTCCCGCCGGACGAGCTGGAGCTGGTGGACGCTCCGTCGCCGCCGGTCGAGGTGGACACGTTGCCCGACGAGCTGGAGCTGGACGAGGAGACCACGCTGCCGCCCGAGCTGGACGAGGTGGACGAGATCACGACGCTGCCGCCGCCTCCGCCGCCGCCCCCGAAGGCGAAGCCGCCGCCGAACCCGCCGCCCGGGAAGCCGCCGAAGAAGCCGCCGCTGCCGCCGACGACCACCGGCACCGCGCCGGACGTCGCGACCAGCGGCTGCTGGATGGGCAGCGGCACGGGCGCGGCCTGGCTGGCCACCGTCACCACGGCGGGCGGGCAGGTCGCGGACGTGGTGGTCGTGACCACCTTGCGCACCTTGGGCCGCGTCGCCACGACCTTGCGCTTGTGGACCACGCGCTTCTTCACGTTCTTGACGTAGGTCGCGTTCTTGGGCCGCTCCGCGACGTGGACGGCCCCGCCGCCCAGCACCGCACCTCCCGCCGCGCAAGCGCAGAGTTTCGCCATCGCCATCCGAACCGACATCTCGTCTCTTCCCCTTTGGTCGCGCCCGATCGGACGTCCCGGTCGAAGGTTTGGGCGACCCGACGTCGAAGCCGGGACCGCCTGATCCGAAAATGCAAAACGACCCGTTAAGGGCAAGGACGTTAACTACGAAACCGCTGTCCCACGCGCGCTTTTCCGGCCGTCATGCCCCGATCATTCCGTTAACGTGCCAAGTCGAGACAGTTTGGCGCGACCGCGCGCTTTCGGCGTGATTGGCGGGCCGGACCCCGCCAGCGTTGCCGTCTTGCAACGGTGTCGGACGATAACGCATGATTGTTGCGCTGCACCCATTCTCGGCGACTAAACAGTCGCTTGTGGGCCCATTCACGTAAGATTATAGGCGCGTTCGCCATGGGGGCAGTCCCGACGTCGGTTCGACCGGCGAGTCGGGAGGGGAGAGTGGTGATGGCGAGCGCATACAACCGCGTTGATCGGCTCGGAGCGGCGGGCCTGGAAGCTGCCAACGATCACGACGAGGGCTATCGGCCGCATGCCGACGAGCCGTTCATGAGCTTGAAGCAGCAGGCCTATTTTCGGCGCAAGCTGATCCAGTGGAAGGAGACGATCCTGCGCGAGTCGCAGGGCACGCTCTCCCAGCTGCAGATCGACTCGCTGCGCGAGGCGGATCTGACCGACCGGGCGTCGAGCGAGACCGACTGGTCGATCGAACTTCGCACCCGCGACCGTCAGCGCAAGCTGATCAGCAAGATCGACGCGGCGCTGCGGCGCATCGAGGAAGGCGAGTACGGCTATTGCGAGGTGACGGGCGAGCCCATCAGCCTCGGTCGGCTCGAAGCCCGCCCGATCGCCACCATGACCGTCGAGGCGCAGGAGCGCCACGAGCGGCAGGAGAAGGTGTCGCGCGAGGACTGAGTCCGTTTCCGGTCGGGTAAGGTTTCGCTAACGCCGGCGCGTTACGCACGCGCCATGACCGACGCGACTTCATCCTTTCCGACCGGTGGGCTTGGGCAAGACGACGACGCGGCGAGCAAGCGCACGCGCCGACGCGATAGCCTGTTCCTGTCGGCCCGGCTCAGCTTCGAGGGCCGGCCGCCGGTCGAGGTGCGGGTGCGCAACCTGTCGGAGGGCGGGTTGATGGCCGAGGGCGCGCCGCCGCTCGCGATCGGCACCGCCGTCGCGGTGGAGCTGCGGAACCTGGGCACTGTGCCCGGGCGCGTCGCCTGGTACACGGACAACCGCGCCGGCATCGCGTTCGACGTCGAGATCGACCCAAAGCGCGCGCGCAAACCGGTCGCGGTGAAATCGTCGGCGGCGAGCGGGCGGCCCGGCGTCCGCCCGCTCTGATCCTTATCCCCGCTTAGAGCCGGGTGATCTCCTCCTTCACGCGTAATTTCTGCTTCTTGAGTTCGGCGATGAGCATCGCGTCGGGCAGGGGACGTTGGTTCTCTTGCGCGATGCGCTTGTCGAGGACCGCATGCTTGGTCTCCAGGGCCGTCTGGTGCGATGACTGCATGGTGCCGTTACCTCCTGGCTTGGTTGGTTCGGGGGAACGGAGTAAACCACGAAAGCGGGTGCATGTCGCCGTGGCAAATCGTGCGATTCGACGGAGTCGCGCGCGCTTGCGGTGACTTGATGGTGCGGCCGACTCGGGCCGATGACGGGGGTGGACGGAGTGGACGAAGCGGTGATCGCGGCGCGCCTGGAGCAACTGCGGTCGGAGCATCGCGACCTCGACGCCGCCATCCAGGCGCTCGTCGACGGCGGCTCGAGCGATCAGATGCAGCTGGCGCGGCTGAAGAAGCGCAAGCTGCGCCTGAAGGACGAGATCGCGCAGCTGGAGGACCAGCTCATCCCCGACATCATCGCCTGACCCGTCCGGTAATGGCACGGACCGGCGGGTGGCGGGCTCCTGCCCGTCGTGGCAGGGAGCGTCCATGACCGGCGACCCCGTCCAGCGCCGCCTGCGCGACGCGCTCTATTCCGAAGCGATGCTGCTGGCCGACGAGGCGCGCGGCTATTTCGACGAGGTCGGCCGCCGCGAGACGGCGGCGTTGGACCCGCTCGCGCGCGTGCTGTTCTCCTGCGAGTCGCTGAAGGTGACGACCCGGATCATGCACGTGGTCGCCTGGCTGCTGACGCAGCGCGCGGTCGACGCGGGCGAGATCGCGCCGGTGACGGCCCGGCTGCCCGCGCACCGGCTGGGTGACGCGCCGGAGAGCGATGGGGCGGACGCCTTGCCGGAGCGCGCCCGTGCGCTGATCGAGGCGAGCGTCGACCTGCACCGCCGCGTCCAGCGCCTCGACCAGGCGTTCAGCGAGGCGGTCGACAGCCCGGCACGCGCGATGCAGGAGCGGTTGTCGCGGGCGCTAGGCGCGTAGCCCCAACCGCTCGCGCGCGGCGCGGTACTCGCGCTCCAGCCGCTCGACGCGGACCGCCACGTCCTCGACCGCGTCCACCACGCCGATCCCCTGGCCCGAGCCCCAGATGTCGCGCCATGCCTTGGGCTTGGCGGAGTTGCCGCCGCCGAAGTCCATCGTCTTGAGGTCGCCCTGGGGCAGGTTGTCGGGATCGAGCCCCGCGCGCTGGACCGAGCTGCGAAGATAATTGCCGTGGACGCCGGTGAAGAGGTCGGAGTAGACGATGTCCGACGCCCGGCCGCTCACGATGCCCTGCTTATAGTCGGGGTCGGCGTTCGCCTCCGTGGTGGCGATGAAGGGTGAGCCGATATAGGCGAAGTCCGCGCCCATCGCCTGCGCCGCCAGCACCGCGCCGCCCGTCGCGATCGAGCCCGACAGCGCGAGCGGGCCGTCGAACCATTGGCGGATCTCCTGCACCAGCGCGAAGGGCGACAAGCGGCCGGCGTGCCCGCCTGCGCCCGCCGCCACCGCGATCAGCCCGTCCGCGCCCTTCTCGATCGCCTTGCGCGCGAACCGGTCGTCGATGATGTCGTGGAGCGTGACGCCGCCCCAGCCATGCACCGCGTGGTTCAGGTCCTCGCGCGCGCCGAGCGAGGTGATGACGATCGGCACCTGCCACTTGGCGCAGGTGGCGAGGTCGGCCTCGAGCCGGTCGTTCGACTTATGCACGATCTGGTTGACCGCGAAGGGGGCTGCAGGGCGGTCCGGGTGGTCGCGGTTGTGCTGCGCCAGCTCCTCCGTGATCCGGTGCAGCCACTCGTCGAGCAGCGCCTGCGGCCGGGCATTCAGCGCCGGGAAGGAGCCGACGATCCCCGCCTTGCACTGGGCGATGACGAGGTCGGGCCCCGAGATGATGAACAGCGGCGAGCCGATCACCGGCAGGCGGAGGCGGTCGAATATGGCGGGCAGCGTCATGGGACGGGTTTTGTAGCGCAACCTTTCGGCCTGTCCAGCACGGGCTCGTTGCGCGGGCGCGGCGTTCGGTTACACGCAGGGCGACCAACCCTCCGGAGATCGCCATGAAGCCGACCCTCGCCGCCGCCCTCCTGCTCGGCGTTTCCGCCCCGGCGCTGGGACAGGGGCAGCTGCCGCGGACGGTCGTGCCGGTCGCGTACGACATCACGATCCGCCCGAACGCGCAGGCGATGACCTTCACCGGGACCGAAACGGTGGAGGTGGACGTGAAGCAGCCCACCGCGACATTGGTCCTCAACGCCGCCGACCTGGACGTGACGGAGGCGACGTTCGACGGGCGGCGCGTCACGCCGAAGCTGGACGCGGCCGCGCAGACGCTGACGATCACGCTGCCGCAGCCCGCGCGCGCAGGCTGGCACAAGCTGGGCTTCAGCTGGTCGGGCAAGATCAACCAGTCGGCCGCGGGGCTGTTCGCGGCGGACTACGTCAACGCCGACGGCAGCCCCGCGCGCATGCTGCAGACGCAGTTCCAGGCGCCCGACGCGCGACGTTTCGCGCCCATGTGGGACGAGCCGGCGTTCAAGGCCAAGTTCCGGCTCTCCGCCGTCGCGCCCGCGGGACAGCTGGCGGTGTCGAACATGCCGGTCGCGTCGGTGACCAAGCAGCGCGACGGGACGCAGCTCTACCGCTTCGGCGAGACGCCCGTTATGTCGAGCTACCTCCTGTTCTTCGGCATAGGCGACCTGGAGCGGAAGACGGCGCGGGCGGGGAATGTCGAGCTCGGCATCGTCACGCGGCGCGGCGTGGGCGGGCAGGGCGAGTATGCGCTCAACGCCTCGCAGCGGCTGCTCGCCTTTTTCAACGACTATTTCGGCCAGCCTTATCCGCTGCCCAAGCTCGACCAGTTCGCAGGGGCCAACACCAGCCAGTCCTTCGCGATGGAGAATTGGGGGGCGATCTACTACGCCGAGAACCTGCTGCTGTTCGACCCGGCGCTGGCGACGGAAAGTGACCGCCAGACGATCCACACCGTCGTCGCGCACGAGATCGCGCACCAGTGGTTCGGCAACCTCGTCACCATGCGCTGGTGGGACGACCTCTGGCTGAACGAGGGCTTCGCCTCCTGGATGGAGAGCAAGGCGAGCGGGGCGCTAAATCCGAGCTGGGAGGCGGCGGCGCAGGCGGTGGTCGGCGCGCGCGAGGGGGCGATGGCGCTCGACGCGACCGCGGCGACGCACCCCATCGTGCAGCGGATCGAGACGGTCGAGGAGATGGCCCAGGCGTTCGACCGCATCACCTACCTTAAGGGGCAGTCGGTCATCGGCATGCTGGAGTCGACGCTGGGCGAGGCGGCGTTCCGCGACGGCATCCGCCGCTACATGGCCAAGTACAAGTACGGTAACACCGAGACCGCGCAGCTCTGGGCGGAGCTGGAGGCGGCGGCGGGCCAGCCGGTGCGCGAGATCGCGCGCGGCTTCACGACGCAGCCGGGCGTGCCGCTGGTGACGCTCACGCGCGCCCGGTGCGAGGGCGGACGGACGACGGCCACGCTGACGCAAGGCCGCTTCGGGCTGGACGCCGCGTCCAAGACGCCGCTGACGTGGCGCGTGCCGCTGGTGCTGGCGACGCTGGGAGGCGGGGACGCACGCGCGATCGTCAGCGGGTCGGCGGGGACGCCGGTCGCGGTGCCGGGCTGCGGGACGCTGGTGCTCAACCGCGGCAAGGGCAGCTACGCGCGCGTGCTCTACGACGATACGGGCCACGCGGCGATCGTGCGCGACTATCGGCGCCTCTCGCTGGAGGACCGGCTCGGCACGCTGGCCGACGACTTCGCGTTGGCGGCGGGCGGCTACCAGCCGCTGTCGCGCTGGACGGCGGTGGCGGACCGCATTGACGGGCAAGCCAACCCGCTGGAATGGGACACGCTGGCGGGCGAGATGGGGACGCTCATCAACCTCTATGACGGCACGCCGCTCGAGCCGCGGTTGCGGGCGCTGTCGGTCGCGAAGCTGGGGCCGGTGCTGAGCCGCATCGGCTTCGAGGCGCGGGCGGACGAGTCGCCGCTCGCGACCAACCTGCGCGAGACGCTGGTCGGACGGCTGGGCGTCGACGGCGACCCGGAGGTGGCGCGGCGGGCGCGGGCCTATGTGGAGGCGCTGCGCACCAACCCGACGGCCATCCCGCCCGCGATCCGCGAGCCGATCCTGCGCAGCTTCGCGGTGAACGCCAGCGCGGCGGACTGGGACCGGCTGCTCGAGCTCGCGCGGGCGGAGACCAACCCCGTGGCGCGCAGCCGCTTCGTGGCGCTGCTCGGCGTGTCGCGCGACCAGACGAACGCCAAGCGGGCGCTGGAGCTGCTCAGGGCCGACACGTTCAGCCCGCCCCAGCGCGCGGCGCTGCTTCGCGCGGTCGCCTCGCAGCATCCCGAACTCGCCTTCGACTGGGCGGTCGCGAACCGGGCGCTGGCGGAGACGTTCGTGGAGAGTAGCGCGCGCGCCGGCTTCATCGTGGGGCTGGGGCAGGGGTCGAACGACCCGGCGACCGTCGAGAAGATCCAGACCTTCGTCACCGCCGACACTGCATCGCGCGGGGCGGCCGACCGGACGCTGGCCACGATCGCGGCGCGGCGCGAGACCGCCGACCGCCTCCGCGCGGGCGTGGAGCGCTGGCTCCAGTCGCAACCGCGGCGCTAGTCGATACGCGTCAGCCCCTCCGCGCAGAGCCGCGCCTTCTCGACGTAATGCGCCGCCGACGCGCGGAGGAAGGCGCGGGCCTGCGCATCGAGCTCGCGCACGGCGCGGGCGGGGCTGCCGACGATCAGCGATCCGGGCGGGAAGCTCTTGCCCTCGGTGACCAGCGCGCCCGCGCCGACGATGCACTCGTCGCCGATCACGGCGCGGTTGAGCACGACCGCGCCCATGCCGATCAGGCTCCTGTTCCCGATCGTGCAGCCGTGCAGGATCGCGTGATGCCCGATCGTGCAATCCTCGCCGATCGTCAGCGGCACGCCCGCGTCCGAGTGCAGCATCGCCCCTTCCTGCACGTTCGACCGCGCGCCGACGGTGATCGTCGTGTTGTCCCCGCGGATCACCGCGCCGAACCAGACGCTGGCCTGTTCGCCGAGCACCACGTCGGCGATCAGGTCGGCCGAGGGCGCGACCCAGGCGGTCGGGTGGAGCGTGGGACGCTGGCCGGTTAGTTCGTAGAGGGGCATGGACGGGACCTTCAGCGGGAGGAGTAGGGCACGGCGAAGGTAACGAAAGTAAGGCAGTGTCGGCGCGAGAACACGATGAACCGAGTGGCGGGACCGAAAGATTTGCAGCTGGGGATCAGTTTGCGGCTGACGATGTGAAAGAGCGGCGACCCGGGTAGGTCCGAGTCGCCGGGGAGCGTGGCACGACTGGAAGGCTGTAGGACAGCGGTTCTCGGCATGTCTGCCTTCGATCCGTTGTGGACATTCCGGTTCCGCCCTGACCGCAGACATCTAATCGGCCAAGCTTTCGGTTACCCCGGTGTGGCTGCCGCCCAAATGGCGCTAGGCTTGAGATCAGAACGCCGATCAAGGCACGCAACTCCGTCGGAGTAACAAATATTCGATACTGTGCCGGTAATCACGACATAGCCGTTCGTGAAAAAAGAGGCTCGCATGTCAAAAAGTGAGAATCGCGAGCCCTTGCCGATCCCGAGAGCAGGATGATCGGGGAAGTCGAAACCGGATACATCACTCACACCGGCATCGAGCGCCGCACGCATGGCGGACATGGAGCGGTCCACTTCGTCAGCCTCCGCTTTGTTGCGGTAGAGAGGGCAACTGTTCGGCTCACACCTCGACAGGTAGCCGACAACGCTGACCGTTTGACCGTTTAGCCGGTCTATTTGGGAAATCACCTCCGCAACAGTCATCGGTTTCTTGGACGGTGCAGAGCCGCAAGCAACCGTGGCGAGAACCGAAGATAGTCCAATTAGTAGTCGGAAGACTGATGCGTTCTCCATCGCCTTAACGTACCAGCGGCGATGGCAGCCAACCATCCTCAGCCGGCGCTATCTTCGGGCAGGAAAGAAGGATCGAGGTCGGCGATGGGCGGGAGCTTTGTACCGCACCACGGACAGTACGCGATCTCGATCGTGCTACCGGCATAGCCGTCTTCGCCATCGCGAACATAGAGCCCAAATCCGCCTCTCACTTGTGCGATCATAGCGTCAGGGCACGCGGCGCGGTCTGCATGGCGATCGCACGCCTGGTCTAAATCGTATGCCATCCGGTCGCAGCAGGTCGCAGTCATAGCACGCTCATGGTCGCTCGGGTGCTGCTCGGCAACATCCGCCTCCCACCCGGAGCAGACACGGGGTTATCCGGATCGGAGTCGCTTGGCGACAACGCGCGCGACGAGAAGATCGGTGGTGGACGCACTTGGGCTCGAACCAAGGACCCGCTGATTAAGAGTCAGCTGCTCTACCAACTGAGCTATGCGTCCGTGACCGGCGGAACCGCGCGGGGGCGGGGCGATCGGGAGCCGGGCCGTTAGCATCGCGGGCGGGTTTTGCAAACCCTTTTCCGGCCCTGGCGTCGGATGGTCTTCGCCAACCCTGCGCTTCAGTACATATCCGTCACCCCGGACTTGTTCCGGGGTCCATCGTTGTGCGCGCGTCCCCGGTCGAGGGAGTGCGCGACCGATCACGCCCACGCGCGCGAGCGTTTCGCCCGGACAGCGATGGACCCCGGAACAAGTCCGGGGTGACGGGAGAAGCTTTTGGCATCCTGGTGCGGAAGCGACCTAATCCGCCGCGCCGGTCGGGGCCTCGTCGGCGAGCAGGATCTGCGCCTGGTTGGCGATGTCGGTCGCGGCTTCGACGGCGTCGGCCTCGCTCGGCACCTCGGCGTCGGTCTTGGTGGCGACGGCGGCCGGCTGGACGGCGTGGGTGGCGCGGTAGGCGGCTTCCTGCGCGGCCATGCGCGTGGCGATGTCGCCGCCCCATTCCTTCTCCATCGGTTCCAGCGTTTTCAGCGCGAGCTCGCGGTCGAACAGGTAGGTGAGGCAGTCGCGCGCCACGGGAGCGGCCGCGCCGGAGCCGGACATGCCGTGCTCGATCACCACCGCCACGGCGTAGCGCGGGTCGTCGACCGGCGCGAAGCCGATGAACAGGCCGTGGTCGCGATATCTCCAGGGCACGTTCACGCCGCCGCGCGCGCCGCCAGCGATGCGACGCACCTGCGCGGTGCCGGTCTTGCCGCCCATGCGGACGCCCTCGACCTGGAGGCGGCTCCGGACCGCGGTGCCGGCGCCGTTCACCACCTCGTCCATGCCGGCGCGGATCAGCTGCATGCGCTCCGGCGAGACGTCGAGCGACGGCGCGACGATCTTCGCGTCGGCGAGGATGCGCGGCATGAGCTTGCGGCCCGACGCGATGCGCGCGGCCTGCACCGCGAGCTGGAGCGGACTGGTGAGGATATAGCCCTGGCCGATGGACGCGTTGAGCGTGTCCGCCTGCGTCCATTTCTGGTCGTACTTGCGCTCCTTCCACGCCGGGTCGGGGATCGTGCCGTAACGTTGCGAGGGGAAGGGGAGCGGATATTCCGCGCCGAGGCCGAGCTCGCGCGCGGCGGCGGCGACGGCGTCCATGCCCAGCTCGCGGCCGACCGTGTAGAAATAGGTGTTGCAGCTCCGCGCGATGGCGCGGTGCAGGTTCATGCCGCCGTGTCGGCCCAGGCAGCGGAAGAAGCGGTTGCCGAGCTGATAGCCGCCCGGGCAGTTGACGATGCGATCGGGGTCGATCCCGCCGCGCAGGCCCGCCAGCGCGGTCGCGGGCTTGAACGTGGAGCCGGGCGGGTAGAGGCCCTGCAATGCCTTGTTCATGAGCGGGATGTGGTCGTCCTCCGACAACATGCTCCATTCGAGCTTGCTGATGCCGTCGGAGAAGCTGTTGGGATCGTAGGCCGGCATGGAGACGATCGCGAGGATGTCGCCCGTGCGGCAGTCGATCACGACCGCCGAGCCCGACTGCGTGCCCAGCCGGCGCGCGGTATATTCCTGGAGGCCCGCGTCGATCGTCAGGCGGACGTTGCGGCCGGGCGTGTCGGGGCGTGTCGCGAGCGGCTGGACGAGCTTGCCGCGCGCGGTCACCTCCATGCGCTTGGCGCCGGGCTGGCCGCGGAGCACGTCCTCCAGCGTCTTCTCCAGCCCGTCCTTGCCCAGCTTGAAGCCGGGGGTGACGAGGAGCTGGTCCTTGCTCTCCTTGAACTGCTCGGCGGTGGCGGTGCCGACATAGCCGGTCAGGTGCGCGACCGCCGCGCCGGCCGGATAATGGCGCGCGAAGCCGCGCGTGGGCTGGACGCCCGGCAGCTCGGGCAGGCGCACGCTGACGGCGGCGAAGCGCTCCCAGTCGAGCTTCTCGGCGACCTTGACGGGCTGGAACCCGGCCGCGTGCTCAAGGTCGAGGCGGATGCGCGTCATCTCCTCGGACGGGATCTGGAGCAGGCCCTGGAGCAGGCCCAGCACGCGCTCGCGCTCCGGGCCTTTCTTCAGCTGTTGCGGGATGATGTCGACGCGGAAATCGGTGCGGTTGTTGGCGATGGGCAGGCCGTTGCGGTCGACGAGCCAACCGCGCCGGGGCGGCATCAGCGTGAGGTTGACGCGGTTGCTCTCGGCGAGCAGCTGATAATGGTCCTGCTGCCCGACCGCGAGCCAGCCCATGCGGCCGGCGAGCGCGAGGCCGAGCGCTCCCTGCGCCGCGCCGAGCAGCCAGGCGCGGCGCGAGAAGCTGTAGGCCTGCGTCGCCTCGGAGACGATGGGCGTGTACTGCATCAGAACTGGCCCCGGGTGCGGCGGCGGTCGACGCGGGCCACGAGGCGCGCGGCGAGCGGGAAGCAGAGCACGCTCACGCCGATCTGCAACGCCAGCACGGGCGCGAGCGGCGCGGTGAGCGGCGACGCGAAGAGCCGTCCGGCCGCGAGCACGCCCGCCACGAGCGCCGCCGCGATTAGCCAGTCCTGCCAGAAGTTCCGGTCACGCACGCGCTGTTCGATCACTTCGATCACCAGGAAGCAGGAGCTCCACAGCAGCACGGCGCTGCCGAGCGGTTGTCCGCTCACCAGATCGTCGAACAGACCGAGCGGCGCGGCGGCCCAGGGTCTGAGCGAGAAGCGGGCGAGCAGTCGCCACGTCAGCAGCATGAGGAGACCGAGCGGCGGGAACAAGGGTAAAGTCGCGATCGCCGGCACCGATTGCAAGACCGACCCGATCATCACGGTGATCCACGGCAAGGCGCGCGCGCGCGTGGGCGGCAGCGGCTCGGCGAAGGGGCGGAAGTCTAGGTGGTCGCTCACTGGGTGGCGTTCATTGCGTGGGTGGGGCGATGGCGAGCGGCGGGGGCGGGGGCGGCAACGGCATGAACGCCCGCTCCACCAACGCGAAGTCGAACGTGTCGGGCACGGCCACCGTGCGGCCCAGCACCGTGTCGCGCCCGGCGGCGACGACGCGCGCGACGGGGATGCCGGGCGGGTAGATGCCGCCCGTGCCCGAGGTCACGAACAGGTCGCCGCGCCCGAACTGGACTTCGGTCGTGTTGACGGAGCGGATGTCGACCGCGCCGTCGCCCCGGCCCGCGACGATGGCGGGAAGGCCGTCGCGCGTGCGGCGCACGGGCACGACGCTGGCGGGATCGACGACGAGCAGCACGCGCGCGGCGTTCGGGCCCGTCTCGACCACGCGGCCGACCAGCCCGTCGGGCCCGCGCACGGGCATGCCGGGCCTGACGCCGTGGAAGCGGCCGGCGTTCAGGAGCGCAAAGCGGCGCGTGCTCGACGCGGTGGACGCGACGAGCCGCGCGGTGAGCACCGGCGCCTCCGCGCGGTCGCGGACCTGGAGCAGCGCGCGGAGGCGGCGATTATCGTAGTTGATCGTGCGCGCGCGCGTCAGCAGCGCGCGGCTCGCGGCGAGCTCGCGCTTCAGCCGCGCGTTCTCCGAATGGACGAAGAAGTAGGTACCGATCGCGCGCGGCACGGACATGATCGCCTGGCCGACGCCGGAGACGCCGGACGCGACGGGCGTGGTCGCGGTCGCGACGCTCATGCGCAAGGCCGAGAAGAGCGGCGGGTTGAAGGTGGACAGGATCAGCAGCGCCGCGCCCACGACCACGCCCGCGACCGCGAGGACGTAGCCCAGGAACACGCCGGCCTGACGCCGACGCGAGAACCCTGTCCGTCGGTCGGACCCGACCATGAACCCGCCCCCTTACGGCCGGTCAGCCGCTCTGCAGCACGCCCCGGTACATCGGATCCTCGAGCGCGCGGCCGGTGCCGAGCGCCACGCAGGTGAGCGGGTCCTCAGCGACGGTGACGGGCAGGCCCGTCTCGTCGCGCAGCACCTCGTCCAACCCCTGGAGCAGCGCGCCGCCGCCGGTGAGGACGATGCCCTGGTCGACGATGTCGGCCGCGAGCTCGGGCGCGGTGTTCTCCAGTGCGACGCGAACGCCCTCGACGATCGTCGCGACCGGCTCGGCCAGCGCCTCGGCAATCATACCCTGGTTGATCTGGATCTCCTTGGGCACGCCGTTCACGAGGTCGCGGCCCTTGATGGAGATGACCTCGCCGATGCCGTCGGCGGGCGGGCGGGCGATGCCGATCTCCTGCTTGATGCGCTCTGCGGTTGCGTCGCCGATCAGGAGGTTGTGGTTGCGGCGGACATAGGAGACGATCGCCTCGTCCATCTTGTCACCGCCCACCCGCACCGAGGTGGTGTAGGCGAGGCCGCGGAGCGAGAGCACGGCGACCTCCGTCGTGCCGCCGCCGATGTCGACGACCATGGAGCCGATCGGCTCGGTGACGGGCATGTCGGCGCCGATCGCGGCGGCCATGGGCTCCTCGATCAGCCAGACGGCCGACGCGCCGGCGTTCGACGCCGCGTCCCTGATGGCGCGGCGCTCGACCTTGGTCGAGCCCGACGGCACGCAGATCACGATCTCCGGCCAGCGCGCGAATTTGCGCGGCCCGTGCACCTTCTGGATGAAGTGCTTGATCATCTGCTCGGCGACGTCGATGTCGGCGATGACGCCGTCGCGGAGCGGGCGGATCGCCTCGATGTTGCCGGGCGTCTTGCCCATCATCAGCTTGGCGTCGTCGCCGACGGCCTTGACGCGCTTGGCGCCGTTGACCGTCTCGACGGCGACCACCGACGGCTCGTTGAGCACGATCCCCCGGCCGCGCACATAGACGACGGTGTTGGCGGTCCCGAGATCGATGGCCATGTCATGCGACATGAACTTGAAGAAACGCGGCAAAGGCATTGAAGCGGCTCGTCCCGTTTTACTCCGACGACCGCCCCCCGGCTGCCGACGGCTCGCACCCATCCGCGCTCCCCGCCGGACGCCGGATCCAGCCGATGAGGCGGTTCGTTCGCGTTTGCGGGTCGCGGGATACCGCCAACTCGGTTAATAAACCACTCATGTCAATACGCCGCCTTCCCGAGCAGCTGGTCAACCGCATCGCCGCCGGTGAAGTGGTAGAAAGACCGGCCAGCGCGTTGAAGGAGCTGGTGGAAAACGCGATCGACGCGGGAGCTTCGCGGGTCGACGTGCGTTTGCGCGAGGGCGGCATCGCGCGGATCGAGGTGGCGGACGACGGGTGCGGCATGCCGCCCGCCGACATGGTGCTTGCGCTGGAACGGCACGCGACCTCCAAATTGCCGGACGACGCGATCGAGCAGGTCTCGACGCTCGGCTTCCGCGGCGAGGCGCTGCCCTCGATCGCGAGCGTCGCGCGGCTGACGGTGGAGAGCCGGCCGCGAGGGAGCGACGGATGGGCGCGCGTCGTCGACAACGGCCGGACGGAGCGGGAAGGGCCTGCGGCGCTGCCGCCCGGCACGCGCGTCGTCGTCGAGGACCTGTTCGGCCGCGTGCCCGCGCGGCGCAAGTTTCTGCGGTCCGACCGGTCGGAGTACGCCGCTTGCCTCGACGTCGTGCGCCGGCTGGCCATGGCCAGGCCCGACATCGCCTTTTCCGTCGAGCATGACGGCCGGCGGGTGCTGGCGACCCAAGGTGGCGAGGACAGGCCCGCGCGCGTCGCGGCGCTGACCGATCGCGCCCTGGCCGAGAACTCGGTCGCCGTGGAGCTGGAGCGCGAAGGCTATCGCCTCGGCGGCGTCGCCAGCCTGCCCACGTACAACCGCGGCGTCGCCGACCACCAGTATCTGTTCGTCAACGGCCGGCCCGTGCGCGACCGGCTGCTCCTGGGCGCGATCCGTGGCGCGTATGCGGAGATGCTGCCGCGCGACCGGCACGCGGTGGTCGCGCTGTTCCTCGACATGCCGCCCGAACTGGTCGACGTGAACGTGCATCCTGCGAAGACGGAGGTGCGCTTCCGCGATCCCGTGCTCGTGCGCGGGCTGATCGTCTCCGGCCTGCGCCGCGCGCTCGACGAGGCCGGCCACCGCGTCGTCCAGCGCGCGCCGGAAGACGCGCTCGCGATGTTTCAGCCCTCTCCCGCTTTCGCGGGAGAGGGACAGGCCCGGCCGTGGCCGGGCCAGGGTGAGGGCCTGGGCCGGGTCGACACGCTCGACCGTCCGGCGTTTCACGACCAGCGCACCAGCTTCTTCGCCCCGCCGCCGCAGGCGCGCGCCGAGCCCGCCTGGTCGCCCCCGCCCGCGACCGCCGCCTTCCCGCTGGGCGTCGCGCGTGGGCAGGTGGCGAAGACCTACATCGTCGCCGAGGCGGAGGACGGGCTGGTGCTCGTCGATCAGCACGCCGCGCACGAGCGCATCGTGCTCGAACGCCTCCGCGCCGGCGCGACGGGCGGGCGCGTGGCGGCGCAGGCGCTGCTGCTGCCCGAGGTGGTCGAGTTGGACGAGCCCGGCTGCGATCGGCTGGAGGGGCGCGCCGACGAGCTCGCCGGCTTCGGGCTGGAGCTGGAGCGCTTCGGCCCGCGCGCGATGCTGGTTCGCGCCACGCCCGCGCCGCTGGGCCAGGCGGACGCGCACGGGTTGCTGGCGGACCTCGCCGACGAGCTTGCGGCTTACGACCAGGCGCTATCCCTGCGCGAGCGGCTCGACCATGTCACGGCGACGATCGCCTGCCACGGTTCGGTCCGCGCCGGCCGCGTGCTATCCGTCGCCGAGATGAACGCGCTGCTCCGCGAGATGGAGGCCACGCCGCGTTCCGGCCAGTGCAACCACGGCCGCCCGACCTGGGTAAAGCTGGCGCACGGCGACATCGAGAAGCTGTTCGGGCGGCGGTGACCCTTCTCAATCCTCTCCCGCTTTTGCGGGAGAGGGTGGCCGAGCGTTAGCGAAGGTCGGGTGAGGGCCTGTTCTCCGGGATGCGCGCGGCTTAGGCCGTCACCCTGGCCCTGAGGGCCTGCCCCTGTCCCGCGAAAGCGGGAGAGGGGGGAAAGGGGCTGTCCCAATCGGAAACAGAACGTTTTCGTACACCCGTTAATCTCCGTGCAACCTTTCAGCTCCGCGCGCATTCTATGCCGAAACGGACCTAATATTCAGGTTAGCGCCATGAAACAGATCATGCC
The DNA here is from genome assembly GCF_002288825.1 of Sphingomonas lenta. Lineage (GTDB taxonomy): Bacteria > Pseudomonadota > Alphaproteobacteria > Sphingomonadales > Sphingomonadaceae > Sphingomonas > Sphingomonas lenta. The sequence goes on from NZ_NSLI01000001.1 coordinate 413,884, forward strand.
CATCGTCTTCGCCCTGGTCCCCTTCTCCGCGATGCTGGGCGCAGTCCTCCTCGTTCCCTGAGCATTCCCGAGGGTCGCAACAAGACAAACAAAAAGGGCCGCCCGGATCAGCTCCGGGCGGCCCTTCTCATTTCAGGCGGCGAGGCGCTCAGGCCTGCTGCTGCTCGTCCTGCGTCGGCTGCGCCTCGGCGGTCGCGCCCGGCTCGGCGTTGGGATCGTAATCCTCGGTGAAGCCGGTCTCGTCGCGCTCGAACATCTGCACCATGACGTCGACGCCCTGGCGCTGCATCTCGGCCTCTTCGGGCGAGCGGGCGACGTTGACCTTGACGGTCACCGACACCTCCGGGTGCAGCGCGACGCGCACGTCGTACACGCCGATCGCCTTGATTGGGCGGTCGAGCACGATCGCCGACTTCGACACCTTGTGGCCGTCGGCGACCAGCGCGTCGACCAGGTCACGCACCGCGACCGAGCCGTAGAGCTGGCCGGTGTTCGACGCCTGCCGGATCAGCGTGACCTGCGCGTCCTTGAAGGTGGTGGCCTCCTTCTCGGCGTCCGAACGACGGTTCGCGTTCTCGGCCTCGATGCGCGCGCGGTTGGCCTCGAAGACCTTACGGTTCGCCTCGTTGGCGCGCAGCGCCTTCTTGCGCGGCAAGAGATAGTTGCGGGCGAAGCCGTCCTTGACCTTGACCACGTCGCCGATGCCGCCAAGCTTCTCGACGCGCTCGAGCAGAATAACGTCCATGTGTCGGACTCCTTACTTAACGACGTAGGGCAGGAGGCCCAGGTGACGCGCGCGCTTGATCGCGACGGCGAGCTCGCGCTGTTTCTTGGCCGACACGCTGGTGATGCGGGAGGGCACGATCTTGCCGCGTTCGGACACGAAGCCCTGGAGCAGGCGGACGTCCTTGTAGTCGATCCGCGGCGCGTCCTTCGCGGAGAAGGGGCAGCTCTTGCGGCGGCGGAAGAACGGACGGGCCATTACGCGATCTCCTCAACTGCGTCGCGACGGGGGCGGTCGCCGCCGGACCGGGCGCCGTCACGATCGGGACGGCCGCCCTCGCGGTCACCGCGGCGCTCGCGGTCGCGGTCCTGCTTGCGCATCATCACGGTCGGGCCCTGCTCGAGCTCGTCGACCTTGACGGTCATGTAGCGGATGATGTCCTCGTTGATCTGGGCCTGGCGCTCCAGCTCGGCCACGACATCACCGGGCGCGTCGATCTCGAGCATGACGTAGTGCGCCTTGCGGTTCTTGGCGATGCGGTACGCCAAGCTGCGGAGACCCCAGGTCTCCGTCTTCACCACGCGGCCTTCGCGCGCGGTGACGATCTGGGTGGCGGCTTCCGCCAACGCGTCCACTTGCGCCTGCGCCAGATCCTGGCGCGCAAGGAACACGTGCTCGTAAAGAGCCATGTGCTTTCCTCTATTTGGCCGATCGCTGACGTGCGCCCCATGCGCGACGCCCCTCCGGCTGTCGTCCAACAGTAAACGGGCGGGAGGCACGCGCCTTCCGCCCGGTGCGGGGCCTATGGTGAAAAGAGCGCGGGAAAGCAATCCCCTCCCGTCATTACCCCCTCGTCATGCCGGACTTGTTCCGGCATCCATCGTCGTGCGGACGATCCGGCTGGAGAGCGCGGACGACGATGGACCCCGGAACAAGTCCGGGGTGACGATTGGGAGAGTCGATGCGTAGTTTCCTGCTTGCCGCCACGTTGCTGGCCGCGCCTGTCGCCGCTCAGGAGCATGTCACCGTGATCCACGCCGGCCGCCTGATCGCCCGAGCCGACCGCGGTGCGGAGGGGCCGGCGACGATCACCGTCCGTAACGGCCGCATCGAGCGCGTCGAGCGCGGGATCCAGCCGCCGCCCGCCGGCGCCCGGCTGATCGACCTGTCTGGCATGACGGTGCTGCCCGGCCTCATCGACAGCCATGTCCACCTCGACAGCGACCGCGCCGGCAACGAGGGCCTGCTCGCAGGCTTCACCGAGTCCACGCCGCTGCGCGCCTACGAGGCGCAGATGAACGCGAAGAAGACGCTGGACGCGGGCTTCACGACGGTGCGCAACCTGGGCGACCGCGACGGCGTGACGCTGGCGCTGCGCGACGCGATCGCGCGCGGCTGGGTCATGGGGCCGCGGATCGTCGACGCGGGCACGTCCATCTCCACCACCTCGGGCCATATGGACGGACGCCTCGGGCTGAACGACGACGTGGCGGAGGCGATGGTGCACACCGACAATCTCTGCGACGGCGTAGAGGCGTGCCGGACCGCGGTGCGCCGCCAAGTCGGTCGTGGCGCGGACGTGATCAAGATCGCCACCACCGCCGGCGTCAACAGCGTCATCGCCGCCGGGCTGGGCCAGCAGATGTTCGACGACGAGGCCCGGGCGATCGTCGACACCGCCAAGCTCTACGGCAAGAAGGTCGCCGTCCACGCGCACGGCGCGAGCGGCATCGCGCTGGCGCTCCGGGCGGGCGCGGACTCGATCGAGCACGGGACGCTGCTCGGCGACGAGGAGGTGGCGCTGTTCCGCAAGACGGGCGCGTACTACGTGCCGACGCTGTCGACGGTGAACGGCTACAAGGAGCGGCTCGCCCGCGACCCGAACGCCTACTCGCCCGCCGTGCTCGAAAAGATCAAGTGGCGCATCGGCATCACCGGCAAGGCGCTGGAGCGCGCGGTCAAGGGCGGCGTGAAGATCGCGTTCGGCACCGACGCGGGCGTCTCCAAGCACGGCCGCAACGCCGACGAGTTCGAGCTGATGGTGAGCCACGGCATGACGCCGCGCACCGCGCTCGCCGCCGCCACGACGGGCGCGGCCGACCTGCTCGGCCTCGCCGACCAGATCGGCGCGATCGAGCCCGGCAAGGCGGCGGACGTGATCGCGGTGGCGGGCGACCCGCTGAGCGACGTGACGGTGCTCAAGCGCGTCGCCTTCGTGATGCAGAACGGCGACGTGGCCAAGCATGCCGGCGGGGTGGACGGATCGGCCGCGCGGCCCTAACCGGCCCCGCTTCGAACAGGAGAGGACCGATGCGCGCTTTCATCTTCCCGGGCCAGGGCAGCCAGGCGGTCGGCATGGGGCAGGCCCTGGCCGCGGCGAGCCCGCACGCGCGCGAGGTCTTCCAGGAGGTCGACGACGCGCTCGGGCAGAACCTGTTCCGCCTCATGACGGAGGGGCCGGCGGATGAGCTCACGCTGACGGAGAACGCGCAGCCGGCCATCATGGCGAACGCGGTCGCGACGCTGCGGGTGCTGGAACGCGAGGGCGGCGTGCGGCTGGTGGACAAGGCGGAGTACGTCGCCGGCCACTCGCTCGGTGAATATTCTGCGCTCTGCGCCGCGGGCACGTTCGACCTCGACACCACCGCCAAGCTCCTCAAGATCCGTGGCCAGGCGATGCAGCGCGCGGTCGGCGTGGGCGAGGGCGCGATGGCGGCGCTGCTCGGGGCGGACGTCGAGAAGGCGGACGTGATCGCGGGCGCCGCGGTCGACTCGATCCTGGCGGAGGGCGGGCCGGAGCTTGTCTGCACCGTCGCCAACGACAACGACCCGACGCAGGTCGTCATCTCCGGCCACCGCCAGGCGGTCGAGCGCGCGGTGTCGCTCGCCAAAGACCTCGGCGCGAAACGCGCGGTGCTGCTCCCCGTCTCCGCGCCGTTCCACTGCCGCCTCATGCAGCCCGCGGCCGACGAGATGCACGGGGCGCTCTGCGACAGCGACATGCGCGCGCCGCTCGTTCCCGTGTACGTGAACGTCGACGCGGTCGCGGTCTCCGACCCGGGCGCGATCCGCCACCTGCTCGTGCAGCAAGTCACCGGCCGGGTCCGCTGGCGCGAGTCGGTGCTGCGCATGGTGGGGGAGGGCGTGACCGAGTTCGTCGAGTTCGGCGGCAAGGTGCTCAGCCCCATGGTCAAGCGCATCGCCCCGGATGCGAACGCCGTATCGGTGGTGGGCATGGATGACGTCGAGGCGCTGGCGAAGACGCTCTGAGCGCCGGCTTTTCCAGGAGAAGAGAATGTTCGATCTTACAGGCATGACCGCGCTCGTTACCGGCGCGTCCGGCGGGATCGGGTCCGCGATCGCGCAGGCGCTGGCGGCGCAGGGCGCGCGGTTGGCGGTGTCGGGGTCGAACGCCGACAAGCTGGAGGGCTTCCGCGCGGGGCTCGGCGGTGAGCATGTCGCGCTGCGGTGCGACCTGTCGGACGCGGCCGCGGTGGATGGGCTCGTGCCGCAGGCGGTCGAAGCGCTGGGAGGGAGGCTCGACATCCTCGTCAACAACGCCGGCGTCACGCGCGACAACCTGACGATGCGGATGAAGGACGAGGAGTGGGACCAGGTGATCCGCGTCAACCTGGAGGCCGCGTTCCGGCTGATCCGCGCGGCGGCCAAGCCGATGATGAAGCAGCGTTTCGGCCGGATCGTCTCCGTCACCTCCGTCGTGGGCGCGACGGGTAATCCTGGCCAGGCCAATTACGCCGCGTCCAAGGCGGGGCTGGTCGGCATGTCCAAGGCGGTAGCGCAGGAGCTGGCCAGCCGCGGCGTGACCGTCAACTGCGTCGCACCCGGCTTCATCCGTTCGGCCATGACCGACGCGCTGCCCGACGCGCAGAAGCAGGCGCTCTCCACGCGCATCCCGGCGGGCACGCTGGGCGAAGGGAGCGACGTCGCCGCCGCCGTCGTTTATCTCGCCAGCCGCGAAGCGGGGTACGTCACCGGTCAGACGTTGCACGTGAACGGCGGCATGGCGATGCTCTAGGGCGATGATCTAGTACACTCCCGCTTGCGCGGGGGCCTACCCCGTTCTACGTGCGTTCAGGAAACACCACCCCACAGGTTCAAAAGGGAAGATTATGAGCGAGACCGCCGACCGCGTGAAGAAGATCGTCGTCGAGCACCTCGGCGTCGAGGCCGACAAGGTCACCGAGGACGCGAGCTTCATCGACGATCTGGGCGCGGACAGCCTCGACATCGTCGAGCTGGTCATGGCGTTCGAGGAGGAGTTCGGCGTCGAGATCCCCGACGATGCGGCGGAGAAGATCACGACCGTCAAGGACGCGATCAACTATATCGACGAGCATCAGGGCTGAGCCTCCGCTCAAAGGCCGTTACGCGGCTCCCGCCCGGATCACCGGCCGGGAGCCGTTTTCGTTTGAACAGCGAGGAAGAAGAACATGCGCCGCGTCGTCGTCACCGGATTGGGCCTCGTCACCCCGTTAGGCGCGGACGTCGAGACGGCGTGGCGCAACATCATCGGCTCCAAGTCGGGTGCGGGGCCGATTACGCATTTCGACCCGTCCGACCAGAAATGCCGCATCGCCTGCGAGGTGAAGGGGAAGGACCATGAATACGGCTTCGATCCGGGCAAGCGCGTCGACCACAAGGTCCAGCGCCAGGTCGACCCGTTCATCGTCTACGGCATCGACGCCGCCGGCCAGGCGCTGGAGGATGCGGGGCTGACCGACATGCCCGAGTCCGAGCGCATCCGCGCGGGCTGCTCGATCGGGTCGGGCATCGGCGGGCTGCCGGGCATCGAGTCGGAGTCGATCGTGCGGCACGAGAAGGGGCCGGGCCGCGTCAGCCCGCACTTCGTCCATGGACGGCTGATCAACCTCGTCTCCGGCCAAGTGTCGATCAAATACGGGTTGATGGGGCCTAACCACGCGGTGGTGACCGCCTGCTCGACGGGCGCGCACGCGATCGGCGACGCGGCGCGCATGATCGCGCTCGACGACGCGGACGTGATGCTGGCCGGCGGCGCGGAGAGCGCGATCTGCCCGCTCGGCATCGCCGGCTTCGCGCAGGCGCGCGCGCTGTCGACCAACTTCAACGACCAGCCCGAAAAGGCGTCGCGGCCCTACGACCGGGACCGCGACGGCTTCGTCATGGGCGAGGGTGCGGGCGTCGTCGTGTTGGAGGAGTATGAGCACGCCAAGGCCCGCGGCGCGAAGATCTACGCCGAGGTGGTCGGCTACGGCCTGTCGGGCGACGCCTACCACGTAACCGCGCCGCATCCGGAGGGCGCGGGCGCGTTCCGCTCGATGGAGATGGCGATGCGCAAGTCGGGCCTCGACCTGACCGACATCGACTACATCAACGCGCACGGCACCTCGACGCCGCTGGGCGACGAGCTGGAGCTGGGCGCGGTGCGCAAGCTGTTCGGCAACGCGGTCGGCACGCTCTCGATGAGCTCGACCAAGTCGGCGATCGGCCACCTCTTGGGCGGCGCGGGCGCGGTGGAATCGATCTTCTGCATCCTGGCGATGCGCGACGGCATCGTGCCGCCGACGCTCAACCTCGACAACCCGAGCGAGAATTGCGCGGGCGTGGACCTCGTCCCGCACGTCGCCAAGGAGCGGAAGGTGAAGGCGGTGCTGAACAACAGCTTCGGCTTCGGGGGCACGAACGCGTCGCTGGTGATGAAGGCGGTTTGACCCGGTGCGTTCTCCACTTCGTCACCCCGGACTTGTTCCGGGGTTCATCGTGGTCCGCACATACCGAGCGGATCGTACGCACGACGATGGATGCCGGAACAAGTCCGGCATGACGGGTTGAGGTGAGATGAAGCGTTTTCGCCTCGTCGCGATCGTCGGAGCCGTCCTCCTCCTGATCGCCCTCTTCTCCACCCTCCGCGGCTGGAGCGCCGAAGGCCCGCTCGAGCGCGACATCACCGTCCAGATCCCGCAAGGCGCGAGCCTCGCGTCGGCCGCGGACCGGCTGGAGGAGGCGGGCGTGATCGGCTCCGCGTCGCGCTTCCGCCTGCGCGCGCGGCTGTTCGGGTCCGGCGAGCCGATCAAGGCGGGCGAGTTCCAGATCCCGGCCCGGATCAGCCAGTCCGACCTGCTCGGCCTGCTCCAGGGCGGCAAGGTGCTCCAGCGCATGGTGGTCGTGCCGGAGGGTTATCCGTCGGTCCTCGTCCACGACGCGCTGATGCGCGCGGACGGGCTGGAGGGGCAGGCGCCCGTGCCCGCCGAGGGTTCGGTTCTGCCCGACAGCTACAGCTTCGAACGCGGCGATCAGCGCAGCGAAGTGGTCGCACGCATGCAAAAGGCGATGCGCGACTACCTCGCCCAGGCCTGGCCCAAGCGTCAGCCGAACAGCGTCGTGAAGACGCCGCAGGAGCTGGTGACGCTCGCCTCCATCGTCGAGAAGGAGACGGGCAAGCCGTCCGAGCGCCGCATGGTCGCCGCCGTCTACTCGAACCGCCTGCGTATCGGCATGAAGCTCGACGCAGACCCGACGGTAATTTACCCGATCACGAGGGGCCGCCCGCTCGGCCGCCGCATCCTGCGTTCCGAGCTGAACGCGAAGAACGGCTACAATACCTACGCCAGCCCCGGCCTGCCGGTCGGGCCGATCGCCAATCCCGGCCGCGAGTCGATCGACGCGGTGCTGAACCCGGCCGAGTCGAAGGCGCTCTACTTCGTCGCGGACGGCACGGGCGGGCACGTCTTCGCGAACACGCTGGCGGAGCACAACGCGAACGTGCGCAAGTGGTATGCGATCCGACGCGCGCGGGGGGAGATGTGAGTTTCCTAGCCCCTCCCCTTCAGGGGAGGGGTGCGAGGCGCCAGCGCCGAGCGGGGTGGGGCCGTTCTCGGCCGTGCCGCCCTGACCTGCCCCACCCTCCTTCGCCCTGCGGGCTCGGACCCCTCCCCTGAAAGGGGAGGGGCTTAGCGCGCCAATCCGCTCGCCGCCCGCGCTTTCGCCTCCACCTCGGCCGACGACCCTTCGGCCACCCAGCTCCCACCCACGCACAGCACCGGCTCGAACGCCAGCCATTCCGGCGCGCTCGCCTCGGTGATCCCGCCGGTCGGGCAGAACCGGCATTGCCCGAACGGCCCCGCCAGCGCCTTCAGCGCCTTAAGGCCGCCGCTCGTCTCCGCGGGGAAGAACTTGAAGTGCGTCAGCCCCAACTCGAGCCCGCGCATGATGTCGCCCGCGTTCGCGATGCCGGGCAGGTAGGGCACGCCGCTCGCGATGATCGGCTCGGCGAGGCGCTCGGTGAGGCCGGGCGAGACGATGAACTCTGCGCCGGCGTCCATTACCTGGCCGAACTGATCGGCGTTGATGACCGTGCCTGCCCCGACGATCGCGCCGGGCACCCGCTTCATCTCGCGGATGGCGTCGAGCGCGGCGGGGGTGCGCATCGTCACCTCCAGCACGCGCAAGCCGCCGGCCACCAGCGCCTCGGCGAGCGGACGCGCTTGCCCCGCATCATGCACCACGAGCACCGGGATGACCGGGCTAGTGCGCATAATCTCGCCGATGTCGCTCATGAGTACCTCTGCGCGAAGGCCGCGGCGGCGCCGAACAGGCCCGGTTGGGGATGGGTGATCAGCTTCACGGGGATCGTCGCCATGAGCCCCTGGAACCGTCCTTTGGCGACGAAGCGCTGGTCGAAGCCGGAGCGGAGCAGCTTATCCTTGAGCCGGAGTCCCAGGCCCCCGGCGATGACGACCCCCTTCGCGCCCTGCGCCAGCGCCAGGTCGCCCGCGACCGCGCCCAGCGCTAGGCAGAAGCGGTCGAGCGCCGCGAGCGCGAGCGCGTCCGTACCGTCCAGCGCCTCCGCCCAGATGGTTCGGTCGTCCTTGTGCGGGATCGAGCGGCCCTCAAGCTCGGCCAACGTCTCGTAGATCGCGACGATGCCCGGCCCCGCGCAGATGCGCTCGGTCGACACGCGCGTGTGCTGCGACCGGAGGCGGCGGACGAAGGCGTCTTCGATCGCGTCGAGGGGGGCGTAATCGATGTGTCCGCCTTCGGTCTCGATCACGTCGTAGCGGCCGTCCTTCTTGAACACCGACGCGACGCCGAGGCCGGTGCCGGGGCCGCAGATGGTGGTGATGCCCTCAGTCGGCAGCTCGATCTCGGGGCCGCAGAGGTGGACGAACTGGTCCTGCGGTAGCTGCGCGACGGCGTGGCCGACCGCGCCGAAGTCGTTGATCAGCACCCATTGCTCGGCGCCCAGCCGTTCGGGGATGAGCGAAGGGCGGATGATCCAGGGGCTGTTCGTCATGCGGATCACGTCGCCGGTGATGGGCGAGGCGACCGCGATGCCGGCGGCGGGGGGCAAGGGACGCCCGATCCGCTCGCCGAATGCCTGCCACGCCGTCTGCAGGCTGGCGTATTCGGCGGTGGCGAGCTTGACCGGCTCGTCGAGGCGGACGACGCGCCCGCCGTCCACCTCGGCGATGGCGAAGCGGGCGTTAGTGCCCCCTAGATCGACCGCGACGATCTCCATCAGAGCTCCGCCCCGGCCAGCACCGCCGACGCGCCGCGCTCCGCCTCGTCCGAGTGCGCGCGGAACAGGCCGAACAGCTCGCGGCCCATGCCATCCGCCGGATCGGGCGCGACCGCGGCCAAGCGCTTCGACCACTCGTCGGAAGGCACCAGCGCGTCGAGCGTGCCGTTCACCGCGTCTACCCGCACCACATCGCCGTCGCGCACGAACGCGAGCGGGCCGCCGCCCAACGCTTCCGGCGAGGCGTGAATCGCGCAGGGCACCTTACCCGACGCGCCCGACATGCGCCCGTCGGTGACGAGCGCCACCTTGTACCCGCGATTCTGGAGCACGCCCAAGGGCGGCGTCAGCTTGTGCAGCTCCGGCATCCCGTTCGCGCGCGGACCCTGGAAGCGGACCACGACGACGACGTCGCGCTCCAGTTCCCCCGCCTTGAACGCGTCGAGTACGTCCGACTGGTCGTGAAAGACGCGGCACGGCGCCTCGACGACCCAGCGCTCGCGCTCGACGGCGGAGACCTTGATGCAGGCGCGGCCGAGATTGCCCTGGAGGATGCGCATGCCGCCGTCGGGCGAGAAGGGGCGGTCGATCGGACGCAGGATCGTCTCGTCCTTGCTGTCGCCGACCGGCGCCCAGGTCAGCGCGCCCGCCTCGTCGAGCGTCGGGCGCTCGGTGTAAGCCTCCAGGCCGTCGCCCATCACCGTCATGATGTCGCGGTGGAGCAGGCCCGCCTTCAAGAGCTCGCGCGTGACGAACATCACGCCGCCCGCCGCCTCGAACGCGTTCACGTCCGCAGAGCCGTTCGGGTAGACGCGCGCGAGCAGCGGCACCGCGGCCGACAGCCGGTCCATGTCCTCCCAGTCGATCACCACGCCCGCCGCGCGGGCGATGGCGGGCAGGTGCAGCAGGTGGTTGGTCGAGCCGCCCGTCGCGAGCAGGCCGACGGCCGCGTTGACGATCGAGCGCTCGTCGACGCACCAGCCGAGCGGGCGATAGTCGTTGCCGCGCGCGCCGATCTGCGCCAGCCGGTGCACGGCGGCGCGCGTCAGCTCCTGGCGGAGCTTGGTGCCCGGATTGACGAACGCCGCGCCCGGCATGTGAAGGCCCATCACCTCCATCATCATCTGGTTGGTGTTGGCGGTGCCGTAGAAGGTGCAGGTACCCTTGCCGTGATAGGCGGCGATCTCCGCGTCGAGCAGCTCCTCGCGCGTCGCCTTGCCCTCGGCGTAGCGCTCGCGGACGGCGGCCTTGTCCTTGTTGGCGAGCCCCGACGCCATCGGCCCGCCGGGGATCAGTATGGTCGGCAGATGCCCGAAGCGGAGCGCGCCCATCAGCAGGCCGGGCACGATCTTGTCGCAGATGCCGAGAAGCGCCGCCGCCTCGAATGTCCCGTGGGACAGCGCCACCGCGGTCGACAGCGCGATCGTATCGCGGCTGAATAGCGACAGCTCCATGCCGGGATAGCCCTGCGTCACGCCGTCGCACATGGCGGGCACGCCACCCGCGACCTGCGCCGTCGAGCCGACCTCGCGCGCCCAGACCTTCATCTGCTCCGGGTAGCGGTAGTAGGTCGCGTGCGCGGAGAGCATGTCGTTGTAGGCAGTGACGATGCCGATGTTCACCGCGTCGCCGCGACGCATCACGTCGCGGTCTTCGTCGGTCCCGGCATAGGCGTGCGCGAGGTTGGCGCAGCCGAGCTGCGGCCGGCGCAGGCCGCGCTCGCGCTCGCGGTCGATCAGGTCGAGGTAGCGGCGGCGCGTCGGGCGGGACCGCTCGATGACGCGGTCGGTGACGGCGGAGAGGGTGGGGTGGAGCTGGGTCATAACTAGAACCTAACCGTCATGCCGGACTTGATCCGGCATCTATGCGCGTCCGTTCGTTCGAGAACGCCTTTGCGGATGAAAGTGCCGCGCGTGGACCCCGGGTCAAGCCCGGGGTGACGGGAGAGGGAAGGGACGGATCCAGGATCACGGCGCCCAATGTATGTCGACCGGCAGCTCGGCATCCGCAAGGACCCGGCCAATCGGGTAGGGGCTGGACGGACCCTGCGCGATCGCCTGTTCGATCACCCTGCGCTTCTCGGCCCCGGTCACCGCGATCATCAGCGCGCGGGCGGTGACGATGCCTTGGCGGCTGAGCGTCACGCGCGGCACCGGCGCTTCGACCGGGAGCGGGTCGGGCATGACGCCGAGCGCGCGGCGCTCGCGCGGGCCGTTCAGCGCCTCGTCGTAGTCGGGGCCGGGGAAAATCGACGCCGTGTGCCCGTCCGCGCCGACGCCGAGCAGGCAGAGGTCGAGCGGCCAGTGCAGGTCCTGCATAATCGCGTCCGCCGCGCGGCCGGCGGCCTTGTGGTCCGCAGTGCTCTGGCTGACGATCGGGATGACGCGCGCGCCCTTGGGGATGAACGCCTTGCCGATCATCGTCACGTTGGACAGCGGGTCGCCGAGCGGCACGATCCGCTCGTCGACGGGCACGATCGTCACGCGCTTCCAGTCGAGTTTGGCGCGAGCCAGCTTGTCGTAGATCGGGATCGGCGTCTTGCCGCCCGACAGCGCGACCACCGCCGCGCCGCGCGCGTCGATCGCGCTCTCGATGATGAACTGCACGTCGCCGGCGACGGCCTCGGCCATCTCCTTGGCGTCGTCATAATCCCACCACTCGATTTCGTCGCTCATCTGCTACTCTCTTTCGTCATGCCGGACTTGATCCGGCATCCATGCGCGTCCGTCTCGTCCTGGGCGCGAAGGCGGAACCGGGTCCACCGTACGCGCATGGACCCCGGCTCAAGGCCGGGGTGACGGAATATTCTGATCGCGGGCTGTCCTAACGATCAACCCCGCTTACGTATTCAATCGTCCTGCCAGGTGACCCCGTCGCGCTCCGTCAGCGCGATCGCGCCCGACGGTCCCCAAGTGCCCGCCGCATAGCTCTTCGGCTTGGTCCCGTTCGCCGCCCAGCCGGCGCGGATCGAGTCGATCCAGCTCCACTGCGCCTCCACCTCGTCGCGGCGCACGAACAAGGTCTGGTCACCCTCGATCAGGTCGAGCAGCAGCCGCTCATACGCGATCCGCCGCCGCGTCCCCGCGAACTCCGCGTCGAGCGACAGGTTGAGCGGCACCTCGCGCAGCCGGATGCCCTCGCGGTCGAGACCCGGTTCCTTCGCCATCACCTGGAGCTGGATATACTCCTCGGGCTGTAACCGGATCACCAGCGTGTTGGGCTGAAGCATGCCGCCGCGGCCCGAAAACATCGAGTGCGGCACCGGCTTGAACTGGATCGCGATCTCCGACCGGCGGGTCGCCATGCGCTTGCCGGTGCGGAGGTAGAAGGGCACGCCCTCCCAGCGCCAATTGTCGACATGCGCCTTGATGGCGACGAACGTCTCGGTCGCGGACTGCTGGCCCAGCTCCTCGACATAGCCCTTTACGATCTTGCCGTTGGTGGCGCCCGGTCCGTACTGGCCGGTGACGGTGACGTGCGGCGCCTCCTCGGGCGTGACCGGCCGGAGCGAGCGGAAGACCTTGGCCTTCTCGTCGCGCACCGCGTCCTTGTCGAAGCGCGCGGGCGGCTCCATCGCGATCAGGGCCAGCAGCTGCAGGATATGGTTCTGCACCATGTCCCTGAGCGCGCCCGCGCCCTCGTAATAGCTGGCGCGGTCCTCCAGCCCGACCGCTTCGGCGATCGTGATCTGGACGTTGTCGATGCCCCGCGCGTTCCAGACCGGCTCGAAGAAGCTGTTGCCGAAGCGCAGCGCCAGGATGTTCTGCACCGTCTCCTTGCCGAGATAATGGTCGATGCGGAACGTGCGCTCCTCGGGAAAGCCCTTGGCGACAGCGTCGTTGATCTCGCGGCTCGACGCCAAGTCATAGCCCAGCGGCTTCTCAAGCCCGATCCGCACCGTCTCGCCGGCCAGCCCGACCGAGGTCAGCCCCTCGATCGTCGGCTCGAACAGGCTGGGCGCGGTGGAGAGGTAAATGGCGAGCCCGCCCGACACGTCGCCCACCTTGTCGGCGAGCGCGCGGTAGCCGTCGATCCGGCTGGCGTCCAGCGACTGATAGCCGAAGCGGTCGAGGAAGGACGCGATCTGCGCGTCATCCTTGCGGTCGTCCGGCAGGAACTCGCCCAATGCGGCCTGCGCCATCTCGCGATAGCCAGCGTCGTCCAGCTCGGACCGGGCAGTGGCGGTGATCGTCAGCCCGTCCGGCAGCAGCCCGTCCGCGTGGAGACCGTAGAGCGACGGCAGCAGCATGCGCCGGGCGAGGTCGCCGGTGGCGCCGAACAAGAGCAACTTGCCGACGGGGTTACGCTGCATGCGGTCGCTCCCTGTAGGTCAGACGATCAGACCCGCCAGCGGGTCGAGCCCCGCCATGATGTTCAGGTTCTGCACCGCCGCGCCGCCCGCGCCCTTGCCGAGATTGTCCAGGGTCGCGACCAGCCGCGCCTGCCCCGTGCCGTCGTTTCCGCAAACGCGCAAGGTCAGGCGGTCGGTGCCGGCGTCCGCCTCGATCGCGATCAGGTCGGCGGCGGGCGCGACGGCGACGAGCGGGCAGCCGTCATAGGCTTCGGCCAGCACCGATCGCACCGCGTTCAGGCTCGGCCGGAGCGGCAGCGCGTGGAGGGCGAGCGGAACCTCGACCACCATGCCGCGATAGGTGTTCGCGACCGAGGGCGCGAAGAGCGGCGGGGTGCTCAGCCCGGCGTGCACCGTCATCTCCGGCACATGCTTGTGCGCGAGCGAATAGGCGTAGCCGCGCCAGGCGGGCGCGTCCGCCCCCTCGAACTCGGCGATCATCGACTTGCCGCCGCCGGAATAGCCGGAAACGGCGTTGACGGTGAGCGGGTGGTCGGCCGGGATCAGCCCGGCGCGCACCAGCGGACGGACGAGCGCGAGGAAGCCGGTCGGGTAGCAGCCGGGATTGCTCACCCGGCTCGCCGCCGCGATCCGCTCGGCGCCGTCCGGCTCCAGCTCGGGAAAGCCGTAGGTCCAGCCCTCCGCGACGCGGTGCGCGCTCGACGCGTCGACGACGCGGGTGCGCTCGTTGCGGATCAAGTCCAGCGACTCGCGCGCCGCCTCGTCGGGCAGGCAGAGAATGACGAGGTCTGCGTCGTTCAGCGCCTCCGCGCGCGCGGCCGGGTCCTTGCGGCGGTCCTCGGGCAGGGTGACGACCGTCAGATCCGTGCGGCCGGCCAAACGGTCGCGGATCTCCAGGCCGGTGGTGCCGGCCGCGCCGTCGATGAAAATGCTAGGCATGAGCATCGAGCTGACCGTTCGACTTTTTCTCCGTCACCCCGGCCTTGAGCCGGGGTCCATGCGCGGCACCTCGACTCTTGAAGGCGTTCCTGACCAAGCGGACGCGCGTGGATGCCGGATCAAGTCCGGCATGACGGTAGAGGAGAGTAAAGGGCGGGCAAATCACGCCGTCAACGCGCCTGCGTCCACGTAGCCCACCAGCCCGCGATCCGCAGCGACGCCCCAGGCCCTGTCGCCCGCGATCTCCAGCACCTCGAACAGCTCGCCCGGCGCGAGCTCCGCGACCGGCTCGCCGTCGCGGCCGGCCAGCAGCGGCACGGGCCGGGAGACGCGGCGGGGCAGGGGGGCGGCGTAGTGCGGTGCGAAGACTTGGTCGGCCAGGCGCACGTCCGCCAGATCGCTGCGGACCGCATGCGTGCGCGGGTGGAGCTTGACCGACCGCCCGGTCAGCGCGAAGCGCTTACGCGTCGGCCCGCTCGCGGCGCCGTTCGATATGCGCGTCGGTGGCGTGGTCGTCTCGTGCGGCTTGGCCGCCGATCGCGGGCCGGTGGGCGCTGGCGCCGTCTCCGTCGCCGATGAACTGCCCGAACTCTTCAAGAAACTCCGCCCCTTCCGAAGTGCGCGCGACGAAGATGTTGCGCTTGTCGCTGTCGTCGCGTTGGCGGCGGAGATAGCCGAGCGCGCCCAATCTGTTCAAGGCGCGCGTCACGACCGGCTTAGACACGTTCAACGCCCGCGCCAATCCGCGCACGGTATGCGGCCCCGGATTGAGGTAGACGAGCAACAGCAGCGCCATCTGCCGGTTGGTCAGGTCCGGCTCGCCCGAGCGTACATAGTCGACCAGCGTCGACATCCAGGTGGACAGCGCCGAGGGCGTGGTGGTCGAAGACGAAGACGTGGGGTGAGCGGCTGTGGCCACAGGCTGGGTTCCACTTGCTGAACCAGAGCTTTGCCCCGGAGATCCTTACGCGTCCATAACGCTGTGAGTCGCCACGGGTTTCCCCATTCGTTAACGGTTTTCCGCGGTTGGGCGCGCCGGTTGATCGCTCGGACGGGCTCGCCTATGTGCCCCGCATCTTCTCCGATCGGATCGTTTTCGCGCCCATGTTCGCCTTTCTGCTCGTCGTCCACGCCATCATCGCGGCCGCGCTCGTGACCGTGATCCTCATGCAGCGGTCGGAGGGCGGCGGGCTCGGCATGGGCGGATCGCCCTCGGGGCTGATGTCGGCGCGGGGCGCGGCGGACTTTCTAACGCGCGCGACGGCGGTGCTCGCGACCGTGTTCGTCACCATGTCGATCGTGCTGGCGGTGCTCGCCGCGACTCGTCAGACCGAAACGGTCGACACCTCGCTGGCCCGCCGGCCCGGTACGCCGGCCGCCGCGCCGATCCGCCCGACGGAGCCGATCCAGGCCGACGACGCCCCCTTCGCGACGGCGGCGGGCAACGCCGCGGCGCTCCCGGCGGACAACAGCCAGACGCAACTGCCCTAAGCGGCGGCTCCCTTCCGTTCGTCGCAAGCGTCCGCCGCGCGAGCCGCGGGCGCTTGTCCTTAATGCACATCCAACGCTAGGCGGTTCTTCCCATGGCGCGGTATATCTTCATCACCGGCGGCGTGGTCTCGTCGCTGGGCAAGGGCCTTATGGCGGCTTCCCTGGCGGCTCTCCTGCAGGCGCGCGGCTACCGCGTGCGCATCCGCAAGTTCGACCCCTATCTCAACGTCGACCCGGGCACGATGAGCCCGTACCAACACGGCGAGGTCTACGTCACCGACGACGGCGCGGAGACCGATCTCGACCTCGGTCATTACGAGCGCTTCACCGGCGTCTCCGCGCGCCAGTCGGACAACGTGACCTCGGGCCGCATCTACCAGCAGATTATCCAGCGCGAGCGGCGCGGCGACTATCTGGGCGCGACGGTGCAGGTGATCCCGCACGTCACCGACGCCATCAAGGCGTTCGCGCGCGCCGACACTGACGATCTCGACTTCGTGCTCTGCGAGATCGGCGGCACGGTGGGCGATATCGAGTCGCTGCCCTTCATCGAAGCGATCCGCCAGCTCCGGAACGAACTCGGCCGCGGCCAGTCGATCAGCGTGCACGTGACGCTGGTCCCCTTCATCTCGGCCGCCGGCGAGCTCAAGACCAAGCCGACGCAGCACTCCGTCCGCGAGCTCGCCGCGCTGGGCGTTCAGCCGGACGTGCTGGTGTGCCGCTGCGAGCAGCCGCTGCCGCCGTCGGAACGCGCCAAGATCGCGCTGTTCTGCAACGTGCCCGACAGCGCCGTCATCCCCGCGCTCGACGCCAAGAGCATCTACGCGGTCCCGCTCCAATACCACGCCGAAGGGCTGGACGCCGAGGTGCTGCGCGCTTTCGGCGTCGAGCCGGAAGGGTCGCCCGACCTCAGCCGCTGGACCGACATCGTCGACCGGCTCACCAATCCGGAGGGTGAGGTGACGATCGGCGTGGTCGGCAAATATGTTGGCCTGCAGGACGCGTACAAGTCGCTGAACGAGGCGCTCGTCCACGGCGGCATCGCCAACCGCGTCAAGGTCAACATACGCTGGATCGACGCCGAGTTGTTCGAGCGCGACCACGCGGAGATCGCGCCGCACCTCGAGCCCTGCCACGCCATCCTCGTCCCCGGCGCGTTCGGCGAGCGCGGCGCGGAGGGCAAGATCGCCTCCGTCCGCTTCGCCCGTGAACGGGGCGTGCCCTATTTCGGAATCTGCTTCGGCATGCAGATGGCCTGCATCGAGGGCGCGCGCGACTTGGCCGGCATCGCGGAAGCCAGCTCCACCGAGTTCGGCCCGACGCCCGAGCCGGTCGTGGGCCTCATCACCGAGTGGATGGGCCGCGACGGCCTGGAGAAGCGCGAGGAGCAGGGCGATCTGGGCGGCACGATGCGGCTCGGCGCATACGAGGCGAAGCTCGCCGGCAACAGCGTCGTCGCCTCCATCTACGGCGCGACCGCGATCAGCGAGCGCCACCGCCACCGCTACGAGGTCAACACCCACTACCGCGACGCGCTGGAGAATGGCGGCCTCGTTTTCAGCGGCATGTCGCCCGACGGCACGCTCCCTGAGATCGTCGAGCGCCCCGACCACCCCTGGTTCGTCGGCGTCCAGTTCCACCCGGAGCTGAAGAGCAAACCCTTCGACCCCCACCCGCTGTTCAAGAGCTTCATCGAAGCCGCGCTGCGGCAGAGCCGGCTGGTCTGATCAAAAGAAAAGCGCCCGGGCCTCGAACAGGCCCGGACGCCCTCGCGGCGCTCCCAGGGAGTCGGAAGGAGCGCCGAGCCGGTTAGGCGGCCTTCGCCTCGTCGGTCTGGTTCTCGACCGCGGCGAGCGGCGCGCCCGTCTTGATCGCGATCGTCTTCGGCTTCATCGCCTCGGGCACCTGCCGGACCAGCTCGATCACGAGCAGGCCGTCCTGCAGCCGCGCGTCCTCGACGACGACGAAGTCGGCGAGCTCGAAGCGGCGCTCGAAGCTGCGGTTGGCAATCCCGACATGAAGGAAGTTGGCGTTCGCCTTGTCATCCTTGCGGCCGGTCACCAGCAGCAGGTTCTGCTGCGCGGTGATCTCGATCTCGTCGCGCGTGAAGCCCGCGACCGCGAGGGTGATCCGGTAACGGTCGTCGGCGACGCGCTCCAGGTTGAAAGGCGGGTAGTTGTCGGACTGAGCGTTGCGCGCGCTCGTCTCGAGCAGGTCGAACAGCCGGTCGAACCCGATGGTCGAACGGCGATACGGGGTCAGATCAAGACGCATCTCAAAACCTCCAAAGAAGCGAGTTGACGATGTTTCGGCGGCCCGCACCCGCGGCCCCGCCGTACGCGACCCTCCAGAGGCGTCACGTGTGATCTATGTGGTGACGCCGCGCCGAGGTTCAAGGGGCCGGATCGGCCTCTTTCGTCCAACTGTCGCCCTGGCCTTGAGCCGGGATCCATGCGCGTCCGCCCTGTTTACGAGCGCGCTTTCGAACAAACGGACGCACATGGATGCCGGATCAAGTCCGGCATGACGGGAGAAGGAGAATGCACGCCACCGGCGAAGCCGTCGGCCGGGTTCGGCGCTCCGCCGACCCGCCGGCCGGGCGTTTGCTTTTGGGGCGCCCGGCGCTCCAAAAGCAAACGCCCGGGCCGTCTCCGGCCCGGGCGCCTGCGTGACGATCGCTCGTCAGCCCCCGATGCCCTCGCCACGCATCCTTTTACGCGGACGCTGCGGCAGGGCTTTTCCCCGAACCACGGCCATGGCCTGTTTCAGTGAGGCCATGCCTATGCCCAAACCCGCCCTCTTGTCACTCGCGACCTCGGCTCCGCGGGACGATTGCCCCGGCTCTGTGCTTTTCCCGCAACAACCCATGTGGCGGCCCGCGCGGCGTTGCCAGTCCGGCGCGCGGCCACTAGTTGAGGGCGCGACATGATCCTCGCGCCCTATGAACGCATGATCGCCCGGCGCTACCTGCTGCCGGGCAAGGGGGAGGGGTTCATCTTCCTCGTCGCCTCCATCAGCCTCGTCGCCGTCATGCTCGGCGTTGCCGCGCTGGTGATCGTCATGAGCGTGATGAACGGCTTCCGGCAGGAGCTGTTCGACAAGATCACCGGGCTGAACGGCCATGCGATCATCCAGAGCTACAGCGGTCAGTTGCCCGACTGGCGCGACGTCGTCGCCCAGGCGCGCGCCACGCCCGGCGTCACCAGCGCCGTGCCGCTGATCGAGCAGCCGCTCGCCGCGACGTATAACGGCCGCGCCGCGGCCGTGCTGGTCCGCGGACAGCGCGTCGAGGACATCCGCCGCACGGTCGGGAACAGCATCGTGTCCGGCACGCTCGCGGGCGTCACGCCGGGCGGCGGCCGCGTCGCCATCGGCTCGCGCCTCGCCGAGTCGCTCGGCGCGCAGGTCGGCTCCGAGATCTCGCTGTTCAACCCGCAGGGGCAAAGCACGCCGTTCGGCACCGTGCCCCGCATCGTCAGCTACCCGGTGGGCGCGATCTTCGAGATCGGCGTCTACGACTTCGACAAGGCGTACGTCGTCATGCCCATGGAGGACGCGCAGACGCTCCTGCTGACGGGCGACTCGGTCGGCATGATCGAAGTGCAGACGGTCGACGCCGACCGCGTGGGCGAGATCCTCGCCCCGCTCGCCCGTGCGGTGAGCGGCCGCGCCGTGGTGGCCGACTGGCGCACGTTGAACGCGCAGCTGTTCGAGGCGCTGGCGGTCGAGCGCGTGGCGATGTTCGTGGTGCTGTCGATCATCATCCTCGTCGCGGTGTTCAACATTCTCTCGTCGCTCATCATGCTGGTGCGCGCCAAGACGCGCGACATCGCCATCCTGCGCACCATGGGCGCGACGCGCTCGGGCCTGGTGCGCATCTTCGTGACCGTGGGCACCACCATCGGCGCGCTCGGCATCGTCGCGGGACTCGTGCTCGGGTTCATCTTTCTTTTCTACCGCCAGGCGGTGGTGAACTTCGTCCAGCTCGTGACGGGCCAGAACCTGTGGGACCCGTCGATCCGCTATCTGACCGAGCTGCCGTCCAAGACCGACCCCGTCGAGGTTGCGGCGATCGTGCTGATGGCGCTGGTGTTCAGCTTCCTCGCGACGCTTTATCCGGCCTACAAGGCGGCGAGCACGGATCCGGTGCAGGTGCTGCGGTATGAGTGACGAGATCCAATCTCCTCCCCCGCCCACGGCGGGGGAGGGGGACCAGCGCAGCTGGTGGAGGGGGAACAACGGGATGCGGCATCGCGATGTACCCCCACCACCACCGGCCCAAGAGGGCCGGCGGTCCCTCTCCCCCGCTGTGAGCGGGGGAGGAGATGTAGAAATGACGCCTGTCCTCCAAACCACCGCGCTCGCCCGCAGCTTCACCCAGGGCGACACCACGATCGAGGTCTTGCGCGGCGTCGACCTGGCCGTCGCGCCCGGCGAGATCGTCGCCCTTCTCGGTCCGTCCGGCTCCGGCAAGTCGACGCTCCTCCAGGCCGTCGGCCTGCTCGAGGGCGGCTTCCAGGGCTCCATCCGCATCGCCGGCGATGAGGTCGCGAAGCTCGACGCCGCCCAGCGCACGGTGGTGCGCCGCGACCGGCTCGGCTTCGTTTACCAGTTCCACCACCTGCTCCCCGACTTCAACGCGACGGAGAACGTCGTGCTGCCTCAGCTCGTCCACGGCACGTCGCGCGCGGACGCGGAGGCGCGCGCCGCGTCCTTGCTCACCGCGCTCGGTCTCGGACACCGCCTCACGCATCGGCCAAGCCAGCTGTCGGGCGGTGAGCAGCAGCGCGTCGCCGTCGCCCGCGCGCTCGCCAACCGGCCGACGCTGGTGCTCGCCGACGAGCCGACCGGCAACCTGGACGAGCACACCGCCGACGTGGTGCTCGCCGAGTTCCTCCGCCTCGTGCGTGAAGAGGGCTCGGCCGCGCTCGTCGCCACGCACAATGAGCGGCTGGCGGCCCGCATGGACCGCGTCGTCCGCTTGCACGAGGGGAGGCTGGAGCAGCTATGACCCGCATCACCGACCTGGACGTCAAGGCCGCGGACGGCGGCATGGCGACGCTCGACACCTGGCGCGGCAAGGTGCTGCTGATCGTCAACACCGCGTCGAAATGCGGCTTCACGCCGCAATATGACGGGCTCGAGCAGCTTCACCGCGACTACGGCCCGCGCGGCTTCGAGGTGCTGGCCTTCCCTTGCAACCAGTTCGGCGGGCAGGAACCGGGCGACGCCGCCGAGATCGCCAACTTCTGCGCGATGGTGTACGACGTGACCTTCCCCGTCTTCGCCAAGGTCGACGTCAACGGCCCCAAGGCCGACCCGCTGTTCGAACGCCTGAAGGCCGAGGCGCCCGGCCTGCTCGGCAGCAAAGCGATCAAGTGGAACTTCACCAAGTTCCTCGTCGACCGCGAGGGCAGGGCGGTGAAGCGCTACGCGCCGCAGACCCGGCCCGACGACATCCGCAAGAATATAGAAGCGCTCCTCTGATCCTCCCTACGAAGCGGGGAGGATCAGGAAAGTGAAAACGCCGGCGCGCCCTTCTTGTGCGCCAGCGCCGACGCGATAGCCGTCACGCCCCCGAACAGCAGCGTCAGCCCCAGCACATAGCCCGGCAACGTCGCCGCCGAGAGCGGGAACGTCGCCAGGATAAACACGGCGATGATGATGTTGAGCACGCCCAGCAGGATCATCGCCGCGCGGTGGTGTCGGTGGCGCACCCCCCAGACGATCTCCATCACGCCGCGCACGACCAGCCACGCTGCGATCAGCAGCGTCAGCGAGACCGCGCCCGATACGGGCCGGAAGATCGTCAGCAGCCCCGCGACGATCGACAGCACGCCGAGCACGATCGAGTAGAGCCGGTGATGGTGCCCCTTGGTGAAAACGCCCGCGACCAGCGAGAACACGCCCGTCACCACCAGCATCACGCCCACCGTCAGCACCGCCGCGAACGTCGCCGAGAAGGGCGTGAAGAAGGCGAAAAGCCCCAGCACCGTCGAGATCACGCCATAGGCCAGGATCCACGCCCAACCCGCGCCCGCCCTGGGCGTCCCGCCCGCGGTCACGTCCTCGCTGCGCACATCCGTCATCGCACGACACTCCCATTTACATACGACGGCAACGGAGCGATCCGCCCCTAGTTCCTCCCCCGCTCACAGCGGGGGAGGGGGACCAGCGAAGCTGGTGGAGGGGGAGCTACGGGATGCGGCATCGTGATGTACCCCCACCACCACGCCTTACGGGCGCGGTCCCCCTCCCCCGCCGTGGGCGGGGGAGGAATAAGGATCACATCCGAATAGCCTACACTTATCCACAGCCCCACGATTGCCAGAATCGGACGCCGCCGGGCATGATCCCTCCATGCATTCCGGATTCGTGCCGCTCCGCATCTTCTCGTCCTACACGATGCTGGACGGCGCGATCGATCCGAAGGCGATCGTCACCCGCGCGCGCGAGCTGAAATTCCCCGCGGTCGCGCTCACCGACCGGAACGGCCTTTACGCCGCCATGGCCTTCTCGGAGGCCGCGAAGAAGGGCGGGGTGCAGCCGATCGTCGGCGCGATGCTGGGCGTATGCCGCCCCGACATGCCCGACGGTGTCGAGCGCCCGCTCGACTGGCTCGCGCTCTACGCGCAGGATGCGCAGGGCTACGACAACCTCTGCGCGCTCGTGTCGATGGCGCACCTCGACCGCCCGATCGAGCGGGAGGCGCATGTCGAGGTCGACGCGCTGGAGGGCCGCACCGACGGCCTGATCGCGCTGACTGCCGACGGGGAGGGCGGCCTCGCGCGGCTGTTCGCCGAAGGGCAGCCCGACCGCGCGCGCCTCTACTGCGACCGGCTGGAGGCGCTGTTCCCCGACCGGCTCTACATCGAGCTTTCCCGCCGCGACGATCCCGTCGAGCTGGCGGCGGAGGAGGCGTTGATCGCGCTCGCCTATGAGCGGAACCTGCCGCTCGTCGCCACCAACCCCAGCTGCTTCGCCACCAGCGACTTCAGCGACGCGCACGACGCCATGCTCTGCATCGCGCAGTCGAGCTATGTCGAGGCCGACGACCGCCGCCGCACCTGCCGCCACGCCTGGATGAAGCCCGCGGCCGAGATGGCCGAGCTGTTCGCCGATTTGCCCGAAGCGATCGCCAACACGCTCGTCGTCGCCCAGCGCTGCGCGGTGATGGCACCCAGCCGCAAGCCGATCCTGCCGAGCCTGGCGGGCGACCGCGACGGCGAGTCCGAAATGCTCCGCCGCGACGCGCGGGCAGGGCTGGAAGCGCGGCTCGACCGGATCGAACAACTCGGCAAACTCCCTCTCCCCTCCGGGGAGAGGGTCGGGGAGAGGGGCAGTTCAGGCGCTTCGGACTCCGATACTTCCCCTCTCCCAACCTCGCCTTCGGCTCGGCCACTCTCTCCCCGGAGGGGAGAGGGAGATGGCTGGCGCACCCCCTACCGAGCCCGGCTCGAGTTCGAACTCGACGTCATCATCCAGATGGGCTTCCCCGGCTATTTCCTGATCGTCGCCGACTTCATCAAATGGGCCAAGGACCACGATATTCCCGTCGGCCCCGGCCGCGGCTCGGGCGCGGGCTCGGTCGTCGCCTGGGCGCTCACCATCACCGACCTCGACCCGCTCGCGCTCGGCCTGCTCTTCGAGCGCTTCCTCAACCCCGAGCGCGTATCGATGCCCGATTTCGACATCGATTTCTGCGAAACGCGGCGCGGCGAGGTGATCCGCTACGTCCAGGAGAAGTACGGCCGCGAGCAGGTCGCGCAGATCATCACCTTCGGTAAGCTCAAGGCGCGCGCCGTGCTCAAGGATACTGGCCGCGTGCTCCAGATGAGCTACGGCCAGGTCGACCGGCTCGCGAAGCTCGTCCCCAACCACCCGACCGACCCTTGGACGCTCGACCGCGCGCTGAACGGCGTGCCCGAGCTCGCGCGCGAGTACGCCAACGACAATCAGGTCCGCCACCTGCTCGACCTCGCGCGCAAGCTGGAAGGCCTGCCGCGCCACAGCTCGACGCACGCCGCCGGCGTGGTGATCGGCGACCGCCCGCTGAACCAGCTCGTCCCGCTCTACCGCGACCCGCGCTCCGACATGCCCGTGACGCAGTTCGACATGAAGTATGTCGAGGGCGCGGGTCTGGTGAAGTTCGACTTCCTCGGCCTGAAGACGCTGTCGGTCCTCAAGAAAGCGCTGCAACTGCTTGAGAAGCGAGGGATCAGCGTCGATCTCGAAGCGCTGACCTGGGACGATCCAGAGGTCTATAAACTCCTCCAGCGCGGCGAGACAGTGGGCGTATTCCAGCTTGAATCGGAAGGGATGCGCCGCACGCTCTCCGCCGTCCGCCCGACCAACTTCGGCGACATCATCGCGCTCGTCTCGCTCTACCGTCCGGGTCCGATGGACAACATCCCGAGCTTCGGCCGCCGTAAGCTGGGCACGGAGCCGATCGAGTACCCGCATCCGCTGCTCGAACCGATCCTGGCCGAAACCTACGGCATCTTCGTCTACCAAGAACAGGTGATGCAGGCCGCGCAGGTGCTGGCGGGCTACTCGCTGGGCGGCGCCGACCTGCTCCGCCGCGCCATGGGCAAGAAGATCAAGGCGGAGATGGACGCCCAGCGCGCCACCTTCGTCGAGGGCTGCGCCAAGACCAACAAGATCCCCGCCGCCAAGGCGAACGCGCTGTTCGACTTGATCGACAAGTTCGCGGGCTATGGTTTCAACAAAAGTCACGCCGCCGCCTACGCGCTGCTCGCCTACCAGACTGCGTGGCTCAAAGCGCATCACCCGCACGAATTCTACGCCGCGTCAATGTGTTACGACATGGCGCTCACGGACAAGCTGAGTATTTTCGTCGAGGACGCCCGCCGCCTCGGAGTCACTATCTGCGGCCCCGACATCAACCTTTCCGGGGCCGAGTTCGACGTCCAGCCCACGTCGGAAAACGACGGCGTCGCAGTACGTTACGCTCTGGCCGCCCTCAAATCCGTCGGCGAAGGCGCCATGGAGAAGCTGGTCGAGGAGCGTAGTTTACGCGGCACCTTCGCCAACATCGACGACCTAGCCACCCGCGTCGACCCGCGCCTCCTCAACAAGCGCCAGCTGGAAACGCTTGCCGCCGCGGGGGCCTTTGACGGCCTGGAGCCGAACCGCGCCGCCGTCCACGCCTGTGCCGACACGATCCTCGCCGTGGCGGCCTCGACGCACCACGCGAAGACGAGCGGGCAGGGCGGCCTGTTCGGCGACGGCGGCGGTGCCAGCGAGGCGATCAGGCTGCCCGCCGACGCCCGCTGGTCGCTTGCAGAGCGTATGGAGCAGGAGAAGGAGGCGTTCGGCTTCTACTTCTCCGCCCACCCCGTTGACCGTCACGCGCACCTGGCGAAGATGCACGGCGCGCGCAGCTACGCCGCCCTATCTGAACTTCATGTTCCCGACGACGGCACTCGCGCCGGGGCGACCATGGCCGTGCTCGTCGAGGAGGCGCGCTACCGCACCTCCGCCCGCGGCAAGCGCTACCTTATGGCGCAGCTCTCCGACAGCACGGGCCAGTTCATGGCTACCTGCTTCGACGAGCAGGTCTCGAAGGACCTAGAGGCCGCCGCCAAGGAGGGCGGTTGCGCGCTCCTAACCGTCGAGCTCGACCGCCGCCCCGGCGAGGAGTCTCCCCGCGTTTCGGTGAAGCGCGTCCAGCCGTTCGACACACTCGCCACCTCCGCGCGCTTCTGCATGGAGGCGGTGGTCACCCATCCCGCCGCCTTCGTCGGGCTCGCCGAGCTGCTCCGGCATAACCGCAACGCCCGCGGCGAAGTGCGCGTCACGGTGCGCTACCCCGACGGTGCGGAGGCGCGGCTGCTGCTCGGCCGCGACTTCCTGCTCGACGCGGAGCTTGCGGGCCGCATCGAGACGTTGCACGGTGTCGCCTCGGTCGAGCTCCGGAACAGCGAAACGCGGCTGGCGCTCGTCGGCTAAGCCGGGAGAGGCCAGTTGCTGCTAGGTGGAATGCAGGATTTCGAGCTGCGGGTACCGCGGCTCATCGACCATGCCGAGCGCGAGCACGGGACGCGCGAGATCGTGTCGCGCTGGGCCGACGGCTCGGAGACGCGGACGGACTGGGCCGGTGTCGCCAGGGATGCGCGCAAGTTAGCGCAGGCGCTCGAGCGGCTCGGCGTCAAGCCCGGCGACCGCGTCGCGACGCTGGCGATGAACCACGCGCACCACCTCGTCGCCTGGTACGGCGTCATCGGCATGGGCGGCGTGATCCACACGATCAACCCGCGCCTGTTCGACGACCAGCTTGAATATATCGCCAACCACGCCGAGGATCGCGTCCTCTTCTACGACCGCATGTTCCAGCCCATCGTCGACCGCCTGCGCGACCGCTGGACGACGATCGAGCGCTACGTCGTCATGGACGGCGAGGGTGAGGACTCCTTACGCGCGCTGATCGACGCCGAGGACGGGAACTACGCCTGGGTCGAAGGGCCGGAGCGCGACCCGTGCATGCTCTGCTATACCAGCGGCACGACGGGCAATCCGAAGGGCGTACTCTACACGCACCGCTCCAGCCTGATCCACGCCATGGCGGAGGTGCAGCCCTCGGTCTTCGACCTCAGCTGCCGCTCGGTCGTGATGCCGATCGTGCCCATGTTCCACGCCGCCGCCTGGGGCCTGCCCTTCGCCGCGCCGCTCGCGGGCTGTAAGGTCGTCATGTCGGCGGTGAACGAGCCCAAGGTGATCTGCGAGCTGATGAACCGCGAGCGCGTGACGCATTCGGCGGGCGTGCCCACCGTCTGGCTCGGCATGTTCCAGTACATGGACGCGACCGGCGACCAGCCGGAGCACCTGAAGCTCGTCACCATCGGCGGCTCCGCGGCCCCGCGCGCGATGATCGAGCGGATCATGCGGATGGGCATGCGCGTCAACCATGCCTGGGGCATGACGGAAACGTCGCCGATCGGCACCATGGGTGCGCCGCCGGTGAACTGGGACGAGATGACGTTCGAGGAGCAGGTCGACGAGGTCACGCGTCAAGGCCGCGTGCCGTTCGGCGTCGAACTGCGGGTCGTCGACGACGAGGACCGGGTGCAACCGCGCGACGGGCAGTCCAGCGGCCGCCTTCAGATCCGGGGCCCCTGGGTGGTCAGCCGCTACTTCAAGGCGGACGCGGACGCGGTGGACGCGGACAACTGGTTCGACACGGGCGACGTCGCCGTGCTCCACCCGGACGGCACCATGCAGATCACCGACCGCGCCAAGGACGTGATCAAGTCGGGCGGCGAGTGGATCAGCTCCGTCGAGCTGGAGAACGCCGCGGTCGGCTGTCCCGGCGTGGCGGAGGCTGCCGCGATCGGGGTGTATCACCCCCGCTGGGAAGAACGCCCGCTGCTGCTGGTCGTGCGTAAGCCCGGCGCGGAGGTCACCGCGCACGAGATTACGGCGCATCTGGCGCAGCACGTCGCCAAGTGGTGGCTGCCGGACGAGATCGTGTTCGTGGACGAGTTGCCGCATACCGCGACGGGCAAGCTGCTAAAGACGGCGCTCAGGGAGCGGTACAAAGACTATCGGTTGGCGGCGGCTTAGGGCCGCTCGTCCTCGGTTCCTCAACTCGTCACCCCGGGCTTGACCCGGGGTCCACGCGCGGCACGCTCGTTCGTAATGGTGCTCTCGGACAAGCCGACGCGCATGGATGCCGGATCAAGTCCGGCATGACGGTAAGGCGGATAGCGCTGAGCGTCAGCGCCCGTCCTTGCTCATATCCCCCGGCTCGCCCTCCAGGTCCGGCGCGGCGTGGTTGCCGTAGCCGGCGCCCGCGTCTTCGCTCGGCTCGGCGCCGGTCGCCGCGCCCGAACCCGCGCCCTCGCGGTCGGCGTCGTTGGGGCTGAGGGGCTGGGCGGCGGGGTCGGGCAGGTCTCGCTTGTCGGTCATGCGTCGTTCCTTTCAGCCCAGACAACGGCCGGACGCCCACCCCGGTTGCCTCAGTCGAACAGCTCGCCTTGCGAGCCCCGCGGCGGCCGGAACAGGTCGGAGCGCAACCCGATCCGCGCCCCGTCCAGCCCGTGCTTGCGCGCCGCCAGCCGGAACCGTGCCCGGAACAGATCAGCCCAGGGCCCCGAACCCTGCATGCGCGTGAAGAAGTTCGGATCGTTGTCGCGCCCGCCCCGGATCGACTGGACCATCGACATCACCTTGCCGGCCCGCTCGGGGAAGTGCTCGTCCAGCCAGGCGCGGAACAGCGGCGCGACCTCCCAAGGCAACCGCACGGGGATGTAGCCCACCGCGGTCGCGCCCGCCTCCGCCGCGCGCGCGACTAGCGCCTCCATCTCGCCGTCGGTGATCGCCGGGATCACCGGCGAGATCGACACGTACACCGGCAAGCCTGCCTCGGCGAGCTTGCGTACCGCGAGCAGCCGCCGCTCGGGGTGCGGAGCACGCGGCTCGACGGTCATCGCCACCTTGGGATCGAGCGACGTCACCGACACGGCGACCGCCGCCAAGCCGTCGCGCGCCATCGGCCCGAGCAGGTCGAGGTCGCGCACCACGCGGTCTGACTTGGTCGTGATCGTCAGCGGGTGGCGGCACTCCGCCAGAACCTCGACGACCGATCGCGTGATCCGCCACTCGCGCTCGATCGGCTGGTACGGGTCGGTGTTCGTCCCCAGCGCGATCGGCGCGACCTGATAACCGGGCTTGGCGAGCTCGGCGCGCAGCAGAGCGGCGGCGGCGGGCTTAGCGAACAGCCGGCTCTCGAAATCCAGCCCCGGCGAGAGATCATGGAACGCGTGGCTCGGCCGCGCGAAGCAGTAGATGCAGCCGTGCTCGCACCCGCGATACGGGTTGACCGATCGGTCGAACGGCACGTCGGGCGACCGGTTGCGGCTGATGATCGTCTTGGGATGCTCGACGGTCACCATCGTCCGGAGAGGGGGTGGAGCGCCGTCCAGCGCCTCGCGCGCGTCGAGCCAATCCCCGTCCGCTTGCGTGTGCGGAAGGTTGCAGCGGCGGCTCTCCGCATTCAGCGTGGCCCCGCGCACGGCCCGAGTCTTAGCCATTGACGGCAGGCTAGCGGGCGAGCCAGAACATAGCAAGAACGAGTGAGGAGGACGATATGGCACGCCTGAACTACCTTGAACTGCCAGTGCAGGATCTACCGAAAGCGCGCAGCTTCTATGCGGACGCGTTCGCTTGGACGTTCACCGACTTCGGCCCGAGCTACTCGGCGACCATGACCGGCGACACGGATATTGGACTCCAAGGCGATCCGGCCGAAACGACCGCCGCGCTGCTGCCGGTCATCCAGGTGGACGACCTCGACGCCGCGCTGGCCCGCGTCGAGGCGGCGGGCGGCACGATCACGCTGCCGATCTTCTCGTTCCCGGGCGGTCGCCGCTTCCACTTCCGCGACCCGGCCGGCCACGAGCTCGCGGCGATGCAGCCCGCGGCCTAGGCCGCCAGCTCCTCCGGCCGGCGCTCCCCCGCCTCGTGCAGGCTGTCGAGATAATGCGCCGCGAGTAGGTAGTGCGCCTTCACCGCGGCCGGGTGCTGGGCCGTCTGCGCCATCTCCAGTTCCGCTTCCGCCCGCCGATAAAAGTACGCGACGTCGTTCTTGTTCATCGAAACTCGTGCTCTCTCCATAGCGCGCACGCGTCACCGCTAACCCGGCGCGCGGCGTCGTCATCGGCCCGAAATGGCGAATGCCCCTCGGGACCTCTCAACCGTCACGACCGAGCCCCGGTTCCGTTTCCGGAACGTTCCCCGGCCAGAAAAGAGCACGGCGGCGGTCCGGTGCAGGAAGGACGGCCGCCGCCGTGCGTCCCGAGCCGCTTGGGAGAACGGGCCGGGTTGTCAAAGACCGGATGAACGAGGGTTGCATCATCCGGTCGCGACGCGGATCACATAACCGCAGCGATGACGTCTCGCGTTCACTTGGGTTGTTAGCGATAGTTAAATGCGGTCAAGCGAGTGTCGGCCCCGATCGCAGGCGGCTCCGGCTCGACTACCGCTCCATCAATCGCGGCATGAGCTCGACGAAGTTGCAGGGCCGGTGCCTGCTGTCGAGCTGGTCTTGAAGGATGCCGTCCCACGCGTCCCTAACCGCCCCGGTCGAGCCCGGTAGCGCGAAGATGTAGGTGCCCCGCGCCACACAGGCGCAGGCGCGTGATTGGATGGTGGAGGTGCCGATCGTCCGGTAGCTCAGCCAGCGGAACAGCTCGCCGAAGCCGGGGATCATCTTGTCGGCGACTTGGCTGATCGCCTCGGGCGTCACGTCGCGCCCGGTCACGCCCGTACCGCCCGTCGTGATGACGCAATCGACCGTCGGGTCGTCGATCCAGCCGTCCAGCTTCGCGACGATCGCGTCGGCGTCGTCGCGTTCGATCGCGCGGTCGGCGAGTTCGTGCCCCGCCGCCGTCAGTCGCTCGACGAGCGTATCGCCCGAGCGGTCGTCGGCGGGGCCTCGCGTATCCGACACGGTCAGGACGGCGATGCGGACGGGCCTGAACGGCCGCGTCTCATCGACTGGCATTCGTCGGGCCGACGCCGGCCGTCGCAGTGGCGGTCGGCTGCGCGTTGATCCGCACCGCCGTCGCACCCGTCATGCCGGGGAAGCGCGGCCACATGCCCTGCGCCAGCGCCTTGCGGCTGGTGGAACCGGCCTTGCCCGCCACGCCCTCGTACATCCAATAATTGCGCAGCACGGTCGTGACGTAACCGCGCGTCTCCCAATACGGGATCGACTCGATGTAGAGCAGCGGGTCTCCGCCGTCGCGGATCAGATGGTTCCACTCGCCCACGGGCGTCGCGCCGGCATTGTAGGCGGCGATCACCTTGGGCAGCAGCCCGCCCGTGGTCTGCGTCATGTCGCGCAGCCGCTCCAGGTGGCGCTGGCCGATGTCCATGTTGGTCGACGGCTTGGACAGCACGCTCCGGTCCATGCCCGGCAGCCCGCGCTCGCGCGCGAAGTCGATCGCGGCCGCCGGCATGATCTGCATGAGGCCGTAGGCGCCCGCGGGACTGACCACCGTCGGCCGGAAGCGCGACTCCTCCAGCGTGTGCGCGAACACGAGCGCCTTGTCGACGCGCCAGCCGCTGTCCGGCTTCCAGGTCGGTACGGGATAGCGCATCTCGGCGGCGGGGCGGAACCCGGCCGGGCAGTTGTGCGCGAGCCAGAGCGTCGTGTCGGGAAGGTCCAGCGTCTCGGCCAGGCGGAGCAGGCCGGGGAACTCCGTCGTCGAGCCGATCCGCGCCTGGTGACGCAGCACGTCGTCGGCCAGCCCGGCCTCGCCGATCTCGACCAGCGCGGCCGCGACGCGGACGTTGGGCCGCCTGTCGAGCGCCGCCCAGTCGCCTGCGACGAGCCCCGTCTTTGGCGCGACCGCCGCCTTCATGCCCAGCGTCTGGCGGGCGAGCTGGCCGTAGAAGCTTTCGGAGAACTGCGCGGCGTTCTTCAAGCGTGCTTCGACGCGGTCGGGCCGGCGGCACGCCATGTCCGCGCGCGCGGCCCAGTAGAGGCCGGCCGCCCGCAGATCGACGTCGCCGGCGCGCGCCGCGACGTTCTCGAAACCCTGCGCCGCCGCGGCGCAATCGCCCGTGCGCCACGCCGACAGCGCGCTCGTCCAGCGCGCCTGCACCGCCCACTCGCCCCAGCCGTTCTCGGCCTTGGCGGCCATGGCGCGCGCGTTCACGTCGTCGTGGCGCAGGAAGTAGATCCAGGCGACGCGCGCCTGCCATTCGGTCAGTGCTTCGGGCGACAGGCCGGGCGTCGCCTCCAGCAGCGCCTGCGCCTCTACGCCCAAGTCCGCCTTGACGAGCGGCTGCATCCTGTCGGCCAGGTCGGCCGCGATCTGGTCGCTCTTGACCGCCTTGGCGCGCACCCGACGCGGCGCGCCGTCGTTCCAGATCAGCCGTTGCGCGGTCGGCAGCGGCGGCAGTTCCTCGGCGCCCCGCGTCCGCGCGAGCCGCGCCAGCGCCTCCGCCTGGGGCAGCTCCGGCGCCTCGTTCAGCAGCGCGACCAGAGGCTCCAACTCGGCGCGGGGCGAGTTCTTGGCGGTGAACAGCTCCGCGCGCGCCACTGCGTGGAGCGGTCCCGGCTTCAGCGCGTCGAGCGCGAGCTGCGCGTCGAGCCAGCGCCCGTCGCGGATCGCCGCGAACGCCGCGCGGTACCCGTCGCGCTGCTCGGCGTCGAGTTGCGCCGGGATCTGCGTGCGCGGCGCGGCCGCCGCGGCGGGGGGCTCGGCGGCCTCGTTCGCCAGCGCCGGCTCGGCCATGAGCGCGAGGGCGCACGTGAAGAGGAGCTTGTTCTTCATTTCCCCGTTCCCCGGATCAGCAACTGCAGGTCCGCCCAGGCCTCGCGCTTCCGGCCCGGGTTCTCCAACAGGAACCGCGGGTGGAAGCTCGCGACCGCCTCCGACCGGCCACCCTTATGGTCGATGGGGTGCAATCGTCCCCTGGCCTCCAGCACGCTCATCCCGAGCACCGCACGGCTCGCCGTATCGCCCATCAGCAGCAGCCGCTTGGGCGCGACGAGCCCGGCGTGGTGGCGCGCCAGCTCGCCCAGCCGCGCCTGGTCGTCGCGGCCGACCCGCCCGCCCGTGGGGCGCTTGGCGCAGACCGACGCCAGGTGCACCGACTCGCGCGACAGGCCGATCGCGGCGAGCATGCGGTCGAACAGCCGCCCCGCTTCGCCCGACAGCAGCTTGCCCGCCGCGCAATCCTCACGGTCGGGCACGTCGGACAGCACCATGACGGCCGCGGGTGCCGGCCCGCTCGCCAGTACCGCGGGCCCGATCCAGCGCGCTTCAGGCGCGTGCTCGCCCCCGCGCCAGGCCAGGAACGCGTCCCACTCGCCCGGCGGCAGGTCGGTGCTCTCAGGCTCGGCGGTGGGCGCGGGAGGAGACGCGGCGGGCTTCGCGAACCAGTCGCGGGGAGTATCCTCGACGAGCAGGTCGACGCCCGCGTCGCGCCACCATTCCAGCGCGGATTCCAGCACTTGCCGGTCGTATTGGGCGACCTCGCTCACTATATGCGGGCTTGAGCGAAGGTTGACGTTCACGTCAACCTGCCCCATCGCCGAAACAAGACGGAACGAAACGCGCCCGCGCCCGATCGTTACGGGGCCGTGGCCAGGAGAGTGGAATGAGCGAACGCGAGTCGATGCCCTATGACGTCGTGATCGTCGGTGCCGGTCCCGCCGGCCTGACCGCCGCGATCCGGCTGAAGCAGCTCAGCAACGAGAACGGCCAGGAGCTGTCCGTCTGCGTGCTCGAGAAGGGTTCGGAGGTCGGCGCGCACATCCTGTCGGGCGCGGTGATCGATCCGCAGGGGATGGACGAGCTGTTCCCGGACTGGCGCGACACCGACTGCCCGCTCGCGCAAACGCCGGTGACCGAGAACTACCATTGGGTGCTGACCAAGAAGGGTAAGGTCAACTTGCCGCACCTGTGGACGCCTCCGTTCCTCCACAACAAGGGCACCTACACGACCTCGCTCGCCAACCTCTGCCGCTGGCTGGCGGGCAAGGCCGAGGAGCTGGGCGTCGAGATCTTCCCCGGCTTCGCCGCCGCCGAGATCCTCTATCACGAGGACGGGCGCGTGAAGGGCGTGGCGACCGGCGACATGGGTGTCGCACGCGACGGCACGCGCAAGCCCGACTACCAGCCCGGCCTTGAGCTCCACGCCAAGTACACCTTCTTCTCCGAGGGCGCGCGCGGGCACCTGACCAAGCAGGTCATCCGGCAGTTCGATCTCGATCGCGACAGCCAGCCCCAGACCTACGGCCTGGGCGTCAAGGAGCTGTGGGACATCGCGCCCGAGAAGCATGTGCCCGGCCGCGTCATCCACACCCAGGGCTTCCCGCTCGACGAGCACACCAACGGCGGCGGCTGGATCTACCACCAGGCGAACGGGCAGGTGTCGATCGGCTTCGTCACCTGGCTCAACTACTCCAACCCGTACGTCTCGCCCTTCCACGAGATGCAGACCTGGAAGACGCACCCGGCGGTCGCCGAGCTGCTGGAGGGCGGCAAGCGCGTGGCGTACGGCGCGCGCGTCATCAACGAGGGCGGGCTTCAGGCCATCCCCGAGCTCGTCTTCCCCGGCGGCGCGCTGATCGGCTGCTCGGCGGGCTTCCTTAACGTGCCGCGCATTAAGGGCGTTCACGGCGCGCAGAAGTCGGCGATGATGGCCGCCGAGGCGGCGTTCGAGGCGATCCGGGCGGGCCGCGAGGGCGACACGCTTTACGCCTACCCGCAGGCGTTCCGCGCGTCCTGGCTGTACAAGGAGCTGTCCGTCGCCCGCAACGTCGCGCCGCTGGTCAAGAAGTTCGGCGACTTCGCCGGGTCCGGCCTGTCAGGCGTCAATATGTGGTTCGAGCATTTCGGCGTCCGCATGCCGTTCACCATGAAGCTCAAGCCCGACCACACGACCTTGTGGCGCAAGGACCAGGTCAAGCCGAAGGTGTACCCCAAGCCCGACGGCGTGCTCACCTTCGACCGGCTGTCCTCGGTGTTCCTGTCGAACACCAACCACGAGGAGGACCAGCCCGTCCACCTCCAGCTCAAGGATCCGTCGCGCCCGATCGAGTACAACCTGCCGCTCTACGACGAGCCGTCGCGGCTCTACTGCCCGGCAGGGGTGTACGAGGTCGTCGGCGAAGAGGAGGGCGACCCGAAGTACGTCATCAACGCGCAGAACTGCGTCCACTGTAAAACGTGCGACATCAAGGACCCGACGCAGAACATCAACTGGGTCGTGCCGGAGGGCGGGGGTGGGCCTAATTACCCGAATATGTAGCGCGCCAGCGCGGCCGGCGTCGGCTCGCCGACGGTCGACGACGCGGCTTCGCCGCGGTGCGCTCACGCTTGGTCTGGCGCTCGTCCCCACGCCGGCCCTCGCAGACACCAGCGGACTCGCTGCCTATCTCCGCGCCCGCGTCGCCGACAGTCGCGGCGAGGTCGACCGCGCCGCCGCCGACTACGCCCGCGCACTCACGCAAGCGTCCGACCCTGCCGTCGCGATCCGCGCCTATCGCGAGGCGCTCGCCGCCGGCGATCTTCAGCTCGCCGCCCGCGCGCTCGCCATCCTCGACAAGGCCGGCGTCGCCCCGGAGGATGCAACGCTTCTCACCGCGGCCCGAGCCGCGCGCGCGGGCGACACGGCCGCGGTCGAAGCCGCTGCGGCGAAGCTCGGCGCCGGCCGGCTCGTCATCCTCGCGCCCGTGGTTCGCGCCTGGGTAGCGCAATCGCGTGGGCAGGATCCGATGCCGGTTCTCGAGAGCGCGACCGATCCCGTCGCGCGCCGCTTGGCCACCGAAGCGCGCGTGCTCCTGCTCATCGCGGCGGGTCGGGCGGACGAAGGGCTTCAACAGCTTCAGTCGCTCGGCGGCGCGAGCGCGGCGATGGACGTCCGCATCGCCGCGGCGCAGCTACTGGGCGGCGCAGGCAAGCCGGAGCTCGCGCGCCGGCTGTTTCCCGCCGACCAGTCCGGCATCGCCGACGCGCTCGCGCGCGCGCCGGTGAAGCCGTCGCCCGGCTTCGGCGTGTCGCGCCTGTTCGCGCGCGTCGCGTCCGACTTGGTGGGCGGCGACGAGCCCAACCTGCTCAGCATCACGCTCACCCGCGCCGCGCTCGTCGCGGACCCCAGCAACGACCGCGCCCGCCTGCTCCTGGCCAACGCGCTCGCCAAGGCGGGCGCGACCGACCGCGCGCTCGCCGTGCTGGGCGAGATCGGGAATGACAGCCCGTTCGGCTCCGCCGCCGCTTCCGCCCGCATCACCGTCCTCACGGGCGCGAACCGCCGCGCGGAAGCGCTCGCCGACGCGCGCCGGCTCGCCGAGCGCGGAGATAGCGGCCGCAACGACTGGCAGCTCTACGGCGACCTCCTCTCCGCGTCCGACCGCCCGGCGGAGGCGGTTCCCTTCTACCGCCGCATCGCGGAGGGCGAGGGCAGGGGCGAGTGGGACGCTTGGATGCAGCTCGGCGGTGCTCTGGAGCTGGCGGGCGACTGGCCGGCCGCGCGCGATGCGCTCGCGCGGGCGGTCCAACTCGCCCCCGACGAGCCGCTCGCGCTGAACTATCTCGGCTATGCCCGCATCACGCGCGGTGAGGCGAGGGAGGCGTCCACGCGCCTCCTCGAGCGCGCGCACCAGCTCGCGCCGGAAAACACGTCCATCACCGATTCGCTCGGCTGGGCATATCATCTCACGGGCGACACGCGCCGCGCGCTGCCGCTGCTGGAACGCGCGGCCGAAGGCGAGCCGGGCAACGCCGAGATCGCCGAGCATTTGGGTGACGCCTATTGGGCGCTCGGCCGGCGCTACGAGGCGCGCTACGCGTGGCGGGCCGCGGCGGTGGTGGCGGATGCGAAGGACAAGGCGCGGCTGAGCGAGAAGGCTGTGACGGGTCTGCCTTAACTGCCCCTCCCTCGAAGGGGACGCGCTCGCTATGGCGCGCCCGTGATCCGCGAACCAGCCCCCGCCAAGCTCAATCTCGCCCTCCACGTCCGAGCTCGTCGCCCGGACGGCTACCACGACCTGGAGACCCTGTTCGCCTTCTGCCGCGACGGCGACCTGATCGAACTGGCCCCCGCCGAAGCGAACCGCTTCGCCATCGCCGGACCCTTCGCCGCCGCCCTGGAGGAGTCGACCGACAACCTCGTCACCCGAGCCGCCCAAGCCTTCGCGACCGCGTTCGGCGTGACCCGCCCCCACGCGATCACGCTCACCAAGAACCTGCCGGTCGCGTCGGGCATCGGCGGCGGCTCGGCCGACGCGGCGGCCACGCTGCGCGCGCTCGCCAGGCTGCACGGGGTGCCGCTCGACCGTCCCGACCTTCACGCCCTCGCCGCGGAACTCGGCGCCGACGTTCCCGCCTGCCTGCTCGGCCGCACCGCGATCGGGCGGGGGAGGGGGGACGCGCTTCGGCCTGTCCCCGGGCTGCCGAGCCTGCCCGTCCTCCTCGTCAATCCAGGCGTGCCCGTCTCCACCGCCGCCGTGTTCGCACGCTGGGACGGCGCCGACCGCGGACCGCTGGGCGGGGGCGATCCGCTTTCGGTCGCGCGCGCCGGCCGCAACGACCTGGAGCCCGCAGCCCGCGCACTCGCGCCCGAGATCGACGAGGTGCTCGCGCTGCTCTCCGCGCAGCCCGGCGT
This sequence comes from Sphingomonas lenta, assembly GCF_002288825.1. Classification (GTDB taxonomy): domain Bacteria; phylum Pseudomonadota; class Alphaproteobacteria; order Sphingomonadales; family Sphingomonadaceae; genus Sphingomonas; species Sphingomonas lenta. The sequence continues at coordinate 451,012 of NZ_NSLI01000001.1, forward strand.
GCTGCTCGCCCGCATGTCCGGTTCCGGCGCGACCTGCTTCGCGCTGTTCGAGGACGAGCGCGCACGCGCCGTGGCACGCGATGCGGTCGCCGAGCGGGGCTGGTGGCGTCTCGAAACGGCACTGGCCTGACACGCGGCCGTGCCGCGCCGGGACGGTCGCGCCCAATTAGCGCTGGCGTTCGAGGTGGCATCCTGCTTGCAATGTGTTTCGAGACGGGTCCGAGGAGGGGAAACCTCGCGCATCCGTCGGTGGTCCGCGGTCCCCGCGCGCCATTGCACGAAAGGGCGGCCGTCCGCGCGGCCGCCCTTTCTCGTTTCTGCTTTCGGTCGCGCGCTTTTTCCTCCCCTACGGGAAGGAAAATTCCTTGTATCGTGCTGCTCTGTTCCTATCTTGTTCCTGCTTACGACAGAGTGTAAATGACAGCACGCGCGTTGATGGTTTCGCGTGATTGCTATAGCCACGAGGACGAACAGGACATGGCAACCTCTCTAAAGGTAATCGACGGCATGGCGACCGCGAACGCAGACCGGCAAAAGGCGCTCGACGCGGCGCTGGCTCAGATCGACCGCGCTTTCGGCAAGGGCTCGGCGATGAAGCTCGGCCAGCGCGAGGCGATGAAGGTGGAGGCGGTCTCGACCGGCTCGCTCGGCCTCGACATCGCGCTGGGCGTCGGCGGCCTGCCGCGCGGCCGCATCGTGGAGATCTTCGGGCCGGAGAGCTCGGGCAAGACCACGCTCGCGCTCCACGCCATCGCCGAGGCGCAGAAGATGGGCGGCACCGCCGCCTTCGTCGACGCGGAGCACGCGCTCGACCCCGTCTACGCCAAGAAGCTGGGCGTCAACATCGACGACCTCATCGTCAGCCAGCCCGACACGGGCGAGCAGGCGCTGGAGATCACGGACACGCTGGTCCGCTCCAACGCGATCGACGTGCTGGTGGTCGACTCGGTCGCCGCGCTCGTTCCGCGCGCGGAGATCGAGGGCGAGATGGGCGACAGCCATGTCGGCCTGCAGGCGCGCCTCATGAGCCAGGCGCTCCGCAAGCTGACCGGCACGATCAGCCGTTCGCGGTGCCTGGTGATCTTCATCAACCAGATCCGCATGAAGATCGGCGTCATGTACGGCTCGCCGGAGACGACCACGGGCGGCAACGCGCTCAAGTTCTACGCGTCGGTCCGTCTCGACATTCGTCGCACGGGCGCCGTCAAGGATCGCGACGAGGTCATCGGCAACACGACCCGCGTCAAGGTCGTCAAGAACAAGGTCGCGCCGCCGTTCAAGCAGGTCGAGTTCGACATCATGTACGGCGAGGGCGTCAGCAAGCTCGGCGAGCTAATCGACATCGGCGTCAAGGCCGGGCTGGTCGAGAAGTCGGGCTCGTGGTTCTCCTACGACTCGATGCGCATCGGCCAGGGCCGCGAGAACGCCAAGACGTTCCTTCGCGACAATCCGGAGGTCGCCGAGCGCCTGGAAAAGGCCATCCGCGGCCGCACCGACGAGGTGTCGGAGGAGCTGATGGTCGGTCCGAGCGAGGGCGACGACCTTTAAGTCAGCCTAAGACCCTCTCCCGCTTTCGCGGGAGAGGGACAGCTCGCTGCAGGCGAGCAGGGTGAGGGCCCGCCGGTGACGGAGGGCTCTTTCTTTTTGCGCCGACCTTCCGTTACCTCCCACTCGCCTTTGCCCGCGATCACTCACCCGTGCGTCGGTTCTCGCGTGCGGGGTTCTGTCGTAAGTAAACCTATGCTACTTTTTGCGTCGGCAGGAATCGGCAGGGGGTGCTATGCTTCAGCAGAACGCCGGGCTGAGAAGCTATGCGGCCAGAGAGCGTAAGCGCGTCCAGGGTTGGCTGGCCCGCGTCGATGCCGAGATCATCATGACGATGCTCCTGGCCCAGGTCGAGGCGGAGCTGGGCGGCGCCGTCGCCGAGATCGGGATCCACCACGGCAAATGCCTGATCGAACTTTGCCTGGGGCTGCGACCCGAAGAGCGGGCCTATGGTATAGACATCTTCGACGCCCAGCACATGAACCAGGATCGGTCGGGCAAGGGCGATCGGCGGATGCTCGAAGCGAACCTGACCCGCTTCGGCGTAGCCGCCGACCGCGTAGTCATCGACTCCAGATCGTCCCAGGAGGTGAAGCCGTCGGACATCATGGACGCCGTGGGGCCGGTCCGCCTTTTCAGCGTCGACGGCGGGCACTGGCTGGAAATCGTGCGGAGCGATTTGCGACTGGCCGAAGCCGTGCTCGCTCCGCATGGGGTGATCGCGCTCGACGACTTTCTTCGTACGGAATGGCCCGACGTCTCGGCCGGTTACTTCGGCTGGTTCGCGACGCGCGAACGGCCCCTGGTCCCCTTCGCGATCGGTTTCAACAAATTGTATCTGTGCGAGGATCGGTGGGTTTCCACCTACGCCGCGGCCCTGCAGCGCAACGTCTTCCTGCGTCGGTTCCTGACGAAGCGCGCCGTCATGCAGGGTTGCGAAGTCCCCATATACCAGTCCTTCATCGTTCCTGACTGGAGCAGGCGTCGGAAAGGCAAGGCTTTGGTTCCGCTGCTGATGCCCGAACTATGGGGTCGGTTCGCACGCCCTCGCGGTTGAGCTTCGCAACGCCGGGCACGCCATCGTCGTCCCGGTGCCCGGGCCCGGACTTCCGCGGGGCCGACTAGCTGGTCTAGGGAGATGCACCGGCTCAGGAACCTTGCCCATGATCACCGTCCACCATCTCGAGAACTCCCGCTCGCAACGCGTGCTCTGGATGCTGGAGGAGCTGGGGCTCCCGTATGAGATCCGTCGCTACGAGCGGAACCGGAAGACGATGCTCGCCCCGCCCGAGCTCAAGGCGGTGCACCCGCTCGGCAAGTCGCCCGTCATCGAGCATGAGGGCCGCGTCGTCGCCGAGACCGGCGCGATCGTCGAGTATCTGGTCGAGCTCGCCGACGGGAAGCTCGGCCCCCCGCCGCACCGCGACGCGGCGCTCCGTTACCGCTTCTTCCTCCACTACGCCGAGGGCTCGGTCATGCCGCCGCTGCTCGTCAAGCTCGTGCTGAGCCGCGTGCCCCTGCTCGGCAAGCAGGCGATCAAGCGCATCCAACCGATGATCGACACGCACCTCGACTTCATCGAATCCGAGTTGGCGACCCGTCCCTGGTTTGCGGGCGATCAGCTCTCCGCGGCGGACGTGATGATGAACTTCCCGCTCGAGGCCGCCCGGTCCCGCGGCGGCCTGGACGGGAGCCGCCCGCACACGATCGCCTGGCTCGACAAGGTCCACGCCCGCCCCGCCTACAAGGCGGCGCTCGCCAAGGGCGGGCCGTACGCCTATGCCTGAGCGCTACTCGCGGAAGCTGTCCCGGTCCACCGCCGGCCCGTGGCCCGAGGGCGCGGGCAGCGGGTCGATATCGGCGGGCTCCAACACGTCGAGCTGACCCTCCCACTTCGCCACCACCGCGCTCGCCACCGCGTTGCCGACGACGTTGGTCGCCGACCGCCCCATGTCGAGGAAGTGATCCACCGCCAGGATCAGCAGCAGCCCCGCTTCCGGTATGTCGAAGAAGGCGAGCGTCGCCGCGATCACCACCAGGCTCGCGCGCGGCACGCCCGCCACGCCCTTGGACGTGACCATCAGCACGAGCAGCATGGTGATCTGCTGCGCGACGCTGAGCTCGATGCCATAGGCCTGCGCAATGAACATCGTCGCGAAGGTCATGTAGATCATCGACCCGTCCAGGTTGAACGAGTAGCCCAGCGGCAGCACGAAGCTGGCGATGCGCGGCGGCACGCCGAACCGGTCCAGCGCCTCCAGCGTCCGCGGATACGCCGCCTCCGACGACGCCGTCGAGAAGGCCAGGATCAGCGGCTCGCGGATGTAGCGCACCAGCAGCCCCGTCCGCGCGCCCACGATCAGGAAACATACCCCGATCAGCAGCGCCCACAGGATCGCCATGCCGACGTAGAAGGTGCCCATGAAGTAGGCGAGGCTGCCCAGGATCGCCGGCCCGCGTTCCGCCAGCGTCCCCGCCACCGCCGCGAACACCGCAAACGGGGCGAACCGCATGACGTAGTTGGTGACCTGCAGCATCACCTGCGCCAGCCCGTCCACGCCACGCACAAGCGGCGCCGCGCGTTCGCCGACCGCCGTGATACCCACGCCTACGAAGATGGAGAAGACGACGATCTGCAGGATCTCGTTCTTCGCCATCGCGTCGATCATCGACGCGGGCACGATGTGCGTGATGAAGTCCTTAAGGTTGAACGCCGCCCGGTCGACGCCGCTCGCCGCCTCCGCGGGCGGGATCGGGATGCCGAGCCCCACGCCCGGCTGGAACAGGTTGACGAGCAGCAGCCCCAGGCTGAGCGACACCAAGCTCGCACCGATGAACCACGAGACCGCGCGGAAGCCGACGCGTCCCAGCGCCTGCGTATCGCCCATATGCGCGATACCGACCACCAACGTCGAGAAGACCAGCGGCGCGATGATCATCTTGATGAGCCGCAGGAACAAGGTCGTCACGATCGAGAAATAGCCCGCGATCTCCGTCAGCCGAGCGGTCGCCGCGGGCGAGCCGTCGCCGATCGACAGGTTGAGCGCGATGCCGACGACGAGGCCCAGCACCAGGCCGATCAAGATTTGGTAGGTGAGCCGCTTGCCCATCACACGCTTTCGAACAGGGGAGGAGTCGCAGGCACGGAACGGGATTGCGAGGGCGCGGTCAAGCGCCGTATCGCTTGAAACCATGCTGACCACCCGCCGCCAGGCGCTCGGAGCCGCGCTGTCGACGCCCTTCGTCCCCGCCATCCTCCGCGCCGCCGAGCCCGACCTGAGCGCGCTCACCGACCTCACAACCGGCGTCCGGCCGATCACCCCCGCCGAGCGCGCCGCGCGTCTCGCGAAGGCGCAGGCGCTGATGCGGGAGAACGGCATCGGCGCCGTCCTGATCGAGCCGGGCGCGAGCCTCGTCTACTTCACCGGCGTCCGCTGGGGCCGTTCGGAGCGCCTGACCGCCGCCGTGCTCCCGGCCGAGGGCGAGCCGATGATCGTGACGCCCTTCTTCGAGGAGCCGAGCGTCCGCGAGTCGCTCGCCATCCCCGCCGAGATCCGCGTGTGGCAGGAGCATGAGGATCCGGCGCAGGTGGTCGCGGGCTTCCTACGCGACCGCAAGCTCGCCGCACGCCCGATCGGCATCGAGGAGACCGCGCGCTTTTTCGCCGTCGACGGCCTCCGCCGCGCGCTCCCCAGCGCGCGGCTCGTCTCGGCCAACCCCGTCGTACGCGCCTGCCGCATGATCAAGTCGCCCGCCGAGATCGCGCTGATGCAGGCCGCGACCGACGTGACGATCGCCGCCTATCGCTGGACCTGGCCGCGCATCGACGCCGGCATGACCGGTGCGGAGATCGGCGCATTGATGAACGCCGCCACCCGCAAGCTCGGCGGGGATCCTCAGTTCGCGCTGGTGCTGGTCGGCGAAGCGTCGGCTTACCCGCACGGCATGAAGGCGGTGCACCGCGTCGCCCCCGGCCAGGTCGTGCTCATGGACTGCGGCTGCACCGTCCAGGGCTACCAATCCGATGTCTCGCGCACCGGCGTCTTCGGCCGCCCCACCGCTGAGGTCGCGCGCGTCTGGAACCACATGGCCGAGGGTCAGCGCATCGCGTTCGCCGCAGCCAAGCTTGGCACGCCCGCCGGTCAGGTCGACGACGCTGTGCGCCGCTACTACGTGAGCCTCGGCTACGGCCCCGACTACAAGCTCCCCGGCCTGTCGCATCGCACGGGCCACGGCATCGGCCTCGACGGCCATGAGCCCGTCAACCTCGTCCGCGGCGAGACGACGCGCCTCGTGCCCGGCATGTGCTTCTCCAACGAGCCCGGTATCTACCTGCCCGGCAAGTTCGGCGTCCGCCTGGAGGACTGCTTCTACATGACCGACACGGGCCCGCGCTACTTCAGCCAGCCACCTGCCTCGATCGAGCAGCCGGTCTAGCTTGAGGGCCGGGCGCGTCTCCCCTAAGCCGCGCGCATGACCTCCACGAACGACATCCGCCGCGGCTTCCTCGATTATTTCGCCGGCGCCGGCCACCAGGCCGTACCCTCCGCGCCGCTGGTGCCGCAGAACGACCCGACGCTGATGTTCGTCAACGCTGGCATGGTGCCGTTCAAGAACGTGTTCACCGGCCTGGAGTCGCGCCCCTATTCGACCGCGGTCTCGTCGCAGAAGTGCGTCCGCGCGGGCGGCAAGCATAACGACCTCGACAATGTCGGCTACACCGCGCGCCACCACACTTTCTTCGAGATGCTCGGCAACTTCTCGTTCGGCGACTATTTCAAGGAGCAGGCGATCCTGCACGCCTGGACGCTGCTGACGCGCGACTGGGGCCTGCCGGCCGAGAAGCTGACCGCGACGGTGTACCACACCGACGACGAGGCGTTCGCGCTCTGGACGCGTTTCCTACCCGAGAGCCGGATCATCCGCATCGCCACCAAGGACAATTTCTGGGCCATGGGCGACAGCGGCCCCTGCGGCCCCTGTTCCGAAATTTTCTTCGATCATGGCGAGCACATTCCCGGCGGCCCTCCGGGCAGCCCGGACGAGGACGGCGACCGCTTCGTCGAGATCTGGAACCTCGTCTTCATGCAGTATGAGCAGGAGGCGAACGAGATCGTCGCCGAGCTGCCCAAGAAGTCGATCGACACCGGCATGGGCCTGGAGCGCGTCGCCGCGGTGATGCAGGGCGTCCACGACAACTACGACACGGACACGTTCAAGGCGCTGATCGCCGCCTCCTCCGAGTTGACGCACACCCACGCGACCGGCGAGCACAAGGCGTCGCATCGCGTCATCGCCGACCATCTCCGCTCGGCCGGCTTCCTGGTCGCCGACGGCGTGCTGCCCGCCAACGAGGGCCGCGGTTACGTCCTCCGCCGCATCATGCGCCGCGCGATGCGCCACGCGCACCTGCTCGGCGCCAAGGAGCCGCTGATGCACCGGCTCGTGCCGTCGCTGGTCGCCGAGATGGGCGCGGCCTATCCCGAGCTCGTCCGCGCCCAGCCGCTGATCGAGGCGACGCTGCGCCAGGAGGAGACCCGCTTCCGGCAGACGCTCGACAAGGGCCTGCGCCTGCTCGACGATGCGACTGCGTCCATGTCGGCCGGCGGCACGCTGTCCGGCGAGACGGCGTTCAAGCTCTACGACACCTACGGCTTCCCCTACGACCTGACGGAGGACGCGCTGCGAGCGCAGGGCTTCGCCGCCGACCGCGCCGGCTTCGACGCGGCCATGGCCGAGCAGAAGCGCGCCGCCCGCGCCGCCTGGAAGGGATCGGGAGCGAAGGCGTCTGACGACCTTTGGTTCGACATCGCCGAAGAGGCGGGCGGCACAGAGTTCGTCGGCTACGCGGCAGAGGAAGGCGAGGGCGCGGTGGTCGCGATCGTCAGGGACGGCGCGCGTGTGGAGCGGGCCGGAGCTGGCGACGAGGTGATGGTCGTCACCAACCAGACGCCCTTCTACGCCGAGTCCGGCGGTCAGGTCGGCGATACGGGCGAGATCGGCAGCGAGAACGGGTTGCGCGCGCAAGTGACCGACACGTCGAAGCAGCTCGGCCGCCTCCACGTCCACCACGCGCGCGTGGAGCAGGGCGAGCTCGGCGTTGGTGATCCCGTTCGCCTCCGGATCGACCGCGCCCGCCGCGCCGCGATCCGCGCCAACCACTCCGCCACGCACCTCCTCCACGCCGCGCTCCGCGAGCGGCTCGGCAAGCATGTCGCGCAGAAGGGCTCGCTCGTCGCGCCCGAGCGGCTGCGCTTCGACGTCTCGCACCCGAACGCGATGAGCGCGGCCGAACTCGCCCAGGTGGAGGCCGACGTGAATGAGCAGGTACGCGCCAACACTCCCGTCACCACGCGTCTGATGACTCCCGACGAGGCGATCGCCGAGGGCGCGATGGCGCTGTTTGGCGAGAAGTACGGCGACGAGGTGCGCGTCGTCAGCATGGGCACGGACGGCGGCCGCTACTCGGTCGAGCTGTGCGGCGGCACGCATGTGTCGGCGCTGGGCGACATCGGCCTGTTCAAAGTCGTCGGCGAGGGTGCGGTCAGCTCGGGTGTCCGGCGGGTCGAGGCGCTGACCGGCGAAGCAGCGCGCGCCTATCTGAACGCGCGTGACGAGAAGCTGCGCGAGGCCGCCGCCGCGCTTAAATCGAGCCCCGACGAGGTGCCCGCCCGCGTGGCTCAGCTCATCGAGGAGCGCCGCCGCCTCGAGCGCGAACTCGCCGACGCCAAGCGCGCTCTCGCGCTCGGCGGCGGGTCGAGCGAGGCCGCCGGTCCCGAGCGGGTGAACGGCGTCGGCTTCATCGGCCAGGTGCTCGACGGTTTCGACGCCAAAGGTCTACGCGGCGCGGTGGACGACGCTAAGAAGCGCGTCGGCTCGGGTGTCGCGGTGCTCGTCGCCACCAACGAAGGCCGCGCTTCGGTCGCGGTCGGCGTGACCGATGACCTGATCGGGACCCACAACGCCGTCGACCTGCTCCGCCGCGCCGTCGCCGTGCTCGGCGGCCAGGGCGGGGGAGGGCGGCCCGACATGGCCCAGGGCGGTGGGCCCGACGCGGCCAAGGCCGCCGAAGCCGTCGCGGCCGTCCGGGCGGCTGTCGAGGAGTCCCGGGCCGCGGCCTGACGGATGCTGGAACGAGTGGAATACGAAACGGGCCGGAGCGTCGCCGCTCCGGCCCGTTAACGTTCTGACAGTGTGGCTTAGCGGTTCGACCGAGTCGTCCGCCGCGTGCGGGTCCGCGTCTGCGTGCGCGTGGTCGCGCGCGTCGCCGCAGCGCCCGTCGCCGCACCCGCGGCCGCGCCTGCGCCGGCCTCAGGTGTAGTGGTCGCCGCGCCGGTGTCGGCCGCACCCGTCGTCTCCGCGGCGGTGCTGCTGGCGCCGGTCGAGGCCGATCCGCCGCCCGCCGCCGTGATCGCCGCGTCGAGCTGCGCTTGCGTCAGGCCGACGACGGGGCCGTTCGGGCCCGCCGCGAAGCCGCTCACCGGCAGAACAACGTCGCCCTTGGGCGTGGTCACGGTGACGTTGGTCCCGTCGACCGACTTAATGGTCCCGATCGTAGCGCCCGCCGCGCCGCGCACCTGCGCGCCGGCGGTCAGCTGTTGCTGGAGCGCCTGGCCTTGCGCCTGTCGGGCTTGCGCCTCCACGTCGGCGCGCGAGACCGTCGCCTGCAACCCGCGTGGACCCGCGCTGATCGAGGTCGGCGGCAGAGCCGCGGGCGTGCCGCCGACGTCGACGACGACGGCCTGCGGCGTGACCTGCTTGATTTGGCCGAGCACCGCGCCCGTCGAGTCGTACACGGTCGCGCCGACGGTCGGGGTGGCGGTCGCCTGCGCTCCGGCGGCGGGGGCGGGAGCCGGCGTGGTCTGCGCGCCCGCAGTCGGAGCGGTCTGCGCGCTCGCCGCGGCGGCGACGAAGGTGAGGGCGCCGAATGCGGTGCCGGTCAGGAATTTCATGCGGGAATACTCCTTACTGTCCCGGAATGAAAACGTGCCGCGCCGGAGGGAGGTTCCCGCGGCTTACCTCAGCCCACTTCCTCCCGGCCGCGCAGCCGCCGGATCCTGGGCTCCCGCTCCAGCGCGGCGTCGCGCCGGATCGCCTGGCGCAGCTCGTCGCGCTTCTCGTGGATCGACGCGATCACCGGTCCCATCGCCACGCCCAGATCGACCAGCACCGCTTCCGAGAGCTGGAGCGAGCTCTCCAGCGTTTCCGGCACCGCGTCCGTCACGCCCGCGCGGTACAGCTCGGTCGCGTGCTCCGGGTCGCGAGCGCGCGCGATGATCGGCAGGTTGGGCGCGAGCGCCCGGACGCGCCGCGCCAAGTGCACGGTCAGCACCGGATCGTCCATCGTCAGGATCAGCGCGCGGGCGTGGGCGAGGTCGAGCCGCTCGATCAGCTCCGTCCGTGACGCGTCGCCGAAGATGAGTTTGTACCCCTTGCGCTTGCCCGCCGCGACCGCGTCGATATCTGCCTCGATCGCGACGTATGGTTGGCGATGAACGGTCAGCATGTCGGCCACCATGCGCCCGACGCGGCCGAAGCCGATGACGACGGTGCCCGGCCCCTCCGGCCCGATCGCCATCTCGACGGGCTCGCCCCGCCGCTCGATCCACCGCGCCGCGAGCCGCCCGCCCTTGGCGAGCAGCGGCGTGAGCGTCAGGCCGATCGCGGTGACCGTCTGCCAGAACGACGCCGTCGACGGCTGGATCAGCCCCGCGCCGAGCGCGGCGGCGAGTACGATCAGCGTCGTTTCGGACGGCGAGCCCATCAGCAGCCCCGTCTCCGCCGCCACGCCGCGCCGGGCGTTGGCGACGCGCAGGAGCAGGAAGGTGACCACCGTCTTCACCGCGACGACGAACACGAGCGCGGTGAGCAGACTCGGCCAATTCGCCGCGACGAGCCTGAGGTCGAGGCTCATGCCGACTGTAATCAGGAAAACGCCGAGCGCTAGGCCGCGGAACGGCGCGGTGATCGCCTCCACCTCGGCCCGATACTCGGTCTCCGCAATCAGCAGTCCGGCGATCAGCGCGCCCACGATCGGCGACAGGCCCGCCGCGACCGTGACCACGCTTGCGACGATCACCACCATCAGCGACGCCGCGAGGAACAGCTCGGGGCTCTTGGTTCGCGCGGCTTGCGCGAACAGGCGCGGTAGGACGAAGCGGCCCGCCATGAACAGCGCTCCCACCGCCAGCACGCCGCGCACCGCCACCATCGCCGCCTCGTCCAGGCCCGCCCCGCCGCGCGGCGACATGACGCCGAGCGCGAAGATGATCGGCACCAGCGCCACGTCCTCGAAGAGCAGCATGGAGAAGGCGCCGCGCCCGACCGCGCTCGTCGTGCCCGCGAGCGGCAGCACCAACGCGGTCGACGACAGCGCCAGCGCCAGCCCCAGCCCGATCGCGCCGGGCCAGTCCTGCCCGATTGTGTGCAGCCCCACCGCGACGATGGCGGCCGCGCCCAGCAGTTCGGCCGCGCCCAGCGCGAAGACGAGCCGCCGCATCGTCCACAGCCGCCGGAAGCTGAGCTCCAGGCCGATGGAGAAGAGGAGCAGGATGATCCCGAACTCGGCGAACGGCTCGATCGCCGGCTGGTTCGAGATGGTGACGTAGTAGAGCCACGGGTAGTCCGCGACCCAGGCCCCGAGCCCCGCTGGCCCGACCGCGATGCCCACCAGGATGAACCCGATCACCGGGCTGATGCGGAAGCGCGCGAAGGCGGGGATCACCAGCCCCGCCGCGCCCAGTATCACGAGCGCGTCGCTGACGCCTTGGTTGTTGATCTCGATCGCCACGGGGCCGAGCCTAGCCGCTCGGCCCCCGGCAAGTCAGCCGCTTATTGCCAGCTCGCCATCTTGGCTTCGAGGTTCACCCGCACCGCCTCGAAGAACTGCTCGGTCGTCATCCAGGGCTGGTCGGGGCCGATCAGGATGGCGAGGTCCTTGGTCATCTGGCCCTGCTCGACCGTCTGGACGCAGACGCGCTCCAGCGTTTCGGCGAAGCGGGTCACGTCCGGAGTGCCGTCGAACTTGCCGCGATACTTCAGGCCGCCCGTCCAGGCGAAGATCGACGCGATCGGGTTGGTGGAGGTCGCCTTGCCCTGCTGGTGCTGGCGGTAGTGGCGGGTGACGGTGCCGTGCGCGGCCTCCGCCTCGACGGTCTTGCCGTCCGGCGTCAGCAGCACGGAGGTCATGAGGCCGAGGCTGCCGAACCCTTGAGCCACCTGATCCGACTGCACGTCGCCGTCATAGTTCTTGCAGGCCCAGACGAACTCGCCCGACCACTTCAGCGCGGAGGCGACCATGTCGTCGATGAGGCGGTGCTCGTAGACCGCGCCTTTCTCCTTAAACTGGGGCGCGAACTCCGCGTCGAAGATCTCCTGGAAGATGTCCTTGAAGCGGCCGTCATAGGCCTTGAGGATCGTGTTCTTGGTCGAAAGGTAGAGCGGCCAGCCGCGGCCGAGCGCATAGTGCATCGACGCGCGCGCGAAGTCGCGGATCGAGTCGTCGAGGTTGTACATGCCCATCGCGACGCCCGCGGCGGGGAAGTCGTACACCTCGTGCTCGATCACCTGGCCGTCCGCGCCCTCGAACTTCATGGTGAGCTTGCCGGGACCGGGCACGCGGAAGTCGGTCGCGCGATACTGGTCGCCGAAGGCGTGGCGGCCGACGACGATCGGCTGCGTCCAGCCGGGGATCAGGCGGGGCACGTTCTTGATCACGATCGGCTCGCGGAAGATCACGCCGCCTAGGATGTTGCGGATCGTGCCGTTGGGCGACTTCCACATCTTCTTGAGGCCGAACTCCTGCACACGCGCCTCGTCGGGGGTGATGGTGGCGCACTTCACCGCCACGCCGTAGCGCTGCGTCGCCTTGGCGGCGTCGACGGTCACCTTGTCCTCGGTGCCGTCGCGGTGCTCGATGCCGAGGTCGTAGTAATCGAGCTCGATGTCGAGGTAGGGCTTGATCAGGCGCTCGCGGATCCACTCCCAGATGATCCGCGTCATTTCGTCGCCGTCCATCTCCACGACGGGCGTCTTCACCTTGATCTTGGCCATATTCTCTCGTCCTTGTGGGCGTTCGCGCGGGCTGTAGGAGGGAAGGGGGCGGGGATCAACCGGCAGCCCGGCCCGACTCGGGGCCGCCGTACCGCACGTTCCAAAGTTCAGTAAGTTCAGGCTACGTCATCGCGCTATTCGCCCCACGCGTTTCGAACCGGAGGGAAGCTGGGCGGCGGAGCGGGCGCGGGCGCAGGTCATGCGCCGATCGGAGCAGTACCGGCGCCTGTAGGACAGCCCCCACCCCGAGGTTGTGCCGCCGGCTAACCCCCGATAGACCGCGACGAATGGCATCAACCGAAAAGCCTCCGGTGGTCACGTCCACCGTGAAGTGGCGCTTCCCCGCCGTCCATCCCGAAGGCCTGAAGTTCGTCGGCATCTCCGCCGGGATCACGCTTCTCCTGACCTGGCTGGTCAGCCACGTCCTGTTCTGGCCGCTGGTCGGCGTGACGATCTGGGTCGCGGCGTTCTTCCGCGATCCCGTGCGCACCACGCCGACGGGGGAGGGGCTGATCGTCGCGCCCGCCGACGGGCTGATCACCATGATCGCGCGCGTCCCCGTGCCGCGCGAGATGGACGGGCCGAACGGCATCGCCGACCCGACGCGGGTGCGCGTGTCGATCTTCATGAGCGTGTTCGACGTCCACATCAACCGCAGCCCCGTCGCGGGCACGATCCGGCAGGTCGTCTACATCTCCGGCAAGTTCGTGAACGCGGACCTCGACAAGGCGTCGGACGAGAATGAGCGCCAGCTCTTCGTCGTCGAGGGGCTGGACGGCGAGCGCGTCGGCTTCACGCAGATCGCGGGGCTGGTCGCGCGGCGCATCCTCGGCTTCGTCAAGCCGGGCGACATGGTCGCGGCCGGCCAGCGCGTCGGCCTGATCCGCTTCGGCAGCCGCGTGGACGTGTACCTGCCCGACGACTACGCCCCGCAGGTGACGCTGGGCCAGCGCTCCATCGCCGGCGAGACGGTGATCGGGCGGCGCGGCGGCGCGCCCATCGGCGGCATCAGCCAATGATCCCGCCCAGATCCTCCAACCTACGCCCGCCCCGGCGTAGCCCCCGCGGCCTGCCGCTCCGGGCTGTCGCGCCCAACGCCATCACCGCACTCGCTTTGTGCGCCGGCCTATCGGGCGTGCGCTTCGCGATCGGCGGGCGTTGGGAACTCGCGGCGACGATGGTGGTGCTGGCGGGCGCGCTCGACGGCATCGACGGCCGCATCGCGCGGCTGCTGCGCGGCGAGAGCCGTTTCGGCGCGGAGCTCGATTCGCTCGCGGACGCGATCTCGTTCGGGGTCGCGCCCGCGCTGATCCTTTATCTCTGGTCGCTATCGCTGATCCAGCCGATCGGCTGGCTATGCGCGCTCATCTTCGCGGTGTTCTGCGCGCTCCGCCTCGCGCGGTTCAACGCGCGCATCGACGAGCAGGACCAGCCGCACAAGTCCGCCGGCTTCAACACCGGCATTCCCGCGCCCGCGGGGGCGGGGCTGGCGCTGACGCCATTGTTCCTGTGGCTGGTGACGGGCGAGGACACGTTGCGCTCGCCCTATCTCGTCGCGCCCTGGACGGCGCTGATCGCGCTGCTGATGGTGTCGAGCTTGGCGACCTTCTCGTGGAACTCGTTCCGCCTGAGACGGAACGTGAGGTTCGAGGCGCTGGCGCTCGTGGTGGTTATCTTCGCCGCGCTGGTGACCGCGCCCTGGGTGACGCTGAGCGCGGTGGCGCTCACCTATCTCGCAACGCTGCCCTTCAGCGTCGCGGCTTATGCGAAGGTCAGGCGACTTCGCGCAGGCGGCGGATCGGCTGCGGCACCGGAGCCGACGCCCAGCGGTTGACGCGGATGCGGCGCTCGGCGCGGGCCAGCTCGGCGAGCGGGGTAAAGCCCGGCTCCACGTTGCCGGCGGCGAGGCGCGCGATACGACGCCATTGCGGCACGATCATCGCCGCGATCACCGCGACGGAGAAGATGAAAGCGCCCGAGAAAATCACGACCCCCAAAACCGCAACCATGTCCGCACTCCCTGCATGTCGCGAACTTGTTCTGAAGCCCTAAACGGCTGAACCCGCGCGCTGTTCCCGTACCGGACCAAAAATTTCCGCTGTTCCGAGCGACTTAGGCCCGGAACCTCGAATCACCGTGGTCTGATCCTGTTCTGGTGCTGGTATGTTCCAGGAACGTTCCTGGCGTCAAGCGATTCGTTCCGCTTGCCCGGCCGCCGGTTTTCGTCTAGGCGCGCGGCCCTCAACCCCGCATGGGAAGCAACATAGCCCGGTGCGCCGGCCGTTTACGGCTCGCGTCATCCGCTTCCCAGAGGCTTAACCGGAAGGAGTTATCCCAATGGCGGCACCCGTCGTCACCATGCAGCAGCTTATCGAGACCGGCGCGCACTTCGGCCACCAGACGCATCGCTGGAACCCGAAGATGAAGCCCTACATCTTCGGCGACCGTAACGGCGTCCACATCCTCGACCTGTCGCAGACCGTGCCGCTCTTCGCGCGCGCCCTCGAATTTGTCAGCCAGACTGTCGCGTCCGGCGGCAAGGTCCTGTTCGTCGGCACCAAGCGCCAGGCGCAGGAGCCCGTCGCCGACGCCGCGCGCCGCGCGGGCCAGCACTTCGTCAACCACCGCTGGCTGGGCGGCATGCTCACCAACTGGAAGACGATCTCCGGCTCGATCAAGCGCCTGAAGTCGCTCGAGGAGCAGCTGGGCGGCGCCACCGCCGGCCTCACCAAGAAGGAGGTGCTCCAGCTCACCCGCGAGCGCGACAAGCTCGAGCTGTCGCTCGGCGGCATCCGCGACATGGGCGGCGTCCCCGACGTCATGTTCGTGATCGACGCGAACAAGGAGGAGCTGGCGATCAAGGAAGCGAACACGCTGGGCATTCCCGTCGTCGCCATCCTCGACTCGAACGTCTCGCCCGACGGCATCGCTTTCCCGGTGCCCGCCAACGACGACGCGAGCCGCGCGATCCGCCTCTACTGCGAGGCGATCGCCATCGCCGCCACCCGCGGCGGCCAGGAGCAGCAGCAGCGTCGCGGTGTCGACATCGGCGCGATGGACGCCCCGCCCGCCGAGGAGGCCCTCTCCGCCGAGCCGGAGGCCCCGGCCGCGGTGACCGAGCCCGAGATGGCGATGGAAGGCGAGCGTCAGATCGACGCCTAAACCCTGTCGCTGAACTGACACGCGGGCGGGGCAGGGCGCTTTCAGAGCGGCCGACTCCGCCCGCACTCACATTACCCATAGAAGGATCACGAACATGGCCGAGATCACGGCAGCGATGGTCAAGGACCTGCGCGAGAAGAGCGGCGCGGGCATGATGGATTGCAAAAAGGCGCTGAACGAGACCGCGGGCGACATGGACGCCGCGATGGACTGGCTGCGCACCAAGGGCCTCGCCGCCGCCGCCAAGAAGTCGAGCCGCACTGCGGCCGAGGGCCTGGTCGGCGTCGCCGTCTCCGGCACGCGCGGCGCGGCCGTCGAGGTCAACTCCGAGACCGACTTCGTCGCCAAGAACGAGCAGTTCCAGAACTTCGTCCGTGAGGTCACCCAGATCGCGCTGGCGCAGGGCGACGATCTGGAAGCGCTGAAGGGCGCGTCCATGCCGTCGGGCACCTCGGTCGCCGACGTGCTGACCAACAACATCGCCACGATCGGCGAGAACCAGACGCTTCGCCGCGCCAAGCAGCTCCAAGTGTCGAAGGGCGCGGTCGTGTCCTACGTCCACAATGCCACCGCGCCGGGCCTGGGCAAGATTGGCGTGCTCGTCGCGCTCGAGTCCGAGGCGCCGGAGGCCGCGCTCCAGGACCTCGGCAAGCAGCTGGCGATGCACATCGCCGCCGCCTTCCCGCAGGCGCTGAACGAGGAGGACCTGCCCGCCGACCTGATCGAGCGCGAGCGCGCCATCGCGCAGGAGAAGGCGGCCGAGTCCGGCAAGCCCGCCGACATCATCGCCAAGATGGTCGAGGGCAGCGTGGCCAAGTTCCGCAAGGAGCACGCGCTCGTCAGCCAGCTGTTCGTGATGGACGGCAAAACCAAGATCTCCGACGTCGTCGCCAAGGCCGGCAAGGACGCGGGCTCGACCATCACGCTTAAGGATTACGTCCGCTTCCAGCTGGGCGAGGGCATCGAGCGCGAGCAGTCTGACTTCGCCGCCGAGGTCGCCGCCGCGTCGGGCGTGTCGCAGAGCAAGCAGCCCGAGCCGACTGCTTAAGCTGATCGGGCCAGGGAAGGGCCGTCCCGGAACGATCCGGGGCGGCCCTTTTCGCGTCCCGCATGTAACGGTTGATACGGGCACACCCCCCGCCTAAGGTCCGCGCCGCTTCCTGCCCCGCAGCCTGAGTTCACATGTCCCACCGCCGCTTCAAACGCATCCTCCTGAAACTCTCGGGCGAGGTCCTGATGGGCCCCGGCCAGTTCGGCATCGACCCCGCCACCGTTGACCGCGTCGCGGGCGAGATCGCGGAGGCGAAGCAGGCCGGGCATGAGCTCTGCGTCGTCGTCGGCGGCGGCAACATCTTCCGCGGGCTGGCGGGCGCGGCCAAGGGCTTCGATCGCGCGAGCGCCGACTATATGGGCATGCTCGCGACCGTGATGAACGCGCTCGCCGTGCAGAACGCGCTGGAGAAGATCGGCGTCGACACGCGCGTCCAGTCCGCCATTCCCATGGCCAGCGTTTGCGAGCCCTATATCCGCCGCCGCGCCGAGCGGCACATGGAGAAGGGCCGCGTGGTCATCTTCGCGGCCGGCACCGGCAATCCCTTCTTCACCACCGACACCGCCGCCGCGCTCCGCGCCGCCGAGATGAACTGCGACGCGCTGTTCAAGGGCACCAGCGTCGACGGCGTGTACGACGCCGATCCCAAGAAGGTCGCCAATGCCAAGCGCTACGAGACGCTGACCTTCGGCCGGGTGCTGGCGGACGAGCTCCAGGTCATGGACGCCGCCGCCGTGGCGCTGTGCCGCGAGAACCGCATTCCAATAGTGGTGTTCAACATCCGCGACCACGGCGCGCTCGCGAGCGTGCTCAGCGGCGGCGGCACCTCCACCATCATTCAGAACCAACAGGAGCTAGCCGATGCCGGCGTATGACAAGGCCGACCTCGAACGCCGCATGGCGGGCGCCGTGGAGGCGCTGAAGCACGATCTGGGCGGGCTTCGCACCGGCCGCGCATCGACCGCGCTGCTCGATCCCGTAACCGTCGAGGTTTACGGCTCGCATATGCCCTTGAACCAGGTCGCCACTGTCTCCGCGCCGGAGCCGCGCATGTTGTCGGTGCAGGTCTGGGACAAGTCGAACGTCGGTCCCGTCGAGAAGGCGATCCGAAGCGCGGGGCTCGGCCTCAACCCGATCAACGACGGCCAGAGCCTGCGCTTGCCTATCCCGGATTTGACGGAGGAGCGCCGCAAGGAGCTCGCCAAGATCGCGGGCCAATATTCGGAAAAGGCCAAGATCGCGGTCCGCAACGTGCGGCGCGACGGCATGGACAGCCTTAAAGTCGACGAGAAGAAGGGCGTGTTCGGCGAGGACGAGCGCAAGCGGCACGAGAACGACATCCAGAAGCTGACCGACAAGACCATCGCCGACATCGACGCGGCCGCGCAGGCCAAGGAGAAGGAAATCCTGGGGCGGTGAGCTCGACGGCCGCCCAGGCCGCGGGTGCGCTCGCCGCGCCCGCCACGGGCACGATCCCGCGCCACGTCGCCATCATCATGGACGGCAACGGGCGCTGGGCGAAGAAGCGCTTCCTGCCCCGTTTCGCCGGCCACAAGGCGGGCGTGGAGGCGGTGCGCCGCGTCACCCGCGAAGCCCGCGCGATCGGCATCGAGGCGCTGACGCTCTACGCCTTTTCCTCCGAGAACTGGCGCCGGCCCGAGGAGGAGGTCAGCGACCTCATGGGCCTGCTCCGCCATTTCATCCGCTCCGACCTCGACGAGCTGGTGCGCGAGAATGTGCGCCTCCGTGTCATCGGCGACTATCGCCGCTTCGCGCCAGACGTGGTGGAGATGATCGACGACGCGGTCGCGCGCACCGGCGGCAATGACGGCCCGATCCTCGCCATCGCCTTGAACTACGGTGCGCAGGCCGAGCTCGCCGCCGCCGCCCGCCGCTGCGCCGCCAAGCTTCCGCCCGACCGGATCGACGAGGCCGCGATCGAGGCCGAGCTCCAGACGCGCGACCTGCCGCCGCTCGACCTCCTCATCCGCACGAGCGGGGAGCAACGGCTGTCCAACTTCCTCCTCTGGCAGGCGGCCTATGCCGAACTGCTCTTCGTCGACACGCTCTGGCCCGACTTCGACGAGGCGGCGCTGCGCGAGGCGGTCGCGGCGTTCGGCGGGCGCCAGCGCCGCTATGGAGGCCTGTGACCGAACCCGACCAGAAGTTCCGCACGCCGTCCAACCTGCGCCTCAGGATGGTCGCGAGCGTCGCGATGATCGCCGTGGCGACCCTGGCGCTCCTCCTCGGCGGCGTCCCCTTCTGGCTGCTCTGCGTCGTCATCTCGCTCCTGATGATGGCGGAGTGGGCCGACCTGTCGGGCGCGACCCAGCGCGAGAAGCGGACCGCGCAGTTCGCGCTCTCGGTCCCGCTCGCGCTCATGGCGCCCGCGTCGCTGATCCTGGAGAGCCGCTACTTCTTCACGCTCGGCCTCCTGATCGGCGCGGGCTTCTTCGTCGCCATCGTCACCCGCCGGACGCAGCTCGCGAGCGGCGTGATCTATTGCGGCCTGCCCGTGCTCGCCCTCGTGATCCTGCGCCGGGAGGAGGCGGGGCTGGTGCTCGCGCTCTGGTCGCTCGCGCTCGTCTGGGCGACCGACATCGGCGCGTTCTTCGCCGGCCGCACGCTCGGCGGCCCCAAGCTCGCCCCGCGCATCAGTCCGTCCAAAACCTGGTCGGGCTTGCTGGGCGGCGTCGCGCTCGCGGCGGCGCTGGGGGCGTTGCTGCACATGCGCGCCGGCCTGCCGTTCCGCCTCGCCGCCGCTACCCCGCTGCTGGCCGTGCTGGCGCAGCTCGGCGACCTGTTCGAGAGCAGCCTCAAGCGCCGCGCCGGCGTCAAGGACAGCGGCCACATCCTGCCCGGCCACGGCGGCGTGCTCGACCGGCTGGACGGCGTCGTGCCCGTCGCGCCCGTCGCGATGCTTCTGGTCCTCCTCCCCGGGCTGGCCGGGTGAGGACCGTCAGCATTCTGGGTGCGACCGGGTCGATCGGCACGTCCGCGCTCGACCTGATCGAACGCGCGCCCGACCGGTTCCGCGTCCGCGCGCTCACCGCCAATCGCGACGCCCGGGCGCTCGCCGCCGCCGCGATCCGTACGCGCGCCGAGCTCGCCGTCGTCGCCGACGAGGCGTGCCTGCCCGCGCTCCGCGAAGCGCTCGCCGGCACCGGCGTCGAGGCGGCGGGCGGACCTGCCGCGCTCGCCGACGCCGCGCGCCTGCCGGTCGACCTCACCGTCGCCGCCATCGTCGGCTGCGCCGGGCTGGAGCCCGTGCTCGCCGCGGTCGAGAACGGCGGCACGGTGGTGCTCGCCAACAAGGAGCCGCTCGTCTCCGCGGGCGACGTCATCCTCGACGCCGCCCGGCGCGGCGGCGCGACGTTGCTCCCGGCGGACTCCGAGCACAACGCCATCTTCCAGTGCTTCGACTTCCAACGCCCCGAGCGCGTCCGCCGCGTCATCCTGACCGCGAGCGGCGGGCCGTTCCGCGACTGGCCGCTCGACCGCATGGCCGCCGTCACGCCCCAACAGGCGGTGGCGCACCCCAACTGGTCCATGGGCGCCAAGATCTCCATCGACAGCGCCACGCTCATGAACAAGGGCCTGGAGCTGATCGAGGCCGCGCGCCTGTTCCCGATCGCGCACGAGCGGATCGAGGTCGTCGTCCATCGCCAGTCGATCATCCACAGCCTCGTCGATTACGTCGACGGCTCCGTACTCGCGCAGCTCGGGCCGTCGGACATGCGGACGCCGCTCGCCTATTGCCTCGCCTGGCCCGACCGCATGGCGACGCCGATGGAGCCGCTCGACCTGGTGCGGATAGGCCGGCTCGACTTCGAAGCGCCGGACCTCGAGCGCTTCCCCGCGCTCCGGCTCGCGCGCGAGGCGCTCGCGGCGGGCGGCGCCCGGCCCGCCATCCTCAACGCCGCCAACGAAGTCGCGGTGTCGGCATTTCTCGCTAACCGCGTTAATTTCCTAGAAATTGCCGCAATCGTAAATGATACGCTGGAACGGTACGACCCGCCCGCGCCTCAGACGCTCGAAGCCGTTCTCGCCGTCGATGCGCGGGCGAGGACGATCGCCGAGGCCAGGGTGGCCGTCTCCGCGTAAAGGACTCTCGTCTTTGCTTCAGTCCCCCGGCGTCCTGTTCACGGTCCTCGCCTTCGTCCTCGTGATCGGCCCGCTCGTCTTCGTGCACGAGATGGGTCACTACCTCGCCGGCCGCTGGTTCGGCGTCCATGCGGAGGCGTTCTCGATCGGTTTCGGCCGCGAGGTCGCGGGCTTCACCGACAAGCGCGGCACGCGCTGGAAGTTCGGCTGGCTGCCCTTGGGCGGCTACGTCAGGTTCGCGGGCGACATGAACCCGGCCAGCCAGCCCGACGCGGCGTGGCTCGCGCTTCCGCCGGAGCAGCGCGCGCGCACCTTCCAGGCTAAGCCCGTGTGGCAGCGCGCGATTATCGTCGCCGCCGGCCCGGTCGTGAACTTCCTGCTCGCCATGCTGATCCTGGGCGGCTTCGCGGTGGCCTATGGCGACGCGCGCACGCCCGCGACCGTGGGTGTGGTCGAGCAGGGCAGCGCCGCCGCGGCGGCCGGTCTGCGGCCGGGCGACCGCGTCGTCGCGCTGAACGGCCGCGAGGTCGAATATTTCGAGGATCTGGCGAGCTTCGCCAAGATCCATCCCGGCGAGCGCGTCCGCGTCGATTTCGTGCGCGACGGCGCGGCCGGGAGCACGGAGGCCGTGCTCGGCACGCGGCGCGAGCGCGACCGGTTCGGCAACGAATACCGGTTCGGACGGCTCGGCGTCGGGCCGTCCCGGCCCGTGATCGTCCCCGTTGGGCTCGCCGAAGCGCCCGTCGTCGCCGTGCGCCGCACGGGCGAGATCGTGCAGCTGATGGTCGAGACGCTAGGTCAGATCATCTCCGGCCGCCGTCCGATCAGCGAACTTGGCGGCCCGCTCCAGATCGCCAAGGTCTCGGGCGAGCAGCTCGCGCTCGGGCCGGAGGCGTTCGTGTTCCTGCTCGCGCTCGTGTCCATCAATCTGGGGTTCATCAACCTGCTGCCAGTCCCCATGCTGGATGGCGGTCACCTGCTCTTCTACGCGGTCGAGGCGGTGCGCCGCCGCCCGCTGGAGCCGCAGGTGCAGGAATGGGCGTTCCGCGGCGGATTGGCCGCGCTGCTCGCGTTGATGGTGCTGGTCACGTTCAACGATTTGGGCAGCTTCGGGCTGTGGAGGAACCTAGCCGACTTGATCGGCTGAACTTAGTGGGGCAGGGCGCCCCGCGGGGCGTAATTCAGGTTTGTTTGGCGGGGTGGGTTTAGTGGCCGTGATTTCCGATTCCCTTTTCGCGCGCGCGGGCGGTCTGCTGCTGGCGGGCACGATGCTGTCGGGCGTTCCCGCGTTCGCCCAGACCGCACCCGCCCAGCCGGCCGCGCCCGTACAGGCCCAGACCGCGCCTGCTCAGCCCCAAGCCACGCAAGCCGCGCCCGCGCAGGCGGAGCAGCGGATCGTCAAGTCGATCCGGGTGGAGGGGTCGCAGCGCATCGAGCCGGAGACGACGCTCTCCTATACCAAGCTGCGCATCGGCCAGCCCTACACCAACGAGATCGTCGACCAGGCGATCACCGACCTGCTCGGCTCCGACCTGTTCGCGGACGTGACGATCGCGGGCGTCGAGACGGGCGACCTCGTCATCCGTACGCGCGAGAACCCGATCATCAACCGCGTGATCCTGGAGGGCAATCGCCGGCTGAAGTCGGACAAGATCACCAAGGAGATCAAGCTCGCGCCGCGTCAGGTGTTCAGCCGCACCGCGGTGCGCCAGGACGTCGCGCGCATCGTCGAGCTCTATCGTCGCCAGGGCCGCTTCGCCGCCACGGTCGAGCCGCAGCTCGTCTCGCTCGACCAGAACCGCGTCGACATCGTCTTCGAGATCAGCGAAGGGCCGAAGTCCAAGGTCCGCCAGATCAACATCATCGGCAACGAGCAGTTCTCCGACGACGACCTGCGCGGGCAGATGGCGACCAAGCAGGCGCGCCTGTTCCGCTTCTTCTCGTCCAACACGTCCTATGATCAGGATCGGCTGGCCTATGACCAGCAAAAGCTCCGCCAGTTCTACCTGACGGAGGGTTACGCCGACTTCCGCGTGACCTCCGCGGTCGCGGAGCTGACGCCCGACAAGCGCGATTTCATCATCACCTACGTCGTCGAGGAGGGGCCGCGCTACAAGTTCGGCGACGTGACCGTCGACAGCGACATCCGCGACTTCAACAACGAAGCGCTCGCGCGCGCGCTGCCGATGAAGAAGGGCGACTGGTACAACGCCAAGTTCATCGAGGACTCGATCGACCAGCTCAGCCAATCGGCGGGCCTGTTCGGTTACGCCTTCACGGAGGTGAATCCCGAATTCCAGCGCGATCGTGAGAACCTCACGATGTCGATCAACTTCAACATCGCGCCCCAGCAGCGCACCTATGTCGAGCGCATCGACATCACGGGCAACACGCAGACGCAGGACAAGGTGATCCGCCGCGAGTTCCGCGTGGCGGAGGGCGACGCGTTCAACAGCTTCCAGGTCAAGCGCACCCAGGACCGCATCAACTCGCTCGGCTTTTTCCAGGACAAGTTCGAGATCAAGCAGACGCCGGGCGACACGCCCGACCGCATCATCCTGGAGGCGCCCGTCGAGGAGCGCTCGACCGGTGAGCTCCAGCTCTCCGCCGGCTTCTCGAGCCTGGAGCGGTTCATCATCCAGGCGGCGATCGCCCAGCGCAACTTCCGCGGCAAGGGCCAGGAGCTGCGCGCGAGCGTCAACTACTCCACCTATTCGAAGTCGGTCGAGCTCGGCTTCCAGGAGCCGTACCTGTTCGACAAGAACATCGCGGTCGGCGTCGATGTTTTCCGCCAGGACTTCAATTCGTTCAACTTCATCGGCAACGATCGCCAGACGACCTATGAGCAGACGCGCACCGGCTTTCAGCTGCGCACGGGCGTGCCGCTGACGGAATACTGGTCGCTCGCGGGGCGCTACGGCCTGTCTTATGACGAGGTGAGCCTCGACCAGGATCAGTTCTTCACCAATGGCCGGTGCGATCCGCTGCGCGCGGGCCGCTACATTTGCGAGCAGCTCGGCGAGCGCCTGACCTCGTCTATCGGCTTCTCGCTGATCCGCGATAGCCTTAACTCGCGCCTGCGTCCGACCGCGGGCGAGCGGCTCGTGCTCAACGCGGACTTCGCGGGCCTGGGCGGCGACGTGAAGTACATCCGCGGCACGGTGAACGCGTCCAAGTTCTGGAACGTGGGCCGCGGCTTCATCTTCTCGGTGCTGGGCGAGGGTGGTTACATCCACTCGTTCGAGGACAGCCGCGGGCCGGGCATCGACCGCGTGCGTATCATCGACCGCTTCTACCTGGGCGAGCCTAACTTCCGCGGCTTCGACATTCGCGGCGTCGGCCCGCGCGTGCTGCGCATCCCGTACACGGAAGACCCGGATACGGGTCAGCAGGTCCTGGTGACAGACCGCGACCAGATCGTCGACGACGCGCTCGGCGGCCGCGCTTACTATCTCGCCCGCGCCGAGTTGGAGATCCCGCTGGGCTCCGGCGCGCGCGAGCTCGGCCTTCGTCCGAGCGTTTACGTGCAGGCCGGCAGCCTGTTCAAGATCACGCGGCCGCTGCCCACCGTCGTTTTCCCGACCACGACCGACGCGAACGGCAACACGATCGTGCAGCCGCTGACCTTTCCGTTGCTGGACGCGTCGGGCAGGCAGCTCTACCTCTACACGCCTGCCGGCTCGAGCGCCGCGACGACGACGCTCTGCGCCGTCGGTGTCCCGGACGCCTCGGGCGCTTGCGTCGGAAGCACGCCGAACACGGTCGCGACGACGCAGCCCATCCCACCCTTCGCCGAGCGCTTCCTCGGCAATTCCGCCAAGCCGCGCCTGTCTGTCGGCTTCGGCGTGAACTGGAATTCGCCCTTCGGTCCGCTACGTATCGACATCGCCAGGGCCCTCCTCAAGCAGGAGGGCGACGACGACAAGCTCATCACCTTCAACGTGGGAACGCAGTTCTGATGACCTCCAAGAACCTCATGCTCGCCGCCGCGTTCGTCGCGCCGGCCGCCGTCGCCGCGCCCGCCCAGGCGCAGGTCGCCGGCATCGCCATCGCCGACGCGGAGGGCGCGATCCAGCGCTCGCGCGCGTTCCAGACCGCCGTCCAGCAGATCCAGACGCAGTACAAGACGCAGCTGGACCAGGCGAACACGCGCCGCCAGGCGCTCCAGAACGAGCTCCAGCCGCTGATCACGGCTTATCAGAACGCGACGCGCGCGCCCAACGCGACGCAGGCGAGCGTCGCCCCCGCCGCCCAGGCGCTGCAGACGCGCGAGCGCGCCGCGCAGCAGGAGCTCGCCCGCCTGACCGAGCCGGCGCAGCGCGCCCAGGCCTATGTCGTCGAGCAGATCGCGCGGCAGCTGAACACCGCCGTGCAGAACGCGGTGAAGACGCGCAACGTGCAGCTGCTCCTCACGCCGCAGGCCGCGCTGTTCGCGCAGCCCGCCGCCGACCTCACGCCGGCCATCGTGACCGAGCTCGACCGCCTCGTGCCCTCGGTCGGCATCACGCCGCCCGCGGGCTGGCAGCCGGGTCAGGCGGGCCAGCAGGCCGCCGCTCCCGCCGCGACGACGCCCGCGCCGGCCCAGCCCGCTAGCAATCAGCGTCGTAACCAGGGCCGCTGAGGATGGACGGCGAGGCAGGAGCGCGCGCGCTCGACATACGCGCCGTCATGGCGGCGCTCCCGCACCGCTACCCCATGCTCCTCGTCGACCGGGTCGAGGAGCTGGTGCTCGACGAGCGCATCGCCGCGATTAAGGCGGTCACGATCAACGAGGGCTTTTTCCAGGGGCACTTCCCCGGCCGGCCGATCATGCCGGGCGTGCTGATCGTCGAGGCGCTCGCGCAGGCCGCGGGCGTGCTCGCGGTCGAATCGCTGGAGCTCTCCGGCACGGGCAAGCTCGTCTACTTCATGGCGATCGACGAGGCAAAGTTCAGGAAACCCGTCGAGCCGGGCGTGCTGCTCCGCCTCGAAGCCGAGTTCGTGCAGAAGCGCGCCAAGGTCTGCAAGTTCGCGGGCCGCGCTAAGATCGACGGCCAAGTCGTTGCGGAAGCGCAGTTCACCGCGATGATCGCCGATCCGCCCGCCGCGCTTTGACTCGGAAGCCGCCCGCGTCTAGGGCGGCGCGTCCTTTGGCTGGTCGGAAACCAGCCGATCACAGGAGCTAGAAAATGAAGAAAGACACGCACCCCGACTATCACATGATCAAGGTGCAGATGACCGACGGCACCGTGTTCGAGACCCGCTCCACCTGGGGCAAGGAGGGCGACACGATGCAGCTCGACATCGACCCGCTCGCGCACCCGGCCTGGACCGGCGGCCGCGGCCAGATGCTCGACACGGGCGGCCAGGTGGCGCGCTTCAACAAGCGCTTCGGCGGACTGACGCTCAAGCGCGGTTAACCCGGAGATAACCACGGCGGTGTAGCATCTGCACCATGTTCGCCGCCGAATGGGAACTCGCCCAACTCGATCGCCGCCGCGCTCCTCGCGCGCCGGTCTCGCTCGATACGCAGCTCGGGCGGGGAGGGCTGGAACGCGCGCTCTGCCGCGTGCTCAACATCTCGACGCTAGGCGTCAAGCTCCAGACCTACTCGGCGCTCCGCCGCGGTAGGACGATCTGGCTTACGCTGCCCGGCCTGGGCCAGCGTGCGGCGGACGTGATCTGGGCCGACGACTTCACCGCCGGCTGCCAATTTCGCGAGCCGCTGACGCAGGAGCAGGTCGACACGCTCGCCGCGGAGAACCCGGCCTAAGCTGGCGGACAGGGTGGGATTCGAACCCACGGTACGCTTCTGCGCACGGCGGTTTTCAAGACCGCTGCCTTAAACCACTCGGCCACCTGTCCTCGCGACGCGACTTAGCGGCGGCGACGGTATGTGCAAGCGCCGCGACGAGCCGCCGTTCACCTGCGACTCGCGCTGTGGCACTGTGATCGCGGCTGTGGGGGCTCGTAGTACATGTCGCGTCGTTTTCGTCATTTCGCCTGGGCGGCTCTGCCGATCGTCCTGAGCGCCGGTCCTGCCCGTGCGCAGGACGAGAGTGGGTTCCAGAGCTATCTCCAGAGCGTCGGCCAGCGCGCGATCGCGCAGGGCGTGCGCCCGCAGACGGTGTACGCCGGCACCGCCGGCCTCACCTTCAATCCGCGCGTCGTCGAGCTCGACCGCGCGCAGCCCGGTCAGAGCACGTCGTCCAACAGCCCGCCGTCGCGCTTCGCGCCCTATCGCGCGAGCCACGTCGACGCGGCGCGCATCGGTCGCGGACGAACCAACTACGCCGCGCAACGCTCTCGCCTGGCGCAGATCGAGCGCGAGACGGGCGTACCTGGCTCGATCATGATGGCCATTTGGGGCCACGAGACGAATTACGGGAGCTATACCGGCAACTTCGACCTGCTGCGCAGCCTGGCGAGCCTCGGCTATGAGGGTCGCCGCCGCCAGCTGTTCGAGGGCGAGTTCATCGCCGCGCTCAAGATGATGGATCGCGGCGTGTCGCGCGATCAGCTCAAGGGCAGCTGGGCGGGCGCGACCGGCAACCCCCAGTTCCTGCCATCCGTCTACCTTCGCCTCGCGCGGGACGGCGACGGCGACGGGCGCGCGGATATTTGGGGCAGCTCCGCCGACACGCTCGCTTCGATCGGCAACTACTTCGTCAACGCCGGCTGGCGTCCCGGCCAGCCCTGGGGTTTGGCGGTCACCGTTCCGACCGGCTTCGACCGGTCCGGCATCCGCAACCGTCTCGTCTCGCCCCGCTGCCCCCGCGTCTTCGAGCGGCACAGCGGCTGGCGCACCATGGCCGAATGGCGCGCGCTCGGGATCACGCCGCAGGACAAGCCGTGGCCTAACGACACCGTGCTCGCTACGCTGGTCGAGCCCGACGGTCCGGGCGAGACCGCGTACCTCCTGACCGGCAACTATCGCGTCATCCTCGACTATAACTGCTCCAACCATTACGCGCTGTCGGTGGGCCTGCTCGCCGACGCGATCGCGCGCTGACCTTCAACCCTTGCCCACGGACACGTCCATGAGATCGCTTCTCGCCGCTCCCGTCTTCGCCGTCGCTTTCGCTTACCCGACGGTTGCCGTCGCGCCGCAATTCCAGACGGTGGCGCCCGTCGCCTATCTCGAGGACCTGTCCTCGGGCGCGGTGCTGTTCGAGCGCGACGCCGACCGCCGCATGCCGCCCGCGTCCATGGCGAAGATGATGACGGTCTACGTCGCCTTCGATCTTCTCAAGAAAGGCGAACTCAAGCTCGACCAGAAGTTCACCGTGCGGCCGGAGACCTGGCGCCAGTGGCACGGGCCGCAGGCGGGCTCGACCATGTTCCTGTCCGCCAACGAGCAGGTCAGCGTCGGCGACCTCCTGAACGGCATCGTCGTGCTGTCGGGCAACGACGCCTGCGTCGTGCTCGCCGAGGGCATCTCCGGTTCCGAGCAGGCGTTCGTCGAGCGTATGAACCGCAAGGCGCAGGAGCTGGGTCTCACCAATAGTCAGTTCGGCACGTCCAACGGCTGGCCCGACCAGGGCCGCACCTTCGTCACCGCGCGCGATCTCGCCAAGCTCGCCAAGGCGACGATTCAGGACCACCCGCAACTCTACAAGCAGTTCTACTCCCGCCGCGAGTTCACCTGGGGCAAGACGCTCGGCAGCGGCGCCGCCATTACCCAGCAGAACCGCGACCCGCTGCTCGGCGCGGTCGCGGGCGCGGATGGTCTCAAGACCGGCCACACCGAGGAGGCCGGTTACGGCTTCACCGGGTCGGCCGAGCAGAACGGCCGCCGGCTGGTCATGGTCATGGCCGGGCTGACGAGCTTCAATCAGCGCCGCGAGGAGTCGATCCGCTTCATGGATTGGGGCTTCCGCGCCTGGCAGGCCAAGCCGGTCGTCGCTAAGGGACGCGAGGTCACGACCGCCGACGTGCAGGGCGGCGACTCGAGCGAGGTCGGCCTCGTCGCGCCGAAGCAGCTCACCGTCACGCTGCCCGCCGGCGCCGCGCCGGAAATGGCGGCCCGCGTCGTGTACCAGGGCCCGATCAAGGCGCCGATCAAGGCCGGCCAACACGTCGCCGACCTCGTCGTTACCTCGCCCGACGTGCCCGCGCAGCGCCTGCCGCTCGTCGCGGCGAACGATGTGGAGGAGGCCGGCTTCTTCCGCCGTGCCTGGAACGGCCTCTTCTCTTTCTTCGGGTGACGAGCCCGGCAGACATCGTCGGCAAGTTCATCACGCTGGAGGGCGGGGAAGGGGCAGGCAAGTCGACCCAGGCCCGCCGTCTCGCCGCCGCGCTGGAGGAGCGCGGCCTGCGCGTGGTCCTTACGCGCGAGCCGGGCGGCAGCGAGGGCGCCGAGGCCGTGCGCGAGCTGCTGATGCAGGGCGACGAGCGCCGCTGGGGCCCGCGCGCCGAAGCGCTGCTGTTCGCCGCGGCGCGCGCCGACCATGTCGAGAAGCTGATCAGGCCCGCGCTGAAGGACGGCGCGTGGGTGATCTGCGACCGCTTCATCGACTCGACCCGCGCGTACCAGGGCGCGAGCGGGATCGAGGACGCCGCGATCCTGGCGCTGCACGCTTTCGGGTCCAAAGCGCTGCTGCCCGACCGCACGATCCTGCTGACGCTGCCGCCCGAGCGCGGCGTCGCTCGCGCGACGTTGCGCGACGGCGAGCGCGCCGACCGGTTCATCGCGCGCGACGCTGCGTTCCACGGCCGCGTCGCCGCCTGCTTCGATCACATCGCCGAGCACGAGCCCGAGCGCGTCCGCCGCGTCGACGCCGACTACGGCGCTGAGCGCGTCACCGAGGCGATCCTGACCGAGCTCGCCGACCTGCTGCCATGACGTCATTGGTCGGGCATGCCGCCGCGCAGCTCGCTTTCCTCTCGGCGCTGCGTAGCGGGACGCTGCACCACGCCTGGCTGCTCGCCGGACCCGAGGGCGTGGGCAAGGCGACCTTCGCGCACGCCGCCGCGCTCCGTCTGCTGGCGGAGGCGAGCGGCGGTCCGGAGCTGCCCCCGGGTCTGGACGTGCCCGCCAACCACCCGACGCGCAGCTTGGCCGAGGCGGGCTCGCATCCGGACCTCCGCGTGCTCACGCGCCTGACCAAGACGAGCGACACGGGTGCGGAGACCGTGGCGCGCTCGATCACGATCGATCAGGTCCGCGGCCTTCTGCCGATGTTCGCGACGACGCCGTCGCTCGGCGCCCGCCGTGTGGTCGTCATCGACGCGATCGACGACCTGGAGCGCGCCGGGGCGAACGCGCTGCTCAAGAGCTTGGAGGAGCCGCCCGCTGGCACCGTGTTCCTGCTCGTCAGCCACGCGCCCGGTCGGCTGCTGCCCACGATCCGATCGCGCTGTCGCACCGTGCGCTTCTCGCCGTTGCCCGAGGCCGAGGTGCGGCAGGTCCTCCGCAGCGCGCTGCCCGAAGCGGGCGAGGAGGAGCTCGCCGCGACCGCGCGCGCCGGGGAAGGCGCACCGGGCCGCGCGCTCCGCTTCGCCGGCCTCGATGTCGCCGGACTGGACGCCGCGATCGAGCGGCTGATGCGCCAAGGCGACCCGAGCAACGCCGAGCGGGTGAAGCTCGCCCAGGCGCTGTCGGGCAAGTCGGCGCAGGCCCGCTACGAGGCGTTCCTCGACCGCGCGCCCGCCGCCATCGCCGCCGAGGCGCGCACTCGCACCGGCCCCGCGCTCCGCGCCGCGCTCGACGCGCACCGCGACGCCCGAGACCTCGCCGGCTCCGCGCTCGGCCTCTCGCTGGACGCGCAGGCGACGGTGTTCGAGATGGGGACCATCCTCGCCCGGCTGGCTTCCCCCGCCTGACGCTCTCCGTTAGGGGCATGACCGATGGCCGACCCTTTCTACATCACCACCGCGATCAGCTACCCCAACGGCCGCCCGCACATCGGCCACGCCTATGAAGCGATCGCGGCCGACGCGATCGCGCGCTTTCAGCGCCAGGCGGGCTGCGACGTGCGTTTTCAGACGGGCACCGACGAGCACGGGCTCAAGATGGTTCAGGCCGCGCGCGCCGCGGACAAACCGGTCGCCGAGCTGGCGAGCGAAATGTCGGGCCTGTTCAAGGCAATGTGCGACGATTTGAATGTCTCGTACGATCGCTTCATCCGCACTACCGAGCCGGAGCACCACGCCGCCAGTCAGGCGCTCTGGCGCGCGATGGAGGAGCGCGGCGACCTGTACCTCGACCGCTACGAAGGCTGGTACTCGGTCCGCGACGAGGCCTTCTACGACGAGAAGGAACTGATCGAGGGTGAGGGCGGCGAGAAGCTGTCGTCTCAAGGCACGCCCGTCGAGTGGACCGTCGAGGAGAGCTGGTTCTTCCGCCTCTCCAAGTACCAGCAGCCGCTGCTCGACCTGTACAGCAGCAACCCCGACTTCGTTCGGCCGGAGAGCCGCCGCAACGAGGTGATGCGTTTCGTCGAGGGCGGGCTGTCCGACCTGTCCGTATCGCGGACCAGCTTCGACTGGGGCGTGCCGGTGCCGGGCTCGCCGGGGCACGTCATGTATGTCTGGGTCGACGCGCTGACCAACTACATCACCGGCGCGGGCTATCCGGAGCAGGGAGGCGACTGGCGCTACTGGCCCGCCGACCTCCACCTGATCGGCAAGGACATCGTCCGCTTCCACACCGTCTATTGGCCCGCGTTCCTGATGTCCGCGGGCGTGCCGACGCCCAAATCGGTTTTCGGCCACGGCTTCCTGCTCCACCGCGGCGAGAAGATGTCGAAGTCGCTCGGCAACGTCGTCGATCCGGCGGACCTCGCGAACGCGTTCGGCGTGGACGCGCTCCGCTACTTCCTGCTGCGCGAGGTCAGCTTCGGGCAGGACGGCAGCTACTCGGCCGAGGCGATCGTCACGCGCGTCAACGCGGAGCTCGCCAACAGCTTCGGCAATCTGGCGCAGCGCACCTTGTCGTTCATCGCCAAGAACTTGGACGGCGAGCTTCCCGGTGTTGGCAAGGTCGGTCCAGTCGACGCGCTGCTGATCGAGGAGGTGATCGTCGCCTGCGCGGGCCTTAAGACCGCGTTCGAGGACCTGCTGCTGAGTCAAGGCGTCGAGGCCTGGCTGCGCGGCGTGTTCGCCTGCAACCAATATATCGACCTTCAGGCGCCCTGGGCGTTGCGCAAGACTGATCCCGAGCGCATGCACGCGGTGCTGCGCACGCTGGTGCGCGCGATTCGCATGCTTGCCATCGCCATCCTGCCCGTCATTCCGGAGGCTGCTGGCAAGGTGCTCGACCAGATTGGCGCGACCGAACGCGACCATGCCGCGATCGACGACGAGAGCTGGTACGATACCCACACCGCGACCGGCTTCCGCATCGCTCCGCCGACACCCGTCTTCCCGCGGCTCGAGCTGCCGGCAGGGGAGGGCTGATGCTCGCCGACAGCCACTGCCACCTGAACTACAAGGGACTAGTCGAGGAGCAGCAGGCGGTGCTCGAGCGCGCCCGCGTGCGCGGCGTCACCGCCATGCTCAACATCTCGACGCGCCGGAGCGAGTGGGACGACGTGATCGGCGTCGCCGAGCGCGAGCCGGACGTGTGGGCCACGGTCGGCATCCACCCGCACGAGGCGGACAAGCACCCGGACGTCGATACGGCCAAGCTCGTCGAGCGCGCGCAACACCCGCGAGTCGTCGGCCTGGGCGAGAGCGGGCTCGACTACTATTACGACCGCTCCGACCGGGAACAGCAACAGGCGAGCTTTCGCGCCCATATCGCCGCCGCGCGCGAGACGGGGCTGCCGCTCGTCGTCCACACGCGCGACGCGGAGGAGGACACGGCGGCGATCTTAGCCGACGAGCTGGGGAAGGGGAGTTACCCCGGCGTCATCCACTGCTTCACCGGCACGGGCGCGTTCGCCGACACGTGTCTGGACCTCGGCTTCTACATCTCCATCTCCGGCATCGTGACGTTCAAGAACGCGCGCGAGCTGCAGGAGACGGCGGCGCGGATCCCGATTGAGCGGCTGCTGATCGAAACCGATGCGCCGTTCCTCGCCCCCGTGCCGCACCGGGGCAAGACGGGCGAGCCGAGCTTCGTCGCCGACACCGCCGCCTTCCTTGCCCGATTGCGTGGGCAGGACGAAACGGAGCTGCGCGAGCGGACCGCGCGAAACTTTCACGATCTGTTCTCCAAGACGGGCAGGTGAGGGCGCGCATCCTCGGCTCCGGCACGTCGTCGGGCGTGCCGCGCATCGGCAACGACTGGGGCGCGTGCGATCCGAACGAGCCGAAGAACCGTCGCACGCGCGCGTCGCTGCTGATCGAGCATGACGGCGTGCGCGTGCTGGTCGACACGAGCCCGGACATGCGCGAGCAGCTGCTGGCGGCCGACGTGGCCGAGCTCGACGCGGTAATTTGGACTCACGATCACGCCGACCACTGCCACGGCATCGATGACCTGCGTCAAGTGTTCCACGCGCTGGGTCGCCCGGTGATCGGTTATGCGCGGCGTGAGGTGCTCGACGTGCTGCGGTCGCGGTTCGGCTACGTCTTCGAGGGCAAGACGGGCTACCCGGCGACCGTCGAACCGCGCGCCTTGCCGGACAGCTTGGAACTGAACGGCCTGACGATCGGCGTCCGCGAGCAGCCGCACGGCTGGTCGCGCTCGGAGGGGCTGCGGATGGAGGCGGACGGGTTCGCGATCGGCTACGCGACCGACATCAGCGCGATGACGGACGAGCTGCGCGAGCACTATGCCGGGCTGGACGTCTGGATCGTGGATGCGCTGCGCAAGAAGCCGCACCCGAGCCACGCCGACTTGCCGACCGTGCTCGGCTGGGTCGAGGAGCTGCGGCCCAAGCGCACCATCCTGATCCACATGGACCAATCGATGGACTACGCCTCGCTCGTCGCGGAGCTGCCGCCCGGCGTCGAACCGGGCTATGACGGGCTGGAGGTCCACGCATGAACGACACCGCCCAGTTCTTGGCTCTGGCGCTGATGCTGCTCCTGCCGCTGTCGGCGCTGATCGCACGGCGGCCGCCGCTCGGGCAGACAGTCAAGTTCGCGCTCGCCTGGATCGCGGTGTTCGCGGTCGGGCTGCTGCTGGTCAGCCAGTTCGACCGGCTGCCGAGCCTCAGGACGCTGCTCTACGACCAGCAGGTCGTCGGTCAGGAGACGCGCATCCGAATGAGCGAGGACGGGCACTTCTACGCCGACGTGTCGATCAACGGCGTCGAGCGCCGGATGCTGATCGACAGCGGCGCGACGATCACGGCGCTGTCGCAGGAAACGGCGCGGGCGGCCGGCATCGATACGGAGAGCGCGATGTTCCCGGTCGCGCTCGACACCGCCAACGGCGTAGTCGAGGCGAAGCGCGGGCGCGCGGAGACGGTGCGCGTCGGCTCGATCTCCACGCGCGACCTGGGCGTGGTCGTCTCGCCGGCGTTCGGCGAGACGGACGTGCTCGGCATGAACTTCCTGTCGCGGCTGGGGTCGTGGCGGGTGGAGCGGCGCAGCCTGATCCTGACCCCGTCCAACCAGGAGTGAGTTTTACATAATGTATATTATCGTGCTTACGGGTGTGCCGGCGTGATCGAGCGGTTGGTGGCGATCATGGCCCGCCTCCGCGACCCCGAGCACGGCTGCGAGTGGGATCGCGCGCAAACGTTCGAGACGATTGCGCCGTACACTATCGAAGAGGCCTACGAGGTCGCGGATGCGATCGCGCGCGACGACGCGGACGACATACGCGACGAGCTCGGCGACCTGCTGCTCCAGGTCGTGTTCCACACGCGTATAGCCCAGGAAGCCGAACTGTTCGCGCTGCCGGACGTGGTGACCTCCATCAGCGACAAGATGGAGCGCCGTCATCCGCACATTTTCGGTGACGCTGCCGACACGCCTGGCTGGGAGGCGATCAAAGCCGCCGAGCGCACGGCTAAGCCGGGCGGCGCTCTATCGGGCGTAGCGCTAGGCATGCCGGCGCTGTCGCGGGCGGAGAAGCTGCAGAAGCGCGCGGCGCGGGTCGGATTCGACTGGCCCGACGCGAGCGGCCCGCGCGAGAAGATTGATGAGGAGTTACGCGAGGTTGTTGCCGCCGGCTCGGACGAGATCGAGGGCGAGATCGGCGACCTGCTCTTCGCCGTCGTGAACTGGGCGCGGCACCTGGGCGTCGATCCCGAGGCCGCGCTACGCCGCGCGAACGGCAAATTCGAGCGGCGGTTCGCCGCGATGGAGGCGCTCGCCGGACCAAGCTTCGCGGCGCTGTCGCTGGACGAAAAGGAAGCCCTGTGGGGCCGCGTCAAGTCGCAGCCTGACGCTGCATAAAGCGGTCATAGTCGGCGGGCGCGAGCCGGACTTCGTATACGGCGCGGCTGTCCTCGACCGTCTGCTCGACCACCTCGCCGTGCGCGTGGAGCCAAGCGGCCCCCGCCCCGTCGGCCGCGTCGAGCTCGATCCGGTAGCGGCGATGACCCGCGGTCAGCTTAGTCGCGACCTGCTCCATGAGGCCGTCGACCCCCTCTCCGGTCAGAGCCGAGATGGCGACCACGTCGTCGCGCCGCTCGGCCTCGGCGAGCAGCTCGTCGCGCCGCTCGGCGTCGAGCAGGTCGAGCTTGTTCCACGCCTCGAACCTGGGGGTGCCCTCCCCCACTCCCAGCTCCTCCAGCACCTGCTCTACGTCCGCGCGCTGCGCCTCGCTATCCGGGTGCGCGATGTCGCGGACGTGGATCAGCAGGTCGGCGGAGACCACCTCTTCCAGCGTCGCCTTGAACGCGGCGACGAGCTGGGTCGGCAGGTCGGACACGAAGCCCACCGTGTCGGACAGGATCGCCTGGTCGATGCCGGGCAGGTCGATGCGCCTGAGCGTCGGGTCGAGCGTGGCGAAGAGCAGGTCCTCCGCCATGACGTCGGCACCCGTCAACTTGTTGAACAGCGTCGACTTTCCGGCGTTAGTATAGCCGACGAGCGCGATCACCGGCCACGGCGCGCGCTGCCGCCGCTCGCGGTGGAGCCCGCGCGTGCGGCTCACCTGCTCCAGCTCACGGCGCAGGCGCGCCATACGGTCGCGGATCAGGCGGCGGTCGGCCTCGATCTGCGTCTCGCCCGGACCGCCCAGGAAGCCGAAGCCGCCGCGCTGGCGTTCCAGGTGCGTCCAACTCCGCACCAGGCGGCCGGCTTGGTAGTCGAGGTGCGCGAGCTCCACCTGGAGCCGACCCTCCGCGGTTGCGGCGCGTTCGCCGAAGATCTCCAGGATCAGGCCCGTGCGGTCGATCACCTTGGCCTCGAGCGCCGTCTCCAGATTGCGCTGCTGCACGGGCGTGAGCGCGGCGTCGAACACGGCGAGCTGCGCCTCGTGCTGGCGGACGCTCGTCGCCAGCTGCTCTACCTGGCCCGAGCCGATCAGCGTTGCCGGCTTAGGCGCGCGGACGCGGAGGTGGACGCGATCGACCACCTCCACCCCGATCGCGAGCGCCAAGCCCGCCGTCTCATCCAGCCGCGCGTCCGAGTCGCGGTTGGACCCGCCCTGGTCGGGCAGCACGACGATGCAGCGCGCGCCGCGGGCGAACTCGCCGCGGTCGCGCTCGAAGCCCTGCGTCAAGCGTCTTCCTCGCCGGCCTGCTGCTCTTCCTGCAAGTTGAGCGGGCGAGCCGGCTGGATGGTGGACACCGCGTGCTTGTAAACGAGCTGCGTCAGCCCCTCGCGCTGGAGCAGCATGCAGAACAGGTCGAACGCCGCGATCTGGCCCTGGAGCATGACGCCGTTCACCAGGAACATGGTGACGTTGTCCTCCGACCGGCGGACGGCGGAGAGAAAGATCTCCTGGAGGAGTTGCTGCTTCTTGGGCCCGTCGCCCACCTGCTCGACGATGCCGGCCACGTCCACCTGGCCGGTCGGCATGATGGTGGAGATGGCGTGCTTGTAGATGAGCTGCGACTGGCCGTCGCGGCGGAGCAGCACGGAAAAGTTGTCGAACCAGGTCACGATGCCCTGGAGCTTCACGCCCTTGACCAGGAACATGGTCACCGGCGTCTTGGAGCGGCGCAGCGCGTTCAGGAACAGGTCCTGCAGCGAGCTCTGCTTATCGGCCATCTCGTGGTCCCCTTATTCTTGGCGGGTCATAATCCCGCTTGTGTCGCGCCGTTCGCCGGCGTCGGAAGGCCGGGCGGTCGGCCCGGCGGTTCGGCCATGCCCTTACCACATCCGCGTGCACAAGTCCGCAGGCGGCGAGACGTTCCGGACGCGGGCGCAACTTCTTCGCGCGGCCCGCGCCTAATCGTCCTTCGTCTCGGTGATGCCCAGCAGCTTGAGCTTCCGGTGCAGCGCGGAGCGTTCCATGCCGATGAAGCTGGCCGTGCGCGAGATGTTGCCGGAAAAGCGGCGGATCTGGACGCGCAGATATTCGCGCTCGAACGATTCGCGCGCCTCGCGGAGCGGCGCGCCCATCATAGAACCCGAGCCGGCGCCCGCCAGCTCCGCCTGATCGCCCAGCACCTCGGCCGGCAGCAGGTCGAGGTCGATTCGACCGATGCGGTCGCCGGGCGTGAGGATGACGGTGCGTTCGACGACGTTGCGGAGCTGGCGGACATTGCCGGGCCAGTCGTAGCTCTGCAGCGCGACCATGGCATCCGGCGCGATCTCCGGCGTGGGGACGCGGCGTTCGGAGGCGTAGTGGGCGAGGAAGTGCTGCACGAGCGCGGGGATGTCCTCGCGGCGCTCGGTCAGCGCGGGGATGACGACGGGGACGACGTTGAGGCGGTAATAGAGATCCTCGCGGAAGCGGCCCTCCGCGATCTCCTGCGTCAGGTCGCGCGCCGTGGCGGACACGACGCGGACGTCGACTTTGACCACGCGCGTGCCGCCGACGCGGGTGAAGCTCTGGTCGGTGAGGACGCGCAGGATGCG
Organism: Sphingomonas lenta; assembly: GCF_002288825.1. Taxonomy (GTDB): domain Bacteria; phylum Pseudomonadota; class Alphaproteobacteria; order Sphingomonadales; family Sphingomonadaceae; genus Sphingomonas; species Sphingomonas lenta. The sequence continues at coordinate 488,780 of NZ_NSLI01000001.1, forward strand.
CGCCTGAGTCGCCACTGGCATGTCGGCGACCTCGTCCAGGAACAACGTACCCCCGTGCGCCTGTTCGAGCAGGCCGGGGCGGACGAGATCGCCCCCCTCTTCCACGCCGAACAGCTCCTCCTCGACGCGTTCGGGCGTCATCCGGGCGGCGGAGACGATGACGAAGGGCGCGGCGGCGCGCTGGCTCCAGCCGTGCAACAGGCGGGCGGCGACCTCCTTGCCTACGCCGGCGGGCCCCATGATGAGCACGCGGCTGCCCGTGCCCGCGACACGCTTCAGCGTCGCGCGGACGGTGTTGATCGCTGCCGAGCTGCCCGTCAGGTCGGTCTCGCGGCCGGCGGAGGCGCGCAAGGACGCGACCTCGCGCTTCAGCCGCTCGGTCTCGGTCGCGCGCGCGACGAGGAGCAGCAGGCGCTCGGCCTCGAACGGCTTCTCGATGAAGTCGGCGGCGCCCTTGCGGATCGCCGCGACGGCGGTGTCGAGGCTGCCATGGCCGGAGATGACGAGCACGGGAATGGACGGGTCGCGACGCTTGATCTCGTCGAGCAGTTCGAGGCCGTCGAGCCGCGAGCCCTGTAGCCACACGTCGAGCAGCACTAGCGACGGGCGGCGCGCGGCGATGGCGTCGAGCGCGGCGTCGCTGTCGGCGGCGGCGCGCGTCTGATAGCCCTCGTCCTCCAGCACGCCGGCGACCAGTTCGCGGATGTCGAGTTCGTCGTCGACGACGAGGATGTCGAGCGCCATTCTAGTCTCAGGTCCGTTCGGTTTCGATTGGTCGTTCGTCGTCCGCCTGCTCGGCGGGTCGGTCGACGGCGTGCTGGTCGAGCGCGGCGAGCGCCGTCGCGTCGAAGGTCATGGTGACGACGGTCCCCCCTTCCTCCCGGTCGGCGAAGCCGATCGCCCCCAGATGCTCCTCGACAATCTTCTTGACGATGGCGAGGCCCAGTCCCGTGCCGCGCGCGCGGGTCGTCATGTACGGCTCGACGATGCGCTCGCGGTCGGCGGGTAGGCCCACGCCCGTGTCGGCGACCTCTATCGAGACGCGACTGTCCGCGTGCCGCACCTGCATCGTGATCGCGCCGACACCCTCGCCTTTCGCTTCGATGGCTTCGGCGGCGTTCTTCACGATGTTCGTAAGCGCCTGGCCGATCTGGCGACGATCGCAGACGAGCCGGAGCTGCGGGTCGTCGCAGCCGAGCTGAAAGCGGATGTCCGGGTGCGCGACCTCGTGGAGGAACAGCGCGTCGCGCGCGACCTCGCAGATCGCCTCGTCGCGGAACACGGGCTTGGGCATACGCGCGAAGGCGGAGAACTCGTCCACCATGCGGCGAAGGTCGCCGACCTGGCGGACGATCGTGTCGGTCAAGCGGCCGAACGTCTCGTCGCCCTCCCCCACTTTGGCGCCGTAGCGGCGTTGCAGGCGCTCGGCGGCGAGCTGGATGGGGGTGAGCGGGTTCTTGATCTCGTGCGCGATGCGGCGCGCGACGTCGGACCAGGCGGCGCGGCGCTGGTCGGCGAGCTCGCGCGTGATGTCGTCGAACGTCAGGATCGGGCCGGCGGGCGCACGGGCGATGCGCACCGCCAGCGTGCGCGCATCGAGGCCGTGGCCGATCTGGACGACGCCCTCGCGCTGCCCGCTCTCGACCAGCGCGTCCAGCTCGGGCGAGACCTGGGCCAACGGCTTGCCGGGCGGATCCTCGACGCCGAGCAGCGCCGCAGCCGAGCGGTTGGCGATCTGAACCAAGCGGCCGGGCGACGTCGCGATCACGCCCGCCGAAACGCCCGCCATCACTGCCTCGATCAGCGCGCGGCGGTTCTCGAGCTGGAGGTTGGCGGAGACGAGCGCGGCGTTCTGCTGCTCGAGCTGCCCCGTCATCTGATTGAACACGCGCGCGAGCGTACCGACCTCATCGCGGCTCTTCGGGTCGGAAACGCGGGCGCTGAGATCGCCGCCGGCGACGCGGCGGGCGGCGCCGACGAGCTCGCCGACCGGCGCGACGAGGCGATCGGCGACCTTAAGCGCGATCCAGACGGCGATGCCGACGATTAGCAGCGAGATGAGGAGGAGCGCGGCGTTGAATTGAAGCTGCAGGCTGCGCGCGCGGGCGAGCAGCGAGCGATAATCGGCGACGACGGCCTCGGCGCGCGCGTTCTGCTCCGTCATCACCTTGGTGTCGCCCACGCGCGCGGCGTAGAGGAACAGGTCGGCCGCGCCGGGGACGGTGGTGATCGTCTGGATGCGGTCGCCGGTGACGAGAACTACGCTCCCCTCGCCAGCGCGGAGACGGCGGACAGCGTCGGGCGTGATCCGACCGGCCAGTTCAACCTCGTAGGGATTCACGACCGCCAGCGTCCGCACTTCGCCGCTCGCGGGCACGTTGAGGAGCGCGGCTTCGGATAGGCTGCGGTAATAGACCTGCTGGACGAAGAAGGTCGGGAAGTTCGGGCTGTCGATTGGCTCGGCGCGCAGCTGCATGCTCATGTCGTCGGCCATGGTCAGCGTGGCTTCGCGCCAGCGCTGGAGCTGCTGCTGGTAGGAAGTCCGCGCCAGGTCGGTCGCGTTCTCCAGCATCCCACGCGCCCGGTCGGAGTACCAGAACTGGACGCCGTACTGGAAAAGGAGCGAGGCGACGATCGTGACGAGCAGCATCGGCACCGCCGCCATCGTGGAGAACAGCGCGACGAGGCGGACGTGGAGACGGCCGGTGCCGCCCACCGGCGACGCGGCGGCCCGGCGGCGCGCGATGCGCCGGCCGAGCAGCATCATGAGGAGCACGCCCGGCACGAGGTTGGCGACGAGCAGGCTCGCCACGAGCAGCGGCGTCAGCAGTCGTTGGGGCGCCGCCGATGCGGACACGACCGAGTAGCTGACCGCGGCGACGATGATGACCGCGGCGAGCACCGCGAACTCGATCGCGGGCGTTACGCTGAAGCGCCAGGGCGGGTCTTCTTGATCGATGGCGGGCACCGCGGCGGCGTTCATCCCCCCCGCCCTACAGGGTCCTGTGTTGCCGGGAAACCACAATGTGCGAAGAAGCTAACGCAGGTCGGTACGGCGTTCCGGATCCAGGCCGAGCGAGTCCAGACGCTTGCGCAGCGTGTTGCGATTGAGGCCGAGAGCGCGGGCGGCGCGGAGCTGATTGCCGCCATGGCGCCGTAGCATCGCCTCGATCAGCGGGCGCTCCACCTCGGCGAGCACGCGGTCGTAGAGCGTGCCGTCATCGAGCGCGTCGGGGCGCTCGCGAGCGATGCGCTCGAGTAGGTCTCGCACGGCCTGCGCCAGGTCGGTTCCGCCGGTCGGGAGCTCAGCGGGCGCGCCAAGCATTGCGCGGACGGCGGGAGCGTCGATCACCTCGTCGCGCGCGAGCACGGCCAGGCGGCGCATTAGGTTCTCCAGCTCGCGGACGTTGCCGGGCCAGTCATGCGCCTCCAGCACGTCGAGTGCGCCGGCGTCGAGCGCGCGGCGGGGCAACCCTTGCGCCGCGGCCTGGTCGAGGAAGTGACGGGCGAGCAGGCCGACATCGCTCCCCCGCTCACGCAACGGCGGCAGGGCGACGGGAACGACGTTCAGGCGATAGAACAGGTCCTCGCGGAAGCGCCCGATCGCGACCGCGTCCGAGAGGTCGCGGTTCGTGGCAGCGACGATGCGCACGTCGGCGCGGAGCGGGCGCGCGCCGCCGACCGTGCTGAACTCGCCCGATTGCAACACGCGGAGCAGGCGAGTCTGCGCGTCGAGCGGCATGTCGCCAATCTCGTCGAGGAACAACGTGCCGCCCGCCGCCTGCTCGAAGCGGCCTGCCTGGCGCGCCGCGGCGCCGGTGAACGCGCCGCGCTCGTGACCGAACAGCTCCGCCTCGATCAGGTCGCGCGGAATTGCGGCCATGTTGATCGCGACGAACGGGCCGGCGCGGCGAGGGCCCAGGTCGTGGATGGCGCGCGCGACGAGCTCCTTGCCGGTGCCGGACTCGCCGGAGACGAGCACGGTCAGGTCGGTCGCGACGACGCGGGCGATGACGCGGTACACCTCCTGCATCGCTGGCGACCGGCCGAGCAGTGGAAGCGCACGGTCCTCCTCCCCCACCCCCGTCAGCGGCTCGGCCCCACCACGGGCGAGCGCGCCATTCACGGCGCGGGCGAGCGCGTCGAGGTCGAACGGCTTGGGCAAGTACTCGTACGCCCCGGCCTCCGCCGCACGGACAGCGGTCGACAGCGTGTTCTGGGCGGAGAGGACGATGACGGGGAGCGCCGGATGGCGATGCGATACGCGGGCGAGATGATCCAGCCCGTCGCCGTCGGGTAGCATCACATCCGTCACGAGCACGTCGGGCGCTCCTGCCGCGAGCGCGGCCTCGGCCTCCGCGAGCGAGGCGGCGAGCGCGACCTGATGGCCTGAGCGGCGGAGCGCTTCCGCGACGACTGTGCGGATCGCGGCATCGTCGTCGATAACGAGGACGCGGCTCACGCGGCGGCCCTGGGCAGCAGGAGACGCAGGACGGTCCGGTCCGCCTCGCGTGCGTACTGGACGAGGCCGCCCATGTCGCGGACGAGCTTGTCGACCAGCGCCAGGCCCAGCCCGGTGCCCTCGCGGCGGCCGGAGACGAACGGCTCGAACAGCTGGCCGGCGATGTCGTTCGGCGCGCCGGGGCCGTTGTCGACGACGCAGACCTCGATGGGGAGCGCGACACGCTCGCCGTCCTGGCGCATGCGCGCCATGCCGTGACGGTAGGCGGTGGTGATCGTGATGCGCGGTTCCGGCGAGCTCGCAACCGCTTCGGCCGCGTTCTTGAGGAGGTTCAGCAGCACCTGCGTGAACGCGTCGCGGTTGATCTGCGCTGGCGGAAGCGACGGGTCGTAGCGGCTCTCGATTACCACATCCGATGCGAAGCCGGCGAGCGCGACCTGGCGGGCGTGGGCGAGCAGCGGGTAGATGTTCTCCGGCCCGAGCGGCAGCGGGCGCGTGTCGGTAAAGCCCTGCATCCGGTCGATCAGCGCGGCGATGCGGTCGACCTCCGACACGATCAGGCCTGTCAGTTCGCCGGGGCCGAGCAGCTGCGCCGCGCCGCGAATGCCGGACAGCGGGTTCTTGATCTCGTGGGCGAGCATCGCCGCCGCGCCGATCGCGGCGCGCCCCGCTCCGGGCGCAGAGGGCGACAGGCGCGGCGTCGTGCTATGGAGCGTGATCGCACGCCAGCCGGGGTGGTCGGAGACGTGCGACTCGGTGAAGTCGACGCGCAACACGCCGCCACGCGTCTCCACCTCCGCATCGTATATCGCGAGGTCCTGTCCGTCGGCGGCCGCCCGTTCGCGCGGGGAGCGGAGCAGGTCTGCGACGGGACGGCCGATCATCAACCGCTCGGACAGATTCAGCAGCTGTTCGGCCAGCGCGTTGGCCTGCGCGACGCGATCCTCGGGGTCGACCAGCAGGACGGCGACGGGCAGCGCAAAAAACAGCTCGGGCCAGCCGGGCCGGCCCGCGTTCCGGTTAGCGTTCTTGTTAAGCGGCTTCGCGCTGGCGGTAGGGAGCATAGAAGTCGGCGAGCAACGCCTGCACCACCTTGGGGTCGGGCTCCTGATTGACGCGGTTGCGGAACTCGGCCGAGCCGTGCAGTCCGCGCGTGTACCAGCCGATGTGCTTGCGCGCCATGTTGACGCCGGTCTCGATGCCGTAATGATCGAGCATCGCGTCGTAATGTTCGGAAATCACCCGATATTGCTCGTCAAGCGACGGGTCGGGCACGCGCCGTCCGGTGCCGAGCGCCGCCATGACCTGGCCCAGCAGCCACGGCCTTCCATAAGCCCCGCGTCCGATCATCACCCCGTCCGCGCCCGACTGCTCCAGCGCCGCCTCCGCGTCCTCGACCGAGCAGATGTCGCCGTTGACGATGACAGGCAGCGAAACCGCCTCCTTAACCCGGCGAACGAAAGCCCAGTCAGCCGAACCCTTGTACATCTGGTTGCGGGTGCGGCCATGAACGGTGATCATCTTCGCGCCGAGATCCTCGGCGATGCGGGCGAGCTCGGGGGCGTTGAGGCTGTCGTGGCACCAGCCCATGCGCATCTTGACCGTCACGGGGACGGATACCGCGTTGACGGTGGCCTCAATCAGCGAGGCCGCGAGCTTCAGGTCGCGCATCAGCGCCGAGCCCGCATGCCCATTGACGATCTTCTTGACCGGGCAGCCCATGTTGATGTCGATGATCGCCGCGCCGCGGTCCTCGTTGAGCTTGGCGGCCTCCGCCATCTCGTGCGGGCAGCAGCCGGCGAGCTGCATTGAGACGGGCTCCTCGACCGGGTCCCACGCCGCCTTCTGCAGCGACTGGCGCGTCTCTCGGATCATCGCCTGGCTGGCGATCATCTCCGTCACGTTGAGGCCCGAGCCGTAGCGCCGCACCAAAGTGCGGAACGGCCGGTCGGTCACGCCCGTCATGGGCGCGAGCACGACGGGCGCGTCGATCCGGACGGGGCCGATCTGGAGAGGCTCGAGCGTGCGCATGGTGGGTGCCTGAAAAACGGGCAGGTAGTCCCCCCGATGCTCGCTGGCAAGCGGTGCGGCCCTCGGCTAGGCGCGCGGGTATGAGCGAGGAGCATGTGGTCGCGATCATCGTCGCGGGCGGCAGCGGGGTGCGAGCCGGGGGCGGCGCGCCGAAACAGTATCGAAAGGTCGGCGGGCGCGCGCTCGTGGCGCACGCGCACGCGGCCTTCGCCGCACATCCGGCGGTGCATGACGTCATGGTGGTGGTCGCACCGGGTACGGAGCAGCTGGCGCGCGATGCGATCGGCGGGAAAATGAAGCTGGTCACCGGCGGCTCGAGCCGGCGCGAGTCGGTCGCGCACGGGCTCGCGGCCGCGGCGGCGACACGGGCGACGCGCGTGCTGATCCACGACGCGGCGCGGCCGTTTTCGCCGGCGACGGTGATCTCGGCGGTGGTGGACGCGCTCCACACGTACGAGGGCGCCCTCCCTGCCCTGCCCGTCGCCGACACGCTCGCGCACGGGGGCGCGGTGCTGGGCGAGGTCGTGCCACGCGACGGGCTCGTCCGCGTGCAAACGCCGCAGGGCTTCCGGCTCGACGCGATCCTGCGGGCGCACGCCGAGTGGCCGGTGGGCGAGGAGGCGACCGACGACGCGCAGATGGTACGGCGGCTTGGCGTTGAGGTGGCGGTGGTGCAGGGCGATCCGATGCTCGAGAAGGTGACCCAACCGTCCGACTTCGCGCTCGCCGAGGCGCGCGCCGGAATGCAGTGGCAGTACCGCATGGCGACCGGCTTCGACGTCCACCGGCTGGAGGTCGGGGAGGAGCTGTGGCTGGGCGGCGTGCTGATCCCGCATGATCGCGGACTGTCCGGCCACAGCGACGCCGACGTAGCGCTGCACGCGCTAACCGACGCGCTGCTCGGCACGATCGGCGCGGGCGATATCGGGACGCATTTCCCGCCCAGCGACCCGCAATGGCGCGGCGCGGAGTCGGGGCAGTTCCTGCGGCACGCGGTCGAGCTGATCCGGGCGCGCGGCGGCGAGGTGGTGTTCGCCGACCTGACGATCATCTGCGAAGCGCCCAAAGTCGGCCCGTACCGCGGTGCCATGACGGCGCGCATCGCGCAGATGCTAGATGTGCCGGCGGATCGGGTGAGCGTGAAGGCGACGACGACCGAGAAGCTGGGCTTCACGGGCCGTGGCGAGGGTATAGCTGCGCAGGCGGCTGCAACGGTTCGGGTGCCTGAACTGTGAGGCTGGCCGGCTTGGCGGCATTGGCCGTCCTCCTCGCCTCCCCCGCCCAGGCGCAACGCCAAGCTTGCGTGACCACGCCTGAGGCCGAGGCGCTGGCGCTTGTGGCCATGCCGACGATCATCCGCGAGACGGGCCGGGTCTGCGCGACGCGTCTGCCGGCGACGAGCCTCGTCCGGCGGAGTGCGGGGCCGTTCATCGCCAAGTACGACGCCGCCGCCGACCAAGCCTGGCCTCAGGCGAAGGCGGCGGTGGGCAAGCTCGCGCTGGGACTGGCCGACGGGCTGCTCGACAGCGACTTCGCGCGGCCGGTGCTGGTGTCGCTGATCGCCCCCCAGCTGGTGGGGCGCATCCAGCAGAGCGACTGCGGCACGATCGACCGGCTCGTCACCCAGCTGGAGCCGCTGCCGCCGCGCAACACCGCCTCTGTGATCGTGACGTCACTCTCCTATCTCAAGGCGCAGCGGGCCAAGGGCCAGCGGGTCGACGTGCCCGACCTGCCGCTCTGCCCGGCGGAGGCGCGGTGATGGCAGACGCGAGGGACAGCATCCTGCCGGCCGAGCTGGTTGAGCTCGCGCGGCGCGTAGTCGAGGAGAACCGGGCGGCGGGTCGGCGCTTGGCGCTGGCGGAGAGTTGCACGGGCGGGCTCGTCGCGGCGGCGCTGACCGAGATCGCCGGGTCGAGCGACGTGGTCGAGGCAGGCTATGTCACCTACTCGAACGAGGCGAAGGTGGCGGCGTTGGACGTGAGCGGCGACCTGATCGACACGTTCGGCGCGGTGTCGATCGCGGTCGCCTGGAACATGGCGCAGGGCGCGCTGGCGAAGAGCGGGGCCGACGTGGCGGTTTCAGTCACGGGCGTCGCGGGACCGGGCGGCGGGTCGGCGAAGAAACCGGTCGGCACCGTCGTCTTCGCGCGCGCGCTGAAGGGGCAGGATCCGGCCGACGTACACGCGCTGAAACGCGAGTTCGGCGATCTGGGCCGCGGCGGCGTACGTCTTCAGGCGGCGCTGTGCGCGCTGGAGCTGCTGCTGCCACCGGCGTCGGACGCGCCATAAAGCTCGGCCGCGCGCGCCTCGAACGCGCCGATCATGCGGCGGAGCGCGCCGTCGAAGACGCTGCCCGCCAGCTTCTCGAACACGCGGTTGCGGAAGGCGAAGTCGACGGAAAAGTCGACCGCGCAGCCCCGCGAGTCTGGGCGGAAGCGCCACTCGTTGGTGAGGTGCTTGAGCGGGCCCTCGACATAGTCGACGCGGATGTGGTCCGGGCGGCGCTTCTTCACACGGGACGTGAAAGTCTCGCGCAAGCCCTTGAAACCGACGATCATGTCGGCGAGCGTTTCCGTCTCGCCGTCCTGGCGCACGCGTAACGCCACGACCCAGGGGAGGAAGTCGGGGTAGCGCCGGACGTCGGCGACGAGGTCGAACATCTGTTCGGGGGTGTAGGGGAGGACGCGGGTCTCGCGATGCGCGGGCACTCTGCCCTCCCCGGTCAGTCGGACCGGATCAAAGGGCGGGCGCCCTGCCCAGCTTAGCCTCGCGCGCGGCCTTGAGCTTCCCGAAGTCCGCGCCGGCATGGTAGCTTGAGCGCGTCAGCGGGCTGGCGGCGACGAGCAGGAAACCTTTGGCCCGCGCGATCGCGGCATAGGCCTCGAACGCCTTGGGCGCGGTGAACTCCTGCACCTTAGCGTGACGCGGCGTGGGCTGAAGATACTGGCCCATGGTCAGGAAATCGATGTCGGCGGAGCGCATGTCGTCCATGACCTGGTGCACCTCCATCCGCTCCTCGCCCAGGCCGGTCATCAGGCCGGACTTGGTAAAGATGGACGGATCGTGGCGCTTCACGCTCTCCAGCAGGCGGAGCGAGGCGTAGTAGCGCGCGCCGGGGCGGATCGTCGGGTAGAGCCTGGGGACGGTCTCGAGATTGTGGTTGTAGACGTCCGGGCGCGCCTCGACGATCGATTCCACAGCGGCTTGCGCCTTGTTGCGGAAGTCCGGTGTGAGGATCTCGATCGTGGTAGACGGCGTGTTGCGGCGGAGCGCCTCGATTACGCGCACGAACTGCTTGGCCCCGCCATCGGGCAGGTCGTCGCGGTCGACGGACGTGATGACGATGTGCTCAAGGCCGAGCTCGGCGGCGGCGACGGCCACATGCTCGGGCTCGAGCGGGTCAACGGCGCGCGGCATGCCGGTCTTCACGTTGCAGAAGGCGCAGGCGCGCGTGCACGTGTCCCCTAAGATCATGACGGTGGCGTGCTTCTTGGTCCAGCACTCGCCGATGTTCGGGCACGCCGCCTCCTCGCATACGGTGGCGAGGTTGAGACGGCGCATGAGCTGCTTGGTCTCCGCGAAGCCCACGGAGGTCGGAGCCTTTACGCGAATCCAGTCGGGCTTGCGCTGGCGTTCGGGCCGGGCGAGCGGCGTCATGTCGTTCATGGCGCGCGAGATAGCGATGCGCGGGCGTCTCCACAACTCGCGCGCGGGGCGCTAGGGGCTCGGCGTCGACAATCTGCAGGAGGAAGCATGACGTCGTTTTCCGACATGATGGAGGGCCATGCGCGGTTCCGCGAGCGCCTGAGCGACGCGGACATTGCCAACTGGCGCGAGCAGCCCAAGGGCCAGCAGCCCAAGGTGATGGTGATCTCCTGCGTCGACAGCCGCGTAGCGCCCGAACAGCTGCTCGACACCAAGCCCGGCGAGCTGTTCGTGATGCGCAACGTCGCGAACATCGTGCCGCCTTACGCGCCCGACGGGCGACCGCACAGCGTGTCGTCGGCGCTGGAGTTCGCGGTGACGAAGCTCAACGTCGAGGAGCTGGTCGTGATCGGCCATCAGGCGTGCGGCGGCGTGGGCGCGTGCCTGAGCCGGGTGTTCGCGAATGCGGAGCCGGGCGACGGCGGATTGGTGAACGCCTGGGTCAAGACGCTCGACCCCGCGCGCGAGCGGGTCGTCGCGAAGCTTGGCACGGACACGGGGCCGGAAGCGCAGCACGCGCTGGAGCTGGAGGGCGTGCGCGAGTCGCTCGGCAACCTCATGACCTATCCGTTCGTGCGCGAGCGGGTCGAGGATGGCACGCTCAAGCTTCGCGGGGCGTGGTTCGGGATCGGCGACGCGCGGCTGCACGTCGCGAACGAACAGGGCGAGTTCCAGCCTGCCTGAACGAGAAAGGGCGCGGTGGCCTGAGCCGCCGCGCCCTTCCGAAAGCCCGGAGGCCGGGCCGATCACTCGGCCGCGGCGATTTCCTTCGCAGGCCGATTGTCGCGGCGCTCGGCGATGCGAGCCGACTTGCCGGTGCGGCCACGCAGATAATAGAGCTTCGCGCGACGGACGGCGCCCTTGCGGACCACGTCAATGGAATCGATGTTGGGCGAGTAGAGCGGGAAGACGCGCTCCACGCCCTCGCCGAAGCTGATCTTGCGCACGGTGAAGTTCGAGCCCATGCCCTTGTTCGACCGCGCGATGCACACGCCTTCATAGGCCTGAACACGGGTGCGGTCGCCCTCGACCACCTTGACGCCCACGCGCAGCGTATCGCCGGGGCGGAAGTCGGGGATGGCGCGGGCGGCGGTGAGCTTGGCGATCTGCTCCGCCTCGATCTGCTGGATGATGTTCATCTCAATCGTCCTTCTGTCGCTGCGCGCCAGAGGGCGGTCGGTCCCGAGCGCCGACATGGCGCTCCCACAGGTCCGGCCGCCTTAGCCGTGTATCGGCCTCCGCCTTTTGTCTCCGCCAGGCGGCGATCCTCGCATGATCCCCCGATCGCAGCACTTCGGGGATCGTGCGCCCTTCCCACTCCAGTGGTCGGGTGTAGTGCGGGTACTCGAGAAGGCCGCTTTCGAAGCTCTCCTCTTCCCCGCTGGAAGGCGCGCCCATTACGCCGGGTAGCAACCGGACGCAAGCGTCGAGCAAGACCAGCGCGCCCATCTCGCCGCCGGACAGGACATAGTCGCCGATCGAGACCTGCTCGATCCGCCGCGCCTCGAACAGGCGTTCGTCGAAGCCTTCGAAACGGCCGCACAGGATCACCGCGCCCGGACCGGTAGCGAGCTCGCGCACGCGGGCTTGGGTCAGCGGCGCACCCCGCGGCGTCATGGCGAGGATGGGGCGCTCGTCCCTGTGCGCGTCGAGCGCGCTCGCGACCACGTCGGCGCGCAGCACCATCCCCGCCCCTCCGCCCGCCGGCGTGTCGTCGACCGAGCGGTGCTTGTCGGTCGTGAAGTCGCGAATGTTGACGGCGTCCAAGGACCAGCGACCCTCGCGCAGCGCCCTGCCCGCCAGCGAAGCCCCGAGCGGGCCCGGGAACATGTCCGGGTAAAGGGTGAGCACGGTGGCGGCGAAGGTCATCGCCCCTCCCCTGTTCGCGCCCGCGCGGCGTTGCAAGCGGAACGAAGCGGCACCACCTGCGCTACCGCAAGCTATGAGCGACTCTATCGACTGCCTGGTCATAGGCGGCGGGCCGGCCGGAATGACCGCCGCCATCTACCTAGCCCGCTTCCATTTGAAGGTTCGCGTCATCGACGCAGGGCACAGCCGCGTGACGTGGATACCGCGCACACATAATCATGCCGGCTATCCCGGCGGCATCCCGGGCACGGAGCTGCTCGACAAGATGCGCGAACAGGCGGCGGAGTTCGGCATCGAGGTCGAGCATGGTCTTGTGGAGCATATCGAGAAGCAGGGCGATGAGTTCGAGGCGCGCACGGCCGAGGGCGATGTGATCCGCGCGCGCTCCGTGCTGCTGGCGACGGGGGTCGTGAACAAGGGGCCGCCCATCTCGCCCGAGCTCCACGACGTGGCGATGCGACGCGGACTGATCCGTTACTGCCCGATTTGCGACGGGTATGAGGTGACCGATAAGCGCGTGGGCGTGATCGGCAACCGCACGCACGGCTACAAGGAGGCGGTGTTTCTGCGCACCTACACGCGCGACGTGACGCTGATCGCGCCCGACACCGACATCGAGTTGTCGGACGAGGAGCACGCCAAGCTGGACGAGTTGGGCGTCGAACGCGTGGGCGGGCCATGCGCGTCGCTTCGGATCGAGGGCGAGTGCATCGTCGTACCGACACCCAAGGGCGAGATGAGCTTCGACAGCGTGTATCCGGCGCTGGGATCGGTGATCCGGTCCGAGCTGGCGATCGCTTTGGGCGCGGAAGGGTCGGAGGACGGATGCCTGGTCGTTGACGACCACCAGCGCACCAGCGTGCCCGGCCTCTACGCGGCGGGCGACGTGGTGAAGGGTCTCGACCAGATCAGCCACGCCATGGGCGAAGGTGGCGTCGCGGCGACGACGATCCGCAACGATTTGGCGGAGAAGATGGTGCTGGCGCGCTGACGTTCATGCCGTTGGTCGAAGACGAACGGCGTTCGGCCGGCCGAACGGCTCCGGTTGAAGCGCGCAAGCCATCCGCCGAAGCGCGCTCGCAGGGAGATCACGCAAGGTGCAAGCCGAAGCCGCCTCCGATCGGGAGGCGCAACTTCAGCAAAGGACACATCGATGCGTGCTTCCCTGATCCAAGCCCTCGCGATCGCCGCGGCGGTGGTCGCCCCCACCCCCGCGCTAGCCGCGTCCGACGTCCGGACCGCCAGCGTCAGCCACGCCGACCTCAACCTCGCCTCCGCGAAGGGCCGCGCCGCTCTGGAGCGCCGCGTGAACGGCGCGATCAAGCGCGTCTGCGGGGCGGGCCAGAACCGCGACCTCGGATCGGCGATGCGCGAGCTGCGCTGCATGGCCGACGCGCGGACCCGGGCGCGTACCGACATCGCCGCGCTGGAGCGTCGGGCGGGCGTGGCGCTGGCCCAAAACGCCGCGGGGATGGACTTGGCGGCGCGGTGATGCCGCCCCGTCCGCGGTCGCCGCGTCGTTCGTCAGCGACCGGCGATCGCCCGCGCCACGGCCTGGTAGGTGCGGCCGATCCGCACGGTGGACCCGTCCTTCAGCTCCGCGCGCCACGAGCCCAGGCCGTCGTGGCGCAGGCTGGCGATCATGTCGCGCCTGACGATCGTGGAGCGGTGTAGGCGCACGAACCTGTCGGGATCGAGGCGCCGCTCCAGCTCCGAGATCGTCTGGTGCAGCAACAGGCTGCGCCCGGCGACGGTCAGGCGCATATAGTCGCGCTCCGCGTCGATCCGCTCAATATCCGCCGCGGCCACCCGGATCATCTCCGACCGGTGTGGGACCCAGAACTCCTCCGCCCAGCGCGACCCGCCCGCCGCGACCGCAGAGCCGTCGCGCCGCATCTCCTGGACGCGCGCCACCGCCTTGGCCAGTCGATCCGCCGCCACCGGCTTCAGCACATAATCCACGGCGGCGACGTCGAACGCGGCGACCGCATGCTGGTCGTAGGCAGTGCAGAACACCACCGCCGGACGCGTCCCCCGCCCCTCCAGCACGCGCGCCACCTCCATCCCGTCCAGACCCGGCATCGCGATGTCGAGGAAGAGCAGATCGGGCGACAGAGCCTCGATCAGCCGCAGCGCCGCCTCGCCGTCATGCGCCGTCCCCACCAGCGCGACGCCGGGCAGCTGCGCGCAGAGGATCTGCATGCGCTCGGCCGCCAACGGCTCGTCGTCGACGATCAGCGTGCGGAGCGGCGCGTCAGCAGCCACGGAACACCAAGGGAACTGATAAGACGACGCTAAACCCGCCCTCGTTCCTGACGCCGCTCATCATCTCCGCCTCCTCGCCGAAGCGCAGCTTCAGCCGGTCGGAGACGTTGCGCAAGCCCAGGCCCGTGCCGCCGAGTGCGGGCGCGAGCGCCCGTCCGTCGTCCGCCACCTCGATGCGCAGCCCGCCGCGTGCGCGGCGGGCGTCGATGCGGATCGTGACCGGCTCGCGCGAAGGCGAAACGCCGTGCTTGATCGCGTTCTCGACCAGGGGCTGCAGGATCATGACCGGTACGCAGGCGTCCTCCAGGCCGGGCTCGAGCGTCACCTCGGTCCGCAGGCGCTCGGGGAAGCGGATCGCCTCGATCTCGAGGTAGAGCCGCTGGAGCGCGATCTCGTCCTCCAGACGGACGTCGCCCGTCAGGTCAGCCGCCAGGCTGGTGCGGAAGAAGCGCGACAGATTGAGGATCATGCTCTCCGCCTGTTCGCCGCGGCGGGCCATGACGAGCGAGGAGATGGAATTCAGCGTATTGAACAGGAAATGCGGGTTCACCTGATACCGCAGGGCGCGCAGTTCAGCCTCCCGCGTCGCCGCCCGAAGCCGTGCCGTCTCACGCTCCGCGCCGGCGACTTGCGATGCGTAGGATAAAGCGAGGTAGAGCGCGGCCCAGCAGGCGACGAAGAAATACCAGTGCAGCGCGTTCTGTGCGATGGTGTGCGAGGGCTTGCGCCGCTTTTCCGCGCGGGCGTTTACGGCGTTCCCCTCGTGCAACGCCCTGAGTTGGGGGTCGTGAACGTAGAGAAAATAGTAGTTCGCGGCCGCATAGGCGGCTGACACCGGCACGGACGCGAGGAAGGCCGCAGCGACCTGCACGCCCAGCCGCCTTCCCTGGAGGCTCCGAAGAACGAGGTACAGGAGCCAGGTCAGCCCCATCCCGGTCACCGCCACCGCCGCGCGTTCTTCGAACATCTCGCGGTAGCCGGGATAGTCCATCATCACCGACCGCACGCTCAGGCTGAGATAATAGAAGCCCCAGAACAGCAGGATCGAGATCGCCGCCGTTCGGGGTCGGACATTGTATCGGTTGTTACCGGACCCGTTCTGCATGTCCCCGCGTAACACGCGGCGGCCCGCGAAAGTCTTGCCTGATCGGACGCTTGTCGACCGTTTTGGGACGTTGGTCGAAAGGGCTTACTCCACGAACTCGCGGTCGACGGTGATGCGCTCGCCGATCCGGGTCGCGGCGATCGGGACCATGAAGCGCCGGCCGTCCGGGCGCTCGATCTCCAAGATGTCGCCCGCGCCGAAGTTCTCGACGGCGGCGACGTGGCCGAGCGGCTCGCCCGCGTCGATGTCGCAAGGGAGGCCGATCAGGTCGGCGTGGTAATATTCGCCCTCCTCGAGCGGCGGGAGCTCCGCGCGGGGCACCGTCAGCTCCGTGCTCCGCCAGCGTTCGGCGGCGGTGCGGTCGGGGATCTCGGCGAAACGCGCGATCGGCGCCGCGCCGCCGGTGCGCAGCGACTTGAGCGTGAGCGCGCCCGCGTTGAAGCTGCGGTAGCGGCTCAGGTCCTCGGTGAAGAGCTTGAGCCGGACCTCGCCCGTCACGCCGTGCGGGCCGGTGATGACGGCGAGCGTCACCGCCTTTTCGGCGGTGGAGCTCGGCCCGTCACTGTCCGGGGCTGTCGGGGGTGGGCTGGGAGGACTCGTCCGAGCCTTCGGCCGGCTCGGTCGGGGGGACGCCTTGGTTCGTGGCGTCGTCCTGCTGCTGCCCGGGGGTTTGGTCATGCTTGGGATCGGTCGGCATCGGCGGGGCTCCTCTCGCACGACTAACGCGTCGATGCGGGTCCGGTGCCCTGCCCCACCCCCTTCGTCATGCCGGACATGGGACCCCAGCAAAGTAGTACTTTGCTGGGCGCCCTGTTCCGGCATCCATCGTGGTGCGGGCGATCCGGCCGGAGTGCGCGGACGACGATGGACCCCGGAACAAGTCCGGGGTGACGGAGGGTAAAGGAAGCAGGCCTTTAGGCCTCGGCGGTCTCGGGCGCGGCCTCTTCGGCCGGGGCGGCCGCGGCCTCGGCGGCGGCCTGCTCGCGCTCGGCGCGCTCGGCGGCGCGCTCCTTGGCCTTGTCGCCCGGCTCGCCCTTCTTGGGGTTGTTGCGCTGGGCGCGCTCCTTCACGCCGGCGGCGTCGAGGAAGCGGGCGACGCGGTCGGTCGGCTGCGCGCCGACGCCCAGCCAGTGCTTGGCGCGGTCCGCGTCGAGCTTCACACGCTCGGGCGAGTCCTTGGCGAGGAGCGGATTATAGGTGCCGATCTTCTCGACATATTTGCCGTCGCGGGGGGAACGCGCGTCGGCGACGACGATGCGGTAGTAGGGCCGCTTCTTGGAGCCGCCGCGCGACAGGCGAATGCTGAGTGCCATTGATGTCCGTTCCTTTGTTCAGTGTTCGAAGTTGAGGTTATTTCTTGCCGAAACCCGGAAAGCCGGGTGGAAGCTGAGGGGCGCCTGAGCCGCCCGGCAGACCGGGTAGCCCGCCGGAGCCGCCCATCTTGCCCATGACGTCGCCGAGCTGCTGGCCGCCGATCGCGTTGCCGAGCCCGCCCAGCCCGCCCTTGCCGAGCATGGACAGCATGCCCTTCACGCCGCCCATCTTCTTGATCTTCTTCATGGCGGTCGACATCTCCTGGTGCATCTTCAGGAGCTTGTTGACCTCCTGCACCGTGGTGCCGGAGCCCTTGGCGACGCGGATCTTGCGCTTGGCGTTCAGGAGCTCGGGCTTGGCGCGCTCCTTGGGCGTCATGGAGCCGATCATCGCGTCCATGCGGATCAGCATCTTGTCGCCGCCGGCCTGCTGCAACGCGTTCTGCGCGCCCTTCATGCCGGGCATCATGCCCGCCAGCGCGCCGAGCCCGCCCATGCGGCGCATCTGCGCAAGTTGCGAGCGCAGGTCGTTCATGTCGAACTGACCCTTGGCGAGCTTGGCCGCCATCCGCTCGGCGTCTTCCTGCTGGATCGTCTCCGCCGCGCGCTCGACGAGCGACACGACGTCGCCCATGCCGAGGATGCGGCCGGCGACGCGCTCCGGATGAAAGGCCTCGAGCGCGTCCAGCTTCTCGCCGGTGCCCGCGAACTTGATCGGCTTGCCGGTGACGGCGCGCATCGATAGCGCGGCGCCGCCGCGGGCGTCGCCGTCCATGCGCGTCAGCACCACGCCGGTGAGCGGCACCTGGTCGGAGAAGTTGCGCGCGACGTTGACCGCGTCCTGGCCGGTCAAGCTGTCGACGACGAGCAGGATCTCCTGCGGCCGCGCGACCTCGGCGACGGCCTTCATCTCGTCCATCAGCGCCTGGTCGACGTGGAGTCGGCCGGCGGTGTCAAGCATGAGGACGTCGAAGCCCTGCAGCTTCGCGGCCTGGAGCGCACGCCGCGCGATGTCGACGGGCTGCTGGCCCGGCACGATCGGCAGCGTCGCGACCTCGGTCTGGACGCCGAGCGTGGCGAGCTGCTCCTGCGCCGCCGGGCGGTTGACGTCCAAGGACGCCATCAGGATCTTCTTGCCCTCGCGGCCCTTCAGGCGCTTGGCGATCTTGGCGGTGGTGGTCGTCTTGCCCGAGCCCTGGAGGCCGACCATCATCACGATCGCGGGTGGCGTCACGTCCAGCGTCAGCGCGCTCTCGTCGGCGCCCAGCGTCTCGACCAGCGTGTCGTGGACGATCTTGACGACCTGCTGGCCCGGCGTGACCGAGCGGAGCACGTCCTGGCCGATCGCGCGCTCGGTGGCGCGCTCCACGAAGTCGCGTGCGACGGGGAGCGCCACGTCCGCCTCGAGCAGCGCCACGCGCACCTCGCGCATGGCGGTGCGGACGTCCGCCTCCGTCAGCGCGCCGCGGCCGCGTAGGCGGTCGAAGACGCCGCCGAGACGATCGCTCAGGCTCTCGAACATTAGCTCACTCCACTTGCCCTAACGCCCAAGCGCAAAAGCGCCGGCGGACGAAACCTCGTCGGCCGGCGTGCGCCCGTGGGCGAAAGCTCGGATGCGCCTGTACCTGCTGCGTCTGCCGAGCGCAAGCCGGCCCGCCATTTACCTTTTCTACACCGTGCTCGTGCCAAGGCGACCGTCGCAGGGGTGGGAGCAAGGAACAGGGATGATTCGAGAGCGCGTCCGCCCGGCCGGGGCGAACACCGACTTCGTGAGCGGCCTGGTCACCGGGGCGGCGATCCTCCTGTTCGTGGTCACCGCCAGCGCGGTGCTGTCGGACATGGTCCGGCAGTGGCGGGGCGAGCAGGCGGGCGTCGACGACACGATGGCGGCGGCGCTGCTGCTCAACATCGCGCTGATCCTGTTCGGCTGGTTCCGGCATCGGCGGCTCAGCCGGGAGGTGCTCGCGCTGACGGAAGCGGGTGAGCATGCCAAGCTGCTCGCCTCGCGCGACGCGCTGACCGGGTTCCTCAACCGCCGCAGCCTGGCGGAGGACGGCGCCGGCATGTTCATGCTCGCGGCCAAGCGGCGCAAGGCGTTGGCCGTGCTGATGCTCGACCTCGACCACTTCAAGACGGTGAACGACCTGCACGGCCATGCCGTCGGCGACGCGCTGCTGAAGCAGGTCGCGTCCGAGATCCAGGTCGCGCTGCCCGGCGGATCGCTCGCGGCGCGGCTGGGCGGAGACGAGTTCGCCTGCGCCATGTTCTTCGATCCCGAGCACCCGGACGTGGTCGACCGCGTGGCCGAGCAGATCGTGACGCGCATGGCCCGGCCCTTCCAGGCCGAAGGCGCGCAGCTGCATATCAGCGGGTCGGTCGGCATCGCCCGGTCCGATCAGGAATGCCAGAGCTTCGACGCGCTGCTGCGCTCGGCGGACATCGCCATGTACGCGGCCAAGAACGCCGGGCGAAACCGGCACGCCTGGTTCGACCAGTCGATGGAGCGCGAGCTCCAGGCGAGGAACGAGACCGAGCGCGGCCTGCGCGCCGCGGTGCCGGCGCACCAGATCGTCCCCTACTTCGAATCGCAGATCGACCTCGTCACGGGACGGCTCGCCGGCTTCGAGGTGCTGGCGCGCTGGGAGCACCCGACGCGCGGGTTGGTCTCGCCGGATCAGTTCATCCGCGTCGCCGAGGAGGCGGGGCTGATCGGCGAATTGTCGGTCGCGATCATGCGCCAGGCCTTCACCGCCGCGCGGGACTGGAACCCGGCGCTGACGCTGTCGGTCAACATCTCGCCTGCGCAGCTGAAGGACGCGTGGCTGGCGCAGAAGATCATCAAGACGCTGACGGAGACGGGCTTCCCCGCGAACCGGCTGGAGGTGGAGATCACCGAGAGCTCGCTGTTCGAGAACCTGGCGCTGTCGCAGTCGATCGTCGCCAGCCTCAAGAACCAGGGGATCAAGCTGGCGCTCGACGACTTCGGGACAGGATATTCGTCGCTGGCGCATCTGCGGGCGCTGCCGTTCGACCGTATCAAGATCGACAAGAGCTTCGTCGCGTCCGCGGTCGAGAACCCAGAGTCGGCGGCGATCGTCAACGCGATCGCCCGCCTCGGCGACAGCCTCAACCTGCCCGTCACCGCCGAAGGCATCGAGGATGCCGGGATCGAGGCGCGGCTGCGCCAGATGGGCTGCGCGCGCGGTCAAGGTTACCTGTACGGCCGGCCGATGAGCATCGCGCAGGTGCGCCGCATGCTGGCGGAGAAGCGGCTGCTGATCGCGCAAGCCGACGAGCCCGCGCCCGAGGTCACCAGCCAGCGTCTGGCCGGCTGAGATACTCGGCTTCCGCGGGCGTCGACTCGCGGCCGAGCGCGGCGTTTCGCGACGGGAAGCGGCCGTACTCCTTGATGACGTCGGCGTGCTCACGCGCGTACTTCAGGCTTTCTTCGTCGCTCGAGGCAGCGAAGCGGTCGACGCTGAGGCGCTGCATCTCGGCGTCTTCCGCGTGCATCAACGGCATGTAGAGGAAGACGCGACGCTCGGGCGGATAGCTGTCCTCCCACCCCTTTCCGATCGCCTCCAGCGTCAGCTCGAGGGCGAGCGGGTCGGCCTCGTAGGCGCGGGCCGTGCCGCGGTGGATATTGCGCGAGAACTGGTCGAGCGCGACGATCGCGGCGAGTAGCGTGTCCGGATCGTCGCGCCATCCCTCCGCCCGCGTGGACAGCAGGCGCTCGCGAAGGGAGCCGAAGCGGCTCGCGATCTCCCTGTCGCGCTCCGCGTCCTTCCCGAACTGCTCGTCGCTCGACAGCGCGAACCAGTAGTCCAGCACCTGCGTCGCCTCCTCGTGGACTTCGCTCCCGCCCGCCCTTAAATCGCGCGCCATGCTTTCTCCTTCCGGGCCCGAGGTGCTGAGCCTGGGCTGCCGCCTCAACATCGCGGAAAGCGAGACGATCCGGGCGCTCCTGGGCGACCGGGACGTGGCGGTCGTCAACAGCTGCGCGGTCACCAACGAGGCCGTCAAGCAGACGCGCGCGGCGATCCGACGCCTGCGCCGGGCGCGGCCGGGCGCGGAGCTGGTCGTGACGGGCTGCGCGGCGGAGATCGACCCGGCGGGCTTCGCCGAGATGCCCGAGGTGGACCGCGTCGTCGGCAATCTCGACAAGCTCAAGCCGGAACACTGGGGCGCGACCGCCGCGCCCGTGCAGGCGTTCGAAGGCCATGCCCGTGCGTTCGTCGAGGTGCAGAACGGCTGCGACCACCGCTGCACCTTCTGCGCGATCCCGTTCGGCCGCGGGCCGAGCCGGTCGGTGCCCGCCGGCGCGATGGTGGAGCGGATCGCCGGACTGGTCGCGGCGGGGCATCGCGAGGTGGTGCTGACGGGCGTGGACGTGACGAGCTACGGCCACGACCTGCCGGGCGCGCCGACGCTGGGCATGCTCGTCGAGCGCGTGCTGCGCTTCGTGCCGGGGTTGGAGCGGCTGCGGTTGTCGTCGCTCGATTCGGTCGAGATCGACAACCGGCTGTTCGAGCTCGTTACGGGCGAAAAGCGCGTCATGCCGCACCTTCACCTATCGCTGCAGGCCGGCGACGACATGGTGCTGAAGCGGATGAGGCGGCGGCACTCGCGTGGTGACGCGGTCGCCACCGTAGAGCGGCTGAAGGCGAAGCGGCCGGAGATCGCGATCGGCGCGGACCTGATCGCGGGCTTTCCGACCGAAGACGAGGCGATGTTCGCGAACACGCTGGCGCTGCTCGACGACTGCGATGTGGTCCACGCGCACATCTTCCCCTACTCGCCCCGCGCTGGCACGTCGGCGGCGCGCATGCCGCAGGTCGAGCCGGAAGTTCGGCGCGAGCGGGCTGCGCGCCTGCGCGAGCGCGGGGTGGCGCGGCGGCGCGGGTGGCTCAGTACGCTGGTCGGGAGCGAGCAGACGGTGCTCGTCGAGCGATCGGGCGACCGGGGCCATGCCGCCAATTTCGCCGAGGTGCGGCTGCCGCCCTCCCCGCCCGGCTCCCTCCAGCGCGTCCGCGTGACGGGCGCGACCGACACCCACCTCGAAGGCGTACCTGCATGAGCACTCAACCATCCTGGCACGACAAGCTGCTCGGCGGCTTCCGGCGCACGTCGGACCGGCTGGTCGGCAATTTGGCCGGCCTGGGCGGCGCGCGGCTGGACGAGAACACGCTGGACGATATCGAGGAATCGCTGATCGCCTCCGACCTCGGCCCCGAGACGGCGGCGCGCGTGCGCCAGCGACTGGCGGAGGGCACGTTCGAGCGGAACATGGAGGAGCTCGGTATCCGCCTCGTCGTCGCCGAGGAGGTCGAGCGCGCGTTGGCCAAGGTCGCCAAGCCGTTGGAGATCGAGGCGTTCCCGCGGCCGCAGGTAATCCTGGTGATCGGCGTCAACGGCTCTGGCAAGACGACCACCATCGCCAAGCTCGCGCACCTGTTCATGGAGCAGGATTACGGTGTGATGCTCGCGGCCGGCGACACGTTCCGCGCCGCCGCCATCGGCCAGCTCGCCACCTGGGCCGAGCGCGTAGGCGTGCCGATCGTGTCGGGCAAGGAGGGCGGCGACGCGGCCGGCATCGTCTACGAGGCGGTGAAGCAGGCGACCGCCACCGGCATCGACGTGCTCATTGTCGACACCGCCGGCCGGCTCCAGAACAAGCGCGAGCTGATGGACGAGCTCGCCAAGATCCGGCGCGTGCTGGGGCGGCTCAACCCGGAGGCGCCGCACGACGTGGTGCTCGTGCTCGACGCCACCACCGGCCAGAATGCGTTGAACCAGATCGAGGTGTTCCGCGACGTGGCGGGCGTGACGGGCATGGTGATGACCAAGCTCGACGGCACCGCGCGCGGCGGCGTGCTCGTCGCGGCGGCGGAGCGCTACGGACTGCCAATCCACGCGATCGGCGTGGGCGAGCAGATGGACGACCTGCGCCCGTTCGACCCCAACGAAGTCGCCCGCATCATCGCGGGCGTGGAGGGTGTGCGGAAGTGAGTGCCCCCGTCCTCACTCTCTCACGTCACCCCGGACTTGTTCCGGGGTCCATAGTCGTGCGTACGACCCCGGCGGAGCGCGCGTACTACGATGGACCCCGGAACGAGTCCGGGGTGACGGTTGGGGGGTGCAGCTGATGGCCGCGTCCGCTCAATCCGCCGAGCTCTCGCCGGGCACGCGCCTGTTCATCGACTACGCGCCGCTGGTCGCGTTCTTCGCGGTCAACTTCCTCGTGCCCGCGTCCGTGTCGATGCGGCTGGTCGCGGCGATGACGGGTTTCCTGTCAGACCTCGACCGCATCTCCGCGCTCGTCATCGCGCGCGTGATCGTCGCGACGGCGGCGTTCGTGCTGGTCACGATCGCGGCGATGGTGCTGAGCCGCGTCAAGACGGGCCGCATCTCGCCGATGCTGTGGCTGTCCGGCGGTCTCGTCGTCGTGTTCGGCGGCCTGACCATCTACCTGCGCGATCCCCGCTTCATTCAGATGAAGCCGACCATCGTCTATGCGGCGTTCGCGGCGGTGCTGGCGTTCGGGCTCGCGACCGGGCGGCCGTTGCTGGAGGGGTTGCTGGGCACCGCCTATCCGGGGCTGAACGCGGAAGGCTGGCGCAAGCTGACGCGCAACTGGGCGCTGTTCTTCGTCGTCATGGCCGTCCTGAACGAGCTCGTCTGGCGCTCGCTCGGCTGGGACGTGTGGGTAATCTACAAGCTGTGGGGCGCGATCCCGCTGACGCTGTTGTTCGCGTTCGCGAACGTGCCGATGCTGATGCGGCACGGGCTCACGCTGGCGGACGAGGCGGTCGCGGCGAAGCCGCCGGAGGGGTGAGGCGAGCTCTGCGTCTGCGCGCCACTCCCGCCTCCCCGGCGAAGGCCGGGGTCCAGTAACGATCGCCGTGGGGAGGGCGCACCCACGCAGCGCACCGTGACTGGACCCCGGCCTCCGCCGGAGAAGTGAACGGACGTAAGCAGCCTAGGCGTTCGCCACCGCCTCGTAGCGGCGGCCCACCGTGTCCCAATCCACCACGTCCCACCACGCCTTGAGGTACGCGCCGCGGTCGTTGCGGTAGGTCAGATAATAGGCGTGCTCCCACACGTCGTTGCCTAGCAGCGGCGTGCCGCGGTCGGACACCACGTCCATCAGCGGATTGTCTTGGTTGGGCGTGCTGGTGACCTTCAGCTTGCCGCTCTCGTCGGCGATCAGCCACGCCCAGCCCGAGCCGAACTGGCCCGCGCCCTTGGTGTTGAACTCCTCCTTAAGCTTGTCGAGGCCGCCGAAGTCGCGCTCGATCGCCTCCGCCAGCTTGCCCGACGGCTGGCCGCCACCCTTCTTCATCGTCTTCCAGAAGAAGTCGTGGTTCCAATAGCCGCCGCCATTGTTGCGGACGAGCGGCGGCTGCGACGAGATGTTGGCGAGGATGTCCTCGATCGACTTGCCCTGCAGATTGGAGTCGGCGTCGACGCCCTTGTTGAGGTTGTCCGTGTACGCCTTGTGGTGCTTGTCGTGGTGGAACCGCATCGTCTCCTGGTCGATGGTCGGCTCCAGCGCGTCGTAATCGTAGGGCAGCGGGGGCAGTTCGAAAGCCATGTCGTTCCTCCCATTCGGCTCGCGTCGGCTAACGCGGTCGCGCGCCAAATGGTCCCGCCGGGGTCGTTGCGCAAGCGTACTCAGCCGGCCGCGATCAGGTCGTGGCGGCGGAGCGCGTGGCGGAGCTGGTCGTAGGTGAGACCAAGCGCCTCGGCGGTCGCGCGCTGGTTGAAGCGATGCTCGGCGAGCGCCTTGGCCAGCAGCTCGCGCTCGAAACGGGCGACGCGGGATTTAAAGTCGCTAGGCCCGGCGTCGCAGGCGGCGACGACCGTGTCCTCGCCCGCCTGCGGCGCAGGCCCGGCCGGCGGGGCCGCGGCCCCGTTCGACGTGGTGGGTGCGGGCGCCTGGCCACGCGGGCGGTAGGGCGACTGGAACGGGTCGATCTCGATCCGGTCGACAGGCCCTTCCTGCTCCCACCGGTAGACGGCACGCTCCACCACGTTGCGCAGCTCGCGGACGTTGCCAGGCCATTTATGCTCGAGCAGCTGGTCGAGCGCTTGCGGACCGAAGCCGGGCCAGCGCGTCCAGCCGAGCTCCGCGGCCATGCGGCGGCCGAAGTGATCAGCGAGGACGGGAATGTCGCCCGATCGCGCGCGTAGCGGGGGCAGCGTCACGACTTCGAAAGACAGCCGGTCGAGCAGGTCGGCGCGGAACTCGTGCGCGTCGACCTTATCGGGGAGGTGCTCGTTGGTGGCGGCGACGATGCGCACGTCGACGCGGATCGGCCGCGACGAGCCGATGCGCGTGATCTCGCCATATTCGACCGCGCGCAGGAGCCGATCCTGCGCGGCCATCGATAGAGTGCCGAGCTCGTCGAGGAACAGCGTGCCGCCGTCCGCCTCCTCGAACCGCCCCGCCCTCACCTTGGTCGCGCCGGTGAACGCGCCCGCCTCATGACCGAACAGCTCCGCCTCGATCAGCGTCTCCGGCAGCGCGGCGCAGTTCATGACGACGAGCGGCTGGTCCCAGCGCGGGGACAAGCGGTGGAGGCGTTCGGCGACGAGCTCCTTGCCCGTGCCCCGCTCGCCGATGACGAGCACGGGCCTGTCGAGCGCGGCGGCGCGGCTGGCGCGCTCCAACGCGTCGAGAAAGACGCCGGACTGGCCGATAACCTGGGTAGTGCGCTCCATCGCCGATGATTGGCGTAGAATCCCACTAGCTGGCAAGTCGCGAGTGGCGGGATGCGCCAAGCAGGCGTCTAAGTCATTGTGATAGTGTTCTTCTGAAACTTGGCACGTCCCGTGCAACGTCCTTGGCATACCGCATCAAGCGGACGCACGAACGAGATCACGGAGGCCGACATGCTGAACAACGACTTCACCCGCCGCTTCGCCGCCATCGTCTGCACGGTGGTGATGAGCGCGACCTGCGTCATCGGCGCGGTCGGCCCGGCGCACGCCCTGGGCTCCAAGGCCCCGGTCGCCGCGGCGCGCATCGCCTGACCCCAAGGAGTATCTGTTAGATGGGCATCTTCTCCCGCACCCGCGACATCGTCGCCGCCAACTTCGCCGACCTCATCGAGAAGGCGGAGGACCCCGCCAAGATGATCCGCATGATCATCCTGGAGATGGAGGAGACGCTGGTCGAGGTCCGCGCGTCCGCCGCGCGCACCATCGCCGACCAGAAGGAGATGCGTCGGCACATCGCCAAGCTCGAAGACCTGCAGAACAGCTGGACCGAGAAGGCGGAGCTGGCGCTCTCCAAGGATCGCGAGGACCTGGCCAAGGCGGCGCTGGTCGAGCGCCAAAAGGCGGCCGACATGGCCGACCAGCTCAAGGCCGAGGTGTCGGTGCTCGACGACGCGCTCCGCGCGTCGGAGGAGGACATCGCCAAGCTGCAGTCCCGTCTCCGCGAGGCGCGCGCCAAGCAAACGTCGGTGCAGACGCGGCTGGAGAGCGCGAACAACCGCGCCCGCCTCCGCGAGATGTACAACGGGCCGAAGACGCACGACGCGTTCAGCCGCTTCGACGTGCTGGAGCGCCGCGTGGACGACGCGGAGGGCCGCGCCGAGGCGCTGGGATTGGGCGTGCAGAAGACGCTGGAGGAGGAGATCGCCGAGCTGCGCTCGTCCGACCGCGTCGACGCCGAGCTCGAAGAGATGAAGCGCCGCTTGGGCGCCAGGAACCACGGGGAGGGCTGAGATGGAGGACGTTTTCCTGCCGATCGTCATCGTCGGCATCCTGTTCGTCGGACTGCCCTGGGTCATCCTGCACTATGTGACCAAGTGGAAGCAGGCGCCGCGCATCACCGACGAAGACGAGCGGCTGCTGGACGAGATGTACACGCTCGCCCGCCGGCTCGAGGAGCGGCTCAACACCGTCGAGCGGATCGTCGCCGCGGACAACCCCGACTTCAAGGCTGGCATCACGGGCCCCACGCCCGAGTGGAAGCCGAGCCTGAACGCCCCGCAATCACAATACCAGCTCGATCGGAGGAACTGAGATGTCCGCCAGCCGCACCAAATTCTACCGCGACAAGCAGAACGGCAAGGTCGCGGGCGTGTGCGCCGGGATCGCCGATTATACGGGGATCGATCCCACGATCGTCCGGGTCGCATCGGTGGTCCTGCTGTTCGCGACGGGATGGTTCTTCTTCCTCTACGTGGCCGCCGCGCTGATCGCGCCCAAGAAGCCGGCGGGCCTGTACGGGACGCCGGAGGACGCGAAGTTCTGGCAGGGCGTGCGCACCAACCCGCGGCGCTCGACCGCCGAGGTCCGGTCCAAGCTTCGCGACATCGACCGTCGCCTGGCCGACATGGAGACCTTCTACACCAGCCGCAACACGCGGCTCGCCAGCGAGATCGAGAGCCTGCGCTAGGCGCAGCCGGGAACAGGGGAGTTCCGTCCGATGGGACTGATACAGGATTATCTGCCGCTGATCATCACGCTGGGCCTGCTGGTCGGCATGATGGGGGTCGTGGGTTGGATCTACACCACCCACCTCCGGATCAAGCACGGCTATCCGCTGGAGAACAGCTGGGGCAAGGCGATCTACCCGCAGCGGAATGAGGAGACGGTCGAGCGCGTCAAGCTGCTCAGCCAGGAGAACGCGCAGCTCCGCGCCGAGCTGGGGTCGATCAAGGACCGGCTGGCGAACGTGGAGCGGATCGTGACGGACGCGCCGATGCTGCTGGATCGCGAGATCAGCGCACTGCGCGGCCCGGCGAACTGAGGAGAAGCAGCGTGGAGATCAGCCCCTTCATTGTCCCGATCATGGGCATCTCGTGCGGACTGCTCGCCATCTTCGGCGGCGTGTTCGTGAAGCCCTGGCTCGCCTATCGTCAGCGCCGCCTCGAACTGGAGGCCAGCATGGTGGCGGAGAAGGCGGCGCAGTACGCCGCGCAGACCGAACGGTTGGAGCAGCGGGTCCGCGTGCTGGAGCGCATCCTGACCGACCGCGGCCATGATCTGGCGCAAGAGATCGAGATGCTCCGCGACGAGCGGCCGCTGAACTGAGAACAAGAAGAACAAGGGAGTAACGGCGCATGATGACCGGCGCACAATTGATGGTCGTCCTGATCGTGCTGATCGCGGTCATCGGGAGCGTTCTGAAGAGGCCGCGTCACCGCGGGCGCCAATGGGGCGAGCCCGAGCAGGTCGAGAACGCGCAGCTGCGCGACGAGGTGAAGCAGCTGAAGGAGCGCATCCACGTCCTCGAGCGAGTGATCACCGACAACCGGAGCAGCGTCGATCTCGACCGCGAGATCGAGCAGCTGCGCGACCGCTGAAGGAGGCGGCGATGAACGAGTTGAACCTATACGTGACGGTCGCCGTGTCGGGCCTGGCGGGCCTGGGCATGGTGGTCACCGCCGGCCTGTCGGGCTGGCGCGAGTGGGTCGCGCTGAAGCGGCGCGAGCTGGACGTGCGGACCGCGCCGGAGGCCGCGCCGACGTCCAACACGGGCGCTCGGATCGAGATCGCCGACCTGCGCGAGCGCATCCGCAAGCTCGAGGCGATCGCGGCGGGCGTGGACCTGTGATCCCGCTGTTCCGCCCCGGCTGGGTCCCGCGCGACGCGGCGCCCGCGACGCGGACGTTGCCCGGCCAGGGCGGAACGGGTAACGCCGGGCCATGCCGACCCTCGAAGATGTCCGCGACGAGTATGAGTTCCTCGACGCCGACGACCGTTACCGCCTACTGATTGATCTGGGCCGCCAGCTCGAGCCGATGCCGGCGGCGCTTAAGACGGACGCGACCCTGGTCAGGGGCTGCTCGGCGTCGGTCTGGGTCTATCCTACCCGCCGCGAGGACGGCACCCTGCACTTCCTGGCGGATTCCAACGCGGCGATCACCAAGGGCATCATCGCGCTCGTGCTGCTGGCGGTGCAGGACCGCGCACCGGGCGAGATCCTGGCGACGGACATCGACGCTTCGCTTGAGCCCTTCGACCTGAGGCGCCAGCTCAGCTCCAACCGGACGCAAGGTATCCCGAACATGATCGGGTTGATCCGCGAAACGGCGGGCCGCTACGTGGCGGAGGCCTGATCCGCCCTCACGCGGCGGGACGGGCCTGGCGGCGCTCCTCGGCGGCGCGGAGCACCTCGTACGCCGCCTGCACCGCCCGGAAGCGCTCGGCGGCCGCGGCGTCGCCCGGCTTGACGTCCGGATGGTTGGCCTTGGCGAGCCGGCGCCAGGTGGAGCGGACCTCCTCGAACGCCGCGTCCGCCTCCAGCCCGAGCACGTCCAGCGCGCGCATCTCGTCGCGCGAGCGGGTGCCGTTGCCCGGCCCGCCCCAAGCATAGTGGCCGGCCTGGCTGTACGCCGCCCCTTCCCCGCGCTCGCGCCGCTCGCGCGCGGCGGCCTCCTCGGCGTCGAGCCCTTCGAAGTAGTTCCAACCCTTGTTGTACTCGGCCGCGTGCGCTTCGCAGAACATCCAGCGGTCAGGGCTGTTGGGCGACTTGGGCGCGGGCCGGTCGCCGGGCGCGTCGCAGCCGTGCCGGTCGCAGAGCCGCACGTGCGTCGCGCCCCGCTCCGAGCCGTAACCGCGCCAGCGCGGGAAGCCCCAGTCGTTCGATCTGCCGTTCGCGCGCGCCATCGCCCCCGACATAAGCCCGCAGGCGATCCGCGCAACCGATCGCGGCGTCGGTTCATCGACGCGCAAGCTTGGCATGCGCAAACGATTTGCGTAAGCGCCCCCCGTCCCGGCGGTGTTCGGCCGCCTAACGACACGTAATCACATATCGGGAGCCCGCATGCAGACATCCCGTTCGCTGTTGAGCACCTGGCGCGCGGACCTACCCGCGTCGATCGTGGTGGCGCTCGTCGCTTTGCCGCTCTGCCTCGGCATCGCGGTCGCCTCCGGCGCACCCGCCTTCTCAGGCCTGGTCGCCGGCATCGTCGGCGGCATCGTGGTGGGCGCGCTCTCCAAGTCGCCGCTCTCCGTCGCCGGGCCGGCGGCCGGCCTGACCACCATCGTGCTCGCCGCGATCGGTTCCGTGCCGAGCTACCAGGCGTTCACGCTCGCCGTGCTGCTGGCAGGCGCGATGCAGGTCGCGCTGGGGCTGACGCGGTCGGGCGTGCTGGCGGAGTTCGTGCCGTCGTCGGTCATTACCGGCATGCTCGCCGCGATCGGCCTCATCCTGATCCTCAAGCAGATCCCGCACGCGGTCGGCTATGACGGCGACTTCGAAGGCGATTTCAGCTTCTTCGAGCGCGACGGCGAGAACACCTTCTCGGCCATCTGGAACGCGCTCACCTCGGCCGTCTCGCCCGGCGCCGTGCTGATCGCGCTGATCGGCCTCGCTTTCCTGTTCTGGTGGGACGCGAACAAACCCAAGAAGGGCGCGCTCGCCTTTCTGCCGGGCCCGCTGGTCGTGGTGGTACTGGGCGTCCTCATCAACGCGCTGCTCGGCGTCGTCGCGCCCTCGCTCCAGATCGGGCGCGAGCACCTGGTGCAGGTGCCGATCGCGAACAGCCCGGCCGAGTTCATCGGGTTCCTCTCGCTTCCCGACTTCAGCCAGATCGGCAACGGCGCGGTGTGGACCGCGGCGATCACGCTGGCGATCGTCGCCAGCCTCGAATCGCTGCTCAGCGTCAAGGCGATCGACGAGCTCGACCCCAAGCGCCGCACGACCGACAAGAATTGGGAGCTGTTCGCGCAGGGCGGCGGCAACTTCGTCTCCGGCCTGATCGGCGGCCTGCCCGTCACGTCGGTGATCGTACGCTCCTCCGCTAACGTCGCGTCGGGTGCCGACAGCAAGCTGTCGACCATACTGCACGGCCTCTGGCTGCTGCTCTCGGTGGCCTTGATCCCGGCGATGCTGAACCTGATCCCGCTCGCCGCGCTCGCCGCGGTGCTGATCCAGACGGGCTACAAGCTCACCAAGCCCGCGCTGTTCATCCAGCGCTTCCGTCAGGGCTGGACGCAGTTCGCGCCCTTCGTGATCACGGTCGTGGCGATCCTGTTCACCGATCTCTTGGTCGGCATCGCGATCGGCCTCGCGGTCGGGTTCGTGTTCGTGGTCGCGCGCAACTTCCGTACCGCGATCACCTTCGCCTGCGACGGCACCGACTGCCTCGTGCGCGCGCGCCGCAACCTGTACTTCATCCACAAGTACGAGCTGCAGCGCGAGCTGGCCCGCGTGCCGGACGGGGCCGACCTGCTGATCGACCTCTCCGCGACCAACTACGTCGACCTCGACAATGTCGAGATCATCAATTCGTTCATCAAAGGCGCGGAGTATCGCGGCATCACCGTCAAGGTGAAGGGCGACCTCGCCAAGCGTACCGCCCCGCTGATCCGGGCGCCCAAGGCCGAGGTGCAGTTCGCATGAGGGAGCATAAGCAGGTCCTACTCGCCAACAAGGCGTGGGCGCGCGAGATCCTGGACGAGGACGCCGACTTCTTCCGTCGCCAGTCCGCCGGCCAGTCGCCCAGGTTCCTCTGGATCGGCTGCTCCGACAGCCGCGTCAGCCCCGAGCAGATCACCGACACGCAGCCGGGCGGCATGTTCCTCCATCGGAACATCGCCAACCTGGTCCATGCGGACGACCTGAACCTCCTGTCCGTGCTGCAATACGCGGTCGACGTGCTGAAGGTGCCCAACATCGTGCTGTGCGGCCATCACGGCTGCGGCGGCATCACCGCGGCGCTCGACGGCGGCGTGGAGGGGCCGGTCGACAAGTGGCTGGAAGAGGCGCGGCGCGTGCGGCGCGAGCATGCCGACGAGATCGACGGGCTCGCCGACCACGAGGCGCGGGTGAACCGCTTCGTCGAAGTGAACGTCCGCGACCAGCTCCTGAACCTCGCGCGCACCGACACCGTCCAGGGCGCGTTCCGGCGCGGGCAGGACCTGACGCTGTTCGGCTGGGTCTACGACATCCGCGACGGCCTGCTGAAGCCGCTCATGGAGATCGACCGCGACACGCCGCTCGACGGCGTGCCCCGGCCGGGTCGGGTGCTGGTGCCGACGGCGGAGCTGGAGGCGGCGGGGGCGTCCGAGGGTCTCTAGGGTCAGCCGCCCGGCATTTCGAACCTGACCCGCCCGCCCTGCGCGCCGCAGCCGAGCCCGCCGTCGGGGCGGAACGTCTTTTCGAAGCGCGCGGAGCGGAAGACCCCTTCGCCCGCCGGCGAAAAGACGAAGGGCGGATACGAGAGCACCGCGCGCACGCCCTGCGTCCGGCCGTTCGCGGCGATGTCGTACTCCGTGCTGACCCAGCCTTCGAAGCCCCAGCGAGCCGCTTCCATCGGGAAGTCATCCGAGCCGGCGCCCGAGCTCAGCATGTCGGGCGTCTTGTCGACCAGCGCGCACTGATCGGCCGCCAAACCCGACCGGGCGAAGGCGGCGCGCGCGGCGTCAGGACGCCCTTCGGCATGCTCCAGCGACGCCAGACGGATCAGCGCGCCGACCTTTAGCGGGTCGGCCGCGGCAAGCGCCGCGTCGTCCGCCACGGCCGTCAGATGCGGCCGGGCATCGTCGCCTCCTTCCGCGTCGGCGAGCATCAGCCGCGTGACGGCCCGCGCGCGGGGGTCTGCCGCATAAACG
This sequence comes from Sphingomonas lenta, assembly GCF_002288825.1. Lineage (GTDB taxonomy): Bacteria > Pseudomonadota > Alphaproteobacteria > Sphingomonadales > Sphingomonadaceae > Sphingomonas > Sphingomonas lenta. Next base: position 521,106 of record NZ_NSLI01000001.1, read on the forward strand.
GGGTCGGCCAGGGTCTCGTGCAACCGGTTGCGCCAGCGGACGCCGTGCCATGTCTGCGCGCCTTCCGTCCCGCGAACGGCGAGTTCGAGCGCGAGCCTAGCCGTGGGCGGCGCGCCGTTCGCGACCGCCGCCGCCAGCGCTCGGCGGGCCGCGTCGTGAGACTCCTCACGTGGCACGACGCGATTGTAGACGAGCCGGTAAGCCGGGCCGATCAACGCCACGTCCGTGCCGCCGCGCGCCTGCGCCGCGGCATAGGTCGCGCGATCCCGCTCCGCCAACGCCGCCGCGGCGCCGTCCTCGTCCGGCATCGAGGCGTCCTTGGTCGTGAGCCACGCGCCGAGGTCGGCTTCCAGCAAGTCGCCGACCGAGGGGCGTTCGAACGCCGTGGAGCAGCGCATCTCGACACGCGCGTTGTTGCGGAAGAAGGCCGGCAGCTTCTTCACCCCTTCGGGCGACCACGACCACTCGCGGGCGACGCGTGCGAATTCCAGTGCGACGCTCGGCCCGCCCGCGGCGTAGATCGGCGTGGCCAGCGTGACCTCCCCTCGGTCGCCGATCGAGAACTCGATCACGGCGACGTCCGTCGGCTTGAGGCCGGCCTCGCCGCCGCAAGGAGGAGGCTTCATCTCGGCCCCAGGTCCGAAGCCGCCAGGCACGCGCCCTGCTCCCGTATAGGCCATGTACTCGCGTGCCTTCTCCGCTTGACCGCCGAGCAGAAAGGCGAGCGCGGCGTCGCCGCGTGCGGCCACATCCTCCAGGTTCACCCTGGTCGTGAGACCGCCGAGCAGCCGGACGGCACGTGTCGCATGGTCTCGTGCACCCGCGAAATCGCCTCGATTCAATTGCAGGATCGCGCGTCGGCGCGCGAACACTGCCTTGGTCTCCGGCGCGACCTGGATCGGCGCCATGATCGCGTCCGCGCGATCCAACGTCGCTGCGGCGGCGACGGGATCCAGGAAGGTCTGCGTCGCGGCGAGCCTGACCATAGCGCCCAGCTTCAGCGACGGCGCATCTCCGAGCGTCTCGGCAGCGGCGTACTCCTTCGCCGCGGTGGCGTAGTCGAGCGACCTCTCCGCCACACGACCGAGGATAAGATGCGCTTGGTAGCGATCTTCCCGCAGCGTCGGATCGCCGGTGGGCAGCCCCGCCAGCGACGAGCGAAGCGCGGCGACCGCGGCGTCGTCCTGATCGAGGTTGTAGAGCGCATTCCCCTTGCGCACGCCCGCGATCGCCCGCGTGCGCTTGTTGTTGCCCGCCGCCCGCTCCAAACGCTCCCACGCGGCCGCGGCGCCGGCCCAATCCTTCTTCGCCTCGTGCGCGGCGGCGGCGTCGAACAGTTGTTGCGCGCTCTGGCGGGCGGAGGGGGACGCGGGCTGCTGAGCGGCGCCGACAGCGAGCAACGCCGCACCGATCGTGAGTTGTAGGCCCATGTTACGATCCCCCTGTTTCGCGAAGGTTTGCGACGGGCGGCGGGAAAAGGCCAGAGGGTCTGTAAGCCGGGTTCTGTCCTCCCCGCTCCGCTTGAGCCTTGCAGGGCTGGCCCTGCGAAGCCGTGGCGAAGGAGGGATGGGCGACCATTCCTCTCGGGCGACGCTCGCGCGCCGCTTCTAGCCACCAACCCGGGCGACGGGCGGGAACACGCCCATATGCCGCCCCTATTCGGTGTTGCTCCCGGTGGGGTTTGCCGTGCCGCCGCCGTTACCGGAAGCGCGGTGCGCTCTTACCGCACCGTTTCGACCTTGCCCGGCCGAAGCCTGGGCGGTTTGTTTTCTGTGGCACTTTCCCTGGGGTCACCCCCGCCGGGCGTTACCCGGCACCGTCGTTCCGCGGAGCCCGGACTTTCCTCGGCACAACTCGTGTGACGCGGTCGCCCGACCCTCTGGCGGGATCCCTTTAGTCGTCCCCTTGCGGCTTGGGAAGCAGCAAGGCCAGCAGGATCATCCGGCACTCCGCGTCGATCTCCCCGTCGATCAGCTCGGGGCGGAAACGGCGCTGGAACGCCATGATCGCCGCCATGGGCTCGGTCACGTCGTAGCCGAACCGCTCCAGCGCGAGCAGGAAGCCGCCTTCCGTCCAGTGCGGGTCCATCAGGTTCTTGGTCGGCCGGGGAAGCGCGAGGCGCAGGCGCGCGAGGCTGTGCCACGGGAAGAGCTCGCCCGGATCGCGCTTGCGCGCGGGCGCGATGTCGGAATGGCCGACGACGTTGCCGCGCGTGATCGCGTAGCGGTCCTTGATCTCCGCGACGAGCGGGATCAGCGCCGACATCTGCTCGTCCGGATAAGAACGATAGCCGAACTCGTGGCCTGGGTTGACGATCTCGATGCCGATGCTCGCCGAGTTGACGTCCGTCACCCCGCGCCAGTGCGATCGACCCGCGTGCCACGCGCGGCGCTCCTCGGGCACCATGCGCAACACCGAGCCGTCTTCCGCGACGAGATAATGGCACGACACCTTGGCTTCCGGATCGCAGAGGCGCTGGATCGCGGCGTCGGCGTCCTGCATGCCCGTGTAATGCAGCACGATCATGCTGATCGGCAGCGAGCGCTCGTCGTGGTTGGGCGAGGGCGTGTCGATGATCGTCATTGCGGTGCAGAGGCTTGGCGGCACCGCGCGCGCTTGTAAACCGCTTCTCAGGCGGCGGCCCGTCCTCCGGCCCGCTCCGCCGCTTCGTAGAGGCCGCGCCACCGCGGGCTCGGCGCGAAGGCGTTCGTCTGCCCGATCACCGTCTCGCCCGCGCCCAGCACCAGGAGCCCGCCGGGGCGCAGAGCGGCGGCGATGCGGCCGAGCACGGCCTGACGCTGGTCCGCGGCCAGGTACATGAGCAGGTTGCGGCACATAACTAGGTCGAAGCGGCCGGGCGGCTGCTGGTCGGCGACCATGTTGATGCGGCGGAACGACACGTACCGCATGAGCTCGGGCTTCGCGACCCAGTCCGCGCCGTCGGCGTCGAACCAGCGCATCATGCGGCGGATCGGCAGTCCGCGCTGGATCTCGAATTGCGTGAACCGGCCCGCCTTGGCGCGGGCGAGCGCGCCTTCCGACACGTCGGTGGCGAGGATCTCGAACGCGTCCGCGCCGCGCTCGGCGAGCAGCATGGCCAGCGACAGCGGCTCCTGGCCCGTGGAGCAACCCGCGCTCCAAATGCGCGCGCGGCGGCCCGCGGTGATCTCGCCCAGCGCCTCGCCGAGGAGGTCGAAGGTGGGGGCATCGCGGAAGAAGGAGCTTTCCTGATTCAGCAGCGCGTCCACGATACGGTCTCCGAGCTGATGGTCCTGGCCGAGAAGCAGCTCGCGGACGAGCTGGTCGAGGCTCTCCATGCCGCGTTCGCGCAGCAGCGGTTTCAGGGCAGTGTCGAGCCGCCATGCGCGGTCCTGCGCGATCTGTTGGCCCGTGCGCGCTTCGAGCAGGGCGGCGAGCACCGCGGTCGCCCCCTGCCCCGCGCCCGCCGCCTTGGCCGCGCTCAGCATTGCGGACGCCGACGCGACGCGATCACGCGCCCGATCCCCTGCGGATCGAGCGTCGCCGCGGCGAGCCCGGCGGATGCGACGGAGCCGGGCATGCCCCACACCGCGGAGCTGGCGCGGTCCTGCACGACCACATAGCCGCCCGTCGCCGCGACCCGCCGCGCGCCCGCCGTCCCGTCGCGGCCCATGCCGCTCAGCACGACGGCGAGTGCGCGGGCGCCGAAACACTCGGCGACCGAATCGAACATCGGGTCGACCGACGGCGTGCAGCCGCTCGCCTGGGGCTCGGTCGACAGGCGCACCGCCGCCGTCCCGTCCGCCAGCGGCACGCAGCGCATGTGCGCGTCGCCCGGCGCGATGACGATCCGGCCGGGCCGGATGCGCATCCGGTCGGTCGCGACCTCGCAGGGCCTGCCGGCGAGGACGGCGAGCTGGGCCGCGAAATAGGGCATGAACGACGCGGGCAGATGCTGCGTCACCAAGATGGGCACGCTGAATGTCGGCGGGAGCCCGCGCAGCAGCTGCGACAGGGCGTGGATGCCGCCCGTGGAGGCGCCGATCGCGACGATGTCGAACGCGTCGTCGACCACCGGCGCGACGCTCGCGTCGGGCACGGGCCGCACGGCGACCGGCGCGCGGGCGACCGGCGCGTCGGGGAGTAGCAGCCGCTCGATCTTCTCGATCAGCCCCGCCTCAAAGCGGTGGGCGCGCTCGCCCGGTAGCGGCTTCACGAGCGTGTCCGCCGCGCCAAGCGCGAGCGCCTGGATCGTCGCGGCCGCGCCTTCGCCCGCCGCCGACGAGACGACCAGGACCTTGGCGCCCCTGCCGGCCGCGATCAGGTCGGGAAGCGCGGTGAGCCCGTCGATGCCGGGCATCTGGATATCGAGGATCACCAGGTCGACGCTCGCGCCGGCCAGGAACGACAGCGCGGCCGCCGCGGTCGGGACGGAGCCCGCCACCTCCAACCGGTCGGAACCGGCGAGCACGCGCGCCAGCACCGCGCGCGCCACCGCCGAGTCATCGACGATCAGAACGCGGCCGGGGCGCGGCTCGGCCTTAGAGGCAGCGTTGGTGCGCATTGGGAATAGCCGAGCGCTTAGGCGACGCCGACAATCTGAAGCTTGCTCTCGAGCGTGTCGCGATCGAACGGCTTCATGACATACTCGTCCGCGCCGGCCTCTATGGCGGCGCGGATATAGGCCATGCCGTTCTCCGTCGTGCAGAACACGACCTTAGGCTTCCACCCGCCTTCCGAGGCGCGGAGCGCGCGCAGAAAGTCCATGCCGCTCATGACGGGCATGTTCCAGTCGAGCAGGATCACGTCGGGCTGGGCCTCGCGGCAACGCTCCAACGCTTCGCGACCGTCGCCCGCCTCGCTGACGCTGAAGTTCAGCGCTTCGAGGATGTGGCGCGCGACCTTGCGGATCACCTTGGAGTCGTCGACGACGAGACAGGTCTTCATGGGCAGCCTTCCATTGTACGCACAACCGCTTAGCGGGAGAGGAGTGACCAGGTCGTTAAACCGCTGGAGACGGCAAGATCGTCAAGCAGCTTGGGCGAGCGGCGCAGGGACAAGTGCGGCGGGATCAATGACGAGCAGCGGCTCACCGTCGCGTTCGACCAGACCGGTCGCGGCGGCGCGCCAGCCCTCGCCCAGCGCCGCGCCGAACGCGATAGGTCGGCGCTCGAAGCTCGCCACGTCCTCCAACGAGTCGACCAGCACGGCGTAATAGTGGCCGTCGACGCGCGTGATGACCGCGCGCGCCGTCTTGCCGAGCGGCGCGAGACCCAACGCCAGGCCGGTATCGACCACCGTCACGACCCGGCTGCGGAGCGCCGCCAGCCCGCGCACAGCGGGGTCGGCGCGCGGCACCTTCACGATCTCGCCGATGTCGACGACGGAGTCGACGCGGTCGGCCGGAATGGCGACGCCGCGGCCGGCGACGTGCGCGATCAGGAACAGCTCGGTCATGCGGCCCTCTTGGACTGGATACGCGCGGATACCGCGGCGAGGAGCGCGTCGCGGTCGTAGCGGTAGACGGTGCCGACCCCGTCGGCGCCCGCGCGGTCGCGGCTGAGATGCACGGTCGGCACGGCCGGCACCGGCGCGGCGTCGAGCGTCAGCGCCACGGCCGCCTGCTCGCCCGGCGCGAGCCTGGTGACGCAGCGGTAGCCCGCGGCCTCGAGCGTGCCGCGCAGGAACGTCTCCATCCAGCCGCCCTCGTCGGGCTGCAGCAGGCACAAAGGCGCGCTGGCGACCGCATCCGGCTCGTGGACGAACAGGGTGATCGGGTCGACGACCTCGACCTGCTCGTCGCCGATGACCGCCACGCCCATGAAGCGCGGATCCAGCGCGGGTGCGAGTTCGGCCGGCAATTCGACGATGTCGATCGGCTCGGCGATGGCGTAGCCCACCTCGATCGCGCCGTCCGTCAGGCGCAGCACGGTCGCCTCGCGTCCCTCGGCGACCGGCGCGTTGGCGTGCAGCGGCAGAAGGCGCTCCTCGACGGCGAGCCGCAGCCGTCCGGCGGTGTGGGAGATGGCGTCGGCGGAAACGGTCTCCACGCGGTCGACGCAGGCGAGCGCAATCGCGCGGCGGCGACCGTCCAGATCCTGGAACAGGAGCGCGGCTGCGCCCTGGCGCTGCTCGGCCTGCTGCTCTTCGGCGACCTCGTATGAGCCGAAGCGCAGGCCGGCATAGGCCGCGACCCCTGCCCCGTCGAGCAGCAGCATGGGCCGGCCCGAGTCGGGCAAGGTTTGCCCGGCGTAGAGCCCCGTCGCCATGATCGCCGGCGCGGCCGGCTTCACGACCAGTTCCTCCGTGTCGATCACCTCGTCCACCGCCAGCGCGAAGGCGCCGTCGCGCGTGGCGACGATGATCATGGTGTTGAGGTCGAAAAAGAGCGAGCTTCTGAGGTCGAGCAATCCGGCCAGGTCGACCAGCGGCAACCGCACCCCGCGCACCGTTACCACGGGCGTGTCGCCCAACAGGTCGACGCGCACCGCGTCGCCGCGCACCGTCACGATCTCCTCGACGGTCTGGCGCGGCAGCGCATAGCGCTCCCCGCCCGCGCCCACGACGATGGTGGACAGGATGGAGAGCGTGAGCGGCACCTCCATAACGACGGTGAGACCGCGGCCGGGCCTGTTGTCGAGCGACACGCGCCCGCCGATCTGCTCGACGTTGGCGCGAACCACGTCCATCCCGACACCTCGGCCGGAGATGTCGGACGCCACGTCGCGGCTGGACAGGCCGGGCGCGAAGATCAGGTCGAGCTTGGCCGCTTCCGGCATGGCGGCGAGCGTCTGCACGTCGTGAAGGCCCACCTTGGCGGCCTTGGCGACAACGCGGCCGACATCGATCCCCGCGCCGTCGTCCGCGACCTCGATCATGATGCGATTGCCCGACTGCCGCGCCGAGACGCGCAGCCTTCCGGTTTCGCGCTTGCCGGCCTCGCGCCGGACGGCGGGAGCCTCGACGCCGTGATCAATCGCATTGCGTATAATGTGGACCAGCGGGTCGCGCATCATCTCGATCATCTCGCGGTCGAGCTCGACGTCCGCGCCCTCGATCTGGAGCTGCACCGCCTTGCCGAGCGATGCGGCGGTGTCGCGCACCATGCGGGGCAGCGCGGAGAAGAGCGCCTCGATCTTCTGCATGCGCGTGCGCGTCACCGTGTCGCGCATCTCGGCGACGGTGGCGGACAGGCGCTCCAGCGCGGCCTCGGTGCGCGGGTCGGCGTCGCCCTCGCGCATGCGGCGGGCGAGCTCGTTGCGGGCGAGCACCATGTCGGACATGCCGCTCATCATGCGGTCGAGCAGCTCGACGTTGAGCCGGACGCTGCGGGTGGGCGCGCGCAGGTTGCCGGACCCGCCGGCGGCGATTGCGGGCGCGGCGTCCTCGGCCAGCGCGGCGATCAACAGGTCCTCCGCCGAGTCGTCCAGCGCGTGGCCGGCGTCGATCGCCTCCACGATCTCGCCGATGCGGTCGACGATGGCGAGGACCGCGTTGACGAGCTGCGTGTCGGGCGCGCGCTTGCCGTCGCGCACCGCCGCGAGCACGTCCTCCGCCGCGTGGCTGAGGCGGGCGAGGCGCGGCAGGTCGAGGAAGCCGCAGCTCCCCTTCACCGTGTGGACGAAGCGGAAGATGGCGTCCAAGCGCGCGCGGTCCGTGGGATTGGCCTCCCACGCGACGATCTCGCCGGAGAGCGCCTCCAGCGTCTCCCGCGTCTCCGCGATAAATTCCTGCAGCAGCTCGTCCATGGGCTCCCCGTATTCGGAGCGCTTCATGGACGAGAGCCGGTTACCAGCGGGTTTACCCCGCGCGCAGCGCCGCGCCCAGTATCATCACGTCGTCGGCGGGCTCGGACACCTGGATGCGGCCGCCGCTGTTTCGGACGAGCTCGTGCGTGACATAAGCGGCGGCCGAGCGGGCGGTGACGCCGCCCTCCGCCTCGCCGTCGACGAGCATGCGGCGCAGCTCGGGGTCGAGCACGATGCGCTGCCCTTCCATCTTCACCACGATCTCCGTGACGCCGTTATTCTCCTCCGCGCCGACGTCCAGGCTGCCGCCGCGGACCAGCGCGTCGGCGGCGAGGAGGACGAGGTTCAGCAGCACCTTGGTGGCGGGCTTGGTCAGCGTCGGCTCCTCGACGTACCAGCCGAGCTCCACGCGCTTGTTGTCGGCGACCAGGCCACGCACCGCGGCCTGCGTCTCGCGCGCGTCCACCGCCTCGCCGTAACCGCCGCCCGCGCCGAACGCGAGACGATAGAATTTCAGCTTATTGGCGGATACGCGCGCGCTCTCGGCGAGCAGGTCCATGCAGCGCTCGCGCATCGCCGGGTCGGTCTCGTCGGCGAGCAGCTCCAGCCCGTTGTTGAGCGCGCCGACCGGCGACAGGAGGTCGTGGCACAGACGCGAACAGAGCAGGCTCGCGAGGTCGACGGGGCTGACGGTCATCGTTGGGCCTTATCCGGAAAGCGCGCTCTCTGGCGCGGGCGGGCCACTAACGCAAGTGAACGGCACGGGCTCGAAGCGGCCGTGCACCGCCCCGTCGCGGACCGCGCGCCAGAGCCTCGCCTCTCCCGCCCCGACGATCAGCCATAGCCAGCCGTTCGGCTCCGCATCGGCGGCGTCCCGTGCCGACGGGTCGGGCGAGCCGGTCGGGTGAGAGTGGTAGCAGCCGAGGATCGCCGGCCCGTCCGCCCTAGCGGCGCGGTGCGCGGCGAGGAGGGTTGCGGGGTCGATCTCGAAACGACGGTGCGGGTCGTCGGCGACGTTGCGGGCGGGCCGGTGCGCGGTGATCCGATCGTCCGCCCCAAGTAGTAGGCCGCACGCCTCGCGACCGCTTTCCGCAATCGTTTCGGTCACGATCGCATCCAGCGTTTCCGTTGTAATCCGCACGATCATCCCCATATCCGTCGCACATGGACCGGGGGGTTTCCATCATCGAAGCGCGCATCGGCGCAGGTGCGGACGGTTGGCGTCTGGACCGCGCGCTGGCGGACGCGATCCCCACCTTGTCGCGCGAGCGGCTGAAGGTGCTGATCTCGGCCGGCGCGGTCACCCGCGCGGGCGAGCAATTGCGCGATCCGGCGCGGAAGGCGCGCAAGGGCGACACCTTCGCCGTCGCCGTGCCGGAGCCCGAGCCGGCGCATAACGAGGCGCAGGACATCCCGCTCTCGGTCGCGTTCGAGGACGAGCATCTGATCGTCGTCGACAAGCCCGCCGGGCTGGTGGTGCACCCGGCGGCGGGCAATCTCGACGGCACGCTGGTCAACGCGCTGCTGCACCATTGCGGCGGCAGTCTGTCCGGCATCGGCGGCGTGGCGCGGCCAGGCATCGTGCATCGGATCGACAAGGACACGTCGGGCCTGATGGTCGCGGCCAAGACGGACCGGGCGCATGAAGGCTTGGCCAAGCAGTTCGCGGCGCACAGCATCGACCGGCGTTACCTCGCCATCGTCTATGGCGTGCCCAGGCCGGCGGAGGGCGTGGTCGACGCGCCGCTCGCACGGTCGCCGCAGAATCGCAAGAAGGTCGCGATCGTCTCGACCGGCAAGCGGGCGGTCACGCACTACCGGACCGTGCGGAAGCTGCGCGACGCCGCGCTGGTCGAATGCCGGCTGGAGACGGGCCGGACGCACCAGGTCCGCGTCCACATGGCGTCGATCGGCCACTCGCTTATCGGCGATCCGGTCTATGGACGCGCCAAGGGGAGCGTGGGCGCGGTCGCGAAGCAACTTGGGTTTCAGCGGCAGGCCCTGCACGCCGCATATCTGGGCTTCACCCATCCGGTGACAAGCCGTCCTATGGCGTTTGAAAGCGCTTGGCCGGGCGACATGCAGGAACTGTTCATTAGTCTTAACGTATAGGATGCGTGCACCGCGCGGGTCGCCTGCGGTTCACCTCCAGCATAACGGGAGATACTTCCATGGCAGCAGCTAGCAACGTACCGGCGACGATCCCGGCGCTCGGCGGCGAGCAGAGCCTGAACCGTTATCTGGCCGAGATCAAAAAGTTTCCGATCCTGGCGCCGGAGCAGGAATATATGCTCGCCAAGCGCTTCCAAGAGCATGGCGACACGGAGGCCGCGGCGCAGCTCGTGACGTCGCACCTGCGCCTCGTCGCGAAGATCGCGATGGGCTATCGCGGCTACGGCCTGCCCACGTCCGAGCTCATCTCGGAGGGCAATATCGGCCTGATGCAGGGCGTGAAGAAGTTCGAGCCCGACCGCGGCTTCCGCCTGGCGACCTACGCCATGTGGTGGATCAGGGCGTCGATCCAGGAGTACATCCTGCGATCCTGGTCGCTGGTGAAGATGGGCACCACGGCCGCGCAGAAGAAGCTGTTCTTCAACCTTAGACGCATGAAATCCAAGCTCGACGCGTTCGAGGATGGCGACCTCAAGCCGGAGGACGTCACCAAGATCGCCACCGACCTGGGCGTGACCGAGCAGGACGTCGTCTCCATGAACCGTCGTATGGCGATGGGCGGCGATACGTCGCTCAACGTCTCCATGCGCGAGGACGGCGAGGGTCAATGGCAGGACTGGTTGGCCGATGACGCGCCGTTGCAGGATCAGACGGTCGCCGAGGCGCAGGAGGCGGACGTCCGCCACGCGATGCTGATGGACGCGATGGGCGACCTGAACGACCGCGAGCGGCACATCTTAACCGAGCGCCGCCTGACGGATGACCCGAAGACGCTTGAGGAGCTTTCGCAGGTTTACGGCGTCAGCCGCGAGCGCGTGCGGCAGATCGAGGTTCGCGCCTTCGAGAAGCTGCAAAAGGCGATGATGCGGCTCGCGGGAGAGAAGCGGCTGCTCGCAGCCGCGTAGCGGTGCCGCAGGCGCCCGCGAGCCCGGCCGGCGTAGCGCGAGCTACGACCGACGACGCGGCTTCGCCGCGACGCTGCCTCGGATGAACGGCTCGACCGTCGTCATCGGTGGCGGTGCGGCCGGGATCGCGGCGGCGCGGACGCTGCACGTCGCTGGATGCGATGTGCTGCTCGTCGAGGCGTCGGACCGGCTCGGCGGGCGGGCTCGGAGCCTGCCGCTTCCCGAACTGGGCGCGACTGTCGATCTCGGGTGCGGGTGGCTGCACTCGGGCGGGCGGAACCCGTGGGTCGGGATTGCGGAAGCATCCGACTTCACCGTCGACCGCTCGCCGGCGAATTGGGACCAGCAGTGGCGCGATCTCGACTTTTCGCCCGAAGAACGCGAGGCGTTCGGCACGGCCTGGGACTATTTTGAGCGGGCGGCGCTCGACGCGCGGGACGGGCCCGACCGACCGCTGTCCGACTTCCTCGCTGAGGACGAGCCTTGGCGACCGCTGATCGACGCCATCTCCGGCTATGTGAACGGGGCGCCCCTCGCCCGCGTCTCGCTCCACGACTGGGCGGCGTACGAGGAGGCTGCAACCGAGGATAACTGGACGGTGCGAGAGAGCTATGGGACGCTCGTCGCTTCCCATGCCGCGGGCGTGCCCACAAGGCTGAACACGCCTGTCACCCGCATCGACCATTGCAGCCGCGCGCTCCGGCTCGACACGCCCGCCGGCACGATCGAAGCCGACCGCGTGATCGTCGCCGTGCCGACGCCTGTGCTGGCGAGCGGCGCGCTCGCGTTCGATCCGCCGTTGCCGGACAAGCAGCAGGCCGCCGACGACCTGCCGCTCGGGCTGGCGGACAAGGTGTTCCTGGCCGTAGACAGGGCCGAGTGGTCCGCGAACCAGCACCTGATCGGGAACCCGCACAGCGCCTGCACCGCGAGCCATCGCCTGTCGCCGTTTGGCTGGCCGGTGATCGAGAGCTTCTTCGGCGGCGACTGCGCGGAGGCACTGGAGGGCGGCGACGCGGCGGCGTTCGCAATCGACGAGCTGGTCGCGCTGCTCGGGAGCGGGTGGCGCGACCGCCTGCGGCCGATCGCGACGACGCGATGGCGGCGAGAGCCGTTCATCCGGGGCAGCTACAGCCACGCGCGCGTCGGCTGCGCTACGTCGCGAGCGACGCTTGCCGAGCCGGTCGACGATCGCATCTTCTTCGCAGGTGAAGCATGTTCCACCCAGGACTTCTCGACGGCGCACGGGGCGTACGCGACGGGCGTCGCGGCGGCGCGTGCGATCCTGGCGGGATCGCGTTAGAGCGCGGCCATGTTCCGGTTCTTCCGCATCCTGTTCAAGGCCGTGATCGGGTTCGTGCTGATCTCCGTGCTCTGGGTCCTAATCTACCGCTTCGTGCCCGTGCCGTTCACCGCGACGATGGCGGGCGACCTGTTCGCCGGGCGGGGCGTGACCAAGGACTGGACTTCGCTCGACCGGATCGACCCCGACATGGCGCGCGCCGCCATCGCGGGCGAAGACTCGCGCTTCTGCACCCACGACGGCTTCGACTTCCGCGCGATCGCCGGGGCGGCGGCGAGCAACATGAAGGGCGGGCGCATCCGTGGCGGGTCGACGATCAGCCAGCAGACGGCGAAGAATGCGTTCCTGTGGCAGGGCGGTGGCTATTTCCGGAAGGCGCTGGAGGCATGGTTCACGGTGTTGATCGAGCTCATCTGGGACAAGCGACGCATCATGGAGGTGTACCTCAATGTCGCCGAGACCGGGATCGGCACCTACGGGGCGGAGGCCGGGGCGCAGCGTTACTTCGGGCACTCGGCCAAGCAGCTGTCGCCGACCGAGGCGGGGCGGATCGCGGCGGTGCTGCCGCTGCCGAAGAAGCGAGAGGCTGTTTCGCCTAGCGGGTTCACGCGGCGGCACGGGAACCGGCTCGCGCGGCAGGTGGCCGTGGTGCGGCGCGAGGGGTTGGATCGGTGCTTGTACGACTAGCCCCTCTCCCGCTTTCGCGGGAGAGGGACAGCGGCGCAGCCGCAGGGTGAGGGCCTGAGCAGGGCGCATCCCGATGAACAGGCCCTCACCCGACCTCGCTGCGCTCGGCCACCCTCTCCCGCGAAAGCAGGAGAGGGGTAAGAAGTTAAAAAGGAAGCTTAAATCCCGGCGGGAGCGGGATGCCTGCGGACATCTTACTCATCTCCTCGCCCGACGCGGCGTCCGCCTTGGCGCGGGCGTCGTTGAAGGCGGCGGCGACCAGGTCCTCCAGCATCTGCTTCTCGGACGGCTGGAGCAGCGACGGGTCGATGTCGACGGCGATGATGCGGCCCTTGGCGGATGCCCGGACCTTCACCATACCGCCACCGGACTGGCCCTCGACCTCGATCTTATCAAGGTTCGCTTGCGCTTCCTGGAGTTGGGCCTGGACGTTCTGCGCCATGGCCATGATCTCGTCCAAGTTCTTCACTGTGCTACTCCGTTCTTCCAGTCGATCAGCTCGGCGTCGGGGAACGCGTCGAACGCGGCCTTGACGAGAGGACTATCGAGCACCGCCCGGCGTTCCGCTTCCATCTCTGACTTCTCTTGTTCACGCAACGTTGGCTGCCCGGAAGTATCCTCGAGTGCAACGCGCCAGTTCTGACCAGTCGCACCGCGCAGCGCCTCGGAAAGAACACGTGTAAAGTCCGCGGGGAGCGGGCGCGTGCTCGACAGCACGAGTTCAGGCGGCGCATACCGAATTACGCTTCCAGAAATTTTCAACCGTTCCGCAAGCGCATGTTGCTTCTCGTTTTCCAGCAGCGCGACGAGGCCGGCGAACTCGGCGGGCGCGGTCGGCTGGGGCGCCGCGGCGGGCTCCGAAGGTGACGACTTTGACGAGCTTGACGCGGAGTGAGACTGAATCGCTGTCCCACCTTCGCCCGCCATCCGCCGCGCGAGCTCGCCCGGATCGGGGAGCGTCGAGGCGTGGACGACGCGGAGCAGCGCCATCTCCGCCGCCTCGATCGGCAGGGATGCGCGCGCGACCTCCTCATGACCTTTCAGCATCAATTGCCAGAGGCGGTGGAGCGCGGGGAAGGACAGCTTGGCCGCCCAGTCGGCGTATGCCGCGCGTTCCTCGTCGGGCTGCGCCAGGTCGGGCGCGGTGCCGACTTTGACGAGCGTGACGCCGTGCACCGTCTCGAGCAACGAGCGGAACACGCCGAGCGGGTCGACGCCGTAATCATACTGCCGCCTGAGCGCCTGAAGCGCCCCCGCCCCGTCGCCGGCGAGCAGCAGCGCGAACAGGTCGCGCACCGCGCCGCGGTCGGATAGGCCCAGCATCTGCCGCACGGCGTCGGCGGAGACACCCCCGCCCTCCAGGTCGGCGTGCGCGATCGCCTGGTCGAGGATCGACAGGCCGTCGCGCGCCGAGCCCTCGGCGGCGCGGGCGACCAGCATCAGCGCCTCGGGCTCGGCGGAGACGCCCTCCTTGCGGCAGACCTCGGCGAAGTGCTCGGCCAGCAGCTCTGCCGGGATGCGGCGCAGGTCGAAGCGCTGGCAGCGCGACAGGACGGTGATCGGGACCTTGTTCACCTCGGTCGTGGCGAACAGAAATTTCACGTGCGCGGGCGGCTCCTCCAGCGTCTTCAGGAGCGCGTTGAACGCGTTCTTGGAGAGCATGTGGACTTCGTCCACGATGTAGATCTTGTAGCGCGCGGAGACGGCGGCGTAGCGCGACGCCTCGATGATCTCGCGGACGTCGTCGACGCCGGTGTGCGACGCGGCGTCCATCTCGATCACGTCGATGTGGCGGCCTTCCGCGATGGCGCGGCAGGGCTCGCAAAGCCCGCACGGGTCGATCGTCGGGCCGCCCTGCCCGTCCGGGCCGATGCAGTTCAGCGCCTTGGCGATGAGGCGGGCGGTCGAGGTCTTGCCGACGCCGCGGACGCCGGTCATCAAAAAGGCGTGGGCGAGCCGACCGCGCTTGATAGCGTTGCCGAGCGTGCGGACCATCGCATCCTGGCCGATCAGCTCCGAGAAGGTCTGCGGCCGGTATTTACGCGCGAGGACGCGGTAAGCCGCGGTCTGGGGCTGCGGGGGTTCGTCGAGGCCGAGCGAGGTGGCCATCAGGTGTGAAGGCGATTCGAGTGGGGCACGGGGGGACTCTGGCGGATGCGAGGGCGGTAGGACAGGGGTTTGTTGGAGGCGAGCCTACTTGTGCACGCCCCCACCCGTCACCCCGGACTTGTTCTGGAGTACATCGTCGGACGCGCACACCGGCGGGATCGTACGCACGACGATGGATGCCGGAACAAGTCCGGCATGACGAAGGAGGAAAATGGAAGGGGTAAGCAGCGCCGCGGCGAAGCCGCGTCGTCGGACGGGTCGGCTGGGCGACCCGCCGGCCGCGCTTGCGCGTCTCGTGGCCAGCTTTGCTGGCCGCGTGCGCGCTGCGCGGTGGAAGCCGGAACGACCCGTGGCGGAATCGTTACGGCTGCTTCCTTCCGGATCTGACCGGGTTGGCGACGACCACGTCCGCCCGACTTCCGCCGCCGCATATGGCGGGACCGCGCCCGAAAGGCAAGCTCAGGGCACCCGCACCGTCAGCCCGTCCAGCGCGGGCGTGAGCCTGATTTGGCACGCCAGCCGGCTCGTCCGCGTCGCGTTGTAGGCGAGGTCGAGCAGCTCCTCCTCCTCCTCGCCCGCAGGCGGCAGGCGGTCGAAGTCGGCCGCATCGACGACCACGTGGCACGTCGCGCAGGCCATGTCGCCGTCGCACGTGCCCTCGAGCGGCTGCCCCGCGGCCTGCGCCACGTCGAGCAGGCGCACGCCTTCGACGCCTCCCGCCTCCTGCACCGAGCCGTCGGCACCCACGAACCGCACGTGGATCATGCCGCGATCCGCTGGCCCGCCGCGGCGGCGTTGATGCGGTCGATCGCGTCCAGCAGTTCCTCCTCCGTCGTGTAGCGGCCGAAGCCGAGGCGGATGCTGTTCCGCGCCTCCGCGTCCGACAGGCCGATTGCGCGGAGCACGTGACTAGGGCGGCCGGAGCCGCTGGCGCAGGCGGAGCCGGCCGAGAAGCTGACGTCGCGCAGCTCGGACATGAGCCGCGCCACGTCGAGCCCTGGGCGGCGCACGTTGAGGTTGCCCTTGTACCGCCGCTCGACCGAGCCGTTGACCGTCCAGTCCGGCCCGAGCCGTTCGAGCGCGGCCGCGAACAGGCGCTCGACATGGGCGCGGTCTTCGTTAGCCCGCTCGCGCATCAACCTCGCCGCCGCGCCGAAGCCGGCGCAGAGCGCGGGGCTGAGCGTGCCGGATCGGCCCGGGTCCTCCTGCCCGCCGCCGTGGAGCAGTGACGCCAGTCGGACGCCGTCGCGGATCCAGAGCGCGCCGACGCCCTTGGGCCCGTGCACCTTGTGCGCGGAGACGGCGACCAGGTCGACATTATGCGGGATGGGCACGCGGCCGTAGCCCTGGACGGCGTCGCACAGGAACAGTGCGCCGGCCGCGTGCGCGAGGTCCGCCAATTCGGTGATCGGCTGGATGACGCCGATCTCATTATTGCCCAGCAGCGCCGCGACGAGCCCCGTGCCGGGCCGGATCGCCTCCACCGCGACGTTCAGGTCGACGAGCCCGTCCGGCCGCACCGGCAGCACCGTCACCGGCCGCCCCGTCGCGGCGACCGTGTCGAGCGTCGCCGCGTGCTCGGTCGCTAGCGTGACGATTGGGCCGGCCGTGCCCTTGATCGCCCAATTGAGCGACTCGGTAGCACCACTGGTGAAGGCGAGCTTGCCGCCCGCCGGGAGCAGCGCCGTGACTTGGCCGCGCGCGACCTCCACGGCGGCGCGGGCGCGGCGGCCTTCGCGGTGCGGCGAGTGCGGGTTGGCGTGCTGGTCGCGGAGCCAGGGCAGCATGGCGTCGAACGCTTCGGGCGCGAGCGGCGTGGTCGCCTGATAGTCGAGATAGGTCACGCGGCGAAGTTCCCGAGAACGCTTCGAGTCTCACGCGCGATGCGGCGCCAGGCGATGATGAACGCCTCGATCTCTTCCTCGCTCGTGTCACGGCCGAAGCTGACGCGCACGACCTCGCGACCGGCCTTCTCCGTCCAGCCCAGAGCGGCCAGCACGTGGCTCGGCTTCATGCTCCCGCTGGCGCAGGCACTGCCCGCCGAGACCGCGAAGCCCGCTAGGTCGAAGCGGATGAGCTGCGCCGCCGACGCGGTGCCCGGCATGCGGTACGCGCCGACCGCGGGGTGGCGGGGCGAACCGTCGCCGACCACCTGCCCGTCCGACCGGCGCACCGCGTCGTCCAGTCGCTCGCGAAGGGCCGTCCAGCGCTCGATCGGCTCGGGAAGCTTAAGCGCGGCGGCGTAGCCGGCGGCGGCGGGCGCGTTCTCCGTGCCGGCGCGGTAGCCGAACTCCTGACCGCCCGTCGGCGCGAGCGCGCCCAGGTCACGGACCAGCAGCGCGCCGACGCCCGGCGGGCCGCCGCGCTTGTGGGCGCAGACGGCGACGAAGTCGGCGTGCGCCATGACGTCTGGGTCCGCGCCCGCGGGCATCTGCGCCGCGTCGACGAGCAGCAGGTGTCTGGCCGCGTGTACGCGATCGGCGATGGCGGCGATCGGCTGGCGCACGCCCGTCTCGCTGTTCGCCCACTGCGCGGCGACGAGCGCCCGGCCGGGCTGGGCGAGGAACGCGTCGAGCGCTTGAGTCGAGAGCAGGCCGTCGGCCCCGACGGGCAGCACCTCGGCGTCGTCCGCGGCGCGGAACACGGCGTCGTGCTCGACGGCGTTGATCGCGCGCCGCTCGACCTGCGCGCGGCCGAGCGCGATCGCCAGCGCCTCGCTCGCGCCGCTCGTCAGCAGCACGGAGCCGGTCCAGCCGTACGCCGACGCGATCGCGGCGCGCGTGTCCTCCAGCTCGCGCCTCGCCGCCCTGCCCTCGCCATGCGGGGAGCTGGGGTTCGCCCAGCGCGCCATCGCCTCGGCGGTCGCGCGTACCGCTTCGGGACGGACGGGGGTGGTCGCGGCGTGGTCTAGGTAGATGCGGTCCGGCAACACAGGTTCCAATCACACGGGCTGCGCCTATATAGCGCGCCATTCTCGGGGGTTCACCCCGACCGTCCCGTTGCAGGAAACAACATGCCCGAAGTCATCTTCCCCGGCCCCGAGGGCCGACTCGAAGGGCGTTTCGCCCCCGCCGCCCGCCCGCGCGCGCCCGTCGCGATGATCCTGCACCCGCACCCGCAGTCCGGCGGCACGATGAACAACCATATCGTGCAGGCGCTCTACAAGACGTTCCAGCGCCGCGGCTTCGCGACGTTGCGCTTCAACTTCCGCGGCGTGGGCAAGAGCCAGGGCGTGTTCGACAACGGCGTGGGCGAGCTCTCGGACGCGGCCTCCGCGCTCGACTGGGTGCAGAGCTTCCATCCGGAGGCGTCGACGACCTGGGTCGCGGGCGTCAGCTTCGGCGCGTGGATCGGCATGCAGCTGCTGATGCGCCGTCCCGAGGTGCGCGGCTTCATCTCGGTCGCGCCGCCGGCCAACATGTACGACTTCACCTTCCTCGCCCCTTGCCCCGCGTCGGGCATTCTGATCGCGGGCGAGAACGACGAGGTCGCGACGCCGCCGGCGATTCAGAAGCTCGTCGACAAGTTACGGACGCAGAAGCACATCACGATTCATCACGACACGATTCCGAAGGCGAACCACTTCTTCGAGAACGAGATGCCGGAGCTGATGGAAAGCGTGGATAAGTATCTGGATATGCGGCTGGATCCGAAGTCGCCGATCAAGTGAGCCGCGAGGGCGAGCCCTGGTTCCGCTACTATGTCGGCCGGGGTTACTTCCGCGCCTGGCCGGTCAGGTGGCAAGGCTGGGCCGCGCTCGCTGCTCTGATCGTTCTACCGCTTCTGCCGATGCCGATCGTGCGGGAGCTGATGCTCACTAATCCGGCGTTGGGCGTCGCGGCGCTGTTGCTTGCGATCGCGGCACCGTGGGCCGTGCTCGTGCCGCTGGTCCGGCGCAAGGGCGAGCGCGTGGACGGCTAGAGCGTCCAGATAAGGACGTTCGTCAGCAGCACCGCCGCCATCACCAGCATCAGCGCGCCCTTCTTCACGTCGCGCCGTTTCACGACGAGGTAGCCGCCGCCCGCCAGGCACGCGAAGAAGCCGAGCATCGCGACGCCCGGCGCGGCGCTGGCGATCGTACCGAGCGGCCCGTTCACCCGGCCAGCACCCGCGCATAGGCGTCGAGGTCGACGTTCCCGCCCGACAGCACCACCAGCAGCCCCGGCTCCGGCCGCACCTTGCCCGCGAGCAGCGCCGCGAGCGCGACCGCGCCGCCGGGCTCGATCACGAGCCGCAGGCGCTCCGCCGCCCAGCGTTGCGCGGCCGCCGTCTCCGCCTCCGACACGGCGACGCCCTGCGCGTCGCGGCGGGAGAGGACGTCGAACGTCAGCGGCGACACTTCCAGCGTCTGGAGCGAGTCGCAGGCGGTCGCGGGCGGGTTCGCACCGACGGGCTCGATCCAGCTCGCCTCCAGGCTGCGGCGCATGTCGTCCCAGCCCTCCGGCTCGACCACCGTCACGCGTGCGTCGGGCAGCGCCAGCGCGATCCCCGCCGCTAGTCCGCCGCCGCCGCACGGCACCACGACGTGGGCGGGCGCGGGCAAGCCTATGCGCTCCATCTGCCAAGCCGCCTCCACGCCCGCCGAGCCCTGGCCCTCGATGATCCAGGGATCGTCGAAGCTCGGCACCAAAGTCGCGCCCCTCGCCTCCGCCAGGCGGGCGGCGATCTGCTCGCGGCTTTCCGTCTTGCGGTCGTAGCCGACGACCTCCGCGCCCAACGCCATGGTCGCGTCGCGTTTCACCTTGGGCGCGTCGTGCGGCATCACGATCGTGGCGGCGATGCCGAGTCGCTTGGCCGCCCAGGCCACCCCCTGCGCGTGATTGCCGGATGAAAAGGCCACCACGCCCCGCCGCCGCGCGTCGCCGTCGAGCGCCGTCAAACGGTGCCACGCGCCGCGTACCTTGAAGGCACCCATGGGCTGCAGCGACTCGGCCTTAAAAGCGACCGTCATGCCCTTGAAGTCGGCCGTGAAAAGCGGCGCGGGCGGCAGCGTTTTCGCGAGCTTGTCTGCCGCGTCGCGGACCCCGGCCCGGGTAGGCTGTCGCACAAACGTCACAATCTGTCTCCGACCGGCACAAGGGTCTTTACATGGGGGGTCCCCCCTCATAAATCGCGCCTCCGCTGCCCCATGGGACTTCCAACCGCAAGGCAGCTTTTTCTGTCGTCGCCTACGGGCATTGGAGGTCCCTTGAGTTGCACAAGCATCATAGCGCGCTGGGGTTAGCGACCACCCTTTCGACCGGTATCACCGGATACGAAATCGCTAAGCAACGCCCGGTCCAAGCGGTCACGCTCGTTCGTCCGCACGCCGCCGCTCGCGCGGCCCGCTTCTTCACGGAGAAGTTTCCGGGCCGTACAATGTATGCGGTAAAGGCCAATCCGTCGCCCGACCTGCTCCGCGTCCTGTGGGATGCGGGCGTGACGCACTACGACGTCGCCTCGATCGGCGAGGTGCGGCTGCTCAGCCGTACCCTGCCGGGCGCGACGCTGTGCCTCATGCACCCGGTCAAGGCGGAGGAGGTCATCCGCGAGGCGTATCACGAGCACGGCGTGCGCGTCTTCTCGCTCGACTCGCTCGAGGAGCTGGACAAGATCGTCCGCGCGACCGGCGGGGCCGAGGACCTGACGCTCTGCGTCCGTCTGCAGGTGTCGAGCGACTACTCGAAGCTGTCGCTGGGCGCGAAGTTCGGCGCGTCGGGTGCTGACGTGAAGCCGCTGCTGATGGCGACCCGCCAAGTGGCGGACAGCCTCGGCGTCTGCTTCCATGTCGGCAGCCAGGCGATGACGCCCGACGCCTACGCCTTCGCGATGGACCGCGTGCGCGCGGCGATCGTCGAGGCCGGCGTGGTGGTCGACGTCGTGGACGTGGGCGGCGGCTTCCCGTCGCACTATCCCGGCATGGAGCCGCCGGCGCTGGAGCGCTACTTCGACACGATCCACCGCGCGTTCGAGAACCTGCCGATCTCCTACTCGGCGGAACTCTGGGCGGAGCCGGGCCGTGCGCTCTGCGCCGAGTACAGCTCGGTCGTGGTGCGCGTGGAGAAGCGTCGGGGCAACGAGCTGTACATTAACGACGGCGCGTACGGCGCGCTGTTCGACGCGGCGCATCTGGGCTGGCGCTTTCCCGTCACCCTGCTCCGCGAACCGGACAGCCGGGCGAAAGAGATGGCGTTCTCCTTCTACGGGCCGACCTGCGACGATCTCGACCGCATGGCGGGTCCGTTCCACCTACCGGCCGACGTGCAGGCGGGCGACTATCTCGAGATCGGGATGCTCGGCGCCTACGGATCGGCGATGCGGACCGCGTTCAACGGGTTCGGATCGGACGAGACGGTGGTCGTCGAGGACGAGCCGATGGTGAGCATGTACACCGAGGCCGCGCCCCGGGTGGCCGCGAACGTCGTCAAGCTGTAACGGCGCTCAGCCAAACGACGTCAACCCGGGGCCGCGCTCCGGGGTGACGAAAGAATAGCGGCGGGCGCGCCCGCCTGCATTGGGTTTCCGCGTCCCCAAAACGACGGCGGTTCTTGTGAAGCAAACGGAACTGACATGAACGAGATCAGCAAGATCAACGACACCCGCAAGGCCGAGCTGCTGTCGCGCCAGGTGGAGCATATCGATATCAAGTCCTTCGACGCGCGTCCGATCATCGACGCGATGGACAAGATGAGCTTCACCAGCCGCGACCTCGCGCGCGCGACGGGCATCTACAATCAGATGCTCGCCGACCCCGACTGCTCCATCTTCCTCGTCATCGCGGGCTCGACCTCGGCGGGCGGGTGCATGGACCTGTACGCCGAGCTGGTGCGCAACAACATGGTCGATGGCATCGTCGCGACCGGCGCCACGGTCGTCGACATGGATTTCTTCGAGGGCCTGGGCCACAAGCATTACCAGGCGAACGAGATCCCGGACGACAACGTCCTGCGCTCGCTCTACATCGACCGCATCTACGACACGTATATCGACGAGGAGCAGCTCCAGGACTGCGACTTCACGATCAACGCGATCGCGAACTCGCTGGAGCCTAAGGCGTACTCCTCGCGCGCGTTCATCCGCGAGATGGGCAAGTACCTGGTCGAGCACGGCAAGAAGGAGAACAGCCTCGTCAAGCTCGCCTATGAGCATGACGTGCCGATCTTCTGCCCGGCGTTCGTCGACTCCTCGGCGGGCTTCGGGCTGGTAAAGCACCAGGTCGACGCCATGAAGGCCGGCAAGCCCTACCTCACGATCGACGCGATCGCCGATTTCCGCGAGCTGACGGACATCAAGATCGCGGCGGGCTCGACGGGCCTCTTGATGATCGGCGGCGGCGTGCCGAAGAACTTCATCCAGGACACGGTCGTCTGCGCCGAGATCCTGGGCCATGAGGACGTGGAAGTGCACAAGTACGCCGTGCAGATCACGGTGGCCGACGTGCGCGACGGCGCTTGCTCGTCCTCGACGCTCAAGGAGGCGGCGAGCTGGGGCAAGGTCTCGACCGCGCTCGAGCAGATGGTGTTCGCGGAAGCCGGGTCGGTGATGCCCCTGCTGGCGTCCGACGCGTATCACCGCGGCCTCTGGAAGGATCGCCCGGTACGGCGCTGGGCGAAGCTGTTCGCCTGAGCGGCACGCGGACAGCGAGAGCTGTCCGCGAGGCCGCGAAGGCCGGCCGGCGCGAGCGTCCGCTCGCGTTCGACGTCACGGGATTGACTCCCGTGACGGCCTACGGGCGTGGGATGATCCTACGCCCCCTAGGTCGGGAGGTGTGAATGAGCGTGGCGTTCCGTCGCGAGAGCGACGAGGAGCATCTGGAGCCCAAATTCGAGCTGCCGATCCCGCCCGGCCCGAACTTGGTGACGCCGCGCGGTAAGCAGCTCATCGACGCTAAGGTCGAGGAGCTGGAGGCGGCGGTCGCGGCCGAGGCGGACGAGCCGCGCCGCCAGTCGTTCGAGCGCGACCTGCGCTACTGGCGGACGCGACGCGCGACCGCCGAGCTCGCCGAGCCGCCCGCGCCCGGCGAGGTCGGCATCGGATCGCGCGTGACCTTCCGACAGGGCACGCAGGCCCGCACCATCGAGATCGTCGGGACCGACGAGGCCGACCCGGCGACGGGCCGGATCGGCTTCCAGGCGCCGCTCGCCCGCGTGCTGCTGGGCGCGGTCGAGGGCGAGCGCGTGGACTTCAACGGCGTCGTCGAAGCGCTGGAGATACTTGAGGTAGCATCCGACGAGAAGGCTTGAGATCGGCGTCGCGATGCGCCAGCCTCTCCCCGGGGTGATCGGGGGAGAGTTGATGGACCGCACGATGCTGCAGCCGATGGTGGTCCTGATCGGCTGGACGTTGGTCATCTTGGCCTGGGCCATCGCCGTTCGGCTCCCGGCCATGAAGGCGGCGGGGGTCGACCTTCGCAAGCTGGTCGGCTCCAAGGGATCCGACGCCGACCGCGTCCTGCCTTCTGCGGCGCAGTGGAAGGCGCACAACTACAATCACCTCGTCGAGCAGCCGGTGCTGTTCTACGCTATCTGCTTGGTGCTGACTGCGGTCGGCCCGGCCCATCCGTTCAACGTCGCGCTCGCCTGGGCCTATGTCGCGTTCCGGATCCTGCACAGCCTTGTGCAGACGACGGTCAACCGGGTCGCCTGGCGCTTCCTGTTCTTCGTGCTCTCGACGCTCGCGCTCGCGGCGCTGACGCTGCACGCCGCGATGGCGGTGTTCTGATGGCCAAGGGTGAAGGTTTCGAGCGCCACCGCCAGCCCTGGACGCCCGACGAGATCCAGAAGCTCCACACCATGGCGAAGAAGGGCATGGCGCTAAAGGCGATCGCCAAGGCGCTGAAGCGGTCTGAGGAGTCCACCAAGGATCGCGCCAAGCAAGACGGGCTGTCGATCGCGAAGCTGCGGTAGACCTGCCCCTACCCACACTCCTGCCGTCACCCCGGACTTGTTCCGGGGTCCATCGTCGTGCGCATGGTACGCCCGGAAGTGCGCACGACCGTCGGCACCTTGAACCGCGAACAGTTCGCTCGGACAGCGATGGACCCCGGAACAAGTCCGGGGTGACGGTGATCAGGATCTTGCCCGGTATGCCCTGACAGGGCCAAGCTGGCGGCATGATCGACCGTCGCACGCTGCTCGGGGCCACGGCCGCCCTGCCCTTCGCCTCCCCCGCCCGCGCGCAGGGCGCGTCGCCTGCCTGGCCGCCCGCCGAGCACTTCAAGCTCTGGCCCGGTCGGCCACCCGGCGCCGGCGCGCGCCTGCCTGCGCCGCGGCCCGGCGATCCCCGCAGCGAGCGCGAGCTGTGGCTCACGGGCGTCGCCGAGCCGGTCGTCGGCGTGTACCGACCCGCCCGCCCCGACGGCCGCGCCGTGCTGTCGATCCCCGGCGGCGGCTACCGATTCGTCTCCATCGAGAACGAAGGGATCAACGTCGCCCGCGCGCTAAACCCGGCGGGGATCACGGTGTTCGCGCTCGCCTACCGGCTGCCGGGCGAAGGCTGGGCCGACCGGGCGGACGTGCCGCTCCAGGACGCGCAGCGCGCCATGCGGCTGATCCGCGCCGATGCGCGCCGGTACGGCGTCGATCCCGCGGGGCTCGGCGTGCTCGGCTTCTCGGCGGGCGGGCACTTGGCGGCGTCGCTGACGGTCGGGCACGACGACCGCGTGTACCGGCCGCTGGACGCGGCCGACCGTCAATCGGCGCGGCCCGCCTATTCCGGGCTGGTCTATCCGGTGACGAGCCTCACGACGCTCTCCGCGCATCGCGGGTCGAGCGACTCGCTGATCGGCCCCACGCCCGACCCGGCCATCGCCGCGCGCTACGACACGCCGCGCCGCGTCACCGCCGCCACGCCGCCGCTGTTCATGGTGCACGCCATGGACGACACGGTCGTACCCGTGGAGCAGGTGCTCGACATGGTCGCCGCCGCGCGCGCGGCCAAGGTGCCGGTGGAGACGCATCTGTTCGACCGCGGCGGGCACGGCTTCGGCGCGCTCAACGCCCCCGAGCGCTCGCCCGCCCGGCTCTGGACCGAGCTGTTCGAGCGCTGGACGCGCGACGCGGTCAGCCGAACAGGCGGCTGAGGCTCCGTTCGAGCATCAAGAACTGCCAGAGCGTGCGCCCGTGCTCGGCGCGGCCGGCGCGGTGGTCGGCGGCGAGGGCGGTAAGCGCGGGCATGTCGAACCAGCCGGTCCCCTCCAGCACGCGCGAGCGGCCGAGGCCCGCCGCCGCGTCCGCGAGCGGGCCGCGGAACCAGGCGCTGATCGGGGTGACGAAGCCCATCTTGGGCCGGTACAGGATGTCGCGCGGCAGGTGGCGTTCCAGCCCGCGCTTCATCAGCCACTTGCCCTCGCCGCGGCGCAGGCGGAGGTCGGCGGGGAGCGTCGCGCAGAACTCGATCAGCCGGTGGTCGAGCAGCGGCTCGCGCGCCTCCAGCGAGACGGCCATGCTGGTGCGGTCGACCTTGGTCAGGATGTCGCCCGGCAGCCAGTGCTTGAGATCGGCGTACTGCGCGCGGTCGAGCGCGTCGCGGCCGGGTGCGGACCGCATCGTCTGGACGTAGCGGTCCTCGGCGCGGTGGCCGCCGAGCGCACGGCGCGCCGCGTCGGAGAAGAGGCGGCCGCGCAACTCGGGCGCGGTGACGCCGACGGCGCGGGCGTATCCCTCCTCCCCACTCGCCGCGAGCGCGAGCAGCGTCGACTTGGCGCGCAGCGGGCGCGGCGCCCAGTCGGCCTTGGGATAGTAGCGGCCGAGCGTCCCGAACAGCCGCCCGCGCGTGTCGGCGGGAAGCAGGTTGCGGACGCGCTCCTCGGCGGCGTGGAACCTGTAGCGGCGGTAGCCCGCCAGCGCCTCGTCCGCGCCGTCGCCCGACAGCGCCACCGTGACGTTCTCGCGGGCGAGCGCGGACACCTGATAGGTCGCGAGCGCGGACGCATCGGCGAAAGGTTCGTCGAAGTGGTGCGTCAGCGTATCGATCAGCTGGAAGTCGTCGGGCCGGACGACGCGCGTGCGGTGGTCGGTGCGGAAGCGCTGCGCCACGCTGTCGGCGTGCGCGCGCTCGTCGTGACCCGCCTCGTCGAAGCCGATGGTGCAGGTTTTAACCGCAGCGGTCGACGCCTCCGCCATGAGCGCCACGACCGCCGAGCTGTCCACACCACCCGATAAGAACGCGCCGAGCGGCACGTCGGCGACCATGCGGCTGCGCACGGCGGCGCGCATGCGCTCGACCAGCTCCTCGCCCAGCGCGTCCGCCTTGCCCGCGGCGCGGTTGGAGAAATCGACCTCCCACCAGCGCCGGGGCTGCGGCACGGGCTTGCCGCGCTCGACGAGCAGGAAGTGGCCGGCGGGCAGCTTCTTCACGCCCGCGACGAGGCACGCGTCGTCCGGGACGTAGCCGAGCCCCAGATAGTCCTCGACCGCCGACAGGTCCGCCTCGCGCCGGAGCAGCGGGTGGGCGAGCAGGCCCTTGAGCTCGCTCGCGAAGGCGAGCGATCCGTCGGACAGCTCGGCATAGTGGAGCGGCTTCACGCCCAGCCGGTCGCGCGCGAGGAACAGCGTGCGCGCCTGGCCATCGTGGAGCGCAAAGGCGAACATGCCGTTGAGCCGATCGAGCATGCCCGGCCCCCAGGCGCGCCAGCCGTGGAGCAGCACCTCGGTGTCGCCCTCGGTCCAGAATCGAGCGCCGCCCGCCTGCAGCTCCGCCCGCAGCTCGGCGAAGTTGTAGATCTCGCCGTTATAGGTGACGGTCAGGTGCCCGTCCGACATGGGCTGGGGCGAGCCCTCCAGGTCGATGATCGACAGCCGTCGGTGGCCGAAGCCGACGCCCGGCGCGGTCCACACGCCCTCCCCGTCCGGCCCGCGGTGCGGCATGGCGGCGATCATCGCGCCGACCCGGGCGGGATCGACAGGCTTCGCCACGCCGGGATGGAAAATGCCGGCGATGCCGCACATCAGTCGAGGCCCGCCGTCCGGTCGATCGCGCGGTCGAGGTCGCCGAGATCGCGCGCGAACGCCTCGATCGTTTCACGCGCTTGGCGTCCCTCGGCCGACAGGTGCAGCGCGGCCGCGCCCTGGCGAGCGCCGAGGAGGCGGGCGCGGGCGGTCTCGAATTTGACGCGGGCGGGGTCGGCGGTGGTCACTCCGCCGACGCGGTACCATGTCGCGACCGTGCGCTCCACCGGGCCCGGTGCGGTGATGCGCGTCACCGATCCGCCCGCGACCGGCGCTTCGTCCGCCACGCGCCGCCAGCGCTCGTCAATGCCGACGCCGAACGCGACGAGCTCGCGCCCTTCCTCTTGGACGCCGTACACAGCGACCGCCATGTCTACCGCGCGCCCGCGCCCGTCGACGTAGCGGCCGAGCAAGCGGTGATCCGCACCCAGATAGCGCGGCTCCCACGCCGCCGTCCGGCTCAGCGACGCGCGCGTCCAGCCGGGCAGGTCGGGCAGATAGATGCGGCTCGGGAGCGACTGCGCCCGCCCGCCGATCGCCACGCTCCAGGCCGGTGCCGCGGCCCCCGTCGCGACGACGAGCAATGCCGCCGGCAGCAGGTCGAGCCTATGGCGCACGGGGCCCTGCAGCTGCGCCGGATCGAACGCCGGCTCGTCCGGCGCGCGGTCGAACCAGGGCCAGGCCAGCGCCAGTACGCCCGCCATGACGAGCGCGAAGAACACCCAGCCGAAGACGATGTGGTCGAACCCCGCCGCCGCCTCGATCGAGGTCAGCTCCGCCGCCCAGATCGTCCCGAACGCCCGCACCCCGTTGGCGAGCACCGGCACGACGACGCACGCCAGCATGAACGCCGCCCGTCGCCGCCACGAGTGGAAGCACGTCCCCGCGACCAGCGTCCCGAACGCCAGCATGGCGAGCACGAACTTCGACCCCGAACACGCCTCCGCCACTTCGAACCAGTAGCGCCCCGCCTGGATCAGCACGCCGTCGACCCGCGCGGGCACGCCAACCAGGTCGAGCAGCGGCATGACGATCGCGACCGTCACCCGCTGGAGCGGCGGTTCCATGTCCTGCCCGAACGGCACGGCGAACAGCACGTAGCCGAGCGGGAAAAGCAGCGCGCGTGCAACATTCGGCCCGAGCAGCGCGACGATCGCGCCCTGCAGCGCCACAACCAGCCCGAGATGTCGGAGGAGCGCCACACCGCCCGCGTCGCCCAGCAGCCACGCGAACCCGCCCGCGGCGACGCCCAGCAATCCCGGCCACCACGCGATCGGCGTCAGCTGCGCCAGCTCGCGCCGCCGCTGCCAGACGAGCCACCCCACCACCGGTGGCACGAACAAGCAATGGCCATAGGTCGTGCTCGTCCACCAGATGCGCGCGAGGTCGGCCGCGTCGGCCCAGAACAGCGCTATGATCGCCAGCACCGCCAACGCGAGCGCGGCCTCGTGCGCCCGCCACGCCGACGCCGGCGCGAACGCCCCTACAGGGACGGCGACCGTCACGCCGCCCACCGCACCGGCTCGGCGAGGCCCAGCAATGTGTCGAGGGGCGCGAGCCGCGCGTCCCAGCCGTAGCGCGCGATCACCTGCGCCCGCGCCTGGGTCCCGAGCGCTTCCGCGGCGGCGCGGTCGCCCAGCAGGTCGCATACCGCTCCCGCGAAATCCTCGTCCGCGAACCGGAGCGTGCCCGCGTGGTCGATCCCCTCCGCCGCGGCGGGCGAGGCCAAGACGGGCCGCGCCATCGCCATCGCTTCGAGCACCTTGTTCTGCACCCCGCGCGCGAGCCGGAGCGGCGCGACGACGACGTTCGCCGCCGCGAGCCAGGGCCGAACGTCCGGCACCTCGCCCGTCACGAGCACGCCCTCGCCCGCCAACGCCCGTACGCGCGTCGTCGGCGCGCGACCGACGATCGCGAACGTCGCGTCAGGGTGACGCGCCCGCACGGTCGGCAGCACCCGCTCAGCGAACCAGGCGACCGCCTCAATATTAGGCGGATAGTCCATCTGTCCCGTGAACACGATCAGCGGCCCGGCTCTCCGCACCGGCTCTACGGCTGCGGGATCGAACAGCCGCGAGTCGATCCCGTTCTCGACCGCCAGCACCTTGCCCCCGCCCCCGCCTGCGCGGAACAGCGCCGCTTCGGCGTCGGTCACGAACAGACTAGCCTCCGCCCGCTCGGCGACAGCGCGCTCGTACCCCCCCAGCAGCCGCGCCTCGCGCCGAAGCACCCAGCGCATCGGTCCGCGCGCGCGCTCGGCCATCTGCGCGAACTTGGCCGAATCGACGTCGACAAAATCCATGATTATGCGGCCCGACGCGTACTGCGCCATCTGCCCGGAGAAGGCGTAGGTCGTCGCGACCGCGTGCTCCCGCCGTACCCGCTCCACCGCCGCCGCGAGTCGCCGGTCGGCGAAGACGGTCAGCGACACGGGCCTGCCCGTCGCCAACGCCTCGGCCAGCGCTCGCCCCCGCGATTTCACGCGCGGCACGATGGTCCAGGACGCCAGTCGCTCGGCCAGCTCGCGCGTCGGCTCCCGATCGGTCTCACCTTCGCCGAACGCGACCAGGTGCACCCGCGCCCGCTCGGCCAGGTGCCGCAGCACATGGAAACTCCTGATCTTGTCCCCGCGATCGGGCGGGAACGGGGCGCGGTGCGCCAGGAACAGGAGGTCGCTCACCCCAGACCTCGGGCGATCCACGGCCCCAGCGCATTGGCGATCGGCAGCGGCAGACGCTTCCACGTCGCCACCATCAGCGCGTACTTTGGGTTGAGCGGGTTCACCGCCCGCGCCGGCCCGTCGCTCCGCTTGGCATAGGCCAGCGGCGTCGGCTCGAAGCCCCAATTCTTCTTGAACGCCGCCGCGCCCGTGCCGACCTTGGAGCGGCCGAAGTCGAAGCGCGTGCAGCCCCGCGCGCGGGCATGCGCCATCAGCGCGAAGTACATGCGGTCGTTCGCACGCAGCTCGCGCGCCGTCAGCGTGCCGCCGCCCCAATAGGGGTAAACGGTCCCGTTCGCGTACAGGCTCAGCACGCTCGCGACTGCCCGGCCCCGGTGCCTGACGGTCAGCACGTCGGCGTCCATCGTCTCCGCGACGGCGCGGAACAGCGCGGCGGGGAAGACGGGCGTACCCAGGTTACGGACCGACTCGGCGTAGACGCGGTGATGCTCCATCAATGCCGCCCGGTCGCGCCCGATCGCCACCTCCAGCTCGAACCCGAGCGACTTCCGCACCTCGGCGCGCTGCTTGCGCGGGATCGCCTTCAGCTCGGCCTCCTCATCCGCCGCGAGCGGCCGCGCGAAGTCGAGATAGCTGTCATAGTCGACCGTCCAGCCGGCCGGCGCCGGCCCGCCGCGCAGCTCCACCTCCGGCACGCCGAGCCGCCGCGCCAAGTCCCACGCCGCGCCCGCGAACGGCTCGACCGCGTCGCCCAGCACGCCGCCGTCCACCGCGAACCCTGCCGACACCAGCGCGCGCCCAAACAGCGCCGAGCGCATCTCGGTCAGCGGCAGAACGCCCGCGATCACGCCGCCGGGCCGCTCCGCGACTAGGTACCGCGCCCGCTGCCCGCACCCGCGCTCGACCGCGCGGCTCCAGGCGGTGAGGTGGAAAGGCGAGCCCGCCCGCTCGCTCACGAACGCGTCGATGCGCGCGCACTCGCGGTCGTCGCGCAGGTCCGCCTCGCGCACGGCGGCGCGGGCTATGGCCGACTGGAACGTCACGCCGCGACAGCCGCGTCGACCCGGCCCCACCGATGCCGCCGCAGGAGCCCGCGCAGCTTGCCCGCCATCGCGCCCAACCGCGAATAGTGCCGCACTCGCGACCTAAGCGGCGCACCGCGCACGCGCGGCTGGTCCGGGTCGATCTCCCACGGGTGGAAGTAGAACATCGCCGGCCGCCCCTGCCCGTTCACCTGCCGCACTGCATAGTCGGTGATCGCCGCCGGCAGCAGCCGGAAGAAGCCGCCGCCCGTCGCCAGCCTGCGCCCGGCGATTTCGGCGACGGTGACCGGCACCTCGACCAGCGAAGCGTCGGCGAGCGGCCGGAACGCATAGCGCGGCGCGTCGCGCCAGCCATAATGGTCGTGCCGGACAGGTGCCACGCTGGAGGAGTAGGCGTAGCCCTCCTCCGCTAGCACCTGGTGCGCCCAAGGCGTGCGCGCGTCGATCGAGAAGCTCGGCGCGCGGTAGCCGGTGATCCGCATCCCGCCCGCGTCCTCCAGCGCCGCCCGCGCGCGACGGATATCCGCCCGGAACTCGTCCGCCGTCATGGTGAAGACGCGCCGATGATCCCAGCCGTGGCTCGCCACCTCATGGCCCGCCCCCACGACCCGCCGGATCAGCTCCGGATGCCGCTCCGCGACCCAACCCAGCGTAAAGAAGGTCGCGTGCACGCCTTCTTCCGCGAACAGCTCCAGCACCGCGTCCGTGTTGCGCTCGACGCGCCGCTCCAGCCCGTCCCAGTCGGCCTTATCGATGACGCGCTCGAACGCGCCGACCTGGAACCAGTCCTCCACGTCGACGCTCATGCCGTTGAGCATGGGGCGGCTCCGTTACGCGGCGCGGCCGCGGAAAGGCTCGGCGGAGGCGGGCGGCTCCAGGTCGCCCTCGATCCACTCGACCAGCAGCGCCAGCACGCGCTTGAGCGCGGCTTCCTGCACCTCGATCCGCTTCTCAAGCGCGGCGATCTTGCGCTCGACGTCGGGGCGGAGCGGCACCGCGCCCGCCGGCTCGGCCGCGACCGACTCGACGACGCGCATGTCCGCGCGCATGTCGGCCAGCACCGCCGCCACCGCGCCCGCGTCGATCAGCTCCAGCTCCTGCATCGCGGCGTGCAGCATCACGCGCCCGGCTAGCTGGTTGAGCCGCCGCGGCACGCCCGCCGATCCCTCGTACAACGCCTGGAACGCGTCGTCGGCGAAGTCCGGCCGCCCGTTCCAGCCCACCAGCGACAGCCGGTGCGCGATGTAATCGGCGACCTCGTCCTCGTTCATCGGGTCGAGATGGTGGATCGCGATCACGCGCTGGCGCAGCTGCTCCAGCCGCTCCTCACCCTGCAACCGGTCGCGGAACTCGGGCTGGCCGAGCAGCACGATCTGCAGCAGCGCGTGCCCGCCCGCCCCGAAGTTGCTCAGCATCCTGAGCTCCTCCAGCGCGGAGACGGGCAGCGCCTGCGCCTCGTCGACGATCAGGAGCGTGCGCCGCCCCGACCGCGCCACCGCGTGGAGCCCGCGCTCGATCGCGAGGAGGAGCTGCGCCTTGGCGAGCCCCGCGGGATCGACATTCAGCCCCGTCGCCACGATGCGGAGCAGGTCGTCCGCCTCGATCGCGCTCGACATGACGGTGATCGGATTCAACGCCGTCCGGTCGATCTCGTCGAGCAGGTGCCCGACGAGCGTCGTCTTGCCCGCGCCGATGTCGCCGGTGATGACGATGAAGCCCTCGCCCTGCGCCAGGCCGTAGCCGAGATACGCCATCGCCTTGCGGTGCGTCGCCGTCTCGTACCAGAAGTGCGGGTCCGGCGTGAGCTGGAAGGGGCGGCCCGAAAGGCCGAAATGCTCTTCGTACATGGGCCGAACCTCAGAAATTGTACCGCGCCGCGAGCAGCGCCTGCGCCGTCAGCCGGTCGTCGAAGTCGCCGACCTGGAAGCTGTAGAGCCCCGCCGACGCCGTCGTCTGGAGGCGGCCGAAGCTGTGGAAGTAGCTCGCCACCGCGCCCGTCGCGTACACCTCGTCGTCGCCGACGCCGATCGTGTTGAAGTAGTTGAAGAACGCCTGGAGGCTGTACCCCGACACCTCCGTCAGCGAGCGCGAGTAGAAGCCGGACAGATAGGCGCTCTCGTCCTCGGTGCCGAACACCGCGACGCCCAGCGGCAGGCGGTCGGTGTGGAGCCGCCGGTTGGCGTAGCCCGCGCCGACGCCGAACTGGTGCGGCCCGCGCGCGGCCGAGCCCACCCCGTCGACGCCGCGCGCGCGGAAGCTGGTGGCGTTCACTGACTGGAGCACCGCGTTCAGGCAGCCGCCCGGCGTCTGCACGTCCGAACCGAACACGCAGCCGTTGAACTGCTGCGTCAGCTGGTCGCGCACCGCGACGAACTCGGTGGGCAGGTTGGCCAGCCCTTGGCGCAGCTGGCGGCCGAAGGTCTGGATGCCGTCATACACCACGACGCCGACGCCGACGCCCTTGGGCGACTGGTAGCTGATCGACCCCGTGCCGCTGAACCCGCCGAACCGTTCGCCGACCGCGGCGGTCACCTGGGTGCGGCGGTTCGGCCGCCAGATCACGCCCACGTCGTAATAGACGCCGTCCGTCAGGTAATCGATGCGCCGGGGCGAGTCCGGGTCGGTCACGAACCGGCCGTCCTCGTCCAGCACGGGCGCGCCGCCCGGGCTCAGCAGCGGGTCGCGGCTCGACACGCTGATCTCCTCGTAGCCGACGCCCGCCGTCAGTGCGACGGTGGGCGACACGGGCGCGAGCACGTCGCCGCGCACCAACCAGCCGTCGTAGCGCTGGTCGAGCTGCCCCGCCCGCTCGCGGTCGAATGCGCCCGACAGCGCCAGCCCCACGGGCGCGACCTGGCCGGGTGCCGTGCTGAGGCGGACGGTGCCGATATGGCTCGTCGCGTCGTCGTAGAAATCGCGGCGGCCGAGCCCGGGCGCGAGCAGCACGCTGTCGGGCGCCTCCACCTTTGTATAACCGATGCGGTACGCCGTATCGAGCTGCGTCGGGCCGATCGGCTGCGAGATCGCGACACCGCCGAACAGCGAATAGAGCTGCGACACGTTGTCGATGTCGTCGCCGATCAGCAGGCCGGGCGCGGCGCCGCGATTGTCGACGCGCGTGCGGGTGGCGAGCGCGCCGCCTTCGATGCCGATATTGGGCGTGATGCGGTACAGCCCGCGCGCCAGGCCCGTATGCGCGTCGCCGTCGCCGTCGTCCTCGTCCCACGAGAAGAAGCGGTCGTAGCGGTAGCTGACCTGCGCCTCGGCGCGCTTGGTCTGGACGGCGGCGTCCACGCCCGCGCTGAGCGTGGTGAAGGTCACCACGTCGTCGCCCTCCAAGTCCGCCGCCAGCGTCTGCGACGCCTCGACGTAAGGCTGGACGAAGGTGCGCGGCCGCTCCTGCGCCGCGGCGGGGCTCGCGAGCGCCAGCGCCGACGCGCCGAGCCCGAGCGGGATGAGAGGGCTCACCTCGGGTCCTCCTGACCGTAATAGGTGCCGAACCGGTGCGCGCCCGACACGAAGGATTGCGCGTTAAGCAGCAGCTGGATGTGCTCGCACCCGTCGAGCAGCCCCACCGCCTCGCGCACCTCGGCCTCCGCGGTCCGGTCGGCGCGCACCACCAGCATGACCTGGCCGACCACCGTCGCCAGCACCGACGCCGGCGAGGCGGCGAGCGCGGGCGGCGAGTCGAACAGGATCACGCGCTTCGGGTTCGCGCCGAGCAGCCGCGCGATGACGGTCCGCGTCCGCGCGCTCGCCAGCAGCTCGGTGTCGGCCGTGGTCCGCGTGCCCGCGGGCAGCACCGCCAGCCCCGGCACGTCCGTCTCGATCACCAGCGTCTCGGGATCGACCGCGCCGTCGTCCAACGCGTCGAGGAACCCGCGACCGTCGGGCAGGCCCAGCTGCCGGCACACGTCGGGCTTCGCGAAGTCGGCGTCGACGAGCAGCACCTCCGTGTCGCGCTCCGCCGCGATCGACAGCGCCAGGTTGATCGAACAGAAGGTCTTGCCGTCGCCCGGCCGCGCCGAGCAGACGAGCATCGTGCGCGCCCGCGCCTCGTCCCCGCCTTCCGCGATCCGCCGCTTGCACCCGAGCAGGTGCCGCTTCACCAACCGGAACTCCTCGGCCAGCGGCCCGATCGGCGCGCCCGGCACGATCATGCCGCGTTCCGCCAGCATCGCCCGATCGACCGTCGCGAGGCCGGTGTCGACGAACGGCGGCGGCGTGAAGTCGTCATGGTCGCCCGCCGCCAGGAACTCGGGCGGGATCGCCGCCAGCGTCGGCTCGTCCGCGGCTACGGCCGGCGCGGGCCGCGCCCTTGCGTTCAACCCGTACCGCTCCGCCGCCCGTTCGAGCAGCGATCCGCCTGCAGGAGCTTTGGTCACGCGATCCATCCTCATGACATCAGCCCTTGGGCGAGCCCCCGCTGCAGCACTTCCACGCCCAGCAGCAGCACGTATGCCGCCACCAACCCGCCGACCCCGCCCGCGAACAGCCGGAGCTTGCGCTTGCGCTGCTCCGCCTGGACGCGCGTCACGACCTCGCCGATCGAGCCGATCACCGTCATCCCCGCCGCGCGCTCGAGCGCTCCGGCCGTCGGGAAGGTCTGCCGCAGCTGCCCCATCGCGAACGCCGCGCCCACGCCCGCCGCGAGCCCCAGGACGAGCACGCCCGTCAGCAGCAGGAAGCGGTTGGGCGCCGACGGCGTGCTCGGCGCGCGCGGCGGGTCGATGACGCGGAACGTCATCGGCGCCGCCTCGGCGCGCGCCTGTCCGCGCAGGCGCAGCTGCTCGCGCTGCGCGAAGAGCTGGTCGTACTGGTCCTTCAGCACCTGGTAACGGCGCTCGACCTCGCCCTGCTCGGCCGCGACCGCCGGGTCCGCGCCCAGCTTGGCGTTAAGCGCGTCGAGGTCGCCCTGGATCTGCGCGCGGCGCATCCGGAGCGCCGCCGCCTGCGCCTGCCGCTCGGCCAGCATCGACTGGAGCGACAGGTAGAGCGGGTTGGGCGTGCCGGCGCCCGCCGTGCCGCCCACCAGCGGCTCGCCGCGCGCGGCGGCCTGGGCGGCGGCGAGCTGGCCCTTCAGCGCCACCACGTCCGGGTGGCTCTCCGTATAGCCCCGCGCCCGCGCGTCTGCGAGCTGGCCCTGCACCGTGTTCAGCCTGGCCCGCGCCGGCCCCGCCCCGCCCGCCGTGCCCGGCTGCGCGATCGTGGCGGGCGTGCCCGCGAGCTGCCCCTGCACGGCGGCCAGGCTGGACGATGCGGCTGCGAGGTCGGCGTCGACCTGCGCCATCTGCGTCCGCGCCGCGCTCACCCGGTCGGCCATCGAGCCCGTGCCGGGCAGCGCGCCAAGATACTGGTTCTGGAACTCGACGCGCTTCGCTTCCGCCTCGGCGAGCTGCTTCTGCTGTTCGGCCAGTTGCTGGTCGAGGAAGCGGATCGATTGCGACGTCTGCGTGCGGTCGCCGATCAGGTTCTGCTCGACGAAGATGTCGATCAGCTTCTGCGTGATGTCGCGCGCCAGCTTGGGCGTCGCGGCCGTGGTCGTGATCTCGAACAGGTTATCCTGCGCCGCGGTGACCTTGATCGACTGCGCCAGCCCGGCCGCGCGATCCGCGACTTCGCGGTCGTTCGACACCGTCTGCGCCAGGTCGGTCGCCCGCACCACCTTCTGCAGGTTCACGTTCGACACCAGCGTCTGGCGGATCTGGTCGACGGCGCGCTGCTGCTCGCCCGCGCCGCCTGACAGGTCGGGCGGCAGGATCGACTGCATCTGCACGAACACGCGCGCCTTGGCCTCGTAGCGGCTGGGGATCCAGCTCACCACCAGCCAGCCGAGCACGCACACGCCCCACGCGACCGCCAGCGCCAACCAGCGCCGGGTCCAGATCGCGTGCAGCGCGACGCGGACCTCGTCGTAGATCCCGCCCATCCTAGAACATCGACTCGGGGATGATGATGACGTCGCCCGGCTCCAGCCGGACGTTCGCGTTCGAGTCGCCCTTCTTCAGCAGTCGCGAGATCTGGAGCGCGTATTCGCGCTGCTTGCCCGTGTCGCGGTCGAAGCGGACGAGCCGCGCCCGGTCGCCCGCGGCGAACTCGCTCAGGCCGCCCACCGCGATCATCGCGTCGAGCAGCGTCATGTTGGCGCGGAACGGGATGGACGCCGGCTTCTCCGTCGCGCCGACGATGCGGACCTGCTGGCTGAACGTGCCGGAGAACTCCTCTACGATCACGGACACCAGCGGGTTGCTGATATATTCCGACAGCGCCTTCTTCATGTCGTCGGCGAGCACCGCGGGCGTCTTGCCGACGGCTGGCATGTCGTTGATCAGCGGCGTCGTGATGCGGCCGTCGGGGCGCACCTGCACCTTGGCCGACAGCTCGGGGTTCCGCCACACGAAGATCTGCAAGCTGTCGAGCGGGCCGATGACATACTCCTCGCCCGGCCGCTCCTGCGTCGCGACATAGGAGGCGGGCGGCAGCACCGGCCGTCCTCCACCCCCGCCCCCGCAGGCGGTCAGGGTGACGGCGGACAATCCCGCCAGGCCTAGGGCACGGGCAACGGCACGCATCGAACAAACCTCCTCCGGTCGCGCGCCGTCGCGGGGTGCGCACCCCGGTCACGGCTCGGCGACGACTTCGGCTATGCCCCCGAGAGGTGAAGATAGCGTTAGTGCTACCGGCTCGGCTACGATCGGGAGTGTCCCGTTTCTGGCCTATTTCCGGGCGTTTCGCCTGCGTGGGAGCGCTTTTCGCACCACCCTCCGTCACCCCAGACATGGGACCCCAGCAAAGTACTACTTTGCTGGGGGCCCGATCCGGGGTCCATGCGCGTCCGTGTTTGCAAGCGGTGCGCACGCAAATAGCGGACGCGCGTGGATGCCGGGTCGAGCCCGGCATGACGGACTAGGCGGAAGGAGGGCTTACCCCAACACCTCCGCCGCCGGCGGATGCCCCAGGAACGACGCCGGACTCGCGCTCGCCCCATACGCCCCCGCCAGGAACAGCGCGATCACGTCCCCCACGTCTGCCCGAGGAAGCGCCACCCTGTCCCCCAACCGGTCCAGCGGCGTGCACAGGCACCCCACCACCGACACGACCTCCTCCGGCTCCGTCTCCATCCGCCCCGCAACCGCGATCGGGTAGTTGCGCCGGACCACCGTCCCGAAATTGCCCGAGGCCGCGAGTTGATGATGCAACCCGCCATCCACGACCAGGAACGTCTCGCCCCCGCTCTCCTTCCGGTCGACGACGCGCGTCAGGTACACGCCGCACTCGGCCACCAGCCAGCGTCCCAGCTCGATCGCGAACCGGCTCCGCGCCAGCACTCCCGGCCGGGCGCGGAGCGCTTCGACGAGCGCCGCCCCGACCCGCTCGACGTCCAGGGCCGCGTCGCCCGCGAAGTACGGCACGCCGAACCCGCCGCCCAGATTGACCAGCGGCGGCTCCGCCCCGGCCTCCTCGGCCAGCCGCGCCGCCAGTGCCACCGTCGCCGCCTGCGTGTCCGCGACCGCCTGCGCGTCGAGCGTCTGGCTGCCGGCGTAGACGTGGAACCCGCGCCAGTCCGCGCCCGCCGCGACGATCCGCCGGACCAGCGCCGGCACGCGCTCCGTGTCCACCCCGAACGGCGATGGCCGCCCGCCCATCCGCATCCCCGACCCGCGCAACTCGAAGCTGGGGTTCACCCGCACCGCGAGCCGCGGCGTGTCGCCCAGCCGCTCAGCTATCGCGAGCGCCCGCTCCGCCTCGTTCTCCGACTCCAGGTTGACCGTCACCCCCGCCGCGACCGCCGCCTCCAGCTCCGCGTCGCGCTTGCCCGGCCCGGCGAAACTGATCGCGTCCGCGGGCTTGTGCGCGAGCGCCAGCCGCAACTCGCCCGCGGACGCGACGTCCAACCCGTCCACCATCCCCGCCATCGCCTCGACGAGCGGCGCAAACGGGTTCGCCTTGATCGCATAATGCAGGTCGACTCCCGGAAACGCCGCCCGAAACCGCCCCACCCGCGCCGCCGCGACGCTGCGATCATACACGAACACGGGCGACCCATGCTCCGCGACCCATTCGCCAGCCGTGCGCCCCGCGACGACCAGCTCGCCCGACCGCCCCGCGAACTCCGGCGGCAAGGGCCCGATCGGCTTCACCATCTAATTCCTCCCCCGCTTCAGCGGGGGAGGGGGACCAGCGGCTTCGCCGATGGTGGAGGGGGAGCTACGGGATGCGGCATCGCCCTGCACCCCCTCCACCACGCCCCGCGGGCGCGGTCCCCCTCCCCCGCTGTAAGCGGGGGAGGAACCCAGAACAGCCTCCCTCACCCCCGCCCGATCCAACTTCCCATTCGCATTCCGCGGCAGCTCCGCCCGCCACTCGTACCGCACCGGCTGCATCCACGCCGGCAGTTCCCGCCGCAGCCGCTCCCGCAGCGCCGCCTCGCCCGCCTCGTCCCCCGCCAGCACCACCACGACCGCCTGCCCCAACCGCTCGTCCGGCACGCCCACCGCGACCGCCTCGCGCGCTTCGCCGCCCGCCAGCACCGCCTCCTCCACCTCGGCCGGGCTCACGCGATTGCCCGCCGATTTGATCATCTCGTCGTCGCGTCCGACGAACCGGAACAGCCCGCCGGCACCCTCCACGACCGTATCGCCCGACCACACCGCCGTGCCCCCGTAGCGCGACCAGGCCGGCGCCGGCCGGAACCGCTCCGCCGTCCGCGCCGGATCGCGCCAGTAACCCTGCGCCACCAGCGGCCCCGCATGAACCAGCTCCCCCGGCTCGCCCGGCTCCGCGCGCGCGCCATCCGGCCGCACCGCCATGACCTCCGCGAACGGGATCGCCCGCCCGATCGCGTCCGGATGATCGTCGATCAGCTCAGGATCCAGGTACGTCGACCGGAACGCCTCCGTCAGCCCGTACATCGCGTAGATGTCGGCCCGCGGAAACCGCTCCCGCAACCTCCGCACCAACCGCGGCGTCAATGCCCCGCCGGAGTTCGTCAGCCGCCTTAATTGGCCCGCCACCGCCGCCGGCCACTCGGCTTCCAGCATCTGCACCCATAACGGCGGCACCCCCGCCAACGTCGTCGCCCCCACCCGCTCGACCCCGCGCACCACATCCTTGGGCACGAGGTAATCCAGCGGCGCGACCGACGCCCCCGCGTACCAGGTCGAGAACAGCTGGTTCTGCCCATAGTCGAACGACAACGGCAGCACGCCCAACACCCGATCCTCGGGCGCGAGCCGGAGATAATGCGCCACCGACACCGCCCCGAGCCACAGGTTCGCGTGCGACAGCATCACGCCCTTGGGCCGCCCGGTCGACCCGGAGGTATAAAGGATCGCCGCGAGCCCGCCCGGGTCGGCGGACGACGGCCCCATCGCACCCCCCTCCGTCACCCCGGACTTGTTCCGGGGTCCATCGTCGAGCGGGCGAACCGCCGGCGATGTGGGTCCAACGCTGGATGCCGAAACAAGTCCGGCGGGGGTGAGCGGTACATCGCCATCCACCACCACCCCACACCCGCCCGGCACGTCCCCCGCCTCCAACGTTCCCGCCCGCGCCTCCTGCGTCACCAACAACCGCGTCCCGGAGTCGTGCAGGATATGCCCCACCTGCCCCCGCCGCAGCTGCGGGTTGACCGGCACATGCACCAGCCCCGCCCGCGCCGCCGCCAGCGGCATTACGCACGCGAGCCGCGTCTTCGGCAGCCACGTCGCGACTCGATCGCCCGCTGCCAACCCCTGCGCCGAGAGCCATCCCGCCGCCGCCGACACCGCCGCTTCCAGCTCGGCGAAGGTCCAAGCCCCCGCCCGGTCCACCAACGCCACGTCCTCCGCCCGCCCGCGCAGGTGCACATGGTCGATCGGGAACGGCGTCGGATCGGGCTCCATGGCGGCCCATGTAGCGCGCGAGTGTTGCCCAAATCACCCCCGACGACTAACGGAGCCGCCGACGACGCGAACAGGGGACGGTGAGTTGATTGAGGAAGGCGCAGGGCAGGTCGACGGCACCATCCGCGCGGTGCTCCGCGACGTGCTGGGCTTGACCCAGGACCGCGTCAACGCCTTCGACGAGTCCACCCCGCTGTTCGGATTGCTGCCCGAGCTCGACTCGATGGCCGTCGCCGGCGTGCTCACCGAGCTTGAGGACCGGCTCGGCATCACGATCGAGGACGACGAGGTCGACGGCGAGATGCTGGAGACCTTCGGCAAGCTCGCGCACTTTCTGCGCAAGAAGGCGCTGCTCTGATCGACCGCTACGAGTGGGCCGGCGGCTCCGAGGCGATGCTCCGCTTCGGACCTCAGGACGGCCCGGTCGTGATCGCCGCTCCCGCGCTGTTCGAAGAGGCAAACCGCACGCGCGCCTTCCTCGTCCGTATCTTACGCTTGCTGGGCGTTCACGGCATCGCCGGCGCGCTTCCCGACCTGCCCGGCCAAGGCGAAAGCCTCCTGCCCACCCATCAAGCCACGCTGGCCGGCTGGCGCGATGCCTTCGCGACCGCCGCGCGCCACGTCTCCGCGGTCGCCACAGTCTCGATCCGCGGCGGCGCGCTGGTCGACGGCCCCGCCCCGGTCAGCGCGCTCTGGCGTCTCTCGCCGATCACCGGCGCGGAGCAGGTCAAGGAACTCTGGCGCATTCGCCAGGCCGCCCACGACCGCCCGAAGCTCCGCTACGATCCCGCCCGCTTCATCGCCGAACTCGACGTTGAGGTCGCGGGCAACCGGCTCGCCCCCGGCCTGCTCGCCGCGATGAACATCGCCGAGCCGTCGAGCGACGCCCCGGTCCGCACCGTGCGCCTCGACACCAATCCGCGCCCTGCCGACCTCAAGCTCCCCGGCCGCCCCCTATGGCGAGCGAGCGAGCCGGACGTCGACGAACCGCTGGCGCAGGCGCTCGCCGACGACATCGCCGCTTGGGTGCACGCATGCGTCGCCTGATCGCCTTCCCATGCGAAGGCGAGACGCTGGTCGGCACGCTGGACGAGGCGGACGGCGACACGGGCCTGCTGATCGTCTCCGGCGGCAATGAGGTTCGCACGGGCTCGCACCGCGGCATGGCCCAGCTCGCCGCCCGCCTCGCCGCGCAGGGCGTCCCCGTCTTCCGCTTCGACCGCCGCGGCATCGGCGACTCCACGGGCGAGAACCTCGGCTGGTCACGAAGTGCACCGGAAGTACACACAGCCGCTACTTGCTTCCGCATGGAAGCTTCGCAGCTCAAGCGCTTGATCGCACTCGGAAACTGCGACGCCGCCACCGCACTAGCGGCCTTCGGACAGGCCGCCGGTCTCGACGCCCTGATCCTCACCAATCCCTGGCTCTCCGACCGCGGAGACGACGGCCTACCCCCCGCCCCCGCCATCCGCGCCCGCTACCTGGCCCGCCTGCGCGATCCAGCAAGTTGGACACGCCTCCCCAACTTCCGCAAACTCTTCAAAGGCGTAAGCACGCTTCTTCAGAAACGGCACGAGCCGGATCACGCCCGCCTCTTCGCCGACCTCGCCCTCCCCGCAACCGTGATCCTAGCCGAAGGCGACGCCACCGCCCTCGCCTACAAGGCCGCCATGCGCGGCACCTTCGTGCACATCCGGACGGCCTCGCACAGCTTCGCCGACGCCGCCGACGAACTCGAAACCGCAATCTTGGAGGCGATCCGCCGCTATTCGGCGGCCTGAGCCAACTCGGCGAACTCCGCCGCCTGCAAGAAGCGCTCGGCGTCCAGCGCCGC
Source organism: Sphingomonas lenta (assembly GCF_002288825.1). Lineage (GTDB taxonomy): Bacteria > Pseudomonadota > Alphaproteobacteria > Sphingomonadales > Sphingomonadaceae > Sphingomonas > Sphingomonas lenta. Next base: position 563,377 of record NZ_NSLI01000001.1, read on the forward strand.
CATGCAGCCCGTGCCCGCCGCCGTCACCGCCTGGCGGTACACCTTGTCCTGCACATCCCCGCACGCGAACACGCCCGGCACGCTGGTCCGCGTCGATCCCGTCTCGACCGCGATATATCCGTCCGTGTCGAGCTCCAGATGCCCGCGGAACAGCTCGGTCGCCGGATGATGCCCGATCGCCACGAACGCGCCGTCCGCCGCTAGTTCGCTGATCTCGCCGGTGACGGTGTCGCGCAGCTTGAGCGCGACCAGCCCCGCTTGCGGACCGCCGTCCACGAACTCGCGGACCTCCTTGTTCCACAACACCGTGATGTGCGGGTTCGCGAACAGCCGCTCCTGCAGAATGCGCTCGGAGCGCAGGCTGTCGCGACGGTGGATCAGCGTCACGTCCTGGCTGTGGTTGGTCAGGTACAGCGCTTCCTCGACCGCGGTGTTGCCGCCGCCGATCACCGCCACCTTCTTGCCGCGGTAGAAGAAGCCGTCGCACGTCGCGCAGGCGCTGACGCCCCGGCCCTTCAGCGGCTCCTCGCTATCAATGCCGAGCCATTTCGCCTGCGCCCCGGTCGCGATCACGAGCACGTCGCCCTGGTACACATCGCCGCCGTCGCCGATCAGCCGGAACGGACGCCGGGTCAGGTCGACCTCGGTGATCGTATCCCACATCATGCGCGTGCCGACATGCTCCGCCTGTTTCTGCATCTGCTCCATGAGCCAGGGCCCCTGGATCACGTCGGCGAAGCCCGGATAATTCTCGACGTCGGTCGTCTGCGTCAGCTGCCCGCCCGGCTGGATGCCCTGCACCACGATCGGCTGCAGCCCCGCCCGCGCGCCGTAGATGGCGGCCGACAGCCCCGCCGGACCGGAGCCGAGGATGAGCATGCGCGTGGTGTGAGTAGTCATGGAGAAGCCCTGCTGATTCGCCCTTGATGTAGGGTGTCGCGGGCTGGAAATGAACCGGCGCGGTAGCGGAGGAGGGACTTGAACCCCCGACCCCAGGATTATGATTCCCGTGCTCTAACCAGCTGAGCTACTCCGCCCAACCGCGTCGGAGCGGGGCCTATAAGAGCGGCCCCGCAAGCTGGTCAAGACCTGGCGGTCAAGCGAACATATGGCGCGACAGCGGCTCCCACGGCCCGCCGCGGTACCACCAGGTCGCCAGCCCTGCGAGCTCGACAGACCGCGGTCGAAAATCGCGCTGGAGCTGCGCGAGCAGCAGCTTGGCGACGTTCGGCTGGACCTTGTTCTGGATCGTCACGTGCGGCCGCCATCCGCCCGCGTCCTGCGGCGTGAGCAGGCCGGCGAACGCCTCCACCAACCGCGCCCGGATCGCCGCCAGACCCGGCGAGTCGATGCGGTATGCGACGCCGCGGCCGAGCGAAAATAGCCCCGCCACCTTGGCGTCCGGCGCACGCACGCCGCGCGTCTCCTGAACCAGCCGGTGCTTGAGCTCGTCGGCGCAGGACGGCGGCAGGTGGTGGAACATCGTCAGGTGCGCCGAGAGCTGGTTGCGCTCGGGCGGGAAGAACTCGGCGCGCTGCGCGTCGAAGAAGGCCTGATCCTGCCGGCTAAACAGCGCCGTGACGATAATCGGCGCGGAAGGCGGCGCGTCCGTCAGATCTCGACCTGACTACCGAGTTCGACCACACGATTGGACGGCAGGCGGAAAAACTCCATCGCCGACTCCGCGTTGCGCAGCATCCAGGCGAACAGCTTCTCGCGCCACAGCGCCATACCCGGCCTCTCGGACGCGAGCAAAGTCTGGCGCGACAGGAAGAAGCTGGTGTCGATCATGCGGAACTCCGCGCCGCACTGGTGCACCTTCTTGAGCGCCGCGGGCACATTCACCTCGTCCATGAAGCCGTAGCGCAGAATAAGGCGGTGAAAGCCGTCGCCCAAGCTCTCGAGCTTCGCGCGTTCCTCCTCCGGCCAATAGGGCTGATCGGCGATCTTGACCGTCAGCAGGATCACGCGCTCGTGCAGCACCTTGTTGTGCTTGAGATTGTGCAGCAGCGCATGCGGCACGCCGTCGGGCGTCGACGTCATGAACACCGCCGTACCCGGCACGCGCGTGGCGGAGCCCACAGCCGAATCAATGAATATCTTCATCGGCATCGCGGCTTCGCGCATGCGCTCGATCATCAGCTTGCGGCCCTTGGACCAGGTGGTCAGCGCCACGAAGATGACGAAGCCGATCAAAAGCGGCACCCAGCCGCCGTCAGGCACCTTGGTCAGGTTCGCGGTGAGGTATGCGCCGTCGACGATGAAGAAGAGCGCCAGAAGCGAGATCGAGAGCCAGCGCGGCCAGTGCCATAACCGGAACAGCACGACCGCGAGAAGGCAGTTGTCGATGAACATCGCGCCCGTGACCGCGATGCCATAGGCCGCAGTCAGGTTGGACGAGGTCTGGAAGAACAAGACCAGCAGGATGACCGAGATCATCAGGGCCCAGTTGATGATCGGGATGTAGATCTGCCCGGCTGTTCGCGCGCTCGTGTGGTCGATGCGCAGGCGCGGGATGAAGCCCAGCTGGATGGCCTGTTGCGTCACGGAGAAGGCGCCGGAGATGACGGCCTGCGACGCGATCACCGCCGCCATAGTGGCGAGCACGACCAACGGAAGCTGCAGCGCGTCGGGCGCGAGATTGTAGAACGGGCTTTCCAGCGCCGCCCTGCCCTCACGGAAGAGGAGAGCACCCTGGCCCATATAGTTGAGCAGAAGGGCGGGAAGCACGTAGACCAGCCATGACCCGCCGATCGGCTTGCGCCCGAAATGACCCATATCGGCGTAAAGCGCTTCCGCACCGGTCACCGCGAGCACCACGGAGCCGAGCGCGAGGAAAGCGGCGAGCGGGTCGACCACGAAGAACTGGAACGCGTAGTACGGTGACAGCGCCCAGAGGATCTCCGGGTTCTGCATCATGCTGAGGAAGCCGAGCACGGCGAGGGTCGTGAAGTAGAGCAGCATGATGGGGCCGAAGAAGGCGCCGACCTTGGACGTGCCGCGGGACTGGATAGAGAAGAGGAAGATTAGGATACCCACCGCGATCGGCAGGATCAGTCCCTTGGCCGCGGGCGCCGCCACCGCGATGCCTTCGACCGCGGACAGCACCGACACCGCGGGCGTGATCATCGAGTCGCCATAGAACAAGGCGGTCGCGAATACGCCGAGCAGTACGATGCCGCTGCCCCAGCGCTTAGTCTTGGTCTTGCCCGACACCAGCGCGAGCAGCGCCAGGCTGCCGCCCTCGCCCTTGTTGTCGGCGCGCATGATGATGGTGACGTACTTCAACGTCACCACGATCATCATTGACCAGAACATCAGGCTGATGACGCCCATGATGTGCAGGTTGTCGAGCGCGAGCGGATGATGGCCGGCGAAGGTTTCGCGGAACGCGTAAAGCGGGCTTGTGCCGATGTCGCCGAAGACGATGCCGATCGCGCCGATGGCGAGCTTGATCAGCCCTTCCTCGCCGTGGCCGTGATGATGCGGCGCGTCCGGCGTGGCGCCGGCGACGGCTGCTCCGGTGGCGGTGATGTTCACAGACGCGGAGAGCCCAGCGGGCGCACGGAGATGGTCCAGGATCGGCCCGTCATGACGCCGCGCGCCTAGCACCGCCCCCATCCCCACGCAACGGTGGCAAGCGCGCCAGACGTCGCTATAGGCGCGCCACAGCCTAATCCAGAGAGGATCGCATGAAGGTCGGAGTTCCCAAGGAGATCAAGAATCACGAGTACCGCGTCGGCCTAACGCCCGCGTCGGTCGCCGAGCTCGTCGCGGCGGGTCACGACGTCGTGGTCGAGACCAAGGCGGGCTCCGGAATCGACTTTACAGACCAGGATTACACCGCCGCCGGCGCGACGATCGCGCCCGATGCGCGCTCGGTGTTCGGCCAGGCGGACATGATCGTGAAGGTGAAGGAGCCGCAGCAGAGCGAGATAGCGCTGCTCGAGCCGCGGCACCTGCTCTTCACCTATCTCCACCTCGCCGCCGACAAGCCGCAGGCGGAGGGGCTGATGAAGTCGGGCGCGACCTGTATCGCGTACGAGACGGTGACGCAGGGTAAGGGGGGGTTGCCGTTGTTGAAGCCGATGTCCGAGGTCGCGGGGCGGATGTCGGTGCAGGTCGGCGCGCACTACCTGGAGAAGGAGCAGGGCGGCCGCGGTGTGCTGCTCGGCGGCGTGCCGGGCGTCGCGCCCGCCAAGGTGGCGATCCTGGGCGGCGGCGTATCGGGCATCAACGCCGCGCAGATGGCGGTCGGCATGCGCGCGGACGTCACGATCTACGACGTCAACAACGATCGCCTGGCCGAGCTGGACATGTTCTTCTCCAGCCAGATCAAGACGGCCTTCGCCTCCAAGGCCGCGATCGCGGCGGCGGTCAAGAATGCGCATCTCGTCATCGGCGCCGTGCTGGTCCCCGGCGCGGCCGCGCCCAAGCTCGTCACGCGCGAGATGCTGAAGACGATGAAGCGCGGCGCGGTGATGGTAGACATCGCGATCGACCAGGGCGGCTGCTTTGAAACGAGTCACGCGACCACGCACGAGGACCCCGTGTTCGAGGTCGACGGCGTGATCCACTATTGCGTCGCCAACATGCCGGGCGCGGTCGCGCGCACGTCGACGTTCGCGCTCAACAACGCCACCCTGCCGTTCGCGATCAGGCTGGCGACCATGGGCGCAGAAGCGGCGATGAAGGCCGATCCGCACCTGGCGAACGGCCTGAATGTCTCGGGTGGCAAAATCCGGCATCAGGCGGTCGCCGACGCGCTGGACCTGGAGTTCGTCGCGGCCTGATCGGCTTAGCCCTAGCCCACCACCCCGGTCGCAAACCGGAGTGGTGGGCATGGGAACATACTGTGAACGCTTGCGTTTGTGGTCGCTGAAAGGAGCTACCATGAGCGAGCACGAGAATCCCAAGACGCATCCGACCTCGAACGCCGAGAAGGATCCGCACGACTGGACCACGGGCGACGAGCCCATGACGGGCGCGCAGGCCAGCTATCTCAAGACGCTGTCCGAAGAGGCGCATGAGGAGTTCGACGACGGCCTGACCAAGGCGGAGGCGTCGCTGAAGATCGACGAGCTTCAGGAGAAGACGGGGCGCGAGAAGTAAAGCCGCGTCCCCACTTAGCCGGCCGCCGCTTGTTCCGCGAGCAGCTGGTCGAGCAGCGCCAGCCGGACGGCGAGGTCCTGCCGGTAGGACGCGCGCTCCGGCGAGAGCGCGACCGCCCGCGCCCATAGCGGGCGCGCGGCGGCGAAGTCGTCGGCACGGACATGCGCCAATCCGAGAAAGAAGGGCGGTGCGGGATGGCGTGGGGCTAAGCGCATCGCCTGCTCGAACGCGAACCGGGCGGGCGGCGAGACCGCGCCGTCGTGGATCGAGTAGGCGGTCCCGAGCGCGGTCCACAGCGCTATGCTGCGCGGGATACGGTTGATGCCGCCCAGCAACGCCCTGACCGCCGAACGCGGATCGCCGGCGCGCATCATAGCGTCGGCTGCGGTCAGATATGCGGCGTCCAACGTGTAGCGACCGAGCATGCGGTCACGCAGGTCGGTGAGCCCAGGATCCTCCACCGGGGCACGCAGAGCCGTCCGGACGGGGCTGGCCGGCAGGTTGGGCGAACCCTGGAGCGCATAGCCGGTCGCGCCCAGCATCAACGCCGCACCGACGAACGTCCATAGCGGACGACCGAGCCGGAGCGCGACCATGAGCGCCATCGCGCCCAGGCCGAGCGCGAGCAGCCAGACCAGTCCCATCAGCCGCGCCGGCGCTTCAGGCTGGCGCGGGCGATCCAAGCGCCAAGGCCCAACAGCAGGATCGGCGCGATCCAGAGCGGCGCGGTGGCGGCCGAGAGCGGCGGGTCGTAGGTGACGTAGTCGCCGTAGCGACCAATCAACCACTCGCGCACCGCCGCCGGCTCCTCGCCCGCCGCGATCCGCTCGCGCACGAGGCTGCGCATGTCGCCGGCCATGTCGGCGTCGCTGTCGGCGATCGACTGACCCTGGCAGACGAGGCAGCGCAGCTCCGCCATGAGCGCGCGCGCCTGCGCCTCCTGCGCCGGGTCGCGCAGCTGGACATAGGCGTAGGGTGCCGGGGTCGCCACGGCCGCGAGCAGGGCGAGAACGGCACTCACCGAGCCTTCTCGATCTCAGCGAGCAGCTTCGGCACGTCGTCGGGTCGGATGTAACCGATATGCTGGTGACGGATCACGCCGCGGCCGTCGACGACGAAGCTCTCCGGAATACCGGCCGACCCAAGCGCGAGCTGGACGGCCCTCGCCTTATCGTCGCCAATGCGATCGAACGGGTCGCCGTTGCGGCGCAAGAAACCGCGCAGCGCCGCCGTGCTGTCGCGCACCGCGACGCCGTCGATGCGCACGCCCTGCCGCTTGAGCGCTATCAGCTGCGGCGCTTCGGCGATGCAGGGCACGCACCAGCTCGCGAACATGTTGACGAGGCGCGGCTCGCCCCCGCGCAGCGTCGCCGAGGACAGGCCGGGCTTGCCGGGGATGAGCGGGTCGAGCGCGAACTCGGGCACGGGCTTGCCGACCAGCCCCGAACGCACGACGCGCTCGGCGGGGCGGAACAGGCCGGCGGCAACCACCGCGAACAGCAGCGCGAAGGCGGCGAGCGGCGCCCAGATCAGCCAGCGCCTCACGCCCATACCTCACGCATGCGGGTGCGGCGCTCGCGACCGAGCCGGCCCAGCAGCGACAGCGCGCCACCCAGCGCGATCAGCGCGCCGCCGAGCCAGATAAAGGTGACGTACGGCTTCCACCATAGGCGGAGCTGCCACTGCCCTTGCCCGTCCGGCTGGCCGAGCACGGCGTAGAGCTGGCCGTCGGCGGTGGTCAGGATCGCGCTCTCGCTAGTGGTGGTCGCCGGGTCGGAGAAGAAGCGGCTCTGCGGGTGAAGCGGCGTCGCTTCGCCGTCGCGCTCGGCGGTGAGGCGGCCTTCGAGCGCGGTCCAGTTCTCGCCGATGCGCGGCGCGATGCCGAGCAGCGTGACGGCGTAGGGCCCGACGTTCGTTCGCTCGCCCACACGCGCGGCGACGAGGCGTTCGTCGGTAAAGGCGGCGTCCGACGCCATGCCGGCGAGGCTGACCGCGACGCCCAAGTGCGCGAGCACCATGCCCCAGGTGAAGAGCGGCGTGCGGCGCAGGTTGCGGCCGAGCAGCGGGACGATGCTCGCGACCGCCAGCCCGACAGCGAGCGACAGTCCCAGGAACGGCAGCGGTGACATCGGGCCGTTGAACGCGAACAGCCCCGCCGCGGTGAACAAGGTGGCGGCGATCGGCCATGTCATGCGGCCGAGCACCGCCTGGCCGTCGTCGCGTCGCCAACGGATCAGCGGGCCGGCGCCGATTAGCGCCACGAGCACAAGCGCGATGACGCCCGCCGTCTTGTTGAAGAAGGGCGGTCCGACCGAGAGCTGCGCGCCGAAGGCGGCGGCTGCGAGGGGGTATAGCGTCCCGATGAGTACGATGCCGAGGATGACGGAGAGGAGCAGGTTGTTGGCGACCAGCCCCGCCTCGCGGCTGACGAGGTCGAACGGCGCGCCGCTCCGAACCGCGCCGATGCGGGCGGCGAACAACGCGAGCGCGCCGCCGATATAGAGGCCGAGGAGCGCCAGGATGAACGCACCGCGTTCCGGGTCGACGGCGAAGGCGTGGACGGAGGTCAGGATGCCGGAGCGGACCAGGAAGGTGCCCAGCATCGACATGCTGAACGCGACGACCGCCAGCATGACCGTCCAGGCGCGTAGGCCGTCTCGCGTCGCGAGCACGGTGACCGAATGGAGCAGCGCCGTCGCGGCCAGCCAGGGCATGAGCGACGCGTTCTCGACCGGGTCCCAGAACCAATAACCGCCCCAGCCCAGCTCGTAATACGCCCAATAGCTGCCCGCCGTAATGCCGATTGTCAGCAGCACCCAAGCGGCGAGCACCCAAGGCCGCATCGCGCGCGCGAAACTGGGCCCCACATCTCGCGTCACGAGCGCGCCGACGGCGAAGCTGAAGGCGACCGACAGCCCGACATAACCGGCGTAGAGCGTGGGCGGGTGGAACGCGAGGCCGGGGTCCTGCAGCACGGGGTTGAGCCCCAACCCTTCCGGAGCCGCGGGATTGAGCCTGGCGAACGGGTTGGAGGAGAAGAGCAGGAAGGCGTAGAAGCCGAGCGCGATCAGGCCCTGCGCGCCTAGCGTGGCGACGAGCGTCCGCTCGTCCAGCCGCCGCTCGAACCAGGCGACCGCCGCGCCCGCCAGCCCCAGAATCGTGACCCAGAGCAGCATCGAGCCCTCGTGGTTCCCCCAGGCGCCGGTCACCTTGTAGAGCAGCGGCTTGGCGGAGTGGCTGTTGGTCGCGACGAGGCGGACGGACATGTCCGACGTCCAGAACACACCCATCAGCATCGCCATCGCGAACGCGACCAGCGCGCCCTGCGTCACCGCGACGGGACGCACCGAGCCGAGCAGCTCCGGCCGGCGCAGGCCCAAGCCCGCCAATGCGAGCTGCGCCAGCGCCAGCGCGGCCGCGAGCCAGAGCGCGGCAAGTCCGGCTTCGGCCATCATTTCTCGAGCGTCTTCGTCTCGTGCAGCGCGCCCTTGAGCTGCGGGGGCATGTACTTCTCGTCGTGCTTGGCGAGCAGGTTGGTCGCCAGGAACGAGCCGTCGGGGCGGAACTGGCCTTCGGCGACCACGCCGGAGCGCTCGCGGAACAGGTCGGGGACGATGCCGGCGAAGGTGACGGGCGTGGTCGCGCGGCCGTCGGTGACGATGAAGCGGACCGTGACGCCGTCGGGTTCGCGGGCGACGGAGCCCGCCTCCACCATGCCGCCGAGCCTGACGGCGCGGCCGAGGGGAAGGCCTAGGCGCGAGACGTCGGAAGGCGCGTAGAAGAACGCGGCCTGATCCTTGAGCGCCGACAGCGCGAGCAGCGCCGCGCCGACGATGGCGGCGAGCGCGAGCAGGACGAGGGTCAAGCGCTGATTCTTAGCGGTCACGCTCAGCCCCACGCATCTGAGACCACGCCGCGGCCGCGAGCGCGCACGCACCGCCGAGCGTCACCGCGTATGCGGCCCACACGAACGCCCACTGGTTCACGCGCGCGCCATCCTGCGCATGCGCGCCTCGGCCTTGGCGGTGGCGAGCATGGCGCGCATGCGCATCAGCACGACGCTCGCGAAGAACAGGCTGAAGCCCGCCAGCATGATCGGCAGCGGCCAGAGCAGCGAGGCGTCGATGCTGGAGCGCGTGAGGCCGATGCTGGGCCCCTGGTGCAGCGTGTTCCACCACACGACCGAGTAGCGGATGATCGGCAGCAGCACGGTGCCGGCGACACCATAGAGGGCGGGCACGCGGCCGTCCCCGCCACGCTCGGCGTCGGCGCGGGCGAGCGCCATATAGCCGAGATAGACGAAGAGCAGCAGCAGCATGGAGGTGAGCCGCCCATCCCACTGCCACCACGTGCCCCAGGTCGGCCTGCCCCAAATCGAGCCGGTGGCGAGGCAGATCGCGGCGAACACCGCTCCCGGGAGCGCAATCGCGCGCGCGGCGACCTGAGCCAGCGGATGACGCCAGACGAGGTAGGAGATGCTGGCGACCGCAATCCCCGTCCAGCCGCCCATACCGAGCCAGGCGGCGGGGACGTGGATGTAGAGGATGCGCACCGTCTCGCCCTGCAGGTAATCGGGCGGCGTCTGCGTCAGCCCCGCCCAGCAGCCGAGCGCGATCAGCACCGCGCCCGCCCAGAACAGGACGGGGGTCAGCGGCCGCGCGATCCGGAGGAAACGCGCAGGGTTAGCGAAGGCGTGTAGGGCGGGCACGATTGGGCGGTTAGATAGTAGGTCCAGGGCGGTTCGTCATCCCTGTCGGCGCTGCGCGTAGAGATGCCGTCCGCCGTTTCGGCCCTGAGCCGGGATAGCGGAGACACCCAGAGCGCCGCGGCAAAGCCGCGTCGTCGGACGGGTTCGGCAAGCCGACCCGCCGGCCGCGGGCTTGGGCGTCTCGCTTCGAGCTACGCTCGGCGCGTGCGCCCTAGCGACTGATGAGGCGCTTGGCGATGGCGTCCGCAACCTCAGCCGCAGGGCGGCCAGTGCGTTCCGACTCGTCCCAGACCTCGTTCAGGCGGCCGGGGATACGCTCGATGCGGCTGTTGACCTCGGCCTCGTCGCCTTGGCCGAGATACTCAAGGCCGACATTGATGATGCCGCCCGCGTTGATGACGTAGTCGGGCGCGTAGAGGATGCCGCGCTCGTGCAGGCGGTCGTAATCCTCGCGGGTGGCGAGCTGGTTGTTGGCACCGCCGGCCACGACCTTCACCCGGAGCGTCGGGATCGTCGCTTCGGTCAAGATCGCGCCGAGCGCGTTGGGGCTGAAGATGTCGGCATCGACGCCCAGGATCGCGCCCGCGGGTACGTGCTCCGCGCCGAGCTCGCTGGCCAGCGCGGCGGCGCGGTCGGCGTTGACGTCGGCGAGCGTCAGCGTCGCGCCGTCCTCCGCCAGCAGGCGGGCCAGGCCGCCGCCGACCGAGCCGACGCCCTGGACCGCGACGCGCACGCCCTTCATGTCGTCCGCGCCGAGCGCGCGCTTGGCGGCCGCCTTGACGCCGAGGTACACGCCATATGCGGTGTAGGGGCCGGGGTCGCCGCCCGCCGCGCCCTGCTCGACCGGCAGGCCGGAGACGTAGCGCGTCACGCCGGCGATGACCTTCATCCGCTCCTCGGACATGCCGACGTCTTCGGCGGTCACGTAGCGGCCGGCGAGCGACTCGACCGCGCGGCCGAACGCCTCCAGCTGCGCGTGCGTGATCGTGTCGCCCGGCTTCGCCGCGAGGACGACGCCCTTGCCGCCGCCGAGCTCGAGGCCGGCCATCGCGTTCTTGAAGCTCATGCCGCGCGACAGGCGCAGCGCGTCGGTGATCGCGTCCCGGTCGGAGGCGTAGTGCCAGAAGCGCACCCCGCCCGCCGCGGGCCCGAGCGCGGTGGAGTGGACGGCGATCACGGCGCGAAGGCCGGACGCCGGATCGGTGAAGAGGTGCACGCCTTCGTGGTCGTCGAAATCAGGGAAGCCCCAGCCGAAGGTCATGCGCGCCCGCTCTTTCGAAAGAAGGGAGGTGGGGCGACCGACGGGACTTGAACCCGCAACTTCCGGCATCACAAGCCGGCGCTCTAACCAATTGAACTACGGTCGCCGCAAAGGTGCCGCGGCCCTAGCGGGCGGCTCTCCCGATCGTCAACCCTATCAGAGGCTGCCTTGGACGGAAAGGCGGTAGCCGTTGGGCGTCGCGACGAAGCCTGCCGCCTCCAGCCGGGGCCTGAGCAGCGGGTCGGTGGACTGGACGGAGAACTCCGCGTCGTAGCGGCCGCCGTCCTGGACGCGCAGCGTAATCGCCTCCGTGCCGGCCTGGCTCGTCAACGGCAGCAGCAGCGCGCCGCGGTCGCAGCGGACGTTGCCGGCGACGCTGGGCGGGAGCGTGATGCCCGCTGCGGCCGCCCCGAGCGTCGCGCGCACCCTGCCCTCCGCCGCCTCGCACCGGCCGTCGCGGAAGCGGAGGGTGACGTCCTCCAGGTCGAGCGTGGTTACGGGAACGGGCGCGAACACACGGCCCGTGGGGAAAGTGCCGGTCGCGTCGTCGACGCCCAGCAGGTGGCGGCTGACGGTCACGGCGGCGCGGAGCGGCGGCACACCGGCGGCGTCGGGACCGGACAGCGCCACGCGCGCGCGCCCGATGAACAGCGGAAGCGGCGACAGCCTGGCCGACAGGTCGCCCAGCGAGAGGTCGCCGAAGCGCGCTTCGGACAGCGTAGCGCCCCAGATGCTGCCCGATACGCGGCGAGCGGTGAGGCCCTGCTCGCCCACGCCGAACCAGCCCAGCGCGAGGCGCATGGGTAGGAACACGATTAGTCCGATCAGCAGCATGGCGCCGAACAGCGCGGCGGGCCGGGTGCGGAGCGCGATACGCCTCACTGCGCGCGGCTCCGGATGGTGAGCTGCGCGCCGAAATTGCCGTCCGGACCGGGGGTGAGCGCGGCCGAGTCGACGATCAGCCCCCTCGCCTCCTGCCGCGCCAGCCAGCCGGTGAGCGCGCCGGGCCGGGCGGACTGGATGGAGACGCGCACGCGGTCGGCGCCGTCCGGCTCGACGGCGGCAAGCGTGAACCCACCTTCCGACGCGCGCACCCTGATCTCGTCCGCGAGCGGCAGCGGGAGCGTCACCGGGCCGCCGCGTTGGACCAGCCGCACGGCGTCGACGCGCGCCTGCGTCTCGCCTAAGCGGATCACCGCGTCGGCGTGGCGGGTGCGCGCGCTCGCGAGCGCGTCGTTCAGCGGGCGGATGATCCCGCCCCAGACGATGGTCACCGCCAGCAACGCGAACATGACAAGGAGCAGCCGGCGCTCGCGGACGGAGCGGGCCTCGAACCAGGTGCGGGCGCTCATCGCGGCACCACCACGAACTCGCCCGAGACGCGCCCGGCGGCCGCGGTGAAGGTGCCGGCGTTGACGGCGAAGCCGGCGCGCTCGATCGAGCGCTTCAGGTCGTTGACCGCGGCCTCGGTCGCGGTGGTCACGCCAAGGCGGAGGTTGCCGTTCGGCTCGAAGGAGAGCGACGTCAGTTCGGAGCCGGGGATTGACTGCACGGCGGCAAAGACGGCCGCCGTTATGGCGCTGAAGCCCTGACCCGGCCCGCGCAGGCCCGCGAGGCGTTCGTCAAGCTGGCGCGACGAGTCGGTCACGGTGGCGCCGCGCGGCAGGCCCTGGCGCGCCACCACGTCGGCGCGCGCCTGCAGCATGTCCGCGCCCACGTCGTATTTGACGAGCCTCACCAGGTCGATCGCGAGCGTCACGAGCAGGATCGCGCCCGCGTACCAGGCGAGCCGGCGCACGAGCCGCCAGTCGATCGCGAACTTACGCCGGCGGGCGAACGCGCCCTGGCGCAGGTCGAGCGGCGTGCCGACGCTCGCCAGCGCCTCCGCCAGCTCGCCACGGCCGAGCGTCGCGGGCGACGCGCCGCCGGTCAGCAGCTCGGTCAGGCGCGCCTCGTCGGCGAAGCCCGCGGCGGGGCCGCGCACCACGCCCTCCCCCGCCAGCTCGGCGCGGGCGTAGCCCTCGCGGGGCGCAGGGATGAGCAGCGGCGCAGGCACGATCGCGACCGGGTCGACGCCGATCTCGGCAAGCTGCTGGAGCCAGCGGCGCATCGCGTCCAGGCCGACGACGCCGATCGAGCGCTCGGGCGCGGTGCCGTCGCGCTCCTCCGGCTCGCCGACCGCGACGTGGAGGTCGGTCGCGGGCGCGGCGCTCGCCTCGGCGGCGAGCAAACGCGCGGCGGCGGTCGCCTGCGCGACCGAGCGCGACGGTAGCTCCGCCCAGTGGAGCGTGACCGCGTCGGCGGGGGCGACGGCGACGATCTCGTCGGCGGCGGGCACGCCCTCCCCTTCGACCAAAGCGTCGCCTTCGACGCGCGCCCATCGGAACGGGCGGTCGCCCGAGGGCAGGAAGAGATAGGTGGGACTCACGACGCCTCGCCCCATTGCCGCGAAACGAGGCGGGCGGGCAAGGCATTCGCGTCGATGAGCGCGCGTTCCTCCACGGTCGTGCCGCCGAGCGACACGTCGACGCGTAGCGCAAACCAACGGGTCTTAGCGGAGAATTGCGGCGGGATGTCGGGCGTGATCCCTGCGGACGCGGGCCCGGCGAGGAGCTGGTTGGGGTCGCCATAACCCTGGGCCGGCCGGCGGAGCAGGTACTGTTGCGCCGCTTCGGGCGGGAGCCGGCCGTCGGGGAAGAACATGGAGAAGAGCGGTGCCTGTTCGGGCAAGAGCGTGTTGACGTTGATGCGCGCGGGTTGTGCGACAGGGAGCGCGCAGACGAACGGGCGGATGCGCCGGTACAGGTCGGGCGTGACGCCCGCCACTGCGCGGAGTTCGCTGACGTCGGCCATCAGGGTGCCCGACGTGCGGTACGGGACTTCGCCGCGCAGATAGGCTGCATCCTCGGCACCCTGAGGCTGGACGAGGTCGTCGGTGTCGATCCAGTCGGCCGTGCCCGCGGCGACCTGCTCGGCGACCTGGGGCGGCACGCCCGTGAGGCGCAGGAGGCGCGAGAACTGCGTGCGCATGGGCGGATCGCTGGAGTAGACGCCCGGCTCGTTCTCGCCGACCAAGCCGTTGAGGTTGAAGCAGTTGCCGCCGTCCGCGACGCGCGCGGTCGCGACGCCGCCGCCGGGCAGCGGCAGGCCGAACGGCCGGTTCTGCCACCCGCCCGCGAGCGTGATGCGGTCGGGGCTCTGGTTCAGGATCGAGTCGATGCGCGTGAGCGCGAGCGTCTCGGCGGCATAAGCATAGGCGCGCGCCTGCTCGATCGCGGCGGCGTTGCCGGCGAGGCGCGTGGACAGGCGTAGCCGCTCCAGCATCGTCGCGGCGAGCACCGCGATGACCGCGACGAGCAGCAGCACGGTGAGCAGCGCCGCGCCGCGCTCGCGCTCAGGTCCGAAGCGCATCGCTGAACCCAGGCGGCGGTGCGTAGCCGGTGCCGACGAGGAAGAGCTGGCGATATTGGCGTTGGTCTGTGCGCGTCACGGTGAGCTCGATCGCGTCGGGCAGCGCCGCGCCGTTCGCACCGTCCCAGCGGTCGCTCCATGCGCCGCGATAGCGGTACCGAAGGCGAAGGTCGGTGACGCCGTCGAGCAGCAGGGCGGGCGTCAGCGGCGGCGCGCCGTCAACCTGGGGGTAGGCGATCCGCTCTAGCGCGCCGTTCGCGACGCGGTAGGCGACTTTCTGGAGCGTCGGGCGACCTGCGTCGTCCAGGTTGGTCCAGCCGCTCCGCACGACGCGGAGCATGGGGTCGGACGGCCCCGCCTCGCCGGTGAAGGCGGGCCGACGCACGCCGCGCTCGTCGCGGGCTGGCCGGTCGACGGCCTGCGCCAGGTCGGCGGAGAGGACGGACAGCGTGCGGTTGAGCGCGGCGAGGTCGTCGAACTTCTCGGACGTGGCGGCCTGCGCGCGGACGCTGAACGACAGCATCGCGACCCCGCCCGCGGCGATCATGCCGAAGATGAGGAGGGCGACGAGCACCTCGACAAGCGTGAAGCCGCGCTCCGTCATGGCACGACCGATACCGTCGGCACGGGTGACCGGATCATGCTGACGCGCGACAGGACGCGGCCCTGCGGGTCGGCGACGGCCACGTCGACCCTGACGATGCGCGTGTTGCCGGTCGGCGCGACGGTGCGCGTCCAGGTCCAGGCCGCGCCGCCGTTCGCCTCGACGCCGCGCGTCGTGCCGGCCAGAGGCGGCTGGGCGGCGGTGACCGCGTCGATCGCGACGTTGCGCGCGACCATCTGCGCGAGAAGCGTGCGGTCGATGATCGACGCGCCGCGGATCGTCGCACCCTCTAGGCGGATGAGCGCCATCGCGGCCAGGCCGAACACGGCCAGCGCGACCATGATCTCGATGAGCGTAAAGCCGCGCTCAGCCCGCATCGACGCGCACGCTCCCGCTGGCGTCGAGGCGCACCACGGCCGACGCCTGATCGCGGACGAGACGCAGGTCGAGCGGCTGGTCGGCGAGGCCGGTCGCGTCGAAAACGACGCGGACGCGGCCCGTGCTCGCGGGCAGGTCGGCGCGTGTGCCCTCGCGCCAGCGCTCGACGCGGAACGGCGCGGCGGCCGGCGTCCACGCACCGCCGGTGCGCCGCTCGAAACCGTAGCCGCCGGCGGTGATCCAGACGCTTACAGGCGACGCGGCGACGATCGCCTCCGCCTGCGCGGCGCGGGTTCGCGCGGCGAAGCGCTCCGCCTCGTTGCGCACGCCGCCCTGCGGGTCGGGCAGCGCGAAAGCCGCTGCGCCCGCGACGAGGCCGATGACGGCGATTACCACCATCAGTTCAACAAGGGTGAAGCCGTGTTCCGGCCCGTTTTCATCGTCATGCCGGGCTTGACCCGGCATCCACGCGCGTCCGCTGTTTACGGATGCACTGCTCGCGGACGCGGACGCACGTGGACCCCGGCTCAAGGCCGGGGTGACGGGGGTGGAGTTGAGGGCGGCGGACGCCGGCACCGATCAGCTCTGCCAGCTACCGATATCGGCATTGGCGTCCTCGCCCCCTTCTTGGCCGTCCGCGCCGAGGCTCCACACGTCCGCCTCGCCGTGCTGGCCGGGCGAGGCGTAGAGGTAGTCGCGGCCCCAAGGGTCCTGCGGGACCGAGCTGCCCTTAAGGTAACCGCCGCTGCGGCCGCCCTGGACGAGCGCGGCGAGGCCCTCGGACGTCGACGGGTAGCGGCCGTTCTGAAGCTTGTAGAGGTCGAGCCCGCCCTGGATCGTGTTGATGTCCGCCTTGGCGCGGGTCACGCGGGCCTGATCGCCGGACGGCAGCACGTTGATCGCGACGATGGTGGCGAGCAGGCCGATAATGACGATCACCACCATCAACTCCACGAGCGTGAAGCCCTGTTCGCGACGGCGGCGCTTTCTCGGATCGGGACGCATGAACATTCCTATTGGCCGGCCAGCGTATTGAGCTGGAGGATGGGGAGCAGGATGGATAGCACGATCGTCGCCACGATGCCGCCCATGAGCACGATGATGATCGGTTCGAGGAGCGACAGCGCGGTCGCGGTGAAGCGGTCGAACTCGCGCTCAAGATAGTCGGCGGCGCGCTCGAGCATCTCGTCGAGGCGGCCCGCGGCTTCGCCGGAGGCGGCTAGGTAGGTCAGCAGCGGCGGGAACACGCCCGCGCGGCGCATGGCAGCCGACAGGCTGCCACCGCCGCGTATATTCTCCACGATCTCGTCCGACGCGAGGCGGAGGCGGCGGTTGTGGATGGTGCCGGCGGTGAGGCTCAGGCCTTCGAGCAGCGGCAGGCGGCTCGCGACCATGGTGCCGAGCGTGCGGGCCATGCGGGCGGCGTGGAGATCGCGCAGGAGGCGGCCGAGGAACGGCACGCGCAGGAGCCAGGTGTCGAAGGCGAGCCGAAAGCCGGGCCGGCGCAGCGCGGCCCAGAGACCAACGCTCGCAAGCCCCAGGAGCAGGAGGAGCAACCACCAATAGCTGCCGAGAAAGTTCGACAGGGCGATCACGATGCGCGTAAGAAGCGGCAGCTCCTGACCGACGGTGTCGAACTGCTCGACGACCTGCGGCACGACGAAGATCATCAGCGCGGCGACGACGCCCAGCGCGACGGTGGCGAGAATGGCGGGATAGGTCAGCGCGGTGATGAGCTTGCCGCGGATCTCCGCTTGGCGTTCGAGCAGCGCGGAAAGGCGTTCGAGGATGGTGGGCAACGTGCCCGACCCCTCGCCCGCCGCGACCATCGCGCGGTAGAGCGGGGGAAAGGACCGCGGCTCGCGCGCCATGGCGTCGGCGAGGCGGCGGCCCTCGACGACGCCCGCGTGGACGGTCGCGACGATCGCGCGGACGCTCTCCTGCTCGGTCTGACGAGTGATGGTGCGAAGGGACTCCTCTAGGGGAGAGACGCGGTTCAGCGTCGCGAGCTGACGCGTGAAAAGCGTGAGCTGCTTACCCGACATCTTCGTGCCGCCCAGCTTGAGCCCAAATAGCGGGCGGCCGCGCGTCGGCGGTGGGGCGCTACCGGGTTCGATGCGGACGACGTAGAGCCGGCGCGCGTCGAGCGCGGCGCGGGCGGCGTCGATACTCGCGGCGACGACGTGGCCGCGGCGCTCCTGGCCGCGGGTGTCGATGGCGAGATAGTCGAAGTCGGCCACGAAGTCAGGTCACCCTCATCCTTCCCACTCGCCTGCGGCGAGCGGGCCCCTTTCCTCTCCCAACGGGAGAGGGAGGGAGCGGCGAAGCCGCGGAAGGGTGAGGGTGATCAGGCACCGACGGGCTCCGCTTCGGGCGCGAGGTCCTGGACCGGTGTGTCGGTCGCGTCGCGGCGGGTGACGCGGACGGCCTCCTCCGGCGTGGTGACGCCGCGGCGGACCAGGTCGCGCGCAGCGCTCGCCAGCGTGTCGGACCGGGCGAAGGCGTGGGCGGCGATGGCGGCCTCGTCGCCGCCCTCGTTGATGAGGCGGCGGACGGTCTCGTCGACACGGACGACCTCGAACACGCCGACGCGGCCCTTGAAGCCGGTGCCGTTGCACGCGCCGCAGCCGGTCGGCTCGAAGACGACGCTGTCTGCCCCAATGCCCAGCATCGGCGCGATCGTGTCGCGGCCGGGAACGGGGCGGCGGCAGTCGGGGCAGAGGCGGCGGACGAGGCGCTGGGCGATGACCGCCCGCAGGGTGGAGGCGAGCAGGAACGGCTCCACCTTCATGTCGCGCATGCGCGTGATCGCGCCGACGGCGTCGTTGGTGTGGACCGTGGACAGCACGAGGTGGCCGGTCAGCGATGCCTGCACGGCGATCTCGGCGGTCTCGCGGTCGCGGATTTCGCCGACCATGACCACGTCCGGGTCCTGGCGCAGGATCGCGCGCAGGCCCGCGGCGAAGGTCAGGCCGACCTTGGGATTGACCTGCGTCTGGCCGACGCCCTCGACGGCGTACTCGACCGGGTCCTCGACGGTCAGGATGTTGCGGCTGCCGTCGTTCAGCCGCCGCAAGGACGAGTAGAGCGTCGTGGTCTTGCCCGAGCCGGTCGGGCCGGTGACGAGGACGATGCCGTTCGGTTCGGATAGCACCTCGTTCAGCACGCGCTCGACGGCGGGGGTGAGGCCCAGCGCCTCCAGGTCGATGCCGGCATTCTCCTTGTCGAGGATGCGGAGCACGACGCGCTCGCCCGCCCGGCTCGGGAGCGTGGAGACGCGGACGTCGAGGAGCTTGCCGCCGAGTGTCAGGCCCATGCGGCCGTCCTGCGGCACGCGGCGCTCGGCGATGTCGAGGCGCGCCATGACCTTGACGCGGCTGACCACGACGGGCGCGACGTGCGGCGGCATGCGCAACGTCTCGCGCAGCACGCCGTCGATGCGCATGCGGACGACGAGGCCGGTCTCGTAGGGCTCGATGTGGATGTCGGACACGCCGTTGCGGGCGGCGTCGGCGATGATGCCATTGATGAGGCGGATCGCGGGCGCGTCATCGGCGGTGTCGAGCAGGTCCTCGGCAGTGGGGAGGTCGCCAGCGAGGCTGTCGAGTTCGCCGCCCATGCCGACCGCAGCGATGGCGGTCGCCTGGCCGTCCATCGCGTAGGCGTCGGATAGGAGGCGGTCGAAGCTCGGCCCGTCCACGACCTCGACGTCGAAGGGTCGCCCGAGATGACGGCGGAGCTCAATTAACGCGCGCGGGTCGGAGCCCTCGCGCAGCGCGACCGTCAGCGGGTCCGCTCCCCGTAGGACGGTACCGAAGCGGCGGGCGAAAGCGTAGGGAATGCCCGGCACTTCGAAGCTCGGCGCGACCGGCGGGACGGCGATGACGGGCCGGTCGGGATCGGACACCAGCGCGGGCGTGGCGAGGTCGAGCGGCTCGCCGCCGGGCCCGTCGGACAGCACGGCCAGCGCCTCGTCGTCCGCGTCGCCGCCGCGACGGATGATCACGTCGCGCTCGGTCGGCGCGCCGCCGAACGCGAGCTTGCCGTCGGGGGCGGCGGGGCTGGTCGGGTCGGTCACGCGCTCATCCTAGCACAGGCCTCAGCGCGTCCGCACCCGCCGCGTAGTCGTGGTCGACTGGATCTGCACGGGCGCGGCGATGTTCGGATCCTCGATGTTGCCGGGCAGCGGCGCGGACGGGATCGGGGGTGCCGCACCCATGTAATCGCGGACGAGCTGGTCGATGGACGGTTCCTGGTCGGGCTGGGCGTAGCCCTGGAGCTGGCGGAGATAGCCGTAGCGCTGCTCGGTGTGGCGGCGGCTGTCCTCCGGCGAGCGCAGGATCGTGGGGCGCACGAAGACCATCAGGTTCGTCTTGGTCCGTGACCGCGCCTTGGACCGGAACAACGCGCCGATCGCGGGCAGGTCGCCCAAGAACGGGATCTTCTCGATCGTGCGCCGCTCCGAGTCGTCGAGCAGGCCGCCGATGACGACGATCTGGCCGTTGTCGACGACGAAGCTGTTCTCGATCGCGCGCTTGTTGAGGATCAGTTCGGTGTTGTCGGCCGACACGGGCCCGGCGATCGAGCTCACCTCCAGGCGGAAGTTGAGCTTGACCGCGCCCGACGCGTTGATCTGCGGTCGGACGTCGAGTTGGATGCCGACATTCTCGCGCTGGACGGTCCGGAACGCATTGTCGAAGTTGTTCGACAGCGCTTGGCCGGTGGTGATCGGGATCTCCTGGCCGACGAGGCTCGAAGCCTGTTGGTTGTCGAGCGTGATCAGGTGCGGCTGCTGGAGCAGGTTGGACGTGGTGTCGCTCTTCACCGCGTTGATGATCGCGCCGAACACCGTCGAGCCGATCGTGCCGCCGAAGCCCGCGAAGCCGCCGGACGTGTTCAGGATCGAGTTGATCGCCGACTGGGCGAGCTCGTCGCTGACCCCCGTGTTCACGCCGGTGATCGTGGTCGTGCCGGTGGTCGTAGTGGTGGTCGTGGCCAGCTCGCGCGCGCCGATCGCGCCGGCGATGGCGAGGATATTGGGGGCGGTGTTCTGATAGGTCGATGCCGCGAACGCGCCGCCGGACAGGTCGCCGAGCAGGAACTGCGCGCCGAGGCGGTTGACGGTCGCGTCCGACACCTCGGCGATGATCGCCTCGACGAGCACCTGCTCGCGCCGGGTGTCGAGTTGTTCGATCACCTCGCGAAGCTGGCGCTGGATGTCGGCGGGCGCGGCGATGACGATAGCGTTCGCGCCCTGATAGCGGGTCACCACCGCGGCGGTGCGGCCGCCTTGCGTGGTGATCGCGGGCTGGTTGGCAGCGCCTCCCGCCGGCGCGGCGGTCGGGATCGGCGCCGGCGCGGAGGGCGCGACGCCCGCGCCGCTCGTCCCCGCCCCGTCGCTCGCGCCGAAGCTGGAGCGCTGCAGTTGCTGGCCCGCCTGCGGCTGGTCGGGCGCCTGGCCCACGAGCTGCTGAAGCACGGGCAGGAGCTGCTCGGCGTCGGCGTTCTCCAGGAACACGACGCGGATCTCGGTGCCGAGCTTCGCCTTGCGGTCGAGCTCGGCGGCGATCGCGGCAAGGCGGCTGACGGTGGGCGCGTCGCCCCGGATCGCGACCGAGTTGGAGCTCTCGACCGCGACGACGGAGACCGCCTGCCCGCCCGCGCCCTGCGCCCCCTGCCCCGCCGCGCCCAGCGCCTGGAGCGCCGCGGCGATCTCGCGTGCGCCGGCGTTCTGGAGCGTGACGACGCGCGTAGAGGCATTGTCGCTGTCGACGCGCCGCAGCACCTCGCGGATGCGGCGGATATTGTCAGCGAAGTCGACCACGACCAAGCTGTTGCCAGCGCGGTTGGCCGTGACGGAGCCCTGCTGGCTGACGAGCGGGCGCACCGTCTCCAGCGCCGACTGCGCGTCGACGGAGCGCAGGCGGATGATTTCAGTCACGAACGCGTTGCGCGACGCGCCGGCCGAGCCGATGCGGCTGGGCTGCTGCGCGGCGTTGTCGAGCGGCTGGACGCGGAACGCGCCGTTGCCCGTCGGTACGGCGATGAGCCCGTTCGACCGCAACGTCGAGAGGAACACCTCCAGATACTCGGCGCGGCTCAACGGCCGGTCGGTGACGACCGTCACCTTCCCATTCACGCGGTTGTCGATGATGAAGGTGCGGCCGGTCACCTTGGCGGCGTCGGCGATGAACGCGCGGATGTCGGCGTCGCGGACGTTGAGCGTGGTTTGCGCGATGGCGGGCGCGGCGAGCGCGAGCGCCAGGGCGGCGGCGAGGTGGTGCTTCATTGAGGTGGTGCGATCGTGATGGAGAGCTGGACGGGCTGGCCGCCGCGCTCGACGGTGAGGGGGACGTTGCCGCCCTGAGGGTATTGGCGCTGCAGCCCGTCCAGCGCGTCCGCGCCGGTGACCGCGCGCCCACCAATTGAGGTCAGCACGTCGCCGTCCTGCAACCCGATCTGGCGGAACGCGTCGCCCGTGCCCTGCGAACGGAGCACGAGCCCGGACAAGCGCCCGCCGTCGATGCGCGGGATGAAGCCGATGTCCTGGCGCAGCTGCGGCACGGTGACGCCGCTCCCCGCAGGCGCCACGACGGTCGCGCCGGTGATGGCGGGCGGCACGACTCCGGGCGTCGTCGCGCCGGGCGCCTGCGACTGGTCTAGATAGAGATCCTCGCGCGGGCCGCCGCGGTCGAGCGTCACATGGTCGAACGCCACGGCCGCGAGCCGTACGCCGGGCGCGACCTCCTCGCCGACTGATACGCTCTTCTGCACCCCGTCCGGCCCGGCGAGGATCGCCGACCCGCCGCCGGTCGCGTCGTCGATGCGTGTCCCGAACAAGGTGAGCTGGAGCGAGGTGACCGCCACCGGCCCGGCGGCCTGGGCGGGGCCGGTCAGGCGGAAGAACGGGTCGAACGAGGTCAGCGTGTCGACGGGCGAGGCGGGCGTGACCACGGGCGCGGGCCGCCATTCGCCCAGCGGCGACACGGGCGTGGCGATCGCCCAGACGAGCCGCGCCGCCTGGCCCGCCAGCACGGCCATCAGCGCGAGCTCCGCCGCCGAGTAGAGGTTGACGACGGGCAGCCGCCTCAGCCAGCGGCGCGCGCGCGCGTCCAGTTGCAATCGCATGGGTGTTCCGATCCCGCCCGGTCCGGGGCTAGATGTGCCATGTTACAGCCGTGCGTCAAAGCTGAAACGTGACCGTCATATCAGTACCGGAAGGTGCCGCCATGCAGTTGGACAACCTACGCCGCCTCGGCTCCGGCCTCGACGCCGAGCCGATCGTGGCGCACCTCGCCGGCCAGCCGGGCGTGCAGAAGGTCCCCAGCCCCAAGCTGACGCTGTTCATCCGGCGCGGCTTCCTGGAGCCGGAGCTCTGCGCGGCGGTGATCGGGCGCATCGACGCGGTGCGCCGTCCGTCCACCATCGCCGACCCGAACGGCGACGCCGCCTACCGCACCAGCGAAACGGGCGACCTCGACGCGGCCGATCCCGTCGTCGCCGAGCTGGAGTGGCGCATCGCCGCGGCGACCGGCCTCGACCCCGCGTACGGCGAGCCGATCCAGGGCCAACGCTACGCCGTCGGCCAGGAGTTCAAGAACCACACGGACTATTTCGAGCCGACGGGCGCGGACTACGATCGCTACTGCTCGGTCGCCGGCAACCGCACCTGGACGGTGATGGTCTATCTGAACGAACCGGAGGCGGGCGGCGCGACGCGGTTCAAGGCGATCGAAAAGACGGTGCAGCCGGAAACGGGCAAGCTGCTCGCCTGGAACAACCGACGGCCGGACGGGAGCCTCAACCCCGCCACGCTCCACCACGGCATGAAGGTGCGTGCGGGGGTGAAATACATCGTGACGAAGTGGTATCGGGAGCGGCCGTGGGGGTGACCCCTCCCCTCTCCCGCTTTCGCGGGAGAGGGACAGGCGCATAAGTGCCAGAGTGAGGGCCCGTTCTGACGTAAGAGGGTGCCCTCACCCTGCGGCTGCGCCGCTGTCCCTCTCCCGCGAAAGCGGGAGAGGGCTTAAGGATCAGAATCGCGTGCTCAGGCCCAGCGAGAAGATGCGGCCCTGGCGGAAGCGGTTGGTGAAGACCACGTTGCCGTTGTCAAACTCCTGCCGCTCCTGATAGCGCGTGCGCGTCAGGTTGCGCGCCTCCGCCTTCACCTCGAACTCGACGCCGCGCACCTGGAAGCCCTGGCGCGCCACCACGTCCAGGCGGATGCCAGGCCGCTCGATGATGTCGGGCAGGAAACCCGCGCCGCTGGTGTTGCCCGGACCGCGGTTGGTCACGCGGTCGCTCGCGTAGTTGAACAACACGGTGAATTGCGACAACGAGGCCGTGTCCTCGATCCCGAGCTGCAGGTTGACGAGGTGGTCCGACTGGCCCGTCAGCGGCGCGCCGTCGCGGAAGAAGGCGTCGGCGGGGCCGAAACCTAGCGGGCAGCCGCCGATCGCGGTGGTCTGGTTCGGGTCCTGCGCGTTCGGGACGCACTCGGCCGACGCGTTGATCGACGACTTGGTGTAGGTGTAGTTGGCGAGCGCGAGCAGGCGGCGGGTCGCGAAGAAGTCGCCGAGGAAGTCGAGCGGGAAGTATTTCTGGATTTCGACCTCGCCGCCGTAGAGCGTCGCGGAGGGCAGATAACTGAAGCCGGTCTGCAGCGGCGAGTCCTGCGTCGGGAAGGTGCCGACCTGCTCGATTGGGTTGTCGATCCGCTTGTAGAAGCCCGCCAGCGTGAAGCGCTGGTCGCGGCCGAAGAACCACTCGTAGCGCCCTTCGACGTTGTAGAGCTCCGAGTCGGTCAGGCCCGGGTTGCCGATGAACAGTCGGTCCGAGTCCGGGTCGCGGAACTGCTGCGGCGCGAGTTCGCGAAACTGCGGGCGCGAGATCGTCTTGTACGCGCTCGCGCGGAGCTGCTGGTTCTCGGCGAAGTTCCAGGTGATCGTCGCCGCCGGCAGGAAGTAATCGTTGTCGAGCGTGGTGCCGGGCGCGCCGACGGGCACGACCTCCTCCCGCGCGGTCTCGTAGCGCACGCCGATCGTGGCGCGCAGGCCGTCGGCGGCTTCCGCTTCGGCCTGGACATAGCCCGCGTGAATGCGCAGTGACGCGTCGTAGATCGGAGCGCCAAGCGGCGAGTTGAACTGTAGCTGGATCGAAGACCGCGGACCGGGGACGAGCGGCGTCGCGTTGTTCAGCACGTCCGGCGACAGCAGCAGGTCGGGCCGATAGAGGTTGTACGGGAAACCCGGCGCGCTCGCCGCGCCCGTGTTGAGCTGGAAGTTGAACGGCAGGCGCGTCGAAGTGCGGTCCGTATCCGAGTAGAAATATCCGGCCGACAGCGTGAAGGGCCGCTCGGTGTTCAACTTGTAGGTGGCGTCCGCCTGGCCGCTCCACAGATCCTCGTCCAGCTCGGAGAAGACGATGGACGCAAAGGGCGTGAAGCGCTGCGTCACCGCGTACACGCCGGGGATGCGCTGGCCGGCGGCGTTGATCGCGCCGTTCACCTCGCACTGGAACTGCGCGAAGCTGTTCGGCTCGGCGCCGGGTTGCACGTTGAAGCCGGGCGCGGGCTGGCTGACGCACAGGTAATCGAATTGGCGCTCATAGGGCGCGTTACGCTTCGAGTTGGCGTAGGCGCCCCGGACGTCGACCTCGAAGCTGTCGCTCAGCTTGAACTCGCCAACGAGTTGCGACTCGAACAGCTGGCGCTCGAACCAGTTGGTGTTCTGCTGGAAGCGCAGGCCGCTGAAGTTGTTGTAATTGTCGGACGCGGAGGCGCGGCCCTGCTTCAGCGTGTCGTGAATGTAGACGTTGGTCCAGCGGATCGTGTCGTCGCCGAACTCGTAGCCCAGGCCGACCAGCGCGTTGGCGACCACGCGATTGTCGGTGAGCAGCGTGCGAAAGTCGTTTCGGACGTCGCCCGTCTCCGACACCGTATCCTGCTGGACGATCGAACGGGTGCGGAAGGTGTTGCTCGCGCTGATCGAGGCGACGACGCCGAGCCGGTCGGAGCCGATGTCGAACGCGGTGCCGCTCGACAGCTCGCCCGACCAGTTGGGCGGAAGCTGGTTATTGCGTAGCAGCAAGGAAGTCTGGGCGTTGCTCAGGCGCGCGACCTGATCGGTCGGCACCAGGCCCGAGTTCGCCTCGCCCGTGCGGAGCGAGCGCTCGATGCCGCGTACGAAGCCGGGGATGTCGCGCGTGCCGTCGTCGTAACCGATCCAGTCGGCGTCGCCGCCGTCATAGACCAGACCGAGTTCGGAGGTGGTGATGTCGTCGGCGGCGATCGACGCGCCCGCGGCGATGAAGTTCTCGTCCGGGATGGCGCGCGTGGTCAGGTTGATGACGCCGCCGCCGAACTCGCCCGGATAATTGACCGAATAGGTCTTCTGGACCAGCGCGGAGCTGACGATGGTCGTCGGGAAGATGTCGAGCGGCACCGATCGGCGCAGCGGCTCGGGGCTCGGCAGCGGCGAGCCGTTGAGCAGCGAGGAGGAGTAGCGGTCGCCGAGGCCGCGGACGAACACGAAGCCGCCGCCCACGACCGAGAGGCCGGTGACGCGGGTCAGCGCGCCGGCGATGTCGCCCTCGCCCGTGCGGGCGATGTCGGCGGACGACAGGATGGAGACCACCTGAGGCGTGGCGCGGACGACGTTGGGCACGTTGCGGCCGACGACGACGATCTCGTCGCCGACCGGATCGGCGCCCGGCGTCGAGACCTCCACGGTCTCCTGTTCGGCCTGCGCCTCGGTCGCGGACGCGTCGCCCGTCTGCTGCGTCTGGTTGCCCGTCGTGCCCGCGCCCGTCTGCGGGGTGGTCGAGGTCGGCCCCTGCGCCGACGGTGAGGAGCCGCTGGTGGTCGGCGTCGGCGACGAGCTGCCGCCGGAGGTCTGGGCGAGCGCGGCCGGCGCGACGAGCTGCGTCGTCAGCAGGAGGAGCGAGGCGTAGGTCGTGCGCTTGGTCATGGCCGAAACTTCCAGGTCAGGATGTCAGTGGCAGGGGCCGGGGCGGCGAGATCGCGCCCCGGCCCACGCTCTTCACGTCGCGTCGGCCGCTCAGCGGCCGTTGACCGCGAAGTAGACCGACTGGAACACCGGCGGGCCGGCGTCCTGCAGCCCCTCGTTCGCCGCACGGATCGTGCTGCGGTCGGTGCCCGTGCCCGCGCCCGCGACGATGTTGACGCCTGCGACGCCGCTGACCGTGCGGACGATGCCGTTGACGAACACCGCGTCCGAACCGCCGCGCAGGCGGATCGCCGCCGGCGCGTTCGCCGTCTGGATGAAGGTGAAGTTCGCGAGCCGCGGATAGGTGCGCGGCAGCAGGTCCTCGTTGTTGTTCGACTCGATCTCGGCGGCGAAGGAGTCGGCGGTGGCGCCGGTGAGGCGCTGGGCCGCGACGAGGAACTGCGTGAAGCCACGATAGCCGTTGTCGACGTCGAAGCCGTCGTCGTCCGCGCCCGTGATCGCGATGTAGCGAAGGTTCGCAGTGCCGCCGAAGATCTCGATGCCGTCGTCGGCCGAGTTGTGGCTCTGGATGTTGGTCAGCGTCGTGCCCGAGCCCACGCCGCCCAGCGTCAGGCCCTGGAGCTCGTTACCGTCGCTGATCGCGATCCCCGTGTAACGGATCTGCACGAACTGCATCGCGCCGCTGTTGTCGGCGTTGTCGGGCCCGCCGTAGAAGCGGCCGGTCACGCCCTCGATGTTCTGCTGGCAGGTGGTGCTGGAACCGGCGGCGTTGTTCGGCCCGGTGCCGGTGGCGCAGACCTGGGTGGGCGCTTGGCCGAGCAGGATGACGCCGCCCCATAGACCCTGGCTCGCGTCGCTGACGCCGTTGGCGGCCAGGTTCTGCTGCGCGGTGAAGATGATGGGGTTGGCGACGTCGCCGACCGCCTGGATGCGCGAGCCTCGGTTGACGAGGAGCAGGTCCGGCGTCGCCTCGCTCGAGTCCGCCGCCAGGGTCACGCCCGGCGCGATCGTCAGCGTCACGCCCGTGTCCGCGCCCGTCGTGCCCGCGTCGCCGCCGACCTCCGTCTGGCCGCGGAAGCGGTAGAACACGCCCGCGATGCGCGGCAGCGTCAGGCTGGTGCTGACCACCGTCGGGAGGCGGCAGGCGCGGAAGCCGCTGACCAGGCCGTCGTCGGTGGTCCCGGTCGGGCACGCAGCCGTCGCGCCGCCCGTGCCGATGTTCGGCACCGCGGTGCAGGCCTGGCCGCTGCCGCCGAACTGCGCGGTCGACGAGTTGCACGTCCAGCCCTGGAACGAGGTGTCGGTCGGGCCGTTCAGCGCGCCGGCGTAGTTGGTCGATTGAAAGAAGTTGCCGAACGTCGCCGGGTTGCCCGCGGTCACGACGGAGGTGGCGGACGTCGGGTAGACGCCGTTCAGCGCCGAGCCGACGCCGTTGACGTTGTTGTTGGTGCCGGCATTCACCAGCGCGAGCTGCTCGTCGGACGTGATCGTGACGCCGTTGACGGTGGTCTGCGCCGCGAACTGCGCGGCGGTCACCGCCGTGGGGGTCGGCGTGGCGGTCGGGGTCGGCGTAGGCGACGGAGTCGGCGTGGGCGCCGGCTGGACGATGGTGACGCTCCCCGCCCCCGGCGAGGCGACGCTGTCGGAGCCGTCGCAGGATGCGAGCGCCATGCAGGCGACGCTGCCCAGGAGGGCGCGGTTGAACCGCTTGGAAACGCTCATGTCGGAAACTCCCCGTCGATCGTTGACATGCGGGCGTGCGCCCGGGATCGACTCGGTTGCCCCTGTCGATCACCGGGCCGGGTTAGGCGCGCGGGATGACGGGTCCGTGAGAGTTCGGCGACTCGACTGTTACAGGTGGGTTTCCGTTTCGTGACGTTGCTTTGGGGCGACTACACACGTTTGTGGCTGAAACGACCAGCTCACGCGCTGCCGATGAATCCCTTGAGTCGCTCGTGCGTTCTGGTCGCGGGAGCCCCGCATCGGCCGTGCCTGGGCAGCCCGAAGAGCGCGTCCCGCCGGTCGTGCGCCGGCGGGGCGATCGCGCGTGCCGATAACGACGAAGCCCGCCAGGTCTCGCGACCGGCGGGCTCGGAAGATGGTGGGCGCGACAGGGATTGAACCTGTGACCCCACCCGTGTGAAGGGTGTGCTCTACCGCTGAGCTACGCGCCCGAACCTTGTTCGGAAGGCCGCGCCTCTAACCAGGCGGCGCGACCCTGTCCAGCCTCTTAGTTGACCGAGTCCTTGAGGCCCTTGCCGGCCTTGAACTTGGGCTGGCTTGACGCGGCGATGCTCATCGGCTCGCCGGTGCGCGGGTTGCGGCCCGTCGATGCCTTGCGCTTCGACACGGAGAACGTGCCGAAGCCGACCAGCCGAACCTCGTCGCCCTTCTTGAGCGCCGCGGAGATGGCGTCGAACACCGCCTCGACCGCTTTGACGGCGTCGCCCTTGGTGAGCCCGGCGGTGTCGGACACCTGCGCGATCAGCTCCTGCTTGTTCATTCCTGGATTATCCCCTCGATGAGCCCACACGCGAGGACTCCGAGTCCCGCGCCCAAGTTCCCAGAAAAGCGGGCGGGAAAGCGCCTGTCAAACGAAACCGCCGCCGTTCATGGTCAACGGCGGCGGTCGGTGTGTCAGATCGGTTCAGCGCGGGTAACTTGGCCCGCGATCAATGGTGCAGCTCGCCCCCGGCCGGCTGGATCGGCGCGGGCGGCATGGCGGCGAGCTCGTCCGCCTCCGTCCAGTCGATCGCCTCCAGCGGCTCCGTCAACGCGAGGCGCAGCACCTCGTCGACGTGCGTGACGGGCACGATCTTCAGGCCGTTCTTGATCGTGGCGGGCACGTCGGCCAGGTCCTTCTCGTTCTCCTGCGGGATCAGCACCGTCTCGAGGCCGCCCCGCAACGCCGCGAGCAGCTTCTCCTTCAGGCCGCCGATCGGCAGCACGCGGCCGCGCAGCGTCACCTCGCCCGTCATCGCGACCTCCTTGCGGACCGGGATGCCGGTCAGCGTGGAGATGATGGACGTCACCATGCCGATGCCCGCCGACGGGCCGTCCTTCGGCACCGCGCCCTCGGGCAGGTGGATGTGGACGTCCTTGCGGGCGAACAGGCTGGGCTTGATGCCGTAGCTGGGTGCCCGCGCCTTGACGAAGCTGAAGGCGGTCTCGATCGACTCCTTCATCACGTCGCCCAGCTTGCCGGTCACCTTGGCCGCGCCCTTGCCGGGCACGGTGACCGACTCGATCGTCAGCAGCTCGCCGCCGACCTCCGTCCAGGCGAGGCCGGTGACCGCGCCGATCTGGTGCTCGGTCTCCGACAGGCCGTGGCGGAACTTCTGCACGCCGGCATACTCGTGGAGGTTGTCGGGCGTGATAGTCACCGACTGCGTCTTGCCCTCCAGGATTTGGCGCAGCGCCTTGCGCGCGAGCTTGGCGATCTCGCGCTCCAGCGTGCGCACGCCGGCCTCCCGCGTGTAGCGCTGGATCAGCGCACGCAAGCCTTCGGGCGTGAGCGTGAACTCGCCCGGCTTCAGCCCGTGCGCCTCGACCTGCTTGGCGATCAGGTGCCGCTCGGCGATCTCGACCTTCTCGTCCTCCGTGTAACCCTCAAGCCGGATGATCTCCATGCGGTCGAGCAGCGGCTGCGGCAGGTTGAGCGTGTTCGCGGTGCACACGAACATCACGTCCGAAAGATCGATGTCGATCTCGAGATAATGGTCGTTGAAGCGATTGTTCTGCTCGGGGTCTAGCACCTCCAAGAGCGCCGACGCCGGATCGCCGCGGAAATCCTGGCCGAGCTTGTCGATCTCATCGAGCAGGAACAGCGGGTTGGACGCACCCGCCTTGCGCAGGTTGGTGACGATCTTGCCCGGCAGCGAGCCGATATAAGTGCGCCGGTGGCCGCGAATCTCGGCCTCGTCGCGCACGCCGCCCAACGACTGACGGATGAACTCGCGGCCGGTCGCCTTGGCGATCGACTTGCCGAGCGACGTCTTGCCCACGCCGGGCGGGCCGACGAGGCAGAGGATGGGGCCCTTCAGCTTGTTGGTGCGCGCCTGGACCGCGAGGTATTCGAGAATGCGGTCCTTGACCTTGTCGAGCGCGTAGTGGTCCTCGTCGAGCACCTGCTGCGCCACGGCGATGTCGCGCTTGATCTTGGAACGCTTGCCCCAGGGCAGGCCGAGCAGCACGTCGAGATAGTTGCGCACCACCGTCGCCTCGGCGCTCATCGGCGCCATGGTCTTGAGCTTCTTGAGCTCGGCGGTCGCCTTCGTGCGCGCTTCCTTGCTGAGCTTCAGCGTCGCAATCTTCTGCGTCAGCTCGGCGATCTCGTCACCGTCGGACTCCTCATCCGAGTTACCCAGCTCGCGCTGGATCGCCTTAAGCTGCTCGTTCAGGTAATACTCGCGTTGCGTCTTCTCCATCTGGCGCTTGACGCGGCTCTTGATCTTCTTCTCGACCTGCAGGACGCCGAGCTCGCCCTCCATCAGCGCATAGACGCGCTCCAGGCGCTTGGCCGGATCGGCTTCGGCGAGAAGCTGCTGCTTCTCGGGCACTTTGACCTGGATGTTGGCCGCGACCGCGTCGGCGAGGCGCGAGGCGTCGTCGATCTCGCCCAGCTGCACCGCAGTCTCGGCGGGCAGCTTGCGGTTGAGCTTGGCGTAGTTCTCAAATTGGGTGACAACCGAGCGCATCAGAGCGGCGATCTCCGCACCCCCTGCGGTAGCGTCCTCGACCGGCGACACGGTCGCGGTGAGGTAGCCCTCGGTTTCGGCCAGCGCGTCGAGGCTGGCGCGCGCCTTGCCCTCGACGAGCACGCGGACGGTACCATCGGGAAGCTTGAGAAGCTGAAGCACGGTCGCGCTAACGCCAAGGTCGTGGAGCTCGGCGCGGCCGGGGTCGTCCTCGGCGGGATCGAGCTGCGCGACGAGGAAGATCTCCTTGTCCGCCGCCATCGCCGCTTCGAGCGCGGCGACCGACTTATCGCGCCCGACGAAGAGCGGCACGATCATGTGCGGGAAGACGACGATGTCGCGAAGGGGAAGAACGGGAAGCGTTTGGGTCATGTAATCTCCGGCGGGACACGACGGCCCCCTGTCGCGCCCGTATATGGGGCGTGCGCCGGGCGGCATCAATCGCGCTGTTCCCCCGCTGGGCCGGGCGTGCGACAAGCCGCAGATGCTGTCCGCCCTCGTGCTCCTGCTGCTCGCCACCCCCGAACTGCCGCAAAAGGGTGAGCCGCCGCTGACCGAGCGGACCAAGCGGTCGGGCGGGGCGATCGACCCGGAGCAGGCGAAGCTTCGGTTCGACGACGCCGATCTCGCTTTCGAGCTGCTGCCCGACGCGCGGCGGCTGAACGGCACGGCGACGCTGACCTTCACGCCGACGGCGCCGCTGGACGAGCTCAGGATCGACCTCGACCGCAACCTGCCCGTCAGCGCGATCAGCATCGACGGTCGCGCGCTGCCACGGGAGAGCTGGTCGAACCCGGACGGGCGGCTCGTCGTCAAGCTTCCGGGGCGAGTGCCGGCGGGACGAACGTTCCGGGCGCGGATCAGCTATGCCGGCACGCCGCACGTCGCGGTGCGCGCGCCGTGGGACGACGGCGTGGTCTGGAGCCAGGCGCCGGGCGGCCGGACGTGGTTCGCGACGACGGCGCAGGGCTATGGCTGCGACCTGTTCTGGCCGTGCCTCGACTTTCCGACGGGCGAGCCGGCGGCGGCTACGCTCCGCATCACGGTCCCGGCGGGGCTGAGCGCGCCGTCGAATGGGCGGTTGCTCGGCGTCGACAAGCTGCCGGACGGGCGGACGACGTGGAACTGGCGCGTTAAGCGGCCGAACACCTACGGCCTGGCGCTCAACGTCGCACCGTACGAGCAGGTCAGCGGGACGTATCGGAGCCGCTACGGCAACGCGATCCCGATGCACTATTGGCACCTGCCCGGTCGCGCCGCCCAGGCGCGCGGCTTGTTCGCCGAGTTCGCACCGACGCTCGACTTCTTCGAAGCGGTGATCGGCCCCTACCCCTTCGCCGACGAGAAGATGGGCGTGGTCGAGACGCCGCACCTCGGCATGGAGCACCAGACGATCAATGCCTATGGCAACGAGTACCGCAAGGCGGTGGAGGGCTTCGACTGGCTATTCCACCACGAGTTCGCGCACGAATGGTTCGCCAACCAGCTGACCGCGGCCGACTGGGACGATTTCTGGCTGCACGAAGGCTTCGCGACCTACATGCAGCCGCTCTACGGCCGCTGGCGCGAGGGCGAGGCGCGCTACGCCGCGATGATGGACCTGCAGCGCCAGCAGATCACCAACAAGGCCCCGATCGTGCGCGGTCGGCCGATGACCTCCGAAGAGGTGTACGAGACGGCGAAGGGCGGGCCGGGCGTCGACATCTACTACAAAGGATCGTGGATCCTCCACACCTTGCGTAGGCTGATCGGGGACAAGGCGTTCTTCGACGCGACGCGGCTGCTGGTGTATGGCCGGCCCGATCCGCGGCCGGGCAACTTCGCCCCGCGTTTCGCGACCACGCGTGACTTCGAGGGCTATGTGCGCCAGGTAACTGGGCGCGATCACGGCTGGTTCTTTGACACTTACCTACGCCAGGCGGCGCTGCCCGAGTTAATCGAACGGCGCGAAGGCGGTCGGCTTCTGCTCGAATGGCGAACGGCGGCCGGCGCTCCCTTCCCGCTTCCGATTGAGGTGGCCGTGGACGGGCGGATCGAGCACGTGCCAATGACGGGCGGGCGCGGCGTGCTGGCCGTTCCAGCGGGCGCGCACGTCGTCGTGGACCCGCACGCCCGCGTGCTCCGCCGCTCGCTCGCGGTCGAGGCGATGCAGGCGCAGCGCGCCGGCGCGCGCTAGCCGGAGCTTGCCGGCCGTCGGCGCGTTGCCGTCCTGACTAGTCGGGAGCGGAACATGAACCTTGCCCTGAAGCGCGGCGCAGAGGTCGCGGCGATGTTGATGATCGGCGACGGGCTGATCGGGATGCTTCAGCCCAAGCGGCACATCCCGCTCTGGCGGTCCGACTTTCCGCCCCTTCGCGCGGTGGTTCGGCAGTTCGACGGCAAGCCCCTGATCCGGCGGCGGCTCGCCGGACTGGCGCAGGTCGCTATCGGCCTCGCGATGGCTGCGCCGCTTCACCGTCGCGGGTGAGCATCCATCCCGTCGCGGCGAACGCGACGCCGGAGGCGAGGAACACCCAATCCCAGACGCTCGGGCCCATGCGCTCGACGACGTGGTGCAGGCCGAGCAGGTGATGGTCGATCACGCCCTCGACCAAGTTGAACAGCCCCCACCCCATCAGCAGCGCCCCGCCGAACACGCGGCCGGGCACCGCGACGGCCAGGCTCCGAGCCCGCCAGAGCAGGACGACGCCGAGCGCGGTCATGCTCCAGACGAAGGCGTGAAAGAGGCCGTCCCACACCATGTTCACCTTCGCGCCTACCAGCGTGTCGGGGCTGATCCGGGCGGAGAGCATGTTGTGGATCTGCAGAATTTGATGGAACAGGATTCCGTCCACGAAGCCGCCCATGCCGATGCCGATCGCGGTACCTGCCCGGACTACGGCGGCGCGGGCGTCAGCGAGCACGCGCGCCTCCGGTCAGCAGCCACCAAGCCGCCAGGATCGCTGGGGCGGGCGCGAGGGCGGCCAACGCGTCGGGCGCGGAGAGCGCGGCGCGCACCTGTCCCGCGAGGTCGCTGTGGCAGAGCGTGCAGGCGATGGCGAGCATCAAGACGGGACGGTTGAACGCCGCGCCGGTTCCCGACCTGCGCTACGGCACCACCGTGGTGAAAAGGTAGGTCGCCAAAATCACTAGGTGCACGACGCCGCCCAGGATCGTGGTCCGACCCGTGCCCAAGCTGAGCGTCGCGACGAGCAACGACAACGCCAGCAGCGTCAGCCCCTTGGCCTCGACCCCGAGCGCTAGCGGCAGGTCCAACGCGAGCGATACCAGGGCTACGCTGGGGATCGTCAAGCCGATCGTCGCCAGCGCGGAGCCGAGCGCGAGGTTCAGGCTCGTCTGCAACCGATTCCGCTTCGCCGCGCGGTAGGCGGCGAGGCTCTCGGGCGCGAGGACCAACGCGGCGATGACGACGCCCACCGTGGCGAGCGGCAGGCCCGCCGCCCGCACTCCGGCCTCCAGAGTTCCGGCAAGTGCCTTGGCGAGGAAGACTACGCCGAACAGCGCGGCTCCCAAGGTCGCGAGCGAGATCCAGGCGGCTTGGCTGGTCGGCGGCTCGGCGTGGGCGTCGTCCGGCAGGTCGCCGCCGGGCGGCAGGAAGTAGTCGCGATGCCTGACCGTCTGCACCAGCACGAACGCGCCATAAAGGACAACCGACACGATCGCCACGAACAGCAGCTGGGCCGGCGAGTAGATCGGCCCGGGCACGGTCGCGGTGTAGTTGGGCAGCACCAGCGCGAGCACGGCTAGGGCCGCGAGCACCGTCAGAGCGTGGCTGGCACCCTGGAGCGAGAAGTGCTGCTCGCGATGGCGCAACCCGCCCGCCAGCAGACAGAGCCCGACGATCCCGTTCAGGATCAGCATGATCGCCGCGAAGACGGTGTCGCGGGCCAGTGTCGTCGCCCCGCCGCTCTCCGACAGCATGAGCGAGACGATCAGCGACACCTCGATCACGGTGACCGCGACCGCGAGAAGCAGCGTGCCGAACGGCTCGCCGACGCGGTGCGCGACGACCTCGGCGTGATGTACCGCGGCCAGGACCGCGCCGATCAGGACCGCGGCGGCGAGCAGCACGCCGACAAGGCCCAGCTTAGGCAATCCCAGCACGACGGCGACGACGCCGGCCGCTGGGAAGAGGAAGGTCCAGAGCGGAGAGCCGGCGGGACGGGTCACGCCGGCTCCCCTCGTTCAGCTCGGACGGTGCGCGGCCTCAGGCCGCGCCGGCCTTCTCGGCGTAAACGCGGATGGGCTCCTTGCGGCCCTCGACCACGTCCTTGTCGACCATCACTTCGTCGACGCCGTTCATGCTCGGCAGGTCGAACATGGTGTCGAGCAGGATCGCCTCCAGGATGGAGCGAAGACCGCGGGCGCCCGTCTTACGCTCGATCGCCTTCTTAGCGACCGTGACGAGCGCGTCGTCGGTGAAGCCGAGATGGACGTCCTCCATCTCGAACAGCTTCTGATACTGCTTCACCAGCGCGTTCTTGGGCTGGGTCAGGATCTTGACCAGCGCGTCCACGTCGAGGTCTTCGAGCGTCGCGATCACCGGCAGGCGGCCGACGAACTCGGGGATGAGGCCGAACTTGAGCAGGTCCTCCGGCTCGGTCTGGCGAAGCACCTCGCCCGTACGCTTCTCCTCCGGAGCCGCGACATAGGCGCCGAAGCCGATCGACTTGCCCTGGAGACGGTCGCCGATGATCTTCTCTAGGCCGCTGAACGCGCCGCCGCAGATGAACAGGATGTTGGTCGTGTCGACCTGCAGGAACTCCTGTTGCGGGTGCTTGCGCCCGCCCTGGGGCGGCACGGAGGCGGTGGTACCCTCCATGAGCTTTAAGAGCGCCTGCTGCACGCCCTCGCCCGACACGTCGCGAGTGATGGACGGGTTCTCGGCCTTGCGGCTGATCTTGTCGATCTCGTCGATATACACGATGCCGCGCTGCGCCCGCTCGACGTTATAGTCGGACGCCTGGAGCAGCTTGAGGATGATGTTCTCGACGTCCTCGCCGACGTAACCCGCCTCGGTGAGCGTGGTGGCGTCGGCCATCGTGAAGGGCACGTCGAGGATGCGCGCCAGCGTCTGCGCGAGCAGCGTCTTGCCGCAGCCGGTCGGCCCGACGAGCAGGATGTTCGATTTGGCGAGCTCGACGTCGGCGCCCTTCTGGCCATGGTTGAGGCGCTTATAGTGGTTGTGGACCGCCACCGAGAGGACGCGCTTGGCCTGCTTCTGCTCGATGACATAGTCGTCGAGGACGTCGCAAATCTCCTGCGGGGTCGGCACGCCGCCGTCCTTCTTGGACACGAGCGCGGACTTGGTCTCCTCGCGGATGATGTCGTTGCACAGCTCCACGCACTCGTCGCAGATGAAGACGGTGGGGCCCGCGATCAGCTTGCGCACCTCGTGCTGCGACTTGCCGCAGAAGGAGCAATAGAGGGTGCTCTTCGAGTCGCCACCGCTCAGCTTGGTCATTCAGTCACCTATTCGGGGCGGATCGGGGGAGCCGCCGGTTCGGGAGGGGAGTGTAGCGCCCCACCCTTGTCTCACAAACGAAATACGCCGTTAACGCCCAATCGTTCAGCTCAGGCCGCCGCGGCCATTTCGTCGGTCGGCACGGGACGCTTGTCGAACACCTCGTCGATCAAGCCGAACTCCTTGGCCTCGTTCGCCTCCAGGAAGGTGTCGCGGTCCATGCGGCGCTCGATCTCCTCCAGCGGTTGGCCGGTGTACTGGGCGTAGAGCTGGTTCATGCGCTGACGGATGCGCAGGATCTCCTTGGCCTGGATCTCGATGTCCGACGCCATGCCCTGCGCGCCGCCCGACGGCTGGTGGATCATGATCCGCGAGTTGGTGAGCGCCACGCGCATGCCCTTCTCGCCGCTCGCGAGCAGGAACGAGCCCATGGACGCCGCCTGGCCGATGCACACCGTGCCAACGCGCGGGCGGATGTACTGCATGGTGTCGTGGATCGCCATGCCCGCCGTCACCACGCCGCCCGGCGAGTTGATGTACATGAAGATGTCCTTCTTCGGGTTCTCCGACTCGAGGAAGAGCAGCTGGGCGGTGATGAGCGAAGCCATCCCGTCCTCCACGCCGCCCGTCACGAAGACGATGCGCTCGCGCAGCAGGCGGGAGAAGATGTCGAAGCTGCGTTCGCCGCGGTTCGACTGCTCGATCACGATAGGAACGAGCCCGGCGTGGCTGGGCTGGAGGCCGACGCCGGCCTGCAGGAGCGGTTGCGCGAAGTCGCCGGTCTCGAACGGATTGTGCATGGAAAACTCTCTTATGCCCTTTGGACGAGCCTACATCGCGTGCCCGGAAGGCTTGTTCAACCCCCGTCCGGGGTAGGTGTTGAGTGAAGTCGGAGGTCCCGAGTCGCGGCGCTGGAAGTTCAGGAACTTCAGCCTACGTCCCGGCCGGAACCGCCCCCAGGCAAGGTTTGGAAGGCGGGTCGAACGGCCGAACGGGTCGAAGATGGCGATCATGCCCGAAGGCTGGGCGCGGTTCTCCAACTTGGCAAGCCGCCGCCGTCAGGCGCCTGGCGCCGGATGGGCCAGATAGGCGAGCCGCCTCACCTCGCGGCGACCACGGACGACCGTGTCCAGGATCAGACCTGCGAAGAAGCTGAGCGCGGCGAGGATCATCAGGCCCGTCGCGAGGATCGCCGTCGGAAAGCGCGGCACCAGACCGATCTCGGCGTATGTGATCGCCAGCGGGATGGCGAGCGCGACCGAGAGCGCCGCCAGGAACGCCGCGAATGCGCCGAAATACAGGAGCGGCCGCTCGATCCGGTACAGCGTCAGGATGGTGGACAGAATACGCCAGCCGTCGCCGTAGGTGCTGAGCTTGGACGCGGAGCCTTCCGGGCGGGCGAAATAGGGCGTGGGCACCTCGGCGCAGGGCATCTTCAGCTCTAGCGCGTGGACGCTGATCTCCGTCTCGATCTCGAATCCGGCGGAGAGCGAGGGAAAGCTCTTCACGAAGCGGCGCGAGAAGACGCGATAGCCGGACAGGATGTCGGTGAAACTGCGCCCGAACAGGCGCGCGAGCATGCCGGTCAGGAGCTTGTTGCCGAAGCGGTGGCCGCGGCGGTACGCCTCGACCGCCTCGCCGATCCGGGAGCCGACGATCATGTCGAGCTGCTCGTCCAGCAGCTTGCCGACGAGCTTGGGCGCGGAGGCCGCGTCGTAGGTCGCGTCGCCGTCCGCCATCACGTACACGTCCGCGTCCACGTCGGCGAACATGCGGCGGACCACCGCGCCCTTGCCCTGGATGCGCTCAGACCGGACGACCGCGCCGGCCGCGCGCGCGACCTCGACGGTGCGGTCGCGGCTGTTGTTGTCGTAGACGTAGACCGTCGCGGTCGGCAGCGCGGCGCGGAAGCCCGCGACCGTCTGCGCGATCGCGGCCTCTTCATTGTAGCAGGGGAGCAGAACGGCGATGCGTGGTTGAGTCATGACCGCCCTTTCTCCATCCCAGCCGTCACCCCGGACCTGTTCCAGGGTCCATCGTCGTACGCGCATACCGGCCGGATCGTGCGCACAACGATGAATGCCGGAACAAGTCCGGCATGACGGGAGAGATTAGCCGACGCGCTTAGGCCTCGGCCGCCTTGGCCTTCTTCGCGCGCGGCTTCTTGGCTACGGGCACGGTCGCATCTTCGGCGGTCGTTCCCTCGGCGGCCTCCGCGGCGACCGGGCTGGACTCCAGCACCTGCGTCTCCGCCTCGATCGGGGCGCCCTTCTTCGCGCGCGGCTTCTTGGCCTTGGGCGCGTCCTCGGTCTCAATGGCGATCACCTCGGGCGCGACCGCCGCGTCTTCACCCTTCGCCTTCTTCGCGCGCGGCTTCTTCACCGGCGCGGCCTGCTCGGCGGAAGCGGCCTCGGCGTGGTCGTGGCCGCAGCCCGGCCCGTGCACATGGCCGTCCTCGTCATCGTGCGTGTGGACGTGCGTACCGGTCGCGAAGCCGTCCTCGCTCTCGATGGCGCGCTCCAGCTCCTCGCGGCTGGTCTCGCGATCGGTGATCTCCGCCTTGCCGAACAGGAAGTCGACGACCTTGTCCTCGTACAGCGGCGCGCGCAGCTGGGCGGCGGCCATCGGCTCCTGCTGGACGTACTGGATGAAGCGCTGGCGATCCTCGGGGCCGTATTGCTGCGCCGCCTGCGCGATCAGCCGGTTCATCTCCTGCTGGCTGACCTCGACGCCGTTCGCCTGGCCGATCTCCGACAAGAGCAGCCCCAGGCGCACGCGGCGCTCGGCGATGCGGCGGTAATCGTCGCGCTCGGACTCCAAGTCGGCACGCGCCTTGTCCGGGTCGGCCTCGTGCGTCGCCTCATGCTCGAGCTGCGCCCAGATCTGGTTGAACTCGGCGTCGACCATCGACGGCGGGACCTCGAAGTCGTGGCCTTCGGCGAGCTGGTCGAGCAGCTTGCGCTTCATGTGCGTGCGGGTGAGCTGGTTGTGCTCCTGCTCGATCTGGCCGCGGATCAGGCCGCGCAGCTGCTCGAGCGACTCCAACCCTAAGTTCTTCGCGAGCTCGTCGTCGATTTTGCTCTCGCCCGCGGTCTTCACGGCCTTGATGGTGAGATCGAACGTCGCGTCCTTGCCGGCCAGCTCCTTGGCTTGGTAGTCGGACGGGAAGGTCACGGTGATCCGGCGCTCCTCGCCCGCCTTGGCGCCGACGATCTGGTCCTCGAAGCCGGGGATGAGGCGGCCCGAGCCGATCTCGACCGACATGTCCTCGCCCGTGCCGCCCTCGAACGCGACGCCGTCCATCGTCTTGCCGATGAAGTCGGTGACGACAAGATCGCCCTGCTCCGCCGCCTTGTCGCCGGCATCCTCCCACCGCTTTGCGCCGCTGGCGAACTTGGCGATCTGCTCGTCGACCTGTTCGTCGCTGACGGGAACGGTCAGGCGCTCGAGCTTCAGGTCTTCGATCGCGGGCGCGGGCACCTGGGGCAGCACCTCGAGCGAGACGGTGACCTCCGCGTCGCCGCCGGGCTGGTAACCCTCGCCGAGCTCGACGGAGGGCTGCATCGCCGGGCGGAGCTGCTTCTCGGCCATGAGCGACTGCACCCCCTGCTGGATCGAGCTGTTGAGCGCGTCCTGCTGGATCGCGGG
The DNA here is from genome assembly GCF_002288825.1 of Sphingomonas lenta. Taxonomy (GTDB): domain Bacteria; phylum Pseudomonadota; class Alphaproteobacteria; order Sphingomonadales; family Sphingomonadaceae; genus Sphingomonas; species Sphingomonas lenta. Next base: position 603,627 of record NZ_NSLI01000001.1, read on the forward strand.
GCCGTGCATCTTGCGGACGAGGTTGGCAGGGACCTTGCCAGGGCGGAAGCCGGGCATGCGGATCTGCGGCGCGATGCGCTTCAGCTCCTGATCGACACGCGCGTCGATCTCCTTGGAGGTGATGGTCAGGCGGTAGGCGCGGCGGAGGCCCTCGTTCAACGTCTCGACAGTCTGCATCTTACGCCTTCGAAAGAAGTGGAAACCTGTTCGGCGGAGAGGTTGTCCCGCTGAGCCGGGCGGGACTGGTGCGGGCGAAGGGACTCGAACCCCCACATCTTGCGATACTGGAACCTAAATCCAGCGCGTCTACCAGTTCCGCCACGCCCGCACATACGGACCCGCCGTCGCGGGCGGTCCTATAACGGGCGGCGCGGGAGCGCAACCGCGGGCGACACGGGGCGTTGGTGGGTCGAAGGAGAAACATGATGGCCACCCAGCCCCCGCCCGAGACGCCCGTGCCCAGCCAGCCCGTCTCGCCCGATCCCGCCCCGACCGAGTTTCCGGCGCCCTCGCCCGATTTCGATCAGCCCTCGCCCGGCACCATGCCCGACGATCCGGGCACGGCCAGCCCGATGGGCTTCGGCTCATCGAGCCGCGTCGGCGACCGCGAGCCGGGCGACACGGACGATATCGGCTCGACCGACCGGATGACGAGCGAGACCGGCGGCCTCGCCGGCACGAGCCGCTGAGGAGCGCGGGTATGCAGGATCAGGAAGCGCAGCCGAACGGCATGCCGCAGGCGAGCGGCACCGACCCGGAACTCCGCCCGACGGGCGACGACCGCGGCGATCCGCGGTCGGACCTGGAGCAGATGGTTCAATCCCGCTCCGATGCGATGGCTCGCGGCGAGGGGGGACCGGAGCCGGACCCGATGACCAAGTCGGGCGAGTATTCGGGCGTGAGCGGCGACGGCGGCGAAGTGAAGAACCAGGGGCTGACGCAGCAGTAGTGCAAGCCGCCCGCGCTCAGGAGGCCGTCGCTTCCTCGCAGCGCGGGCTCGCCGGCTTGCCCGTGAGCAGGTCGCCGAAGTCGCGAGCGGCGGCCGCGATGCCCTGATCCAGCAGCGCGTCCGGTTGTCGGGCATCGCCGTTCAGCGCGAAATCGGCGCAGGTGACGTAGGTCGCTTCGGGCTCGCGCACACCCGTGCGGTGAACGCGCCAGCGGATCGCGATCTCGCCGCGACCGCTCATCGAGCGTTTGGGGCTGAGCTTCCGTAGCAGGCCGTACTGTTTGAGGCAGGCGCTTGCCTCGAGGCGGATTACGTCGCCGACGATGCGTCGCTCGCCCACGGGTGGGCTGCCGATGCGATCGTCCGCGGGCATGTCGGCTCGGACGCCGCGCTCGCCTAAAGTCGTTGCAACGAGGCGCGCCGCGCGGGCGGGATCATGCGCGACGTCCGACCAGCGCAGCTTGCCGGCGGGGGCGCAGATCAGGCCGGAGCGCAACGCGCCGACCGTGTCCGACCCGGACAGCTCCGACCGGATCGGCGCGACGACGTAGCTGGTCGAGGTCTGCGCGGCCGCGGCTCCGCTCGACAGGATCGCGAGCGAGACGGCGACCACGCGGGCTGGCACTCAGCCCAGCGCCTTTTTCAGCAGCTCGTTGACGACGCCCGGATTGGCCTTGCCGCCCATCGCCTTCATCGTTTGGCCGACGAAGAAGCCGAACAGCTTGTCCTTACCCGAACGGTACTCGGCTACCTTGTCGGCATTGGCGGCAATCACCTTGGCGATTTCCGCCTCGATCGCGCCGGTGTCGCTGGTCTGCTTGAGGCCGCGCTCCTCGACGATCTTGCCCGCGTCGTCGCCGGTCTCGAGCATAACCTCGAAGACCTGCTTCGCCAGGCTGCCCGACAGCGTGCCGTCGGCAACGAGCTTGAGGAGTTCGGCGGCCTGGGCCGGCGAAACGGGGCAGTCCTCGATCGAGCGGCCGAGGCGGTTCAACGCGCCGAACAGCTCTGCCGCGACCCAGTTCGACGCCTGCTTCGCGTCGGAACCTGCTTCGAGCAGCGCGTCGAACCAGCGGGCGGTCTCGACTTCGGCGGTCAGCACGCCCGCGTTGTAGGGGCTCACCCCCGCAGCCTCGTAGCGGCGGCGCTTGGCGTCGGGTAGCTCGGGGAGCGAGGCGCGGCACTCCTCCAGGAACGCGTCGTCCAGCTCGAGGGGGAGCAGGTCGGGATCGGGGAAGTAACGATAGTCGTGCGCGTCCTCCTTGGAACGCATCGACCGCGTCGTGCCCGTGTCCGGGTTGAACAGCCGCGTCTCCTGGACGATCTGCCCGCCGCCCTCCAGCACGTCGACCTGGCGCGACGCCTCGTGCTCGATCGCCTGCATGACGAACCGGACCGAGTTGACGTTCTTGGTCTCCGTGCGCGTGCCGAACGGTTCGCCGGGGCGGCGCACCGAGACGTTGACGTCGGCGCGCATGGAGCCTTCCTCCATGTTGCCATCGCAGCTGCCGACGTAGCGCAGAACGTTACGGAGCTTGCGCAGGTACGCGCCGGCTTCGGCGGGCGAGCGCATGTCGGGGCGCGAGACGATCTCCATCAGCGCCACGCCCGAGCGGTTGAGGTCGACGTACGAGCGTGTCGGGTGCTGGTCGTGCATCAGCTTGCCCGCGTCCTGCTCGACATGGATGCGTTCGACGCCGATCGTCTTGGTCGCGTCCGGGTTCTTCTCGTCCACCGCGACCTCGATCGCGCCCTCGCCGACGAGCGGGTGATAGAGCTGGCTGATCTGATAACCCTGGGGCAGGTCGGCGTAGAAGTAGTTCTTGCGGTCGAAGCGGGACCAGCGGTTGATCTGCGCCTCCAGCGCCATGCCGGTGCGCACCGCCTGGCGGATGCACTCCTTATTCGGCACGGGCAGCATGCCGGGCATGGCGGCGTCGACGAGCGACACCTGCGAGTTCGGCTCCGCGCCGAACGCGGTCGCCGCGCCCGAGAAGAGCTTGGCGTTGGACGTGACCTGCGCATGGACCTCCAGGCCGATCACGACCTCCCACTCGCCCGTCGCGCCCTGGATACGATAGTCAGACATCAAGTTCCTTCTCGTCCACCCTCGTCACGTATCCGGACAGCCCTGCGAACGCGAGCCAAGCTCCCATCATGGCCATCAAAATTCGCCAATCCAGGCCGGCTGCGATCGCCGAAACGCTAAGCACGAAGACATATACCAGCGCGCCACCAAGATAGCGTCTCACGTACTTACCTTGGCGGCGAGCGACATACTCCCCGAATAAGATGATGAAATTGGCTCCGATCGCGAGCTCGAACAAGATTGCGGCGAGCAACAGGTCACTACCGAGATCAACCTGCTGTCTTGAAAACCCCAGCCCTATGTATGCGCCCAACGCCCCACCGAATACAAGGTCAGCGGACCGCGATCTAACCTTGAACAGTTCGGCGACGCGTGTCCGGCGAGATGGCTGGTTCACCACCAAGCCTCCGGCCGCGCCTTGAAGTCGGCCCGTTCTTCGATCGCCAGTCCCGCGTTCAGCACGGACTGCTCGTCCAGCGCTTTCCCGATGATCTGCAGGCCGAGCGGTAGGCCCTGCTTGTCGAGGCCGCCCGGCACTGACATCGCGGGCAGTCCGACGAGCGAGCTCGGCACGGTGAACACGTCGTTCAAGTACATCGCGATCGGGTCCGCCGACTTCTCGCCCAGGGCGAAAGCGGCGCTCGGCGCGGTGGGCGTCAGTAGGACGTCGCACTTCTCCCATGCCTGCTCGAAATCGCGGGCGATGAGCGCGCGGACCTTCTGCGCCTGGGTGTAGTAGGCGTCGTAGAAGCCGGCCGACAGCACGTAGGTGCCGATCATGATGCGGCGCTTGACCTCGGGGCCGAAGCCGTCGGCGCGGGTCGCGGCGTACATGTCCTGCAGCCCTGCTCCGTCGGGCAGGTCGCGCAGGCCGTAGCGAACGCCGTCGTAGCGGGCGAGGTTGGACGAGGCCTCGGCGGGCGCGATGATGTAGTAGGCGGGGAGCGCGTACTTGGTGTGCGGGAGCGACACCTCGACGATCTCTGCGCCCGCGCCGCGCATCCATTCAACGCCCTTCCGCCACAGCGCCTCAATTTCCTCGGGCATGTTGTCGACGCGGTACTCGACGGGCACGCCGACCCGCTTGCCCTTCATGTCGGACGAGAGGTTCGCCTCCCACCGCGGCACGTCGAGCTGAAGCGAGGTCGCGTCCTTGGGGTCGAAGCCGGCCATCGCCTCCAAGAGGATCGCGCAGTCGCGCACGTCCTGGGCCATGGGACCCGCCTGGTCGAGGCTCGACGCGAAGGCGATCGTGCCCCAGCGCGAGCAGCGGCCGTAGGTCGGCTTGATGCCGCTGATGCCGGTGAAAGCCGCGGGCTGTCGGATCGAGCCGCCCGTGTCGGTGCCGGTCGCGCCCGGGCACAGCCGCGCCGCCACCGCCGCCGAGCTGCCGCCCGACGATCCGCCGGGTGCTAGCGGGGCGTTGCTCCCGTCTTTGCGCCGCCAGGGCGAGATTACGTTGCCGAAATAGCTCGTCTCGTTAGACGAGCCCATCGCGAACTGGTCCATGTTGAGCTTGCCCAGCATGCCCGCGCCCGCGTTCCAGAGGTTCTGCGTGACGGTGGACTCGTAGGGCGGCGTGAAGCCCTCCAGGATGTGGCTCGCGGCCGTGGTCGCGACGCCGCGGGTCGCGAACAGGTCCTTGATGCCGAGCGGCACGCCCGCGAGCGGCTTCGGCTCCTCGCCGGCCGCGCGCGCCCGGTCGGCGGCGTCGGCCTGGCCAAGCGCATGGTCGGGCGTCTCGACCAGGAAGGCGTTGAGCGCCTTCGCTCGCGAGACCTTGGCGCTGAATGCCTCGGCGGCTTCGCGCGCGGAGAAGGCGCCGGAGCGGAAGCCGTCGCGAAGGCCGGCAACGCCGAGATCGGTGATGTCGGCCATTACTCGATCACCTTAGGCACGGTGAAAAAGCCGTGCTCGGCTTGGGGCGCGTTGGCGAGCACCTGATCGCGGATGCCGCCGTCGGTCACCTCGTCCTCGCGAAGGCGCAGCTTGTTGGGGATCACGGCCGTCATCGGCTCGACGCCCGACGTGTCGACCTCGCCCAGCTGCTCGATCCAGCCGAGGATGTTGTTGAGCTCGGGCGTGTAATGGTGCGCCTCTTCGTCGCTGATCGCGATGCGGGCGAGCTTCGCGATGCGTTTCACGGTTGCTTCGTCGACTGACATGGGCGGGCGGCTAACGCGCAGGGAGCGGCGTTGCAAGCGCGCCGCGCTTCCGGCAAGGGCGCAGGCACATGGCCCGCAAGTTCCTGTACGTCGTCGCGGCGATCACGGTGTTGTTCATCGCCGGCGCCTTCGCCTACCGCCTGTTCGGCAACGACCTGATCAAGGCCGCGCTCGTGCCGGGCGAAGCGTTCAAGGCGCAAGCCGCCACAGCTTCGCGTGCCTATGACGACCCGCGCATGTGGGTCGCCCATCCGCGGCTCGCCGGCAACCCGGCGCAGTGGACGCCGTCGGGTTATCAGCGCGCCGCGAACCCGCCCGCCGCGGTGTTCTTCATCCACCCCACTTCGTACATCTCGCGCGACAGCTGGAACGCGCCGATGGAGCCGGACGGGGAAACGCGCTTTCGCACGGGCGTGTTCGTGCGCGGCCAGGCGAGCGCGTTCAACGAAGCCGGCGACGTGTACGCGCCGCGCTACCGCCAGGCCACGTTCGGCGCGTTCCTGACGAACGAGGAGGACTCGAACCGAGCACTCGGCCTCGCATACCGTGATGTGGAGGCGGCATTCGACGCGTTCCTGCGCCAGGTGGACGAGGACCGCCCGATCGTGCTGGCCGGGCATAGCCAGGGTGGGCTGCATTTGACGACGCTGCTGCGTGAGAGAGTGGCGCGTGAGCCGGCGCTGCGGGATCGCGTGGTCGCAGCGTACGTCGTGGGCTGGCCCGTGTCGCGCGCGACTGACCTCGCCGCGCTCGGACTGCCGGAGTGTCGGACGGGCGAGCAGGCGGGCTGCGTCCTGTCGTGGCAGAGCTTCGCCGAGCCGGCGGATACGTCGCTGATCACCGAGACGTACGATGCGACGACGGGCTTCAACGGACAGTCGCGGCGCGGTACGCCGTTCGTGTGCACCAACCCGCTGACGGGCACGGCGAACGGCGCGGCCCCGGCGAGCGCGAATCTGGGCACGCTGGTGCCGTCCGAAGACCTGAACACGGCCACCATTGTTCCGAACGCGGTTCCGGCCCGGTGCGACGGTGGGCGCGGGTTCCTCCTCATCGGCGAGCCGCCGAACCTGACCCGCTACGTGCTGCCCGGCAACAACTACCACGTGTACGACTACAGCCTGTTCTGGGCCAATGTCCGCGCGGACGTGGGCCGGCGGCTCCGGGCGTTCCAGGCGCGGTGATCACCGCCGACCGCGACGCGTTTCGCGCGGCGCTGCCGGAGGGCGGGCGGCTGATCGGGTTGGACGTGGGCACCAAGACGATCGGCACGGCGCTGTGCGACGCGGGGTGGAGCTTCGCCTCCCCCGCCCTGCTTATCCGCCGAACCAAGTTCCAGAAGGACAAGGCCGCGCTCGCCGACCTGATCCGTCAGCAGCAAGTGGCGGGGCTCGTGATCGGCCTGCCGCTCAACCTGGACGGGACGGAGAGCCCCCGCTCGCAGTCGACGCGCGCCTTTGCGCGCAACGTCGAGGATCTGGGGCCGGTGTTCCTGTGGGACGAGCGCTGGTCCACCCAGGCCGTGACCCGCACCCTGTTGGAGCAGGATGCGAGCCGGGCCAAGCGGGCGGAACTGGTGGATAAGATGGCGGCCGCCTACATTCTTCAGGGTGCAATCGATGCGCTGGCGGCGCAGTAGCCGTCGGCGACTACTCCTCCAGCGTCCAGCGCACCGGTCGCAGCGTCAACGTGCCTGGGACGGGCTCGCCCGCCGCGTTGAGCGCGGGGGTGAAGCGGCCGTTGCGGGTCGCCAGCCGGCAGGTGGTCTGATCCAGGTCCTCGTTGCCGCTCGAGACCGCGACGCGGCAGCCCGTGACGCGGCCGGTCACGCCCACGTCGACCGTGACGCTCACCCGCCCTTCCGCGCCGGCCCGTCGCGCGGCGGCGGGGTAGCTGTCCCGCGGAAACCAGTAGCCCTGGTCGCCCCGCGGCTGCAGCCCGCGCGACAGGTTCACGGGCGGCGCGACGGGCGGGGTCGGCGGCGGGGCGATCTCGATCCGGATCGGCGGGACGGGAGGCGGTGGAGGCGTGATCACCGTGGTGCCGACGAGATCGACCGTATCGGGCCGAGGCACGACGGCTTCGGGGATGTGGAGCGGCGGCACGGGCGTGTCCACGCGCTCAACGACCTCCTTGACCGGCTCGGGCGGGGGCGGCGTTTCGATCGGCTTGTCCAGCGGGATGAGCTTCACGACGGTGGGTGGCGCCTTCGGCCTCGGCGCGGTGGTCACCACGAAACCTGTCAGGAGCGCCGCGCCCAATCCGAGCTGCACGAGCGCGGCGGAGCCCATAGCGATCGTCTTGTTCTGCTTCTGGTCTGCGTAGGCCATGAGACCTCTCCTCGGTCGCCGCCGGGCCTCATGCCCGGTCGGCATGCGCGATGTTGCAACATCACGTGCGGAACACGTTATAGTGTAACATTGTTCCGTGCAAGCCGGCTTCGACGCGCCGATCAGGTCAGGGGAGGAGCAAGGTGCTGCCTCGCGTCTCGCCCGCTTCCAGTGCACGATGGGCGTCGGCGGCGTCGGCGAGCGCGAATGTCTGCCCAACTTCCGGCCGGATCGCGCCGTCGCGCAGCATCGACCACAGGCGCTCGACGCCGGCAGCACGTTCGCCGGGCTCGCGATAGTAGTCGAACAGCGTGGGCCGCGTCACGAACAGCGATCCTTTGGCCGCGAGCTGCCCTAAGTTGACGCCCGTCACCGGCCCGCCCGCGTTGCCGTAGCTGACGAGCAGCCCGCGGCGTTTGAGGCTGTTCATTGACGCCTCCCAGCTCGCTTGGCCGACGCTGTCGAGCGACACGTCCGCGCCCTCGCCGCCCGTGATCTCGCGCACGCGAGCGGCGACGTCCTCATGCCTGTGCAGCAGCACGTGGTCGGCCCCGAGCTCGCGCACGCGCGCCGCCTTTTCTTCCGTGCCGACGACGGCGACCACCGTCGCGCCGACGCGCTTCAGCCAGCCGACGAGGATCTGCCCCACCCCGCCCGCCGCCGCCCAGACGAGCACGATCTGGCCCGCCCGCACATGCGCGCAGCGCTCGATGAGGAATTCGGCGGTGCAGCCCTTGAGCAGTATGGCGGCCGCGGTGCGGTCGTCCACGTCGTCGGGCAGGCGAAAGAGCTCGGTCGCGGGCAGGTTGCGCGCGGTGGCGTAGGCGCCCCGGCTCGGCCCGAAGGTCGCGACGCGGTCGCCTGGGCGTAGATCGACGTTCTCGCCCACCGCCTCGACCAAGCCCGCCGCCTCCATGCCCAGCCCGCCCGGCAGCGGGACCGGGTAGATGCCCGACCGATGGTAGGTGTCGATGTAGTTGAGACCGATCGCGGTGTTCCGCATCCGGACCTCGCCTGGACCGGGCGGCGGCAGCTCGACCTCGCGCCAGCCGATAACCTCCGGCCCACCTGTCCGCTCGATCATCGCGACGCGTTCCATGCCCCTCACCTCTCGTTTCGGGTTGCAACCGGCCTGCACCCGCAGCAAACCGCGTTTTCGAACGAGGCTCATGGAGAGGCGCGATGAAGAGCTACCTCAGACACTATATCGACGGCCAGTGGGTCGAGTCGGAGGGCGGCCGCACTTGGGCCGTCATCGACCCGTCGACCGAGCAGCCCGTCACCGAGATAACGCTCGGCACCCCCGCCGACGTCGATAAGGCTGTCGCCGCCGCCCGCCGCGCGTTCGAGAGCTGGTCGCAGACGAGCGTGGAGGAGCGCACCGCCCAGCTCCAGCGGATCGCGGAGGAGTATAAGAAGCGCATCCCCGATTTCGCCAAGGCGATGAGCGAGGAGATGGGCGCGCCGATGGGGCTCGCCACCATGGCGCAGGCACCGACCGGGCTCGGGCACTTCATGGCGACGCTGAAGGCGCTCGCCGACTTCAAGTGGGAGGAGCAGGTCGGCCGCGCCAAGGTGGTTCACGAGCCATTGGGCGTGGTGGCGATGATCACGCCGTGGAACTGGCCGCTCAACCAGATCTGCGCCAAGGTCGCCCCCGCGCTCGCGGCGGGCGATACGATGGTACTGAAGCCGTCGGAGGAGGCGCCGACCTGCGCGATCATCCTGGCCGAGGTGCTGGACGCGGCGGGCGTGCCCGCGGGCGTGTTCAACCTCGTCAACGGTGACGGGCCGGGCGTAGGCGCAGCGCTGTCGGCGCACCCGGACGTGGACATGGTGAGCTTCACCGGCTCGACCCGCGCCGGCATCGCGGTCGCGCAAGCCGCGGCGACGACGGTCAAGCGCGTGCATCAGGAGCTGGGCGGCAAAGCGCCTAACCTGGTGCTCGAAGGCGCGGACCTGTCGCTGCTGCCGAACACGGTGGCGGGCGTGCTCGCCAATTCCGGCCAGAGCTGCATCGCGCCGACGCGGCTGCTGATCCACAAGAGCCAGGTCGCGGACGCCACGCAGGTGATCAAGTCGATGATGGAGCAGACGCCCGTCGGCGATCCGGCCGAGATGGGCCAGCATATCGGCCCCGTCGTCAACAAGGCGCAGTTCGAGAAGATCCAGGGCCTGATCCAGTCGGCGATCGACGAGGGCGCGACCCTGGTGACGGGCGGCCCCGGCCGGCCGGACGGGCGCAACGCGGGCTATTACGTCCGCCCGACGCTGTTCGCCGACGTCACCCCCGACATGCGCATCGCGCAGGAAGAGGTGTTCGGCCCCGTAGCGACGATCACAGCGTACGACGACGAGGGGGAGGCGATCCGTATCGCCAACGGCACACCCTACGGTTTGTCGGCGACGATCACCGGTGATCCAGAAAAGGCGGCGAAGATCGCGCCCAAGCTCCGCGCGGGGCTGGTCACGATCAACAGCTGGAGTCCCGACATCGCCGCGCCCTTCGGCGGGTATAAGCAGTCAGGTAACGGGCGCGAGAATGGGAAGTACGGGTTGGCGGACTTCGTGGAGGTGAAGACGGTCGTGGGACTGCCTTCCTAAGTTCCTCCCCCGCATCGAAGGCGCGGGCGAGGGGGACCGCTCGCATAGCGAGTGGTGGAGGGGGTACAGGGTGATGCCGCATCCCGTTGTTCCCCCTCCACCAGCTTCGCTGGTTTCCTTCCCCCGCCGTAGGGCGGGGGGAGGATTTAGGATCAGCGCAGCGGCCAGACTGCGATCAGGAGCGGCGTGCCGAGGATAAGCACGAGCAGCGACAGCGGCGCGCCCAGGCGGGCGTAGTCGCCGAACTTGTAGCCGCCCGGGCCGAACACCAGCGTATTGCACTGGTGCCCGATGGGCGTGAGAAAGTCGCACCCCGCCCCCACCGCGGTCGCCATCAGGAACGCCTCGGGCCGGTAGCCGAGGTCGCCCGCGAAGGTAGCGGCGATCGGGGCCATGACGAGCACGGTGGCGGCGTTGTTGAGGAACGGGGTCACCGCCATCGCCGCGGCCAGGATCAGCGCCACCGCGCCCCAGGCGGGCAGGATCGTTGCGGTCTGGGCGAGCCAAGTCGCGATCACGTCCGACGCACCCGTGCTGCGGAGCGAGTCGCTGACGGGGATCAGCGCGCCTAGCATCACCAGGATCGACCACTCGATGTGGTCGTACGCCTCGCGCACGGGCAGCGCGCCGGTGATGATGACGAGCCCCGCCGCGGCGAAGAACGCGACCGCGACCGGCACGAGCTGGACCGCTGTTGCCGCCATCGCCGCCGCGAGAATCCCGACCGCGAGATAGCCGCGCCGGCTGGTCCCGAGCCGGAGCGTCCGTTCCGCAAGCGGCAGGCAGCCGAGCTCGCGCAGCTTCTCGGGCAGCTGCGTGAGCGAGCCCTGGAGCACGATCACGTCGCCGCCCCTGAGCGTCGTCTCGGCCAGGCGGCGCGTCAGCCTTTCGCCCTGACGCGAGACCGCGACGAGGTTGACGCCGTGCCGCCGCTGCAGGTCGAGCCGCCCGGCGCTGCTGCCGACTAATGGCGAGTTCACGTTCACCACCGCCTCGATCACGCCGACCTCGTCTTCGTCGGACACCGTCTCCGTCTCGCGGTGCTCGCCTTCCAGCTTGAGCTTGTCGCGCGCAATGGCGCGTTCCAGCGCATCGGGTTCGCCACCGAGGATCAGCGTGTCGCCTTCCCGCAGGGTCATGTCGGGCATGGGCGCGCTGCGCATGCCGGAGCGCAGCACCTGCGTGACGGTGATCTCCCGGTCGTGGCGTTCGAGGAAGCCCGCCACCGTCTCGCCGGCGGCGGCCGAGCCCTCCGTCACCTCCGCCTCGGTGACGTAGCCCTTGATGTCCAGCGCCTCGCCCATGGTCGGCGCCGCTCGTCGCCCGCCCGGCAGTAGGCGGTAGCCGAAAGCGAGGAACGCGAGCCCAATCAGCGTCAGCCCCAGCCCGACCGGCAGATAGTCGAACATGGTGAAGGGCTCGCCCGTCATCTGCTGGCGCACGCGGCTGACGATGATGTTGGGCGAGGTGCCGACCTGCGTCATGAGGCCGCCGAGCAGGGCGGCGAAGCTCATCGGCATGAGGAAGCAGGAGGGCGAGCTGTTCGACTTCTTCGCCATCTGGACCGCGGCGGGCATGAGCATGGCGAGCGCGCCGATGTTCTTCACCAGCGCCGAGGAGAAAGCGACTGACGCGGTGAGCACTAGCAACTGGCCGCGCATGCGCCTGATCCGTCGTCCGACCACGCCCAGCGCGCGCTCGATCACGCCCGAGCGCTGCACCGCGCCGGAGAGCACGAGCGCGGAGGCGACGACAACCACGATGTCATCGGAGAAGCCGCTGAAGGCGTCCTCGGGCTCGACCACGCCGACCGCCAGGGCCGTGAGCAGCGCGATGATCGCGGTGACGTCGTAGCGGAACCTGCCCCAGATGAAGAGCGCCATCATGCCGATGAGCGTGGCGACGGACAGCAACTGGGGCGTGGTCATGTGCGGGGCTGAACAGGCGGGATGACGTTCCGCTCCGCTCAGCCGCTAATAATCGCGCGAAACCCGGACGTTGAGGCTTTGGCGGCCTATGGTGGAGATGCTGGACAGCAAGGAGAGCCAGCGCGTCATTTGGAACTCCACGCGCGTCGCGGAGTAGCCCTGGCCGTCGGTGACGATCTCCGCGTAGAGGCGGCGCGTCACGTATTTGCCCGCGGCGACCGAGGTCCCCTGCCCCGTCTGCGGGTCGGCGGGGAGGATGCGGAGGCGGTCGAGCCCGGCCGCACGGCGGACGGCGTTGATCGGGTTCAGCCCCGCGTCGCCGTTGCGGAGCGCGGCGACGGCGGCGGCGAGCTGGAGGGCCTCGGGCGCGGACAGGTTGGTGATCGACGTGCCGAACAGCAGACGCGACAGCAGCTCGTCCTCGGGCAGCGGCGGCGTGCTGGTGAAGCCGATCTGCGGACGGAGCGCGTTGCCCGTCACGCGGATCTGCGCGTTCAGCCCCGCCCCGCTCGCGTTCGCCGCGATGTCGAGCGCGGGGTCGGCTGGCACCTCGCCGTCGAAGCGGATCACGCCGCGGTCGAGGTCGAACTCGCGGCCGGCGAACTCGTAGTCGCCGCGGATCAGCCTCGCCTGCCCCGTGATCGCCGGGTTGTTGGGCTGGCCGCCGATCTGCAGGTCGGCCGACCACTCGCTGTTGAGGCCGAGGCCGGTGACGAACACCTCGTTCTTGGCGCGCGCGCGCACGTCCATCGTCCAGGGGCGGACGGGCGCGGCGCCTTCCTCGTCCGCGCCGCCGGGCACGTTGATCTCGCGGACGCGCACGCGGGGCAGCGCGGTCGCGGCGGTCGCGCGGCCGAGGCGGTAGCGGCTGCGCTCCAGCACCACGTCGCCCGTGATCATGCCGCCCGCGCCGTCGGAGCGGAAGACGAGCGGCCCGGTAACGGTCGCGGCGATGTCGTCGCGGGCGATCATGGGCGCGCGCTCGGCCTGGAGCCTCAAGTCCATGCCGATGCCGTTCGCGGCGGCGAAGTCGAAGCGGCCCGCGCCGGTGACCGTGCCCTCGCGGCCCGCCTTGGCGGCGAACTGCTGGATGACGAGCTGCGATCCGCCGAACCGTCCCGTCGCGCGTACGTCGGTGAGCACGGTGCCGGTGCGCGCGCTCTCGATCCGTGCGCCGCTCGTCTGCACGACGCCGCGGATCACCGGATCATCGATACGCCCGCGCAAGTCGGCGGCGATGGCGACGGGACCCGACAAGTCGAACAGCTCGATGCCGGTGAGCCGCCACAGCGTGTCCGCCGGCCCGCTGTAGCGAAGCTGCGCCATCATCGGCGCGTTCGCGAGCCGCGTCTCCAAGTCGCCGCCCGACAGCGGCGTGAACAGCGCCTGCGCGCGGCCCACGGTGCGCCCGCCCGACGCCATGACGGCGCGCACGCCTAGGCGGTCGGGCGAGAGCACGCCGGCCAGGCCCATGTCGATCGGCCGCGAGGTCAACACCAGGCCCGGGCGGCTCAGCCCGCGCACGGTCAAGTTCATGCGCCCGGTCGGCGCGGCGGCGCTGGGCAGCACGAGCGCGAGGTCGCCCGACGCGACGCCGGACAGGCCGAGGCCGGGGTAGCCGATGTCGAGGATCGCGAGCGGCATGCGCTGGAGGCGGGCGTCGATCGCGAAGCGGTCGGGCGCGAACAGGCCGCCGACGCTGCCCTCCCCGCCCGCGAAGCTCAGCCGCGCCGGGGCCATGCGCCAGCCCTCGCCCTCGCGCGTCAGCACGGCGGGGGTGAGCAGGCGCAGCGGTCGCCGGTCGAGCGTGCCGTCCGCGCGCACGACGTAGCGGTCGGGCGCGACCTGCACGACCGTCCGCACGTCGAACGCGCGGCCGCGCGTGCCGGCGATCGACCCGCGCACCTCGCCAACGCCGCCGCGTAAGCGAGCCTCGCCGGCGAAACGCGCGAGGCTGAGGCGGCCGTGGCGCAGGCCCTGGCCGGACGCGCTCGCCTCGATCGAGGTGCCCGCCGGGTCTAGCAGCGCGACGAGATCGAGGCGGCCCTGGCGAAGCGCGTTGCCCGCGAACTGCGCGCCGCTGGCCTCCAGATGCGCCTCGACACGCTGGACGTCGCCGACCGGGCGCAACGCGATCCCGCCCGAGACGCCTCGGCCCGACACGCGGAGCCGCCCGTCGAAGCCGCCGGTGACGATCGCGACATTCCCGTTCGCTCGCGTGCCCGCCACGTCGAGCGCCTGGACCGCGACGACCGCGGTACCGCCAGGGGGGAGCAGGATCGCGCCCTGCGAGCGGAACGGGCCGAGACGCGACCCGCCCTCCGCGCGATAGCTGAAGCCCTGTGGATTGGGGTCGAGGTGGGCGACGACGTTCGTCAGCCCGAGGCTCGGCGCGGGGCTGGCGAAGCGCAGGTCGAACGTGGGCCGCTCGATGCGGCCGTCGAGCCGGAGCGTCACGGGGCCGTAGCGCGCTTGCCTGCCCGCGCCCTCGAAGAAGAAGGTGCCGTCCCGGCGACGATAGCCGTTCCCGGTCAGCCGGATGCTCGGCCCGGTCAGGACGAGGTCGCGGAAGTAGAGGATGCCGTCCGGCCCGCGCTCCAGGCCCGTGACGATCTGAGGCAGGCCGCCCGCCATGCTGCGGAAAAAGGCGTTGTCGAGACGCAGCACGCGCGCGGTCCCCTGCCCCGCGACACGCATGCCCCGTCCGTCGGGGCCGGGTACGACACGTAAGTTCGACCGGACCTCGACCAAGCCGAGACCGGGGATCAGGTAGCGGTCGAGAGCGCCGTTGAGCGACACCTGATACTCGCCCGTCCTGAGGTCGAGCTGCAGGCCGACGCGGCCGCTGAGCTGGTCGGAGCGTAGCCGCAGGTCGTCCCCGGTGGCGAACCGGCTGGTGACGAGCAGCCGCCCGTCGATCAGCAGATTGCGCAGAATGCCGCCCGCCACGTCGCCCGCGCCCGTCACGCGCGCCGCGGTGAAGCGGACGGGCACGACGACCGGCGACGGCCCGAATCGTACGACGCCCGCGGCGCGCGCCTGCTCGAAGCCGGTGCGGTCGAAGGCGAAGCGCTCGGCGGCGAGGCGGTAGTCGAGCTTGGGGCGGCGTAGCGGGCCGTCGAGGATCGCCCGCAACGCGATCGCGCGGCCCGTCATATTGCGGAACAGCGCCTCCGGCCGGTCGAGCCGCCCCTTGATCCGGACGTCGCGCCAGGCGTTGGCGGCGAGGTCGAGCACGCCACCCGCCTCCAGCGCGAGCGCGGGTGAGCGCAGGGAGAGCCCGCCGTCGAGCCGGCGGTTCGCGAACGTGCCGGTGCCGCTGACCAGCACGCGCGGCGCGGTCAGGCGCTGAAGCCGCCCGCGCAGCAGCAGCGAAGGCGCGAGCCGGCCCGAGAGCGCGTAGCGGCCGGCGTCATTGGCAAGCGCCAAGTCGGCGACGCGCACGGGGCCGATCACGCCCGTAGCCGTGCCGCGCCACCTAGCCCAGCGACCGTCGCCCGCCACCCGAAGCGCGACGGGCCGTGTCGTGCCGATCAGCCGCCCGAGCACCCCGTTCGGGCTCCCACGCGCGGCGAGGTCCATGTCGAACCGGTCGCGGTCGGGCGCGGCATCGACGCGTAGCGCCAGCCGGTCGCTGCCTTCTACAACCGCTTGCAAATCGATCAGCGCGCGGCCGTCCCGGACATCGGCGCGCGCGTCGAGCGATCCGACCCGCTCGCGCCCGAGCACGGGCGGAGCTAGGACGAGGCGGTCGATCCTCGCGCGGCCGATCAGGATGTCGAAACCGGGCAGGATCGGTCCCTGCCGTCCCGTCGGACGCGGGCGCGGCGTGCGCAGCAGCGTCGCCCTAGGCACGACGAGCGAGTCGATCGCCAGCCGGTTGAAGATCCAGTCCGCGGGCCGCCAGTCGAGCGCCACCTCCGGCGAGTGGAGGAAGAGGCCCTGCGGATCGTAGACGCGCAGGTCGCGTAGCCGCGCGGCGTCGTAGATCGAGCCGTCGATCCGTCCGACGGTGAAGCGCAACCCGTTTGCGGTCCGGACCTCGCCGATCCGCTGCGCCACCCAGCGCCGGCCGGTGTCGGTATCGACCAGGATCAGCGCGAGCCCGAACAGGACCAGCAGCGCGGCGAGCGCGGCCGCGATCCGGCGCAACCAGCGCGTCATCAGAAGGCCTGGCCCAGCGACACGTACACCGCCACCCGCGCGTCGCCGGCTTGGCGGTTGATCGGCGTGCCCACGTCGACGCGGATCGGGCCGAAGCTGGAATAGTAGCGGACGCCCAAGCCCGTTCCGAAGCGCATGCCCGTGAAGCGCGGCAGCGCCTCCGTGTAGATATTGCCCGCGTCGAGGAACGGCACCACGCCGAAGTCGCCGAGCACGCGCACGCGCGCCTCGACGGACAGCTCGGCCAAGCTGCGGCCGCCGATCGGGTCGTTGCTCGGGTCGCGCGGCCCGATCTGCTGGAAGCCGTAGCCGCGCACCGACGCGCCGCCGCCGGCGTAGAAGCGGCGGGACGGCGCCACGGCATCACGCGGCGCGCCCAGGATCGTGCCGACCCGCGCGCGCGCCGCCAGCACCACGTTCGAACGCACGGGCGTGTAGACGCTCGCGTCGACCTGCGCGCGCGTGTAGCCGAACACCCGGTCCTGCAGCGACAGCTCGGGGCTCAAGCGCCCGCCGAGCCGGAAGCCGCGGCTAGGGTTCAGCAGGTCGTCCGATCCGTCATAGGTGAGGCTCGTCGGCAGCGCGGCGATGAAGAAGGTGCGCCGCCGCGGTTCGCCGGTCGCGGCGACCACGTCGCGCTCGTCGGACGCCAGCAGCTCGGCGCCGACCGACCAGGTCCAGCTCTTCTGGAAGAAGATGTTGGTCTGCCGCTCCAGCTGCGCGGAGAGCGAGAAGGTGTCCGCCTCGAACGCGTCGCGTTCCAGGTGCGCGACGGCGAACTGGGCGGTGAGCACGCGGTCGCGTTGCCCGAAATTGTTGCGGCGGAGCACGACCGCGCCGACCTGCTCCTGCGTGCCGAGCACGCCGCGCACCGTCAGCGCACCCTCGGGCGGGAAGAAGTTGCGGTGCGTCCAGCTCACCTCCGCGCGCGCGCCCTCGCCCGTGCCGTAGCCGAGCTCGCCCGCGATGGTGCGCGGCGGCGCGGGCTCGAGCCGGTAGCCCAGGTCAACCGTGCCGGGCGCGGCGCCCGCCTGCGGCCTGAGCTCGACGGAGGACACCAGCCCCGTCTGCACCAAGGCGCGGCGGAGGTCGTCGACGCCCGCCTGATCGAACGGCTCGCCGGGCCGGAAACGCGCGATCGTCTGGACGTGGTCGGCCCCGAACACGCGATTGCCGGGCAGCGGCAGGAGCCGCCCGAACCGCGCCTCCGCGCCGGGCTGCAACGCCAGCTCCAGCGTGGCCGTCCGCGCGGCTCGGTCGACGACGATCTCCGGCTCGCCCACCTCGGCGAACGGGAAGCCCTCGCGCCCGAGCCGCTGACGGAGCGCCTGCTCGCCCGCGGCGACCGCGTCGGCGTTGGCGGGCGCGTCGGGAGCGACGCCGAGCGACCGGCGGAGCTCGTCCGCCTTGCCGCCCGCCCCGTCGACGCCCTTCAGCTCGACGCCGGCGAAGCGGTAGAGCTGGCCCGGCTCCGCCTCCAGCACCACCAGCGGGCGGGTGCCCGGTTCGATGCGAGTCGCGACCTGCGCGTCGTAATAGCCTTCCGCCCTCAGCAGCTCGACGAGGAGCCCCGCGTCCTCGCGCGCGCGGCGGTCGAGCTGGGCGGCGTTGGCCGGGTCGCCGTCGTTGGCGTCGAGCGTAGACGCCTCGGCGAAGCGCTGGCGCAGCAATGGCCCGCCGATTCCGTCCAGCCCGTCGATGCGGAACGCGTAGCGCGTCTCGGCCGCGGCGTCGGTGGTGCGCTCCTCGGGCTGTTCGGGTTCGGGATCGAGCGTCGGCCAGTCGACGCCGATGTCGGGCATGGGCGCAAGCGGCGCGCCAGGGTCGAGTTCGGCGGGGTCGAGCTCCTGCGCCGGCGCAACCTGCGCGCGCGCGATCGGGGGCAGCAGGAGGCACGCGGCGGTCGCGGCCGCACCGTACCACCCCACTCGACGGAACATCGGTGGCCGGTCTAGCGGCTCATAACGCGCGGGAACAGGGCCGGTTGCGGACCTTCGTCGCGCGCCCGCGACGTTTAGGCGCTAGTGGACGGTGCCCACCGCGCCGGGGACCGACAGGAGCTCGATCAGCCGCTCCACCTGCCGCCAGTGGCAGAAGCGGACGTGGTTGCCCAAGTCGCGGCTCCGGTCGGCGCGCGCCGACGCCTCGGCGCAGGCGTGCGCACCGAAGGCGGCGATGAGCTGGTCGGCGTCGGAAACCGAACGTCCGTCGAGATACGGGAGAGGAGGCAATGCAAGTCCTTCGGTGTTCTGCCGTACCCGTCTTCAAGGCGCGTGCCGAACGGTCACGAACGTCGCGGCGCGGCTCCACACGGTGGTAAACGGCCCCGCGCGGACCGCCCCGCCCGTCCCGTTCCGGGCCGGGCTTCCGTCCCGCGGCGGGACGTGGCAGGGCCGGCGCATGGCCCGCTCCCGCCCCTCCGCCGCCGGCGGCTCGCTGATCGCGCTCGGCTCGCTCGGCGGATTCATTGTCGGCTATATCCAGCGCGAGCCGGTGGCCGGGCTGGTGATCGGCTTCGCGGCGGGGACGGCGCTGGCGGTCGCGATCTGGTTGCGCACTCGCCGCTAGCGCGGCGCGCCCATCCGCCACACGACACGCCCGACCACCTCGACGGCCAGGTCGGGCACGGGCGGCGCGTCCGGATTGTCGCTCGTGACCTCCAGCTTGCCGCGCCCCGCCCGCACGCGCTTGACCATCAGCGCGCCGTCGACTCGGATCACGTACACGCGCGCCGTCTTGCCCGGCCGCCGGTCGGACGTGTCCACGATCAGCTGGTCGCCGTCGTTGAGCTGCGGCTCCATCGAGTCGCCGCGCACGGTGATCAGCCCGGCCTGCCCCGGCGTGAGCTTGAGCGCGCGCGCCAGCGTAGGGTCGACCGCGTCGACGCCCAGCACCAGGTCCGAATCGGCGTAGGCGCCCGGCCCCGCCGAAGCCTGCACGTCCAATCGCGGTAGGACGAAGGCCGGCTCGGGTCCGGGCGGCCCGCCCAGCGCCCGCTCCGAGACGTCGAGCATCGCCGCCAGCGTGCGCCGGTCCCCTTCGGCCAGCGCGCGGGGGCTGCCGCGCGTCACGAACTGGTGGAGATAGGCCGGGTTGCGCCGGATCGCCGACGACAGCGCCGCGAGGCTGATCCCCCGCGCTCCAGCCGCGCGCATCAGCGCCGTCCTCGGATCCTCGTCCTCCACGCCATCCCGTTACGCATAGGAAATATCCTAGACAAGTTGGATTCTGCGGAACAGACCGGGAACACGGAACGAGTCGGACGGAGTCGCACCATGTCGCTGTTGTGGGAGATCAACCGCTATTGCCGGCGGACGGGCCTGCCGCCCACCAAGTTCGGCCGGCTCGCGGTCAACGACCCGCGGCTCGTCGGCGACATGTTGCGCGGTCGGCAGCTGGGCCCGTCGGTGCGCGCGCGCGTCGAGGCGTTCATGCGCGAGCACCGGGCGTGAGGAAGCCCGACGCGATCGCGCTGCTCACCCGCGCGCTGAACGCCGGCGCCCGCGTCGCGGGCTTGCGGCTGGAGGTGCGGGATGCCCGCAGCCGAAGCTGGGCGAGCGCGACTTTCATCGGTGAGCGGGTCGAGCTGGTCCTGAGCATCACCGGCACCGGCGGGGCGGGGTGGCTGGCCGGACTACCCGACGCCGACCTACCGATGCGGGGCTGGTACGTCGCCGATCTGGAGATACGCGGCGCGGAACTGCGCGCTCTCCTGCTGCAGGACGCCTAACCGGCGCGCCGGAGGTCCTGGCGGCGCGATGTCCCCTGCTCCAATCGATCCAGCAATGCTTCGATCGACGGCGCGCCCGTCTCCTCGGCGTGGCGCGGGGAAATCTCGAAGCTCTCGATCCGCTCGCCGGGCGCGAGCCTGGCGGGGCGCGGCGCGATCGGCTCGACCGGGCGGACGGGTGGCTTGGGCGCGGCGGGGATCGCGGCGGGATCGAACGCCGAGAGCGGCTGGTCGAGGTCGCGCGGCAGCGGCTGCTCGACGGGCGGCGGCGCGGGAACGGGCGGGGGCGGCGCTTCGAAATCGGCCGCGGAGAAGGGTTTGCGCGGCGGCGCGTCCGGGTGCGCGTCGGCGACTCGGACCTGCGGCATCCCGTCCGTCCCGCCCGCCTTGGCGAACGGTCCGCCCGGCCCGAACAGCAGGTACAGCGCGGCCCAGACGGTCGCGCCCGTGAACAGGCCGCCGCCCGACGCCAAGAGAAGCCGCGCGGTGGACCCGAGCGGCGGCCGAGCGGCGGGGAGCATCGCGGGCAGGCCAGCCAACTCCACGGTCGACTCGAGCGGCCCGGCGGGGATGAACGCGAACGCCGCCGCCACGAGCACGCCCGACGCGACGCCGCCCAGCGTCGGCAGTGAACTCAGGCGGAGACGGGACGTGGCCATGGCTTACTCGACTGCGCGGCCGCGACGAGCCGCTGGTAAACGGGCTGGTAGCGCTGAATGTTTGACGACCAGTTACGCTCGCGCTCGACGAACGCCCGAGCCCGCGTCCGCCGCGCGTCCCAGCCCTCGCGGCGCTCGAACAGCGCCGCCAGCGCCCGCGCGATCGCCTGCGGATCGTCGGGCGGAAACAGCGTGCCCGTGTCACCGTCCCGGATCAGCTCGCGATGTCCGCCCACGTCGGATGCGGCGACGAGCCGATTCTGCGCCATCGCCTCCAGCGGCTTCAGCGGCGTGACGAGGTCGGTCAGGCGCATGCGCTTGCGTGGGTAAGCGAGCACGTCAATGAGACCGTAATAGCGCTCGACCTCCCCGTGCGGCACACGCCCGACGAAGCGGATCGCGTGGGCGGCGGGCGACGCCGCCGCCTGGGCGCGCAAGCCCGCGTCCATCGGCCCGCCGCCGACCAACAGCAGCCTCGCCCGCGGCCGGGCCGCGACGAGCGCGGGCATGGCGGCGATCAGGTCGTCCAGCCCCTCGTAATCGTAGAAGCTGCCGATGAAGCCGACCGTGTCGGCGTCCGCCAGTCCCAGCTCGGCCGCCAGCGCCTCGTCGCGGGGTGGCGGATCGCCGAACAGCGTGAGGTCAACGCCGTTGGGCGAGACGACCGACTTGTCCGCGGGAACGCCCCGCGCGACGAGGTCGGACCGCAGCCCCTCGCAGATCACCGCGACCGCGTCGGCGCGGGCCACGATCCAGTTCTCCAACGCGCGCGTCGTCCGGTATTTGAGCGAGCCCTCGCATCCCGTCCCGTTGCCGACGGCCGCGTCCTCCCAGAAGGCGCGGATCTCGTACAGGAGCGGCAACCCGCGCCGGCGCGCGACCGTCCAGGCCGCCGCGCCGTTCAGCGCGGGCGAGTGGGCGTGGAGGATGTCGGGCCGGAACCGCTCCGCCGCCGCGTCGATCGCGCGCGCGAAGGCGAGCAACCCCCGCGCCTCGCCCACCACGCCCCCGCTCGGCCCCGCCGTGCGGAAGAAGCGCAGGCCGTCGACGACCTCCTCCGCCGGCGCGCCCTGCGTGTGCCGCGGCCCGGTGACGCCCGCGACCGTCCAGCCGACCGCCTCCTGCGCCTTCAGGATCGCGCGGGTACGGAACGTGTACCCGCTCTGCAGCGGCAGGCCGTGGTCGAGGACGTGGAGGATGCGCATCGCGGGCGGCCATGCCACGCGCGCGCTTAACGTGACGTCAACTGCGTGGGGCTAACGCTACGGACCGAGTTCAGGGACGGGCGCTCACGCATGATCGACAACTTCGCGCTCGGCCTCACCCACGGCCTCATGCTGCTCGCCGCCTGGCGCCTTCTGCGCCGACCCGACCTCGACCGCGAGGACGGCGGGGACGGGCGCGGGTTCCGGAGGCGCCCGCGTGCGTGACCTCGCCTTTATCGGCTTCCTCGCGGCGTTGTTCGGACTGGGCTTTCGCCGCCCGTTCCTGTTCGTGCTGGCCTATGTCTATATCGACGTGGTCTCGCCGCAGCGGCTTACCTACTATCTGCTGAACTCCATCCAGATCTCGTTGATCGCCGCCGCGCTGGCGATCGGCGGCTGGGCGTTGCTCGACGAGAAACGGGGCACGCGCGTCGCGCCGCGCCAGTTCCTCCTCGTGCTGCTGCTGCTCTATTGCTGGCGGACCACCGCCAACGCGGATTTCCCGCTAGAGGCGCAGGACAAGTGGGAATGGGCGTGGAAGGCGCTCGCCTTCGCCGTCTTCCTGCCGCTGACGCTGCGCACCCGGCTCAGGATCGAGTCGCTGCTGCTGTTCATGAGCCTGTCGGCCGCGTCCATCATCATCGTCGGCGGCATCAAGACGTTGGCGGGCGGCGGCGGCTACGGCCAGCTCAACCTGATGGTCGACAACAATACCGGCCTGTACGAGAGCAGCATGATCTCGGCCGCCGCGATCGCGCTGGTGCCGATCATCCTGTGGTTCACCCGCCACGGCACCGTGTTCGCGCCCGATTGGCGCGTCCGGACCTTCGCCTATGCGCTCTGCTTCGCCTGCCTGCTCATTCCCGTCGGCACCTCGGCCCGCACGGGCCTGCTCTGCATCGGCTTGCTCGTCATTCTGGGCCTGCGCGAGGTGAAGCGGCGCTTCCTCTACCTCGGCGCGCTGGCGCTCGCGGGCGCGGTCGCGATACCGCTTTTGCCTGCCAGCTTCACCGGCCGCATGGAGACGATCAAGACGTACCAGGCCGACGAGTCCGCCTCCACGCGGCTCGCGGTCTGGGGCTGGACGCTCGACTATGTTCGCGAGCACCCGTTCGGCGGCGGGTTCGACGCGTTCCGCGGCAACCGCATCCGGTACAATACCGTCGAGGCCGACGGCGACCGGGGCGCGACGGTCACGGATCAGGCGCGCGCGTACCACAGCGCCTATTTCGAGATGATGGGCGAGCAGGGCTGGCCGGGCCTGTTCCTATGGCTCGCCATCCACTTCGGCGGCATCCTGCGCATGGAGGTGCTGCGCCGCCGCTACCGAGCCGACGAGGAGGCGTGGGCGGGCGCGCTCGCCTCCGCGCTCCAGCGTGCGCACCTCATCTACCTGCTCGGCGCGGCGTTCGCCGGCATCGCGCTCAACCCGTTCGTCTACATGCTGGTGGGCGCGCAGATCGGGCTCGACACCTACCTCGCCCGTACACGCGCGGGCCGGTCGTCGCGCGGTTTCGCCCCGGCCCGCCCGCCCGAGCCGCAGGTCGCCTGACGATGGGGGCGCTCTTCGTCACCCGCGACGGCGACGCGGCGCTCGCCTCGGCCCGCGCCGGCTTTTCGCGCCAGGGCTTCACCGACTTCACGGAGCTGGCGATCCCCGGCTGGCGCGCGCTGCACATGCCTTACATCGTCGGCGGGCCCGACCTGCTGCTGCGCGACGGCGACGACTTCGCCGCGGTCGCCGGCACGCTCGTCGCCGACGGCCGCACCGGCCGCCCCGCGCTCGATGCGCTGATGCGGATGATGGACGATGGGACGCCCGACTGGTCGCGGCTGGGCGGCCAGTTCGCCGCGCTCGTCCGCCGGCGCGGGCGCAGCTTCCTGTTCTGCGACTGGTTCGCCCACTTCCAGCTCTTCCGCGACTCCGACGACCGACTATTTTCCACGTCGCTGCTCGCCGCGGCCGAGCTGCTGCCGCGCCTCAGCTTCGACGCGCAGGGCGTGTACGAGTTCGCGTTCAACGTCACCGCGCTCGGCGACGACACCGTGCTCGAGCAGGTGAAGCTGCTCGGCCCCGACGTGATGCTGGAGCTGACGCCCGACGGCGTGGTCCGGCATCCGCTTTCCAAGCCGCTGCCGGAGCCTGCGCCGCTGACGCCCGCGGAGCGGCTCGACCGGCACCGCGCCGCGCTCGACGAGGTGCTCGCGCCGCACTTGCGCGACGACGCGCACGTCCACTGTCCGTTGTCGGGCGGCCTCGACTCGCGCCTGCTGCTCGCGGCGGTTCGGCGGCTCGGGGCGGACCCGTCCGTCTATGTCTACGGCCCGCCGGGCAGCGCGGACGTGCGGGTGGCCCGCGCGGTCGGCGACGCGCTCGGCTTCGCGGTCGAGTGGATCGACAAGCAGGCCGCCCCGATCGCGCCCGACGCCTTTCCCGCCATGGTGGCGCACAACTTCCACGAGAATGACGGCATGCCGACGTTCGGCAACATTTTCGACAATGGCGGGCATCTGCGCGCGCGGGACGCGCGCCACGCGCATGGCTGGCCGATCGCGTCCGGCGGCGGCGGCGAGGTCTATCGCGACTTCTTCTACCTGCCCGACCGGCCGTTCGGCGCGGAGGCGGTGGCGCGCACCTTCTTCGCGCGGTTCCTGCGAACGGACGCGACCGAGCTGTTCGACCCGCGCCTGTTCATCGAGCGCATCCGCGACAAGATCCTCGACGCGCTGGGCCGACCCGGCGACCGCGCGCCGCTGCCCCGGTCGGTCGTCGAGCAAATCTATCCCCGCTTCCGCTGCCGCGCGCTGTTCGGCCGCGAGATCAGCCTGGAGGCGCGGCACAGCCCCTATCTCCTGCCCTTCCTGGAGCCGCGCGTCGTCGCCGAGACGGCCGAGCTACCGCCCGCGCTGCGCCGGGCTGGCCGGTTCGAGGCGCAACTGCTCCACGCGATCGACCCCGAGCTCGCTGCCCAGCCTTCCGCCTACGGCCACCACTTCGCCGGCCCGCCCAGTCGCCGCCACCGCCTGCAGGAATGGTCCAGCCGCGTCCGCCCCGTCTGGCTCCGCCAGCGCAGCTACGCCCTCCACCGCCGCCGCGGCCCCGTAACCGACGAGCATGGCGGCCTGCTCGACCCCGACTATCTCGGCCGCGTCATCGACCTGGACTACCCCGCGATGCGCCGCTTCTTCCATGTCGAGCGTGTGGCCGACCACGGCCTGCTGCGCCGCATCGCGTGCCTGGAGTATCTGGCCGCGCAGCTGGGCTCTCGCCTGAGCGGCTGACCCAGAGCCTGAGCTCGCCGACCTTCTCCCGTTCGTTTCGAGCCCGGTCGAGAAACGCTTCAAACGTCGCCGCCTGATCCGCTTCTCGACTATGCTCGAAGCGAACGGACGAGGTAGGCGGGCTGCCGGGCAGCGTCAGAGATAGCGCCGTCCCCGCTCGGCGATGCCGACGCCTAGCCGGTTGCCGCGGATCACCATCGGCTCGTTCGACCAAGCGCCCAGGAACGTCGTCCTCTCCGCTCCGGGCGCGAGCCGCGCGCCGTTGTTCT
Source organism: Sphingomonas lenta (assembly GCF_002288825.1). Classification (GTDB taxonomy): domain Bacteria; phylum Pseudomonadota; class Alphaproteobacteria; order Sphingomonadales; family Sphingomonadaceae; genus Sphingomonas; species Sphingomonas lenta. The sequence goes on from NZ_NSLI01000001.1 coordinate 629,001, forward strand.
CGACCACCAGCCCCTCCGACGAGTTCTGCACGCCCTCCGGCGAGACGGCGATCATGGTCGAGTAGTTGTCCTTCTCGCGCCCCTGGACGAACTCGTTGCCCGCGATGCGCCCGGTCGCGCCGTTGGACAGGTCGATCATGTAGTTGGTCGTGCGGCCGCGCGTGTCGTCGAAGCTGTTGTTCAGGATCTCGACGCGCGCCGCCCGGTTCTTGAGATAGTGCCCGCCCGTCCCCCGCTCGAAGCGCGAGTTGGTGACGCGGAGCGACCCGTAGTCGCCGATATACATGCCGTGCGCGCCGTTGCCCGTCGGGTCCTTGCCCAAGCCCGCGAAGGTCGAATGGTCGATGCTGATCCGCCCCGCCGGATCGTTGGCGGACAGGATGCCCGACTGGCTGTCGAGGAACATGGAGTTGGCGACGTCCAGATTGCCCTTCTCGATCCGGATGCCCGCGCCGTTGCCGTCCGCCACCTCGAGGTTACGGAATACGATGCCGTCGACCCGCGCGCCGCGCCCGCGGAGCACCAGCGCCGCCTTGCTCTCGCAGACCATGCGGTCGAACACGACGGCGCCCGGCTGCGCCGCGACGAACGAGACCGTGCCGCGCTCCTGCACCGCGCAGTCGCGATGCACGCCCGGCGCGATGCGTATCGTCCCCGCCCCGTCGCCGATCGCGTCCACCGCCTCCTGCAGCTGGCGGTAGCTCCGCCCGGTCTCGGCGACGGTGAACGGCGCGCCGGGCGCCTGGGTCGGCGCGGGGCCGGCGAAGAGGACGGCGAGGAGGGCGAGGCGGCGCATGCGGAGACTCCGGACGATGGACGCCCGGAACCTAGCGCAGCGCCTGCGGCCAAGTAACCGCCCCGCCCTGTCCCATTTCAGTCCTGGTCGACCAGTTCCTCGGATAACACGCGGATGATCGCCTCGTTGAAGGCCGGGAGGTCGCCCGGGTTGCGGCTGGTGATCAGGTTGCCGTCGATCACCACCGCCGCATCCTCCACGTCGGCGCCCGCGTTCTCCAGGTCGGTACGGATCGACGGGTATCCCGTGACCTGCCGCCCGTCGACCATGTCGGCCTCTACGAGCAGCCACGGCCCGTGGCAGATCGCGGCCACGACCTTGTCGTCCTCCATGAAGTCCGCGACGATCTCGACCGCCTCGTCCTGCATGCGCATCATGTCGGGGTTCTTCAGCCCGCCCGGCAGGATCAGCGCGTCATAGTCGTCGCTGTCCACTTGGCGCAGCGTCAGGTCGGGCGTGATCGTCCGCTCCGACTTCTCGCCGTTCGTCTCGCCCCGGATCGGGTCCGTCCCGATCGACGCCAGCGTCACCTGCGCGCCCGCGTCGATCAGCGCCTGGCGCGGTTCGAACAGCTCCGACTCCTCGAAGCCGTCGGTGGCGAGGATGAGCACGCGCGCTTTGGACAGGTCGGCCATGATGGTTTCTCTCCGGAAAGGGGAGCGCCTCAAACGGCGCGTGCCCCTCCGCGTTCCAGGAACATAGCGCCCGTTTCGGGCATTCCGTCCGACCATGAGCAATATGGTCGAAATCACCTACACCGACGACGGCCAGCCCGGCATCACGCGCGAGAAGGACGGCGACGGCTGGGCCTATTTCACGCCCAAAGGCAAGCGCATCACCGACGAGGCGGAGATCGAGCGCCTGCAGAAGATCGGCCTGCCGCCCGCATATGTGAACTGCTGGTTCAATCCCAACCCGAACGGCCATATCCAGGCGACCGGCTTCGACGAGAAGGGCCGCAAGCAGTATCGCTACCACACCGGTTTCCGCGAGGCGCAGGAGGCCGCCAAGTACGAGCGCACCGCCGCCTTCGGCCGCGCGCTCCCCCGCCTGCGCAAGCAGGTCGAGGCGGACCTGAAGCGCCGCACGCTCGACAAGCCGCGCGCGGTGGCCGCCGTCGTCCGCCTGCTCGACCTCGGCCACCTGCGCGTGGGCTCCGAGGAGTACGTCAAGAAGAACAAGAGCTACGGCGCGACCACGCTGCGCAAGAAGCACGCGGAGCTGAAGGGCGCGACGCTCAAGCTCCAGTTCAAGGCCAAGTCGGGCAAGATGCGCCAGCTCAAGATCACCGACCGCTCGCTCGCCGGCGTGGTCAAGAAGTGCCAGGACCTGCGCGACCAGCACCTCTTCGCCTATTGCGACGAGCACGGCGAGGCGCATCCCGTCAGCTCGTCTGACGTCAACGACTATATCAAGCAGGCGACCGGCCAGGACTTCACCGCCAAGAACTTCCGGACCTGGGGCGCGACGCTGATCGCGTTCGAGGCGCTGGCGCAGTCGGACGAGGAGCTCACGCTCAAGACGCTGCTCGCCCCCGTCGTCGACAAGCTCGGCAACACGCCGGCGATCGCGCGCAAGAGCTACGTCCACCCCCGCGTGATCGAGCTGGTCAAGGAAGGCCAGGCCGAGTTCCGCCGCGCGCTCAAGCTCCCGCGGACGAGCAAGTACCTCACCCGCACCGAACGGGCGCTGATCGAGTATCTGGAGGATGAGGTCGTGCCGGCGCTGGAGGAGGAAGCGCCGGAGGTGCAGGAGGCCGCCTGACTTCCTTAATCCTTCCTTGAATTGCTAGGGGAGGATCAGAGGAGCAGGACCATCGCCACCAACAACACCGCCGCGTTCGACACCACCGCCGTCCGTGCCGAGACGCGCGAGTTCTTCCTCTCCGGCTGGACCTGGATCGAGGGCCACTGGCTCCAGATCCTGATCGCCACCGGCTTCGGCCTCCTCATCGTCTTGGCGCTCCAGGGCATCCGCAGGCTGGGCGAGCGGCTCTGCGCGCGCGACACGAGCCTGTTCGGCTGGGGCCGCGTCCTCGGCCGCGCGCTCGCACGCACCAACAACCTGTTCATCGTCGCCGTCGCCGCGCGGCTCGTCACGCGCTACGGCGGCGCCCCGCGCGAGGTCGACGAGGCGGTCGGCTTCCTGTTCACCGTCGCCGCCGTGTTCCAGGCGGCGATCTGGGCGCGCGAGATCATCCTGGGCGCCGTGGAACGCCGCACGGAAGGCGAGCACGCCGGCGAAGCGCTGATGAGCGCGCTGGGCCTGATCCGCCTGCTCGTCTCCGTCGCGCTGTTCGCGGTGGCACTGATCGTCGTGCTCGACAATCTCGGCGTCGACGTGACAGGCCTTGTGGCGGGCCTCGGCGTCGGCGGCATCGCGATCGGCCTGGCGGCCAAGGGCATCTTCGACGACCTGTTCGCCGCGCTCGCGATCATCTTCGACCGCCCGTTCCGCCGCGGCGACGCCATCGCCTACGACCAGACCAACGGCACGGTCGAGGAGATCGGCCTCAAGTCCACGCGCATTCGAGGGCAGGACGGCGAGCAGCGCGTCATCGCCAACAAGGTCCTGCTCGACAAGGAGCTGCGCAATAACTCGCGGCGCGAGCGGCACCATGTGAAATGGACTTTGGGCCTGTCCTACGACACGCCCGTCGACCAGCTCGAGCGCGTACCCGCCATGCTGTGCGAGATCGTCGAGAGCGCCGGCGACACGTTCAACCGCGCCGGCATGGTCAACTTCGGCCCGTCCGCGATCCTGTTCGAACTGGAGTTCGACAGCGCCTCGGCCGACTTCCAGGCGCATTACGACACGCGCCACGCGATCGGCTTGAAGATCCTCCGCCGCTTCCGCGAGGAGGGGATCACCATGCCCTACCCGATCCAGGAAGTGCGCGTCTCCACCCCCGTCCAGCCGTCACCCTGAACTCGTTTCAGCGTCCAGGGTGGTACGCGCGATCCAGCCTGAGTCGTCCACACAGCCCTGGATGCTGAAACGAGTTCAGCATGACGGCAGGAAAGTAGCGCGCGTCACGCCGCTTCCTTCACCGGCGCGCCCACCGCCAGCATCGCGCGCCAGTTCGCGACCGTGACGAAATCCATATACTCCCGCTGCATCTCCGGGCTCAGCACCTCTACCATGCGCACGCCCTCGACCCACATCTCGACGAGCCCGAACTTGTCCGCGCGGCGGCAGTACTTCGCGGGCCAACCCTCGCGCTCCGCGATCGCCAGCACCTCCTCGCACGACAGTTTCGTGCTCATTGCGAAGTGCGTCGCCGAGCGCCGGTCCGGCGCGCCGATCACGCCGTAGCCGCCGTCCTCGCCTTCGTGCAGCTCAGTGCCGCGCGGGTAGACCTCGATCATGGTGGCGTTATCGTCGTTGGCGAACGCCATCCAGCTCCCGCCGATGACCGGCGGAAAGGGCAGCGCGTCGCCGCCCCAAATCTCGGCCAGCACTTCGGCCACGTGCTGCGGTTCGTCGGCGTCGATGGACAGGTGGAAAAGCATATGAGAGCTCCTTTCGGGGCCGCCGGATGCCAATTTGGTCCCGCCCCGGCCACATCCGCGCGACCGGGCGACGAACGGGCGACCAACCCCCTCTCCCACCGGGAGAGGGGCAAGCTGCGAAGCAGCGCGGGGGGAGGGTGGCGTGCACTCCCGCTAGCTGGTCACCCTCACCCTTCCGCCGCATTCCGTGCGGCTCCCTCCCTCTTCCGGCGGGAGAGGGAAAGGCGGTCAGATCCCCTCGTCCAAGCTCAACAACGTCGCGTTCCCGCCCGCGCTGGTCGTATCCACCGACACGTGCCGTTCCAGGCAGAAGCGGTACAGGTACAACGGCCCGCCCGCCTTCGGCCCCGTCCCCGACAGCCCCTCGCCGCCGAAAGGCTGCGAGCCCACGACCGCGCCGATCATCGAGCGGTTGACGTAGAGGTTCCCGACCTGCGCCAGCTCCTCGACCACTTCGCCCGCGCGCGCGATGCGGCTGTGCAGGCCCATGGTCAGACCGTAATTCTTCCGGTTCACGCGACGGATCGTGTCCTCCAGCTCGCCCGCGCGCCACGTGGTGACGTGCAGCAGCGGCCCGAACCACTCCTGCGTCACGTCTTCGATCCGATCCGCCCGGATCAGTGTCGGCGGCACGAACAGCCCTTCCGCGGGCGCGTCCGTCGTCGCCAGCCAGCGGTCGCGGACGCTCGTGCGATAGCTCATCAGCTTGTCGTACGCCGCCTGGTCGATCACCGGCCCCACATCGTTGGCCGGATCACCCGGATCGCCGATGCGCAGGGTCGCCATCGCGCCGCGCAGCATCTCGATGATCCCGTCCGCCACATCCTCCTGCAGCAGCAGCAGCCGCAGCGCCGAGCAGCGCTGGCCCGCCGATCGGAACGCGGAGGTGATCACGTCCGCCACGACCTGCTCAGGTAGCGCGGTCGAGTCGACGATCATGCAGTTGATCCCGCCCGTTTCCGCGATCAGCGGCACCAGTGGCCGCTCGTCATCCTCCACCAGCGTGCGCGCGATCCGCTTGGCGGTTGCGGTCGATCCGGTGAAGGCGACGCCCGCGATCCGCGGGTCGGAGGTCAGCGCCTGCCCTACCTCCGGCCCGCCCGGCACGACCTGCAGCACGTCACGGGGCACGCCCGCCTCCCACGCCAGCTCGACCGCGCGTACGCCGATAAGCGGCGTCTGCGGCGCGGGCTTGGCGACGACGCAGTTGCCCGTCACCAGCCCCGCCACCGTCTGCCCCAGGAAAATTGCGAGTGGGAAATTCCACGGCGCGATCGTCGCCCAGGTGCCCCTGCCCTCCAGGTGCAGCGTGTTGCGCTCGCCCGTCGGTCCCGGCAGCTCCTCCGGCCGGAGCTGCTCGCGCGCCCGCGCGGCGTAGTAGCGGCAGAAGTCGGCGGCCTCGCGCACCTCGCCCAACGCGTCGGGAATCGACTTCTTGGCTTCCTGCACTAGCAGCGCCATCAGCTCGTCGCGGCGCTGCTCCAGCAGGTCGGCGAGCCGCTCGAGCACGGCCGCGCGGTGCTCGACGGGCGTAGCGGACCAGTCCTCGAACGCCGCCTCCCCGCGTCCGATCGCGTCTCGGACCTGCGCAGCGGAGACTTCCGCCCCACCGTTCGTGTCGAGCCTAGTCGAGGCACGCTGGGATGCGCTCTGATCCCGCTTCTCGACTGAGCTCGAAGCGAACGGGAGGGGGGCGTTCACGGTACGGGTGACGCGTTCCAGCACCTCCCGGTCGTTCAGGTCCAACCCTTCGCTGTTCTTGCGATCCCCGAACAGCTCGATTGGTAGCGGGATCGACGGGTGCCGCGATCCGCCCACCGCCGCGATCTTCGCCACTGGGTCCGCCAGGATTTCGTCCTCGCTCAGCCGCTCGTCGGCGAGCTGGTGCACGAAGCTGGAGTTCGCGCCGTTCTCCAGCAGCCGCCGCACGAGATACGCCAGCAGGTCGCGATGTCCGCCCACGGGCGCGTAGATGCGGCAGTGGTAGCCGTGGTCGCGCACCAGCCGCTCGTACAGGCCGTCGCCCATGCCATGCAGCCGCTGGAACTCGAAGTCGCGCCGATTGCCCGCCCACTCCACGATCGTGGAGACGGTCAGCGCGTTGTGCGACGCGAAGGCCGGCCGGATGTTTTCCGCATCCAGCATGTCGCGCGCGACCGCGAGATAGCTGACGTCGGTCGCCGCCTTGCGCGTGAACAGCGGGTAGTCGGACAGGCCCTCGACCTGCGTCCGCTTGATCTCGCTATCCCAGTAGGCACCCTTGACCAGCCGCACGTTCATCGGCCGGCCGAGCTCGTTCGCCCAGGCGACCACTGGCCGCGCGCGCTTGCCGTAGGCCTGCACCGCCATGCCGAACCCTTCCCAGCCGTTCAGCTTCGGCGAGCGCGCGACGGAGCCGATGATGTCAAGGCTCATCTCCAGCCGCTCGGACTCCTCGGCATCCACCGTGAGCGCGATATTCCGCTCCGCCGCCCGCACCGCCAACTCCTCGAGCATGTCGGTGAGCGCCGGCACGCACTCGTCCCAACGCGCGACCTCGTAGCGCGGGTGGAGCGCCGAAAGCTTCACCGACACCGAGTGCCCCGCGGCCGGATCGCGCCCGACCGCCTCCACCGCGTCCTCATACGCCCGGAAGTATCGCTCCGCGTCGGCATGCGTCCGCGCCGCCTCGCCTAACATGTCGAAGCTGGCGGTGAAGCCGCGATGCTCGGGCTTGCGCATTCGCTTGGACGCTTCCTCGATCGTGCGGCCCATCACGAAGATCTCGCCCATCATCTTCATCGCCGCGCCGACCGCCTGACGTACGAACGGCTCGCCCGCCCTGGAGATCAGGCGGCGGAGCGCGCCCTCATTGCCCTCGCCCACCAGCGCGCGGCCCATCACCAGCCCCCAGGTGGCCGAGTTGACCAGCAGCGACGACGACTTGCCCGCGTGCGAGCGCCAATCCGCTTCGCCGATCTTGTCCGCGATCAGCAGGTCCGCCGTCTCCTGATCGGGCACGCGCAGGAAAGCTTCGGCTAGGCTGAGCAGCGCGACGCCCTCCGACGAGTTGAGCCGATACTCCTGCAGGAACTGGTTCACCCAGCCCTTTGACTGCGCCGCGCGCAGGTCGGCGAGCAGCCCCAGCGCCGTCCCTATCACGCGCCCGCGCTGGCCCGAGTCGAGCCGCGCTCGATCGAGGAGCAGTTTTAGAACTTCGGGTTCGGGCGCGCGGTGCAGTGCGCGCATGGTCTGGCGGGGATCTGACGCTACGGCGGTGGCCATGTTTGAACTCTCGGTCGGGTGAAGCTTGCGGAAAGGCCGCTCGGGGGCCTACAGGTGCCGCCGCTAAAGCCTATTCCGACATATAGGGGAAGCCGTGGCGACGTTCACCGCTAAGCAGATGAAGGCGCGGATCGGCACGGAGACCGTGTCCGACTGGGTGGAGGTCACCCAGGCGATGATCGACAAGTTCGCGGACGCGACCGGCGACCACCAGTTCATCCACGTCGACCCCGAACGCGCCAAGCTGACGCCCTTTGGCGGGACGATCGCGCACGGCTTCCTGACGCTGTCGCTGATGCCGCTATTGTCCTCGAAGGTGGCGGACGCGCCGCAACTCGAGGGCGCGAAGATGGGGGTGAACTATGGCGGCAACAAAATCCGCTTCATCAACCCCGTCCGTTCGGGCGCCCGCGTCCGAGGCCGCTTCAAGCTGCTGGATTTCGACGAGAAACGTCCCGGTCAGTTCCAACAAACTAACGAGTTCACCGTCGAGATCGAGGGCGAGGATAAGCCCGCCCTGATCGCCGAATGGATCGCCCAGGTCTTCGTTTAACTGAGGAAAGAACGCATGCGCTCCGCCGTCATCGTCTCCACCGCCCGCACCGGCATCGGCCGCGCCTATCGCGGCGCGTTCAACAACCTGCCCTCCCCCACCCTCGCCGGCCACGCGATCAAGGCGGCGGTCGAACGCGCCGGGATTGACGGCGCCGAGGTGCAGGACGTCATCATGGGCTCCGCGCTCCAGCAGGGCCATCAGGCCGGCAACGTCGCCCGCACATCGCTGCTCCGCGCCGGACTGCCGGTGACCGTCGCGGGCCAGTCGATCGACCGCCAGTGCGCGTCCGGCATGATGGCCATTGCCACCGCCGCCAAGCAGATCATCGTCGACAACATGGACGTGGCGATCGGCGGCGGCGTCGAGAGCATCTCGCTCGTCCAGACACCTCAGATGCGCGTCGCGCCCGACCCCGAGCTGCTGGCGATGCACAAGAACATCTACATGCCGATGCTCCAGACCGCGGAAGTCGTCGCCAAGCGCTACAATGTCAGCCGCGACGCGCAGGACGAGTACGCGCTCCAGTCGCAGCAACGCACCGCGGCGGCGCAGGCGGCCGGCAAGTTCGACGACGAGATCGTGCCCGTCACCGCGACCATGGCGATGACCAACAAGGAGACGAAGGAGGTCACTCACCACGAGGTCACGCTGGCTCGCGACGAAGGCAATCGCCCGGAGACGACGTTGGAGGGGCTGAAGGGCCTACAGGCGGTGATGGGCCCCGACATGAACATCACGGCGGGCAACGCATCCCAGCTCTCGGACGGCGCGAGCGCGTCCGTGCTGATGGAGGAGAAGGAGGCGGAGCGCCGCGGCCTCCAGCCGCTCGGCCGCTATATCGGCATGGCGGTCGCGGGCACCGAGCCCGACGAGATGGGCATCGGCCCCGTCTTCGCCGTGCCCAAGCTGCTCGAGCGCTTCGGCCTGAAGATCGACGACATCGGCCTGTGGGAGTTCAACGAGGCTTTCGCCGTCCAGGTCCTCTACTGCCGCGACCGCATCGGCATCCCCAACGAGCTCATGAACGTCAACGGCGGCGCGATCTCCATCGGCCACCCCTATGGAATGTCCGGCGCCCGCATGGTTGGCCACGCGCTGATTGAGGGCAAGCGCCGGGGCGCCAAGCACGTGGTGTGCACCATGTGCGTGGGCGGCGGTATGGGTGCGGCCGGCCTGTTCGAGGTGCTGTGACCTTGACGTTTCGGACCCGTTGCAATACGTAACGTATCGCCAAATCCATAAGGCGCTCCTGGACCTCGGCTGTGCCAGCAGCCGGGGTCCTTCGCATTTCGGGGCCCGGCTGCCAGGCCGGGCCCCTACTCAGCGCCCTACTTCTGACGCGCCACTTCGATTATCTTCAGGATCAAGGTCCCGAAGGCGAAGAGCACGCCCAAAACAAGGCACAGGGTAGCCAAATCCATGAAGGCACACTCCTGTGTCTGGCGGCGGGATTGCCGCCGTCCATCGTCATGCCGCCCGCGGCCGGCCCGCGCAACCAACCCCGCCCCGCGTCGTTCTCTCGCCGACCAATCCTCAGCGGGAGCAGAATATGGCCGCCCATCACGACAGCCCTCAGGAGATCGCCGCCAAGTTCATCGCCAAGGTGAAGGAGAGCCCCTTCATCATGCTCGGCCTGATGGACGGCCAGCATTCGGAGCCGATGAACGTCAAGCTCGACGACGATCAGCCCAACACGCTGTTCGTCTTCGCGGGCAAGACGAACCGCGCGGCCAAGGGCGGGCATGCGATGGTGCAGTTCGTGGGCAAGGGCCACGACTTCTTCGCCTGCCTCATGGGCCAGCTGACGCAGGATCGCGACCGCGCCACGATCGACAAGCTGTGGGACAACAATGTCGAAGCCTGGATCGAAGGCGGCAAGGAGGGCGGCAACTACGTCCTGCTCCGCTTCGACGTGGAGTCGGCGGAGCTGTGGGAGACGGACGTGTCGCTGACCGGCCGCCTCAAGCAGCTGTTCGGCGGGCAGATCAAGCCGGAGGAGTCCTCCAGCCACGCGATGGTCGACTCGATCGGCTGACCCGCAAGGGCCGTCGCTCCCGGACGGGAGCGGCGGTCAGCCGTTCGCGGCGATCCATTCTTCCACGACCGGCGCGATCTTGGAGCGCCAGCGCGAGCCGTTGAAGATGCCGTAATGGCCGGCACCCTCGGCCATGAGGTAGCGCTTCTTCTCGTCCGGCAGGTTGCCCGCCAGCGTCAGCGCCGCCTTGGTCTGCCCGAGCCCCGAGATGTCGTCGCGCTCGCCCTCGATGGCGAGCAGCGCGACGTCGGTGATCGCGCCCGGGTCCACAGGGCGGCCGCGGTGCGTCATTTCGCCCCGGGGCAGCGCGTGCCGCTGGAAGACCAGCTCGACCGTCTGCAGGTAGAACTCGGCGGTCATGTCGCACACGGCGCGGTACTCGTCGTAGAACGCCTTGGTCGCGTCCGCGCTCTCGTCGTCGCCCTGAACCAGATGTTTGAACATCTCCCAGTGGCTGATCATGTGGTTGCCGAGGTTCATCGACATGAACCCGGCGAGCTGCAGGAAGCCCGGATACACTTTCCGGCCCGCGCCCGGATAGACGACCGGCACCGTCGCGATCGCGTTCTGCTCGAACCAGGCGTGCGGACGCTCGGTCGCGAGCGTGTTGACCGCGGTCGGCGCTTCGCGCGTGTCGATCGGGCCGCCCATCATCGTCAGCGTCTTGGGCCGGCATGGATGCCGGTCCGCGCTCATCAGCGCCGCCGCGGCATAGCAGGGCACGGACGGCTGACAGACCGCGAGCATGTGCGCGCCCGGCCCGATCGCCTCTAAGAACTCGATCAGGTAGTTAATATAGTCGTCCAGGTCGAAGCGACCGTCGGCGATGGGCACCAGCTTCGCGTCGCGCCAATCGGTGATGTAGACCTCGTGGCGCGGCAGCATGCGTTCGACGGTGCCGCGGAGCAGCGTCGCGTAATGGCCCGACATGGGCGCGACGATCAGCAGCTTGGGCGAGCCCTCCACGCCCTTGCGCCGGAAACGCTTGAGCTGGCCGAACGGCTTGCGCAGCACGATCTCCTCGTGGACGGCCACCTCGCGCCCGTCTATCTCCGTGCTGGTCAACCCGAACTCGGGCTTGCCGCGGGGCGCCGCGGCATGCGCGAACACTTCGAGTGCGGAGGCCATGATCGTGCCCCCGCCCATGTAGGAGAAGGGGAAGCTCGGGTTCTGGAGCATGCCAGCGCCCAGCTTGGCCATGGCGCTGGCGCTGGCCAGCATCGACCGCTGCATCTCGTAAGCGTCGTAGAGCATCTATAATTTCCTGCGCCGCGCGACCCGGACGTTCTGCAGCGTTGGTTGCATACGTAACGTAAACGTCACGGTCGACAACGGGTTCATCCGACAATTAGCCGAACCTATGGCGTCGGAGGCACAGTTCCTGACGTTGAGCCACCCCGCTCCGGCTGCTAGGCGCGCGGCCATGGCCTCCAGCGCCCCCGTTTCCGAGCCGTCCCGCCGGCTCGGCCCCCTCGCCATGGTCTGGCGCTATGCGTCCCGCTACCCGCTCCAGATCGGCGTCGCCTTCTTCGCCCTGCTCGGCACGTCGGCCGTGACCTTGTCACTGCCCTGGACGCTTCGTTCCGTGATCGACGAGGGGTTCGGTGCGGGCGCGGACCTCAGCCATATCGACCGGATCTTCTATCTCCTGTTCGGGCTCGTCGTGCTGCTGGCGGCGGCGACGGCGGTGCGGTTCTACTACGTCTCCTGGCTCGGCGAGCGCACGGTGGCGGACATCCGCATGGCGGTGCTCGATAACCTCGTCCGCCTCACGCCGCGCTACTTCGAGGAGAACCGCCCGTCGGAGATCGCGTCGCGGCTCACGTCCGACACGGCGCAGATCGAGAATGCCGTGGGCTCCACCGTATCCATCGCGCTCAGGAACACGCTGACGGCGCTCGGCGGCATCGCAACGCTGTTCGCCTTGTCGCCGCGGCTGACGGGGATGCTGCTCCTCGCCATCCCGCTGATCCTGTCGCCGATCGTGCTGCTCGGCCGCAAGGTGCGCGACCAGTCCAAGACGAGCCAGGACCGCATCGCCGACATCGGATCGACGGTGGTCGAGACGCTGGGCGCGATGAAGGTCGTGCAAGCCTTCGGGCAGGAGGGCCGCGAAGGGCAGCGCTTCGGCGATGCCGTGGCGCTGAGCTTCGCGGCCGCGCGGCGGCGCATCTTCGTGCGCGCGGCGATGACGGCGCTGGTCATCATGCTGCTGTTCGGCGCGGTCGTGATGCTCCTGTGGACCACCGTGAGCGACGTGGCCGAGGGCCGGCTGTCGAGCGGGTCGCTAGGCGCGTTCATCTTCACCGCCGTGCTGGTGACGGGGTCGTTCGGCGCGTTGACGGAAGTGTGGGGCGACCTGCTCCGCGCGTCGGGCGCGGCGCAGCGCTTGTCCGAGCTGCTCGCCGAACGGCCGGAGATCGCCGCACCCGCGCGGCCGTCCTTGCTGCCCGAGCCGCCGCTGGGTGCGCTGCGCTTCGACGACGTGCATTTCCACTATCCGACCCGGCGGGACGCGCCCGCCTTGCACGGCGTTACGCTCGACGTCCGGCCCGGCGAGACGGTGGCCGTGGTCGGACCGTCGGGAGCGGGCAAGTCGACGCTGTTCCAACTCGCCGAACGATTCTACGACCCGGACCAGGGCCGCGTGCTGATCGACGGCGTCGACCTGCGCGACGCCGATCCGCAGGCGGTCCGCGCCCGGATCGCGCTGGTGCCGCAGGAGACGGTGATCTTCGGCGCGTCCGCGCGCGACAACCTGCGCTACGGGCGTTGGGAAGCGAGCGACGACGAGCTCTGGGCGGCGGCGGAGGCGGCCAACGCGGCCGAGTTCCTGCACAAGCTGCCCGATGGGCTCGACACGTTCCTGGGCGAGGGCGGCGCGCGGCTGTCGGGCGGGCAGCGGCAGCGCATCACCATCGCCCGCGCTCTCTTACGCGACTCGCCCATCCTGCTGCTCGACGAGGCGACGAGCGCGCTCGACGCCGAGAGCGAGCGGCTGGTGCAGCAGGCGCTGGAGCGGTTGATGGCGAACCGGACCACGCTCGTGATCGCGCATCGGCTGGCGACGGTGCGCGCGGCGGAGCGGATCATCGTCATGGACGGCGGCCGGATCGTGGAGGAAGGTTCACACGGGCAGCTGATGGCGCGGTCGGGCCTGTACGCCCGGCTGGCGAGCCTGCAGTTCAGCGAGGCGGCTTGAGAGACGGGAGAAGCGGCATGGCCAAGGAGTTCGATGTCATCGTCTACGGCGCGACCGGGTTCACCGGGCGGCTGGTGGCGGAGTACCTGACCCAGGCCTACGCTGGCCCGGACCGCCCGCGATGGGCGATGGCGGGGCGGTCGCTCTCCAAGCTGCAGGAGGTGCGCGACCTGATCGGCGCGCCGGCGGACACGCCGCTGGTGACTGCGGACGCCGACGACCCCGCCAGCCTCCGCGCGATGGCGGAGCGGACAGAGGTCGTGCTGACCACGGTCGGCCCTTACCAGCTATACGGGTCCGAGCTGGTCGGCGCGTGCGCGGCGGCAGGCACGGCCTATGTCGACCTGTGCGGCGAGCCCGCTTGGATGCGCAAGATGATCGACGCGTACGAGCCCACCGCCAAGCGGACGGGCGCGCGGATCGTCTTCTCCTGCGGCTTCGACTCGATCCCGTTCGATCTCGGCGTGCTGACGCTGCAGGAGTTCGCGCGCGAGCGCTTCGGCCACCCCGCCCCGCGCGTGAAGGGGCGCGTGCGCAAGATGCAGGGCGGCTTCTCCGGCGGCACGGCGGCGAGCCTCAAGGCGACGCTCGCGGCCGCGGCCAAGGACCCGTCGTTGGTTAAGCTGCTGACCAGCCCGTTCGCGCTGACGCCGGGGTTCCAGGGCGTGGGCCAGCCGCTGGGGCTGCTCCCAGAGTTCGACACGACGCTCAACGCCTGGGTCGCGCCGTTCATCATGGCGCCGATCAACACCAAGAACGTCCACCGGACCAACTTCCTGCTCGGCCACCCGTACGGGACCGATTTCCAGTATGACGAGATGCAGGTCGCGGGCCTCGGCGATCTCGGCAAGGCGGCCGCGGAGGCGATCAGCAAACTCAACCCGCTCGCCGGCGACAAGGGGCCGAAGCCGGGCGAGGGTCCGTCGAAGGAGGAGCGTGAGAACGGCTTCTACGACCTCCTGTTCGTCGGGCTGATGCCGGACGGGACGCGGCTCGACGCGGTGGTCACGGGCGACAAGGATCCGGGCTACGGATCGACGTCGAAGATGATCGCGGAGTCGGCGCTGTGCCTGGTGCAGGACGTGCGCGGCGACGGCGGGGTGTGGACGCCCGGCGCGCTAATGGGTGCGAAGCTGCGGGACCGGTTGCAGGCTAAGGCGGGGCTGACGTTCACGGCTGGATGAGGTCAACTTTGCCACACCTCCTCCGTCACCCCGGACTTGTTCCGGGGTCCATCGTCGTGCGCGCAATCCGTTCGGGGGTGCGCACGGCCGTCCACTCCCACTCTCGCTGACGGTTCGCCCGGACAGTGATGGACCCCGGAACAAGTCCGGGGTGACGAGTGAGGGCGATCAGCCCCGGTAGAACAGCATCGCCGCGAGTGCGATGAGGACCGCGCCGCCGATCAGCCACGGTATCGCCGCCCGGCTGCGAGCGTTCGCGTTCGCCTGGTAGGCGACGATGTCGAGCCACCAGTTCCCGCCCGCTTGCCGCATCGCGCCCGAGCGGAGCAGCGCGGCGAACGCCTTAGCCTCGCGCGGGCTCGACGGCTTGAACGCGATCGCGTCGGTGGGCGAGAGCGCGCCGCGTTCGACGAAAACGGGCGCGATCGAGCCGCGGACCAGGTAGCCCTGGCGCAGCGGCGACCTGGGCGCGGGCGTGTCGGTGCGGATCAGATTGGTCAACGGCGTCCCCCCTGGTGCCGGATGTTGCCCGGACGGCCGCGCCGCTTCAACACGCGCGGGGTGCGGCGGTCGCGGCGCTCGGGCTCGGCGGACGTGCCCGCCCCCTTCCCCTCCGGCAGCTCGAAGCGGAGCGCGCCCGAGACAGGGTTGGCCTCCACGAGCCTGAGCTCGAGGCGCTGGCCCAGCGCGTACTGCTCGCCGCTATGCTCGCCCGTGAGCGTGCGGGCGGCCTCGTCGAAGCGGTAATACTCGCCGCCGAGGTCGCGGACGGAGACGAGGCCGTCGCCGCCCACATCGTCCACCGTCGCGAAGAAGCCGAAGTTGGCGACGCCCGTGATCCGCGCCCGCACGATCTCGCCCACGCGCTCGGCCAGGAATGCAGCGACGTAGCGGTCGATCGTCTCGCGCTCCGCCTCCATCGCGCGGCGCTCGAAGCCGGAGATCGACTCGCCGATCCGCTCCATGCCCTCCGCCTCGCCGTCGGTGAGACCGCCCTCGCCCAGCTTGTACGCTCGGACGAGCGAGCGGTGGACGAGGAGGTCGGCATAGCGGCGGATGGGCGAGGTGAAGTGCGCGTAGCTGCCGAGCGCGAGCCCGAAATGCCCCGTGTTGCCTGGTCCGTAATAGGCTTGCGTCTGCGTGCGGAGCACCTGCTCCATGACCTGCGGGCGGAAGTCGGCGTCACCGACCTTGTCGAGAATGCGGTTGAACGTCGCGGGGCGGATCACCTGGCCGAGCGCGAAGGGGACGCCGAACGTCTCCAGATAGTCCTTGAGTGCCGTCAGCTTCTCGCGGCTGGGCGGCTCATGGTCGCGGTACATAACGGGCGCCTTCTTCGCCTCCAGCGCCTTAGCGGCGGCGACGTTGGCGGCGATCATGTAGTCCTCGATCAGCCGGTGGGCGTCCAGACGCTCGCGCGGCGCGACCGACATGATGCGGCCCTTCTCGTCGAGCACGACGCGGCGCTCCGGCAGGTCGAGGTCGAGCGGCTCGCGCTTCTCGCGAGCGGCGAGCAGCGCGCGCCAGCAGCCCCAGAGCGGCCTGAGCGCGGTCTCCGTCAGCGGGTGGTCGAGCGTCCCGTCGATCGCGGCCTGCGCGTCCTCGTACGCGATGTTGGCCGCGATGCGGAGCACGGCGCGGGTGAAGCGCCAGCTCTTGAGCTGGCCGTCCTTGGTCACCTGGAGGTGGCAGACGAGCGCGGCGCGGTCCTCGCCCTCGACGAGCGAGCAGACATGCGCCGACAGGATCTCCGGCAGCATCGGCACCACGCGGTCGGGGAAGTAGACGGAGTTGCCCCGCTTGCGCGCGTCGCGGTCGATCGCGGAGCCGGGACGCACGTAAAAGCTGACATCGGCGATGGCGACGAGCGCGCGCCAGCCCTCCGGATTGGCGGGATCGTCGTCGGGCTCGGCCCAGACCGCGTCGTCGTGGTCGCGGGCGTCGGCGGGGTCGATCGCGACGATGGCAAGGTGGCGCAGGTCCTCGCGGTCCTCGCCTAGCGGCTGGCGCGCGACGCGTTCCGCCTCGTCAAGCGTGTCGGGGGTGAACTGGTCTGGGATGCCGTGCTTGTGGATGGCGATGAGCGAGAAGCTGCGCGGCGCGAACGGATCGCCCAGGCGCTCGACGACGCGGACGGTGACGCGCGGGGGGCGGCCGGCCTTCTCGGCGAGCACGAGGTCGCCGGCTTGCGCGTCGCCCGCGTCGGAGACGGCGTACTCGCGGCGCTCCTTCTTCTCGACGCCGGTCAGCCACAAGCGGTCGCCCTCCGCACGGAGCACGCCCAAGACCTGCTCGGAGGCGCGGGCGAGCGTCTTCATGGGATGCGCGATCCAGCCGGAGCCGGCCTCCTCGGTGCGCGCAAGGACGCGCTCGCCGATGCCGAGCTGGCCCCGCTTACGCTCGCGGACGCGCAGGCGCGGCGGCGGGCCGTCCGCCTCCCAGCGCTCCGGCACGGCCCAGACGTTGCCGCCGTCGTCGACGTCGGCGACGCGGAGCACCGTCACCTTGGGCAGCCCGCCCATCTTGTGGAAGGCGCGGCCGGGGGCGGAGTCGATCAGGCCCTCGTCGGCCATGTCCTTGAGCAACGCCTTGAGCGCTATCTTCTCCTGGGCGGACAGGGCGAAGGCGCGCGCGATCTCCCGCTTGCCGGCGGGCTGGTCGGAGGTCTCGATGAAGTCGAGGATCTGCTGGCGGGTCGGCAGGCCTGCGGCAGCGCGTTTCGGCATCAGCGCGACGGCCCGAAGTTCACGACTTTGACGAGTTTTACACGGAACAGGGCTGAATTGCTGTCCTGTTCGGCAGGATGGGAGGCGCGGCGGACTTCGGGCGAAGCGGTGTCGATGATCATGGGGGAGGTCATGCCATAGCCGAACGGTTGTAGGACAGCCTCGTCAACGCGCCCCGGGCGGCTTAGATGCGGAGGCGTGACGTACGACCTCCTGATCGTCGGCGGCGGCATCAACGGCTGCGCCATCGCGCGCGAGGCGGCGCTGAACGGCTGGTCGGTACTGCTGGTCGAGCGCGACGACCTGGCGAGCCATACGTCGTCGGCGTCGACCAAGCTGATCCACGGCGGCCTACGCTACCTGGAGTATTACGATTTCCGCCTCGTCGCGCACGCGTTGCGCGAGCGGGAGCGGCTGCTGAGACTCGCGCCGCATCTGATCCGGCCGCTCACCTTCGTGCTGCCGCACGAGAACGCGGTTCGGCCGTGGTGGCTCGTCCGGCTGGGGCTGCTGCTCTACGACCGGCTTGGCGGACGGTCGGCGCTGCCGCGGTCGCGGGGGCTGAGGCGATCCGATGCGGCGTATCGCGCGCCATTGAAGAATGCGGGAAGCGGGTTCGTCTACTCGGACGCTTGGGTCGACGACTCGCGGCTCACGGTTCTCAACGCGCTGGATGCGGCCGAGCATGGGGCAGAGGTGCTGACCCGCACCACGCTGGAGAGCGCCCGACGCGAGGACGGGCTGTGGCGCGCGCGGCTATCGGATGGGCGAGAGGTGCAGGCGCGCGCGGTCGTCAACGCGGCGGGACCCTGGGTGGCGGAGCTGCTGGGGCGGATGGGGGTGAACGCCTCGGCGGGCGTCAGGCTGGTCAAAGGTAGCCACATCGTCGTGCCGCGGCTGTTCGAGGGCGACCACGCCTATATCCTCCAGCAGCCTGACCGGCGCATCGTGTTCGCCATCTCCTACGAGGGCGGGACGGCGGTGGGCACCACCGACGTGGTGGTCGAGCGGCCGGAGGACGCTCGGATTGACGGGGACGAGGTGCGCTACTTGTGCGACGCGGCGAGTCGCTACTTCGCGCGCCAAGTCGGCCCTGAGGACGTGACGAGCTCATGGTCGGGCGTTCGTCCGCTCTACGACGACGGCGCGAGCGAGGCGCGCGAGGTGACACGCGACTATGTGCTGGAGCTGGACGCGAACGGCCCCCCGCTGCTGTCGGTGTTCGGCGGCAAGATCACGACTGCGCGGCACCTAGCCGAAGAGGCGGTGGCCAAGGTCGCGCCGGCGCTTGGGCGGCACGTCGAGCCGATGACGCGCGAGCGGCCGTTCCCAGGCGGCGGGTTCCGGAGCTTCGATGCGTACCTGGCGCATGTGCGCGAGCGGCGTCCCTGGCTGGGCGCGGAGCGGTCGGAGCGGATGGCACGCGCCTACGGCACACTGCTCGTCGCGATGCTTGCGGGCGTGCGGGACGAGGCAGGCATGGGCGAGGCGTTCGGCGCCGGGCTGACCGAGCGCGAGGTGCGCTGGATGCGGGATCGCGAGTGGGCGCGGACGCCGGAGGACGTGCTGGAGCGGCGGAGCAAGCTCGGGCTGCACATGACCGCGGCCGAGCGGGTGCGGTTCGAGGCGTGGTGGGCGGCATCACCGGCCGCCTGACCTCGCCTGTTGCTCAGCGAAAGCAAGGCGGTAGTCTGCCGGGCGTGGGGCAGGACCGGCGAAATAAGCGGAACGGACTACGCCTAGCCGCCTGGGCCGCGGCGCTCGCGCCTGCGTCGGTGCTGCTTCACGAACTCGGGCACTGGTCGGCCGGGCGCTTGCTCGGTTACCGACCGGTGTTGAACGTCGCCAGCGTGTCCGGCGGCGCCGAGCCCGGTACGGCTCCGGCCTGGGAGGTGGCGGTGCAGGCAGGCGCCGGTCCCGCCGTCACCATGCTCCTCACCGTCGCCGCGATTGCGACGGCGCGACGAGGTGGGTCGCGATCGGCCGCTTTCGCGCTTGCGGCGGTGGCCCCCGTCAGAATGTTGATGGCTCCGATCGGCCTGCTGACTTGGTCGCTCGCTGCGCTCGATCTGGTTAGGGCCGGTCGTCCCAACTTCGACGAATACAACTTCGCCATCGCGGTCGGCGCGCCCACGCCCGCCATACTCCTCCCCTCTTCGCTGTTTCTGGGCTGGGCGTGGCTCCGGGTCTGGCGACAGCTGCCCTCACCGCGCCCCGTCCATATCCTCTGGCTAGTCACGGGGATGGTCGCCGGCTTGGCGGGATGGGTGAAGCTGGTCGGCCCCGTCGCCGTTGCGCTGATCCGCTAACCCGGTCCTACCCCGCGCCCGGCGCGACGGCCCTGGTCATGTCCTTGCCCGCGCCCTCGGCCAAGCGGATGTGGAGCTCGCGGAGCTGCTTGGCGCTGACCTGGCTCGGCGCGCCCATCATCAGGTCCTCGGCGCGCTGGTTCATCGGGAACAGCACCACCTCGCGGATGTTGGGCTCGCCCGCCAGCAGCATGACCATGCGGTCGATGCCGGGCGCGGAGCCGCCGTGCGGAGGGGCGCCGTACTTAAAGGCGTTGATCATGCCCGCGAAGTTCGTGTCCACGTCCTGCTGGCTGTAACCGGCGATCTCGAACGCCTTGTACATGATCTCCGGCCGGTGGTTCCGGATCGCGCCCGAGCTCAGCTCCACGCCGTTGCAGACGATGTCGTACTGGTAGGCGAGGATTTCGAGGGGGTCCTTAGTCTCCAGCGCCTCCAGCTCGCCCTGCGGCATCGAGAAGGGGTTGTGGCTGAAGTCGACCTTCTTGTTGTCCTCGTCCCACTCGAACATCGGGAAATCGACGATCCAGCAGAACTCGAAGCGGTCGGGGTCGATCAGGTTCAGCTGCTCGGCCACGCGCGTGCGGGCGAGGCCGGCGAGCTTGGCGGCTTGCGCCTGCTTGCCGGCCGCGAAGAACACGCCGTCGTCGGGACCTAGGCCTAGCGCGTCGGCGATGGCCTGCATGCCCTCCGCACCGTGGTTATTGGCGATGGGCCCGCCGAATACGCCGCCCTTGCGCGTCGCGTAGCCGAGGCCCGCATAGCCCTCTGACTGCGCCCAGCTGTTCATGTCGTCGAAGAATTTGCGGCTCTTGTCCGCGGTGTTCGGGGCGGGGATGGCGCGCACCACGTCGCCGGCTTCGACGATCGAGGCGAAGCGGCCGAAGCCCGAGCCGCGGAACAGCTCCGACACATCGCTGATCACGAGAGGGTTGCGCAGGTCGGGCTTGTCGTTGCCGTATTTCAGCATAGACTCGCGATACGGGATGCGCGGAAAGGGCAACTGCGAGACCTGGCGGCCCCTGCCCTGCCAGTCGGCGAACTCGGTGAACAGGCCGTGGAGCACGGGCTCGATCGCCTGGAACACGTCCTCCTGCGTGACGAAGCTCATCTCGAAATCGAGCTGGTAGAACTCGCCCGGCGAGCGGTCGGCGCGTGCGTCCTCGTCGCGGAAGCAGGGGGCGATCTGGAAGTAGCGGTCGAAGCCGGCGACCATCAGCAGCTGCTTGAACATCTGCGGCGCCTGCGGGAGCGCGTAGAACTTGCCGGGGTGGACGCGGCTGGGGACCAGGTAGTCGCGCGCGCCCTCGGGGCTGGACGCGGTCAGGATCGGCGTCTGGAACTCGGTGAAGCCCTGCTCGATCATGCGGCGGCGGATGCTCGCGATCACCTGAGAGCGGAGCATGATGTTGGCGTGGATGCGCTCGCGGCGGAGGTCGAGGAAGCGATAGCGCAGCCGGATGTCCTCCGGATAGTCCGCCTCGCCCGCGACGGGGAGCGGCAGCTCCTGCGCAGCCGATTGAACGGTGGCAGCGCGGGCGAACACCTCGATCTCGCCGGTCGCGAGGTTCGGGTTCACCGTCGCTTCCGAGCGCGCCTTGACGCTGCCGTCGATCGTGATGACCGACTCGACGCGGACCTGCTCCAGGACGGGCAGCGCGGGGCTGTCGACGTCGGCGACGACCTGGGTGATGCCGTAATGGTCGCGCAGGTCGATGAACAGCACGCCGCCGTGATCGCGCTTGCGATGCACCCAGCCGGAAAGGCGGACGGTCTCGCCCTCGTTCGCGCGTGAGAGGGCGGCGCAGTTGTGCGTGCGGTAGGCGTGGGTCGTCATGGGCCGGGGCGCTTCCCCGCCCCCTTCCCTTTTGTCAACCCGCGCGACCGGCGCTAGACGCGGCCGGATGCACGTTCATTCCCTGATCACCGACAGCGCGACGCTCGCCAATCTATGCTCCCGCTGGTCCCAAGCCGACTTTATCGCCGTCGACACCGAGTTCATGCGCGAGTCGACCTACTGGCCCGAGCTGTGCCTGATCCAGGTCGCCGATACGGAGGAGGCCGCGGCGATCGACCCGATGGCGCCGGGGCTCGACCTGACGCCCCTGCTGGAGCTCCTGACGAACAACGAAGACGTGCTCAAGGTCTTCCACGCGGGCGGTCAGGACATCGAGATCGTCTATAACCTGACCGGCAAGACGCCGCACCCGCTGTTCGACACGCAGGTCGCGGCGATGGCGCTGGGGCAAGGCGAGCAGATCGGATACTCGAACCTGGTCGACAGCTGGCTGGGCATCCAGATCGACAAGGGCGCGCGGTTCACTGATTGGTCGCGGCGGCCGCTCGACCAACGGCAGGTGGACTATGCGGTCGGCGACGTGACGCACCTCGCACGCATTTTTCCGCGCATGCTGGAGAGGCTACGTAAGACCGGGCGCGGACAGTGGTTGGACCAGGAGATGGAGCGGCTCGCCGACCCGGCGAATTACGCCAACGATCCGGACGTGGCGTGGAAGCGCGTGCGCATCAACAGCCGCAAGGCGGACGTGCTGGGCCGATTAAAGGCGATCGCGCGGTGGCGCGAGCTGGAGGCCAGGGGCAAGGACCTGCCGCGCGGGCGCATCGTCAAGGACGAGACGCTGGCCGATCTCGCCAGCCACCCTCCGAAGCGGCAAGGGGACCTCGCCAAGGTGCGCGGGCTGTCGCCGACCTGGGCGGGCAACGAGATCGGCGCGCGGCTGATGGCGGCGATCGCGGCCGCAGGCCCGCTGCCCGAAAGCGAGATGCCGCCGCGCGAGGACCGCAAGCCGGGGCTGGGCAAGGACGGCGCGCTAGTGGCGGACCTGCTCAAGCTGCTGCTCAAGATCAGGGCGCGCGACATCGACGTGGCGCCGCGGCTGCTGGCGCGGTCGGACGAATTGGAGCTGCTGGCGGCCGGACAGCGGCACGGGCTGTCGATCCTGGAGGGCTGGCGGTACGACCAGTTCGGGCACGACGCGCTGGACTTGGTGGAGGGGCGGCTCGGGTTCGCGGTCAAGGGCGGTAAGCTGAAGATGACGCGGACGGAAGAGGAGACCGCGGCGTAAGCGGCCCTGCTACCTTCCGTCATGCCGGACTTGTTCCGGCATCCATCGTCGTGCGCACGGACCTGCCGGAGTGCGCGGACCACGATGGACCCCGGAACAAGTCCGGGGTGACGATCGTGAGCGACCTAAGTGAGCTCTACCCAGACAGAGCCGCTTCCCGCCCCAAGAAGGTCGCCAGCGCGGCGTGCCGCTTCTCGACCGCCTCGCCGTAGAGCGCGCGGTCTCCCGGTTCGAGGTGGAGCGTGATCCGCCGGCCGTCGTCGCTGAGCCGCGAGCGCTTGAGCGGGCCGGCGACGCCGCCGGACAGGCGTTGCCCTAAGCGGATCGCCAGGCCCCAGGCGGCGGCTTGGCGCAGGTCGGAGGTGGACGCCAGGCGGAACAGCGGGTCGGGCGCGTCGGTGTCGCCGGCGAACGCGGTCGCCAGCGTCTGCGCCAGGATCGCGCGGCCGGGGCCGTCGATCGCGACCCAGTTGCCGTGCAGCGCCGTCTCGATGCCGCGTTCGGCGCGGAAGTCGGGGTTGGCGTGCCAGCCCACGTCGGCGAGCAGGCAGGCGGCGCAGCGGAGCCGCGCGTGCCGGTCGTCGAACAGCGGCTCGATCCAGCGATCGAGCAGGTCGCCGTGTTCCGGAAAGCGGCCGAGCATGCGGCCTTCCTCGCGCGCGGCGACGACGAGCGGGTCGTGGGCGCGCGTCTCCTCGTCGAGCGCTTCGTAGAGCAGGCCCTCGCGCAGGCCGAAGGCGGAGGCGACGGTGCGGTCGCAGCCGAGCTGCTTCAGGAGTGCGGACAGGAGTGCGGTGGCGTCGGCGAGGAGGCCCGCGCGGGTCGAGGCTATGTCGGCGATCTCGCGCAGCCGCTGACGCGACAGGTTCGGGATGGCGCGGGTGAGTTCGGCGATGCGCGCGGCCGGCATCGCGTACTGGTGGATGACGGGTAGCGGATAGCCGGTCAGCGCCATGTCGAGCTTGGCGAGCGCGCGCCAGGAGCCGCCGACGAGGTAGAGCGGCAGGCCCTTGCCCCGCCCTTCCCAACCGGACTCGCGCACCAGCTTGGCCACGCGCCGCTCCAGCCCGCCCGCGTCGCGCAGCGCGGCGACGCGGAGCACGCCGAGCGGAAAGGACACGCGCTCGCCCACCCTGCCCGCGCGCACGCGGACCAGCTCCAGGCTGCCACCGCCGAGGTCGCCGACGATGCCGTCCGCGTCCGGGATGCCGGAGAGCACGCCGTAGCCGGCCCCGGTCGCCTCCTGCTCGCCGGACAGGATCTCGACCTCTAGGCCGAGCTTCGTCGCCTGGGCGATCAGCTCGTGGCCGTTGGACGCGTCGCGAACCGCGGCGGTCGCGACGGTACGGAGCGACTCGACCTCCATCGCACGCGCGACGGCGGCGAAGCGGGCGAGCGCGACACGCGCCTTGTCGAGCGCTTGCGCCTCGATCGCGCCCGTGGCGGCGAGGCCGCGGCCGAGGCCGGCCATGACCTTCTCGTTGAACAGGATCGCGGGCAGGCGTGCCGGGCCCTGGTAGACGACGAGGCGGATCGAATTGGAACCAATGTCGATGATGGCGGTGCGGGGGCGGTGGTCGGGCACGCGCGTCTTCGCGCGCACCGGCTCGAGCAGCGTCGCCATCCAGCTCAACGCCGCGCCAGCGATAGGTGGGGCACTTGCCCGCTCGCCTCGAGCGCCGCGCCGCGGCCCGACAAGGACGGATTTGTCATGAAGTAGCGGTGCAGGTTAAACGGCCGCTCGCCCGGCTCGATGCGCGTGTACTTGCCTTCGGCGTCGAGGACCCAGCTCTGCTCGTTGTCGATGAGGTTCGCGACCATCACCTGGTCGAGCACCTGGTCGTGGACCGTCGGATTGGTGATCGGCAGCATGTACTCGACCCGCCGGTCGAAGTTGCGCGGCATCCAGTCAGCGGACGAGATGAACAGCGCGGCCGAGTCGTTGGGCAGCGGCTCGCCGTCGCCGAACGCCCAGATGCGGCTATGCTCCAGGAAGCGGCCGACGATCGACTTCACGCGGATGCGCTCCGACATGCCCTCCACGCCGGGTTTGAGGCAGCAGATGCCGCGGACGATCAGGTCGATCTCCACGCCCGCGCCGCTCGCCTCGTACAGCTTCTCGATCATCTCCGGGTCGACGAGCGAATTCATCTTGGCCCAGATCGACGCCGGGCGCCCGGCGCGGGCGTGGGCGATCTCGCGGTCGATCAGCTCGATGAGCTGCGGGCGCAGATCCCGCGGGCTGAGCGAGATGCAGTTGAGCGCCTGCGGCTCGACGTAACCGGTGATGTAGTTGAACATCTGCGCCGCGTCGTCGCCGAGCTTCGGGTCGGCGGTGAAGTAGCTCAGGTCCGTGTAGATGCGCGCGGTGATCGGGTGATAATTGCCCGTGCCGAAGTGGATATAGGTGCGGAACTCTTCGCCCTCGCGCCGAACGACCATCGAGACTTTGGCGTGCGTCTTCCAATCGATGAAGCCGTACACGACCTGCACGCCCGCACGCTCCAGCGCGGAGGCCCAGTATAGGTTCTGCTCCTCGTCGAAGCGCGCCTTGAGCTCCACGACGGCGGTGACCGACTTGCCGGCCTCCGCAGCGGCGATCAGCGCGGCGATGACGGCGGACTGCTTGCCCGCGCGGTAGAGCGTCTGCTTGATCGCGACGACGTCGGGGTCGGCCGCGGCCTGCTTCAGAAAGGCGATCACCACCTCGAACGTCTCGTATGGGTGGTGGACGACGATGTCCTTGGCCTTGATCGCCGCGAAGCAGTCGCCGCCATATTCGCGGATGCGCTCGGGGAAGCGCGGCGTGAAGCTCGGCCATTTCAGGTCGGGCCGGTCCTCGTCGGTCAGCGCGTCGAGGTCGGCCCAGCCGAGGAACGAGCCCGATTCGGTGACGATCGTGTCCTGCTCGCCCAGCTCGTCCCGGAGCACCTCGCTCAAGCCGTCGGCCATGCCCGTCTCCAGCTCGAGACGGATCACGCGGCCGCGGCGGCGGCGCTTGATGGCGGAGCGGAAATAGCGGACCAGGTCCTCCGCCTCCTCCTCGATCTCGATGTCGCTGTCGCGCAGCACGCGGAACTCGGCCGCGCCCTGCACCTCGTAGCCGGGGAAGAGCAGGTGCGAGAAGCGCTTCACGATCGACTCGATCGCGACGTAGCGGGCGGACTCGCCCGGCAGGCGGAGGAAGCGCTTCACCGTCGACGGGATCATGACGAGTTCGCGGATCGGCTCGCCGTCGGACAGGCGCTGGAGATCGAACATCACCGCCAGGCCCTTATTGGGCATGAACGGGAACGGGTGCGCGGGATCGAGCGCCTGGGGGGTCAGAATCGGGAAGATCTGGCGGCGGAAATGCTGTTCGAGCCAGCCGACCGACTCGTCGTCGATCTGGCGGCTGCCCAGCACGTGGATGTCCTGCTCCGCCAGCTCGGCGCGCAGGTCGCGCCACACCGTCTGCTGGTCGGCCATCAGCTTGTCGGCTTCGGCGGTGACGGCGGCGAGCTGCTGCGCGGGCGTCATGCCGTCGGCGGAGAGGCGGTCCACCTCCTGCGCCTGCTGGCCTTTGAGGCCCGCGACGCGGACCATGAAGAACTCGTCGAGGTTGTTGCCGGAGATGGACAGGAAGCGCAGCCGCTCGAGCAGCGGGTGGGCACGGTTGGTTGCCTCCTCCAGCACGCGGCGGTTGAAGGCGAGCCAGGACAGCTCGCGGTTGAAGTAGCGGCCGGCGGGCGCGGACGGGAACGGGTCGTCGTCGGCGTCGGTCAGGCGGCTCAGATGGGCGGGGCGGTTCATCGGTCCTCGGGCGTGGGCTGGCCCAGCAGGCCCGCCTCGGTCAGCGTGTCGCGTGCGAAGGGAATGGATAGGCCGCGCCGCCGTTCCATCGCGCGGGCGTCGAGCGCGTCGACCGCGCCCAGCACGGCCGCGTGGCTGCGCTCGATACGGGCGGCGATCCACTCCAAGAGGTCGGGGCGGGCGTCGAGGCCGCGGCGGGCGAGCTCGCGCTCCAGAAGCGCTCGGACGAGCGCGTCGTCGGGCGGGCCGATCTCGGCGACGGGGCTGGCGGCAACGCGCGAGCGCAGGTCGGGCAGTTCGATGCCCCAAGCGGGCGGAAGCTCCTCCACGACGAGCAGCAGCGGGCGGTTCGCGGCCTCGGCACGGTTCCAGGCGTGGAAGAGCGCGGTCTCGGGCTGGCGCTGCGCCCCGTCGATCACGACGCCGCCGCTGTTGCGCGCGAACAGGCGCGCGAGCAGGCTGCGGCCCGAACGGCGCGGGCCGACGAGCAGGCCCGTGCGCACCGGCCAGGACGCCCAGCGCTCCAGCACGCGCACGGCGCGTTCGTTGGACGGGCCGACCAGGAACGCGTCGTCGCTCGGGTCGGCGGGCCAGGCGAGCGGCAGCGCGAGTTGGCTCATCCTTCCGGAACGGCCTCCGCCGGGGCGGGCGCGGCGGGCTGGGCCGGCACTGCAGCGGGCGGCGGCGCGCCGCGGCGGATGCGGATCGACCCGCCGCCGCCCGTCACCTGATAGCCGCGCGCCTGAAGCCCGGCGATCAGCGCCCCCGGATCCCCGTCGTAGAGGACGCGCATCAGCGACACGCCGCCCAGCGCCAGGCTGGTCGTCGTCGCCGAGCGCACGCCCGGGACGCTGCGCACCGCCGCCTCCGTCGCGGCGAGCGCGCCGGCGTCGGGCGTCTCGAACTGCACGATGACCTGGCTGCTGACGCCACCGGGCGCGTCGGTCTCGACGGTGACCGATTCGACGATCGTTCCGCCCTCCGCGCCCGGTGTGGGCGTCGGCGTCGGGGTGGGCGGCGGCAAGAGCGTCGGATCGGCGCGGATAACGCCCGCGCGCAGCGCCTGCTGATAGAGCGCGTCCATGCGCTGCACGCCCGCGTCGAGCAGCGCCGGGATGCCGCGCTCGTTGGGCACGCGGAGCGAGAAGCCGCCGAGATAGGCGTTGTCGGGACCGTAGCGCGCCTGGAACACGCCCGTCACCGGCCCGCCCGGCCATAGCCGGTTGAGACGCACGACGGGGATCAGGATGTCGGACGCGCCGTACTGGTCGATGATCGTGCGCCACCAGGGCCGACCGCGCCGCCCGATCTGGCCGACGTTGAGCAGCAGCGGGTCCGCGCCCGTGCCGGCGGGACGGACATAGTCGATCGAGCTGTTGCCGGTGCGGAAACGCGCCCAAGCCTCCTGCCAAGGAGTGCGCGTTTCGAACACCTGGCCGGCTCCGCCCGAATATTGGACGGGGATGACGAGCATCGGCGCGGACTGCGCGGCGTAGGTCGCGATGCCGAGCAGCGAACCGACGCGCTGACGGTCGAACAACACGCCGAGGCGGGCGACGTAGCGCGTGGGGCCGATCTGCTCCTGCTCGACGACGATCGCCTTGACGAGCTGGTCGAGCGTGCCGTCGGACACGCCCGCGCCCGGCTGGCCGAGCTGGCGCGTCAGCTTCTCCCAGCCGCGGCGCTGCGCCAGCCGCCAGCCGCCCAGCCGCGCCGCCTCGGGCGTCTTGGCCGCGACGTCGACGGCGACGCCCGTCACCTCGAAATCGCCCGAGCTGTCGATGGGCGCCACGCCGCGGTCGCCGCCCTCGATCTGCGCCAGACCCACGCCGGCGCAGGCGAGGAGGATCGCGGCCGCGGCTACACGGGACGGCTTCAAACGCTTGACCGGGTGCATGATGGATCAGGCTTTTGGCCGACCGGGCGTGGAAATCCAAGCGGCTTATCGGTAGGCGGGCGGCCATGACGGGTTACACCTATGAACAGGCCGGCGTCTCCATCGCCGCGGGGAACGCGTTGGTGCGTGCGATCGCGCCGCTGGCGAGGAGCACCCGTCGGCCGGGCGCCGACGCGGAGCTGGGCGGGTTCGGCGGCTTCTTCGACCTGAAGGCGGCCGGGTTCGAGGACCCGCTGCTCGTCGCGGCGAACGACGGCGTCGGCACGAAGCTGAAGCTCGCGATCGAGTGGCATCGGCACGCGGGCGTCGGTATCGACCTGGTCGCGATGTGCGCCAACGACCTCGTCGTGCAGGGCGCGGAGCCGCTGTTCTTTCTCGATTACTACGCCACCGGCAAGCTCGACGCGGGCGTCACCGAGCAGGTGGTTGCCTCGATCGCGGAAGGGTGCAAGCTCGCCGGCTGCGCCTTGATCGGCGGCGAGACGGCGGAGATGCCGGGCATGTACGCCGACGGCGACTATGACCTGGCGGGCTTCTGCGTGGGCGCGGTCGAGCGGACGCAGGTGCTCACCGGCGAGCGGATCGGCGCGGGCGACGTGATCCTCGGGCTGGCGTCCTCGGGTGTGCACTCCAACGGCTACTCGCTCGTCCGCAGGCTCGCGGTCGACAAGGGCTGGAAGCTCGAGCGCCCCTCCCCGATCGATCAGGACCACCTGCTCATCGACCTGCTACTCGCGCCGACGCGCATCTATG
The DNA here is from genome assembly GCF_002288825.1 of Sphingomonas lenta. Lineage (GTDB taxonomy): Bacteria > Pseudomonadota > Alphaproteobacteria > Sphingomonadales > Sphingomonadaceae > Sphingomonas > Sphingomonas lenta. Next base: position 658,113 of record NZ_NSLI01000001.1, read on the forward strand.
TGCGGAGCCTTCTGCCGCTGGTGCGCGGGGGTCGGATCAAGGGGCTGGCGCACGTCACCGGCGGCGGGTTGCTGGAGAACATCCCGCGCGTGCTGCCGCGCGAGGCGCATGCGGTGGTCGACGCGGACGCGTGGGAGCAGCCGCGGCTGATGGCGTTCCTGCAGGCGCAGGGTGCGATCGAGCCGGAGGAGTTCGCGCGCACCTTCAACTGTGGCGTCGGAATGGCGGTGATGGTCGGCGAGGACGATGCGGACGCCGTGATGGGGGCGCTCACGGCCGCAGGCGAGACGGTGTTCCGCATCGGCCGCGTCGAAGCGGGATTGCGCGGCTGCACCGTGCGCGGATCGGCGGGCACCTGGAGCGCACGCGCGGACTGGACGGCCCGGCACGATGCGTGAGCCCAAGCGGGTCGGCGTCCTCATCTCCGGGCGCGGGTCCAACATGCGGGCGCTGGTCGAACGCGCGCAGGGCTACGAAGTCGTCGTGGTCGCCTCCGACAAGCCGGACGCTGCAGGCCTCGCTTGGGCGCGCGAGCGGGGCATCCCCACCTTCGCGCTCTCGCCCAAGGAGATCGGCAAGCCTGCTTACGAAGCCGCGCTCGACCGTGCGTTGCGCGAGTGCGAGGTCGAGCTGATCGCGCTCGCGGGTTACATGCGCCTGCTGTCGGACGAGTTCGTCGCGAACTGGCGCGGGCGGATCGTCAACATTCACCCGTCGCTGCTGCCCAAGTACAAGGGCCTCCACACGCACGCCCGCGCGATCGAAGCGGGCGACAGGCAAGCGGGCTGCTCCGTCCACCTCGTCACCGAGGAGCTCGACGGCGGCGAGGTGCTGGGCCGGACCGAAGTGCCGATCTTGCCTGAGGATACACCCGACACGCTCGCGGAGCGCGTGCTCGCGGCCGAGCATGAGCTGTACCCCCGCGTTCTTTCGGAGTTCGTTAGCAGATGACCGAACCGACCCAACAAGCCGCCCGCCGTCGCCGCTGGCTGAACACCACCGAGTTCGTGGCCGTCGCCGGCCTGATCATCGCCGCGCTGGGGCTGTGGAACACCTATTCGGACCGTCGGAACGCCGCCGAGGAGAAGAAGGCGGCAGCCAAGGCTCAAGCCGAGGCGGGTCGGCGTTTCGAGTTGCGAGGCGAGGTCGCGAAAGGAAACCGTGCGATCCTGCTGCTGCGCGACGAGCGGCACGTGTTGGGCGACGTGCGGGTGACGTTCCCCCCCGCGCTCGGCGTCGGGGCGAAGGACGCGGTGGATCACCAGATCCGGGCGGATTGGTTCGATGGTCCTCTGCTCAAGGCGACGGATGGCGGACCGGACGAGCGGGTCGGACGGCTGCCGGTACTCGTCACCTACTCGTATAGGACCGACGACGACCGGACCACGCGCACCGCCGTCTATGATTTGGTCTGGCGCACGCGCGGGCAGTTCCTGCAGGGGCGCGAGCTGGCGCTCACCGACTTTCGCCTGCGTGAGCCGGGCGGGAGCCAAGCCCGCATCGACACACTGTGGAAGGCGGAGCTGGCGCGCTAAAGGTCGCGCGCGTACACCACGTCGTCATACCAGGACCCGCCGACGTTGAACCGCCGCTCGCCCGCGAGCGCGAAGCCCTGACGCTCGTAGAAGTGCCGTGCGCGGTTGTTGGTGCCGAGCACGCCGAGCAGCATTCGCTTGCGTCCGAGCGCCCGCGCGTCGGCGATCGCGCGCTTCATCAACAGCGCGCCCAGGCCCGTGCCGTTGGCGACCGGCATCGTGTAGATGCGCCGAAGCTCGACGTCGTCCGGCCCGGTCGGGATCGGGAAGTCGGGTGGCGTCAGCACCGTGTAGCCGACGGGCGCCGCGCCGTTCGGGTGCTCGGCGATCGCGACGATGCTGTCCGAATCCGCGATCCAGGTCGCGAACTTCTCGACCGAGCTGTTGCGCGTGACATGGGCCACGATGTCGGGCCCGGCGAGCACGCCCGCGAATGCGTCGAGGAAACTGGCGGCCGCGACGAGCGACAGCGCGGGCTCGTCGCCCGGCTCCGCCCGCCGCAGCCGCCAATCCATCAACCGACGATCTCTTCGTCCTTGAAGAAGTACGCGATCTCGATCGCGGCGTTCTCGTCGGAGTCGGAGCCGTGCACCGAGTTCGCCTCGATCGACTCCGCCAGCTCCTTACGGATCGTGCCGGGTTCCGCGTTGGCGGGGTTGGTCGCGCCCATGACGTCGCGGTTGCGCTTCACCGCGTCCTCGCCCTCGAGCACCTGCACGACCACCGGGCCGGAGATCATGAAGGAGACCAGGTCGTTGAAGAAGGGCCGCTCGCGATGTACGGCGTAGAAGCCTTCGGCCTGCTCGCGCGTCATGCGGATGCGCTTGGAGGCCACGACTCGCAGCCCCGCCTCCTCCAGCATCTTGGTGACCGCGCCCGTCAGGTTGCGGCGCGTGGCGTCGGGCTTGATGATCGAGAAGGTACGGTTCGCGGCCATGATGGTCACGGGCTCCTATGGTCTTGGTTTAAAGGGTCGGCGCGGCCCTAAGCGTGGGGGCGTGGAAGCGCAAGCCAACACTCCCCTCTCCCGCTTTCGCGGGGGGGGGGGGGGGGGGGGGGGGAGCAGGCGGCGCGCCCCCCCCCCCCCCGCCGCCCGCCGGCGTCCTCCCCCCCGCGCGCTCCACCCCCCCCGCCCCGCCCGCCA
>NZ_NSLI01000010.1 GCF_002288825.1 Sphingomonas lenta
ATCGCCCTACCCAGGATCAGCGCGTGGACGTCGTGTGCGCCTTCGTAGGTGTTGACCGTCTCCAGGTTCATGAGGTGGCGCATGACGTGGTACTCGCCCGAGATGCCGTTGCCGCCGTGCATGTCGCGCGCCATGCGGGCGACGTCGAGCGCCTTGCCGACGTTGTTGCGCTTGACCAGGCTGACCATCTCGGGCGCGAAGCGGCCCTGGTCCATGAGGCGGCCGACCCGGAGCGACGCCTGCAGCCCCAGCGCGATCTCCGTCTCCATGTCGGCCAGCTTCTTCTGGTAGAGCTGACGGCCGGCGAGCGGGGTGCCGAACTGCTTGCGGTCGAGGCCGTACTGGCGGGCGGCGTGGAAGCAGAACTCGGCGGCACCCATCGCACCCCAGCTGATGCCGTAGCGCGCGCGGTTGAGGCAGCCGAAGGGGCCTTTGAGGCCCTGCACCTCGGGAAGCAGCGCGTGCTCACCCAGCTCCACCTCGTCCATCATCACCATGCCGGTGACGCTTGCGCGAAGCGACAGCTTGCCCTCGATCTTGGGCGTGGCGAGGCCGGAGCCGGCCTCTTCGCGCGTGAACACGAAGCCGCGGATCGCGCCGCCATGCGCGTCCGACTTGGCCCAGACGACGAACACGTCGGCGATGGGTGAGTTCGAGATCCAGGTCTTGGCGCCCGACAGCTTGTAGCCGGTCGGCGTCTTCACCGCGCGCGTGGTCATGGAGCCCGGGTCGGAGCCCGCATCCGGCTCGGTCAGGCCGAAGCAGCCGATCCATGTCCCGGACGCCAAGCGGGGCAGGTAGCGACGCTTCTGCTCCTCCGAGCCATAGGCGTAGATGGGGTACATGACGAGCGACGACTGCACGCTCATCATCGAGCGGTAGCCTGAGTCCACCGCCTCCACCTCGCGCGCGACGAGGCCGTAGGCGACGTAGCTCGCGCCCACCCCGCCATACTCCTCCGGGATCGTGGGACCCAGTAGGCCGAGCTCCCCCATCTCGCGGAAGATCTCCGGGTCGGTATGCTCGTGCTGAAAGGCGTGGGCGACGCGCGGCAGCAGCCGCTCGCGCGCGTACGCATGCGCGGTGTCGCGGATCATGCGCTCGTCGTCACTCAGCTGCTCGTC
>NZ_NSLI01000002.1 GCF_002288825.1 Sphingomonas lenta
TGGGTGGTGGCGGGGGGCGGCGCGGGCGCGAGGGGGGGGGAGGGGAGCGCGCGCGCTGGTCCCCCCCCCCCCGTGTGGGGGGGGGGGGGGGGGGGGGGGGGGGCGAGAAAGGGTCAGGCCGCCTTCTCCCAGCTGCCGCCGGGTTTCTGCTTCCAGTAGTTGCGCGTGACGCCCTCGCGCTCGGCCAAGCTCTTCCATGCCGTCCGCGCGTCCGCGACGCGTTCCTCGTCGAAGAACAGGAACGCCCGTTCGAAGCCGAGCGCCTCGTCGCGCCATCGGCCATCGGCGAGCGCGACGTTGCGGGCGTCGTTGCCCGCCTCCGGCTCCGGCGCGATCAGCGCGGGCTGCCCCGCATCTTCTCCCGCTCCCGCGAGCGCGTGGGGGAGGAAGCTGTCGCGGGCATACTCCCACAACACCCGGTCGAGCCGCTCCCGACGCCCCTCGTCCGCGTCGACGATCAGCAGCCGCCCACCGCCCGCCAGCACGCGCTCGGCGATGACGGGCAGCACGCGTTCGAGCGGCGTGGCGGTCAGGTGGTAGAAGTCGACCTGCAGATCAGCCCTCGAAATTGTCGGCGATGAAGCGGTCGAGCAGCTTCACGCCGTAGCCCGTCGCGCCCTTGTCATGGGTCGCGCCGGGCTTGTCGGACCAGACCATGCCGGCCACGTCGAGGTGCGCCCATTTCACGCCATCCTCCACGAAGCGCTGGATGAACTGCGCCGCCGTGATCGAGCCCGCGCCCTTGCCGCCGATGTTCTTCATGTCGGCGATGGGGCTGTCGATCATCTTGTCGTACGTCGCCGACAGCGGGAAGCGCCACAGCTTGTCGCCCGTCGCCAGCCCCGCCGCGGTCAGCTGCTCGGCTAAGCCGTCGTCGTTCGAGAACAGGCCGGCATATTCGTTGCCGAGGCTCACGATCATCGCGCCCGTCAACGTGGCGAGGTCGACCACCGTCTTCACCTTGTGCGTGCGCTGCACCCAGGTGATCGCGTCGGCGAGCACCAGCCGCCCTTCCGCGTCGGTGTTGAGGATCTCGATTGTCTGGCCGGACATGGAGGTGACCACGTCGCTCGGCCGCGTCGCGCCGCCGTCGGGCATGTTCTCGACCAGCCCGCATACGCCGACGACGTTGGCCTTCGCCTTACGCCCGGCTAGCGCCTTCATCGCGCCCGCGACGGCGCCCGCGCCGCCCATGTCCCACTTCATGTCCTCCATGCCCGCGCCGGGCTTGAGGGAGATGCCGCCCGTGTCGAACGTCACGCCTTTGCCGACGAGCGCGACGGCGGGGTCGCCCTCACCCGCACCCTGCCAGCGCATCACGAGCAGCTGGCCCTGGCGCACCGAGCCCTGGCTGACCGCGAGCAGCGCGCCCATGCCGAGCTCGCGCATCTCGGCCTCGCCCAGCACGCTGATCTCCAGGCCCAGCCCCTCCGTCTCGCGGCGGACGCGCTCGACGAAGCTTTCGGGGTAGATGATGTTGGGCGGCTCGGTCACGAGCATCTTGGTGAGCGCCAGGCCCTCTGTCACGGCAGCCTGCTTGCCCGCCTCGGCCTCCGTGCCGTCGGGCGCGGCGGCGATCACCACGCGCTCCAGCGTCGGCTTGGACGTCTCGGGCAGCTTGGTGCGGTACACGTTGTACTGCCAGCCCCGCTGCGCCGCCGCACCCGCGAAGCGCGCGACCGACTTGGCCGCCGGCGCCGTCGCAAGCGCGGACAGATCCACAGCGACCTCCGCCGCGCCCGAGCTGAGGAAGCGCGCGGTGAGCGCTCCGCCGGCCTTCTCCCAATCCGGCTCGTCACCCGACCCGACACCGAGCAGCACGAGGTGACGCACCTCGCCTTCGCCTACGAACAGCTCGACGAGCTTGCCGGCCTCGCCGTCGAAGCGGTTCGCCGCCGCCGCGCCCTCGGCGATGGCGCGCACGGCCTCGCGCCCGCTCAAGACGGTGCGTGACAGGCCGTCCTTCTCGATCGGCAGCACGACGATGCGGGCATCTTCAGGAAGTTGCGGCTGGAACTGGATCTGGATCGTCACGTGTCGATGAGCCTCGTAACCGGTAAGGGCCTGCCCTCTAGGCCCAAGCGACCGCCAGTCAAACCACCGGATTGCGGCGAAGTGCCCGCGATGCGATAGGCGGGCCACCAGCGCGGCCGATCAGGGCGGCCGCGCCGATCTAAAGGGCGAACCTCCTGACCGTTCCGCGTTCATCCGTCCTGGCGACCACGCTTGCGCTGCTCTGCGCCGCCGAGGCGCACGCGCAGGATCTGCAGGACCGCCCCGCCGATCCGCCCACCGCCGTCGAGATCGCCTCGCCCGCGTCCGACGAGCAGATCACCTTCAGCACCGACCGGCTGGAGTACGACACGGAGGCGGACGTCGTCACCGCGGTCGGCGAGGTGCGGCTGGCGCGCGAGGGCAACCGCCTTCGCGCCGACCGCGTCGTCTACAATCGCCGCACCGGCCAGGTCGTCGCGACCGGCAACGTCGCCGTCACCAACCCGCAGGGCGACGTAGCTTACGGCGACTCGATCGAGCTGACCGACTCACTTCGCGATGGCGTGGTGGAGAATATCCTGGTCGTGCTCGACGAGGGCGGCCGGCTCGCCGCTGTACGCGGAACGCGCGACGAGAACGGCGTCGTCTCCGTCGAGCAGGCGGCTTACACGCCCTGCCCCGTCGTGGACCAGGAAGACTGTCGGCCCAAGGAGCCGAGCTGGAAGGTCACCGCGGTCCGCATCGTGTATCGTCCCGACCGTAGCCGCGTCTATTTCAGTCGCCCGCGCTTCCACTTGTTCGGGCTGCCCGTCATCCCGCTTCCCAGCTTTTCGACCACGGTCGGCGGGGGAAGCGACAACGGCTTCCTGAGCCCCGACATCGGTTACAGCCGGGCGAACGGCGTGGAGGTTACCACGCCCTATTATTTCCGTCTGGCCCCGAACCGCGGGCTGACGGTCGCGCCTACCGTCTTCTCGCACGTGCTGCCGATGCTACGCACCGAATACCGGCAGCTCGATGAGCTCGGCGCGTTCCGGCTGACGGGCTACATCACCGCGAGCCGCCGCAGCGACGACTTGGTCGTGCAGCAGCCGACCGACCGCGACATGGCGCTGCGCGGTTATCTCGACGGCGTCGCGCGCTATCAGCTGTCGCCCAACTGGTCGGCCAGCGGCTCGCTCCGGATAGCCAGCGACCGCACCTTCCTGCGCCGCTACGACATTTCGCGCGACGACCGCCTGCGCAACACCGCGCGGCTCGAGCGGATCGACGCCGACAGCTACCTGTCCTTCACCGGCTGGGCGGTGCAGACGCTCCGCGTCGCGGACCCGCAAGGTCTGCAGCCGATCGCCCTGCCCGAGATCGACTATCGCCGCCGCTTCGCCGACCCCTGGCTCGGCGGCCGGTTCGAGGCGCAGCTCAACACGCTGGCGCTGACCCGTACCGCCGGCCAGGACACGCAGCGCGCGTTTGCCTCGCTCCGCTGGGACCTCAGGCGCATCACGACCTTGGGCCAGGAGGTGACGTTCACCGGCTACGCCCGCGCCGACGCCTACCACACGAACGACACGCTCTCCACGACCGTCGTCAACTATCGCGGGAACGAGGGCTTCACTGGCCGCGCGATCGGGGCGGCGGCGGTGGACGTGCGCTGGCCCTTCATCGGCCGGTTCATGAACGGCACGCAGCGGCTGATCCCGCGCGTGCAGCTCGTCGCCTCCCCGCGCATCCGCAACCTCGACATCCCCAACGAGGACGCACGCGCGATCGACCTGGAGGACTCCAACCTCTTCGCGCTCAACCGCTTTCCCGGTTACGACCGCTTCGAGGACTCGTCGCGCGTCACCTACGGGCTGCAATGGATCGCCACGCTGCCGGGCGTCGCCGTCGACGCGGTCGTCGGCCAGAGCTACCGCCTCGTCGACCGGCCAAGCATCTTGCCGGAAGGAACGGGACTTTCCGACCAGTTCTCCGACTATGTGGGCCGCACCGAGGTCCGCTTTCGCGACTTCGTCTCACTCACCCACCGCTTTCGCCTCGATAAGGACAATCTGGCGATACGCCGGAACGAGTTGGACGCGGCGATCGGCACGCGCGACACCTACGCGCTCGTCGGCTATCTCCGCCTCAACCGCGACATCGACCTCGCCAACGAGGACCTGCGCGACCGCGAGGAGGTGCGCGTGGCGGGCCGGGTTCAGTTCGCGCGCTTCTGGTCGGCCTTCGGCTCCGCCGTCGTGGACCTCACCAACCGCGACGAGGACGTGCTGTCGCTGTCCGACGGCTTCGACCCGATCCGCCACCGTTTGGGCGTCCAGTACGAGGACGACTGCCTCCGCCTCGGCTTCACCTGGCGCCGCTTCTACCAGGCGACCGGCGACGCGCGCAGCGGGAACGGGTTCCTCCTCACCCTTTCCTTGACCAACCTGGGCCGCTAAGCGCAGGTTCAGCGTATCGCGACTAGCAGGGCGGCCGGCGGGGGCAGGCCCCTTTATCGCCTAAGTCATTCGTGGGGTTGGAAAAGACGTGAAGCATCTCGTGTTCAAGGCGCATGTCGCCGCCGTGTCGCTGGCGATCGGTCTGGCGGGCGCGGGCTGGGCGCAGACGGTCCAGGACAACAGCGTGCCCGATACGGGCGGGCTGAACATCCCGTCCAACCTGCAGATTTTCGGCAAGGTCGATCCCAACGTCCGCAAGGCGACGGCGATCGTCAACGATACCGTGATCACGGGCACCGACGTCGACCAGCGCGTGGCGCTGATCGAGGCGGCGAACAACACCAAGATCGCGGGCGAGGAGCGCGAGCGGCTGAAGCTGCAGGTGCTGCGCCAGCTGATCGACGAGACGCTGCAGATCCAGGAGGCGGCGTCCAAGGAGATCACGGTGACGCCCGCCGAGCTCAACCAGAGCTACAACCGCGTCGCTCAGAACTTCAAGCAAAGCCCCGCGCAGTTCACGCAGTACCTGCGCCAGAACGGCTCCTCCGAGCGCTCGCTACGTCGCCAGATCGAGGGCGAGCTGGCGTGGCAGCGCTATCTCCGCCGCCAGATCGAGCCGCTGACCAATGTCGGCGAGGAGGAGGTCAAGTCCATCCTCCAGCGCATCGAGCAGTCGAAAGGCGCGACCGAGTACAACCTCCAGGAGATCTACATCGCCGCCCCGCCCGAGCGCGCTGCGGAAGGAGCCGCGAACGCGCAACGGATTATGCAGGAGATCGGCAAGCAGCAGCAGCCGTTCGCCTATTACGCGCGTAACTTCTCGGAGGCGACGACGCGGTCCACGGGCGGCGATCTGGGCTGGGTCCGCGCCGAGACGCTACCTCCTGAGATCGCGCAGGCCGCCGCGCAGATGCAGGTCGGGCAGGTCGCCGGCCCCGTCGAGGTGCCGGGCGGCTTCTCGATCCTGTACCTGACCGACAAGCGCCAGGTGCTGACCGCCGACCCGCGCAACGCCCGGCTCAGCCTGAAGCAGCTGACCGTGCGCTTCCCGGAAGGCGTGACGCAGGCGCAGGCTACGCAGCGCGCCGCCGCCTTCGCGGAAGCGACGCGCGCGCTCCGCGGCTGCGGCACCGTCGACCAGCTCGCCGCGAAGCTCGGCGCGGAGGTCGTCGACAATGACACGGTCCGCATCCGCGACCTGCCGGCGCAGCTTCAGGAAATCATGCTGAACCTGCAAGTCGGTCAGAGCACGCCGCCCTTCGGCACGCCGCAGGAAGGCGTGCGCGCGCTGGTGCTGTGCGGCCGCGACGACGCGCAGAGCGCCCAGCTCCCCTCGGTCGAGCAGGTGCAGAACCAGCTCGAACAGGCGCGCGTCAACCTGCGCGCGCAGCAGAAGCTGCGCGACCTGCGCCGCGACGCGATCGTCGAGTATCGCTGACTTGACGCAGTCCGGCCGCCCTCCGCTCGTCGTCGCCATGGGCGACCCGGCGGGCGTCGGGCCGGAGATCGTCGCCAAAGCCTGGGCTCAGCGCGCCGAGCGCAAGCTGCCGCCCTTCGTTGCCGTGGGCGACGTCCGCGCGGTGCAGCGCGTCTGGCCGGGCCCGGTCGCGCCCGTGCTCGACCTGGCGCAGGCGAGCGAGATGTTCGACCTCGCGCTGCCCGTCCTGACCGTGGAGGACGCGGGCGAGATCACGCCCGGCCAGCCCGACTTGGAGGGTGCCCGTTGTGCGCTCATGTCGCTGGAGATGGCGGTGGGCCTCGCCCGCTCGGGCGCCGCGCGGGGTCTGGTGACGGGGCCGGTCAGCAAGTCGCAGCTTTACAAGATCGGCTTCACCCACCCCGGCCAGACCGAATTCGTCGCCGAGCGCTGCGGCGTGTCGAAGAGTAACGCGGTCATGCTGCTCGCCGGCCCCACCTTGCGCGTCGTGCCGATCACCACGCACATCCCGCTCGCCCAGGTACCGGGCACGCTCTCGGTCGACCTCGTCCTCGCGAAAGCGCGCGCGACGGTGCGCGGCCTGCGCAAGAATTTCGGCATCGCCGAGCCGCGCCTCGCCTTCGCCGGCCTCAACCCGCACGCGGGCGAGGACGGCGCGATCGGGCGCGAGGAGATCGACATATTGGAGCCCGCGATCGCCGCGCTGCGCGACGAGGGCGTGGACGTGGTCGGGCCGTTGTCCGCCGACACTATGTTCCACGAACGCGCCCGCGCGCGCTACGACGTGGCGATCTGCTGCTACCACGACCAGGCGCTGGTGCCGATCAAGACGCTCCACTTCGACGACGGCGTGAACTTCACGCTGGGGCTGCCAATCGTGCGCTCCAGCCCTGACCACGGCACCGCCTTCCCCATCGCCGGCCGCGACCAGGCCCACCCCGGCGCGATGATCGCCGCCATCGCCATGGCGCACGAAGCCGCCGAGCGCCGCGCCGCGTCCGCGTCGACGTGACCGCCCTCCCCCCGCTGCGCGAGGTCGTCGCGCGGCACGGCCTCTCCGCGTCTAAGGCGCTGGGCCAGAACTTCCTCTTCGACGGTCAGCTCCTCGCGCGCATCGCCGCCGTGCCGGGCGACCTGACGGACGCCGAGGTGCTGGAGGTCGGCCCCGGCCCCGGCGGCCTCACCCGCGCGCTGCTGGCGGCCGGCGCGCGCGTCACCGCGATCGAGCGCGACCGCCGCTGCATTCCCGCGCTCGCCGAACTCTCGGACGCCTATCCCGGCCGCTTGCGCGTGATCGAGGGCGACGCGCTGGAGATCGACGCGCCGTCCTTGTTCGACGGACGTCCGCACATCGCGTCCAACCTGCCCTATAATGTCGGCACCGCGCTCCTCGTCGGCTGGCTCACCGGCGGGTGGCCGCCCTGGTGGGAGTCGCTGACGCTCATGTTCCAACGCGAGGTCGCCGAGCGCATCGTCGCCCCCGTCGGCTCGGACGCCTTCGGCCGCCTGGCGGTGCTCGCCCAATGGCGCGCGCACGCCCGGATTGCGATGCCGGTGCACCGCTCCGCCTTCACGCCGCCGCCCAAGGTCATGTCCGCAGTGGTCCATATCACGCCCGCCGATCAGCCGGGCGGCGTCGACCCGCTCGTGCTCGAACGCCTCACCGCCGCCGCCTTCGGCCAGCGCCGCAAGATGCTTCGGCAGTCGCTCAAAGGCATGGCGGGCGCGATCGAGGCGGCGAAACGGGCCGGCATCGACCCGACCCGCCGCGCCGAGACGGTGTCGGTCGCCGAGTGGGTGGAGATCGCGCGGGTGCTGAGCTAATCTAGCCTCAGCCGCTCCAGCACCGCGCGGACGTAGCTCGGCCCGACCTGGACCACCGCACCGTCCTTCATCTCCAGCGCGATCAGTCCCTTGCCGAGCCGCTGCACCCCCGCGACCTGCGCCGGGCGCACGAACGTCGAGCGGTGCACCCGCATCAGCTGCGCCGGGTCGAGCAGCTCCTCCAGCGCCGTCATCGAAATGCGGTGAATGTAGCTGCGCGTCGGCGTGTGCAGCATCACATAGTCCTTCGCCGCCTCGATCCAGTCGATCATGTCGATGGGCAGCCGCACGCGCCCGCCGCGGACCTGCACCCAAATCGCCTCGGCATGTCCAGACCCCTGAGGCGTTGGCGCGGCCGCCCAGGCGCGCTCGGCGGCCTCGCGCATCGCCCGCCTCCGCCGCGCCCGTTCCACCGCCTGACGCAGCCGGTCGAGGCGGACGGGCTTCAACAAATAGTCCGCCGCCTCCACGTCGAACGCGTCGGGGGCGTATTGCTCGAACGCGGTGACGAACACGATTTCCGGCCGCTTCTCCGCGGGCAGGTCGGCCGCGACCTTCAGCCCGCTCTTGCCGGGCATGGAGATGTCGAGCAGCACCAGGTCGGGCGCGAGCGCCGCGATCCGCTCGGACGCCTCCGTCCCGTTGCGCGCGACGCCGGCCACCTCGACCGCGTCCAGGTCGCCGATCAGCGCCTGGAGCCGGTCGAGCGCGAGCTGCTCGTCGTCGACTAGGAGGATGCGGAGCGCGCTCACGCGACCCTCGCCAGGCTTGCGACGCGGCGCTGGAGCGGCAGCCGGACGATCGCCAGGAACCCGCGCTCGCGCCGCACCGCCTCCAGCGAGCCGCGGGCGCCGTAGAGCACGGCCAGCCGCTGGCGTATGTTGGCGAGGCCCACGCCCGTGCCGGGCTTCACCTCCGCCGCCCCGTCGCCGTCGTCCTCCACCATTAGCAGCAGGTCGTCCGCATCGCGCGCCACCTCGACGCGCACCATCACCGGCCGGTTGGCGGGCGCGACGGCGTATTTAATCGCGTTCTCGACCAGCGGCTGCAGCAGGAAGCTGGGGAGCAGGGCGTCGTTCAAGTCGGGCGGACAGCTGAACTCGACGGCGAGGCGATCGTCAAAGCGGACGGCCTCGATCTCGAGATAATGCTGCAGCGTCGCCAGCTCGTCCTCGACGCTCGTCAGGCCTTCCGGATCAGCCGCGAGCGTCGCGCGGAGGAAGCCGGACAGCTTGGACAGCATCTCGTCCGCCTCGGCCGTGCGGCGCGTCACGACGAGCGAGCTCACCGCATTCAGCGTATTGAACAGGAAGTGCGGGTTGAGCTGATAGCGTAGCGCCGCGAGCCGGGCGGCGCTGGCGGCCGCCTCGGCCTGGGCGGCGGCTTCGCGCGCCTCGGCCAGCTCCCGCTCTCGGGCGCGTCCGAGGTTGTTCGCCTCCAGCACGGTGAACGCCGCGCCGAGCAGCGCGAACTGCCACACCAGCGCCACGAAGTTGGTGGTGGCGCGCATCCCGAACGATGCGGGCTTGGCCGAGTGATCGATCAGGTCGCGCAGCACCACGCTCGTGCCCGCGTCATAGAGCGCGAGAACGGCGGAGGCGGCCATCACCGCGCCCGCCAGCGTCGCCAGGCGCGCGGGCGCGCTCAGCCGCCGGACGCGGCGCACGGCGAAATACACCCCGGCCGACAGGATCGCGCCCATGGTGCAGATGTTTGTGACCGAGAGCGCGACATACGCGCCCGGCCCGCCCTGAAACAGCCGATACGGGATGAGGTAGAGCGTACCCGACAGCGCCCAGGTGGCGACGGTGAGCCAGGCGGCCTGCCGGGTTTCGGAATTGAGGCGCATCGCGGGTCACACCCTAAGCGAGTCGGAGGGAACGCCGCCAGTTCTAGCGCACGCGCCCGCCGGGCGCGTCCCGCCCCGTCGCGCGGGCGTCCGGCTTCGTCGCGGCGATCGGCGTTCGTCGCGGGGTCGGCGCGGCGCGGGCGTGGGCGTGGGCCCGTCGTGGCAGAGGCCGCTCATCGCTCCAGCCAATGAGGCCCGCCATGCGCAAGCTCGTTCCCGCCCTACTCCTCGCCGCCGCCGTGCCGGCCACCGCCGAACCGCTGGAGGTGCTGCCGACCGGCCATCCAGTCGCCCAGGTCCGTCTCGGCGACCGCGGCCCGTACCGCTTCGTCATCGACACGGCGGCGAGCAACACCAGCCTCCTGCCGCGCCTCGCCGACCAGCTGCCCGAGTTGCGACGGGACGCCGCCGATGCGCCACTCAACGCCGCCTCGGGCCGGACGACGACCCAGATCGCCAAGCTGCCCCGGTTCGTCGCGCACGGCCGCACCTTTCGCGACCTGCCCGCCTTTCTGCTGCCCGCCGGTCCTGTGGACGCGCTGGGCGTCGACGGCGTACTCGGCGCGGACGTGGTGAGCACCTACGCGCTGGAGATCGACGCACCAGGCCGCCGCTGGTCGCTGCTCGACGCGCCCACGCCCACCATGCTCCGCGGCACGCTGCCGCCCGTACCGTTCACGCTCGACGCCGCCCGCGCGCCGCGGGTGACCGTGATGCTGAACGGGAAGCCGGTGCCCGCCATCCTCGACACAGGCGCGCGCGCCACCTTCGTGAACTGGGCGGCGGCGAGGCTGGCGGGCGTGACGCCGGACACCCCCGGCCTGTCATCGGGCGGCGAGGCGAAAGGCGTGAGCCGACATGCCACCCCGACCGCCTCCACGACGTTCGAAGTCGCCGTCGGCGAGTATCAGCGGCCTGCGGCGAAGGTACGGATCGCCGACCTGCCCATCTTCGCCCTGGTCGGCATGGGCAACGGCCCGGCGATGATCTTAGGTATCGACGCCTTCGCCGACCGGCGGATCGTCATCGACCATCCGCGCGGGCAGCTCCACATCGCCCGCTGAGCGGTCGCTTAGTTGCTCGCCTCGGGCTTGGGCGGCACTGTCGTCGCCGCGGCCGTGGTCAACGGCGGACCTTTGGCGATCACCGCCGCCAGCGCTCCCGCGTCCGGGCACGTGCCCTTGCACAGCGTCTTGATCTTGGCGAGGTTCTGCTGGGCCTGATTCACCGCGCCCTTGCGGACCAGCGCCTCGCCCTGCCCGCGCAGCGCGGCGGTGTCGTTCGGCTCGAGCAGCAGCGCCTCGCGATAGAGGCGGATCGCCTTGCCCGGCAGGTCGCGTGCGTCGGCCACGCCGGCCAGCATCACGAACGCGGCGCGGTTGCGCGGGTCGACGACGACCGCGGTCTCCAGGAGGTCGGTGGCGCGCTCCAGGTCGCCCGCCGCCCGCGCGGCGCGCGCCTGCGCCAGGAGCTCGACCGATTTGGGATTGATCTGATCGTCGGGCCGCTGCCCGCTCAACGAGGTGGAGATCGACGCCAGCGCCAGGGTTGCGGCAATGGCGACGGACGAAACACGCATGATCGTCTCCGAATGGGGCACAGGACCAGGGCTAGCACGCACGCCGGAGCCGCGCGACGAAAAATCCGTCGGTACGGTCCCGCGCCGGGCTGAGCCGCAGTCCGGCCCCATGTGGGCGTCCGACCGGCAGGTTCAACGCCTCCGCGCGCCAGTCCGGATGCGCGGCAAGGAACGCGTCGACCTGTCCCCGCCCCTCCTCGTCGAGCAGCGAGCAGACGATGTGCACCAGCGCGCCGCCGGGCCTGACCAGCTCGGCCGCGACGTCGAGCAGGTGCGCCTGCGTCTTGACCAGTCGCGCGAGCCGCTCGGGCGTCAGCCGCCAGCGTGCTTCGGGGTTGCGCCGCCACGTGCCCGTTCCGGAACAGGGCGCATCCACCAGCACGCAATCCGCCGCGCCGCGCCAGTCCTCCAGCGCGTCCAGCTCGCGTCCGGGTTTGAGCAGCCGCGTCTCCACGATCGATATCCCCGCCCGCTCCGCCCGAGGTCGGAGATTACTCAGCCGCCCTCGATCGGCGTCGGTCGCGAGGATCAGCCCCTCGTTCCGCATCGTCGCGGCGAGCGCCAACGTCTTGCCGCCCCCACCAGCGCATAGATCGACAATCCGCTGGCCCGGCTCGGCCTGCGCTGCGAGCGTTACCGCCTGGCTACCAGCGTCCTGCACCTCGACGAGCCCTGCGAGCGGGGTCACGTCCGTCCCCGCCGGTAGCCTGAGCGCGGCCGGCAATCCGGGAACCGCCTCCGCCCCCGGCAGTCGTCCCGCGATCTCGTCCGGATCGGCCCGCAACCGGTTCACCCGCACGTCGAGCGGCGCTCGCTCGACCAGCGCCGCCCCCTCCGCCTCGTCCAGTCCCGACGCCGCTAGCTTGTCGAGGAGCCAGCCCGGCGCGATCCCCCGCGTGGCGACCGGCTCGCCCGGCGCGATCGGCCTCGGCCCATGCGCGCTCCCGTCGAACGTCGCCTCGACCGCCGGGTCGCCCAGCGCCAGCACCGCCGCCCGCCCGCTCGCCGGCGCCTCGCCGCACGCGCGAATCGCCGCGAACACCAGCTCGCGCACCGCCCGCCGGTCCTTCGACCCGGCGTAGCGCCGCTGCGCGAAGTAGCGCTGCACCACCGTATCCGCCGCCGCCCCGCCCTCGCGCGCGGCGGCGGTGATCTGGTCGATGAGCTCGATCGCAGCTTGGGTACATGCTGCCGGCGTCACTTCTTCTCCCTCTCCCCTCTGGGGAGAGGGCCGGGGAGAGGGGCAGTGCGTCACCGCATCGCCAGCTCCTGCCCCTCTCCCGCCTTCGCTACGCTCGGCACCCTCTCCCCAGAGGGGAGAGGGATAGGATCAACGCGTCGGATAGTTCGGCGCTTCCCGCGTGATCGTCACGTCGTGGACGTGGCTCTCCTTCAGCCCCGCGCCCGTGATGCGGACGAACTGCGACCGCCCGCGCAGGTCCTCCAGCGTGCGGCTGCCGGTATAGCCCATCGCCGCCTTCACGCCGCCGACGAGCTGGTGGATCACGTCCTTGGCCGGGCCCTTGTACGGCACCTGCCCCTCGATCCCCTCCGGCACCAGCTTGAGCTGGTCCTTGATGTCCTGCTGGAAGTAGCGGTCTGCCGATCCCTTCGCCATCGCGCCGACCGAGCCCATCCCGCGGTACGATTTATAAGCGCGGCCCTGGTACAGGAACGTCTCGCCCGGCGCCTCCTCGGTTCCCGCGAGCAGCGAGCCCACCATGCACGCCGACGCGCCCGCCGCGAGCGCCTTGGCGAGGTCGCCCGACGTGCGCAGACCGCCGTCGGCGATTACCGGCACGCCCGCCTTCAGCCCCGCCTCCGCGCAGTCCATCACCGCCGTCAGCTGCGGCACGCCCACGCCTGCCACGACGCGCGTGGTGCAGATCGAGCCCGGGCCGATGCCGACCTTCACGCCGTCAGCCCCCGCGTCGATCAGTGCCCGCGTCGCGTCGGCGGTCGCGACGTTGCCCGCGATCACCTGCACCGAGTTGGACAGCTTCTTCACGCGCTCCACCGCGCGGCTGACGTCTCGGTTGTGGCCGTGCGCCGTGTCGATGACGAGCAGGTCGAGCTCGGCGTCGACCAGCGCCTCCGTCCGCTCGAAACCCTTGTCGCCCACCGTCGACGCCGCGGCGACGCGCAGCCGCCCCGCCGCATCCTTGGTCGCGTTCGGGTTGAGCACCGCCTTTTCGATGTCCTTGACCGTGATCAGGCCCACGCAGCGGTACGCGTCGTCCACCACCAGCAGCTTCTCGATCCGCCGCTGGTGGAGCAGCCGCCGCGCTTCCTCCTGCCCCACGTCCGCCGATACGACCGCCAGGTCCTCGCGCGTCATCAGCTCGGACACGGGCTGGCGCGGGTTCTCGGCGAAGCGCACGTCGCGGTTGGTCAGGATGCCGCAGAGCTTGCCGTCCCGCTCGACGACGGGAATGCCGCTGATCCGGTTCTCCGCCATGATCCGCTGCGCGTCCGCCAGCGTCGCGTCCGGCGCGATCGTGATCGGGTTGACGACCATGCCCGACTCGAACCGCTTCACCTGGCGGACGGCGGCGACCTGTTGCTCGACCGACAGGTTGCGGTGGAGCACGCCGATCCCACCCAACTGCGCCATGACGATCGCCATCTCGGCCTCGGTCACGGTGTCCATCGCGGCGGACAGCACCGGGATCTCCAGCGCGATCCCGCGCGTCACCCGCGTCCGCGTGTCTGCCTGGCTGGGCAGCACCTCCGACTCCGCCGGGTACAGGAGCACGTCGTCGAAAGTGAGGCCTAGCCGGATGTCCATGGTTTGCGCCGCCCGCGGTGGAGAGTGGCGCGCCATGTAACCACTGGCCGCGTCGGCGGCTAGTGCCCGCGCCGGTCCACGAGCAGCTCTCGAATTTCCGTGTTGGTTACGTGCCGCGCGGCTATGATCCCGGCGACATACCGAGGGGAGAGAATCATGGGCGTCGCCGTCGTCGCGCTACTCGTAGCGCTAGTGCTCCTGTACCTGTTCGCGTCGATCAAGATCGTGCGCCAGGGCTACCAGTACACGATCGAGCATTTCGGCCGCTTCACCACCGTCGCCCGGCCCGGCTTCAACTTCTACCCGGCCTTCTTCTACCGCGTGGGCCGGCGCGTGAACATGATGGAGCAGGTGATCGACATCCCCGGCCAGGAGATCATCACGCGCGACAACGCGATGGTCTCGACCGACGGCGTCGTCTTCTTCCAGGTGCTCGATCCCGCCAAGGCCGCCTATGAGGTCGCCGACCTGATGATCGCGCTCCAGCAGATCACCACCACCAACCTGCGCACCGTCATGGGCTCGATGGACCTCGACGAGACCCTGTCCAAGCGCGACGAGATCAACGCGCGGCTCCTGTCCGTTGTCGACCACGCCACCGATCCTTGGGGCGTCAAGATCACCCGCGTCGAGATTAAGGACATCCGCCCGCCGACCGACATCGTCAACGCCATGGCGCGCCAGATGAAGGCCGAGCGCGAGAAGCGCGCCAACATCCTCGAAGCCGAGGGCAGCCGCGCCTCCGAGATCCTGCGCGCCGAAGGCCAGAAGCAGGCGCGCATCCTGGAGGCGGAGGGCCGCCGCGAGTCCGCCTTCCGCGACGCCGAGGCCCGCGAGCGCGCCGCCGAGGCGGAGGCCAAGGCGACCGAGGTCGTCTCCGACGCGATCCAGCGCGGCGGCACGCAGGCGATCAACTATTTCGTCGCGCAGAAATACGTGGAGGCGGTCGGCAAGTTCGCGACCTCGCCCAACGCCAAGACGATCCTGTTCCCCGTCGAGGCGACCAACCTGATCGGCACGCTCGGCGGCATCGGCGAGCTCGCCAAGGAGGCGCTGGGTTCCGCGTCGAAGCCGCAGACGCCTGAGACGCCGCAAGCCCAAGTAGCGGGCGCGCGCCGCGGGCCGTTCGAGCTGCCCAAGCAGTGAGCCTGGACGACCTGTCCGGCGCGGGCGCGTGGTTCCTCCTCGCGCTCGCGCTGGGCCTCGCGGAGCTGTTCGCGCCCGGCGTCTTCCTCGTCTTCGTGGCGTTCGCCGCGGCGATCACCGGCGCGATCCTGCTCGCCGTCCCCGACCTGCCGCTTATCGGCCAGCTCGTCTCGTTCGCGCTGTGGAGCGGCGTCGCCGTGTTCGTCGGCCGCCGCTGGTACCACGAAAACCCCGTCGAGAGCGACGACGCCCTCTTGAACGACCGCGCCGCCCGCCTGCTCGGGCAGGTGGTGACGGTGGTCGACCCGATCGAGCACGGCCGCGGCCGCGTGCGCGTCGGCGACTCCGTCTGGCTCGCCCGCGGGCCGGAGACGGTGGCGGGCGAGCGGGTGCGCGTCGTCGCGGTGGACGGGGCGATGCTGGTGGTGGAGGCGCTCTAGCCCGCCCTCGACAGCGCCGCCTCGACCCGCCACAACCCGCCCATGCACCTGACCCGCCGCACCCTTCTCGCCTCCTCCGGCGCGACGTTCGCGCTCGTCGCCCTCCCCGCCCGCGCCGAGCAAGCGGGCGACGCCAAAGCCGCCCTCGACGCCGTCGCTGAGGATTATCTCCGCGCCTTTCCCACCGACGCGTCCGAGCTGGGCATCGACACCGGCGCGCGCGCGGCGCTCCGGTCGCGGCTCACCGACAAGAGCCCTGCGGGGCAGCAGGCGATCACCGCCATGCTCCGCCGCAACGTCGCCCGGCTGAACGGGCTCGCCGCGGCCGACGCCGAGACGCGCCTCCACGCCGACGTTGTCCGCACCGCCTATGAGAGCGCGCTCCGAGGCTACGCGTTCGGCTACGGCGACGTCCATGTCGGCGGCTGGCGCAACAGCCCCTATGTCGTCATCCAGAACGTCGGCGCGTATATCGACATCGCCCGCCTGCTCGAAGCGACGCACAAGCTGGAGACGCCCGCCGACGCGGACGCCTACCTGTCGCGCCTCGGGGCCTATGCCGGCCAGCTCGACGGCGAGACCGCGCGTCTCCGCGACGCGACCGCCAAAGGCGTGATCCCGCCCGCCTTCCTGCTCGACAAGGCGATCGCGCAGCTCCGGCTCGCGCGCGGCGGCGACCCCGCCTCCTGGTCGCTCGTGACGACGCTCGCCGCCAGATATCCGGACCGCCGCGCCCGCGCCGCGGAGGTCGCGCGCGCCCGCATCCTGCCCGCGCTCGACCGCCAGATCGCCGCGCTCGTCGAGCAGCGCGCCCGCGCGGGCGACGTGGCGGGCGTGCATCGCCTGCCCGACGGCCCGGCCTATTACCGCTGGGCGCTCCAGGCCGCGACCACCACGACGCGTGACCCCGACGAGATCCACGCCCAGGGGCTGGACGAGCTGAAGAACCTCCAGTCCCAGATGGACGCGCTGCTTCGCCCGCTCGGCTATACCGACGGCGGCGTCGGCCGGCGCATGCGCGCGCTGGGCCAGGACAAGCGCTTCCTCTTCCCCGGAGACGATGCCGGCCGCGCCCAGATCATCGCCTATTGCGAGAGCAAGATCGCGGCGATCCGGCCCAAGCTGCCCGAGCTGTTCGGCCGTCCCGTCAAGGGCATCGTCGAGGTCCGCCGCATCCCGCCCGCCGAGGAGCCCGGTGCGGCCGGCGCCTATGGCGGCGCGGGGTCGCTCGACGGCTCCATCCCCGGCCGCTTCTGGATCAATCTGCGCGACCCGGGCAGCATCCCGCGCTTCACCCTGCCGACGCTGACGATGCACGAGGCGATCCCCGGCCATGTGTGGCAGGGCGAGTACGCGCATCGCCTGCCGCTCATCCGTACGCTGCTCGGCTTCAGCGCGTACCAGGAAGGCTGGGCGCTCTACGCCGAACAGCTCGCCGACGAGGTCGGCCTCTACGCCGACGATCCCGCAGGCCGGCTCGGCTATCTCCAGGCCCAGGCGTTCCGCGCCGCGCGCCTCGTCGTCGACACCGGACTCCATTACAAGCGCTGGACGCGCGAGCAGGCCAAGAGCTGGTTCGCGGAGGCGACCGGCCAGGAACCCGGCGAGATCGAGAGCGAGGTCGACCGCTACTGCGCATGGCCCGGCCAGGCCTGCGCTTACAAGATCGGCCATTCGGAGATCGCGCGCCTGCGCGACGCGACCCGCGCGCGCCTGGGTACGCGCTACGACCGCCGCGCCTTCAACGACGCCGTGGTGCAGGCCGGGCCGGTGCCGATGACGGTGCTGGCGGGGGTCGTGGGCGAGTTGGGCTGAGGTCCCGTCCCTAACCGACCCTTACTCCCGTCATGCCGGACTTGATCCGGCATCCACGCGCGTCCGATCGTTGGAAAGCGCCTTCGAGAACAGGCGTGCCGCGCGTGGACCCCGGGTCAAGCCCGGGGTGACGGAAGAAGTGAAGCGAGCGACGGCCTACGCCGCGACCGCCGCCTTCGGCGCAGCCTCGCGCACGCCCTGGTCGACATGGTCGGCGAACTGGGCGAAGTTCTCGTTGAACAGGTCGACCAGCTTCGCCGCCGTCGCGTCGTATTCGGCCTTGTCCGCCCAGGTCTCGCGAGGGTCGAGGATGGACGAGTCCACGCCCGGCACGCCGACGGGCACCTTGAACCCGAAATTCGGGTCCGTCCGGAACTCGGCGTCGTTCAAAGACCCGTCGAGCGCGGCGTTGAGCAGCGCGCGCGTCGCCTTAATCGGCATGCGGTGGCCCACGCCGTACTTGCCGCCCGTCCAACCGGTGTTGACCAGCCAGCAGTCGACCGCGCCGCGCGCGATCCGCTCCTTCAGCAGGTTGCCGTACACCGACGGGTGCCGCGGCATGAACGGCGCGCCGAAGCAGGTCGAGAAGGTCGCGTCCGGCTCGGTGACGCCGATCTCCGTCCCCGCCACGCGCGCGGTGTAGCCCGACAGGAAGTGGTACATCGCCTGATCGGGCGTCAGCTTCGCGATCGGCGGCAGGATGCCGTACGCGTCCGCCGTCAGCATGACGATGTTGCGCGGCACCGGCCCCATATTCTCGTCCGACGCGTTCGGGATGAAGTCGATCGGATAGGCCCCGCGGCTGTTCTCCGCCAGCCGGTTGTCGTCGAGGTCGAGCTGGCGCGTGACCGGGTCCATGACCACATTCTCGAGCACGGTGCCGAACCGCTTGGTCGTCGCGAAGATCTCCGGCTCCGCTTCGGGCGACAGCCGGATCATCTTGGCGTAGCAGCCGCCCTCGAAGTTGAAGACCGCGGTGTCCGACCAGCCATGCTCGTCGTCGCCGATCAGCGTGCGCGCCGGGTCGGCCGACAGCGTCGTCTTGCCCGTGCCCGACAGGCCGAAGAAGACCGCCGTATCGCCCTTCGGCCCGATGTTCGCCGAGCAGTGCATCGGCATGACGCCGGTAGGCGGCAACAGGTAGTTGAGCACGCCGAACACCGACTTCTTCATCTCGCCCGCGTAGCGCGTGCCGCCGATCAGGATTAGCTTCTCCGAGAAGTTGACGGCGATCACCGTCTCCGACCGGCAGCCGTGCCGCTGCGGGTTGGCGCGGAAGCTGGGCAGGTCGATGATCGTGTAGTCGGGCGCGAAGTCCTTCAACTCGCGCTCCTCAGGACGCACGAGCATGGTGCGGATGAACAGGTTGTGCCAGGCGAGCTCGTTCACGACGCGCACGCGGACGCGGTGGCCGGGCTGCGACCCGCCATAGAGGTCCTGCACGAACAGGTCCTCCATGCCGTGCACCGCCTTCAGGAAATCGGCCTTGAGCGCGGCGAAATGCTCGGGGTTCATCGCCTTGTTCGACTTGCCCCACCAGACGCTGCTCTCGGTCTCGGCGTCGCGGACGATGAACTTGTCCTGCGCCGACCGGCCCGTGTGCGCGCCCGTCTCGACGACGAGCGGCCCCTCTGCGGACAGCTTGCCCTCGCGGCGCGCGACGGCGGTCTCGACCAGCTTGGCGGTGACCAGGTTCCAGTGAAGCGTCGCCCTCGTCTCGATACCCTGACGGTCGAGACCGAAGTTCGGAATACGCTCGTTCACTTGACGCATCTCCCCAGTTGTGCGCGCCGTTCGGCGCCGCATACGTATGTTGTGGTTGTGCCCCGCCGCATAAGCGGCTGTCCCGCGACGGTCAAACGGCGGGCGGTTGAGCCTGTTCCGCCTTTGGACTAGGCCGGAGGGGAAATGACCGCCACGATCGCGCTGGTCGACGACGACCGGAACATCCTGACCTCCGTCTCCATCGCCTTGCAGACGGAAGGGTTCATGACGCGGGTCTATTCCGACGGCGAGACCGCGCTCAAGGCGATCGGCGACAACCCCCCCGACCTCGCCATCTTCGACATCAAGATGCCGCGCATGGACGGCCTGGAGCTGCTCCGCCGCGTTCGCGAGAGGAGCCAGCTGCCCGTCATCTTCCTGACCTCCAAGGACGACGAGCTGGACGAAGCGCTGGGCCTGGCGATGGGCGCGGACGATTACATCGCCAAGCCCTTCTCGCAGCGCCTGCTGATCGCCCGCATCCGCGCCATCCTGCGCCGCACCGAGCTGCCCCAGGCGGCCGGCTCGGAGCCCGAGAACGGCGACGGCCCGCTCATGCGCGGACAGCTGACGATGGACCCGGCGCGCCACCGCACCACCTGGAAAGGTGAGCTGGTGACGCTCACCGTCACCGAGTTCCTGATCCTGGAGACGCTGGCGCAGCGGCCGGGCATCGTGAAGACGCGCAACCAGCTGATGGACGCGGCGTACCAGGACGACATCTACGTCGACGACCGCACCATCGACAGCCACATCAAGCGCCTGCGCCGCAAGTTCCGGCAAGTGGACCCGGAATTCGACGCGATCGAGACACTGTATGGCGCCGGATACCGATTTTCGGAGGACTGACAGCGACTTGACGCTTCGGTGGTCGGGTCAGATTTCGCTGACCCGGCGCATCCTGGCCGTCAACATCTTCGTCCTGCTCATGATGGTGGGCGGGTTCTTCTACCTCGACTCGTTTCGGTCGCGCATCATCGACTCGCGCTTGGCGCAGGCCGCGCGCGAGGCGCGGCTGGTGTCGGAGGCGATCGCGGCGGTGAACATGCGCTACCGCGACGCGCTGGTCCTCCGGCTGGCGCAGGACACGGGTGCGCGCATCCGCATCTACAACAACAAGGGCGAGGCGACCGTCGACTCGCGCAAGCTGGGCGTGCGCAACTTCGTCCTCGTCGACCCCGACAAGCAGGGATGGGATCAGAAGGTCGCGCGCTTCCTCGACGCGGGCATCGACACGGTGGTCAGCGCCGAGCGCCAGCCGCAATTCCGCGAACGCCACAACGGACTCGACTGGCCGGACGTGCGGGAGGCGCGGGAGACCCGGATGGTGGCGACCACCGTCTGGCGCGCGCCCGACCGCACGCCCGTTATCACCGCCGCCGCCCCGCTGCCCGGCAACCGGGTCGTGCTCACCTCCATCAGCGCGCGCGACATCACCCAGCGCGTCCGCGTGGAGCGGTTCCGCTTGGGCGTCGTGCTGCTCGTCACCACGCTCATCTCGGTCCTGCTCTCGCTATTCCTCGCCCGGACGATCGTCCGCCCGCTGCGCCGGCTCGCGCGCGCGGCGGTGCGGGTGCGGCTGGGACGGGCGCGCGAGGTGGTCGTGCCCCGCCTGCCCGATCGCCGCGACGAGCTCGGGTCGCTCGCCCGCGCGATCTCGGATATGTCGATCGCGCTGCGTGCCCGGATCGACGCGACGGAGGCGTTCGCGGCCGACGTCACGCACGAGCTGAAGAATCCCCTCGCGAGCCTCAGGTCGGCGGTGGACGGGCTGGCGCGCGTGAAGGACCCCGCGCTGGCCGAGCAGCTGATGGCGATCGTGCGCGACGACGTGCTCCGCCTCGACCGCCTGATCACCGACATCTCCGAAGCGTCGCGCCTCGACGCGCAGCTCAGCCGCGCCAAGTTCGAGCCGGTGGACCTCGGCGTCCTGATCGACGGGTTGCTGGAGCAGCGGCGCGCGCGGGGCGTGGAACGCGACGTCCGCATCCGCTTCGATCGCTCAGGCGAGCCGCTGGTCGTCATGGGCGACGGATCGCGGCTGGAGCGCGTGTTCGAGAACCTGATCGACAACGCGATCTCCTTCTCGCCCGACGGCGGCCTCATCGCGATCGCGGGCCATTACGACGCCGAGGATCTGGTGATCAGCGTCGAGGACGAAGGACCTGGCGTGCCCGAGGAGGAGCGCGAGGCGGTATTCCGGCGCTTCCAGTCGATTCGCCCCAGCTCCGAGGCGTTCGGGCAGCATTCGGGCCTGGGCCTCGCCATTGCGCGCACCATCGTGGAGGGGCATGGGGGCGCCATCGCGGTCGAGTCGCGCGAGGACAGGACGGCGGGCGCCCGCTTCGTCGTCCGCCTGCCGCTCGCCGAGCCGCGCTGACCGCCGGAGCCGCCCCTTGCCCCAGACCGAGCTAGTGCACGCCACCACCGTCGCGATCGGCGGGCGCGGCGTGCTGATCTCCGGCCCGTCCGGGTCAGGCAAGTCGGACCTGGCGCTGCGGCTGATCGACCGCGGCGCGAAGCTGGTCGCCGACGACCGAACGATCGTGCGCGCCGAGGACGCGGGCGCGCTCGCCTTTGCGCCGGAGACGATCGCGGGACGGCTGGAGGTGCGCGGCGTCGGCATCCTCGCCGTCGAGCAGGTCGAGGGCGTGCCGCTGTCGCTCTGCGTCGAGCTCAGCCGCTCGGTCGAACGCCTGCCGGCGCCGCGCACCCGCACGGTCGCGGGCGTGCCGCTCGCGGAGCTGCTGCTCGACCCCGAGCCCGCCTCCGCCCCCATCAAGGTGGAGCTGGCGCTGGCGCATCCCGACATGGTGGTCGCGTGAGCGCGGAGCCTCGGCACGTCCTGCTCGTCACCGGCATGTCGGGCGCGGGCAAGCTGACCGTGCTCCGCACGCTGGAGGACATGGGCTGGGAGGTGGTCGACAACCTCCCGCTCAACCTGCTCCGCTGGATGCTTCGCGCGCCGATGACGGACGACGGCGAGCCCGTCCAACCGCTCGCGGTCAGCCTCGGCGCGCATACCCGCGCGTTCGACAGCGAACGCCTGATCGACCTCGTGACGCAGCTGAACAAGCAGGGCGGGTACGACGTCGGCACGCTGTTCCTGGATTGCGGCACGCCGGAGCTCGAGCGGCGCTATTCGGAGACGCGGCGGCGGCACCCGCTCGCGCTCGACCGTCCCGCGGTGGACGGCATCGAGCAGGAACGCGAGATCCTGGAACCGCTGCGGCGCTGGGCCAACCGGCTGATCGACACGACCGCGCTCAAGGCGAACGAGCTCCAGGCCGACATCCGCGCCGCGTTCGGGGGCGAGCAGGCGGTGACGCCTACGCTGACCGTCGTCTCCTTCGGCTTCTCGCGTGGGCTGCCGCGCAACGCCGACCTCGTGTTCGACATGCGCTTTCTCCGGAACCCGCACTGGGTGCCGGGCCTGCGCGAGGGCACGGGGCTGGACGCGGCCGTCGTCGAGTACATCCGGAACGATCCGGCTTACGAAGACACCGTGCGGCGGATCGAGGAGCTTTTGTGCGTTCTGGTTCCGCGCTACGGCGCGGGCGGAAAATCCTATGTCACAATCGCCATCGGGTGTACCGGAGGGAAACATCGGTCGGTTCATGTCGCCGACCGGGTCGCGAGGCGGTTGCGCGAGGCGGGATTTTCCCCCACCCTCCTGCACCGCGACCTGAGGACGGCGCCGCAGGACTCGTTGACCCGTTCGCCGCCGAGCGCCACTTGAGCTGGACAACAAAGAACACATGATTGGCTTGGTCCTTGTCACCCACGGCCGCCTCGCCGACGAATTCGTGACCGCCATGGAGCATGTCGTGGGCCCGCAGCCCCAGGTGGCGACGATCGCCATCGGGCCCGAGGACGACATGGAGAACCGGCGCACCGACATCGCCGACGCGATCGAACGCGTCGACGGCGGCGCGGGCGTGATCGTGCTGACCGACCTGTTCGGCGGCACGCCGTCCAACCTCGCCATCTCGCTGATGGAGCGGGGGCGGGTCGAGGTGATCGCGGGCATGAACCTGCCGATGCTCATCCGGCTGGGCTCGGCGCGCAAGGCGATGAAGGTCGTCGACGCCGTCGCCGCAGCGCGGGAGGCCGGGCGTAAATACATCTCCGTCGCGTCCGAGGTGCTGGGAGAGGCCGCCGCGTGAGCGAGGTCAGCCGGACGGTGCGGATCGTCAACCGCCGCGGCCTGCACGCGCGCGCCAGCGCCAAGTTCGTCACGCTCGCCTCGTCGCAGCCGGTCGAGGTGCGCGTCGGCAAGGACGGCAGCGAAGTGACGGGCACGTCGATCATGGGCCTGATGATGCTGGGCGCGGCGATGGGCGACGAGATCACCATCCGCGCTGCTGGGGACGGGGCCGATCAAGCAGTCGCCAACCTTTGCGAACTGGTCGAGGCCAAGTTTGGGGAGGACTGACCTCCCCTGTCCCGCCGATGCCGCGTCAGATCACCGCCTTTTCTAATCCGCTCGTCAAGCACGCGCGCAGCTTGCGCGAGAAGCGGCACCGCCGCGAATCGCGTCAGTTCCTGGCCGAAGGGCTTCGCATCCTGACCGAGGCTCGCGAAGGTGGGCGCGTGCCGCGAACGCTGTTCTTCGCGGGGCAGAGCGCGGGGCATCCGTTAGTCGGGGCGCTCGTTGCGGCGGTCGAGGCGAGCGGCGGCGAGGCGATCGAGACGACGCCCGACGTCCTGTCCAAGCTGTCGGGAAAGGACAATGCGCAGTCGGTGCTGGGCGTGTTCGACGAGTTCGGGCCGACGCTCGCCGAGCTGGACCGGAGCCGGTCGGGCATCTGGCTCGTCGCCGAGCGGCTGCGCGATCCGGGTAATCTGGGAACGATGCTCAGGACCGGCGACGCGGTCGGCGCGGGCGGGCTGATCCTGGTCGGCGAATGCGTCGACCCGTTCTCCGTCGAGGCGGTGCGTGCGAGCATGGGGGCGCTGTTCACGGTGCCGGTGGTCCGGACGGAGTGGGCGCCGTTCCTTGAATGGCTGCGATCCGGGCCCGGGCAGCTGGTGGGGCTCAGCCTCGATACCGATCAGGACTATCGTGCGGCTCGGTACGAGGTACCGACGTTCCTGCTCACGGGCAACGAGGCGCAGGGCATGCCGGACGACTATGCCGCGGCATGCGACCTGCTGGTCAAGATTCCGATGCTCGGGAAAGCGGACAGCCTGAACGCGGCTGTGGCGACGGCAGTGATGGCGTATGAGGTGTTGGCGCAGCAGCGGGGGTGACCGTCACTCCGCCGCGACGTCCTGCGGCGCGACGAGCTTGGTGAGCGGGCGGGTGTTGGTCTCGACCACCGGCGCGCTCTCGATCTGCTTCGCGCCGATGTCGATGTTGAGCTGCTCGAAGCGGCGGGCTTGGGTGAGCACCTGGCTTTCCAGCGAGCCGACCATGCTGTTATAGGCGTTGGCGGCGAGGTCGAGGTTGCGGCCGAGCTTGGCGACGTGGCCGCCCATCACCGACAGGCGCGCGTAGAGCTCCTTGCCGAGTTGGCCGATCTCGCGGGCTTCGCGGGCGAGCTTCTCCTGCCGCCAAACGGCGGCGACCGTCTGGGCGATGGCGACGAGATTGGTCGGCGTCGCCATCAGCACGCGGCGTTCGAAGGCGAAATCCCAGAGCGTCGTGTCGTACTCGAGCGCGGCGGAGAGGAAGTGTTCGCCGGGGACGAACATAATGACGTAGTCGGGCGCGTCGTCGAACTGCGCCCAGTAGCTCTTGGCGCCAAGGCCGGTGACGTGCGCGCGCATGGCGGCGGCGTGGGCGGCGAGGCCGGTGTTGCGCTCCGTCTCGTCCACCGCGCCGAATGCGTCCTGGTAGGCGTTGAGCGACACCTTGGCGTCGATGATCAGCGTCTTTCCACCGGGGATGGTGATGACCACGTCTGGGCGGAAACGGCCGCCCTCGCCGTCGTCGACGCTGACCTCGGTCTGAAAGTCGGCGTGCTCGGACAGGCCGCAGCTCTCCAGCACGTTGCGGAGCTGCTGCTCGCCCCAGCGGCCGCGCGCCTTAGGGGCGTTGCGGAGCGCGTTGACGAGCTTGGCGGCCTCGGCGCGGACCGACTCCTGGCCGGCGCGCATTGACTCGATCTGGCCCTGGAGGATGCCGAACGTCTCCCGCCGCTCGGCCTCGACCTTAGCGACGCCCTCCTCGTAGCGTTGCAGGCGTTCGTTGACGGGCTGGAGGAGCGAAGCGAGCTTTTGACCCGACGCCTCCTCCGACTGGCGGAAGCGGGCGTCGGCGCGTTCGAGGAACTGGCGTTGCGCTGATTCGAGCGCCTTGGCGGCGGCGGCGTCGAACTGTTGAGAAAGCTGCTCGCGCGCTTCCTTTAGCTCCTTGAGCGCCTGGGAATGGGCCTTCTCGCGCTCTTCATCGCGCGCCTTCAAGTCCGCGTGCGCTTCTGAAAGGTAACGAAGATCACGGGACGTCGTCTCGAAATCGCGACGAACCGTTGCGATCTCGGCGTCACGCTCCTCAAGCCGAGCGCGCACGGCGGCGAGGTCGCGTTGCGCGTCGTTGCGCTCGCGCTCCACTTCGTCGCGTGCGCGGCGGATCAGGTCGAGGTCGGCGGAGCGGGCTTGGGCGGCGGCGAGGTCGGCGGCGACGATGGCGTTTTTGCGGGCGGCGAGCAGCCAGCCTAGCGCAATGCCAGCGAAGAGGGCGACAACGAAGGCGATTAGGAGTTCGGCCATGGGCCGGAACGTAGCCGGAACGAGAGCTGTAGGACAGGGGTAATGTGCGCCGGTCGAAGCGCATCCCGTCGCCCCTCTCCCCCTCCGGGGAGAGAGAGCTAGGCTGCCTTGCGCATCTTGGCGAGCTTCTTGAGCAGCATGTCGCGTTTCAGACGCGAGATGTGGTCGATGAAGAGCACGCCGTTCAGATGATCGATCTCGTGCTGCATGCAGGTGGCGAGCAGGCCATCGAGCCATCCCTCATGCTCGGTCCCCTGCTCGTCGAGCCATTGCACGCGGCAGCGGGCGGGGCGGTCGACCCCCGCATATTGCTCGGGGATGGAGAGGCAGCCCTCGTTATAGGTGCTGAGCTCCTCCGAGGTCTCCAGGATCTCGGGGTTGATGTACGCGTGGGGGTCGCGGATCGGCTTGCCCTCCTCGTCCTCCTGCTCCTGCAGGTCGATGACGAGCACGCGCTTGTCGACGCCGACCTGGATCGCCGCCAAGCCGATGCCGCGGGCGTCATACATCGTTTCCGTCATGTCGGAGACGAGCTGGCGGACGACGTCGTCCACCCGTTCGACCGGCGTGGAGACGAGGCGGAGACGCGGGTCGGGGACTTCTACGATGGGGAGGACGGCCATGGGCGGGAGCTAAGCGCCGCCCCCTAAAGCGTCAAGCAACAGGGCGTCTCGCCCGCAGCGCCTGGGCGAGTGTGCCTTCGTCGAGATAGTCGAGCTCGCCGCCGACGGGGAGACCGTGGGCGAGCTGGGTCACGCGGACGGGGAAGCGCTCGATGCGCTCGGCGAGATAGTGCGCGGTCGTTTGCCCCTCCAACGTCGCGTTCATGGCGAGGACGACCTCGTCCACCCCGCCCTGCTCGATGCGGCGGACGAGCGAGTCGATGGCGAGGTCCTCGGGGCGGATACCCTCCAGCGCGGAGAGGCGGCCGCCCAGCACGTGGAACTTGCCTGGAAACAGGCGCGAGCGTTCGAGCGCCCAGAGGTCGGCGACCTCCTCGACCACGCAGAGGCTGCGCGCGTCACGGCGCGGGTCGGCGCAGACCGAGCAGGGGTTGGTCGTGTCGACATTGCCGCAGGTGCGGCAAGTCTCCAGCCGCTCCTCGACGGCGGCGAGCGCGTCAAGGAGCGGCGAGAGCGCCGCCTCGCGCTTCTTGAGCAGGTGGAGCACGGCGCGCCGGGCCGATCGCGGACCCAAGCCGGGCAGCCGCGCGAGCGCGTTCGTCAGCGCCTCGATTTCGGGAGAAGCCATGCGGAACAGATAGGGACTTTGCAGCCGTTTCGCCAGCGTGGCAGGGGCTGCGCGCATGCGGTTGATCTTTATGGGAACACCCGATTTCGCGGTGCCGGTGCTGGATGAGCTGGTTGAGGCAGGGCACGAGCTGGCGGCGGTCTATACCCAGCCGCCGCGGCCGGGCGGGCGGCGCGGGCGACAGCTGGTCCCCTCCCCCGTCCAGGCGCGGGCGGAGGCGCTCGGTATCGAAGTGCGCTCGCCGACGTCGCTGCGGAAGGCGGAGGCGCAGGAGGCGTTCGCGGCGTTGCGCGCTGACGCGGCGGTGGTCGCGGCGTACGGGCTGATCCTGCCGCAGGCGGTGCTCGACGCGCCGCGATACGGGTGCCTCAACGTGCACGCGTCGCTGCTGCCGCGTTGGCGGGGCGCGGCGCCGATCCAGCGGGCGATCCTGGCGGGCGACGCGGAGACGGGCGTCGGCATCATGCAGATGGAGGCCGGGCTGGATACCGGGCCGGTGCGGCTGGAGGGACGGACGCCGGTCGCGGGCAAGAACGCGGGCGAGCTGACGGCGGAGCTGTCCGCGATGGGCGCGCGGTTGATGGTGGAGGTGCTGGGCGACCTGGACGCGCACCCGCCGGCGCCGCAGCCGGACGAAGGCGTGACCTACGCGCCGAAGATCGAGAAGGCGGAAGCGCGGCTGGATTTCACGCAGTCGGCGGCGGAGGTTGAGCGGCAGGTGCGCGCCTTCGCGCCTGCGCCGGGGGCATGGTTCGAGGTGACGGGCGAGCGTGTGAAGGTGCTGGCGTGCGACCTCCTCCCTCTTCCCTCCGGGGAGAGGGGCGAAGCTGCGCAGCAGCGAGGGGAGAGGGGCAGTGCCGACGCGGTGGCATACTTCCCCTCTCCCCGGCCCTCTCCCCGGAGGGGAGAGGGAGTGGTCTTGGACGACCGGCTCACCATCGCCTGCGCCGACGGGGCAATCCGCCCCACTCTCGTCCAGCGCGCCGGGCGCGGGGTGACGTCGGCCGCCGACCTGCTACGCGGCTTTCCGATCCCGGCGGGCACGCGGCTTTGACCCGCTTCGCGCTGACGGTCGAGTATGACGGCCGGCCCTTCATGGGCTGGCAGCGCCAGGATCACGGGCCGAGCGTGCAGCAGGCGCTGGAAGAGGCCGCGCACGCGGTCACGGGCGAGCGGGTCGCGGTCCATGCGGCGGGGCGGACGGACGCGGGGGTGCATGCTCTTGAGATGCGCGCACACATGGACGTGGAGAAGCCGATCGCGGCGTTCCGGCTGATGGAGGCGCTTAACGCGCGGGTGCGGCCGCACCCTGTCGCGGTGCTCGCGTGCGAGGAGGTGCCGGACGACTGGCACGCACGGTTCAGCTGCACGGGGCGGGCGTACGAGTACCGGATCGTCAACCGCCGCGCGCCGCTGAGCTGGGAGGCGGGGCTGGCGTGGCGGGTGCCGCAGATGCTGGACGCCGACGCGATGGCGGCGGCCGCGCGGGTGTTGGTGGGGCGGCACGACTTCACGACGTTCCGGTCGGTGCATTGCCAGGGGGGTAGTCCGGTGAGGACGCTCGACCGGCTGGACGTGGTGCGCGAGGGTGAGCGGATCGCGGTCCACGCGGCGGCGCGATCGTTTCTGCATCACCAGGTGCGCTCGATGGTGGGATGCCTGGCGCTGGTGGGCTTGGGGCGGTGGTCCGTGGACGACGTGCGCGATGCGCTAGAGGCGCGGGATCGGGCGCGGCTGGGGCTCAACGCGCCGCCGGACGGGTTGTGGTTCGTGGGGGCTACCTACTGAAGCGCGCGGCCAGCTCGACATGGGTGGACCAGCGGAACTGGCCGACGGGTTGGACCCAATCGATGCGCCAGCCCCCGTCCGTCAGCGTCTTCGCGTCGCGGGCTAAGCTGCTCGGGTTGCAGGAGACATAGGCGATCGCGCCCACCTTGCACGCGGCGAGCGCGGCCGCCTGCTCGCGCGCGCCGGCGCGGGGCGGGTCGAGGACGACGGCGTCGAAGCGGTCGAGCTCGGTCGCGGTCAGTGGACGGCGGTAGAGGTCGCGATGCTCGACGAAGACGGGGCGCTGGCGTGCATTGGCGGCGCTCTTGAGCGCGAGCGCGGCGTCGCGGGCGCCCTCGGCGGCGTAGACCTTGGCGGGCAGTGTGAGCGCGAAGGTGCCTAGGCCAGCGAACAGGTCGGCGACGGCGCGGGCGGGGCCGACCGCCTCGCGCACGGCGGCGACGAGCGCGGCCTCGCCCTCCTGCGTAGCTTGGAGAAAGCCGTGGGGCGGAAAGGGCACGGGCGTGCCGGCGAAGGTGACGGTGACGGGTTCGGGCTCCCAACGCGTCTCCGGGCCCATGCCGTCGTCCAGCGCGAACCGGGCGACGCCGTGGGTCTGAGCAAAGGCGGTAATCGCCTCGTGCGCGGCTAAGCCCCCGGGCGCGAAGCCGGTGACGAGGACCTCCGGGCCTTGGTCGGTGAGCGTCAGGTGCACGTCGGCGCGGCGCTTGGGGCGGAGGCGCTGGAGCAGGCTGCGCAAGGGGGCGACGAGCGCGAGCAGCTCGGGCGCCAGGATGTGGCACTCGCGCATGTCGACGATGGCGTGGCTCTTCTCGGCCGCGAAGCCGAGCAGGCCCTTGTCGAAGTGGAGCGTCGCGCGGCGGCGGGTGTTCGGGGGCGAGAGCAGCGCGGGGCGGACGGGCGCGGTCAGGCCTTGCGCGTCGAGCGCGGAGGTGACGCGATCCTGAACGAAGGCGGCATAAGCCTCGTCGTCCAGATGCTGCAGCTGGCAGCCGCCGCATTCGGGAAAGTGGCGGCAGGGCGGCTGCTGGTGGTGCGGCCCCGGCACGAGCTCGCCTGCGTCGGTCAGCGTGTCGCCGGGGGCGGCGAACGGCACGTGCCGGCCGTCCTCGGCGACGCCGTCGCCTCGGGCTGCGACGCGGACGATCAGCGACATGCGCTCAAGCCCTCCGCCAGGTCGTCGGCGAGGAAGGCGGGGCCGAGCCGGCGCGCAGCGCGGCCGTGGAGCCAGACGGCGGCTTCTGCGGCCGCGAGCGGGTCGAGGCCGGCGGCGAGCATCGCGCCGCACGCGCCCGCGAGCACGTCGCCGGTGCCGGCGGTGGAGAGCCAGGCGCTCGCTTCGGGGGCGACTATCGCGTCGCCGTGCGGCGAGGCGATGACGGTGTCCGCGCCCTTGAACACGATCGTCGCGCCCGAGCGCTCGGCGGCGGCGCGGGCGCGGTCGATCTTGCTCCCCTGGCCTAGGCCGAACAGGTGATCGAACTCGCCCGCGTGCGGGGTCAGGATTGTCGGACCTCTGAAGCTGTGCGGATTCGACAGGTGTCGAAGCGCGTCGCCATCCAGCACGACGGGATAGGGTGTCGCGAGGACGCTGGAGAGACGTGGGATCCAGATACTCTTGTCTTCACGGCCGAGGCCGGGTCCAATCACCACCGCGCCCGGCTTCCGAACAGACAGCGCTTCTAAACTCCAAGGACGACGAACAATGGCGTGTGGTGCGCTAGCTTCTGCGCCGAGCAGGAGCACATAGCCCGCACCGGCATGAGCGGCTGCCGTAGCGGCGAGCTCAGCCGCCCCAGGCATTTCACCAGAGACGACACAAACTAGGCCGCGGGTGAACTTGTGGCTGTCCGGGCCGGGCTCGGGCAGCGTCGGGCGGGCGAGCGCTCGGGTGCGGCTCGGGGCCGGCACGCCGATGTCGAGCAGGCGCAGCTCGCCCATGTAGCGGGCGGCGGGCTGGAGCAAGTGCGCGGGCTTGAGCGCGCCAAGGGCGAGCGTCACGTCGAAGCGGGGCGGTTCGGACGGGACCGCGCCGTCATCGGTGGCGACGCCGCTGGGGAGGTCGACCGCGAGGCGCAGGCGCGCGGCGTCGGCGAGGCGGTGGAGCGGCGCGGTCAGGCCCTCGTCGAGCGATCGGGCGAGGCCGGTGCCGAACAGCGCGTCGACCAGCACCGGGGCGGGGTCGGCGTCGGCGAGCCGCTCGACGGGGCCGTCCCAGCCTGCCCTCGCGCGCCGGGCTAGGTCGCTCTTCGGCTCGGACGCGGCGGCGAGGCGGACGGGGTGGCCCTGCTCGCGCAAGATCCGCGCGGCGACGTAGCCGTCGCCGCCGTTGTTGCCGGGGCCGCAGAGGATCAGCGCCTCGGCACCTGCGGAGAGGCGGCGCACGGCTTCGGCCACCCCCGCCCCCGCGCGCTCCATCAGCGCGTACATGGCGTCGGGCGTGGGTGCGGCCGCCTCCTCCGCCGCGCGCATCTGGGCGGCGGTGAGGATCGGCTGGCCGTGTATCGGGATCATCGGGCGGGCGACTGGCCCTGCACGGTCGCGGGGAGGCGGTAGCGCTCGTCGGCGACCGCCACGTCGATCTCGTTCGCGCCGGTCACGGTCACGCGTGCGGGCTCCGCGCCGTCGGCGGCGACGACGCCGCGGCCGTCGGTGGTCACGAGCAGGCGGCGGAACGCGCCGTCGGGGTGGCGGAGCGTGAGCGTCAGGCCGTCCTCGCCCTGGGCGCGCTCGACGGTGCAGTTCGGGCCGAGCTCGGCCGAGCCCTTGGCGCACGCGACGCGCGGCGCGGCTTCGGCCTGGGCGATGGCGGCCTCGCCCTCGGGCGTCCCGGCCTCTTCGCGCCCGCAGGCGGCGAGCGCGAGGAGGAGCGCCAACGCGCGCATCCTAAAGCGCCTCCAGCGCCTTCTGCACGCCGTCCATGGTGAAGGGCTTCATGAGCCGCGGGCGGTCACGGAACTTCTCGACGACCGAGTCCTCCGAACCGCCGGTCGCGAAGACGAAGGGCACGCCCTTCTCGGCGAGCGCTTCGGCCACGGGCACGCTCTTCTCGCCGCCGCGCAGGTTCACGTCGAGGATGGCCGCGTCCGCCCCGTCGATGAGCGACAGCGCGGAGGCCACACTGTCCGCGGTCCCCGCGACCTCCTTGTCGAGCAGCTCGAGAAAATCCTCAAGCATCATGGCGATTAGGGGTTCGTCCTCGACGATGAGGATACGCTTGGGGGAGGTCATCGGGACCGGTGCATAGCGGCGATGCGGGCGGGTGCAAAGCGCTCCGTTTATCTCGTGTTCAGGATCGGATCACCTGTTCGCCATCGCCTCGCGCGTGACTTCGGCGAGCTGCTGGACGGAGAAAGGCTTGGGCAGGAAGGCGACGTTGTCGAGGTCGATCGACTTCCGGAGCTGCTCTTCGGCATAGCCCGACATGAACACGATCGGCAGGTCCGGATATTTCTCGCGGACGTGGCGGACCATGGTGGGGCCGTCCATCGTCGGCATGACGACGTCGGAGATGAGCAGGTCGGGGCGGCCGCTCTTGCCCAAGAGCTCCAGCGCCGCCTCGCCGTTCTCGGCGGAGAGGACGCTGTAGCCCTGGCGGGTGAGCGCGCGTTCGGCGACGGCGCGGACCATGTCTTCGTCCTCGACGAGCAGGATGGTGCCCGAACCCCAGAGCTCGGCGGGCTTGGCGGCGGGCTTGGGCGCGCTGGTCTTCGCGGCGGCCCCGGCCGAGGCGTGGACGGGCAGGTAGATGGCGAAGGTGGCGCCCTTCCCCGGTCCGTCGGAGTTCGCGAAGATGTAGCCGCCCGACTGCTTGACGATGCCGTACACCGTGGAGAGGCCGAGGCCGGTGCCCTTGCCCGTCTCCTTGGTCGTGAAGAACGGCTCGAAGATCTTGCCCAGGTCGGACGCGGCGATGCCCGTGCCGTTGTCCTTCACCTCCAGCGCCGTGTAGTCGGCGATGGGCAGCACCTCGTTGCCGAGCCGGCGCACCTCGGTCGCGGGCACCGCGCGCGTGGTGATGGTGAGCGTGCCGCCGCCGCGCGGGTTCCTTTGAAGGATGGCGTCGCGCGCGTTCACCGCCAGGTTGACGACGACCTGCTCGAGCTGGCCCGGATCGGCGCGGACGGGCCCCAGATTGCGGCCGTGATGGACGTCGAGCGTCACGAGCTCGCCCATGAGGCGCTTCAGGAGGTTGGAGACCTCCGACACGACATCGGGGAGCTGCAGGATCTGCGGTCGGAGCGTCTGCTGGCGCGAGAAGGCGAGGAGCTGGCGCGTGAGGCCGGCGGCGCGGTTGGAATTGGCGCGGATCTGCTGGATGTCGTCGTAATCGCTGTCGCCGGGCGAGTGGCGCATCAGCATCAGGTCGCAATGGCCGATGATGGCGGTGAGGATGTTGTTGAAGTCGTGCGCCACGCCGCCCGCGAGCTGGCCGACGGCGCGCATCTTGGTCGCCTGCTCCACCTCGCGCTTGAGGCGGCTCTCCTCCGAATTGTCCTTGAGCGACAGCAGCACGGCGGCGTCGCCCAGCCCGCGCGCGCCGGCGATGGTGAGCGCGACGGGCTCGTCGGGGCTGCCGCCCAGGCGGACCGCCATGTCGGTCGAATGCGTCGCGCCGCCCGCGTGCCGGCGGATCGCGTCGGCGACGGCGGCCTTGTCCTCGCGCACGACAAGGTCGCCCGGATAGAGCGGCTCGGCGCCTGGCTTCACGCCCGCCGCGCGCTTGAAGGCGTCGTTCATCTGGAGGAAGCGGCCGTCGCGGTCGACGAGCGCGAGCCCCAGCGGCAGGAGCGACACGAGGCTGCGGACGTGCTCGGCGGCGGTGGCCCCGATCGCTGGCGCGGCCTCCTCCTCGTCGAGCAGCGTGATCAGCACCGGCGCGTCGTCGGCGTCGAGGAACGGCACCTCGATGACGCGGAGCGGGTTGCCCTCCAGCCCCTCGCGCTCGAAGCGCACATGGCCGCGGCTGTCGGTGATGAGGTAGCGCATGAAGTCGCGTCCCTCGACCTCGCCCTCGGCGCGGCCGGTGGCGCGATGGGCGAGCACGCGGTTGGCGGCGCGGACGCGGCCCTCGGGCGTGACCAGCGCGGCCATGATGCCCGCCCCGCCCAGCCGGTCGCCGTGCTGGTCGGTGAGCAGGGTCGCGATCGTCTCCGCCAGGTCGTGCTCGCGATCGGCGTCGAAGCGCCAGACGAGCATGTCGCTCTCCTCGCCCGCGCGGGTCACGGTGGCGCAGAGCACGCGCGGGCCGGCGTGGAGCTTGACCGCCCTCGCCTGCCCGTCGCGCCACGCGGCCCTGCCCGCCTTGCCGAGCCGCTCGACGCCCGCGTCGTCGATCGGCAGGCCGGGCGGCGGGACCCAGCCGCCGAACATCGCCTCGAACGCGTCGTTGGCGCAGACGAGGCGCCCGGCGCGGTCGGTGACCGCGACGGCGGCGTCGCTGGCGCAGGCGAGCCCGCGCGCGAGGCTCCAGTCGACGCGGTGCTCGGCCGACTCCTCGCGCCACGGCGAGAGGATGCGCCAGGCGAGCACCGCCCCGCCGGCGATCAGCCCGGCCGCGAGGAAGCCGCCCGCGACGGGCAAGCTGCCGGCGAGGAATAGTACCAGCGCGGCGGCGAGGAGCGCGGCTAGGCCGGCGGTGATGGCGGCGCTTCGGGTGGGGTGGGTGAGCGGGGCGGAGGCCATGGGGGGTGTTCACCATGACGGCCGAACGGGCGCAACCAATTCCTCCCCCGCAACGCAGATGCGGGGGAGGGGGACCGCGCCCGTAGGGCGTGGTGGAGGGGGGCGTAGGTCGATCAGCGACAAGCCGGGGGCTTCTCGCCGACCGGAGCCGGCTTGCGGAGCAAGCCGCGGGGATACCGCATCCCGTAGCTCCCCCTCCACCAGCTTCGCTGGTCCCCCTCCCCCGCTGTAAGCGGGGGAGGAACTTAGGGAGTTACCAGATCCGGACGCGCTGCTCCGGCGCTAGGTACAGCTTCTGGCCCGGCGTCACCTTGTACGCCGCGTACCAAGGGTCGAGGTTGCGCACGACCGCCACGCGCTGCTCGGACGGACTATGCGTGTCGGTTAGGATGCGTTGCCGCAAATTCGCCTCGCGGTAGTTGCGTCGCCACACCTGCGCCCAGCCCAGGTAGAAGCGCTGGTCGCCGGTGAAACCGCCGATCACCGGCGCGGGCTTGCCGTTGAGCGACTTCTTGTACGCGTCGTAGGCGACCGCCAAGCCGGCCAGGTCGGCGACGTTCTCGCCGAGGGTCAGCGCCCCCTTCACGTTTAGGCCGGGCAGCGCCTCGTAGGCGTCGTACTGCGTGACGAGCGCGGCGGTGCGCTGCTTGAACGCGGTTAGGTCCTGCGGCGTCCACCACTCGACGAGCCTGCCGGAGGCATCGAACTTA
Source organism: Sphingomonas lenta (assembly GCF_002288825.1). Lineage (GTDB taxonomy): Bacteria > Pseudomonadota > Alphaproteobacteria > Sphingomonadales > Sphingomonadaceae > Sphingomonas > Sphingomonas lenta. The sequence goes on from NZ_NSLI01000002.1 coordinate 35,225, forward strand.
GACCCTTGGTCATCGAAATGGTGGCTGATCTCGTGGCCGATTACCGCACCGATGCCGCCATAGTTGATGGCAGGGTCGGCCTTCGGGTCGAAGAAAGGCGGCTGCAGGATCGCGGCGGGAAACACGATCTCGACCATGCCGAAGTTGGCGTAGGCGTTGATCGTCATGGGGGTCATGCCCCACTCCCAGCGCTGCAGCGGCTTGCCGAGGTGCTGGACGTTGTAGTCGTGCGCCCACTGGTTCGCGCGCAGCATGTTGCCGAACGCGTCGCCCGGCGTGATCCGGAGGTTTGAATAGTCGCGCCAGCGGTCGGGGTAGCCGATCTTGGGCGTGAACGCGGCGAGCTTGGCGCGGGCGGCCTTCTTCGTCTCGGGCGCCATCCAGTCGAGGCGCTCGACGCGGTCGCCCATGGCGGCGAGCACGTTCCTGACCAGCTCGTCGGCAGCCTTCTTCGTCTCGGGCGGGAAGTGGCGGGCGACGTACACCTTGCTGACCTCGTCCGACAGCGCGGCGGAGGTGAAGTCGACGGCGCGCTCCCAGCGCTCCTCCTGCTCGGGCGTGCCGGACAGCGTCGTGCCGTAAAAGCTGAACTGCTCGCGGTCGAAAGCGGAGGGCAGGACGTCGGCGAAACCGTCGAGCGAGCGGATCATCAGCTGGTCCTGCAGCACCTGCACCGGCGCCGCCTGGATAGCGGCGGCGATGCCGGTCACCGCGCTGGGCTGGCCGACGATGACGGTGTCGACGGGCGTGCCGACGCCGCGCAGATAGGCGGCGAAGTCGAAGCCCGGCGCGGACTGCGCCAGCTGCGCCACCGTCATCTTGTTGTAGGTCTTGGTCCGGTCGCGGCTCTCGACGCGCGTCCAGTGCGCGTTGGCGATCCTCGTCTCGAAGTCGAGCACCGCCTTGGCGCGCGCCTCCGCATCCGGCTCGCCGGCGAGCTGGAGCACGCGGGCGAGGTGCGCCTGGTACTTCGCGCGCGTCTCGACGAGCTTGGGGTCGCTCGATAGGTAATAGTCGCGGTCGGGCATGCCGAGCCCGGCCTGGCGCATGCCGACGGCGTAGATCTCGGGTTGCTTCGCGTCCTGGCCGACGCCGGTCGCGAACGGGACGGGCACGCCGTTGCGGTCGGCCTGGGCGGCGAGTGCGGCGTAGGCGGCCTTGTCCTTCAGGCCCTTGATGCGGTCGAGCCAGGGCTTGATCGGCCCTAAGCCCTTCGCCACGATCGCGGCAGTGTCGAGGTAGGCGCCGTAGGCGACGCCGATCTTGCTGTTCGCCGCGCGCGCCTCGTCCAGGATCTTGCGCGTGCGCTCCTTGGACAGGTCGTCGAGGAAGTTGAACGCGCCGTAGTTCGCCTTGTCGGCGGGGATGGGCGTGTTCTTGGCCCAGGTGCCGTTGGCGTAGTCGTAGAAGCCGTCGCCCGGCGCGGCCGAGCGGTCCATGCCCGCGGTGTCGAAGCCGAAGGTGCCGTAGGCGGGCTTGCCGGAGGTCTGGGCGACGCCGGCGACCGCGGTCGCGGCAAGGAGGGCGGTGAGGATGAGGCGTTTCATGGGGAGAGTCCTGCGGTTGCAAGCTCCTCCCCCGCTTTAGCGGGGGAGGGGGACCAGCGCAGCTGGTGGAGGGGAGCTACGGGATGCGGTATCGTGATGTACCCCCTCCACCACTCGCTACGCGAGCGGTCCCCCTCCCCCGCATCTGCGATGCGGGGGAGGAATTTAGAGGGTCACCAAATCCGGACGCGCTGCTCGGGCGACAGGTAGAGCGCGTCGCCCTGCTTCGACCCGAACGCCTGATACCAGGGATCCAGGTTGCGCACGGTCAGCACGCGGTAGTGGCCCGGCGAGTGCGGGTCGGTCTTGAGCGCGTTCAACAGCGCGGGCTCGCGCTCCTTGCTGCGCCACACCTGCGCCCAGCCGTAGTAGAATCGCTGGTCGCCCGTGGTGCCGTCGATCACCAGCGCGGGCTTTCCGCCGAGCGAGCGGCGATAGGCGTCGAGCGCGACCGTCAGCCCCGCCAGGTCGGCGATGTTCTCGCCCAGCGTCAGCTCGCCGTTGATCTTCTGACCCGGCAGCGGCTCATACGCCGCGTACTGCGCCACGAGCTGGTCGGTGAAGCGCTTGAACTGCGCCACGTCCTGCGGCGTCCACCAGTCGGTGAGCGCGCCCCTGGCGTCGTACTTGCGGCCCTGATCGTCGAAGTGATGGCTGATCTCGTGGCCGATCACAGCACCTATGCCGCCATAGTTGACCGCCGGGTCGGCCTTCGGGTCGAAGAAAGGCGGCTGGAGGATCGCGGCCGGGAACACGATCTCGTTCATGACCGGGTTGGCGTAGGCGTTGATGGTCATGGGCGTCATGAACCACTCGCCCCGGTCGATCGGCGCGCCCAGCTTGTTGAGGCCGCGCTGGTACTCGAAGGCGTTGGCGCGCGCGACGTTGCCGACCAGGTCGCCCGGCACGATGCGGAGCGCCGAATAGTCGCGCCACTTGTCGGGATAGCCGATCTTGGGCGTGAAGCTGGCGAGCTTGGCCTTCGCCTTCACCTTGGTTTCGGGCGCCATCCACTCGAGCTTGTCGAGCCGGTCGCCCATCGCGGCGATGACGTTGCGGACGAGCTTGTCGGCCTCCTGCTTGGCCTCGGGCGGGAAGTATTTGGCGACGTATTGCTGCCCGATCGCCTCGCCCATCGCGCCCGAGACGAGGTTGACGCCGCGCTTCCAGCGGACCTGCTGCTGCGGCGTGCCGGACAGCGTTGTCCCGTAGAAGGCGAAGTTGGTCTTGTCGAACTCGGCCGGGAGGTAGCCGGCGTAGCTGCGCAGCGTGCGCAGCATCGCGAAATCGCGCAGCGTGTCGATCGGGGTGGCCGCGAACAGCTTCGCCTCGCCGGTGAAGGCGCTGGGCTGGGCGACGAGGTAATAGGGCTGGTTCGCGACGCCCATCGCCTGGAAGTACGACCCCCAGGGGAAACCCGGCGCCTTGGCGGCGAAGTCGGCGGCGGTCCACTTATTGTAGGTCTTGTCGGCGTCGCGGCTGTCGACGCGCGTCCAGTGCGCCTGCGCGATCTGACGCTCCATCTCGTACACGGCGTTCGCGCGCGCCGCAGCGTTCGGCTCGCCGGCGAGCGTCAGCATCTTGGCGAGATAGGCCTTGTAGGCGGTCTGGATCGCGGCGAACTTCGGGTCGGTCCCGAGGTAGAAGTCGCGGTCGGGCAGGCCGAGGCCGCTCTGGCCGAACTGCGCGACATAGGTGTCGGGCTTCTTGTCGTCCTGGCTGACATAGGCCGAGAACAGGCCGCCCACGCCGTGGCGCTGCAGCTTCGCCATCTCCAGCGCGAGCGCGTCGCGCGTCTTGGCGGCCTTGAGCCCGTCGAACCAGGGCTTGAGCGGAGCCAGGCCCCTCGCCTCGACCGCTGCCTCGTCCATGAAGCTGGCGTAGAAGGTGCCGACCTTGTCGCCGGAGCGCCTGGACGCGTCCTCCAGGATCAGGCGCGTGCGCTCCTGGCTCAGGTCCTGCAGGCGGTGGAACATGCCGAACGAGGCGCGGTCGGCGGGGATCTCCGTCGACTTGTCCCACGTGCCGTTGGCGTATTTGTAGAAGTCCTGCCCCGGCGCGACGCTCGTGTCGCGGCCCGCCATGTCGAAGCCGAAGGTACCGAGCGCCGGCTTGCTGCCCGTCTCGGCGGGCGCGGCGGCGGTACGGTGGGCCGCATGGCCGTCATGCGACTGGGCGAGGGCGCCGCCGGTCAGGGCGACGGTGACGAGCAGCGACGAAACGAAAAGCGACTTCCGCATGCACCATCCTCGATTTTCGGAAAGCGAAAAGGATGGTCGCTTCTGTAACTAGTTAGCAGGCGCGGTCAATCGACCTTGGCGTGCCGCCGGTGCCGCCACTTGCGCGCGATCCACAGCCGCCAGCCCAGCGCGGACAGCGCATAGCCCGCGCCCGCGAGCACCGCCGTCAGGATCAGCAGCCCCAACCCCGTCGCCGCGCCCGCCTCCATCAGCCAGGGCAGCCAGCCGATCTGCTCCGCCGCGTCCGCGACGGGGCTGCCGGCGAAGTGCTGGTCGACGCGCAGGAACCAGCTGCCGACGAAATAGGCGGCCAGCCAGAGCGGCGGCGTCGTGAACGGGTTGGTGATGAACGTCGTCAGCGCCGCCGCCGGAATATTGGCCCTGATCGGCAGGGCGAGCAGCGCCGAGAAGAAGATCTGCGCGACGGGAAACAGGATGCCCGTCACCATGCCCAGCGCCACGCCGCGCGGCACGGAGCGGCGGGTCGCGCGCCACAGCGCCGGATGCAGCACGCGGTGGGCGACGGGGCGGATCCAGCGGTTCCGCTCCATGCCCTCGCGGGTCGGCATGTTGCGCTGGCCCCAGGCGACCGCGCGGTGGAACAGGCCGGGAGGCGCCATGCTCGCCATCAGCCGCGCTCCCGCATGATGCGGGCCGCGTCGCGCTTCCACTCGCGCTCCTTGATGTGCTCGCGCTTGTCGTGCGCCTTTCTGCCCTTCGCCAACGCCAGCTCCACTTTCGCGCGGCCCCGGCCGTTGAAGTAAACGGACAGGGGTACGAGCGTCATACCCTCGCGCGCGACGGCGCCGTGCAGCTTGTTTATCTCGCGCTCGTGAAGCAGCAGTTTACGCGGGCGCCGCGGTTCGTGGTTGAAGCGGTTGCCGTGGCTGAATTCCGGCACGTTGGAGTTGACCAGCCACACCTCGTCGCCCTTCACCTCGGCATAGGCCTCGGTGATCGAGCCCTCGCCGAAACGCAGCGACTTCACCTCCGTGCCGGTGAGCGCGATCCCGGCCTCGAACCGGTCTTCGATGGCGTAGTCGAAGCGGGCGCGCCGATTCTCGGCCACCACTTTTTTCTTGTCGAAGGCTTCCGGCTTGGGACGCGACATAGAGGTGGCATGTAAGCGCAACACGGGCGGAACGGAAGCGGCACAGGCCGCGCGCCTGGGCCATTTCGTCGCCGCCCCGTCGCGCGGCGGTTCTCGACGACAGTTGTAATCAGTAGCGGGCGGACGACCGAGGGGGAGAACCGATTCATGAGCCCGTTCCGCCATCTGATGATCACCCTGTCCGCCGCCGCGCTCGCCGCCGCCTCGCCTGCCCCGACGCCGGGCGAGTCGTTCGCGGCGGAGGTCGTCGCGCTGGCGGGCTCGACGACGTTCGACGCGGCGACCTGGCTGGCGGCTCACGGGCTGGCGGCGCAGGACGCGGATGCGGCGGCGGTGCTCGGGGCGTTGCGTCGCGCGGGGCCGATCGAGCTGGTGTCGCTCAACGAGCAGGGCACGCTTCTGGAGACGACGATGCGGCGCAAGGCGGACGGGCGCAGCTTCCGCGTCGTCGGCGTCGCCGCGAAGGATGGGCCCGGCAAACTCCGCGCGCTGTTCGCGGTGCCGGTGCCCACGCCCTACACGATGCCGGCGTTCGCGGGGCCGTTGTCCGAAGCGGACCTGAAAAAGGCGGTGGACGCGCGCGTCTCCTTCGCGGCGGAGCGCGACGAGTTCTCGGGCACGGTGCTGGTGATGCACGGCGACCGCGTCGTCTACGCCCGCAGCGTCGGCCAGGCCGACCGCGAGGCGGGCGCGGCGAACGGGCCGGACACGAAGTTCAACATCGGCTCCATGGGCAAGATGTTCACCGCCGTCGCCGTCATGCAGCAGGTCGAGGCGGGCAAGCTGTCGCTCGATACGACCGTGGGCCAGGTCCTGCCCGACTATCCGAACGAGGCCGCCCGCGCGGTCACGGTGCGGCAGCTGCTCAACCATAGCGCCGGGCTCGGCAACCTCTGGGAGCGGAAAGGTTGGAACAGGACGGGGCGCTACCCGACCGCGGCCTCCGTCCTGCCCGTCTTCGCCGCCGAGCCGCTGATGTTCGCACCGGGAAGCAGGGCCGGCTACAGCAACGAAGGTTTCGTGCTGCTCTCCGCAATGGTGGAGCGGCTCGCGGGTGTGCCGTTCCCCGCCTATGTGGAACGACACATTCTCGCGCCCGCCGGCATGCACGATACGTCGCAGGCGGACCAGGATCAGCCGCTCGCCGGGCGCGCGATGGGCTACCGCTACGCGGAGGCGGACCTACTGGGTCTAGGCGATCGCGAGCGCATGCCGGAGCCGATCTCGCTGGGGTCGAACGGCGCGGGCGGGCAGTTCGCGACCGCAGCCGACATGCTCCGGTTCCTCCAAGCGCTACGTGGGGGCGAGCTGATCAGCGCCCGATCACTCGCTACGCTCGTCGCACCAGGGGGCGGTCAACGGAACTACGGCTTGGGCTTCGAGCGCGACGCGGACGGCGCGCTGATCGGGCATGACGGCGGAGGTCCGCACTCGGGCGTCAACGCCGACGCGAAGATCGCGCCGGTCACGGGCTGGAGTTACGCGGTGATGGGCAATTACGACGCGCCGTTCGCGCAGGTGCTGGGCAAGGACATCGGCGAGCTCCTGACCGCGATGGACTAGAACGGCACCTTGAAGCGCAGCATGACGCGATTGCTCTGGACGCCGCCGACGCTCGCGGCCTCCGTCTCGGCCGAGAGCTTGCCCGGACCCAGCGCCATCTCAGCGCGGGGCAGCGTCGGGTCGTCGTAGCGCTCGGGCAGCGGCTTTAGCCGGTACTGGTCGTCGTCGCGACGGCCGCAAACGACGATATCGCCCGGCTCGCCCTCGCCGGGCTCGCACTCGCGCGCCGGGCGGAGCCGCTCCGGCCTGGGCGCGGGCGGACCCGCTACGGACTGAAGGCCGAGAAGCAGCGCGACGTACATCGGACCTCCCGAGGAGAGGAGGCCAACAGCATGCCGGGCGATTGCGGCGGGAGCGTGGCCCCCCGTTCCTCCCCGGAACGGGGAGGGGGACCAGCGAAGCTGGTGGAGGGGCGGCTGCGACGGGAGCCGCCCTTCGCTACCGCCCCTCCACCACCGGCCCAAGAGGGCCGGCGGTCCCCCTCCCCTTAGCGGGGGAGAATCAGACTAACCCGGCATGCGCCAGCCCGGCATCCACCGCGGCGCGGCTCGCCTCGCTGGGCCACGTCATCGGCAGGCGCAGCGTTTCCGGGAAGCCGGGCCGCACGCGCGTCATGGCGTACTTCACCGGGCCGGGCGAGGCATCGATAAAGAGCGCGACGTGGAGCGGGAACAAGCGGTCGTGCAGCTCCAGCGCCTTCGCGTAATCGCCCGCCTCGCAGGCGGCCTGAAAGTCGGCGCAGAGCCGCGGGGCGACGTTGGCGGTCACCGAGATGCACCCCACCCCGCCCATGCTGTTGAAGGCGAGCGCGAGGTCGTCATTGCCCGACAGCTGGCGGAAGTCGGGGCCGAGCGCGGCGCGGTGCTCCGACACACGGGCGAGCGCACCGCTGGCGTCCTTCACGCCGACGAACAGCTCCGGGAACTCGCGGACGATGCGGATTAGCGTCGCGGGCTGGATGTCCGTCACCGTCCGGGCCGGCACGTTGTAGAGCAGGATCGGCAGCGCCGCGCCTTTCGCGAGCGTTGCGAAATGCTGGTAGATGCCTTCCTGGCTCGGGCGATTGTAGTAGGGCGGCACCATCAGCGCCGCGTCCGCGCCCGCGTCGCGCGCGGCGGCGAGGTTGCCGGCGGCGACGCGCGTGTCGTTCGATCCCGCGCCCGCGATGACGGGCACGCGCCCCCTCGCCTGTTCGACGCAGATCGCAACGGCGCGGAACTGCTCCTCCATCGTCAGCGTCGCCGCTTCGCCCGTCGTGCCGCAGGCGACCAGCGCCGACGAGCCTTCGGCGATCTGCCATTCGATCAGCTCGCGATACGCGGCCTCGTCGACGGCGCCGTCGGGCGCGAACGGCGTGACGAGCGCCGGAATGGAACGGGAGAACATGTTGGATTCCGCCTCTTTTGCGGCGAGCCGTGGAACGCCGTTCAGGACAGATACGGGTAAGTCCGATATTCTGTCCACATGATCGGCTTCGCTCTTCGTTCGACCGCCGCCGTCGCGGTGCTGGCCCAGGTACCCGGCGCGTCCACCACCGCGCCCGTACAATCGACCTCGCCCGCGCCCTATGCGGCTCCGGCGAGCCCGTACGGCGACACCAATATCGCCTCGACGATCGCGGAGTGGCGCTCGCTCCAGCAGACGGACGCCCTGCCCTTCGACAGCTATGCGCGCTTCCTCGTCGCGCATCCGGGCTGGCCCGGCGAGGCGGGGATGCGGCGCGCGGCCGAGCGGCAGGCGTTGACGGGCGTGCCGTCGGGCGTCGTCGCCTTCTTCAACCGCTACCCGGCGCAGACCGCGTCGGGCGCCTACGCCCATGCCCGCGCGCTCGCCGCGACGGGCGACCAGGTCGCCGCGCGCGAGCAGGCCCGGCGCGCTTGGCGCATGCCGTCGCTCTCCGCGTCGGACGAGAGCGCGCTGCTCGCCACCTTCGGCTTCGCGCTGACGCCCGAGGACCACGACGCGCGCGCCGACGCGCTGCTGTGGGGCGGGCAGACGAGCGCCGCGTCGCGCGTGTTGCCACTGACCTCGGCCGCGCGCCGCCCGGCGCTGGAGGCGCGGCTGGCGCTGCGGAGCAATGGGGCCGCCGCCGCGGGCGTCGCGACCAACGCGGCGGAGCTGTACCGCAACGACGCGGGCTTCATCGCCGACCGTGCGGCGTGGCTGCGCAACAACGGCGCGGAGGCGTCGGCGCGCGACTGGCTCGCCCGGCCGCGCTCGCTCGTCCACCGGCCGGCGAACGTCGAGAAGTGGTACGAGACGCTGCTCACCGCTGCGCGCGGGGCGGCGGCGGACGGGCGGCACCAGCTCGCCTACGACATCGCGCGCCAGATCGACGACGCCTACCCGGCCGGCACCGACGTCTCGACCAAGCCGTACGGCGAGCGCGACGATTACACGAGCCTGGCCTGGCTCGCGGGCCAGTCGGCGCTCCGCATCGGCCGGCCGGCAGACGCGATGACGATGTTCGACCGCTACGGTCGCGGCGTGAAGTCGCCGCAGACGCGCGCCAAGGGCTTCTACTGGGCCGCGCGCGCCGCCGAGCGCGCCGGCCAGGCGATGCAGGCCACGACCTTCTACCAGAACGCGGCCGCCTATCGCGGGCAATATTACGGGCAGCTCGCGCTCGAGAAGCTCGGTCAGCCTATGACCGCGCCGTACCAGACCGCATCGCTCGCCGTTCAGCCCGCCGAGCGTCTCGCGTTCGAGCAGAACGAGGTGGTGCGCGCGGCGCGCTTCCTGGGCTCGATCGGCTCGCGTCAGGACCAGACGCAGTTCATCAAGCAGATCGCGGCCAATATCGACACGGGCGCCGAGCACGACCTAGCGCTCGAGCTGTCCAGGCAGATCAACCGGCCGGACCTCGCCGTCATGGCCGACCGTACGCTGGGCCAGGGCGGTAGCGGCTATTTCTCCGCGGCGGGGTTCCCGACCGTGACGGTGCCGACCGGCTACGAGAACAACTGGGTCATGATCCACGCGATCACGCGCCAAGAGTCGCAGTTCGACCGCACCGCGATCAGCCACGCGGGCGCGCGCGGGCTGATGCAGCTCATGCCGGGCACCGCGCGCGAGCAGGCGGGCAAGCTCGGGCTCCAGCTCGGCAGCCTCGACCAGCTGTTCCAAGACCCGTCGCTGACCATCAAGCTCGGATCCAGCTATTTCGACCGCATGTACGCGCTCTACGGCAGCTACCCGCTCGCCGTCGCCGCCTACAACGCCGGGCCCGGCAACGTGAACAAGTGGCTGCGCGCCAACGGCGACCCGCGCACGGGCTCGATCGACACGGTCGACTGGGTGGAGGCGATTCCGTTCACCGAGACGCGCAACTACGTCCAGCGCGTGCTGGAGAACGCGGTGGTGTACGACCTGCTCAACCCCGAGCGGGCGCGGAGCCGCGGCAACACCCGGCTCAGCTGGTACTTGGGGCGCGGCACGCGGGTGGGCTAAGCCCGCCGGCGATGGACCGTCCCAACTATATCACCCCCGCCGGCTTCGCCGCGCTCCGGGCCGAGTACGACCGGCTGTTCGCGACCGAGCGGCCGCAAATCGTCGAGACCGTCAGCTGGGCCGCCGGCAACGGCGATCGGTCGGAGAACGGCGATTATATCTACGGCCGCAAGCGCCTGCGCGAGATCGACCGACGCTTGGGCTGGCTATCGAAGCGGATGAAGGCGGCCAAAGTCGTCGATCCCGCCAAGCAGGCCGACCGCTCGCGCATCTGGTTCGGCGCGACGGTAACGGTCGCCGACGAGGACGATAACGAGCGCACGCTGACTTTGGTCGGCGACGACGAAGCGGACGCGGGCGCGGGGCTTGTGGGCTGGAACGCCCCGATCGCCCGCGCGCTGCGCGGTGCCGGCGTGGGCGACCTCCGGCGCGTGAACCTGCCCGCGGGCGAGCGGGAATATGAGGTGATCGCCGTCGCCTACCCGGCGGAATGAGGAACGCGGGCGCGGGGACGCCCGTTCTCTCCGGCGAAGGAGAGCATCATGGCCGAGAACCCCCGCACCACCGCCGCGCGCGACAACGACGACAGCGACATCATCGAGGCCGCGGCCGACCTGCCCACGCCCGGCCACTCGAACGCGAGCGGCCACGGAATCGCTGCCGACGTGGCGAGCCAGGCCGAGCTCGCCGCAGTAACCGATCCGGAATCCCGCGTCCGCCCGCAGAAGGACGACGACATCCACCACGACCAGCGCCGCGCCTCGGGCAAGCCGCGCGACATGACGGGGTGACGCCGGCACTCAAGCGCGCGTACAGGGTGGGCCCATGTCCGAGCCCACCCGCAACGTCGCGCTGCTGATCGACGCCGACAACGCCCAGCCCTCCGCGATAGACCCCGTGCTGACCGTTCTCGCCGAGCTCGGGACGGTCAACGTACGCCGCGCCTATGGCAATTGGTCCAAGCCCGGCCTGGGGGGCTGGCGCGAGAAGCTGGTGAGCTTCGGCATCGAGCCTCAGCAGCAGTTCGACCTCACCAAGGGGAAGAACGCGACCGACATGAAGATGACGATCGACGCGATGGACCTCATGTTCCGCGGCCGCATCGACGCGTTCGGGATCATGTCGTCGGACAGCGACTTCATGCCGCTCGCGATGCGGCTGCGCCAGGAAGGCCTGCCCGTCTACGGCTTCGGCACCAGCCGCGCTCCCGAGGCGTTCCGCAACGCCTGCTCGCGCTTCATCGACGTCGCCGCGCTGCTCGCCGAGCCGCAGGTGGAGCAACCCACTCCGCCGCCCGCCGCGGCCGCCCCGGCCGCTCCCGCTGAGCTCGAACCCGAGCCGCACCCGCTAGGCGATGCGCTTCCTCCGCCGATCAAGGCCAAGCTCGCGCCAGGCAAAGACCCGGAGCTGCTGAAGCTGCTCTTCGATGCCTACGACTCGGTCAAGAAGGACGCGAAGGGCTACGCTAACCTCTCCGCCATGGGCCAGCTAGCTGGCAACCGCTCCAGCTTCGACGCGCGCAACTACGGGTTCAAACGCTTGTCCGACCTGATCGAGGCGGTGGACCAGTTCCGCGTCGAGCGGCGGGAGAACGGGCTTTGGGTGAAGCGAGTACGGTGAGCATTGATCCACGCCAGCTCACGTCCGACCGCTAGGGCTTTGGGACGCTCACCCATTTACCGGCTCTACACGTGATCGGCGTGTTCGACAGCGATCGACCGGCCGCCGTCTCCCGCTCGACCGCGTCCCAGAAGCGGATCATGAGCTCCCGGTCTTCGGCTGGCGCGTACAGGAACGTGTCACGCGCCAGCACGAGTACGACCTGACCCGCAACGCCGTTGGGAGTTTTAGGACCGCAAAAGCTTGGGTCAGCCAGCACGCTGGGAGCTAACCCACTATCGGCGGTGAAACCTAAGACGCCGTTCTCGTTGGAAAGCCGAACCTGCGCCAAAGGTCCAACACGCAATTTGATGTTTGCCGCGGCACGCGCCCAGGCAGTCTCCTCGTTCACACCCCAGCGCTTCAGGTCGTCCTTGCTCGCCGTGCGGATCGTTTCCGGCGAGTCGACGGCGAGAAAGAAGGACAGATCGCCCGCCATCGGTCGAGGGGTAATGAATTGGTCGAGCTTCGCGCCTGGCGAAACGCTGGCCTTCAGATAGTCGCTCGGCCTGACCAAGACGACGAGCTGATCGATCGCATCCGCGCCCTCGTCGGCGGCCGACAGGACGGACGCGAAACGCTGCAGGATCGCGTCCAGCTCGCTCGGGTCGGCGAGATAGGAGGCGTAAGCGTTGTCGATGAAGAAGGTGAGTTCCTCTCCGTTCGCCTTCTTGCCCTTGAACGTATGCTCGTCGACGATCGATGTCGGCTGCCCAGTTTTCTTGGCGACGGCCGAAGCTAAGCGATCGCGGAACTCCGCTTCCCGCAGCGTCTGCGCGGGAGCGGGTTCAGCATAGCCGAGCAGTAGCGCCGCGACGAGCGCAGCGGCCCTCAACGCGTCAGCTTCTTGTACGCCAACCGCGTCGGCCGATCCGCCGCGTCGCCCAGGCGACGCCGCTTATCCTCCTCGTAGCTCTCGTAATTGCCCTCGAACCACTCGACATGGCTGTTGCCCTCGAACGCCAGGATGTGCGTGCACAGGCGGTCGAGGAAGAAGCGGTCGTGGCTGATGACCACGGCGCAGCCGGCGAACGTCTCCAGCGCCTCCTCAAGCGCGCGCAGCGTCTCGACGTCGAGGTCGTTGGTGGGCTCGTCAAGCAGGAGGACGTTGCCGCCCTCCTTCAGCATCTTGGCCATGTGCACGCGGTTGCGCTCGCCGCCCGAGAGCTGGCCGACCTTCTTCTGCTGGTCGGGCCCGCGGAAGTTGAACGCGCCCACATAGGCGCGCGTGCCCAGCTCCTGTTTGCCGAAGCGGAACACGTCCAGCCCGTCCGAGATCTCCTCCCAGACGTTCTTGTTGGCGTCCAGGTGGTCGCGCGACTGGTCGACATAACCGAGCTTGACGGTGGTGCCGATCTCGATCGTGCCCGCATCGGGCTGCTCCTGCCCGGTGATCAGCTTGAACAGCGTCGACTTGCCCGCACCATTGGGGCCGATCACGCCGACGATGCCGCCGGGCGGTAGCGTGAAGTCGAGGCCTTCGAACAGCAGCTTGTCGCCGTAGCTCTTGGTCAGGCCCTTGGCCTCGATCACCTTGCCGCCGAGGCGCTCAGGCAGCTGGATCAGAATCTGCGCCTTGCCCGCGACGCGGTTCTCCTGCTTCTCCATCAGCTCGTCGAAAGCGCGGATACGGGCCTTCGACTTTGACTGGCGGGCTTTCGGCGTCTGCCGCATCCAGGCGAGCTCGTCGGCGATCGCCTTTTGGCGGCCCGCCTCCTCGCGCTCTTCTTGCTCCAGGCGCTTGGCCTTCTTCTCAAGGTAGCCCGAGTAGTTGGACTCGTAGGTGTAGTAGCGGCCGCGATCGAGCTCGAGCACCCAGTTCACGACGTTGTCGAGGAAGTAGCGGTCGTGGGTAACGAGAATGACGTTCCCCGCATACTCCTTCAGGAAGTTCTCTAGCCACGCGACGCTCTCGGCGTCGAGGTGGTTGGTGGGCTCGTCGAGCAGCAGGATGTCGGGCTTTTCGAGCAGGAGCCGGCACAGCGCTACCCGGCGCTTCTCGCCGCCCGAGAGCTTGGACACGTCGGCGTCGGACGGCGGGCAGCGCAGCGCCTCCATCGCCTGTTCGAGCTGGCTGTCGAGCGTCCAGCCGTCCACCGCGTCGATCTTGGCCTGGAGATCGCCCATCTCCTCCATCAGCGCGTCGAAGTCGGTGTCGTCCTGGGGGTCGCCCATCTCAGCGGAGATGGCGTTGAACCGGTCGACCAGGTCGGCGACGTCCTTCGCACCCTGACGGACATTCTCGATGACGTTCTTGCTCGGATCGAGCTGCGGCTCCTGCGCCAGATAGCCGACGCGCACGCCTTCGGCGGGCCAGGCCTCGCCGGTGAAGTCCGGGTCCATGCCCGCCATGATCTTCATCAGCGTCGACTTGCCCGCGCCGTTCGGGCCGATGATCGCGATCTTGGCGCCGGGGATGAACTGCAGGTGGATGTTGTTGAGCACGGGCTTGTTCGCGCCCGGGAAGGTCTTGGTCAGACCCTTCATGACGTAGGTGTACTGGACGGCCATGGCGGCGCGGTCGCTCCGTTGGTTCAGGGTTTCCGGAAAGTCGCCGCCATGTAGTCGCGCGTCCGCCCGTTGGCAAACCGGGGACGGCCCCGTAACCACTGATGCATGAAGAGATTCGCCCTGCTCGCCGCGGCCGCGCTCGCCGCCCCGCTCGCCGCGCAAACCCCCGCCATCACGCAGCCCGCCGCGCCCTCGCCGCCGCCAACTCCGATCAAGGTCGACCCGTTCGTCGCCAAGCTCCGCGATGCGGCGCTTCAGGACGATCTGGCGTACGAGATCACGGAAGGGCTGACGACCGAGGTTGGCCAGCGGCTCGCCGCGACGGAGGCGGAGGCGCGCGGGCGGACCTGGGCCGTCGCCAAGCTGAAGGCGCTCGGCTTCAGGAACGTGCGCGTGGAGCCGTTCACCATGCCCGTGTGGGTGCGTGGGCAGGAGACGGCGGAGATCACCGCGCCCTTCCCGCAGAAGCTGGAGCTCACGGCGCTCGGCAACTCGGCCGCGACCCCTCCGCAAGGGATCACCGCGCCCGTGGTTGTGTTCCGCGAGTATAACGACCTGCTCGCCGCGCCCGACGGGTCCTTGCGCGGCAAAATCGCCTATATCGGCCACGACATGGCGCCGACGCAGGACGGCTCCAGCTACGGCGCGTACGGCGTCGCGCGGCGCGCAGGCCCGGCGATCGCGTCACGCAAGGGTGCGGTCGCGGTGGTGATCCGCTCGATCGGCACCGACGAGCAGCGGCTGCCGCACACGGGCGGGACCAACTTCCCCGCCGGCGTCCAGCCGATCCCGGCGGCGGCGCTGTCGCATTCCGACGCCAATCAGCTCGAACGCATCGCCGCGCGCGGCAAGCCGGTTACGATGCGCCTGGTGCTCACCCCGCGCCAGCTCGGCCGGGGCGAGTCGGGTAACGTCGTCGCCGAGATCCCCGGCACGGACCGGAACGCGGGCGTGGTGCTGATCGGCGGGCACCTGGACAGCTGGGACCTCGGCACGGGCGCGATTGACGACGCGTCGGGCTTGGGCATCACCACGGCGGCGGCCAAGCGCATCATGGACTCCGGCCGGCGGCCCCGGCGCACGATCCGCGTCGTGTGGTTCGGCGCGGAGGAGGTCGGCGTGTTCGGCGGCCGCGCCTACGCCCAGGCGCATGGCGGTGAGCGACACGACACCGCCGCCGAATCGGATTTCGGCGCCGACCGCATCTGGCGTTTCGAGACCAACTTCCTGCCCGGCGCGAAGGCGGTAACCGACAGGCTCGGCGCGGCGCTCTCGCCGCTTGGCATCAGCCGCGGCACGGGCAGGGCGGGCGACGGCGCGGACGTCGGCCCCATGTTCGCGCTCGGCACGCCGGCGGTCGATCTCAACCAGTCGGGCGAGCGCTATTTCGACATCCACCACACGCCCGACGACACGCTGGAGCGCGTCGACAAGGAGCAGCTGCGCCAAAATGTGGCGGCCTGGACGGCGATGCTGGCCGTGGTCGCCTATGCGCCCGAGGAGCTCGGCCCGGTGCCGGTCGCCAAATAAGGCGAAAAAGTGGCAGAACCTCTTGACCTACTGATTTGGTAGGGTATTCAGAGCTCATCGCAACGAGCGGGGGCTCCTTGCGAGTCGAGACTTGGGAGTTTGCTCATGAAGAAGATCGCTTTCGCCGTGGCCGCCGCCGGCCTGATGTCGCTCGCCGCCTGCAATTCGCAGCAGGCCGAGAACGCCGAGGCCAATGCCGAGGCGCGCGCCGACAACCTGCACTCGGCCGCCGACAACCTCGAGGCCGCGTCCGAGAACGCGACCACCGAGAACGCCGAGGACGCGCTGGAGAACGCCGCCGAGAACACCGAGGCGGCCGCCGACAACGTCGAAGAGAACGCCGACAACCAGACCGACGTCAACTAAGACGCGCGGTCCGAGGAGCCCGGACATGAGGACGCTCTCGATCGCGCTCGCCGCGGCCGGCCTTCTGGCCGCCGCGGCGTGCTCCCGGTCGCCCGAGGAAGCGGCGGTGATCAACAACGCCGACGCCCTCGCGGCCGAACTGGAGGCGCAGGCCGACAACATGGAGGCGCTGGCCGAGAACGCGGCCGACGCCAACGCGGCCGCGGCGATCGAGAGTGCGTCGGAGAACCTCGAGGACGTCGCGGAGAATGTCCGCGACGTCGCCGAGGACGTCGCCGCTAATCTCTAGCGCAGGGCGGCTTGCGCTACCGCGTAGCGCAAGACTCGCCCAAGCTCGGCCGGCGCGAGTCCGCTCGCAACCGACGACGCGGCTCCGCCGCGGCGCTTCTCCGGGTAGGTGGTTTGAGGGCGCTTCCGTTCGCGGGAGCGCCCTTCTTCTATGGCGAAGCCGTCTGGAATGGTCGGGGAGACAGGATTCGAACCTGCGACATCTTGCTCCCAAAGCAAGCGCGCTACCAGACTGCGCCACTCCCCGGCCAAGCACCGACGCAGGTAGCGAAGCTGTTCTTGACGCGCAACTAGCCTAGCCGGTGCTGCCCGGTATGTTGGTGGGCCCGGCAGGACTCGAACCCGCAACCTAGCCGTTATGAGCGGCCAGCTCTAACCATTGAGCTACAGGCCCCACCGGCGGCCGGACTAGCTGAAATCGTTGCAGGACAGAAGAGCGCTTCGACACGGTCCGGCGTCCGCCAGCGCCGCGGCGAAGCCGCGTCGTCGACCCTCGCAAGGCGAGGCCGGCCGGGCTTGGGCGAGTCTTGCGCTAGCTGCTAGCGCAAGCCGCCCGGTGCCCGCGTGAACGGTACGAACGCGACCGGCAACACCGAGCGCCGCCGCACCGTCCCGTCCGCCCGCTTCTCGATCAGCAGCAGCTCCTGGTCGCCCCGCCCCACCGGGATCACCATGCGCCCGCCCGGCTTCAGCTGCTCCACGAGCGGCGGCGGGACGTGGTCGGCGCCGGCGGTCACGATGATCGCGTCGAACGGCCCGCGCTCCGGCCAGCCGGCATAGCCGTCGCCGTGCCGCACCTCGACGTTTGCGTAACCCAACCGCGCGAGCCGGGCCGCCGACGAGCGCGCCAGCGGCTCGACGATCTCGACGCTGTGCACCCGTCGCACGAGCCGCGACAGCACCGCCGCCTGATAACCCGACCCGGTGCCTACCTCGAGCACGACATGGCCGGGCCGCGGCTCCAGCAGGTCGGTCATGAGCGCGACGATATAGGGCTGAGAGATCGTCTGATCCTCGCCGATCGGCAACGGCCGGTTCTCGTAGGCGCGTCCGCGTAGATCCGGCGGAACGAACTCGTGCCGCGGCACCGCCCGCAACGCGTCGAGCACCGCGGGTGAGATCCGCGCCCTGTCCCGCACGCCCGCCGCGGCGGCGGTGGAGCGGACGGCTGCGATCATCGCCGCGCGCTCGGCCTCGTAGCCCTGCATGGCCGCGGCCGGCAGCAGCGCCGCTCCGATGCCGGCGATGATCTGTTCCAGCGTCACGTTCGGCTCCGGCATGTTCAACGCCCGACACGGGCCCGCGGTGCCGTACGGAACCGGCGTGGGAGCCGAACGCTCTACGGAAAAGCAGGAGACGGATGATGGCGAAGCTCAAGCGGACGGCCCCTCTCGCGCTGCTGCTCACGGCCGCGGCGTGCGGCGGCGGCGAGGACGACCGTCGGACGGAGGCGAACAGCGTCGCCGAAGATCCGTTCGGCGCAACCGGTGCGCCCGGCGCCGACATGACCGACAACGGCGTGAACGACGGCGCGTCGGGTCCCGCCGACAACGCCGCCGAGTCGGTCGCGAACGGGAGCTGAGCCACGTGAAGGGCCTCACCGAAGACCATCTCGCCACGCTCCGGCGGCACATGGTCGAGGTGATTGACATCGAGTACGAGCTGACGGGCGACGACACGAGCCGGCCGCGCATGGATGAGCGGCTGCGCGGGGCGATGCTGTCGCTGCCCCGCCACTTGTTCGTCCCGCCCCAGCTCGGCGCGCTCGCCTATCAGGACCGGCCGCTGCCGATCGGGTTCGACAAGACGATCTCGCAGCCCTTCATGTCGGCGCTGATGATCGACCTGCTCGACCTCCGGCCGGGCGACCGCGTGCTCGAGGTCGGCACGGGCCTGGGCTACCAGACGGCGCTCCTCGCCGACCTCGCCGGCGAGGTGTGGAGCGTGGACGTCGTCGAGGAGTTCGTCGTCGCCGCCGCGCAACGGCTGCGCTCGCTCGACAAGACCAACGTCACGCTCCGCGTCGGCGACGGCTCGCGCGGCTGGCCCGACCAAGCGCCGTTCGACGCCATCCTGGTCAGCGCGGCCGCCAAGGAGATGCCGTCGACGCTCGCCGGCCAGCTGGAGGTAGGCGGGCGCATGGTGCTGCCCATCGGCGACAAGGGCGCGCAGAAGCTCACGCGCGTCGAGCGGACGAGCGACGACGAGGTCGCCGCCGCCGAGGTGATGCTGGTCCAGTTCACCGAGCTGGAGACCGGGCCTTAGACCTGATCGGCCGCCGCCAGCACCTCGTCCAGCGACGCCGCGCGGACGCCTAGCCGTTCCAGCCGCGCGAACATCGCGGTCCACCACGCCCAGAAACGCCTGAGGTCCTCCGCGTCGCGCACATAGGGCGTGTGCCCCGGCGCGAGCGAGGGCGAGTGGAAGGAGAAGACGAGCAACCGCACGCCGTCGCCCACGGCTATGTCCACCGCCCGGAGCGCATCGGCGAGCGGCATGCCCTCGGGCGTCAGCGCCACGCGCGAGAGCAGGCCCGACCGCGCCGCGACGCCCCTCCCCCTCGGCAGCATGCCCAATGGCCCGAACAGCCGAGCGCCCGCCGCCCGCGCCCGCCCGGTGAACACCGTGGTGAGCGGCAGTTCGAGCAGGCCGTCGACGCGATAGGCATGGTTGCCGACCGCGCCGAAGTCCGGCCCGCCCTCCCCCACATAGCTGTAGTGCGCCCGCACCGAGCTGTCGGCGAGATAGCCACGCTCGCGCAGCAGCCGCCGGGTGTTCGGCCCGATGCCGTAGCGGCCCGCGCGATAGATGCGCGGCGGCGTCCCGAACGCCCCGGCGATGGCGTCGGTCAGTCGGTCGAGCTTGGCCGCCTCCAGCGTCTCCGGCAGTGCGCCCGGAAAGCTGTCTCCCGCCCGGCGCTCCTCCTCGAAGGGCGGATTGACCCAGGCGTGGAGTTGCGCCCCGATCGCCGACCGACCGTCCGCGAGCACCTCCCGCAAAACCTCGACCGAGGCCGGGTCGGTCGCGATCGGATGATCGACGAGGCAGGTGAGCGGCGCGCCCTGATCGGCGAAGCGGCGGTGCGCGTCCGGAAAGGCCCGCATCGCCGTCGTGGAGCGCTGCGCCCGATCGAGCGGCGCGCCCCAGTCGAACTCCTCCTCGACATCGACCGTCAGCAGGAAGCGCGTTCCCCACCGATCCGGCCAGCGCACGAGCGCGTCGGCGGCCGGCGGCGGCTCGCGATAGGGCTGCGCGCGGTCAGCCACTCAAGACGTCGTCGCGTGCTCCATCGAACGATCTACGGCGGCGGGCAGCCGCAAAGTCAAGCGCTTGGGCCCGAACTCCAGCCCCCCGCCTAGCTCACCCGCGAGATTGCGCGAGACCCGGAGCGCGAAGCCGGTGCCGAGCAGCGGCGCGCCCTCCTCGTCGCCACCGTCCAGCGCGAGCAGCGCCTCCGCGTCGAGGTCGACCAGCGCGCGCGGGCGATCCACCGCGATCTCGACGCTCGACGGGTTGGCGTAGACGGAGGCGCGGATCGTCTCGCCCGCTACGCCCGCCGACACCAAGGTCGCGAGCAGGCGGCCCAGCAGCCGCTCCGCCGCGCGGTCGTCCGCCAGGGCGCGCGCGCCGTCGTCCGCATCGACGAGCACGCGGACGCCGCGCATGCCCGCGAGCGGCGCGAGGTCGCCGACCACGCGCTCGATCAACGGCTGGAGTAGTATGGGGCCGGGCCGGAGCTCCAGCGCCCCCATCTCGATGCGCGAGGCCGTGTCCAAGTCCTCGATCGCGGCGAGCAGGTCGGCGGCGCGCGTCCTGATCGCGCCCGCCTGCGCCCGGTACGTCTCGGGTACGGGGCCCAACAACTCGCTCTCGATCAGCTCAGCGAACCCGGCGATGGCGTTGGTCGGCGTGCGGAGCTCGTGGACGAGCTGGCGCAGCGAGTCCGGCGACGGCGCGCGCCGGATCGGCGCGGCGCTCTCGTCGGCGCGGGGCCGGCGGCCGGTGCCGCGGAAACCCGTGAAGCGACCCGTCGCCGGATCGAAGGTCGGAACGGCGCTCAGCCGCCATGATCCCGTCGCGGTGGACGCGCCGCCTACCTCCAACCGCGCGTCCTCGAAGCGGGAGCGGCGTCGGAACGCACCCGTCGCGACGCCGTCGATCTGCGCCATGCCCTGCACGCCCGCATGCGCGATCGACAAGCCCACCAGCGGCCCGCGCGCGACGCCCTGCACGCCGATGATCGCGCCGGTCGCGTCCGTCTCGAACTGGAAGCGCTCGGGCTTGTCATCGATGGGCTCCGCACTCTCGGCGGGCTCCTCCTCACGCCGGCGGCGGAACGCCTCGATGCGGGCGACGAGGTCGGAGATCGCGAAGCCGTCCGTCGGCGGCGGGGGCGGCGCCGTCTCCGGCTCGGTACGCGCCAGCGCTTCGGCGACGACGGGCAACCCGCGCGCGACCTCGCCCAGCGCCACGAACGGGCTCTCGCTCAGCGGCACGTTCGGCGGCGGCGTGAATAGCGGCTCGGCGGACGTGGCCGGCTCGGGCGCGGCGATCATGTCCGGCTGGAGCTCCAGCGCGTCGGGCTCCGGCAGGGCGAAGTCGATCGAGCCGAAGCTCTCCAGCGCGCGCACGACGTCGCCCGGCAGATCGCGGCGGTGCCGGAGCACGGAGCGCAGGGCGGGCGACAGCCTGGGCAGCAGCGCGATCCAGTCCACGGCCGGCAACTCCGCCGTACGCAGCACCGGCGCGGCGATCGCCAACGTGTCCTCGGCGAAGAAGCCGACCAGCCGCGCATCCGGCCGCGCATAGGCGAGCCCCCGCGCGCTCGCCGCGCGCACCTCGGCCGGCACGACTTCGCGCAGCATCCGTAGGCGCGCGATCACCGGCTCGTCCGTCGGCGCGCGGCCCCGACCGGCCAGGTCGACGAGCTGCCGCCACGCCGACCGCGCGCCGAAACCGGTCGTCACGTCGGAGTTGAGCACCGTCCTGAGGCTGTCGTCGAAACGCAATGAAACTTCCTCGCCGCGCCGGGTCCGCACCCCTGCGTCAAGAAACCCTTAACCGTCCGATTCACCCGGTCAAAGCGCCGTTTCGGCACGTCGCATTGTGGGACGATTGCACTTGCGCGCAATGTTCTTACGTTGAAGAGACAGTTTAGTTCAGATCAGACTAGTTCCAAGGAGTGACGATGGCGTTGGACCGTATCGACCGGCAGATTCTCGCGTTGCTGCAGGCGGACGGCCGCATGACCAATGTCGACCTGGCGGAGCGCGTCGGCCTGACCGCCCCGCCCTGCCTCCGGCGCGTCCGCGCGCTGGAAGAGATGGGCGCGATCCGCGGCTACCATGCCGAGCTCGACGGCACGCGTTTGGGCTACCCGATCACCGTGTTCGCGATGGTGAGCCTGAAGAGCCAGGCCGAGCACGACCTTTCCGCGTTCGAAGCGCACGTCGCCGCGATCCCCGAGGTCCGCGAGTGCCATATGCTCAACGGCGAGATCGACTTCATCCTGAAGATCGTCGCCACCGACCTGCGCGCGTTCCAGGAAATCCTGACGACGCATCTGACGCCCGCGCCCAACGTCGCGAGCGTAAAGACGTCGCTGACGATCCGGACGGCGAAGAGCGAGTCCGGCATCCCCATCACGGCGGAGTGAACGAGAAAGGGGCGGCCCCGCGGGACCGCCCCTTTCCCTTCTCATCGAAATCGCGGCGCTTACGCCGTCGTATCGACGTGCAGCGACCAGAGCGCGGCCAGGTCCTTGCGCGGCGCGCCCTGCACCGCGGCGAACGCCGCCTTGGCGCCGGCCTTGTCGCCCTGACGCGCGAGCGCGATGCCGAGGCGCGTATTGACCTCGTCCGCGTTCACGCCGCCCTTCTGCAGCGCGGCGCGATAGAGCTCCGCCGCCTTGGCGTTGTTGCCCTGGCTCAGATACGCGTCGCCCGTCTGCGCGGCGAGCTTGCCGTCGCCGGCCGCCTTGGCCTTGGTCTCCAGCGGGCCGAGCGGACCCTCGTTGGAGATCAGCTTGGCGATCTCCGACTGCATCGCCTTGTACTCGGCGTTGCCCGCCGGGATCTTGCCGGCGGCGATGCCCTCCTGAAGGATCTTGCGCGCCTCGACGGGCAGACCGCGGTCGCGCAGCTTCTGCGCGAACTCGCCGTAATCATACTGGTCCGCCAGCGAGTTGGTGTCATCCATCAAACGGAACAGGTCGATCTTCTGCGGCGTGTCGAGGGTCGCGATCGAGCCCTGCTGCAGACCGTAGAGGACCAGCATGTCGCGCCAGTTCTTCTGCGTCGGGTAAGCCGCCAGGAGCCGCTGCATCCAGGGCAGCGCCTGGCCGGGCTGCTTCATCGCGCGCGCCAGGGCATAGCGGTAGACTTCCTCCGGTGCCTTCTGGCCCGTCGCGGTCGCGCGCTGGATCTCCGCCTCGTAGCTTCCCAGCGCGCCTTGGACGTCGCCAGCCCGCTCCTTGGCTTGAGCGATCTGCAACGTCAGATCCGGGCTGGTATAGCCCAGCTGTTGAGCTTGCGTAAAATACTGAACGGCTTGCGGATACTGCTTGCTGTTGAACGAGATGATCCCGCGATTGTACGCCAGCTGCCCCTTCAGCTTGGGATCAGTGCGCGGCGAGTTGATCAGCACGTCGAGCGGCGCGGCGAGCCGCGTCTGGTCGATAACGCCCGTCGGGTTGGCCGCGCGCTGCGCCTGTATCTTGCGCTCCTCCAGGCTGATGCGTGAAGCCGCGGCGAAGTAACGATCTTCGTCAGTCTTCGCGGCGGCTTCAGCCTGGGCGATGGCAGGCTCTGCCGTAGCCAAATCGTTCACCTTCAGCGCCGCCTCGGCGGCCTGAAGCGGCTTAAGGACGTCCGGGCTCAGCTTAGGCTGCTGAACCTTCTCCTTCTTCTTCTGCGCCGCGGCGGGCTCGGCGACGATCGCGCCGCCGGCGGCGCCCGTCAGCAGCAGCGCGGACAGCACGGCGGTGGAAACGTTCTTCATGCGGGATCTCTCCTGATGGTGGGCGGGGGCCTTAACCACGGCCGGCGCTGTACCGACCCCGCCCGCCCCGTTCAAGCGATCCGCCCCATAGGCTTAGCCTACTGAACCGCGATTGAACGCGCCCGAGCACGCCGCTAACCCGCGCCTCGCACCATGATCGCCGTCATCTCACCCGCCAAGTCGCTCGACTACGAGCGCGCGCCGCCGCCCTGCACGCCCACCCGGCCCCGCTTCTCGGAGGAAGCGGAAACGCTCGCCAAGGCCTGCTCGCGCCTGTCGCGGAAGCGCTTGGCCGAGTTGATTAAGATCTCGCCCGCGCTCGCCAAGCTGAACGCCGACCGCTACCGCGGCTTCGCCGACGCGCCCGAGCGGCCCGCGCTGTTCGCCTTCGCGGGCGACGTCTATGTCGGTCTCGACGCCTATTCGCTCGACGAGGAGGCGGTGGCCTATGCGCAGGATCATCTCCGCATGCTGTCCGGCCTCTACGGCCTGCTCCGCCCGCTGGACGCGATCAGGCCTTACCGGCTGGAGATGGGCACGCGTTGGGCGCCCGGGGATCGCTCGGGTCGCGACCGGCTGACCGACTGGTGGGGCGACCGCATCGCCCGCGCGCTCGGGGAGGAGCTGGGGGCGGAAGGCTCGGGCGTGATCCTCAATCTCGCCAGCGAGGAATATTGGGCGGCGGTGGACAAGTTCGTCCCCGCCGGCGCGGGCGTGATCGCGGTCGACTTCCGTGAAGGGCCCGACGCCAGGTTCGTCAGCTTCCACGCGAAGAAGGCGCGCGGCATGATGGCGCGCTGGGTCGTCGAGCACCGCATCCAAGACCCGGCCGCGCTCCCCGGCTTCGACGCGGACGGCTATCGTCATGACGCCCAGGCGAGCACGCCCGACCGCCTCCGGTTCGTCCGCGCGTGAGGGCGGTCGTCATCGGCGCCAGCGGCGGCATCGGCGCGGCGCTGGTCGAGGCGTTGCGCGACGAGGACGCCGAGGTCCACGCCTTCGCCCGCTCGTTCGAGGGTGACCGCCGGATCGACGTCGCCGACGAGGCGAGCGTCACCGCCGCGGCCTCCCGCGTGCCGGCGGGGGTCGACCTGGTGTTCGTCGCGACCGGACTGCTCCACGACGACGGGCGTGGGCCGGAGAAGGCGTGGCGCGAGCTCGATGCCGACTGGCTCCAGCGCAACTTCCTCGTCAACAGCATCGGCCCCGCGCTCGTCGCCAAGCACTTCCTGCCGCTCCTGCCGCGCGACCGCCGCGCGGTGTTCGCGGCCCTATCCGCGCGTGTCGGCTCGATCTCCGACAATAAGCTCGGCGGCTGGTACGGCTATCGCGCGTCCAAGGCGGCGCTCAACCAGCTCATCCGCACGCTGGCGATCGAGGAGAAGCGCCGCAACCCGCAGTCGATCGTGGTCGCGCTACACCCGGGCACTGTGGACACGGGGCTGTCCAAGCCGTTCCAGGGCAACGTCCAGCCCGGCCGTCTCTTCACCCCCGACCGCGCTGCCGTGCAGCTCCTCGACGTGCTGGACGGGCTCAAATCTGGCGACTCCGGCCGCTTGTTCGACTGGGAAGGCAAGGAGGTCGCGCCCTGAACACCCCTCTCCCGCTTTCGCGGGAGAGGGACAGCGGCGCAGCCGCAGGGTGAGGGCCCGCTCTCGACAGGTACTGCCCTCACCCTGGCGCGTGCCGCGCCTGTCCCTCTCCCGCGAAAGCGGGAGAGGGCTAAGGTGTCGCTCCCTCGCGCGTACGCGCACGCGTACGCGCGCGTGACTTTGGTGGCCGGCGTTCCTATATTCGATCTGTAACGATCCTGAAGAAAGCTTGCCCTTTGGCCGACGACACCGCCCTCGCCGACCCCATCCAGTCCATTTCCATCGTCGACGAGATGAAGTCCAGTTATCTGGACTACGCTATGAGCGTCATCGTCGCGCGCGCGCTGCCCGACGTGCGCGACGGCCTGAAGCCCGTGCACCGCCGCATCCTCTACTCGGCGGCGGAGAGCGGCTTCACCTACAATCGCCCCTATCGCAAGTCGGCGCGCATCGTCGGCGACGTCATGGGTAAGTACCACCCCCACGGCGACAGCGCGATCTACGACGCGCTCGCGCGCATGGCGCAGGACTGGTCCATGCGCGTGCCGCTGATCGACGGCCAGGGCAATTTCGGCTCGATGGATCCCGATCCGCCCGCCGCGATGCGCTACACGGAGGCGCGGCTGGCGCGCGTCACGGGCGCGCTGCTCGACGACCTCGACAAGGACACGGTCGACTTCCAGCCCAACTACGACGCCTCGGAACGCGAGCCGCAGGTTCTCCCGGCGCAATTCCCCAACCTGCTCGTCAACGGCGCGGGCGGCATCGCAGTGGGCATGGCCACTAACATCCCGCCGCACAATCTCGGCGAGGTGATCGACGCCTGCCTGGCCTATATCGACAACGGCGCGATCACCGCGGAGGAGCTGCAGGAGATCGTTCCCGGTCCCGATTTCCCGACCGGCGCCATCATCCTCGGCCGCGCGGGCGCGCGCTCGGCATACAATACCGGCCGCGGCTCGATCATCGTCCGCTCGCGCCACGAGATCGAGGAAGGGCGCAACGACCGCCGCTCCATCGTGCTGACCGAGATCCCCTACCAGCAGGGCAAGAACGCCCTGGTCGAGAAGATCGCCGAGGCCGCCAAGGAGAAGCGGATCGAGGGCGTCACCGACGTCCGCGACCTGTCCAACCGCGAAGGCGTGCGCATCGTCATCGACCTGCGCCGCGACGCCACGCCTGAGGTGGTGCTGAACCAGCTCTGGCGGCACACGCCCGCGCAGTCGAGCTTCTCCGCCAACATGCTCGCCATCCGCGGCGGCCGGCCGGAGCTCCTCAACCTTCGCGACATCATCCAGGCGTTCGTCCAGTTCCGCGAACAGGTCATCACGCGGCGCTCGAAGTTCGAGCTCGCCAAGGCCCGCGAACGCGCCCACATCCTGCTCGGCCTCGTCATCGCCGTCACCAACCTCGACGAAGTGGTGGCGCTGATCCGCGGCTCGCGCAGCCCGGCGGAGGCGCGCGACAAGCTGCTCGCCCGCGAGTGGCCGATCGCGGAGATCCTGCCCTACATCCGCCTCGTCGAGGCGATCGAGCACGAGGTGGAGGGCGACACCTACCGCTTGTCCGACGCGCAGGTGAAGGCGATCCTCGACCTCCGCCTGAACCGCCTGACCGCGCTCGGCCGCGACGAGATCGGCGACGAGCTCAAGCAGCTCGCCGCCTCCATCACCGAGCTGCTCGAGATCCTGGCGAACCGCGCCAAGCTCTACGAGGTCATGCGCGGCGAGCTCCGCGCCGTCCGCGACCAGTTCGCGACGCCGCGCCGCACCGAGATCGCGGCAGCGGCCGAGGGCATCGACGACGAGGACCTGATCGAGCGCGAGGACATGGTCGTGACCGTGACCATGCAGGGCTACATCAAGCGCACGCCGCTCGACACCTTCCGCGCCCAGCGCCGCGGCGGCAAGGGCCGCGCCGGCATGGCGACCAAGGAAGAGGACGCGATCGCCAAGCTGTTCGTGACCTCCACGCACACGCCCGTGCTGTTCTTCTCCACGCACGGCAAGGTGTACCGCATGAAGGTGTGGCGCCTGCCCGAGGGCGGTCCCGCCACCCGCGGCCGGCCCATGATCAACCTCCTGCCGCTCGCGCCCGGCGAGACGATCTCGACCGTGCTCCCGCTGCCCGAGGACGAGGCGAAGTGGGGCGACCTCCACGTCATGTTCGCCACCGCGAACGGCACGGTGCGTAGAAACTCGATGGACGCGTTCACCAACGTGCCGTCGAACGGCAAGATCGCGATGCGCTTTGATGAAGGCTCGGACGACTGCCTCGTCGCCGTCGCGCTCCTGACCGAGGAGGACGACGTGCTGCTCGCGACCAAGGGCGGCCGCGCGATCCGCTTCGCCGCGACCGACGTGCGCGAGTTCCAGAGCCGCACCTCGACCGGCGTGCGCGGCGTCAGCCTCGCCGAGGGCGACAAGGTCATTTCGCTCTCCATCCTCAAAGGCTTCGCCGCGACTACCGAAGAGCGCGAGGCGTACCTCCGCGCCGCTCCGTGGAAGGAGGGCGAACGCGAGATGTCGCTGTCGCCGGAGCGCATGGCCGCGTTCGAGGAGGCGGAGGAGTTCATCCTCACCGTCACCGCCAACGGCTACGGCAAGCGCACCAGCGCCTACGAATATCGCCGCACCGGCCGCGGCGGCCAGGGGATCACCAATATCGTGACCTCCGACCGCAACGGCCCAGTGGTCTCCTCCTTCCCTTCGCACAATGGCGAGCAGCTCATGCTCGTCACCGATCAGGCCAAGCTCATCCGCATGTCGGTCGGCGACACGCGCGTGACCGGCCGGAACACGCAGGGCGTCAGGCTGTTCGACGTGGCGGCGGACGAGCACGTCGTCTCCGCCGCCCGCATCGACGAGGCGGAGGACGCCGAGGATCCCGCCGAGGAGGAGGTCATCGCCGAAGTGCGTGACACGCCCGCGCAAGCGCCCGACCCTGACAAGCAGCTGACCGTGGACGACGGCACCAGCCCGCACACCATGGCCGAGCGGGTCGATGAGAGTGGGGACGAGAGCGGGGAGGAGGACGAATGAGCGCGCCCGAACTCGTCTACAAGGTCCTGACCGGTGCCGAGATGGAGGCGTTCGAGCGCGACGGCCGCTTCGAGGGCTCGAATGCGGACCGTCGCGACGGCTTTATCCACCTGTCGACCTGCGACCAGCTGACCGAGACGGTGGACAAGCATTTCGCCGGCCAGGACGGCCTCCACGTCGCCGCGGTCGATCTCTCCGCCTACCGGTCGGAGAAGGTGAAATGGGAGGAGTCGCGCGGCGGCCAGCTCTTCCCGCACCTGTACGAGCCGATGCTGCTGGAGACGGTTACCGCTTACAGCCCGCTCCAGCGCAACGCCGACGGCACCGTCCGCCTGCCGGTGGCGGGCTGAAGTCCTACCCTCTCCCGCTTTCGCGGGAGAGGGACAGCGGCGCAGCCGCAGGGTGAGGGCCCGCCCTCAACAGGCACTACCCTCACCCTGGCGCGTGCCGCGCCTGTCCCTCTCCCGCGAGAGCGGGAGAGGGCTAGAATGTCACCGCCGCCACAGCCCCAACAACCCCCGCGGCTTGGGCGGCGGCGCCTCCGCCTCGGCGCGTAGCCGGTCGAACCCGGCCACGGCTTCCTCCGACCGCAACACCGCCTCCAGTTCCTCCGCCTCCAGCGGCGCCTGGAACAGGCACCCGTACCCGTTCCCGTCCCGCCGCACGACGCGCACCTCGCGCGAGCTGCCCGCGGGCAGCGCGGCGGTGAACCGCGCCCAGAGCGGCAACTCGATCGGCGATCGCACGAACATGCCCGTGGCCGAGATGTTCGCCGCCTCCGCCTCCACGGTCGCCGTCTCCGTCCGGTCGAGCGTGATCACGAAGGAGACGGGGACGCGGGCTGCGCCCCGGCGCTCGGCGGGCTGTGTCGCGGGTTCGGCCATGCCGGACAGGGTAGCGGGCCGGTTCCTAACGGAACGTTGCCGGGATCATCCCGGGCCGCGGCACACCGCTTCGATGTTCGCGCCGTCCGGGTCGAGCACGAAGGCGGCGTAGTAGTTCGGCCCGTAGTGCGGCCGGAGCCCCGGCCCGCCGTGATCGACGCCGCCGGCCGCTACCGCGGCCGCGTGGAACGCGTCCACCGCCGCACGGCTGTCGGCCGGGAAGGCGACGTGCGTGCCCTCACCCACCCGTTCGTTGTCGCCGATCCAGAAGAACGGGTAGCCCACGTCCGTCTTGCCGAACCCGATCGCCGTCCCGCCCGACTGCGTCTGCTCCGGCGTCGCCACCATGATCACGCCCATGCCGAGCGGCGCGAGCGCGGCCTCGTAGAAGCGCCGGGACCGCGCGATGTCCGACACAGCGAACCCCATATGGTCGATCATCCCCGCCTCCTCACCTGTTCGGGATGAGCAACTCCACCCGTCGGTTCCGCGCCCGGCCGCCCTCGTCGTCGCTCCCGTCCAGCCGCGCGTTGGGCGCGACGGGCTGCGCCTCGCCCTTGCCTGCGACGGTGAAGCTCCGTTGCCGCACGCCGACTTGGCCGCGCATCCACTCGGCCACCGCCCGCGCGCGGGCCTCCGAGAGCTCCTGGTTGTACGCGTCGCTCCCTTTGGCGTCCGTATGGCCGGTGACTGCGACGGGTCCGGGCGGCGCGCGGCGGATCGCCTCGGCGGCCTTGAGCAGGTTCTCCTGCGCGGCCGGAGTCAGCTCGGCCTTGTCGAACTCGAACAGCGTATCCGCCGGCAGCTCGATCACCGTGCCCAGGTCCGTCACCCGCGTGTTCAGCCCGCCCGTATCGGCGGCGAGCGCGCTCACCTCGCCGCGCAGCCCGCCGCCGGTGGTCGCGACGCCGCCCACATCCGCTTCGGGCGCGGACACCGCCGCCGCGGGAGGGGGCTGCGCTTGCCCGTCGGGCGACGGCTCGGAGCAGCCCGCGACCGCCAGCGCGAGCGCGGGCAGGAGCGGTCTCACCGGGTGACCGGGATGCCGTCGAAGGGACCGACGCCGGGGATGTTGATCGACACCGTCCGGCTGGTGGGCGGCGGCGCGGGGAACTTGAACCAGACGATCTGCGGCGCGCTCTCGTTCGTCTCCACGCGGATCTCTTTGTCGTTCGAGCCCAGCGGAGCGGCGAGCCAGCGGCCCTGCCCGTCCTTCAGGACGCCGATCTGCTGAGCGGTGGCGTCGTCGATCACGCTGACCCGATCGACTGGTATGTAGCCGCAGCAGCTCGTCCCGCCGCTAAAGCTGAGCTGCACCGTCATCACGTCGCCGGTCACCGCGGCGCGGTTCAGCGCCACGCGCGAGCCCTCCGGTCCCGGCTGCTCCTGGATCACGCTCGCCAGCGGCGCAGGCGAGGGCGTGGGGGACGGCGACACCTCGGTGCGCGTCACGCCGCCGGCGCTACCCCGCGAGGGCGGCTGCGTCGCGAGCACGTCCTCCGCCGCGCCTTGCTCCTGCTGCTGCCCGCATCCCGCCAGCATCGCCGCGCTCATCAGCAAGGCGGTCCAACCTTTTCGCAAAGCACGCACTCCCGACCGTTGTTGTTGCGATAGAGAAACGGCGAACGCGACGGGGGTTCCCGACCGGGGTTCACGGCTTGACCTCGCCACCCTCTTCCGATATTTCTGTTTTTACGGAAAGGACGCGCGACTATGTCCCTCATGGACCACCCCGACGCCAAGACGTTCATCCTTCACTGGGGTGAGATGGGGTCGCAATGGGGCGTCAACCGCTCCGTGTCGCAAATCCATGCGCTGCTCTACCTTTCCGACCAGCCGCTCACCGCCGAGGCGATCTCCGACACGCTCGGCCTCGCGCGCTCCAACGTATCGACGGGCCTCAAGGACCTGCAGGGTTACGGCATCGTCCGCCGCGTGCATATCGAGGGCGACCGTCGCGACCATTTCGTCGCGGAGGCGGACCTCTGGGACATGCTCACCCGCATCGTCGCCGAGCGCAAGAAGCGCGAGATCGATCCGACGCTCGAGGTCCTGGCCGAGCTCGCCGACCGCCTCGCGGCCGACAGGAGCGCCCCCGCCCACCTGCGCGAGCGCATCACGCGCATGCACGACTTCATGGGAAATCTGTCCCGTTGGTACGATCAGGTGCGGATGCTGCCCAAACCGACGCTCGTCGCGTTGATGAAGCTCGGCTCCAAGGTCGCCCGGTTCATCCCCGGCCAACGCGCCGCGAGCTGACGGGGTGGGCCGCTCCGACCCGATGCTCGCGCCGCCGAGCCGTCGACGGACCGCAGCCATTCGTATCACCGCAGCCCTCGCGGTCGCGCTCGCCTTTGCGCTGGGCGTGTACCTGCTCCTGGAGTTCACGCGTCCGAACGGCGGGCTGATCAGCTTCTCCTTTCTGATCATTCTGCCCGGCGCGATTTCGGCGTTCGTCGCCTACGTCGCCGACCCCTGGGGCGAGCGGTCGCGCGGGGCGTACCTGCTCGTCCCCGTCTGGCTGT
This sequence comes from Sphingomonas lenta, assembly GCF_002288825.1. Classification (GTDB taxonomy): domain Bacteria; phylum Pseudomonadota; class Alphaproteobacteria; order Sphingomonadales; family Sphingomonadaceae; genus Sphingomonas; species Sphingomonas lenta. Next base: position 66,531 of record NZ_NSLI01000002.1, read on the forward strand.
CGCTCGCGGCGATCGTCGCGTCGGCCGCGTTCCTGCGGGAAGGCGTGATCTGCATCGTGATGCTCGCACCTCTTTGGCTGCTGAGCGGCATGGCGGGCGCCGCGCTCACCTACAGCTTCCGTCGTCGGCGGCCCGAGGTCGACATCGACGCCTTCTACTCGGCCGCGCTCCTCGCGCTGCCCGTCATCGCGTTGCAGGTCGAGCCGTTCATTCCTTTACCGGAGGCGAGCAGGACGGTCAGCCGATCGGTGGTCGTGCACGCGCCTCCCCAGGCGATCTGGCCGTTGCTCCGCGGCGTGCCCGACGTTCGGCCAGGCGAGGGTCGCTGGAATTTCACGCAGGACGTGATCGGCGTTCCGCGCCCGGTCGGCGCGCGGCTGATCGGCAATGGCCTGGGTGCGGATAGGCACGCCGTTTGGAGTCACAGAATCCGCTTTCGCGAGCGCGTCGTCGATTGGGAGCCGAACGAGCGGATCGGCTGGCGCTTCATCTTCGACGACGTCGCGGCCTGGGCGTTCACCGATCGCCATCTCACGCCAAACAGCAGCTATTTTCGCGTGACGACCGGCGGCTACGCGGTCGAGGCGCTGTCGGGCGGTGGTTCGAGGGTGACACTCACGACACGCTATTGGATGCGCACTCCCGTGAACGCCTACTGCGCCTTGTGGGGCAAGTTGTTCCTCGGCGATCTGGAGAACAACCTGCTGGCGGTTATCCGGCAGCGGGCGGAGGGTCGACCCGCCGCGCGGTGAGACGTAATTGGCCGGGCTGTCCTACAAGGCCGCACTCTGCCATGGCCTTCTCATGCCTGTCGACGCACCGGAGCCGCCGCGCAACAAAAGCCAAGTCGGACGACACGGAATTGCCGAACAGGCGCGAAGATTGAGAAGCTAAGCCGAATCATGACGTACCACATCCATATTATCGGCGGCGGCCTCGCCGGCTCGGAAGCCGCCTGGCAGCTCGCCCAGGCAGGGTTCCGCGTCCGCTTGTCCGAAATGCGCGGTTCGGGGGACATGACTCCTGCGCACCATACCGACGGCTTGGCCGAGCTCGTCTGCTCGAACAGCTTCCGCTCCGACGATGCGGAGTCGAACGCCGTCGGTCTGCTTCACCAGGAGATGCGCGCGCTCGGATCGCTGATCCTGACCCAGGGCGACCACCACCGCGTGCCCGCCGGCTCGGCACTCGCCGTCGACCGCGACGGCTTCTCCGCCGGCGTGACCGCCGCGCTCGAAGCGCACCCGAACGTGGAGATCGTCCGCGAGCGCGTCGACAGTCTGCCCGAGGACGGCCTCGCGATCGTCGCCACCGGTCCCCTCACCGCCCCCGGTCTGGCCGACAGCATCGGCCGGGCGACCGGCGCCGACGCGCTGGCCTTCTTCGACGCCATCGCGCCCATCGTCCACCGCGACAGCATCGACATGGGAACGGCGTGGTTCCAATCGCGCTGGAACAAGGGCGATGGGCACGACTACATCAACTGCCCGCTCACCAAGGAGCAGTACCTCGCCTTCCACCAGGGCCTGCTCGACGGCGAGAAGACGCCGTTCCGCGACTGGGAGAAGGACACGCCCTATTTCGAGGGCTGCATGCCGATCGAGGTCATGGCCGAGCGCGGCGTCGACACGCTCCGCTACGGCCCGATGAAGCCCGTCGGCCTCGACGATCCGCGCACCGGCCGCTGGCCTTACGCCGTCGTCCAGCTCCGCCAGGACAACGCGTCCGGCACGCTCTGGAACATCGTCGGCTTCCAGACCAAGCTCAAGCACGCCGAGCAGGTGCGCCTGTTCCGCACCATCCCCGGCCTGGAGAATGCCGAGTTCGCCAGGCTGGGCGGGCTGCACCGCAACACGTTCATCCGTTCGCCCGGGTTGCTCGACGGCTCCTTGCGCCTGAAGAGCCGCCCCAATATCCGCTTCGCCGGCCAGATCACCGGCTGCGAGGGCTATGTCGAGAGCGCCGCGATCGGCCTGCTCGCCGGCCGCTTCGCCGCCGCGGAGCTCAGGGGCGAGGCGCTGACGCCGCCACCCGTCGAGACCGCGCTGGGCGCGCTCCTCAACCACATCACCGGTGCAGCGGACGCGGAGCTCTACCAGCCGATGAACGTCAACTTCGGCCTGTTCCCGCCCATCCCGGGCCGGTCCAAGAAGGCCGAGCGCAAGAAGATGTACACCGACCGCGCCCGCGCCGCGCTGGCCGAGTGGCTCAGCCCCAATAACCTCAACCGTCGTCCTGCTGCGGAGGACAGGCCGGTCGCCGAGCCGGCCGCCGTTTGACTGCGGTGGTCGCGAACTCGGCCGCGTTCATCGCCCCCGACTTGTCGCGGTCGGCGGTCGCGAACTTGGTCGTGGTCTTCACCGACCACTCGTCGAACGACAGCCGCCCGTCGCCGTCGCGGTCGAGCTTGGCGTACGCCTTGCGCCGGCTCAGCAGATACTCGTCGCGCGTGATCGCGCCGTCGCGGTCCTTGTCATATCGCCCGAACCGCTTTTCCTCGCGCGTCTTCGGGGTCGCTTCCGGTAGGGTGGGCGCGCCGCCCTCCGTTTCTTGCGCCGGCGGGGCGACTTGCGCCGACGCCGTCGGCAATACGGCTGGCGGGGGCACCTCGCCGCCGACCAGGAGCCAGCCCGCCCCGCCCATGGCGAGCACCGCCGCCCCGCCCACCGCGTACCGCCACCACATGCGCCTGCTCCCTGTCGCCCGGTGGCGAGCCTAGCCATCCGTTACGGAGCCGCAACCCTCATCTAGCGTCCCGTCAGTCGGTGCAGCAGCAAGCGCCCCACACGCCCGGCCCCGCTCCCGCCCTCGAGATCGAACCGGGCCAGCAGCGCCAGCGCCCCCAGCGCCCGCCCCGCCCGCGACCAGCGCCACCCCATCGCCTCTACTAATCGCGCGCGCGCCAGCTCCCGTGCGCGCGCCGCGACTTGCCGGTCGGAGAGGTTGCTCGCCAGGTCAGCCAGCGCCCAACCCTCGCCCGCCACCGCCGCCTGCTCGTCCGCCGCGCCCGACACCGCCGCCGCCGCCCGGAACAGCCGACCGCCCCGCTCGCGCGCGAAAGTCCGCAGAGCCGTCTCGCCGAGCGGCTCCTCCAGGAGCACCTCCCACCCCTCGACCATGCCCGCCAGCGTCGTACCCGTGACGCCCCGTGGCAGCACCTCGCCCGCTAGCGCACGCAGCACCGGTTCGGCGGGGGGCGGCTCGCGGTCGAGCCGCTCCAACGCCTCGAACCACCAGGTCAGCCGCATCTGCCCCACCATCGGCTCGCGCGTGGTGCGCAGGATGCGGCCGAGCGTGTCGTCGAGGGCGAGCAACGCCTCCAGACCCGGGCGCGAAGCGGGAGGGGTATAAGTCAGGATGAGAGCACGGTCGGGCTTTTGGAAATCCTTCACCTTATTCCCTTAGCCGTTCGCAACGGACCCTTGTCCATCACCTCGTGCTGGACCCGGGCCGGTTCGACTCGCGGAGCGTTCGGCGGATGCATCAACGACTTTCCTCCTTCCTGGTACGGCTGCTTCGCAACAAAGCGGGCAACACCATGGTCATGATGGCCATGGCGATGGTTCCCTTGGCCGGGCTGGTCGGAGGCGCGGTCGACGCGAGCCGCCTCTACTTGGCGAAGACGCGCCTTCAGCATGCTTGCGACGCGGGCGCTTTGGCGGGCAGGCGTCAAATGGGTGCGGGAGCTTGGGCGGCGGATTCCAATCGCGCCCGCACCGTCGCCGACCGCTTTTTCGACGTGAACTTCCAGCAGGGGCTCTACGGCACCGAGACCCTGACCCGCAACTATGTCGAGAACGCCGGAAAAGTGACGGGCACCGCGAGCGTGATCGTGCCGATGACGTTGATGCGCATCTTCAACTTCCAGCAGACCACCGTCGATGTCGTCTGCGACGCGGAGATGCGGCTGCCCAACACGGACGTGATGTTCGTCCTCGATACGACCGGGTCGATGGAGCAGACGCTCAGCGGCGACACCCAGAACAAGATCGCTGGTCTGCGCACCGCCGTTCTCTGCTTCTACGAGATCCTGGCTCGTCTGGACACGAGCGCGACGTGCAGCGGCACCGGCGCAAGCGACGGCGTCGGGACCGAGGTGCAGATACGCTTCGGTTTCGTCCCGTACGCCACGAACGTGAACGTGGGAGAGCTGCTGCCCGCTTCGCACGTCGCGAACCAGTGGCCTTATCAGACCCGCCTGGCGAACTTCACCACGCAAGTCGCTGGTGAGGTCGTGTCCGACGAGTACGAAGCCTATAACGTCGATGGGACGCCCCGGTCCATCAGCATCAGCGACTGCGCGGCTTTCGGCAACAACGTACAGTTCACCGACCAGAATGACGGCAATCGGGTATATACGCCTAATCCGTCAGGTGCCTCGATCGACACCGGAACCGGGGCGAACCTTCGGCGCACGACGTACAGCAACAGCACCGCAGACGACCGCGACTGGGGTTACTCGGGCGCACCCGACAACTCCGGCGAGTTTCGCACCTGCCGGCGGCGCAAGATCGTCCAAAAGGTCGGGACGCCGCGTTTCGCCTTCACGGATTGGACCTACCGGCAGGACACGATCGACGTATCCAGCTACAAGCTCCGCAACGACGTGAGCTTCGCGAACGACACGTGCCTGAACGTGATCGGCGACGGCGCCGCTTGCACGGGCGAGTCGCGCATCTCCGGAACGGTTCCCGCATCCGGAACCTATGACGAGCGCGAGCTCGCGACCGTCTCCGGCCAACAGAACATCGACCTGATTAACCGCCGCTGGGACGGCTGCATCGAGGAGCGCGATACCGTCCACCAGGCGAGCTACGTCCCGATCCCCTCCGGCGCCAAAGACTTGGACATCGACTCCGCGCCCTCCCTCCTCTCCGGGACGAGCTGGGGACCGACGTTGTACAGAGTCGTCTACCCGCGTGGCACCGGCAGCGCGATCAACGTCAGCCAGTGGCAGAACGTCTCACAACAGACGACGATGCGAAACCTGATCTGGCCGGATTACCAATGCCCGACCGTCGCACGTAAAGTGCAGTCTTGGCCGACCGCCGCCAACTTCGAAAACTATGTCAACGGTCTGACTACCGGCGGCAATACGTATCACGACATCGGGCTGCTATGGGGTGCGCGCCTGCTGTCGGGGACCGGCATCTTCCGTGCCGATAACGAGTTCACGGCGCAAGGCGGCGCCATCGAACGGCACTTGATTTTCATGACCGACGGCGAGACGTGCACCAGCGTCTACAATTACGCCTCATATGGCCTCGAGTGGTTCGATCGCCGCAGAACCGGAACTTCGAATCCAGGAGGCCGATGCGAGACGAACAGTGATCCGGGCGGCAGCATCAGCGAGCAGGTGAACGCCCGCACGCTGGCGATTTGCGAAGCGGTGAAGAACAAGAACATCACCCTGTGGGTGATCTGGTTCGGTGAGAGCAAGCCCTGGCTGGAGACTCGCCTGACCGGCTGTGCGACGGCCAATCGCTTCTTCGCCGCGCGCACCTCGGCGCAGCTGCAGACAACCTTCGCGACGATCGCCGATCAGATCGGCCAGCTCAGGTTGACCAACTGATGCGGTCGAGTCTCGCCACCGACGTCCGCGGGGCCGCGTTGACCGAATTCGGCCTGCTGCTGCCGGTCCTCGCCATGCTGCTGCTGGGCTCGCTGGACATGGGGCATCGCGCCTATGCCCGCGTCGTCCTGGACGGCGCGCTGCAAAAGGCGGCCCGAGACTCCGCGCTGGAGGGCGGCAACGCGCCCGCCAAGCAAGCTCAGGTCGATGCGCGACTCCTCGACACGGCCCGCGATCTCCACAACGGCGCAACAGTGACGACGACCCGCTTATCCTATCGCACCTTCGCCGACGCGGCCCGCCGCCACGAGCCGTATACCGACACGAACGGGAACGGTCAGTGCGATAACGGCGAGCCCTTCACGGACGTGATCGTCAACAACAGCTTCGACGCGGATATCGGGCGCGCCGGTCAGGGCGGGGCGCAGGACGTTGTCGTCTTCACCTCGACCATGACCTATCCCGCGATCATGCCGGTCCGCGGATTGCTCGGTCTCAGTGACACCGTCAGCATCACGGCGACGGCGGTCGTCCGCAACCAGCCCTACAATGATCAGGGCGCGAACGGGACGGCGGGCACGGGGAACTGCACATGAGCCCGGTTCGTGGAATGCTGTCCGACGCCCGCGGCGTCGCCTTCGTCGAGTTCGCGCTGTCGCTCCCGCTGTTCCTCGTCATGCTGATGGGGGGCGCGGAGGTCGCGCACTACATGACGACGCGCATGCGCGTGAGCCAATTGGCGCTGCACGTGGCCGATCACGCCGCGCGCATCGGCGACGGCGACCTGCTCGCCGCCAAGCTCATATCCGAGCGCCAGATCAACGACCTGCTCACCGGAGCGGGCCTGCAGAGCGCCGAGTTGGACATCTACGGCCGCGGACGCGTGATCCTCTCCAGCCTCCAAGAAATGGACGCGCCGAACCCCAATAATCGCTTCGAGATCAAATGGCAGCGCTGCCGCGGATCGCTCACCCACACTCCCGAATATGGTGAGCAGGGCGCCACCGACCTCACCGGCATGGGTCCCGCAGGCAACCAGGTCACCGCGCTTCCGAACGGCGCGACCATGTTCGTCGAGATCCGGTACGATTATCGCCCGCTGCTCGGCTCGGATTACATCGCCTTCGGCGATTTCACGGAGAGCGCGGCGATGGCGGTACGCAACCGCCGCAATCTCCAGCAGATCGCCCAGGACGCGCCGCCGTCCAGCTGCTCCTAGCGGTAACACACCTTCCTGACTGCCGCGACGACCTTGGCCGCGTCGATCAGCGCCAGCTTCTCGAGGTTCGCGGCGTAGGGCAGCGGCACGTCCTCGTCCGTCACGCGCGTCGCCGGCGCGTCGAGATCGTCGAAGCCGTCCTCCATGCAGATCGCCATGACTTCCGACGAGATCGAGCAGGTGGGCCAGCCCTCCTCCACGACCACCATCCGGTTGGTCTTGGCCAGGCTCTTCAGCACCGTCTCGCGGTCGAGCGGCCGTAACGTGCGCAGGTCGATCACCTCCGCATCGACACCCTCGCCCGCCAACTGCTCCGCCGCCTCCAGCGCGACGCCGACGCCGATCGAGTAGCTGACGACCGTCACGTCCTTACCCGGGCGCACGATCCGCGCTTTGCCGATGGGCAGCACATAATCGTCGAGCTTGGGTACCTCGAACGAGCGTCCGTACATCAGCTCGTTCTCGAGGAACACGACGGGGTCTTCGGTGCGGATCGCGGCCTTTAGCAGGCCCTTGGCGTCCGCCGCGTCGTAGGGCGCGATGACGATCAGGCCGGGCACGCTCGCGTACCAGGGGCCGAAGTTCTGGCTGTGCTGCGCCGCGACGCGGCTCGCCGCGCCGTTGGGGCCGCGGAACACCATGGGGCAGCGCATCTGGCCGCCCGACATATAGTTCGTCTTCGCCGCCGAATTGATGATGTGGTCGATCGCTTGCAGCGCGAAGTTGAACGTCATGAATTCGACGACCGGGCGAAGGCCGCCCATCGCCGCGCCCGAGCCCACGCCCGCGAAGCCGTACTCGGTGATCGGCGTGTCGATGACGCGCTTGTCCCCGAACTCGTCGAGCAGTCCCTGCGTGACCTTGTACGCGCCCTGATACTGCGCGACCTCCTCGCCCATCACGAACACGCGCGGGTCGCGGCGCATCTCTTCGGCCATCGCGTCGCGCAACGCCTCGCGGACGGTGAGCTTCACCATCTCGGTGCCGGCGGGTACCTCGGGATCGGCGACGGAGGTGCGCTCGACGGCCTGTGTGAGCTGTTTGGTCCCCGTGTCCTGCTTCGGCGAGGGACCTGCATCTTCCGTACCCTGGTCGGACGGCCGCTCCACCTCGGCGGTGCCGCCGGGCGAGGCCGACGCCGCGCTCTGCGGCGGCGGCCCGTCGCTCGCCTGAGCGGGCGCTCCCGCGTCCTCGCCCTCGCCGGCCAGCGTGGCGATGACGGTGCCGACCTTCACGTTATCGGTGCCCTCGGCGACCAGCAGCTTGCCGATCGTCCCTTCGTCGACCGCCTCGAACTCCATGGTTGCCTTATCGGTCTCGATCTCCGCCAGGATGTCGCCCGACTTGACCGCGTCGCCTTCCTTCACCAGCCACTTGGCGAGCGTGCCCTCCTCCATGGTGGGCGACAGCGCAGGCATCTTGATCTCGACAGGCATCAGTAACGCTCCACCAGCACGTCCGTGTACAGCTCCGACGCTTCGGGCTCGGGCGTCTGCTCGGAGAAGTCGGCGGCCTCGTTCACGATCTTCCTGATCTCCTGCTCGACCGCTTTCAGCTGGTCCTCCTTGATCCCGGCCTGGTCGAGCAGCGGCTTCAGCCGCTCGATCGGGTCCGACTTCTCGCGCACCGACTGCACCTCCTCGCGCGAGCGATACTTGGCCGGATCGGACATGGAGTGGCCGCGATAACGATAGGTCTTCATCTCGAGGATGACCGGCCCCTTGCCCGCGCGCACCCATTCGAGCGCGGTCTCGGCGGCACCGCGGCAGGCGAGGACGTCCATCCCGTCGACCTGGATGCCGGGGATGCGGAAGCTCTCGCCGCGGCGGTAGAGCTGGTCCTCGGCCGAGGCGCGATTGACCGACGTGCCCATCGCGTACTGGTTGTTCTCGATCACGTAGATGATCGGCAGCTTCCATAGCTCCGCCATGTTGAAGCTCTCGTACACCTGCCCCTGGTTCGCCGCGCCGTCGCCGAAATAGGCGAGGCAGACGCCCCCGTCCTCGTTGTACTTGTGGCTGAACGCGAGGCCCGTGCCGAGCGACACCTGCGCGCCGACGATGCCGTGGCCGCCGTAGAACTTATGCTCCACGGAGAACATGTGCATGGAGCCGCCCTTGCCCTTGGAGATGCCCGCCTGGCGGCCGGTCAGCTCCGCCATCACGTCGGCGGGCGGGATGCGGCACAGCAGCATGTGGCCGTGGTCGCGATAACCGGTGATGACCGAGTCCTTCTCGGACAGAGCGGACTGGAGCCCGACCGCGACCGCCTCCTGGCCGATATAAAGGTGGCAGAAGCCGCCGATCAGCCCGAGCCCGTAGAGCTGCCCCGCCTTTTCCTCGAAACGCCGGATGAGCAGCATGTCGCGGTAGAACTGGAGCAATTCCTCCTTGGACGCGCTGTACGGTTGCGGCTCGCTCGGACGCTCGCGGTTGGGAGTCGCGGGCGGGGCTGGCGCGGGGCTTACGGCTTTGGCCACGATGGGTGAGACCTCTGATCCTGGGGAGGAAGATGCCGGGCCTATAGGCGCGAAGCCGCGCGGCTTTCAATCCGTTGGTCAGGGCCCTACACGCCCCGCCCGATGAGCAAGCCGCCGCATCCGTTCCGGATCGCCAACTTCCGCGCCTATTGGGTGTCGCGCTTCGCCGGCACCATCGCCCAGAACGCGATGGCGCTGATCATCGCCTACCAAGTCTACAACATCGCCCGCGAGACGCTGGACGTGCGCGAGGCGTCGTTCCTGCTCGGCATGATCGGGCTCGCGCAGTTCGTGCCGCTGTTCCTGCTCACACCGGTCGTCGGCCTCGTGGCGGACAGCGTCGATCGGCGCTGGATCGTGCGGAGCACCACCGCGCTCCTGATCCTGACCGCCGCCGGCCTAGGGCTGCTCACCTGGACGGGCGCGTTGACGCTGCCCGTGCTGTTCGGGGCGGCGGTGCTGATCGGCATCGCGCGCGCTTTTTCCGGCCCCGCCTACTCCGCGCTCGCGCCCAACCTCGTGCCGCGCGAGGTGCTGCCTACCTCGATCGCGGTAAGCTCCATCGCTTGGCAGGTGGGTACGATCATCGGCCCCAGCGTCGGCGGCGTGCTGCTGTCGATCAGCCCCAACGCGGCCTATGCGGGCGCGGTGGCGCTGTTCGCGGTGGCGCTTTCGGCCATCTTCCTGATCGGCCCCGTGCCGCAACCGCCGGTGCAGAAGGACCACCGTCCCCTCGCCCGCATCGCCGAGGGCTTCGACTATGTGAAGCGCAACCGTCTCGTCCAGGCGACGATCACGCTCGACCTGTTCGCCGTGCTGCTCGCCGGATCGACCGCGCTGCTGCCAGTGTTCGCGCGCGATATCCTGAAGGTCGGTCCCGACGGTCTCGGCGTGCTCGCGGCGGCGTCAGGTATCGGCGCGGCGGCGATGGCGATCTGGTTCTCGTTCAGGCCCATGAAGGAGAATGTGGGCGTGAAGATGCTGTGGGCCGTGGTCGCCTTCGGGATCGCCACCGTCGTGTTCGGCCTCTCCACCTATTTTTGGCTCAGCGTCGCCGCCCTCATCGTCGCGGGTGCGATGGACATGGTCTCCGTCTACGTCCGCTCCTCGCTGATCCAGCTCCACACGCCGGATGCGATGCGCGGCCGCGTCAGCGCCGTGTCGCAGCTCACCATTTCGGCCTCCAACGAGCTCGGAGAGGCGGAGTCGGGGCTGCTCGCCTCGATCCTGGGGCCGGTCGGCGCGGTGGTGTTGGGCGGAGCGGGCGCGATCGGCGTTACCCTGCTCTGGGCGCGGCTGTACCCGGAGCTGAGACTTGCAAAGACGTTTGACGCACCCGACAAACCCGCCCACGCAACACTCGGAGCCCAGACATGAAGGCTGACACGATCCTCCAGACCATCGGGAAGACCCCGCACATCCGCGTCCAGCGGCTGTTCCCGGGCTCGGAGGTCTGGATCAAATCCGAGCGGTCCAATCCCGGCGGCTCGATCAAGGACCGCATCGCGCTCGCGATGATCGAGGCGGCGGAGCGCGACGGTTCGCTCCAGCCCGGCGGCACGATCATCGAGCCGACCAGCGGCAATACGGGCGTGGGCCTGGCGATGGTCGCGGCGGTCAAGGGCTACAAGCTCGTCCTCGTCATGCCCGAGTCGATGTCGCTCGAGCGCCGCCGCTTGATGCTCGCCTATGGTGCGACCTTCGACCTCACGCCGCGTGAGCGTGGCATGAAAGGCGCTATCGAGCGCGCGCTGGAGCTGGTCGAGCAGACGCCTGGCGCCTGGATGCCGCAGCAGTTCGAGAACCCGGCGAACATCGACGTCCATGTGCGGACGACCGTGCAGGAAGTCCTTGAAGACTTCCGCGACGCACCGATCGACGTGATCATCACCGGCGTCGGCACGGGCGGCCACATTACAGCAGTCGGGCAGGAGCTGAAGAAGGTCTGGCCGGGCCTCAAGGTCTTCGCGGTCGAGCCCGCGGCGTCGCCCGTCATCTCCGGCGGCCAGCCCGGCCCGCACCCGATCCAGGGCGTCGGCGCGGGCTTCATCCCGGCCAACCTCCACACCGCCGTGCTCGACGGCGTGATCCAGGTCGACGCCGACGTCGCCAAGGACATGGCTCGCCGCGCCGCTCGCGAGGAAGGGATGCTGGTGGGCATCAGCTCAGGCGCGACCCTGGCGGCGATCCTGCAGAAGCTGCCCGACCTGCCCGACGGCGTGCGGGTGCTCGGCTTCAACTACGACACGGGCGAGCGATACCTATCGGTTCCGGATTTCCTGCCCGAGTGATGTGGCGCACAACTGACGGGGATGCTTCCCATCCCGTTCGTGCTGAGCTTGTCGAAGCACCGTCCTTCCTTTCACCGGAGGAAAAGGACAGCCCTTCGACAAACTCGGGGCGAACGGGAGCGAGCGGCCCGCCCGCAATCAAGGTGGTTCTCGTCGCCACGGCCGTGGCCGCGCTCGTCGCGCCGGCGCTGATCGTCCGCAACGCGCCGGCGGTCCGCCCCGTCCCGCGCGCGGTGGCGACACCCCAGCGCGTGGTGCCGCCCGCCGAGATCCCGCCCGTCGAGCCGACGCGCTTCGTCGAGATCGCGCCGGAGGACGCGCGCGCGATTAATGCAACCGTCCCATTCTCCGCCGCGCCCAACCCTGCCGCGCGCCCGTTCAGCTTCGCGGGTTCGACGGAGGACCTGGCGCGCGCCACCGACTGCCTCGCCGCGGCGGTGATCTACGAGGCGGGCGACGACGCGCCGGGCGAGCGCGCGGTGGCGCAGGTCATCATCAACCGCCTGCGCCACCCCGCCTTTCCCAAGACGATCTGCGGGGTCGTCTTCCAGGGGCAGGAACGCAGCACCGGCTGCCAGTTCACCTTCACCTGCGACGGCGCGCTAAACCGCTGGCGTCCGACCGAGGCCGGCTGGCGCCGCGCGCGCGAGATCGCCACCATGGCGTTGCGCGGATCGGTCTACCGGCCCGTCGGGCACGCGACGCACTACCACACCGATTGGGTCGTTCCTTACTGGAGCTCCAGCCTCGACAAGATCACTGCGGTCGGCACGCACCTGTTCTTCCGCTGGACCGGTTGGTGGGGCACCCCGCCCGCCTTCAACCGCCGCCAGGCCGGACCGGAGCCGGCCTTCGCCAAGATGGCCGCACTGTCGCCCGCCCACGCGTCGGGCGTCGCCGCCGGCGAGGCGGTCGCGGGCGACGAGCCGCTGCTGGAGGGGCTGCCGCCCGCGGCGGCCGAAGCCGCGGTGGAAGGCGCGGCCCTGCCCGACGCGGAGATGACGCCGGACGCGAACAGCTTCCTCATCACGCTTCCCGCGACGGTCGCGCCCGACTTGTGGCACCTGCTCGCCAACAAGATCTGCGGCGCGCGACGCTACTGCAAGGTACTGGGCTGGGTCGATCCGAAGCTGACGCCCGCGCGGCTCCCGCTCAACACGGCGCAGGTGGCGAGCCTCAGCTTCAGCTACCTGCGCGACGACGAGAACGGTTTGGAACGCCGTCTGTGGAACTGCCGCGAGTTCAAGCGCCCCGTGCCCGCGCAGTGCATGCGCGCGCAGGTCTTCATCCCGACCGGCGAGACGATCGGTGGCCCGGCCGACGTTCAGCCGCCCGCCGTGGTCCCGACGCGCGGGCCGGGCGAGCTCGACGGCGTACGGCGGAGGAGCGGGCCTCCGGCGCCCGCGCCGAGCCCGACGCCGAGCGCTGCGGCGGGTGCGCCGAAGGCGGCGACGCCCTGACGCGCGTGAACCGGCGCGGTGAAGCCGCGCCGTCGGTCGTCGGCGGGCCGACGCCGGCCGGGCTTGGGCGTCTCGCGGCCAGCCTCAGTCAGCCGCGTGCGCCCTGCGCCTAAGCCGCCAGGAACATCTCCGGCTCCAGCGCCATCACGCTGTCCGCTCCACCCTCGATCTTGCGCCGCAGCGCGCCGGTGTCCGGCAGGATACGCTCCGCGAAGAAGCGGGCCGTAATCAGCTTGGCGTTGAGGAACGTTCCGTCCCCCTCGCCTGCCGCCTTTAGCCGCGCGGCGGCGCGCGCCATCTTGAGCCACATGTAACCGACCGCCACGATCCCCATCAGGTGCATGTACGGCACCGCACCCGCGCCGACATGGTTCGGGTTCTTCATGCCGTTCTGCATAAACCAGAGGCTCGCCACCTGCAGGTCGCCCAACGCCTTCTCGAGGCGGGTCGCGATGTCAACGACGGCCTCCTCAGACTTACCCGCTGCGATCTCCTCCTGCACGAGCGCGAGCATCGCCTGCGCCGCGCGGCCGCCGTTCTGCATCAGCTTGCGGCCGACCAGGTCCATCGCCTGCACGCCGTTGGTGCCCTCGTAGATCATGGCAATGCGGGCGTCGCGGACATACTGCTCCATGCCCCATTCGGCGACATAGCCGTGCCCGCCATAGACCTGCTGCGCGTCGGTCGCGATCGCGTAGCCCATGTCCGTGCCGTAGCCCTTGATGACCGGCGTCAGCAGCCCGATCAGGTCGCCGGCCAGCCGCCGGTCCTCCTCGGTCGCGCCGTTGTGCTCGAGGTCGACCTGGAGCGCACCCCAGAGGCAGAGCGCGCGCAGACCCTCGGTCAGCGCCTTCATCTGCATGAGCATGCGGCGGACGTCGGGGTGGACGAACAGCGTGTCGGCGGGCTGGTCCGGCTCGGCCGCGCCGGTCAGCGCGCGGCCCTGGCGACGGTCGTGCGCGTAGGCGACGGCGTTCTGGTACGCGGTTTCGGCGACGCCCAGCCCCTGCAGGCCGACGCCCAGGCGGGCGGCGTTCATCATGATGAACATGGCGGCGAGACCCTTCATCTCCTCGCCAACAAGCCAGCCGGTGGCGCCGTCATAGTTCATGACGCAGGTAGAGTTGCCGTGGATGCCCATCTTGTGCTCGATCGAGCCGCAGCTGACGGCGTTGCGCTCGCCCAAGCTGCCGTCGGCGTTCACCAGGAACTTCGGAACGACGAAGAGCGAGATGCCCTTGGAGCTGTCGGGGGCGCCCGGCGTCTTCGCCAGCACCAGGTGGATGATGTTCTCCGTCAGGTCGTGCTCGCCCGACGAGATGAAGATCTTGGTCCCGGTAATGGAGTAGGAGCCGTCGGCCTGCGGCTCGGCGCGGGTGCGGATGAGGCCGAGATCGGTACCGCACTGCGGCTCCGTCAGGTTCATTGTACCGCCCCACTCGCCCGACACGAGCTTGGGTACATACGTCGCGATTTGCTCGGGCGAGCCCTTCGCGATCAGCGCCGCGATCGCGCCGTGCGTCAGGCCGGGGTACATGGCGAAGGCCATGTTGGCGGAGATCATGTACTCCTGAAAAGCGACCGAGACGACGTGCGGCATGCCCTGGCCGCCATATTCGGGCACGTTGCCCAGCGTCGCCCAGCCACTCTCGACGAACTGGCGATACGCCTCCTTGAACCCCGGCGGCGTCGTGACGGAACCGTCCTCGTGCCGCGTGCAGCCGTGGCGATCACCGACCTGGTTGAGCGGGAACAGCACCTCGGCGACGAAGCGGCCGCCCTCCTCCAGCACCGCTTCGACCACGTCGGGGCTGGCGGCGTCGAAGCCGGGCAGGTTGGAGTGGTTCTGCAGGCCGACGACGTGCTCCAGCACGAAGCGGGTATCGCGGACGGGGGGCGTATAGGTCGGCATGGGTCAATCCTTCAGGGTTTCGATCGTCTGGACGAAGTCGTTGAGCTCGGCGATGGCGGCGTCGATGTCGCGCTTCTGCGCCTCAAGCGCGGCGATGCGCTCGCGGCACTTCTCGGCGGTGACGGCGCGCTGCACGCGGCGGCCGTCGCCGAGATCGTAGAGATCGATCATCTCGCGGATCTCGGCGAGGCTGAAGCCGACGCGCTTGCCGCGCAGGATCCAGGCGAGCCGGGCGCGGTCGCGGTGCGAGTAGATGCGCTGCGTGCCGCGGCGCTCGGGCGCGATCAGCCCTTCGTCTTCGTAGAAGCGGAGCGCGCGCGGCGTGACGCCGAACTCGGAACAGAGGTCGGTGATGGAATAGTGCTCGCGGTCGTGACGCGGCTCGATCAGGGCGTATGCGGCGACTGGGGCGGCGACGGTCGACATCGCTCGCCGAAGTAGTTGCCGTTTACGTTAGCGTCAATCTGCGCAGAGCAGCCGGCCGGAGGGCGTGCGCAGCGTCGCAGCCTCCGCGGCGGAGTCGCTGACGCGGGCGACGGAGAGAGCGGACAGCGTCGCGTTGCCGCGGCATAGGCGCTCGCAGTCCTGGGGTACGCTGGCCGGGAAGCTGATCCGCTCGCCATCGAAACGGGCCTGGACGCGGCACCGGCCGAAGTCGACGTCGAGCCGGTCGCCCGCGCGGCGCACGCCGCCGGCGGCGACGCAGCCGTTACCCTCGCCATAATCGAGCAACACGCCGATGCGGTCGCGACCGCCCTCACCCGGCGCGACGCAGACGCGATCGGAATCGGCGGCCCAGCTGCCGATCAGCGTCGCGCGCTCCGGGTCGGGCACCAGCCCCGCCTCGATCGCCGCGGCTTCCAGCTTGGCGCCGGCCGAGGCGGTGTTGGTGGTCGCGCGGTCCTCACCGCAGCCGGCGAGAAGCAACGCCGCCAGTACCCCCACCATTCGCCCTGAGCTTGTCGAAGGGCTGTTCTTCTGATGGCAGCGAGAAGGACGGTGCCTCGACAAGCTCAGCACGAACGGACTGTGTGAGATCATGCGACGGGGACTAGGCCGTCGCCCTCGACGCGCCGGTAAAAGCAGCTCCGCGCACCCGTGTGGCAGGCCGGACCGGCGGGCTCGACGAGGAGCCAGAGCGCGTCCTGGTCGCAGTCGACGCGCATCTCGCGGACGCGCAGCACGTGGCCGGAGGTCTCGCCCTTGCGCCAGAGCTTGGCCCGGCTGCGCGACCAGAAATGCGCCTCGCCCGTGTCGCGCGTCAGCCGGAGCGCGTCGGCGTTCATGTGCGCCACCATCAGCAATTCCCCCGTCGCGGCGTCGGTCGCCACGGCGGTGATCAGGCCGTTGCCGTCGTACTTGGGATGGAGGTCGAGGCCGGTCTCGCGCAGGTCGGGCATGCGCCCGATCTAGCCGTGGTTGCGGATCGCGTCGATGAGTTCCGCCTTGCGCATCCTGGACCGGCCGGCGATGCCGATGCGCTTCGCTTCCTCCTGCAGGTCGGCGACGCTGCGCTTGTCGAGGCGCACGCTGTTGTGGCGCAGCGTGCCCGCGGCCTTGGCGTTCGCGATGCGCGCGGCCTTCTCCGGCGACGCGCCTTGGGCGAGCAGCGCCTCGTAGACCGCCGGGTCTTTGATCTGCGGAGCGTGCTTGATCGCCATCCGGCATCAACCGACGAGCGGCGCGTTTTTTCCGTGACAGGTGGAAGACAAAGCAGGTTAGCCCGCCTATATCCCGGCCGCGATCACCGGGCAGGGCTCGATGCTTACCACCAATCCGTTCGACGACGACAAGCTGCGCGAGGAGTGCGGCATCTTCGGGGTATCCGGCAACGACAGCGCGGCGGCGCTGGTAGCGCTGGGTCTGCACGCGTTGCAGCACCGCGGCCAGGAAGCGGCGGGCATCACCAGCTTCGACGGGCGCAACTTCCACACGCACCGCGCTATGGGCCATGTCGCGGGCAATTTCGATCGCGACGACGTGATCCGCTCGCTGCCGGGGCCGGTCGCGGCGGGCCATGTCCGCTATGCGACGACGGGCGACACGGCGATCCGCAACGTCCAGCCGCTCTACGCCGAGCTCCAGTCCGGCGGCTTCGCGGTGGCGCACAACGGCAACCTGTCCAACGCCGCCAAGCTCCGCCGCGAGCTCGTGCGCCGCGGCGCGATCTTTCAATCGACCAGCGACACGGAGGTGATCATCCACCTCGTCGCGACGTCGAGCTACCGCACGCTGCTCGACCGCTTCATCGACGCACTGAAGCAGATCGAGGGCGCCTATTCGCTGATCGTGATGACGCCCGAGGGCATGATCGCCTGCCGCGATCCGCTCGGTATCCGGCCGCTCGTCATGGGCAGGCTGGACGACGCCGTGATCTTCGCGTCCGAGTCGGTGGCGTTCGACGTGGTCGGCGCGGAGTTCGAGCGCGCGGTTGAGCCGGGCGAGCTGGTGATCGTGCAGGGCGACCAGATCCGCTCGATCAAGCCGTTCGCGCCGATGAGCCCGCGGCCGTGCATCTTCGAATGGGTCTATTTCTCGCGCCCCGACTCCATCGTCGACGAGCAGTCGGTGTACGACGTGCGCAAGGCGATCGGCGCCGAGCTCGCGCGCGAGGCGCCGGTCGACGCGGACCTCGTCATCCCCGTGCCCGACTCGGGCGTGCCGGCCGCGATCGGCTACGCGCAAGAGTCGGGCATCCCGTTCGAGCTGGGCATCATCCGCTCGCATTATGTGGGGCGCACCTTCATCCAGCCTGGCGACAAGGTCCGGCACCTCGGCGTCAAGCTGAAGCACAACGCCAACCGCGCGCTGATCCAGGGCAAGCGCGTCATCCTGGTCGACGACTCGATCGTGCGCGGCACGACCAGCCTCAAGATCGTGCAGATGATGCGCGAGGCGGGCGCGGCGGAGGTGCACATGCGCATCGCGTCGCCGCCGACCAGGCACTCCTGCTTCTACGGCGTCGACACGCCGGAGCGGGCGAAGCTGCTCGCGGCGAAGCTGGACCTGGGCGGCATGACCGACTTCATCCACGCCGACAGCCTGGCGTTCGTGTCGATCGACGGTCTGTACAAGGCGCTTGGGGAGATGGGCCGAGCGGACGTGCGGCCGAAATACTGCGACGCCTGCTTCACGGGCGACTATCCGACGACGCTGACCGACCAGGACGAGGTCGAGCAGGTGGACCAGTTCGCGATGCTGGCGGAGCGCGTCGAGCGGGTGAACTGAGCGCCCGGGCTTGACCCGAAGCCGCGCCGCCTGAAAGGGGCGGACATGGACAAGCCGCTCAAGGACAAATTGGCGCTGGTGACGGGTGCCAGCCGAGGCATCGGCGCGGCGACGGCGATCGCGCTTGCGGCGCGCGGTGCGCATGTGGTGATCACCGCGCGGACCACGGCCGGGCTGGAGGTGGTCGAGCAGACGGTGTTCGACGCCGGCGGCTCCGCCACGATCGCGCCCTTGGACCTGACGCAGACGGACGCGATCGCGCGGCTGGCGACGGCGGTGGGCGAGCGGTGGAAAAAGCTCGACGTGCTGGTGCTGAACGCGGCGACCTTGGGCAGCCTGGCGGCCGTGCCGGCGATCGACCCCAAAGAGTTCGCGCAGGTGCTGACGCTCAACGTCAGCGCGCAGCTCGCGATGCTGACCGCGTTCGACCCGCTCCTCCGCGCGTCGGAGGGCGCGCGGGTGATCGGCGTCACCTCGTCGGTGGCGCGGCAGCCGCGCGCCTATTGGGGCGCGTACGGCGCGTCCAAGGCGGCGTTCGAGACGCTGCTGCTCTCCTACGGCGACGAGGTGGAGCGGATGACGGGCGTGCGCTGCGCGGTCCTCGACCCGGGCGCGACCCGGACCAAAATGCGCGAGCGGGCCTATCCGGGCGAGGACCCGAACTCGGTCAAGCCGCCCGAGGTCGTGGCCGAGCGCATCGCCGAGCTGGCGGTCGCCGGGTATGAGCCGGGGCATTTCGAGCGGGTGGGCTGAGCCGACCCGCTTTTCTCTCTCGCCGTCACCCCGGCCTTGAGCCGGGGTCCATGCGCGTACGGTCGTGACCCGATCGCGGCGGCAAACATGGAGCGATCGGACGCGCATGGATGCCGGATCAAGTCCGGCATGACGGAGTAGAAGGCCGTAGGAGTTCCTTACCCTTTCACCAACGTCACCTGGTGGACGTCGATGCCGCCGCCGCGAAAGCCGCCTTCGCAATATTGCAGGTAGTAGCGCCATAGGCGGCGGAAGCGGTCGTCGTAGCGGGCGGGGAGCTCGGCGGCGTCGAAGGCTTCGCGCCAGCGCTTGAGCGTTTCGGCGTAGTCCAGGCCGAAATCGTGCTGATCGCGCCATTCGAGCCCGCGCGCCTCCGCGAGCGCCCGGAAGCGACTGGTCGAGAGCAGCATGCCGCCGGGGAAGACGTAGCGCTGGATGAAGTCGACGGACGCGGCATAGGCGGTGAAGACGTCGTCGGCGATCGAGATATACTGGATCGCCGCGCGACCGCCCGGCTTGAGCACGCGGGCGATCGTGTCGAGATAGGCGGGCCAATATTCCTGGCCGACGGCCTCGACCATCTCGATGCTGGCGACCGCGTCATAGGCGCCCTGCACGCTGCGATAGTCCTCGAGCGAGATGGTGACGTTCGCGAGGCCGAGCGCGTCGACATGGGCCTTCTGCTCGGTCGATAACGTGAGGCCGTGGACCGCCCTTCCCTGCTCGCTCGCGAGGCGGGCGAAGCTGCCCCAGCCGCAGCCGATCTCCAGGATGCAGTCGCCGGGCTTCGTGCCGGTCCGGTCGAGGATCGCCTGGAGCTTGCGGCGCTGCGCCCGCTCCAGTGGCTCGTCAGGCGCGGCGAGGATCGCGCTGGAGTATGTCTTGGTCGGGTCGAGCCAGAGGCGGTAGAAGTCGTTGCCGAGGTCGTAGTGCGCGGCGATATTCTTGCGGGCGTTGCGCGGGCTGTTCGCGCGGCGCTTGTGCCAGGCGCGCAAGGCGCGGCGGAACGGGCCTTCGGCGCGGGCGGTGCGGCCGAGGCTGACGCGGTTGCGCATGAACAGGTCGAACAGGGGTACGGGATCGGGGCTGGACCAGTCGCCCGCGGCCCAGCCCTCGTACCAGCCTACGGATCCGCCGAGCGCCAGGCGGACCAGCGCGCGCCAGCGGTGGAGGGTGACGATCGGCACGGGGCCGTCGGCACGGCCGCCGATCAGGCGGCAGGTGCCGTCCGGTAGGTGCGCGTCGATCGCGCCCGCCTCAAGGCCGGCATCGATGCGGTCGAGGAAGCGGTGGAAGATCGGGGCAGCGAGTCGAGCCGGGCGAAGGTAACGAAGGTAAGCGTATGTCGGCGCGGAAACGCGACGAACCGAGTGGCTCGGGGCGGCGTTGGAGGTCGAGTCGAGGCGGCGTAGGTCGTGCACCGCGGCGGATATGGCAAAGGCGCAGGCTGTAGGACAGGCCCCACCTCAACTCCTCCCCCGCTTACAGCGGGGGAGGGGGACCGCTCGCGTAGCGAGTGGTGGAGGGGGGCGGAGGTTGATCAGCGACAAGCCGGGGGCTTGTCGCCGACCGGAGCCGGCTTGCGAAGCAAGCCGTGGGCGATGCCGTATCCCGCAGCTCCCCCTCCACCAGCTACGCTGGTCCCCCTCCCCCGCTGTAAGCGGGGGAGGATTTAGACTGATCAGATGACGTGCGGGGCCTTGTCGACCATCCAGGTCTGGCCCTGGCTGAGCAGCTTCTGGAGATCGGGCCGCTTACCTTCGCTCGCCTGCGCGTTCTGCAGGACCACCGCCTCGTCGAACGTCGGCGCGGGGTCGTCGTAAAGGACGCCGAGCGCCATCGGGAACGGGCCGAAGGGCATCTCGACGAGCATGTGCGCGAGACCGCGGTTGGTCTGGTCGTGGACGACCACCCCGCTCGCGTCGCCGTCGACCACGTCGACGACCTTGAGCGTCAGCCGCTCAGGATCGAGGGCGAGCCCCTTCTGGCCGCCGGCGAAGAGCAGCGGCTTGCCGTGCTCCACCCAGAGCTGGTTGCCCTGCGCCTGAGCCTTCTCGGTGAAGGGGGCGAAGACGTCGTCGTTGTAGACGATGCAGTTCTGGAAGATTTCGACGAACGCCGCGCCCTGATGGGCGTAGGCCGCTTTCAGCACGGGGACGAGGTTCTTGTGCACGTCGATCCCGCGCGCGACGAACCGCGCGCCCGATCCTAACGCGAACGCGCACGGGTTGGCGGGACGGTCGACCGAACCGAGCGGGGTCGACGGCGTGCGCGTGCCGACGCGCGACGTGGGCGAGTATTGCCCTTTGGTCAGCCCGTAGATCTCGTTGTTGAACAGCAGCACCTGGCAGTTCAGGTTGCGGCGGAGCAGGTGCATCGTGTGGTTGCCGCCGATCGACAAGGCGTCGCCGTCGCCGGTGATGATCCACACGTCGAGCTCCGGATTGGCGAGCTTCACCCCCGTCGCGATCGCGGGCGCGCGGCCGTGGATCGTGTGGAAGCCGTAGGTCTCCATGTAATAGGGGAAGCGCGACGAGCAGCCGATGCCGGACACGAACACCGTGTTCTCCGGCCGCGCGCCGAGCTCCGGCATGGTGCGCTGGACGGCCTTCAGGATCGCGTAGTCGCCGCAGCCGGGACACCAGCGGACCTCCTGGTCGGTCTCCCAATCCTTGGGCTTGGTCGTGATGGGGGTCATGTCGTTCATGGCTGGGTGCCTTTGGTCAAATCTGCTTCGTCATGCCGGACTTGTTCCGGCATCCATCGTTGTGCGGACGAGCCAGTCGGTGTGCGCGTACAACGATGGACCCCGGAACAAGTCCGGGGTGACGGGTGGGGGTATAATGGGCCGCGCTCACGCCGCCGACTGGGGCGAGAACGCCCCGCGGTTGGTGCCGTCGTCGTGGCCCGACGCAGGCTCCGGTAGCTGGGTCGGGTCGGCGTCGACCTCGCCCCCGCCCTGCCCGCCGAGCGCGTTGTCGATCGCGGCCTCGATCTCCGCGATGCGGAAGGGCTGGCCCGACACCTTGGTCAGCGGGCGGGCATCGACGAGGAACTGGTCGCGCAGCACCGTCTTCAATTGGCCGGTGTTCATCTCCGGCACGATCACCTGGTCGTAGTTGCGGAGCAGCGCGCCGAGGTTGGCGGGCATCGGCCAGATGTGGCGGATGTGGATGTGCGCCACGTCCTGACCCTTGCGGCGGGCGCGGCGGACGGCCTGGTGGATGGGGCCGAAAGTCGAGCCCCAGCCGACGATGGCGAGGCGGCCCTTCTCCTCGCCCAGCTCCACCTTCTGGAGCGGCACGCGAACGCCCGACACCTTGTCGTGCCGGACGTCCGTCATCTCCTGGTGATTGGCGGGCGAATAGTCGATGTGGCCGGTGCCGTTCTTCTTCTCGATACCGCCGATGCGGTGGAGCAGACCGGGGGTGCCGGGCTTGGCCCAGGGACGGGCGAGCTTCTCGTCGCGCTGATAGGGCAGGAACTTGCCCTCGGGCGCGTTCGGCTCGGTCGCGAACTTCACGGGGAACGGTGCGAAGCCGCTCATGTCCGGCACGCGCCAGGGCTCGGCGGCGTTGGCGATGTAGCCGTCGGTGAGCAGCATGACGGGCGTCATATACTGGACCGCGATGCGGCACGCCTCGATCGCGACCTCGAAGCAGTCGGCGGCCGAGCGCGCGGCGAGCACGGGCATGGGCGCGTCGCCGTTGCGGCCGTACACGGCCTGGTAGAGGTCGGACTGCTCGGTCTTGGTGGGCAGGCCCGTCGAGGGCCCGCCGCGCTGCGAGTTGACGATGACGAGCGGCAACTCGGTCATGATCGCCAGGCCCATCGCCTCGCCCTTGAGCGCGATGCCGGGGCCGGACGACGAGGTGACGCCGAGCTGGCCCGCGTAGCTCGCGCCGATGGCGGAGCAGATGGCGGCGATCTCGTCTTCCGCCTGGAAGGTGGTGACCTGGTATTCCTTGAGGCGGGCGAGGTGATGCAGGATCGCCGACGCGGGCGTGATCGGGTAGCCGCCGAAGAACATGGGCAGCCCGGCGAGCTGCGCGCCCGCGACGAGACCCAAGCTGATCGCCTCCGCGCCGGTGACGGTGCGGTACAGGCCGGGCTCGGCGGGGGCGGCCGCGATATGGTGCTGCTTCAAGGGGCCGGCGAGCTCGGCGGTCTCGCCGTACGCGTGGCCGGCGTTGAGCGCGGCGATGTTGGCCTCTGCGAGCAGCGGCGCCTTCACGAACTTGGCCTTGAGCCAGTCGACGATGGGCTGACGATCGCGGTCGAACATCCAGAGCGCCAGGCCCAGCGTCCACATGTTCTTGCAGCGCAGCGCCTCCTTGTTCCCCAGCCCGAAGGGCTTTACGGCGTCGAGGGTCAGCTGCGAGATGTTGAAGGAGAGCAGCTGCCACTTGGCGAGACTACCATCGGTCAGCGGATTGCTCTCGTACTTGGCCTTGGCGAGGTTGCGCTCGGTGAACTCGCCCTCATCGGCGATGATGAGGCCGCCGGCCTTGAGCTGGTCGACATTCACCTTCAGGCCCGCGGGGTTCATCGCGATCAGCACGTCCGGCTGGTCGCCCGCGGTCTCGATGTCGTCGGAGCCGAAGTTGATCTGGAACGCCGACACGCCGAACAACGTGCCCTGCGGAGCGCGGATCTCGGCGGGAAAGTCCGGAAAGGTCGCGAGGTCGTTGCCCGCGAGCGCGGTCGAGAGCGTGAACTGGCCGCCGGTCAGCTGCATGCCGTCGCCGGAGTCGCCCGCGAAGCGGACGACGACGGACTCGAGCTTGGGATGCGCCGACGCCTCTTCGGGCGTCACTTCGTGGACGGCGGTGGCCATGGAAGATTCCTGTCAGATGATGGCGGCCATGTATGCCCCTCGCGGGGGTCGGCCAAGGTAGAACGGATTGGGGGTGAGGGAAACTGGCGTTTAGTCGCCGAACGCCTCTCCCAGCGTGAGGATCGCGTCGACGTGGCGCTTCGCCAGCGCGGGCTTGTCGGGGCCGTAGCCGCCGCCGACGGTACTCGCGAGGGGGATGGCGCGTGCGCGGGCGAGCTCGGCGACGAGCAACTCGCGGCGGCGCAGGCCATCCTCGGTCAGGGCGAGGCGGCCGAGCTGGTCGTCGGCGAACGGGTCGACGCCTGCCTGGTAGAGGATGAGCTGCGGGCGGTGCTCGTCGAGCATGGGCGCGAGCGTCTCCTCCAGCGTGCGGAGATACTCCTCGTCCTCGACGCCGTCGGCGAGCGGCACGTCGAGCGTCGACCGGGCTTTGCGGGCGGGGAAGTTCTTGGCGGCGTGGATAGAATACGTGGCTATGCCCTGCCGGCCGGCGGTGAGGGCGGCGGTGCCGTCACCCTGGTGGACATCGACGTCGACCACGAGGACGCGCTCGACCGTGCCTTCCTCTGTCAGGCGGACGGCGGCGAGCGCGAGGTCGTTGAACACGCAATAGCCCGCGCCCGTGTCATGGAGCGCGTGGTGGCTGCCGCCCGCGCTGTTTGCGGCGAACCCGTGCTCCAGCGCGAGCTTCGCGGCGAGCCAGGTACCGGCGGGGACGACCTGCGAGCGCCGGGAGACGATCTCGGTCACGGGAAAGCCGATGCGGCGCTCCTTCTCGCGCGGGACGGCGGCGGACAGGACCTCGGCGACGTAGCCGGGGTCGTGCACCTCCTCCAGCCAGCGGCGCGGCATCGGATCGGGCCGGTGCCACGCGATCGGCGCGCCGCTGTCGCGCAGCAGATCGCGGATCAGGCCGTTCTTGCTGGACTGCGCGCGGGCGCGGGGGTCGGGCGGGGCGACGTAATCGGGGTGATGGACGATGTGGATCACCGCCCCTAGTTAGGCCCGACCCGACGAAATCAGGAGAGGCGCATGACGGACACGGCGGTCGGCGGCGAGCAGAGGCCTTTCGTCCGGCCGGACGTGCGCCAGTTCTTGAATTACTTAAACGCCCTGCCTGGGCCCAAGACGCACGAGCTAGAACCGCCGGCGGCGCGCGCGGTGTACCGGGCGATGAAGGACGTGGCCGACCCGCCGCTCGGCGAGCTGGCGCTGACGCGCGACTTCACCATCCTGGGCCCGGCTGGCGGTGTTCCCGCGCGGCTGTTTGATGCACGCGAGACGCGGGAGCCGGGGCCGGTCGTGGTGTTCTTCCACGGCGGCGGATTCGTGATCGGCGACATCGACACGCACGCCAGCCTCTGCGCGGAGATGGCGCGGGTGCTGGGGCTGCCGGTCGTGTCGGTGGACTATCGGCTCGCGCCCGAGCATCGCTGGCCCGCGGCGCCCGATGATTGCGAGGCGGCGGCGCGCTGGGTGGCCGCCGGCCCGGCCGAGCTCGGGCGCAAGGTGACGAGCCTGGTGCTGTGCGGCGACTCGGCTGGCGGTACGCTGGCGATCGTGACGGCGATGGCGCTGCGGGATCAGCCCGCGGCGGCGCCGGTGATCGTGCAGGCGCCGATCTATCCCGCAGCCGATCCGTTGAGCGATCACCCGTCGTTCACTGACTTCTCGGAAGGCTATCTGCTGACGCGCGCGTCGATGGACTGGTTTGCGGACGCCTACGCGGCCGACCTCCAGCACATGCGCGGCAATCCGATGGCGGGGTCGCTGAAGGGTCTGCCGCCGGCGGTGGTGATCACCGCCAGCCTCGATCCCTTACGCGACCAGGGCCGCGCCTACGCCGCGGCGCTGATCCGCGAAGGCGTGCCGGTGACGTATCGCGAGGCGGTGGGGAACATCCACGGCTTCGTGACGCTGCGAAAGGCGATCCCGTCGAGCGCGGGGGACGTGGCGGGCTACCTGTCGGCGCTCAAGGCGGCGATCGTCGAGGCCGAGGGCGAGCGCGTCATGGCGCAGGCGGCCGCCGGGTGAGCACCGACCCGACCACCCTTCCCTACCGCCCCTGCGCGGGCGTGATGCTGATGAACGCGCAAGGTCAGGTGTTCGTCGGCCAGCGGGTCGATACCGTGCTGGAGGCATGGCAGATGCCCCAGGGCGGGATCGACCCCGGCGAGGACGCCGAGGAGGCCGCGCGGCGCGAGTTGGGCGAGGAGACGGGCATCGCCCCAGAGCATCTGGAGCTGGTCGCGCGGGGCGACCGCGAGCTGTTCTACGATATCCCGCCCGAGATGGTCGGCAAGGTCTGGAAGGGTAAGTGGCGCGGGCAGCGGCAATGGTGGTTCCTGTACCGCTTCACCGGCCGCGACAGCGACGTGCACATCGACACGCCGCACCCCGAGTTCCGCGCCTGGCGCTGGATCGACGCGGAGGAGCTGCCCGGGTTGGCGGTGCCGTTCAAGCGCGCGCTCTACGAGGACGTGCTCGGCATATTTCGGCCGTATTTGCGGGGCGGCTGACGGCCCGCTAAGGCCGCCCGCATGGAGGGGCTGACAAGGGCGGAGCGCGACGCGGTGGCGCGGCTAGGCGACGCGCCGATGCTGGACCATGTGCTCGCGTGGAGCGCGGTCAACAGCGGGACGGGCAACCTCGACGGATTGGCGACTATGGCGGGGCTGCTGACCGACGCCTTTTCGGCGCTGCCGGGCGAGCTGCAGCTGGTCGAGCCCGCGCCCGCAAGCCGTGTCGAGGCGGACGGGCGCGTCGTGCCGGTCGAGCATGGGCGGCACCTGCTACTGAGCATCCGGCCCCATGCCCCGGTACGCATGTTGTTCACCGGGCACATGGACACGGTCTATCCGGCCGACCACCCGTTCCAGCAGGTCACGACGCGCGACGACGGAACAGTCAACGGGCCGGGTACCGCGGATATGAAGGGCGGGCTGGCGGTTATGCTTACAGCGCTCCAGGCCGTCGAGGCGAGCCCGCTCGCCTCGCGGCTCGGATACGAGGTGCTGATCAACTCGGACGAGGAGACGGGGTCGCTGTCGTCCGCCTCGCTGATCGCCGAAGCCGCGCAGGGCAAGGTGGCCGCGCTGACCTATGAGCCCGCGCTCGCCGACGGCACGCTGGCGGGCGCGCGCGGGGGCACGGGCAACTTCTCGCTCGTCGTCGAGGGACGCGCGGCGCATGCCGGGCGCAATCCGGAGGAGGGCCGCAACGCGATCGTCGCGGCGGCGGACCTGGCGTTGAGGCTGGCGGCGGCGAAGGGGGACGGGCTGACCGTCAACCCGGCCCGCATCGACGGCGGCGGACCGAACAACGTCGTGCCGCCCCATGCGGTGCTGCGCGTGAACTTCCGGCCGGCCGACCACGACGCGATCGACCGCGCCCAGGCGGCGATCGACCGCGCCGTCCTGGAGGTCGCGCGCGAGCATGATGTGGCAATCCGCGCGCACGGCTCGTTCAATCGCCCGCCCAAGCCGGTGGACGCCGGAGCGGAAGCGCTGTTCGCGCTCGTCGGCGAGGCCGGGCGCGACTTGGGCTTGAATATCGGCCGCCGCGCGACGGGCGGGGTGTGCGACGGGAACAACATCGCCGCGGCGGGCGTGCCGGTAGTGGATACAATGGGGGTCAGGGGCGGTGCCATACATTCGGCGGACGAGTTCATGATCGTCGACAGCCTTCCAGAGCGCGCGGCGCTGTCGGCCGTGACGATCCTACGCATCGCCGAGCGGGGTCGGCCGTGAGCCACATCGTCCGCCCCGCCACGCCCGACGACCTCAAGCACCTCTACGAGATGGCGAAGCTGACGGGCGGCGGCTTCACCAACCTGCCGCCCGACCGCGACGCGCTCCAGGCCAAGCTCGACCGATCGGAAGCCGCCTTCTCGCGCGCCGAGGGGCCGGTCGAGGACGAGCTGTTCGTGCTCGTGCTTGAGAACCCCGACACCGGCGAGGTGCGCGGCACGTGCCAGGTGTTCACGCAAGTCGGCCAGAAGCACCCTTTCTACAGCTACCGCCTCGGCACGCTGACGCAGCACAGCCGCGAGCTGTCGCGGACGTTCCGCGCGGAGATGCTGACGCTGACCACCGACCTGGAGGGGTCGAGCGAGGTGGGCGGGCTGTTTCTTCATCCGCAGGAGCGCGCGGGCGGGCTGGGCATGTTGCTGGCGCGGAGCCGCTACCTGTTCATCCGCACCCACCGCGCGCGCTTCGCCGACCGCATCCTGGCGGAGCTGCGCGGCGTCATCGATGAGGCGGGCGGGTCGCCGTTCTGGGACGGGCTGGCGGGCCGCTTCTTCGGGATGAATTTCCAGGATGCGGACCAGTTCAACGCGATCCACGGGCACCAGTTCATCGCCGACCTGATGCCCAAGCACCCCATCTACACCGCCATGCTGCCCGAGACCGCGCGCGCCGCGATCGGCCTGCCGCACCCGAGCGGGCGGGCGGCGATGCGGATGCTGGAGCGCGAGGGGTTCCGTTACGAAAATTACGTCGACATCTTCGACGGCGGGCCGACCATGACCGCGCTGACCGACCAGGTGCGATCCATCCGCGACGCGCGCGAGCACCGGGTGGTGGCGATCGACCGCGACGGCGGCGAGGAGGCGCTGGTCGCGCGGGGGACGTTGCGCGACTTCCGCTGCACCTGCGGGCTGGTGCGCGAGGCGGGCGACGGGATCGTGCTGTCGCGCGACGCCGCCGCGGCGATCGGCGCGGAGGAGGACGGGGCCGTGTGGCACGTCGCCCGGTGGTAGGGGCCCGGTGGTGAGCATGCGCGAGATCAACTTCGACGGAATCGTTGGTCCCAGCCACAACTATGCGGGCTTGAGCCCCGGCAACCTCGCGGCGACGCGCAACGCGGGACACGTGTCGCACCCGCGCGCGGCGGCGCTGCAGGGGCTGGAGAAGATGCGCGCCAACCTGCGCCTCGGGCTGGCGCAGGGCGTGTTCCTGCCCCAGCCGCGCCCGGACCACGCCTGGCTCGATCGGCTGCACCAGCGCTACGATACCGCGTCACCGCACCTTAAGGCGCAGGCGCTCTCCGCCTCGCCCATGTGGGCGGCGAACGCGGCGACGGTCAGCCCGGCGGCCGATACGGCGGACGGCAAGTGCCACCTCACCGTCGCTAACCTCATGACCATGCCGCACCGTAGCCACGAGTGGCCGGACACGCTGCGGCAACTCCGGCTCGCCTTCGCGAGCGGGGCGTTCGCGGTGCACGGCCCCGTCCCCGCCCCTTTCGGCGACGAGGGTGCCGCCAACCACATGCGCTTCGCGGCCGAGCACGGGCGGGCGGGCGTCGAGGTGTTCGTCTACGGCGAGCGCGGCGGCCCCTTCCCCGCACGCCAGCACCGCGAGGCGTCGGAAGCGGTCGCGCGCGCGCACCGGCTTGACCCCGCCCGCACGCTGTTCGTCCAGCAGGCGGAGGTGGCGATCGCCGCGGGTGCGTTCCACAATGACGTGGTCGCGGTCGCGAACGAGCGCGTGCTGTTCGCCCACGAGCTCGCGTTCGAGCACCGCGACGCCTTCTACGCCGACCTCAGGCGGCTCATGCCCGAGGTCGAGATCGTCGAGGTGCCGGACGCGCGCGTCTCGCTCGCTGACGCGGTGTCGAGCTACCTGTTCAACGCCCAGCTCGCGACGCTGCCCGACGGCGGCATGGCGCTGATCCTGCCCGGCGAAGCGCGCGCGAACGAACGCGTCTGGACGTGGCTGCAGGAGCTGGTGGCGGGCAACGGGCCGATCCGCCGGCTGGAGGTGGTCGACGTGCGCGAGTCGATGGCGAACGGCGGCGGTCCCGCCTGCCTGCGCCTGCGCGTCGTCGCCGATCCCGCGACGGTCGACCCGCGTTTTCTGGTCGACGAGGCCAAGCTCGACCGGATCGCCGAGATCGTGACGGCGCACTGGCCCGAGGCGATCGAGCCGGGCGCGATCGGCGACCCGGCGCTGATCGCGCAGGTCGAGCAAGCCCGCGCCGAGCTGCTCCGCGCACTCGATCTTGTCGAGTTACTTGACAGTTAACCTCGCCCGTTAACGCGCGAACGGCGGAAATCCGGGGTTGGCGCGGGGGTTGCTTAACCTCTCGGCATGTTCCGTCGCGTCGCTCGCCTGTTTCAGATCAAGACCAAGTTCGAGGCGTTCCTCGTCATCTACGGCCTCGCTACCGGGGCGTGCGAGCGGGGGGTCGGGTATCTGGAGGAATTTCCGGGCGCGGGCGGCTGGGTGCTGTTCGCGGCCTGCCCGATCGCGGTGTTCATGGCGGGTGCGCGGATCCTGGACTCGATCGAGCGGGAGCGGGCGGAGCTGGGCTGACCTGCCCTCTCCCGCTTTCGCGGGAGAGGGACAGCTGCGAAGCAGCAGGGTGAGGGCCTGTTCTGACGTAACAGGGTGCCCTCACCCTGGCGCTAAAGCGCCTGTCCCTCTCCCGCCAAAGCGGGAGAGGGTTGGAGGAGGGGCGGTCGCGGCGTAGTTGCCCGGTATGACCGACGCCGAACTCGCCCGTTCCATCGCCGAGGAGGCCGGCCGTCTGCTCCTGGACCTGCGGCGGACGGGCGGGCTCGCGGGCAAGGCGCTGGGTGACGAGGGCGACGCCCGGGCCAACGCGCTGATCCTGCGCCGGCTCGCCGCGGCGCGGCGCGACGACGCGGTGCTGTCGGAGGAGAGCCACGACGACCAGGCCCGTTGCGCCTGCCCGCGCGTGTGGATCGTCGATCCGCTGGACGGCACGCGCGAGTATGCCGAGGGGCGTGACGACTGGGCGGTGCACGTCGCCTTATCGGTGGATCGGCACGCGGCGGCGGGTGCGGTGGCGCTGCCTGCGACGGATACGACGCTCGTCAGCGGCGAGCCGCGCGTGCCGCACGCCCTCCCCGCCCGGCCGCGCATGGTGGTCAGCCGTTCGCGCCCGCCGGCGCTCGCGACGCGGGTGGCGGAGGCGATCGGGGCGGAGCTGATCCCGATGGGCTCGGCGGGCGCCAAGGCGATGGCGGTCGTGCGCGGCGAGGCGGACCTGTACCTGCATGCGGGCGGGCAGCATGAATGGGATAACTGCGCGCCGGTCGCGGTGGCGCGGGCGCATGGCCTGCACGCGAGCCGGGTGGATGGGGCGGAGCTGGTGTACAACTGCCCGGACCCGCGCTTGCCGGATCTGCTGATCTGCCATCCCGAACTGGCGGAGCGGGTGATCGGGTTGGTGCGGAGTTTATCTTAATCCTCCCCCAGCTTGCTGGGGGAGGGGGACCAGCGAAGCTGGTGGAGGGGCTGGGCGCGTACTGGCGGCGGTCCGCGCCCAGCCCCTCCACCACGCCAGCAAGCTGGCGCGGTCCCCCTCCCCGAGACAAGCTCGGGGAGGATTTTGGGTCAGATGGGCAGCTTCTCGCTCAGATACGGGTCGACCGGCGGCGTCTCCGGCACTTGCAGCCTCGGCCCCTCCCGCGCCGCCATCTTCCTGAGCCATTCCGGCCCGCCCGGCCGCTCGCGAATGGAGCGGTCGGTTCGCGTCTGCACCAGCCCATAGATCGGGTTGTCGCGATAGCCCGGCGCGGCGTCGCCCCAGGCCCAGGCGAGGTTGCCGTAGGTCGACGGGTCGCGCCCGTCCAAGCTCAGCCGGTCGTTAAGGTAGCACGCGGTCGCCCAGCCGGTCTGCGGGTCGGGCGTCATCGCGATGATGCGCTTGGCCCAGTACATGCGCAGGTTGTTGTGCATCCAGCCGTCGATCAGATACTGCTTCTGGCACGCGTTCCACGTCTCGTCGCGCGTCTCGCCGTGAACGAGCGCGTCCAATGTCTCGAGCTCGGGCCGTGGGTCGTCGGCGTGCTTCTCCAACTGTCCTTTCGCCCAGTTCGGCACACGTGCGTAGCTCTCCGGCACGCGCATGGTGCGCGCGCGGTAGTGGAACCACTCGCGCCAGGTCAGTAGCTCGTCGGCGAACTTTTGCTGCTGGTCCTCGGCCACGTCGGCGGCCTTGATCGCGGCCATGATCTCGCGCGGGCCGACCACGCCGAAATGGAGATAGGGCGAGAGCGTGCTCGACCCCTCCGGCCTGGACGCGTTGTTGCGCGCCTCCGCATAGGCCGGCAGCACCTCCTCGGTCAGGCGACGCAGGCGGATCAGCACCTCGTCGCGCGAGCCCGGCAGCATGGCGCTGGGGTAAAGCGCATGGTCGATGTCGAGCGAGGCGATCAGCGCGTCGAGCTCCGCGTCGGACGCGCCGCCCAGCCGGTCGGGCTCGTAGGCCAGCGGGCCGTCATAGGGCGCGACCGTCGGCTCTTCGTCGCGCCAGAGGTACCAGGCCTCGCGCGCCTTTTCGTGGCGGCGGCGGAAGGCGGAGGTGGTGCCGACGCCCTGGTCGAGCGCGGCGGGCGGCACGAGGCAGGCGGCGTTGACGGCGACGACGCCCGTTCCGCTCTTCGCCGCGACGCGCTCCGCCTGCCATTGCGCGACGAAGGCAGGCTGGTCCTCCAACACGACGGCCGCCGCGTCGGCGGCGAGGCGGTAGACGAGGCCCTTCTCCCGCTTCGCCGCGCGATCGACATATTGGACGCAGGCGAGGCCGCGCCGCTCGCAGCCGATTGCCAGGTCGCGGCTCGCGCCCAGGATGAAGCGGTGCAGCCGGTCGGAGGCGAAGGGATAGTCCTCGCGCAGGCCGTGATAGACGAGCACCGGCAGGCCGAGCGCGTTGCCGAGCAGGACGGCCACGTCGATGACCGGATTGTCGCGCGCGCGCAGCGCCTGCTGCAGCCAGCACAGGACGTACCAGCCTTCACGGCGGAACGGCGCTTGGTTGAGGCGCCGCACGCGCGGCGCGTCCGTCCATTCCGTCAGCGTCGGGGGTAGATCGTCCATGCCCTTGCGCCCCTCTCCGTTCGGCTTTCCCCGGTCGAACGATGCTCGGGCGGCGAGGTTCAACCGCGCCCTGAGCAGGAGATAGTATCACCTATGATGAAAATTTTCACAATCAGTGATCGAATGCGCATCCTTTTGGCCGGTTCGTACGTATCTACATTGGATCGCAGCTAAGTGCATGCGATCGCATGAGAAAAGGGTCGCGCATATTGACGTATGTCGTTCGTCCGTCGTTCACTTCCGGGCCGGTTCGGCTCGAACGGCGCTGCGCGACTTGCTGAATCAGCCACGAACGCGGGTGTCGAGCTCGTGGGCGCGTCCGCGCGCGTGGCGGTCGAACTAAGCCAAGATAGAGGGAGAGTTCCAAGATGTGCATGTCCTGCGCAATGAGGGAGTTCAGGTCGTATAACCAGCCGGGCGCCTCCGGCGACGCGAACGTCCATTACGGCGCCGCGGGCGCGGGTGGGACGGCGTTCCAGATCGGCGTTACCCCGTCCGCCGGCGTGATCGGCGTCGGCACGACCGATGACGTCGCCAACGACCGTACCACCACCGCGACGCTCGCGGTCGGCGGCGAGCGGATCTCCACGCTGGAGACGCTGGGCGACAAGGACTTCTTCAAGGTCCAGCTCGAGGCGGGCCGCAGCTACGAGATCGGCATGTTCGGCCAGGTCGCCGGACCCAACGGCATTCCGTTGGTCGACTCGTACATCGAGGTGTACGACGCGGCGGGCAACAAGATCGGCGAGGCCGACGGCGGCGCCAGCACGCAGATCAACACCGTCAATTCCGGCTTCGACGCGATCCTGCAGCTCACCGCGGCCAGCTCGGGCACTTACTACATCGCCGCGCGCGCCTTCGACAACGCGGCGCAGGACGGCAGCAACGACGGCGACCTGGTCGGCGATTACCGCTTGACGCTTGACGACACGACGGGCCAGCCGGTCTACAAGCCCTATTACGACCCGACCACCAGCCCGCTCCACGCGCTCGACTGGGGCAGCCAGGTCAACAAGGTGCACCAGAGCGTGCGCAACCCCGACGGCGCCGAGGGTCCGCGCCCGACCGGCAACGCGGCGGGTACGCCGACCGTCAACCCCGACGCGCCCGACGGCGCCCAGACGTTCAACATCACCGGCAAGAACGTCATCACCGTCTACTTCGCCAAGCTGGGCGAAGTGTACGTCGACAGCGATCCCACCTCGGTCGGCACCACCGACACGATCGTCGCCAAGGGTCTGGAGCAGTTCGAGAAGGACGCGTTCGAAGCCGCGTTCGCTTCGATCGAGAAGGTCGCCGACATCGACTTCCGCGTGGTCGACGGCGTGTACGACCCGCTCGCGCAGGATGCGGCCGCGGACTTCGTGTTCGTGACCTATACCGGCACGCCGCGCACCGGCCTGCTCGGCCGCATGAGCCCGCCCGACGAG
The DNA here is from genome assembly GCF_002288825.1 of Sphingomonas lenta. Taxonomy (GTDB): domain Bacteria; phylum Pseudomonadota; class Alphaproteobacteria; order Sphingomonadales; family Sphingomonadaceae; genus Sphingomonas; species Sphingomonas lenta. Next base: position 100,564 of record NZ_NSLI01000002.1, read on the forward strand.
GACAATGAGGGCCAGGCCGAGTTCAACGCGCTCGGGCCGGGCTGGGACGCCCAGAACCTGGTGCCGGGCGGCTTCAGCTACGTCACGCTGATCCACGAGATGGGCCACGGCCTCGGCATGGCGCACCCGCACGACAATGGCGGCCGTTCGTCGATCATGCGCGGCGTCGTCGCGGAGGGCACGGCGTTCGACTACACGACCGGCGACTTCAACCTGAACCAGGGCGTCTTCACCATGATGTCCTACGAGGACGGCTGGGTCGAATCGCCCTACGGCAACGCGTCCACCTCCGCGGGCTACGGGTACAACAAGGGCCCGATGGCGTTCGACATCGCCGTGCTGCAGGACAAGTACGGCGTGAACGAGGAGACGGCGCGCGGCAACGACACCTACCGGCTCGCCGACGCCAACCAGCGCGGGACCGGGTTCGAGTCGATCTGGGACGCCGCGGGCGTCGACCAGATCGTCTATGACGGCCTGAAGGACGCCAGCATCGACCTGCGCGCGGCGACGCTCAAGTACGAGGTCGGCGGCGGCGGGCGCGTTTCGTACGTCGAGGGCATCTTCGGCGGCTTCACCGTCGCCAACGGCGTCACGATCGAGAACGCCAGCTCGGGCGCCGGCGCCGACCGGATCGTCGGCAACGCGGCCAACAACAACCTGTCGGGCAATGCGGGTTCGGACCTGCTGATCGGCGGGGCGGGGGTCGACACGCTGCTCGGCGGGATTGGCAACGACTGGCTGGAGGGCGGCGCTGGCGCCGACACGCTGACCGGCGGGACCGGATCCGACGTGTTCTTCTTCGACAAGGACCTCGCGGCGGGCCGGGACCGGATCAGCGACTTCGCGGCCGACGATTTCATCGTCACCACCGTCGCCTTCCGCGACGGCAACCGCGACAACATCATCACCGCCAACACGAACAAGGTGTTCGACTTCACCCAGGGCGGCAGCGTCGCCGTGGTGGCGAACGGCAAGGCGGTTACGTCGCTCCGCTACGACGGGACCTACACCGAGGACGGCGTGCAGTACTTCGTGTACAGCCTGGGCGGCGGCAACTCGCTGGCCGACTTCACGTCGCGGCCGGGTCAGTACGACTTCCTGTGATCGACGGGCACGTCGCGGGCGCGTCCCGCGACGTACCTCGGCGTCGAGGGCCGGCCGGTTGGTCGGCCCTTTTCTTTTGGCGCGAGCGGCGGGCGCGCACGACTACGCCGGCGGGCTGAGCGGGAAGCGGCGATGTAGGGAAAGTGGCGCGCCCGGAACGATTCGAACGTCCGACCCTCAGATTCGTAGTCTGATGCTCTATCCAGCTGAGCTACGGGCGCGCATTGGAGGGCGGCTGTTAGAACGGCCCGCGCGGGGTTGCAAGCCTGTTGTGCGGATTTCCTCCCGTCCATAGACGGGCGTCATGCTCCGCGCCCTGCCCTTCGCCGTCCTCGCACTCCTCCCGGCCTGCGCGCGCGACGACGCCGCCTACCCCTCCCTAGCCCCGCGCCCCGTCGAACGCCTCGGCTTCGAGGAGCCGGAGCCGCCCGCGTCGCAGCCGGTGGAGCCCGACCCGCAGCTCGACGTGGAGATCGCCGCCGCGACCGCGCGGCTCGACAAGGCGCAAGCCGACTTCGACGCCGCGGCGCGCGGGGCCGACGCCGCCGCCCGGCGCGCGCGCGGCGCGGCGGCCGGCGACGAGCGCTGGATCGACGCGCAAACGGCGCTGGCGGGCCTGGACGTGCTGCGCGTCGAGACGTCGGACGTGCTCACCGACCTGGAGCAGCTCGCGATCGACCGCGCGGTGGCGCTGGCGCCCGCCTACCCCGCTTTGGAGACGGCCCGCACGCGCGCGCGGACGGAGCTCGGCGAGCAGGACGCGACGATCCGGCGCATCGGCGCCGCGCTCGCGCCCGCCTGAGCGGGTCAGTTCAGCGCGTTCATGACCGGCAGGATGGACGAGTAGTCGTCCGTCCAGGGCCGGAAGCCCCGCCGCTTCTCCAGCGGCCGCCAGCCTTCCTGGCGGATCGTGGTCGCGACCAGGATGTCGGGGTTGCGGCTCAGCGCCACCCAGGACGAGGCCGAACCCGCCGGCTCCAGCGACGAGGGCGAGTGCTCGTACACCGCCGCGTTCCACCCGCCGAGCCGCGCCGCCTCCGCCACGACCGGCTCCAGGTTGAGGAAGCGGTTGGAGATGTGCACCAGGAGCAGCCCGCGTGGGCTCAGCACGCGGCCATAGGTCGCGAACGCCTCGCGCGTCAGCAGGTGCGCGGGCACCGCGTCCGAGGAGAAGGCGTCCAGCGCGAGCAGATCGAGGCTCCCCGGCGCCTCGGCCGCGAGGCTCAGCCGCGCGTCGCCCAAGCGGATGCGCCCGTCGGGCAGGCAGCGCCTGAGGTAGGTGAACTGGCCCGAGTCGCGCGCGATGCCGACCACGGTCGGGTCGATCTCGTAGAAGCGCCAGCGCTGGCCCGGCTGCGCGTAGCAGGCGAGCGTGCCCGTCCCCAGCCCCACCACGCCGATCCTGGCGTTCGGCCCGTACAGGAGGGGGGCGATCGCCATCGCCTGGCCCACGCCCGAGCCGCGTGCGTAATAGGTGGTGGGCGTCCGCTCGCGCTCAGCGGAGCCGGTGAGCTGGAGGCCGTGCACCGTCGTGCCGTGGTCGAGCTCGCGCGAGCTCGGGCGGTCTCGCACCGTGTAGACGCCGAAGTAGCTGCGCGTGCGCGCGTCGCCCTCCAGCGACAGCTGCAACGCGTCGAGCCCACCGAACAGCAGCAACGACGCCGCGAGCAGGCCGGTGAAGGCCGGCCGCGCGCCGATCACGAACAGGCTGGCGAGCGCGACCACGATGAACAGCGGCCCGGGATTGTCCTCGCCGAAATAGCGCTCCGGCCCGTAGAGGCGCCCGACGAACATCAGCGCGATCACGGCGAGCACGACGGTGAAAGCGAGCGCGCGATGCCGTACCCAAGCACGCTTTACCGTTTCCGTAAGGTAGAGCTGAGGCACGAGCAGGCCCGCCGCGAGCACGAGCAGCGGATACTCGTAGGTCCAGTCGAACAGCACGGGCGCGATCAGCGCCGCGAACACGCCGCCCAGCGCGCCGCCGATCGACATGGCGAGGTAGAAGCCCGTCAGCCGGTCGGGCGCAGGCCGCTCGTCGTACATGGTCGTGTGCAGCGCGACCGCGACCATGAACAGCAGCAGGAGCGATACGCCCGCGCTGAGATACGGCATGGCGTTGTAGCCGCCCACCATCACGCCTCCGAACAGCAGGATGCTGAGCGGCGCGACGCGGGTCAGGATTTCAGCCAGATCGCGGCGGGTGGCGAAGGCGACGGTGAAGCTGAGCAGGTACAATCCCAGCGGCACCACCCAGAGCAGCGGGCCGGCGACGATGTCGGTCGTGATGTATGTCGACGTGGCCAGCATCAGCCCCGACGGCACGGCGGCGAGCGCGATCCAGCGCAGCACGGTACGCACGCGCGGCGCGGGACTGGTCGGATGGTGATCTTCTGCCTTGGCGTGTCGCGGCAGGAGGGCCGCGCAGGCGAGAACGAACAGCGCCAGGAGCGAGTAGCCCGCGCTCCAGAGCCAGCTCTGCTCCGCGACCGAGAGCCGCGGCTCGACGAGCAACGGATAGGCGATCAGCCCGCCGAAGCTGCCCAGGTTGGACGCGGCGTAGAGCGCGTAAGGGTCCGCCCCGCCGCTCGCGGTGGAGTACCATCGCTGGATCAACGGCGCCTGCGCGGAGACGGCGAAGAAGAGCGGCCCGATCGACAGGCCCAGGAGCCACGGCACCCACAGCGCCGGCTGCGCGCCGGGCGGCAGCTGCATGCCCGACAAACCGATCGGCAGCAGCGCCGCGCCCGCCACGACGAGCAGCAGCACGTGCACCGCTCCTTGCGTCGCGGGCCTGAGCCGCCCGATCGCATGGGCGTAGGCGTAGCCGCCGAGCAGCAGCGCCTGATAGACGAGCATCGCCGAGTTCCACACCGCCGGCGCGCCGCCGAGCCGGGGCAGCGCCATGCGCGCGATCATGGGCTGGACGAGGAAGAGCAGGAACGAGCCGAGCAGGACGGTCGCGACGAACAGCGCGCGGCGAGGCGCCGGGGCGACGATGGGATCGGTCAAGCGGGCCTCGCGATCGTGTGAACCAGGTGGCGGCGTAGCGGATGGCCGGCCTCGAAGCGGGGATGGTCGAAATCGAGCTCGGGTCGGTGCACCATGCCCAAGCGGGCCATCAGCGTCCAGGACGCCACGTTCGCCGGCACGGTCCAGGCCGCCACGCGCGGCGCCTGGGTATGCCGCCACGCCCAGTCCAGGCACGCTTCGGCCGCCTCGCGCGCATAGCCCTGCTTCCAGGCAGGCCGGGCGAGACGCCAGCCGATCTCCAGCTCGCGCTCGACCGGCGTTCCGGGATGACCGCCCACCCGCAGGCCGCAGAAACCCAGGAACGCGCCGTCGCCCCGGCGCTCCAACGCCCAGAAGCAATGGCCCTGTTCGGCCTGAACGGCGCGCTGCCTAGCGATGACGTCGGCGGCGTGTGCGCGATCGACGACTCCGTCGAGGTGACGCATGACCTCCGGGTCGGCGCTCATCGCGGCGAACGGGTCGAGGTCCTCATCGCGCCAGGGGCGGATCAGGAGGCGTTCCGTCCTAATCACCGCGTCCGTCATGCCGGACTTATTCCGGCATCCATCGTCGTGCGTACGATCCCGTCGGAGTGCGCGTACGACGATGGACCCCGGGACAAGTCCGGGGTGACGTCGCATGTGCCGGGAAGTGCGCCCCTATCCACCCAGCAGCCGCGCCGCGTGCGCCGCATGGTAGGTCAGCACCCCCGAACACCCCGCCCGCTTGAACGCGAGCAGCGTCTCCAGCACCAGCTGGTCGCGATCTCCCGCGCCTGCCGCGGCGGCGGCCTCGATCATCGCGTACTCGCCCGAGACCTGATACGCGAACACCGGCACCTGGAACTCCGACTTCACGCGCAGGATGATGTCCAGATAGGGCAGCCCCGGCTTCACCATGACGCTGTCCGCACCCTCGGCCAGGTCGGCCGCGACCTCGCGCAGCGCCTCCTCGGCGTTGGCGGGGTCCATCTGGTACGTCCTCTTGTCGCCCTTCAGCAACCCGCGGCTGCCGACCGCGTCGCGGAACGGGCCGTAGAAGCCGCTGGCGTACTTGGCGGCATAGGCCATGATCTGGACGTTGTGCCGCCCCGCCCCTTCGAGTGCATCGCGGATCAGGCCGACGCGACCGTCCATCATGTCGGACGGCGCGATGATGTCCGCGCCCGCCTCGGCCTGCGTGAGCGCTTGGCCGACCAGCACCTCGGCGGTGGCGTCGTTGAGCACATAGCCCTGCGCGTCGACCAGCCCGTCGTGACCGTGCGTCGTGTACGGATCGAGCGCCACGTCGGTGAGCACGCCCACATCGGGCACCGCGTCCTTGAGCGCACGGATGGCGCGACAAATCAGGTTGCCGGGGTTGAGCGCCTCGCGCCCGTCGTCGGTGCGCAGCTCGCGCGGGGTGTTCGGGAACAGCGCGACGCACGGGATACCCAGCTCCCGCGCCTCCTTCGCCCGTGCGACGATGCCGTCGATTGACCAGCGTGACACGCCGGGCAGGCTCGCGATCGGCTCCTCCACGCCTTCACCCTCGACGATGAACAGCGGCCAGATCAGGTCGGCGGGCGTCAGCACGGTTTCGGCGTGGAGCCGTCGGCTCCAGGCATGCGCGCGCGTGCGGCGGAGGCGGAGGGCTGGATAAGCTGCCGACATGGCGCGCGTCATGCGGGATCGTGCACCCGTTAACAAGCGTTACGCCCGCGCAACCTATCCGGAAACCGCATGCGCGAAATCAAATCGGCCGCCCTCGTCGTCAACGCGCGCTCGCGGAAAGGACGCAAGCTGTTCCGCCGCGCGTGCCGGCGGCTGCGGTTATTGCCCTACCCCGTCGCCGCCTATGCGGTGAAGAACCCGAAGGACTTGTGCGACGTGGTCGCGCGCGCGCTTGAGAAGAAGCCGGACCTGCTGATCCTGGGCGGCGGGGACGGCACGATCAGCGGGCTCGTGGACCAGATGGTCGGGCATAACGTCATGCTGGGCGTGCTGCCGCTCGGCACCGCCAACAGCTTCGCGCGCACGCTCGGCATCCCGCTCGACATCGACGGCGCGATCGACGTGATCCGCCAGGGGCATGCGCGGCGCATCGACCTCGGGATGATCGACAAGGACTATTACGCCAACTGCGCCGCTATGGGCATCTCGCCCCAGATCGCCGAGACGGTGCCGCACGACCTCAAGAAGTATTTCGGGCGCGTCGGCTATCTCGGCTGGGCGGCGTGGCAGTTTACGCGGTTCAAGCCGTTCACGCTCATCGTCGAGAAGGGCGACCACAAGGAGCGGCTGCGCGTCGTCGAGGTCAGGATCGCCAACGGGCCGTACCACGGCGGCACCGAGCTGGTGGACTCGGCGGAGGTCGACTCGGGCGAGATCGTCGTCCAGGCGGTGATGGGCCATGTGAAGCGGCGGCTGGTGAAGAACTGGTTCGCCTCCGTCATCCGACACAAGTCGCGCCACGAGGACGTGCGCGAGTTCCGCGGCAAGAGCTTGCGCATCGACACGGAGCCGCGGCTGCCGATCTCGATCGACGGCGAGGTGCTGGCGCATACGCCGGTCACCGCGCATATTGCGGCCGGCATCATCGAGGTGATGGCGCCCGCTACGCCGCCGGCCTGAGCGTGCCCGCGGGCTCCGCGTTCGCCTGCGCGCGCTTCTCGCACTCGTCCTCGCCCGGCACGGCCATCGCCGCGCGCCGCCATGGGCCGTAGCGGTAGTAAAGGGCCGCGCCGATGACGTTCGCCGCCGACCCGATCGGGAAGCTCCACCACAGCGCGTCCGGCCCGAGCGCTGGCTGGAGTGCGGCGGCGAAGCCTAAGCGGATCGGGAACATGGACACGAACAGGATGGCGAGCGGACCCCACACCGCCCCGTTCGCGCGCACCACGCCGAACAGCACCATCGTCGCCCCGAATAGCACAAAGCCCCAGGTCGCGAGCGCGTTGACGTGCTCGGCGATGGGCAGCGCCGGGCTGTCCCCGCCGACGAACAGGCCGAGGATCTGACGGTCGAACAGCAGCAGCACGCCTACCATCGCGCCGGTGAGGAGCAGGTTGTAAACGAGACCCGCGCGCGTGATCTCGCCTACCCGGTCCCATTTGCCCGCGCCGATGTTCTGCGCCGCCATGGCGGAGACCGCCGCGCCGATCGCGAGCGCGGGCATCTGGACATAGGCCCACATCTGCAGCGTCACGCCGTACCCTGCGGCGGTGTGGACGCCGAGCCGGTTCACCAGCCCGAACATCGCCAACCCCGCGACCGAGATGACGATCATCTGCGCCCCGATCGGCAGGCCCTTGGCGACGATGGTGCGCGTCAGCCGCGCCTCGGGCAGCACGTAGCGCAGTTCCGCGCCTCTCAGCCGGAGCGGCAGGTCGCGCTGGTGGATGTACGCGGCGAGCCCGATCGCGGTGAGAGCACCGCCGATCAGCGTCGCCGCCGCCGACCCCGCGATGCCGAGCTCGGGAAACGGTCCGAGTCCCAGGATCAGCAACGGGTTCAGCGCCGCGTCGAGCACCACCATCAGCCCCATGAACCATAGCGGCGTGAGCGAGTCGCCCGACCCGCGCAGGCCCATGAACATCAGCACCAGCATCATCTGCGCCGGCAGGCTCGCGAAGATGACGCGCAGATACGCGATCGCGCCGTCGAACGCGCTCGGCGGGGTGGCGAGCGCGTCGAGGATCTCGCGCGTGAACACCCAACCCAGCGTCGCAACGACCAGCGACGCGGCGAGCACCAGCCCGATCGCCGACCCGAACGCCCGCCGCGCCCCCTCCACGTCGCGCCGCCCGAAGCTCTGGCCGACCAGGATCGTCGCCGCCATGCCGAACCCGAACACCGCGCCGAACATCAAGAACATGATGGTGTTCGCGTTCGACGTCGCCGCCAGAGCGTCCTCGCCCAGGAAGCGCCCGACCCAGATCGCGTTGATCGAGCCGTTCAGCGATTGGAGCACGTTCGACCCGAGCGTCGGCAACGCGAAGGCGAGCAGCGTGGACGCGATCGGCCCGGCGGTCAGGTCGCGCTGGCCGGGCCGGGCCGGGGGTGCGGAGGCGGGGGCTGAGTCGGAAGCGGAGGCCATGCCGTCACCCTACCCCGTCACCCCGGACTTGTTCCGGGGTCCATCGTCGTGCGCACGAAACCTTCGAGGGCGCGTACGACCGCTCGCGCCTACGCTCGCAGGCAGTTCGCCCGAACAGCGATGGACCCCGGAACAAGTCCGGGGTGACGAGGGTGGGAGCGGGTCACCCCAATCGCGCCAACGCCGCGCTTAGCCGCTCCGCTTCCGCCGCCTTCTCCGCGTAGTCCGCCCGCGCCTTTTCCACCGCCTCCGGCTTGGCGCGCTCGACGAAGCTCGGGTTGTTGAGACGTCCCGCGAGCGAATCCCGCTCCTTCTTCGCCGCCGCGATCCCCTTGGACAAGCGCGCGCGCTCGGCGCCCAGGTCGATCACGCCTTCCAGCGGCAGCACGAACGTGGCCTCCTCGACGACGACCTGCGCCGCGCCGCCCGTGGGCGCGACGCCGTCGGCAAGGTCGACGCGCGCGAGGCGTGCGATCGCCGGTGCCTGCCGCCGCAGCCGCTCGACCGTCTCCGCCGACGCGTCGCGCGCGTGCAGCGCGAGGCGTGCGCCCGGAGGTACGTTCAGCCCCGTGCGCGCCGCGCGCACCTCCGACACGAGCCGGATCAGCCACTCCACCTCCGCCCCGGCCGCCGGATCGAGCGCGCGAGCGTCCGGCATCGGCCATTGCGCCACGATCAGCTCGGAGCGGCCCGGCTTCAGCCCGTGCCACAGCTCCTCGGTGATGAACGGCATGAACGGGTGGAGCAGCACCAGCACCTGATCGAGCACCCAGCCCGCGACCGCCTTGGTCTCCGTGTCGATCCGGCCTCTCTCGACTGCGCTCGAGACAGGCTTGATCAACTCCAGATACCAGTCGCAGAACTGGCTCCAGACAAACTGATAGATTGCGTTCGCGGCGGCGTCGAAGCGATATTCGGTGAGCGCCAAGTCGACCGCCTGCACGGTACGGACCGTCTCGGCGATCACCCACTTGTTCACCGCCAGCGTCGCCGCGGGCGGCTCCAAATGATCCGAGCCGCCGATGCCGTTCACCTGGCAGAAGCGCGCCGCGTTCCACAGCTTGGTCGCGAAGTTGCGATAGCCCTCGACGCGCTTCTCATCCATCTTGATGTCGCGGCCCTGGCTTTCCATCGCCGCCATGAAGAAGCGTAGCGCGTCCGCGCCGTAGCGGTCGATCAGGCCGAGCGGGTCGACCGTGTTCCCCTTCGACTTCGACATCTTGGACCCGTCCGCCGCGCGGACGAGGCCGTGGAGGTAGAGCGTGCGGAACGGCACGTCCTCCATGAAGTGTAGCCCCTGCATCATCATCCGCGCGTCCCAGAAGAACAGGATGTCGAAGCCGGACACGAGCACGTCGTTCGGGTAACGCCCGCCGAGCGTGCGGTCGTCGGTCTCCGGCCAACCCATCGTCGCGAAGGGCCAGAGCGCGGAGGAGAACCAAGTATCGAGCACGTCCTCGTCCTGCTGCAGGCCGACCCCCTCGCCCGCCTCCGCTTGCGCCTCCTCGGCCGTCTCCGCCACGAACACGCGGCCGTCGTCGGCGTACCAGGCCGGGATGCGGTGTCCCCACCAGAGCTGGCGCGAGACGCACCAGGGCTGGATGTTCTCCATCCAGTTAAAGAAGGTCTTCTCCCACGTCTTCGGCACGATGCGGATGCGGCCCGAGCGCACCGCCTCAATCGCGGGCTGGGCCAGCGTCGCCGCGTCGACATACCATTGATCAGTCAGCCAGGGTTCGATCACTACGCCGGAGCGGTCGCCGAACGGCGTCTGGATCACGCGATCCTCGACACGCTCCAGCGCGCCGTCCGCCTCCAGCATGCCGATGACGAGCTTGCGCGCCTCGAACCGGTCGACCCCGACGAGCTCCGCCGGGATCAGCCCGTCCGCCGTCTGCGTCACCCGCGCCTTGGCGTCGAGCATGTTGAGCATGTCGCGCGCCTCGATCCCCGCGCGGCGGCCCACCTCGAAGTCGTTGAAGTCGTGCCCCGGCGTGATCTTCACCGCGCCAGAGCCGAGCTCAGGATCAGCATGCTCGTCGGCGACGATCGGGATCAGCCGTCCCGTGATCGGCAGCCGGACCTGCTTGCCCACGAAGTCGACATAGCGCGCATCGTCCGGATGCACCGCGACCGCCATGTCGGCCAGCATCGTCTCCGGCCGCGTCGTCGCGACCGATATGTGGCCGGAGCCGTCGGCGAGCGGGTAGGTCAGATGCCAGAACTTGCCCTGCACCTCGCGCGTCTCGACCTCCAGGTCGCTGATCGCGGTGCCGAGGCCGGGATCCCAGTTCACCAGCCGCTTGTCGCGGTAGAGCAGCCCTTCGCGGTGCAGCTGCACGAATACCTTGATCACCGCGGCCGAGAAGCTCGGGTCCATGGTGAACCGCTCGTTCGCCCAGTCCATCGAGCAGCCGAGCCGCCGCAGCTGCCGCGTGATCTGCCCGCCCGACTGCGCCTTCCACTCCCACACGTTCGCGACGAACTCGTCGCGCGTCATGTCCGTGCGCTTCACGCCCTGGCTCGCCAGGTTGCGCTCGACCACCATCTGCGTGGCGATGCCGGCATGGTCGGTGCCGACCACCCACAACGCATCCTTACCCTTCAGCCGCGCGTGGCGGACCAGGATGTCCTGAAGCGTGTTGTCGAGCGCGTGGCCGATATGGAGCGAGCCCGTGACGTTAGGCGGCGGGTTGACGATCGTCCACGGCTCCGCGCCTGGACGCTCAGGGCGGAACAGGCCGTTCCGCTCCCAATGCTCGTACCAGCGGGACTCGATGGCGGCGGGGTCGAAGGTCTTGGGCAGCTCGGTCATGCGGCGGGGCTGTAACGAGCCCGTCCGCGCGCCGCCAGACTCAGGTGCGCGCGCCCGGCTTGTCCAGCACGGCGCGGATGCGTTCATTGAGCTCGGTGCGGCGATAGGGCTTGCGGATCAACTCGTACGACTTCGCGCCCTCGTCGATCGCGTCGTCGGCGAAACCGGTGGTGAGCAGCACCTGGGTATGCGCGTAGTCGCGGCGGACCACCTGGGCCAGCGCGACGCCGTTCATCCCGGGCATGAGGATGTCAGTGAACAGCAGCTGGAAGTTCGCGTCGCCCTTCAGCACGTCGAGCGCGGCGCGGGCGGAGTTCACCAGCACGACCTCGTAGCCGAGATCCTCCAGCACGGCGCGACCGAGCTCGCCGACCTCCTGCTGGTCCTCCACCATCAGCACGCGCTCGACGCCGCTCTGGGGCCCGAACTGGATCGCCGTCGGCTTGCGCTCCAGCCCGCCGCTCGAGCGAGGGAAGTAGAGCAGGAACTCGGCGCCGCCTGGTGCGCGGTTCTGCACGGCCGCGAGTCCGCCCGACTGCTTCATGAAGCCGTAGACTTGGCTGAGGCCAAGGCCCGTGCCCTTGCCCATCTCCTTGGTGGTGAAGAACGGGTCGAAAATCTTGTCGGCGACCTTGGCGTCGACGCCGGGTCCCGTGTCGGCCACCGTGAGCAGCACGTACTCGCCCGGATCGAGCCGCTGGGCCGAGGGGCTGCCGTCCGGCAGGACGACGTTGCGCGTGGTGATCGTCACCTCGCCCGCCCCCTCCATCGCGTCGCGCGCGTTGGACAGGATGTTGAGCAGCGCCACCTCCGCCTGCACCGGATCGATGCGGCAGTTCCAGAGATTGTCCTCGAGGTCGCGGCGGATCTTCACGCCCTCGCCCGCCGTCCGCTCGATCACCGGCCGGAAGTCCGCGATGAGCGAGTTGAAGTTCATCAGGCGGTCCCGCAGCTCCTGCTTGCGCGCGAAGGCGAGCAGCTGCTGCGTCAAGGTGGAGCCGCGCTGCGCCGCGGCGGAGATCGCGTCGACGGCCCGCTTGGCCGCGCGGTCGCCCGCGTCGATCCGCGCGTCCAGGATGTCGGTATAGCCCTGGATCACTTGGAGCAGGTTGTTGAAGTCGTGCGCGATGCCGCCCGTCAGCTTGCCGACGGCCTCCATCTTCTGCGCCTCGTGCAGCGCCTCCTCCGCCTCGCGGCGGCGGGAGATGTCGAGCTGCGACCCGAAGAAGTAGAGGAGGTCGCCCTTGGCGTCGTACACCGGCGACACGAACAGCGCGTTCCAGAAGGTCGAACCGTTCTTGCGATAGTTGAGAACCTCAACCGCGACTTCCTCGACCTTCTCCACGGCGGCGCGGATCTGGGCGATGACGGCGCGGTCGGTCTCGGGGCCCTGCAGGAACCGGCAATTATGCCCGACGATCTCCTCCTCGGTATAACCGGTCATGAAGGTGAACGCGTCGTTGCAGAAGATGATCGGATTGTCCGCCTGGTGCGGATCGGTCACGATCATCGGCATGCGCGTCGTCTTCACCGCGGCGAAGAAGATGTCGTGCGGCGCCTTATGCGGCGGCGCCGTGTTGTCGATCTCGACCGAGCCGTGGTGCTGCGGCGCGTCCGGCGAGACGGCCCCGCCGGTCAGCGTCGTCGTGTCCGCTCCAACGAAACCGCTCTTCTCGTCGCCCACTACGCTCGTCTACTCATTGAACCCGTCCGCTCGTTGAGTCCTACTCGCTCACTGAGCTTGGCCGGCGATCCTGGCGATCTCGCGCGACACCATCCGCTCGACCATATCGGGCAGGTGGGCGTCCATCCACTCGCGCAGCATCGGGCGCAACATGTCGCGCACGAGGCCCTCGAGCGTGCCGTCGCCCTGCGGTTCGGGTTTGATCATGAGCCGCGACAACGACTCCAGAGCACCGCGGGTTGCATCGGCGGCCGCCGGCGACAGCAAGGTTTGCGCGGAACTCGCCGACTGTTGCACGGGCGCAACGGCTTCTTCGGTGGCATCCGGCATGGCGGCGTCTTCTTCGAGTCGCACGTGGGAAGCGACGGGCATGGGATCACTCAGCTCCAGGATCTCTTCTTCATGGGCCGGCTCCGCCCCGAGCGGCGGCTCGGGCTCGGCGGCTACCGGCGGGGGCGCCGCCGCGGCCGCGCGCGCCCCGGCGCGGCGGCGTCCCGGCGGGCTATCGCCCTCTTCGGCGATGATGCGTTTGATGGAGGACAAGATCTCCTCCATCGACGGCTCGGCGCTGATGTCACCCATTGTTCGACCCCCGGCGGCATGACGCGCGCCGTCCGCTCACTGGCGGTCGGGCGCATCCTCACCTGTGGTTAACCGCGTGCTCCTGTCAACCGCGCTGTTGAGCAGCGGATCGAGCGGGCGCGTGACGTCGGCGCGCTGGCTGGGCGTGTTCGCCGTCGAGGTCGCGACGGGCATGGGCCGCGGGTCGCTGTCGAAGTCGATGAAGCGCGCCCGGACGCGGCGGTAGTTCACCTCCGGATCATAGAGCTGTCCGCCGCCAAGCCCCAGGTCGCGCGCCTCCGCGTTGCCGGTCGCCGCCAGGAGCGAGAAGCCGGCGACATAGGCGTCGCGCCTGGCCGTCACGAGCGTCACCTGGCTGTTCAAGAGCTCCTGCTCGGCGTCGAGGATATCGAGCACGGTGCGCGTGCCGACGCTGTTCTCGGCGCGTACGCCCTCCAGCGCCAAGCGGTTGGCGGCCACCGCCACCTCCGCCGATTCGATCACCTGGAGGGAGCCCTGGTACACCGCGAACGCGGAGCGCGCCTGGGCGACGACGTTGCGCTCGGTAGCGGTGACGTTCTCTATAGCCTGGCTCTCACGCGCCTGCGCCTGACGCACCTGAGCGGCGGGTCGCCCGCCCTGGAAAATCGGGAGCGTCACGCCAATCCCGGCGTCGGCCGCTCTCGCCGAATTCGGGATGTTGAAACCGCCGGCCACCGACGGAATGGAGCCGAGGAAGCTGCTATAGCTTCCCCCCAGCGTCGCGTTGACGCTGGGCAGGCGATTGGCGCGGGCCACGCTCACGTCGAACCGGCTCGCGTCGCGGTCGCGCCGAGCCGCCAGCAGCCCGGGATTCTCGTCGAGCGCCACGGCGACGGCCTGGTCGGGCGTCGCGGGAAGGTTCGGCAGCGGCGGCGGATCCTGCAGACGGCCCGGCGGCTCCCCGATAATGCCGATATAGTTCTCCCGGCTGGAGATCAGCTGCGCCTCCGCCTGCTGCAGCTGCGCGCGCGCTTGCGCGAGCCGCGCCTCCGATTGCGCCACGTCGGTGCGGGTCAGGTCGCCCACCTCGAACCGGTCGCGGCTCGCCTGCAGGTTTATCTCGAGGACCCGCACGTTCTGGCGGTTGAGCGCCACCACGGCCTCGTCGCGGATCACGTCCATGTACGCGGCGACCGCGTTGCTGAACAGCTGCGCCTCCGTGTCGCGCAACCGCGCCTGCCCCGCCTCGACGCGCGTCTCGGCCGCGCGCACGCCGTTGCGCACCGCGCCGCCCTGGTAAAGCGGCACGCTCAGCTGCGTTTGCGCCAGGAACTGCCGCTGCGCCGCGAGCAGCTGGTTCCCAGGAATGATCAGGTTCTCGGTCGCCTGGGCCTGCGCGTTGACGCCCGGGAGCCCCTGCGATCGCGCGATCGGCACGTTCTCGTCCAGCGCGCGCTGCGCTGCGCGCTGGCCGGTCAGCGTCGGGTTGCCGCGATAGGCGAGCAACAGCGCACCCGCCAAGGTCTGCGTCGCCCCGGGCACCGGCGGCTGCGGCGCTTCCACCCGCTCGGGCGCGGGCGTCGGCGTGATGCCCTGCCGCGTCTGCGCGCCCACCGGAGCCGCGGTCGCGGCGAGCGCCGTCCCCGCTAAGATCATCCAACGCGTCACTAAGCTCGAGCCCCCCGGCTTGATCGTTAAAAGGTGAAGCGCCGCGGACGGCTGAAGCCGGGCAGCACCGCGCAATCCATGTCGGCGAAAGCGACGAGCCCGAACCCGCCCCTGCTCCGCCGTCCGCTCGCCAGGCGGATGACGTTCTGATCGACGAGGCCGGTCACGACGCGGCCGTCGGGCTTGACCTGCTCGAGCAGCACGTCCGGCACGAACTCGACCGCGCCGTCGATCATCAGCACGTCGTAGGGCGCACCCGCGGGCCAGCCTTCCTGCAGCGGCGCCTCCACGATCTCGACCTGGGACTCCGCCCGCAGCGCGTCGCGCGCATGGGCCGCCAGCGCCGGATCGCTCTCGACGGCGACGACATGCGCCACCAGCTCCGCCAGCACCGCTGCGGCGTACCCGGTCGCCGCGCCGATCAGAAGCACGCGGTCGTCGGGCTCCAGATACGCCTCGGTCAGCAGCCGCCCCGTCGAGACCGGCACGTTCAAGTAACGGCCCCGGCCGAGCGCGAGTTGCCGGTCGAGATAGGCGAAGGCGCGCTCGTCCTCGGGCACGAAGCGCTCGCGCGGCACCTTGCCCATCGCCAGCACCACGCGCGGGTCGTTGACCGCGTTGGTGCGCAGCTGGCTCGCGACCATGGCCTGGCGCATGCCCTCGAAGGTCTGCGGCCGCGGAGAGGAGAGCGTCGTCGTCATGGCCCCTTTCTGTCGCACAACTGTTATACCTGCGCAATACACCTTTTCACGCCCGCCTCTCTATCCCGGAGCCGCCGCGCCGTCGAGGCGTGGCGCGCGCTGGCCGCGAGGTTGACAGGCCGACGCGCCGGGTGCAGTGCCGCCCGCTCCGGCCCGATGGCGGAGTGGTTACGCAGAGGACTGCAAATCCTTGCACGCCGGTTCGATTCCGGCTCGGGCCTCCACTCCTCCCCCGCATCATGGACATTCCTACGCAGGATGCGTGCCAGAGCCGCCGCCCTTCACCTGGGTGCGCGCGCGGTCGCGCTCTGTCCGGAAACGGACATCGCCGTTCGTTTCCGGACGCCGGCTAGGCCATCAGGCGAGCGAGCAGGTCGATCAACGGCTCGTCGGCCGGTGGCATGGGTAGGGCGCGCATCTCGGCGGGCCGGACCCAAGCCAAGCCGCTCGCCTCGACCGCGCGCGGCTCCCCCGTCCACTCGTCCACGACGTACAGCAACAATATCAGGTGCCGCTCCCCCAACGCCGCGCTCGCGAAGCATGCGGGCCGGACACACGCGGGATCGACGACGATCTCCAGCTCCTCCGCGAGTTCCCGCACCAGCGCCCGCTCCGGCGACTCGCCCGGCTCCACCTTGCCGCCGGGGAACTCCCACAAGCCCGCCATCGCCTTGCCGGGCGGTCGTCGCTGCAGCAGCACGCGGCCGTCTCCGTCGACCAGCGCCGCCGCGACCACCGGTAGTAGCGTCGTCGGAGCCTCCAAGTTCTTCGCCATTCGTTAAGCTCCCGCTCCTATGCTCGCTCCATGCGACCGCTCCGCCCCTTGCTCGTCCAGTTTCGTGCGTTTCTCGAGGACAAACGCGGCGGAACCGCCATCGAGTACGGCCTGATCGCCGCGCTGATCGTGATCGCCATGATGTCGGCGCTGAGCGCGTTCGCGGACACCGCCATCGGCATTTGGAATTTCGTCGGCAACGCCGTCGTCGACAGCGACCCGACCACCTGAGCGCCTTAAACCTTTATCAATGCCGACGCCTTACTTCCCGATTCGCTGTTCCGGCATCCTCGGGCCAGCCGGGTGACTGAAGTTCGAACATCAAGGAGACCGGTATGAAGTTCCTTCGCAAGCTTTTCCGCGACGAGAAGGGCGCCACCGCCATCGAGTACGGCCTGATCGCCGCCCTGATCGCCGTCGCCGCCACCGTCGCCATGGGCGCGCTGGGCAACACGCTGACCAACACCTTCAACAAGGTCGAGGAGAAGATGCGCACCGCCCCGAACAACGGCGGCGCCGCGGCGACCCCGGCGGCGAGCTGATCGCCCGCCCACGTCGCGAGTGGATGGGGGCGGCGGAGCTTCGGCTTCGCCGCCCCTTCTCCGTTCAGAGCCTGCCCATCGCCAAGAACTTGTCGCGCCGCCCGCGCCTGAGCTCGGCCGCCGGCACGCCGTCCAGCTCGCGAAGCGCCTTGTCGATCGCGTCGCCCAGCGCGCCAACCGCGGCGCCCGGCGCGCGGTGCGCGCCGCCCACCGGTTCGGGCACGATCGTGTCGATGACGCCGAACGTCCTCAAGTCCTGAGCGGTGATGCGCATCGCCTCGGCCGCCTCCGCGGCCTTGTCGGCGGTGCGCCAGAGGATGGATGCGCAGCCCTCCGGCGAGATTACCGAATAGACGGCGTGCTCGAACATGAGCACGCGGTTGCCCGCCGCGAGCGCGACCGCGCCGCCCGAACCGCCCTCGCCGACGATCGACGCCACCACCGGCACGCCCGCCGCGAGGCAAGCCTCCGTCGAGCGCGCGATCGCCTCCGCCTGGCCGCGCTCCTCCGCCTGCACGCCGGGGAACGCGCCCGACGTGTCGACCAGCGTCACGATCGGCAGCCCGAAACGGTCGGCGAGCTGCACCAGCCGGATCGCCTTGCGATAACCCTCCGGCTTGCCCATGCCGAAATTGTGACGGAGACGGCTGGCGGTGTCGTCACCCTTCTCGTGGCCGAGCACCATGACCTTGCGCCCGCGGAACGTCGCGAAGCCGCCCAGGATCGCCTGATCGTCGGCGAAGGCGCGGTCGCCGGCCAAGGGCACGAACTCGTCGAAGAGCCCGGCGACATAATGCTTGAAGTGCGGCCGTTCCGGATGGCGCGCGACCTGCGTCTTCTGCCAGGGCGTGAGCCGCGCGAAGGTGTCGCGGAGCAGCTTGTCCGACTTCGCCTGGAGCCGCTGCACCTCGGCGGTGATGTCCACCGTGCCGTCGGCGGCCGTGTCGCGCAGCTCGTCGATGCGGCCCTGGAGCTCGGCGATGGGTTTCTCGAAATCGAGGAAGGAAGGCATCGGCGGCGGTTAGGACCGGCGTTGCGGTAGGTCAACGAGGGGGTGGCGCGTCTTGACCAGCTCTACGAGGCGGCTCGCGTCGACGTGCGTGTAGATTTCGGTGGTGGCGATGTCCGCGTGGCCGAGCATGGCCTGGAGCGCGCGCAGGTCCGCGCCGCCCTCCAGAAGGTGCGTCGCGAAGGCGTGGCGGAGCACGTGCGGGCTGACGCGGTCGGGGGGCACGCCGGCTTCGGCGGCTAGCGCCTTGATGAGCTGGTACAGGCGGATGCGCGACAGGTGGCCCTTGCCCGACGGGAACAGGTAAGCGCGGTCCGCGGTCACATGCTCGCGCCACGCCGCGACCGCCGCGCGGGCGCGATCGGACAGCGGCACCAGCCGCTCGCGGCCGCCCTTGCCCTTGAGGATCAGGAACGGCCGGTCGGGGTTGACCGCGTTGCGCGGCAGCCCGACGAGCTCGCTCGCGCGCAGGCCCGACCCGTAGAGCAGCTCGACCAGCGCGGCGAGCCGAAGATCGTTCGGGTCGGACGGGTCGCGCCCGAGCCGCTCGGCGATGGCGGCGAAGAGGCGGTCGACATCGGCATGGGCCAGCACCTTGGGCAATGCGCGGCGCTGGCCCGGCCTGGGGAGCGCGGCCCTGAGATCGTCCGAGCGATGCCCTTCCTCGTAGAGGAAGGCGTAGAAGCGCCGGAGCGCGGCCGACTTGCGCGCCACCGTCGCGCGGGACAGGTCGCGCCACTCGTGCGCGAGTCGCTGGACCGCGGGCTCGTCGGCCTGAACGAGCCCGCCCTCCAGGAACGAGGAGGCGAGCAGGAGATCGCTTCGGTACGCCGCGACCGTGTTCTTCGCCGCCCCCGCCTCGGCCGACAGCATCTCGAGGAAGCGGTCGATGAGGGCGCGGTCGTTCATGACCCGAGTCTCCCTCTCCCCTCCGGGGAGAGGGTCGGGGAGAGGGGCAGTTCGAGACGTGGGCACTCTTCCCCTCTCCCCTGCCCTCTCCCCAGAGGGGAGAGGGAGAAAGCGCTACGCGCGCGCGATCGCCTCGGCGGCGATCATGCGCGCCTCGCCTTGCAAGCCCACCGCCCTAAGCGCGCCGATGATGCGGTACAGCATCTCCGGCCGGATCCCGCGCCAGTTCGGCGTCTGCATGCCGACCGCCGCGAGTAGCGCGACGTTGCCCTGCTCGCCCGCCGCGGCGGCGCGGTCGAGCGCGCGGGTCCAGCTATTCTCCGCGCCGATGCGCACGTCCAGCGCCTGCGCGCCGCGCTCGATGTCCTCCGGCGACAGCCGTCCGAGACCGGCCAGCCCGGCGAAGAGCAGCCGCTGCTTCGCCGCCGCGTTCCCCGACCCGGAGTAGGAGGCAAAGTCGCCGTAAGCGAGCCTTCCTTGCGCGTCCGGGTCCGACACGACGATCATGGCCCAACCGTCCGAGCCCTCCTGCACCGCGTCGCGCCAGCGCGCGGCGGTGCGGTCCATGCCCGCCGCCAGCATCGCCGCGACGAGCCGGTCGGCGTCGTCCTGATCCTCGCGCACGGGTATCCGCGCCGCCGCGCGCGCCGTCAGCAGCAGCCGCGCATAGCCCGGTTCGTCGCCCCATACCGAACGGAGCGCCGAAAAGCGCGCGTTCGCGTCGCGATTTACATAAGCAGTGCGCAGGTCCTGCGCCGTCGCGGTCGCCGCGGCGGGAATGTCCTCGGCGTCGTCACCTTGAGCGGCCGCGTAGAGGTCGACGAGCGCCGCGCTCGATAGCACGCCCGCCTCCGCCGCCGCGTCCGCCACGCCCAAGCGGTTCGCGAGCGACACGGCGGGCGAGGTCGCGTGCCAGTAGCGCACCTGCCGCCCGACGCTCCCCATCAGCTCGTCGGGCACCTCGACGCCGGTGGTGCTCGCCAGGCCCCAGCGCCAGCTGGTGAGCCGGTCGACGCCCTCCCACTCGATCGTGATCGCCTGGCGTCCGCCGGCCGCGCCGACGACCTTCTGCGCGAGAAGCAGGTCGATGCCGCTCGCCACGCGGCGACGCCGCGCCTGGGTCAGCAGCGTCGCGCCCTGGTTCGGCTGGCCGGCGAGCGCCGCGCACATGCCCTGCGCCAGCGTCCAGGCGCGCTCGCCCGTCGCGCCCACCGCGTCGTCGGCGAGCGGGCACAGCCCGGCCGGGTCGCTCGACGCGAGCATCGCGTTCATCGCGACCTGGTAGAGCTTGGGCGTGTAATTGCCCGGATCGACGCTCTGCACGACGGCGCGGGCCGCCTGCGCCTCGCCCATGCGGAGCAGCAGCCAGGCACGCTCGGCGGCGAAGTCCGCACCGTTGACGCCCGGCGGCGTGCTCGCCTGCGCCGTCAGCGCGCGCCGGAGCAGGATATGCGCCCAGCGCGACGGCAGCGGCGCGTCGAGGCGGCGCATCAGGATCTCGGTGTAGCGCCCGTCCGTGTCGCCCCAGATATCGGAGCCGAGCGCGCCCTCGCCCGGCCCCGCCGCACCGACGACCGCCAGCGAGCGGCGTGCAAAGGCGGGGAGCTCATACTCGGCCAGCACCTCAGGATCGATCGGCGACGGCGTCGCGGTCGGGCTGGCGGTCGCGGTCGCCGTCGGCCGGGGGGCAGGCAGCGCCGCGCCCGACGGCGGCAGCGGCTGGACGAAACCGGGCTGCGCCGGCGCGGGCGCCGTCGTCGGCGCGGCGGTCGGCGTCGGCGTCGGCGCGGGCTGCGGATCGCCGAAGCCCGGCGGCAAGATCGATTCGGGCCTGTCCTGCCCCAAGGCCGGAAGCGCGGCCCCGGCGAGCAGGATGGAGAACGCGGCGAACCGCGCCTTAGGATAGGTTTTCAAGCGAGACGCTCTTCTCGACCTGGGTCTGGGGGCGCTCGGTCGCGCGGCCCGACAGCCAAAACAATCCGCCCACCAGCAGCACGAGCAGGAGGATCAGCACGACGACGGAACGGGACATAAGCCGGCCTTACGAAACTTGAGCGTGGCGGAGCGCACTCGGCTTTTTGCCGCCCGCCCCGCACGCTGTATAGCGCGCAATCCCATGTTGCAAAGCGCCGCCCCGCCCTCCTCCTCTTGCGCCTGGAACGGCCAGCCGATCGTGCTGGTCGGTCTGATGGGCGTGGGGAAGTCGACGGTGGGACGCCGGCTCGCCGCCCGCCTCAAGCTGCCTTTCGTCGATGCGGACCACGAGATCGAGCAGGCGGCGGCCATGACGATCTCGGAGATCTTCGAGAAGTACGGGGAAGAATATTTCCGCGACGGCGAGCGGCGCGTCATCGCCAGGCTGATGGACGGCAGGCCCAAGGTGATCGCGACGGGCGGCGGCGCGTTCATCAACCCCGACACGCGCGCGCTGATGCTGCGCGACGCGCTCGTCGTCTGGCTAGACGCGGAGACGGAGGTGCTCGCCGACCGCGTCCGCCGCCGCGACACGCGCCCGCTGCTGCGCGGCCGCGACGCGCATGAGGTGCTCCGCGAGCTCGCGGCTAAGCGCAACCCGATCTACGCCGAGGCCCACCTGCGCATCTCCAGCCAGGCCGCGCCCCACGACGCGACGGTGCGCGCGATCATGAAGGCGATCGGCAAGTGACGGTCGTCACGGTCGGGCTGGGCGAGCGGAGCTACCCCGTCGTGATCGAGCCGGGCCTGCTCGCGCGGGCGGGCGGGCACCTCGCCCCGCTCGCGCGCGGGCGGCGGATGGTGATCGTCGCGGACGGCAATGTCGGCCCGCACCTGGCGACGCTGCAGGCCGCGCTCTCCGGGGCGGGCGTCGCGACGGAGGCGGTGACGACGCGCGCCGGCGAGGGCGCGAAGAGCTGGGCGTCGCTCGAGAGGCTGTGCGACCGCTTGCTCGAACTCGGGGTCGAGCGCGGCGACCACATCGTCGCGCTCGGCGGCGGGGTGGTCGGCGACCTGGTCGGCTTCGCGGCCGCCATCCTCAAGCGCAGCTGCGGCTTCGTGCAGGTGCCGACCACCCTGCTCGCGCAGGTGGACAGCTCGGTCGGCGGAAAGACGGGCATCAACGCGCGCGCGGGCAAGAACCTGATCGGCGCGTTCCACCAGCCCGCACTCGTGCTGATCGACCCGGACGTGCTCGACACGCTGCCGCCGCGCGAGCTCCGCGCCGGGTACGCGGAGGTGGTCAAGTACGGCCTGATCGACGACCCAGACTTCTTCGGCTGGTGCGAGGCGAACGGCGCGGCGCTCCTCGCCGGCGACAAGGCCGCGCAGGTGCACGCCATCGCCCACTCGGTCGCCGCCAAGGCGCGCATCGTCGCCGCCGACGAGCGCGAGACGACGGGCGTGCGCGCGCTGCTCAACCTCGGCCACACCTTCGGCCACGCGCTGGAGGCGGAAGCCGGCTATGACGGCAGCCTGCTCCACGGCGAGGCGGTCGCGGCCGGCATGGCGCTCGCGTTCCGCTACTCCGTCCGCCGCGGCCTCTGCCCGGCGGAGGACGCGGAGCGCGTCGCCGCCCATCTCCGCGTGTCCGACCTTCCCGACGGCCTCCGCGGCGTCACCGCGTCCGGCGAGCGCCTGGTCGAGCATATGCGCCACGACAAGAAGGCGAGCGGGGGCGTGCTGCCCTTCCTCCTCGCGCGCGGGATCGGGCGGACGTTCCTCGACCGTTCGGTCGACCTCGCCGACATCGCCCGCTTCCTCGACGAGGAGCCGCGCTGATGCCGAACGGGGTGAAGAAGCAGGACCTGCCGACGACGACGTGCCCGGCCTGCCAGCGCCCCTTCACCTGGCGCAAGAAGTGGGCGCGCGATTGGGAGAACGTCGTCTACTGCTCCGACGCGTGCCGGAAGAAGCGTTAGACAGAGAGAACGGGTCCATCCTCATCTTCCGTTCGTTTCGAGTCCAGTCGAGAAACGGATCCAGCGGCGTCGCTCGAAGGCTTCTCGACTAGGCTCGAAGCGAACGGAGTGTGATGAGATCGCTTCGTATCATGCGTGCATTTCGCTCCAGGCGAGCCAAAGCCAGCCGACGATCAGCAGCAGCCCGCCGATCGGCGTGATCGCGCCTAACCAGCGCGGCGCGCCGAACGCCATCAGGTAGAGCGTCCCCGCGAACAGCGCCGCGCCCGCGACGAACGCCCAAGCCGGCCCGGTCGCGCCCATGCGCACCGCGACCAGCGCCGCGACCGAATGGACGAGCCCGTACTGCGCGCCCGTCTGCAACCACTCCGCCGCCTTCCCCTCCGCGCCGTGCGCGCCGTACGCGCCCGCCGCGACGGAGATCGCGCCCAGGAGCGCCGCCAGCATGGTCAGCATCAGCGCTCCTCCATCAGAGCGCGGTTCTGCGTCACGATCAGCTCGCGCGCCGCGCCTAAGTCGCCGGAGTCCGCCTGCAGCTTGAGCCGCTCCTCGTCGCGGCGACGATATTCCTGCTCCGCGCGCTCGATCTCGTCGTCGTCGATCTGGACGCACGTCATCGCCTGGCGCGCCATGCACACGGCCGACTCGAACACCTCGCGCACCGCGCCCGCGTGCGGGCCGCCGGCGATCTTCATCATGCTTCGCCGGTCGAACGCGCGCACGAACACCGCCGCCTTCGGGAAGGACGTGGCGACCGAGTGGAGGAACTCGGCATCGATCCCGTCGCCGTCCTGGCAGAAGAGCAGCAGCTGCGCGTCCGCCGCCCCCGCCTGGCGCAGCAGGTCGAGCCTGAGCCCGTCGCCGTAGAACACCTTGGCGCCGAACGAGCCCGCGATCTCGATCCGCTCCGGATTGACGTCGATCAGCGTCAGCCTGATCCGCTGGAGCATCAGCATCTGCGACACAGTCTGCCCGAAACGGCCGTATCCGATGACGATCGCGCTCGCCCCATCGGCGGTCGGCGCTTCCAGCTCGCCCGTCTCGCGCTTCGGCTCGGCACGGATACGGCGCGTCCAGCGCATGAGGAAGGGCGTGGTCGCCATCGACACCGTCACCACCGCGCCGAACAGCGACGCGGCCTCCGGCGCGATCAGGAATGCGTTCTGCGCCGCGGCGAACAGCACGAAGCCGAACTCGCCGCCCTGGCTTAGCAGCAGGCCCAGCGCCAGCGCCTCGCGCCAGCCCATGCCGAACAGCCGCCCCAGCCCGAAGATCACGCCCGCCTTGGTCGCGATCAGCGCCGCCGCCATGCCCGCCACGAACAGCGGCCGCTCGGCGATGGCCTGCAGGTCGAGCATCATGCCGACCGCCAGAAAGAAGAAGCCGAGCAGGATGGAGCGGAACGGCTCAACATCCGCCTCCAGCTCGTGCCGGTAGGGGCTGTCGGCCAGCATCACGCCCGCGATGAACGCGCCCAGCGCGGTGGACAGGCCCAGCACCTGCATCACCGCCGCCGCCGCGACCACGGTGAACAGCCCGGCGAACACGAACATCTCGCGCTCGCCCAGGACGCCGATCAGCCGGAAGAGCGGCCGCAGCACGAAGCGGCCCGCCAGCACCAGCCCGACCACCGCGCCGACCGTGTAGAGCCCGAGCAGCCAGCCGGGCGTCGCGTGCGCGTCCGCCGGCGCGCGGCTCAGCACCGCGACCAGCGTGATCAGCGGCACGATGGAGAGGTCCTGGAACAGGAGCACGGAAAAGGCGCGCTCGCCGAACGGCGTTCGGAGCCGCCCCGCCGATTGCAGCATCGGCAAGACCTGCGCCGTCGAGGAGAGCGCCAGCGGAAAGCCGATCGCGAGCGCCGCCTGCCAGCTCCAGCGCGTGGCCAGCAGCACCGCCGCCAGCGCTAGCCCGCAGAACAGGACTTGGGCGAGGCCCAGGCCGAAGATGTCGCGCTTCAGCCGCCAGAGCCGCGTCGGGTTGAGCTCCAGCCCGACGAGGAACAGGAGGAGCGTGATGCCGAACTCCGAGACGGAGAGCACCGACTCCGCCCCGCCGACCAGCCCCAGCACGTGCGGCCCGACCAGCGCACCCGCGAGCAGATAGCCCAGCGTCGCGCCCAGCCCGAGCTTGCGGAACAGAAGGACGCAGGCGAGCCCGAAGCCGAGCAGGATCGCGCCGTCGCGGAGCAGGGTGCCGCCGTGCTCCATCAGCGCGCCGGCTGCCGGGCGGCGGCGAGTTCCGCCGCCTCCGCCGCGGCTTCGAAGGCGAGGCGAATTGACGGGTGCCGCGCGGTGTAGGCGCGCGCGGGCTCGAATATGGCGAGCCCCGGCCAGCCAGGTGCGATTTCACTCCCTGCTAGCCAGGCGGTGAGCTCGTCACGCGCGGTGGCCAGCTCCTCGGGCGTCCTACCCTCGATCGCGTTCGCCAGCAGCGCCGAGGAGGCCTGGCCTAGCGCGCAGGCGCGGACCAGCATGCCGACCCGGCTGACCCGGCCGTCCGGGCCGAGATCGAGGTCCACCGTCATGCGGCTCCCGCACACAGGGGAGCGCTTCTCCGACGAGCCCATCGGGGCCGCCAGCCGCTCCTGATGCGCGATCGACGCCGCGAGCCTCAGGATCCCCGCATTGTAGAGCGGCGCGTTCATTCGGCCGGCTCCGTCGTGTTCTCGACAGGCTCGGCTTTGCGCTTGCCGAACACCGGTTGCCCCTTGCGCCGTCGATCGACGAAATCGGCGATGCCGGCGCTCGTCGCGTTCAGGAGCGGGTAGGTCCGCGAGTCGCGCATCCACGCCGGCCGCCCGCGCGGGCCGCCGCCGACGAAGTCGAACAGCAAGGTCATGAGCAGGAACAAGAGGCTCGCGATGATCAGCCCCTTGAGCGCTCCGAAGCCGAAGCCGAGCGCGCGGTCGACGGGGCCGAGGACCGACGACTTGGTCCGATTGCCGATCGCGTTCGCCACCAGCCGCCCGCCGAACCAGGTGCCGCCCGCGAGCAAGGCGAACGCCAGCGTCGCGCCGCCCGCCGGCGTGCCCACCGTCCCGGCCAGCACGCGCGACAGCGGCAGGTGGAACAGCTTGATCGCGAATACCACCGCCACCCAGGCGAACAGCGCGAGCACTTCATAGACGAAGCCGCGCTTCAACCCGAGCAGCGCCGCGCCCGCGACGACGATGAGGACGAAGATGTCGAGAGAGGTCAGGGCCACGGGCCACCTCTACCCGCTCGTCCTTTCCTCGTCACCCCGGCCCCGAGCCGGGGTAGGCCATAGGCCTGCTATCCGCGCCCGAGCAGGTGGTCCACCAACCGCCCGAGCTTCGCGAACCCCTCCAGCTTCAGCCCGCCATCGTCCTTACCTACCGCCGACGGCACCAGCGCACGCTCGAAGCCCAGCTTGCCCGCCTCCTTCAGCCTGAGCGCCGCGTGCGCGACGGGGCGCACCTCGCCCGACAGTGCGATCTCACCGAACGCGACCGCATCCGCGGGCACCGGCCGCTCGGACAGCGCGGATACGAGCGCGGCCGCCACCGCCAGATCGGCCGCGGGGTCCTGCACGCGGTAGCCGCCCGCGACGTTCAGATACACCTCGGCCGACGAGAAGCTCAGCCCGCACCGCGCCTCGAGCACCGCCAGGATCATCGCCAATCGCCCCGAGTCCCAGCCCACGACCGACCGCCGGGGCGTCGCCCCGCTCGCGAGCCGGACGACGAGCGCCTGGATCTCGACCAGCACCGGCCGCGTGCCTTCCAGCGCCGGGAACACAGTCGTTCCCGTCACGCCCTCGTCGCGGTGCGTCAGGAACAGCGCGGACGGGTTCGCCACCTCCGACAGCCCCGAATCGGCCATGGAGAACACGCCGATCTCGTCCGTGCCGCCGAAACGGTTCTTGATCGCGCGAAGGATGCGATACTGGTGGCTGCGCTCGCCCTCGAAGGCGAGCACGGTGTCGACCATGTGCTCCAGCACGCGCGGGCCCGCGATCGATCCGTCCTTGGTCACGTGCCCGACCAGCACCAGCGCCGTGCCGCGCTCCTTGGCGAAGCGGATCAGCTCCTGCGCCGACGCGCGCACCTGACTCACCGTGCCCGGCGCGCCCTCGATCAGGTCGGAGTGCATCGTCTGGATCGAGTCGACCACCAGCAGCGCCGGCGGCCGGCCAGTCGACAGCGTGGTCAGGATGTCGCGCGTCGAGGTCGCCGCCGCGAGCTGCACCGGCGCGTCGCCCAGCCCCAGCCGCCGCGCGCGCAACCGCACCTGGTCCGCCGCCTCCTCGCCCGAGACGTACGCGACCGGCCGCCCGGCCTGGGCCAGCTTGGCCGCAGCCTGGAGCAGCAGCGTCGACTTGCCGATGCCCGGATCGCCGCCGATCAGCGTCGCCGACCCCTCGACGAACCCGCCGCCCAGCGCGCGGTCGAGCTCGGCGATGCCCGTTGCCATGCGATCCGGCAGCGGCACGTCGGTGTTCAGCCCGGATAGGTCGATCAGCCGCCCGCCGCCCTGCAGATTGTGCTTCGCCTGGAACGGCGTCACGACCGACGGCGCCTCCTCGACGATCGTGTTCCATTCCGAACAGTCGGAACACTGCCCCTGCCACCTGGAGGACACCGACCCGCAGGCCTGGCAGACGTAGCGCTTCTGAGGTTTCGCCATGCCCCGAATATAGGAAGGACGGAACGGAAAGGGAACTCGGAATGGCCGTACCGTCCGGGGCCGCCGGGCCGCGCGGACCGCGTTGACAGGTGGGTCCGGAACGGGAAGGTTCCGGTTCGGAAGCCTCAACAGGGGCGCATCGGGTCGGCGGGGCGAGGATGGAGTCGGGGGCTACTCGCGAGAACGAGCGGGCGAGCGGCACTTCCGTACGCATCTACTTGCCCGACGAGCGGCTGCGAAGCTTCGCGACCTTCTACTATTTCGTCGAGTGCTTCGACGAGCTGGAGGACTTCCTCTACCCCGAATGGGGCAATGTCCGCTTCTCGATCGCGGGCTCCTGGTGGGTGCAGTCGCGCGAGGTGCGCGGCCATATGCCGGTCGACGGCGCCCTGTTCGGTGCGACGGACCGCGCGGCAAGGGTGGTCAGCCGCGGGGGCAAGACGGCGGGGTTCGGCCTCACCCCGCTCGGCTGGCAGCGGCTGTTCGACGTGCCCGCCGACGCGCTCGCGAACCGTATCGCGCCCTTGTGCGATAGAATGGGACGCCCGGCCCACACGATCACGACGGAGCTCGTCGCGCACCGCAGTGACGAGCAGGGCGTCGCGCTGTTCGACGCCCTGTTGTTCGAGCTCCTGGCCACTCGCCCGCCCAACACGCCGGACGCGATCGCGGTGGACGCCGCGCTGCGCGACCGGCCGCGCACCGTCGCGGCGTTCGCCGAGGCGGCCGGCACGGATCGGCGCGCGCTCGACCGCGTCTGCAAGCGCGTGTTCGGCTTCGGACCCAAGCGGCTGCTCAAGCGCCAGCGCTTCCTCGATACGCTGGGCCGGGTGCGCTACGAGGAGCATCCCCGCTTCGATGACCTGCGCGACCCGGAATATTACGACCAGTCGCACTTCAACCACGAGTTCCACGAGTTCATGGGCCTGTCGCCGCGCGAGTACCTGTCCGCGCCGAGGCCGCTGATGGGCCAAGCGGCGCTGGTCCAGCTGCAGGCGGGCATCCCGCTCAGCTTCAAGCTGCCGCCGCCGCCGGAAGAGCTGGGCTGAGGCCGAGTTTGTCCGCGGCGGACGCGCCCGCTATGCGCCCCGCCGATGCAGCCTTCCGACCTTCGCGTCGCGCTCTTCAGCGGCAATTACAATTACGTGCGTGACGGTGCGAACCAGGCGCTGAACAAGCTGGTCGGCCACCTGCTCGGCGAGGGCGTCGCCGTGCGCGTCTATTCGCCCACCGTCGACGAGCCCGCCTTTCCGCCCACCGGCGACCTGGTGAGCGTGCCTGCCGTCCCCGTTCCGGGCGGGCGCGGCGAGTACAAGATCGCGCGGGGGCTGCCCGCCAAAATACGCCGCGACCTCGACGCGTTCGCACCTAACCTCGTCCACGTCTCCGCGCCCGACATACTCGGCCACCGCGCCGTCAGCTGGGCGCGCAAGCTCGGCCTGCCCGCGGTGGCTTCGCTCCACACGCGGTTCGAGACCTACTTCACCTATTACGGCCTGGGCTTCCTCGAGCCGGCCGTCATCCGCGCGCTCACCCGTTTCTACAATCGCGTCGACCGCGTGCTCGTGCCGGGCGGCAGCATGGCGTCGCTGATCGGCGACTGGGGCGTGCGCACGCCCGTCACGATCTGGTCGCGCGGCATCGATCACGACCGCTTCAACCCCGGCCGCCGCAGCCCGGCATGGCGCCGATCGCTCGGCATCGCCGACGACGAGATGGCGGTCGGCTTTCTCGGCCGGCTGGTGAAGGAGAAAGGCCTCGACGTATTCGCCGAGGTCGCGACCGAGCTCCGCCGCCGAGGCACGCCGCACAAGATCCTCGTCATCGGCGAGGGCCCCGCGCGCGACTGGTTCCGGTCCCAGGTGCCCGACGCGGTGTTCGCCGGGTTTCAGACCGGCGACGCGCTGGGCCGCGCGGTCGCGTCAATGGATGCACTGTTCAACCCCAGCGTCACCGAGACATTTGGCAACGTCACCGCCGAGGCGATGGCGTGCGCCGTGCCCATCGTCGCCGCCCGCGCGACCGGGGCGGTGGACCTGATCGCCGACGGCGCGAACGGCTTCCTCGTTCCGCCGCGCGACGTGGCCGCTTACGCCGACGCGCTCGCGCGCCTGGCCAACGACCCCGTTCTGCGCCGCCGCATGGGCGCGGACGGGGCCGAGCGGGCGCAGGGCTATCGCTGGGAGAAGGTCAACGAGGCGGCGCTACAGGCGTACCTAGAGGTGATGCGAGGACGGTTTCACCAACACCGTTCGCCCTGAGCTTGTCGAGGGGCGGTTCTTCTAGCGCCGGCAGAGAAGAACAGTGCTTCGACAAGCTCAGCACGAACGGAAGTTAGGAATCCCGCCAATCGAACGTGAGCGGCCCTTCACGGAACGCGAAGCGGTCGAGGTGCTCCTCGACGACGCCTCGCATCCGCTCCGCGTCCTCGCCGTCCGGCACCGTCAGCGCGCAGTCGAGCGTTTCGCTGTCCGCCCGCATCTCCACCCGCGTGCCGTTCGGGAAGGCGACCGTCGCCTCCTCCGCGTCGAACCGCACCTCCAGCTTGTGCGACCAATGCTTGGCGAGCTGCTGCATGTAGCGGCTCGCCGAGCGCGTCGGTACGCGGGCGACCAGGACGGCGCTCACCGCAGCCGCTCGATCTTCTGCGCGACCTCGTCGATCAGCGCCGCCACGTCGTGCAGCGTGTCTTCCGAGAAGTCGCCGCGCTGGATGCGGTGCTGCAGCGCCACCTTCAGGTTCTGCATCGCCCGGCGGATCGGCATCGCCTCGCCCCCGCGCCGCCTAGCGCCGAGCTCGGACAGCCGCGCCATCAGCGCCTCCACGCGCTCGCGGTTCTCGTCGAGCAGCGCCTGGCCCTCCAGCGTGATCGCGTAGCGCTTCTTCGCGCCCTCGCTGGCCTGCTCCGCGATGTGGTTCATGTCGTCGAGCAGCGTCAGCATCGGGTACACCACGCCCGGGCTGGGGGCGTAGGCGCCGCCCGTCATGCCTTCGATCTCGCGGATCAGGTCGTAGCCGTGCCGCGGTTCGTCCGCGATCAGCTTGAGGAGCACCAGCTTGAGCTCGTCGCGCTGGAACATGCGCCGCCCGCGGCCGCCGTCAGGCCGCTCCATCCCGTCCACCTCGAACACGAACGCGCCGTAAGGCCAACCTCGCCCGCGCGACCCGAATCCGCGCCCGAAGCCCCGTCCACCGAACCCGTACCACATCGCAGACCCCCTATGTATCGCGATGCTGCTAAGATATATCTTGAGCGGGACAGGTGCAAGTGCCTGTTCTTCGTTCTTCCGCCGTCACCCCGGACTTGTTCCGGGGTCCATCGCCGTGCATACCGTCCGCCCGGAGTGCGCGTACGACGATGGATGCCGGAACAAGTCCGGCATGACGAAAGGGGTCGGGGCAGCTAGGGTCGAAGCATGGCCGACCTGTTCGCCGACCACGACTTGGCCCCGCCCCCCGCGCCGGACGCGCCGCTGGCCGACCGCCTCCGCCCCAAACAGCTGGACGAGGTCGTCGGCCAGGAGCACCTGACCGGCCCGGACGGCGCGATCGGCCGCATGGTCGCCGCCGGCCGCCTCTCCTCCGTCATCCTCTGGGGCCCGCCCGGCACCGGTAAGACGTCGATCGCCCGCCTGCTCGCCGACGCGGTGGGCCTGCGCTTCGTCGCGATCAGCGCCGTGTTTTCGGGGGTAGCCGACCTGAAACGCGCCTTCGCCGAGGCGCGGGACCACGCCCGCTCCGGCCGCCGCACGCTCCTGTTCGTGGACGAGATCCACCGCTTCAACCGCGCCCAGCAGGACGGCTTTCTGCCATACGTCGAGGACGGCACCGTTACGCTGATCGGCGCCACGACCGAGAACCCCAGCTTCGAGCTCAACGCCGCGCTGCTCAGCCGCGCGCAGGTGCTTATCCTCCACCGCCTGGACGCGGCGGCGCTGAACAAGCTCCTCGACCGCGCCGAGGCGGAGGTCGGTCGCCCCCTCCCGCTCACGGCCGAAGCCCGCGACGCGCTCGTCGCGAGCGCGGACGGCGACGGCCGCTTCCTCCTGAACCAGGTCGAGACGCTCTACTCGGTCGAGCTCGCCGAGCCGCTCGACGCGAGAGGCCTGTCGAGCTTCCTCCAGCGCCGCGTCCCCGTCTACGACAAGGACCGCGAGGGCCACTACAACCTCATCTCCGCGCTGCATAAATCGATCCGCGGCTCCGACCCGCAGGCCGCGCTCTATTATCTCGCGCGCATGCTGACCGCCGGCGAGGAGCCGCTCTACGTGCTCCGTCGCCTCGTCCGCGCCGCCGTCGAGGATGTCGGCCTCGCCGACCCGCAAGCGCTCCAACAATGCCTGCTCGCCAAGGACGCCTACGACTTCCTGGGCTCGCCCGAGGGCGAGCTCGCCATCGCGCAGGCGTGCCTCTACCTCGCCACCGCGCCGAAATCGAACAGCGCCTACGCCGCGCAGAAAGCCGCCTGGAAATGCGCGCGCGAGACGGGCAGCCTCATGCCGCCGATGAACATCGTCAACGCGCCGACCAAGCTGATGCGCGACGCCGGCTATGGCCAGGGTTACGAGTACGACCACGATGCCGAGGGCGGGTTCAGCGGCGCCGATTACTGGCCCGATGACCTGCCGCCCCAGACCTTCTACACGCCCACGGACCGCGGCCACGAGAAGCGCGTCGCCGAGCGCATAGCCTGGTGGGAGGAGATGAGGAATGCGAAGCGTCGTTAGCCTATGTCTGCTGCTGGCCGTCCCCGCCGCGGCTCAACAGGCCCCGGCTCCCGCCCAGCCTACGCCCTATCAGCGCGCCATCGCCGCCGGGTACAAGGCGGCGATGCTCTGCTCGGGCATCTTCAACGCCGGCCGGACGGAGGCGCAGGTCGCGGCCGACGAGCTTCGCGGCATCTATCCCGAGTATCAGGCGCTCGTCGCCGAGTTGCCTGCGAAGGTCGATCATGCGGGCCGAACGGTGACCGTGGCATGGTCCGACACGCTGCCGCCCCGCCGAGCCCAATGGGTGCGGCAGCAGGGGTGCACGAACTTCCCGATCGGCGACGCGGAGCTGACGGTCTCGACGGGCGGGCGCGACGGCCGGACCGCCGCCGGTCCGGACTCCCGCGCGTGGCCCATGGGTGATGCGGGCGTTCGGCCCCGCCCCTCGCCTGCGCTCGCCGCCACCGTCGACCGCGCCTTTGATCGCGCCACCTACGGCCAGAACTCGGAGACGGTCGGCGTCGTCGTGCTCCGCGACGGCAAGGTCGTGGCGGAGCGGTATCGCGACGGCTTCGGCCTCTACACCTCCAACCGCACCTGGTCCGTCGCCAAGAGCCTGGCCGGCGCGGTGCTCGGCGTCGCGCAGGCGCAGGGCGCGATCGACGTCGCCCAGCCCGCGCCCGTGCCGGAGTGGCAAAGCCTCGGCGACCCGCGCCGGCAGATCACTACCGACCAGCTGCTCCGCATGTCCTCCGGCCTCCACAGCGCCACCGCCGGCAACCGCACGGACGCGATTTACTTCGGCGGCACCGCCGTCACCGAGGAGGCGGTCGCCTGGCCGCTCGAGGTCCGGCCCGGCACGCGCTTCCGCTACGCCAACAACGACACGCTGCTCGCAGTTCGCGCGCTCCGGGCCAAGCTGGGCGAGGAGCGCCACCGCGACTTCCCCGCCCGCGAGCTGTTCCTGAAGCTCGGCATGAACCACACCGTCGCCGAGACTGATTGGAAGGGCAACTACATCCTCTCCAGCCAGGTCTGGAGCACCGCGCGCGACCTCGCCCGCTTCGGCCAGTTCATGCTGCAGGACGGCGTCTGGCAGGAACGGCGCCTGCTCCCCGCCGGCTGGATGGCCGAGTCGCTTCGCCCGAGCGGTCCTCAGCCCGCTAGCGGCCCCGGCTACGGCCGCACGCTCTGGCTTTTCGGCCCGAAGCAGGGCCTGCCGGAGGGCAGCTACGCCGCCCAGGGCAACCGCGGCCAGTACGTGATGGTGATCCCCTCCGAACGCCTCGTCGTCGTCCGCCGCGGCGAGGACCCCGGCCCCGCCCGCTTCGACATCGCCAAGTTCACCGCGGACGTCCTCGCCGCCAAGTGAGGTTCACCCGCTTCGCCTGCTGGGATTGGTCGGGCGCGGCGGTCGAGCGCCCGCCGGGCCTCGCGCTGGCCGTCGCCGAGCGGGACGGTCCGCCGCGACTGATCGACCGCCGCTGGTCGCGCGAGGACGCGCTCGCCTGGCTGCGCGACGTCGCCCGCTCCGGCGAGCCGGTGCTGGTCGGCCTCGACCTCTCGCCTGCGCTGCCCTTCGCAGATCGCGGCGCATACTTTCCGGGCTGGCCCGACAGCCCGCCCGACGCCCGCGCGCTCTGGCGCTTGGTGGACGATCTCTCCGCCGACGATCCGCACCTCTCCGCCGCCGGCGTGCTCCGCCACCCCGAGATCGCCCGCCACTTCCGCCAGCACCGCTCGAAGGGAGACCGCTTCGGCGAGGGCCGCGGCCGGCTGCGTGCGACGGAGCGGGCGATGCCCGGCCTGCCGTCGAGCTGCTTCAATCTCGTCGGCGCCGCGCAGGTCGGCAAGTCGAGCCTGACCGGCATGCGCGTCCTGCACCGCCTCGACGGCGCGATCCCCGTCTGGCCCATCGACCCGCTCCCGCCGACCGGTCCCGTGATCGTCGAGATTTACCCTCGTCTCGCCGCGCTCGCCGCCCAAGTGGCCGGTGGCCGCAAGCTCCGTGACCCTGCAGCACTGGCGCAAGCGCTGGCCCGGCTCGGCAGTCCCGCGCCCGAGCTGCCCGCCCGCCTGACCGACCACGCCAGCGACGCCCTGCTTACCGCGGCTTGGCTGCGCGCCACCGCAGACCGCGCCGACCTCTGGGCCGTGCGCGATGCCGAGATCGCCCGAACCGAAGGCTGGACCTTCGGCGTCCCCTGGCGTTAGAGGCGCGAAGGACGCCGGTTTAGCTCAGCTGGTAGAGCAGCGGTTTTGTAAACCGAAGGTCGCGGGTTCGATCCCTGCAACCGGCACCGTCATCCTTCCAGGAAGTCCGCGCCCAGCGCCGCGTCGCGCCGGCGTTCTATCTCCTCCACGCGGTCGCGCAGGCGTTTGGTCAGCGTCTCGTACGCGAAGCGCCCGAGCGGCAGGTGGCGCGGCGGCCGGGGCTCTTCCGTTATGGCGACGATCGCCTCCGCCGCCCGCCTGGGGTCGCCCGGCTGCTTGCCGCTATAGCCCGACGTCAGGCTCAGCCGCGCGCCCGCGGTCTGCTGGTACGCGTCGATCATCACCGGCGTTTGGTGGAGCGACCGCCCCGCCCAGTCGGTGCGGAACGGCCCGGGCTCGACGCAAGTCACCTTGATGCCCAGCGGCTCGCCCTCGGCGGCGAGCGAGTCCGACCAACCCTCCACCGCGTGCTTACTCGCCGCGTAATAGCCTGAGCCCGGAAAACCGACGAGCCCCGCCACCGAGCTGATGTTGATCACGTGCCCGCCGCCCTGCGCCCGCATGTGCGGCAGCACCGCGCGGGTCAGCGCGAACAGCCCGAACACGTTGGCGTCGAACTGCGCGCGGATCTCCTTCTCGACGCCCTCCTCGACCGACGACTGGTAGCCGTAGCCCGCGTTGTTCACGAGCACGTCCACGCGCCCGAACCGCTCGATCGCCTGCTCCACCGCAGCCCGGACCTGCGCCGCGTCCGTCACGTCCAGCGCCAGCGCCAGCGCGCGCTCGCCGCCCTCCTCGGCCAGGTCCGCCACCCTGCCCGCGTCCCGCGCCGTCGCGACCACTCGGCCGCCCCGCGCCAGCGCCGCGCGCGCGATCTCCCGCCCGAAGCCGGTCGAGCAGCCGGTGATGAACCAGACGGGATTGGCTTGCATGAGGGGGCTCGCTCGGCTGAAGGGCTGATCCGTGTTGCAACCCCCCGTCGAACCCCCGCGTTCCGCCGCGCGAATGATCAAGCTTGCCAGTTACAACATGCGCAAGGGCATCGGGACCGATCGCCGCCGCAACCCCGAACGCACGCTGGAGGTCCTCCGTGAGATCGACGCCGACGTGGTCGCGCTGCAGGAGGCCGACCGCCGTTTCGGCCC
The DNA here is from genome assembly GCF_002288825.1 of Sphingomonas lenta. Taxonomy (GTDB): domain Bacteria; phylum Pseudomonadota; class Alphaproteobacteria; order Sphingomonadales; family Sphingomonadaceae; genus Sphingomonas; species Sphingomonas lenta. The sequence continues at coordinate 136,019 of NZ_NSLI01000002.1, forward strand.
GCGCGAGATGGTGCTCGACCACCATCTGCTCGACGAGCATAGCGACTGGAAAGCGGTGCCGCTGAACGTCCGCGAGCGGTCGATGGGTTGGCATGGGAACGCCATCCTGGTGCGCAAGTCGGCGGAGATCGTGGACTGCGGCGCGATCCACCTCCCCGCGCTGGAGCCCCGCGGCGCGGTGGTCGCCGACGTGAAGCTAGGGGACGAGGTGCTGCGCGTCATCGGCATGCACCTCGACCTGTTGGGCCTGTGGCGTCGCCGCCAAGCGCACGCGATCCTCGCCCATCTCGCCGCCGCGTCCGAGCCGCGGCCGACCGTCATGATGGGCGACCTGAACGACTGGAGCGCCCGGTCGGGCTGCCTGCGCGACTTCGGGGCCAAGTTCCGCATCGCGCCGACCGGCCCCAGCTTCCACGCCCGCCGCCCCGTCGGCCGCCTCGACCGCATCATGATCAGCCCCGAACTGCAGCTGAAGGATTGCGGCGTCCACGCCAGCGCCGCCGCGCGCAAGGCGAGCGACCACCTTCCCGTCTGGGCGGTGGTAGAGCGCGCGTGACCCTTCTTCTGACGTTCGCCCTGAGCTTGTCGAAGGACCGTCCTTCTTGCTGTCGGCGATGAGAAGAACAGTGCTTCGACAAGCTCAGCACGAACGGAATCAGGGGAGGGCCCGCTGATGCGCGAGAAGGAACTCCGCCTGGCGCTCGTCTGCTACGGCGGCGTCAGCCTCGCCGTGTACATGCACGGCATCACCAAGGAGGTGTGGCACCTGGCCGCCGCCAGCCGCGCCTACGCCGAGGGCGTGGCCTGCGCGAACGGCTCGCGCCGCGTCTACGCCGACCTCCTCGCCGAGATCGAGCGGGCGGCCGGCGTCCGTCTCCGCGTGCTCGCCGACATCGTCGCGGGCGCGAGCGCGGGCGGCATCAACGGCGTGTTCCTCGCCCAGGCGGTCGCGACCGGCCAGTCGCTCGACCCGCTCACCGACCTATGGCTCGACCACGCCGACGTCGAGTCGCTGATCGACCCGGAGGCCGCCCCCGCCGGGCGCTTCTCGCGCGTCTGGGCCATGCCGCTCGCCTGGCTCGCCGGGCGGCGCGGGACGGAGAACGCCGACCCCGCCGACGCCGCCACGCGCGACGAGGTCCGTGCCAAGATCTCGCACTTCGTCCGTTCCCGCTGGTTCGAGCCGCCGTTCGGGGGCAAGACGCTGACCGGCCTCGTCCTCGACGCGCTAGACGCGATGCGCGCGGGCGAGCGCGGTCCGCGCCTGTTGCCCGCCGACCAACCGCTCGACCTGTTCGTCACCGTGACCGAGTTCCTCGGCCATCCCGAGCGGCTCCGCCTCCACTCGCCGCACGAGGTGGTCGAGACCGAGCACCGCCTCGTCATCGACTTCACCGATAATGGCGACCCGTGCGACACGCTCGCCCACCCCGCCGAGCTGACCTTCGCCGCGCGCGCGACGTCCAGCTTCCCCGGCGCGTTCCCGCCTTTTACGGTCACCGAGCTCGACGGGGTGCTCGCCGCACGTGAGGCGAGCTGGGCGGGCCGCCGCTCCTTCCTGCGCCGCGTACTCCCGCGCCAGACGGCGGCGAACGCGCTCGACACCGCGGTGCTGATCGACGGCTCCGTCCTCGCCAACGCGCCTTTCGGCCCGGCGATGGCCGCACTCAAGGACCGCCCCGCCCGCCGCGAGGTCGACCGCCGCTTCGTCTATATCGACCCCTCGCCCGGCATCGACCTGCGCGTCTCGCGGGCCGAAGGCCCGCCCGGTTTCTTCCAGACCATCCTCGGCGCGCTGAGCGACCTGCCCCGCGCCCAGCCAATCCGCGACAATCTGGAGGCCATCGCCGCCCGCTCCGCCCGGATCGAGACGATGCGCGCGATGGTCGACGCACTCCGCACCCGCGTCGACGCCGAGGTCGAGCGGCTGTTCGGCCGCACCTTCTTCCTCGACCGCCCCACGCCCGCGCGCCTCGTCGCGTGGCGTCGCCGCGCCCAGATCGGCAGCATGGCCGCAGCCGGCTACGCCCACGCCGCCTACGGCCTGCTCAAGATCACCGCGCTCGCCGATCAGCTCACCGAGCTGCTCGCGGGCGTCATGGGCGACGCGCGCGAGGAACGCCGCACCGTCATCCGCACCGCGATCGCGCGCTGGCTCGACGCGCGGGGAGTCGCCGCCGATCCGGAGGGCGAGACCGCCGTCGACTTCTTCCGCCGCTTCGACTGGAGCTTCCGCGTCCGCCGCCTGCGCCTGCTCGCGCGCCGCCTGGCCGAGGCGGAGACTGCAGGTGAGACGCCCGGCCTGCCCGAGCTGCGCAAGGCCATCTACGACTCGCTCGGCCCCTATCTCGACGGGCAGCGTCCGCGCGCGCATCGCCAGCTCCGCCGCGACATCCGCCGCATGCGCGAGGACGCGGGTCCGGTGCTCGACCGGCTCGCCCAGTCGCTCGACCTCGCCCGGCTCGACGCCGAAACCGACGAGCGCCTGTCCGCCGCGCTCGCGCTCCTCCCCCGCGAGACGCGCCGCCAGCTGCTCCTCGCCTATCTCGGCTTTCCCTACTTCGACACCGCCACGCTCCCGCTGCTCCAGGGCGAGGGGCTGGACGAGTTCGACCCGATCAAGGTCGACCGCATCTCGCCGGAGGACGCGCGCTCGGTGCGCGAAGGCGGAGCGGCGGCGACGCTCAAGGGCATCCAGTTCGGCACGTTCGGCGCCTTCTTCTCGCGCGCATACCGCGAAAACGACTATCTCTGGGGCCGCCTCCACGGCGCGGAGCGGATGATCGACATCGCCGTCTCGGCGCTGCCGCCCGGCCAGCACCTCGCCCCCGGCCGTGTCGCCGCGATCAAGCGCGATGCGTTCCTTGCCATCCTGGCGGAGGAGGAACCTCGCCTGACCGCCATCCCGTCGCTGTTCGAGAGCCTGCGTCGGGAGATAGGCTGACCCACCCTTCTCCCCCTGGGAGAGGGGCAAGCTGCGCAGCAGCGCGGGGTGAGGGTGACGCGCACACGAGCCCGATCACCCTCACCCCTCGTCCGCTACGCGGCCTCGCCCCTCTCCCGGTGGGAGAGGGGTAGAAGGTGACAACCCGCCGCCCCCGCGCTACCCCTCCCTCATGCGGTTCCTGCAAACGCTCTTCTGGTGCCTCCTCGCCTTCGTGGCCGCGCTCTTCACCTACGGCAACTGGACCAGCGTGCCGATCAAGCTGTGGAGCAACATCGTCGCAGACGTGAACCTGCCTTTCCTGCTGCTGCTCACCTTTCTTATCGGCTTCGTCCCCGCGGCGCTCTGGGGCTCGACCGTGCGCTACCGCCTGCGCCAGCGCCTGACCCAGGCCGAGCGCGCCGCCTACTCGCCCGTCACGCGCCCCGCGCCCACGGAGCCGCAGCCGTGAGCAGCCGCATCTACGTCGCGCTAGACCTGCCCAGGCTCGACGACGCCCGCGCGCTCGCGACCCGCGTTCGCCACCATGTCGGCGGCCTGAAGCTCGGGCTCGAGTTCTTCTGCGCCAATGGTCCCGCGGGCGTGCACGCCATGGCCGAGCTCGGCCTGCCGATCTTCCTCGACCTCAAGCTCCACGACATCCCCAACACCGTCGCCAAGGCGGTGCAGTCGCTGGCGTCGCTGGAGCCGGCGGTCCTCACCGTCCACGCCGCGGGCGGCCGCGCCATGATGGAGGACGCCAAGGCCGCCGCCCCGACGGGGACGAAGGTTGTCGCCGTCACGATGCTCACCAGCCTCGACGAGCGGGACCTGGCCGACACGGGCGTCGCGGGCTCCGCGCACGACCACGTCGTCCGCCTCGCCGAGCTGGCGCAGGAAGCCGGGATCGACGGCATCGTCTGCTCCGGCGCGGAGGTCGTCGCGGCCAAGGCGTCCTGGCGCGATGGCTTCTTCGTCGTCCCCGGCGTCCGCCCCGTGAACGGCGCCGCGGGCGACCAGAAGCGCGTCGTCACGCCGCGCCAGGCGGCGGACGCGGGTGCGTCGATCCTGGTGGTCGGACGCCCGATCACCCAGGCGGACGACCCCGACGGCGCCGCGCGCGCGATCGCGGGGACGCTATAGCGCTTCGGCGAACGCCCGCACCTCGCGCCGCGAGCGGAGCTGGATCACTTGGTCCCACCTGCCCGCCAGCCGCTCCAGCGTCTTCGGCCGCTGCACCCGCCGGAACGTCGCGACATAGTGCAGGAAGGTCCAGTCCAGCCGCTCGGGGCAACCCGGCCCCATGTCGGACCGGACGCGCCCGCGGGCGAGCGCCACCCGCTTCAGCACGCGCCACACACATAAGCCGGTGGGCAGGTCAAGCCATATGATCACGTCCGCCCGCGCCGCCCGCCTCGCCAGGCCCGCCCCGTAGTTGCCGTCGATCACCCACCGTTCGCGCGCGATCAGCGCGTCTTCCGCCGCCCGCCACTCGTCGTCGGGCGGCTCGACCCAGCCAGGCCGCCAATGCTCCTTGTCGAGGTGGACGAGAGGCAGCCCTGTCCGCAAGGCTATGATGCGCGACAGCGTCGACTTGCCCGCGCCCGGCGAGCCGACCACGGCGATACGCCGCGCCCCACGCACGTCCGCGATCCTCGCCATGCCATTCCCTTTCGCGCGATCCCGCGCCATTAGCGCCGCATGCCCGCCACCGCCAAGATCTGCGGCCTCAGCACGCCCGAGACGCTCGACGCCGCCGTCGCGGGCGGGGCTAGCCATGTCGGCTTAGTGTTCTTCCCGCCGTCGCCGCGCGACCTGAGCTTCGATCGCGCCGCCGGTCTCGCCGGCCGCGTGCCGAGCCATGTCGCCCGCGTCGGTGTCTTCGTCGACCCTGACGACGCGCTGCTCGACCAGGCGGCCGCCGCCGGCCGCCTCCAAGCGCTCCAGCTGCACTCCACCTCGCCCGACCGTGTCGCCGCGATCCGCGCCCGCACGCGGCTCGAGACCTGGGCCGCCGTGCCCATCCGCACCCGCACCGACCTCGACGGGGCGCGCGCGTTCGCCGGCGCGGCCGACCGTCTCCTCTACGACGCTAAAACGCCGCCCGGCTCGGCGCTGCCCGGCGGCATGGGCCTGCGCTTCGACTGGGCGCTGCTCGACGGCTTCCGCCACCCGCTCCCCTGGGCGCTGTCCGGCGGGCTCGACCCGGCCAACGTCGCGGAGGCGATCCGCCGCACGGGCGCGAAGCTGGTCGACGTGTCCTCGGGCGTGGAGACCGCGCCGGGGATCAAGGATGCATGGAAGATCGCGACGTTCCTGAAAGCGGTGCGCGCCGCCTAACCTTCTTCCGTCACCCCGGACTTGTTCCGGGGTCCATCGTTGTCCGGGCGATCTGGTCGCGTGTGCGTGGACGGACAGCGGTGCGCGCTCTTCGAAGCCTGCGCGCCCACCACGATGGACCCCGGAACAAGTCCGGGGTGACGGTTCGGTTAGCAACCGGCCGTCTCGACACTCGCCCGCATGGTGATAAACGCGGCCACGATGAACGCCCCCAACTCCTTCCGGACCTTACCCGACGAGCGCGGGCATTTCGGCCAGTTCGGCGGCCGCTACGTCGCCGAAACGCTGATGCCGCTTATCCTGGAGCTCGAGCGCGAGTATCGCGCGGCCAAGGACGACCCGGCCTTCGCGCGCGAGTTCGACGACCTGCTCGAACATTATGTCGGCCGCCCCAGCCCACTCTACTTCGCCGAGCGGCTGACCGAGGCGCTGGGCGGCGCGCAGGTATGGTTCAAGCGCGACGAGCTGAACCACACGGGCGCGCACAAGATCAACAACTGCATCGGCCAGATCCTGCTCGCGCGGCGCATGGGCAAGACGCGCATTATCGCAGAGACGGGCGCGGGCCAGCACGGCGTCGCCACCGCGACCGTCTGCGCCCGCTTCGGCCTGCCCTGCACCATCTTCATGGGTGCGCGAGACATCGAGCGGCAGCAGCCCAACGTCTTCCGCATGAAGCTCTTGGGCGCGGAGGTCCGCGCCGTTACGTCCGGCGCGCAGACGCTCAAGGATGCGATGAACGAGGCGCTGCGCGACTGGGTCGCGAACGTCCACGACACCTTCTACATCATCGGCACCGCCGCCGGCCCGCACCCCTATCCGGAGCTGGTGCGCGACTTCCAGTCGGTGATCGGCCGCGAGGCGCGCGCGCAGATGCTGAGTCGCACCGGCCGCCTCCCCGACCTGCTCGTCGCGGCGATCGGCGGCGGGTCGAACGCGATCGGCCTGTTCCACCCCTTCCTCGACGATGCCGACGTGAGGATGCTCGGCGTCGAGGCGGCCGGCCACGGGCTCGACAAGCAGCACGCGGCGTCGCTCGCCGGCGGCTTCCCCGGCGTGCTCCACGGCAACAAGACCTACCTGCTCCAGGACGAGGACGGCCAGATCGCCGAGGCGCACTCGATCAGCGCCGGCCTCGACTATCCCGGCATCGGCCCCGAGCACGCCTGGCTCCACGAGATCGGTCGGGTCGAGTACACCGCCGTCACCGACCACGAGGCGCTCGACGCCTTCCAGCTCCTCTGCCGCACCGAGGGCATCATCCCCGCGCTCGAACCCAGCCACGCCATCGCCGCCGTCGCCAAGCGCGCGCGGGAGATGCGCACCGACGAGGTGATCCTCGCCAACCTGTGCGGCCGCGGCGACAAGGACATCTTCACCGTCGCTCACGCGCTGGGAGTGCAGATGTGACGCGAGACAGAAGATTGCTGGCCGCGTTACTATCGCTCGTCGCTGCCGCGATGGCGCTGGTGGTTCAAGCAGCGATCGTTAACAGATACATCTACGCGGCCGTTATGGGCAACTGGACCGGCTTTCCTAATCCGCCCGCATCGGGGCCTGACAAGTACTGCCTTGATTATTGTGTTGCGGATCTGCCCTTTGCAGCAGGCTGGATAGGCATCGGCACGTTCTTGCTGGGGCTGCTGCTCGTGGCGCACGCCTGGTGGAAACCGAGGGCATGACCCGCCTCGCCTCCGCCTTCTCCCGCCGCCCCGCGCTGGTCGCGTTCGTCACCGCCGGCGATCCCTCGCCCGCCGCTACGCCCGCCGTCCTCGACGCGCTGGTCGAGGGCGGGGCGGATGTGGTCGAGCTCGGCATGCCCTTCACCGACCCGATGGCGGACGGTCCCGCCATCCAGGCCGCCAACATCCGCAGCCTCGCCGCCGGCACGACCACCGCCGACGTCCTCGCCATCGCCCGCAGCTTTCGCGAGCGTCACCCACACGTGCCGCTTGTGCTGATGGGCTACGCCAACCCGATGCTCTGCCGCGGCCCCGACTGGTTCGCGCGCGCCGCGGCCGAGGTGGGCGTCGACGGCGTGATCGCGGTCGACCTGCCGCCGGAGGAGGACGACGCGCTCGGCCCCGCGCTCCGGGCGCACGGCCTGGCCCCGATCCGCCTCGCCACGCCCACCACTGACGCGGCACGCCTGCCGGAGGTGCTGAACGGTGCGGGCGGCTTCCTCTACTACGTCTCCGTGGCCGGCATCACCGGCCTGCAACAGGCGACGCAGCTCTCGATCGAGACCGCCGTCGGGCGCCTGAAGGCCGCGACCGACCTCCCCGTCGCGGTCGGTTTCGGCATCCGCTCGCCCGATCAGGCCGCCGCCGTCGCGCACGTCGCCGATGGCGTCGTGGTCGGCTCGGCGATCGTCGATCTCGTCGCCCAGCACGGCGCCGCCGCGCCCGCGCCCATCGCCGCCCTGGTCCGCTCGCTCAAGGAGGCGATGACCGCCGTGAAAGTACCCGCATGACCTGGCTCAACTCCGTCCGCAACGCGCTCCCCTTCGTCCACAAGCGCGAGACGCCCGACAATCTATGGCACAAATGCCGCGGCTGCGGGCAGATGGTGTTCAACAAGGAGCTGGCGGAGAACCTCCACGTCTGCCCGCGCTGCGACCATCACGAGCGCATCGGCCCCACCCAGCGCTTTCGCCACCTGCTCGACGAGGGCAGCTGCGCCGAGCTTCCGGCACCCCAGGTGCCCGAGGACCCGCTCAAGTTCCGCGACTCGAAGCGCTACACCGACCGCCTGAAGGCCGCTCGCGCCGAGCACCACGAGCGCGACGCGCTGGTGAACGCCAAGGGCTCGATCGGCGGCCACCCCGTCGTCATGGGCGTCCAGGACTTCGCCTTCATGGGCGGCTCGATGGGCGTCGCCGTCGGGGAGGCCTTCGTGCGCGGCGTCGAGGCCGCGATCGAGGCGAAATGCCCCTACATCGTCTTCACCGCGTCCGGCGGCGCGCGCATGCAGGAGGGCATCCTGTCGCTCATGCAGATGCCGCGCACCACGGTCGCGATCCAGATGCTCCACGACGCGGGCCTGCCCTACATCGTCGTGCTGACCGACCCGACCAGCGGCGGCGTCATGGCCGCCTACGCCATGCTCGGCGACGTCCAGATCGCCGAGCCCAAGGCCACGCTCGCCTTCACCGGCCGCCGCGTCATCGAGAACACGATCCGCGAGAAGCTGCCCGACGACTTCCAGACGAGCGAGTACTATCTGGAGCACGGCCTGATCGACATGGTCGTGCATCGCAAGGAGTTGAAGGAGCAGCTGGCGACCGTGATCGGCTATCTGACGAGCACGCGGAAGGCGGCTTAGGGGGGAGCAGGTATAAGGGAGCAGGGCCTACGTTCAGGCGTGGCGTCCCGTTACCTGCTCCCTGCTCCCTGCTCCCTGCTCCCTCTCACATGCCCGACCACGCCCGCTCCTCAGACCCCGCCGTCCAGGCCCAACTAGACCGCCTTTGGCGCCTCTCCCCGGGCGCGGACGTCCTCGGCCTCGACCGCATCACGCGCTTGCTCGCCCGCCTCGGCGACCCCCATCGCCACCTGCCCCCCGTCCTCCACGTCGCCGGCACCAACGGCAAGGGCTCCACCTGCGCCTTCCTCCGCGCCGCACTGGAAGCGGCGGGCTATAAAGTACACGCCTACACCAGCCCCCACCTCGTCCGCTTCAACGAGCGCATCCGCTTGGCCGGTAACCTCATCACCGACGCCCAGCTCGCCCCCTTGCTCGCCGAGGTTCTCGACCGGGCTGACGGCGTCAACGCCAGCTTCTTCGAGGTCACCACCGCCGCCGCGTTCCTCGCCTTCGCGCGCACCCCCGCCGACGCCTGCGTCGTCGAGGTGGGCCTGGGCGGCCGCCTCGACGCCACCAACGTCCTCGCCGACCCCGCCGCGACCGGCATCGCCGCGCTCGGCATCGATCATCAGGCGTTCCTGGGCGACACCGCCGTCCAGATCGCCCGCGAGAAGGCCGGCATCGCCGAGCCCGGCCGCCCGCTCATGACCCTCGCCTACCCGGACCCGATTGCCGCCGCCGTGCAGGAGGTCGCCCTCGCCGCCGGCGCGCCGGTGCTCGCCGCCGAGCGCGACTGGCGCTTCACCTCGCATCCCGACCATGTCCGCTACGAGGACGCGACCGGCGCGCTCGACTTGCCGCTACCCGTGCTCCCCGGCCGCCACCAACACGCCAATCTGGCGCTCGCCGTCGCCATGCTCCGCCACCAGGACCGCATCGTCGTTCCGGATGCCGCGCTCCAGGCTGCCGCGACCGGAGCCCGCTGGCCCGCCCGCATGCAGCGCCTCCGCCCCGGCCCGCTCACCGCGCTGCTGCCAGAAGGAGCCGAACTCTGGCTCGACGGCGGCCATAACGAGGACGCCGCCGCCGCGATCGCGCCTGTCATCGCCGCGCAGGCGCAGGGCCGCCCCGTCCACCTCGTGCTCGGCCTGCTCGCCAACAAGGACATGGCCGGCGTGCTGCGCCACCTCGCCCCGATCGCGGGCGCGCTGACGGCCGTGCCCGTCCCCGACCACGCCCACCACGCCCCCGCCGACCTCGCCGAAGCCGCGCGTGGGGCGGGCGTGCCGGTCGTCGCCACCGCCCCCGACGTCCCCGCCGCGCTCGCTCAGGCCGACGCGCCTGTCGTCCTGATCGCCGGTTCGCTCTACCTCGCGGGCGCGGTGCTCGCCGCGAACGACGAGCCGCCTGACTGACCGTCAGACCGCCGGCACCGACCGCTCGGCCGGCTCGCGCGGCGCACCGCGCCACCATTCCAGCAGCACGAGCCCGATCGCGACCAACCCCAGCGCTGCGGTGAAGCGGAACACGCTGGCGTAGCCGACCTGCTCGATCGCCTCGCCCATCGCCGCGCGCCCCAGCGCGCCGACCAGGAACGTCAGCGACGACAGCAGCGCATACTGCACTGCGCTGTAATGCTTTGATACGATCGACGAAATGTACGCCACGAACGCCGCGCCCGCGAGGCCGCCCGCGATGTTCTCCCCGGAGATCGCGATCATGAGACGTACCATGCGCGCGTCCGCCCCACTCAATGCGCCCAGCCGGTCGAGCCCGAACAGACCGGCGAAGACGTCGATGCCTGCACCGCCCAACGCCAGGTCGGCGTAGAGCAGGTTGGACGCCGCCGCCGCCACTGCGCCCGCCAGCAGCGTCGGCATCCGCCCCAGCGTTGCGAACAGGAACCCGCCCAGCGCGACGCCGACGATCGTCATCAGCACGCCGAAGAGCTTGGACGCGAAGGCGACCTCGTCGTTCGTATAGCCAAGGAAGTCGAGGTAAAAGGGAAAGGCGAACGGCGCCCAGATCGAGTCGCAGATGCGGTAGGCGAGGATCAGCGCCACGACCACCGCCGCGCCCCAGCGCAGGCGCGACACGATCTCCGACAGGGGCAGGATCAGCGCGCGGTAGCAATGATCCGCCGCCCGGCCCGCGGCGCCAATCGAAGGATCGCCTCGCACGGCCGAGGCGAACCCGTTCGCCCAGGCCGACACCAGCGCAGGTACGACCACCGTCGCGACCACGATCCAGGGCCCCCAGAATTTTGTGAAGTCACCCGCCGACGGCGCGGTCGCGCCCGGCGCGGCGGGCGTGAGCGCGCTCACCATGAAGCGCGCCAGCATCAGGATGGCCCAGCCCCAGCAGACCGCGACGACGCCCAGCGCGATAGCGCGCCGACGGCGATCGGGAACAGCGTGCCCCTCCAGCGGCGCTCGCGCGTCTGCCTCCGGGTCCGGCGCTTCGGGCGCGAGCATGGTCACCGCCGCCAGCGCGAGCATTACGACGCCGAAGCCCGTGTAGATGGCGGGCCAGCCCAGCCGCGCCGCCAGGACCAGCGCCAGCGCGCCGCCCGCCAGCGCGGCGATGCGGTTGCCGAGCTGGTAGATGGCCGACAGGATCTCGACGGTCGCCCGCTCATCGGCGATCTCGATGCGCCACGCGTCGATCACGACGTCCTGCGTCGCCGAAAAGAACGCCGCCGTGACGGCCAGCACCGCGAAGCTGCCGATCGCTGCGATCGGATCGGTCGCGGCCAGCCCCCACAATAGCAGCCCCAGCACGACCTGGCACAGCACCAGCCAGGACCGCCGCCGACCGAACCGCGCGATCAGCGGCGGGCGCGTGCGGTCCACCACCGGCGACCAGAGAAACTTGAACGCGTAGGCGAGCCCGATCCAGGATAACACGCCGATCGTGGCCAGGCTGACCTTGAGCTCGCCCAGCCACGCATTCAGCGTCCCGATCAGCAACACGAAAGGCAGGCCGGACGCGAAGCCGAGCGCCAGCATCACCGCTGTCTTGCGGCTGGTCAGCGCCGCCCGCGCCAGCGCCAACCCCGTCAGTTTCTCCGCCAAACGTCCATCCCTACTCCAAAGCCGGCCACCCTAAAGGCAAAATGCTGAACGGGAAGCCTGACCTGCGGCGGCTGGCGAAATCGCTCGTCGCACCCGTGCCAGCGTTCGCCGCAAAGCGGGGCAGCGGCGACCCACCTCCCCTCGTCACCCCGGACTTGTTCCGGGGTCCATCGTCGTGCGGGCGGCGCGTCGAGGGTGTGCACGACCGCCCGCCCCCATGCTCGCGAGCGGTTCGCCCGGACAGCGATGGACCCCGGAACAAGTCCGGGGTGACGGTTTGGAGGTCGGCTCAGAGGAGCCGAAATTTACGCCCGTTCGAACAGACGCAACCCCGCCGGCATGCGCTTGGGCCGACGCCCGTCCTGCGCCGCCTCGATCGCGTCGATGGCGGCGAGCAGGTCGCGCTGCTGGTACGGCTTGGACAGGCACCCGCTCGCGAAAGCCTGCGCCTCGGCCGGGCAGTTGCCCGTGACGTACAAGGCCGGAATCGCCCTGGCGAACGCCGCGCGCGCCACGTCCATGCCGTTGCCGTCGGTCAGCACCAGGTCGACCAGCACCAGGTCGATCGCCTTGCCGCTCGCGATCTCGGCCACCGCGTCCGACACGCGGTCGGTCGTCGCCACCACCGTGAACCCGGCGTCGAGGAGGAAATGCTCGTTGTCGAACGCGACCAGCGGCTCGTCCTCGACGACGAGCAGCTTCTCGATCCGCCTCTTTTTCCTCCCGAACAGCATCGGCGCCCTCCGTGGCGCTTATTCGTCTCAAGTCCTTGCGCTAACGTACCGAGCGGCGGATCGGTCGCAAAATAAAATGCGTGCGCCCCCAAACGCATGTATCGCGCTCGGCCTATGGCCGTCGATCCCCGCCCCGAACAGCGTATCGCCAAGCTCCTCGCCCGCGCCGGCGTCGCCTCGCGCCGCGAGGTGGAGCGCATGATCGCCGAGGGCCGCGTCGCGCTGAACGGCCAGGCGCTCGACACGCCCGCGACGCTGCTGCGGTCGCTCCACGGCGTCACCGTCGACGGCCAGCCCGTCGCCGCGCCCGCGCCCGCGCGGCTGTTCCTGTTCCACAAGCCCAACGGCCTGCTCGTGACGGAGCGCGATCCCGCGGGCCGGCCCACCATCTACGATCGCCTGCCCCGCGACCTGCCGCGCGTGGTCCCCGTCGGCCGCCTCGACCTCAACACCGAGGGTCTGCTGCTCCTCACCACCGACGGCGGGCTGAAGCGCCAGCTCGAGCTCCCCGCCACCGGCGTCGAGCGCGCCTATCGCGCCCGCACCTATGGCGAGGTGAGCCAGGCGCGGCTCGAGGAGCTGATCGAGGGCGTGGAGATCGACGGGGTCCGCTACGGCTCGATCGACGCCAACCTGGAACGCCGCACGGGCGCGAACGCCTGGATCGAGCTGATCCTGACCGAGGGCAAGAACCGCGAAGTCCGCCGCGTGCTGGAGCATCTCGGCCTCCAGGTCAGCCGCCTCATCCGCACCCGCTACGGCCCGTTCGTGCTCGGCGAGCTGCAGCCGGGCGAGATCGGCGAGGTGCGCCAGCACGACCTCGTCGCGTTCCGCCGCCAGCTGGAGAAGAAGCAGAAGCCGGAGTATCTGGTGGCGGTCGGCCCCCGCTCTAATCCTCCCCGAGCTTCGCTCGGGGAGGGGGGCGTAGCGGCGATCAGCGACTTGCCGGGGGCAAGTCGCAGCCGCGGAGCCGGCTCGCAACGCGAGCCGAGGCCGAAGGCTGGTGGAGGGGCCGACCCCACGCCGCGCCCGTCCAAGCCCCTCCACCCCCGGCCCAAGAGGGCCGGCGGTCCCCCTCCCCGAGCAAGCTCGGGGAGGATCAAGAAGGACGAGGCCACCCCCGCCAAACCCAAGCGCCCCGCCCGACCACCCCGCCGCGACGAACCGGAGCAGCTCAATACCCGCCCGCCCCGCCCCCCGCGCCCTGGCCGCGCGACCACCCGCGGCCCGCGCCGTCCGGGCAAGCGCTGAACCGTGCGCGTCATCGCCGGCCAGTGGCGCGGCCGTCCGCTCGTCGCCCCCAAGGGCCAGGCGACCCGCCCCACCGCCGACCGCACGCGGGAAGCGCTCTTCTCCATGCTCACCGCCCGCCTCGGCGGCTTCGAGGGCCTCGCCGTCGGCGATTTCTTCGCCGGCTCCGGCGCGCTGGGCATCGAGGCGCTCTCGCGCGGCGCGGCGTCCTGCCTCTTCGTCGAACAGGACCGCGCCGCCCTCGACGCGCTCCGCGCCAACCTCGACAAGCTCGGCGCGAAAGCCGACATCCGCGCCGCCTCCGTCCTGGCGCTCGGCCCGGCCCGCGCGCCCCTCGACCTCATCCTGATGGACCCGCCCTACGGCACCGGCGCGGGCCTCGTCGCGCTCGACAAGCTGTCGCGCCTCGGCTGGACCGGCCCCGCCACCTGGGTCAGCCTGGAGACCGCCCGCGACGAAGCTGTCGAGGTCGCAGGTTTCCAGGTCGATGCCGAGCGCGTCCACGGCAAGGCCAAGATCACCTTGCTCCACCCCGCCTGACCCCGCTACGCGCGGCGAAACTTCGAGGAGCCTCCCCATGCGCCCCAGCGGCCGCGCGCCCGACCAGATGCGCCCCATCACCATCGAGCCCAACTTCACCCGCCACGCCGAAGGTGCGGTGCTGATCGGCTTCGGCGACACCAAGGTGCTCGTCACCGCGTCGGTCGAGGAGAAGGTGCCGCCCTTCCTCCGCGGCAAGGGCGAGGGCTGGGTCACCGCCGAATACGGCATGCTCCCGCGCGCCACACACACCCGCGGCAGCCGCGAGGCCGCCAAAGGCAAGCAGTCCGGCCGCACCCAAGAAATCCAGCGGCTCATCGGCCGTAGCTTGCGCATCGTCACAGACCTCAAGCTGCTCGGCGAGCGCCAGATCACGCTCGACTGCGACGTGATCCAGGCCGACGGCGGCACGCGCACCGCCGCCATCTCCGGCGCCTGGGTCGCGCTCCGGCTGGCGGTGAACAAGCTCATGGCCGACGGCAAGCTCGCGCAAGACCCCATCCGCCAGAAGGTCGCCGCCGTCTCCTGCGGCATCTACGAAGGCACGCCCGTCCTCGACCTCGACTATCCGGAAGATTCGAGCTGCCACGCCGACGGCAACTTCGTGCTCCTCGAGAACGGCCATATCGCCGAGGTCCAGGCGACCGCCGAGGGCGCGACATACGACGAGGAGGAGCTGCTCCGCCTGCTTCGCCTGGCGCGCATCGGCTGCACCGATATCTTCGCCGCCCAGGCGCGGGCCATCGCATGAGCCTCGACCTCCCCGGACCGCAAGCCGTCCGCAAGCTCCAACCCGGCCGGCTCGTCATTGCCAGCCACAACCCCGGCAAGGTGCGCGAGATCAGGGCGCTGCTCGGCCCCTACGGCGTCGAGCCCGTCTCGGCCGCAGAACTCGATCTGCCCGAGCCCGAGGAGACGGGTACGACCTTCGTCGCCAACGCCGAACTCAAGGCGCGACAGGCCGCGGACCTGTCCGGCCTCCCCGCGCTCGCCGACGACAGCGGCCTGTGCGTCGAGGCGCTGGGCGGCGACCCCGGCATCTTCTCCGCGCGCTGGGCTGGCGAGAACAAGGACTTTGCCGAAGCCATGCGCCGCGTACACGCCGCGCTGGAGGCCGCCGGCCCCGACGCGCCCCGCGACGCGCACTTCATCTGCGCGCTCGCGCTCGCCTGGCCCGACGGTCACGTCGAATGGTTCGAGGGCCGCGTCGACGGCACCCTCGTCTGGCCGCCCCGCGGCGACAAGGGGTTCGGCTACGACCCCATGTTCCAGATGGAAGGCATGGGGCGGACCTTCGGCGAGATCGACCCCGACAACAAGCACGGCATCAGCCACCGCGCGAAGGCGTTCGAGCAGCTGGTGAAGGCGGTGTTCTGACGGGCGAATATAGGCGAGGTCCTTCCTTCACCACCAACCGTCACCCCGGACTTGTTCCGGGGTCCATCGTCGTCCGGGCGAAGCGCCTGACGATTGTAGCACGGACGGCCGTGCACACCCGCGATTGTCGCACGCGCTCACCGATGGACCCCGGAACAAGTCCGGGGTGATGAAGCAAGGCAAGCTTCCTCACGCCAACGCCGCCCGTACCTCCCCCTCGCTCAATCCGAACTCCTCGATCGCGTACCGATGCCCCCCGCGCCCCTCCCGGGCCGCGCGCGCGAGGTAGCGCCGCATCCGCCGCTCCACCTTAGGCGTCAGCTCCAGCCCGATCACCGCGTAGACCCGCCGCATCTCCCCCGACCAATCCCGGTTCATGTTGTCGAACGCGACCTCCACCACCGGCACCTCCGGCCGAGCCGCGAGAGCCGCCTCGACGCGCTCGCGCCGCAACCGCACCTTCCCCAACCACTCCCGCCCGATCCACGCGTCGTCGACCGCGTCCGACTGCACCCGCATCTGGTTGCGCACCAGTGACGCCGCCGACGCGACCGTCGCCACCGGATCGCGCTCCACACGCACCAGCCGCGCGTCGGGGAACGTCTCCAGCACGCTCGCCAGGTCCTGCGTCAGCTGCGGCACTTTGACGACCCAGGGCCGGTGCTCCCGCCCACCTCGCAACCACGCGATCGTCTGCAGCAACCGCTTGAACTCGGCGTAGACCGGCCGCGTGTCCCTTCCCTCGCACCAGCGCGCGAAGCCCGGCACGCGCCACTGCGCCTCGAACGTGGCACCGTACGTAGCCAGGCTGAACAGCCCGATCTCCTCGTCCGGCGCGCCGGCGCTCGTCGGGTGGATGACCGAGAACTCCGGGTTGAGCGCCCGCATCACGCCCAAGGTCGCCGCCGCCCGCAACCGCCGCGCGCGCCCCACCGGGCACCAGCTCTCATAGTGCCGCGTCCAGCTCAGCCGCGGGTCGCACGCCAGCAGCCGCTGCATCCGCGTCGTCCCCGACCGCATCTGCCCGAGCACCAGCACCGGCCGCGCTACGGGCACGTCGGCGATTTCCGGATGCTCCGCCCATAGCCGATGCGCGAGCATCCGGTTCCTGAGCGCCGCCACCAACTGCCCGCAAGCCATCGTCTTGCCCAGCGCGCTCAGCCGCGCCTCACCGCTCAACAGGTCCGCGCACAGCACGTCTAAATTGACCCGCCACACGCCCGGATCGCCCAGCTCGCCGCCGGGCACACGTTTCCGCGCTTCCGCCACCAGCGCATCCGGCGACAGGTCAGGCACCGGCGACCAGCCCTTCGCCCAGGACCGCTCCAGCGCCCGATTCGCCCAGGCGATCCGCCGGCGCGCAGGCATCTGCAGCGTATGTGCGGCCGGAACGTCGAGCATCATCCTCCCCCTAACCCATTGATCCTCCTATGGTGCCGGACGCCCTCCGCCTAGCCCGACAATTTGCGATTGCGTCGCAACAACAAGCAGCTTAGTTGCGACCCGTTCGCAATTCCGGAGTGCCCTCTTGCTCGCCCTGACGCTCGCCCTGATCGCCGCCGACCCCGTGCCCGAAGCGCCCGCGGCCGAACCGGTGCAGGCCGATGTCGTTGTCACCGGCGAACGGATCGCGCGCACCGTGTCCGAGACGCCCACCAGCGTCCTCGTCTTCACCGACGAGCAGCTGCGCGAGCTCGGCGGCGCGGACCGAGTCGAGGACGTGCTCCAGCTTACCCCTAACGTCACGGTCGGCGCGGGCGACAGCGGCCCCGCCATCCGCGGCCAGGACTCGACGGGCGTGCTCGTCGGCGCCGACGCCTTCCTCGGCGGCTCGCGCCCGCGCGCCACTGTCTCGCTCGACGGCCGCCCGCTCTCGTACAACGAGTTCATCTACGGCCTGAACGGCATTTGGGACGTCGAGCGTGTCGAGGTGTTCCGCGGCCCGCAGACGACCGCGCAGGGCCGCAACTCCATCGCCGGCGCGATCTTCATTGAAACCGCGGACCCGAGCTTCGACACGCAGGCCGCCGCGCGGCTCCTCGTCGGCAATGGCTCGACCGAGCAATATTCGGCCGCACTCTCCGGCGCGCTCGTCCCCGACCAGCTCGCCGCGCGCGTCGCCTTCGACCGCCGCGACGCGACCAGCTTCGTGCGCAAGCCCAACGTTGCCGCCGCCGACATCGGCGTCGATCCGCGCAAAGACGACTTCACCGTCGCCCGCGCCAAGCTGCTCGCCACGCCTGCCTTCCTCCCCGGCCTGCGCGCGCTCCTCACCTACCAGCACACGCAAGCGACCGCGCTTCAAGGCGAGGCGGTCGACGGCCCGGACGAGGACCGGATCGACGCCGGCCGGACCGGCGCGCTGTTCGGGACGAACGTCGACAGCCTCGTGCTCGACATCGACCAGGACTTCGGCGGCGGACTCGTCTGGGCCAACCGCCTCACCTACGCCGACATCCGCACTCGCCGCTTCACGCTGCCCGGCAACGGCGTTGCCGGCGTCCAGACGGACGAGGTCTCGCTCGAGTCGACGCTCCGCTTCGGGGGCACGGACGCGCGCGTCTCGGGCCTCCTCGGCGGCTACCTGTTCGACTCGCGCCAGGACGAAGAGATCGACCTCACCGCCTTTTTGGCGCTCGGCGCGTTCCGCGACGAACAGGTCAGTCGCGCCGTGTTCGGCGAAGCGACGCTCCGGGCCACAGACCGCCTGAGCGTCACGCTGGGCGGCCGCTACCAGTACGACCGCCAGGACCGCGACGGCGCGCTCGGCCCGTTCGTCGTCGATTACGACCGCAGCTTCGACGCCTTCCTGCCCCGCGCCAGCGTCGCCTATGAGCTCGCGGCCGACACGCGCGTCGGCCTGCTCGTCGCGCGCGGCTACAACCCCGGCGGCACCACCATCTCGTTCGACACCGGCGAGCAGGACGTGTTCGACGCCGAGAAGCTCTACAATTACGAGCTCTTCTTCCGCGGCCGCACCCCCGACGGCCGCCTGTCGCTCAACGCCAACGCCTTCTTCACCGACTACGAGGACGCGCAGCGTCCGACCACCACCGTCGGCCCGTCCGGCCTGATCCAGACCGTGTTCGACAATGCGGAGGACGCCCGCGCCTACGGCCTGGAGCTCGAGCTCGCCTACCGCGCCTCGCCCGCGCTCTCGTTCCGCGGCGGCTTGGGGCTCCTCGAGACGGATCTGCGCCGCTTTTCCGTCTCGAACGCGGGCGTCGAGGGCAACGAATTCCAGCGCTCGCCGGGCCTGAGCGGCTTCCTGGCGGTCAACTGGACGCCGATCGACCGCCTCACGCTCGACGCGCAAGGGCGCTACACCGACGGCTACTTCAACGACGACGCCAACTCGCCCGAGCTCCGCTCCGGCAAGCTCGCCACCGTCGACGCGCAGGCGAGCTACCAGTACGGCCCCGTCCGCCTGTTCGGCTTTGTCCGCAACCTGTTCGACGGCTTCCAGGCGACGCAGATCTACTACCAGGGCTTCGGCACCGTGAACGAGCCGCGCCGCTACGGTGTCGGGCTGGAGGCGCGCCTCTGATGTCCGCGCGACGGCTCCTGGCCAAGCTCCACAGCTGGGTGGGCGCCGTCGTCGCGCTGTTCCTCGTGGCCATCAGCCTGTCGGGCGCGGCGCTCGCCTTCGACGCCGAGCTGTTTCGGCTGCAATACCCCTACCTCGCCAGCACCGACCCCGCGCGCGCTGCTAACGCCCCGCCCCAGGTCGACGCCATGCTCGGCGCCGCCCGCGCCGGCTACGGCCGCGAGTTCGAGCCGATGGGCCTGTTCATGCCGAACAGCCGCGTCGAGGTCGACACCGCCATGTTCTACGGCCTCCGCCCCGGCGGCACCGGCCTGGAGGACACGGTGATGATCGTCGTCGATCCGGCCACGAACCGCTACCGAGGCGACTTCATCCTCGACCATGCCTGGGGCCACCAGCTCATCCACTTCCACCACGAGCTGTTCGCGGGTGAGATCGCCGCCGCCTTCGTCGCCGTTCTCGGCATCCTCCTCGCCGCCTTCGCGCTCACCGGGCTTTACCTCTGGTGGCCCCGCCACGGCCCCGTCCGCCGCAAAGCGCGCGTCCCGCACCTGAGCGGCCGGCCGCTCGGGCGCTGGTATCGCGTCCACAGCTGGATCGGCTTCTGGACCGCGATCCCCGTCCTCGTCTTCGGCCTGACCGGCACCGCCGTATCCCGCCCCGACTGGTTCGGCGGCCTGCTCGCGAAGCTGCCCTATGAGACTCCCGCCGAGCTCGCTCCCGCCTTCGCCCGCACCTGTCAGGGCCAAGTCACGCCCGACCAGGCGATCGCGATCGCCCAGGCCGCACTCCCCGGCCAGCGCCTAGCCACCGTCGGCTTCGCGCACGGGAACGAGCCCTATCGCCTCACCTTCAAGAGCGGCTCGCCGCTCGACCACATTGAAGGCGATACCGTCGCCTTCGTGCACGCCACCTGCCCCGGCGTCGTCCGCACCGCTCAGGCGACGGGCGCGCGCGGCGTGCTCGGCCAGCTCATGTTCTCGCTCCACTCCGGCCGCAGCTTCGGCCCCGTGCTCGGCGACCTGCTCGTCCTGATCGGCGGCCTGGCGAGCGCGCTCCTCGCCGGCTCCGGCCTCTACGTCTTCGTCGCCCGCCACTTGACCAGGCGCAAGCGCGCCCGCGAACCCGCCTGGATCGCCCACCCGGCGGAGTAGCCGGTCAATACTCGCCCGACGATATGTCCCGTATCTCCGCGATCCGGTCCGAGTAGGCCTGCGCCACGCATCCCGCGCTGTCGCAACGGTCGCGGAAGCTCAGGAACCGGTCGCGACTGCGCCGCAACGCCCGCCGCGTCTCCGGGTCCGCCTCGGCCAGCGCCGCGTAGAATTCCGAGCTCATCGCCCGATCCGCCCGCGCCAGCCCCGGATCGGCGCACACCATCCGCTCCACCCGGCTCCGCGCATAAGAGCAGTTGAAGCTGGGCCGCGTCGTCGCCCGAGGCCGCTCCGCCACCTCCACCGCGGGCCCGGTCGCGGGCGGCGACGGGCGCGGCCTGGGCGGAGGCGGCGCGGGCCGCGCGACTTGCGTGGGTCTGGGGGCGGGCGCGGGCCGACGGACGACCTGCGTCGGCCTAGGCGCGGGAGCCGGCGCGGCCGCCGGCGGCGCGGGCCTTGGCGCAGGCGCGGCCGCGGGCGGCGCGGGGGTCGGTTCCGGCGCGGGCGGCGGCTCCGTCACGTCCGCGCTCGCCACCGCCGTCGGCTCCGCTGGAGGCAGCCCCGGCCGTCCCGCGGGCAGGTCGAACGCCGCCAGCCGATAGATGATCGGGTCCGCGCCCTGCATCTGGTACACCAGCCCGCTGCCGTCCACCGCCTCCTGCGCGGCGTATTCCACGTCCGCCTCCAGCCGGCGGTCGCCGTCGAACACGTCCTCCGCGCCGGGCGGCAGCTCCAGGATCAGTCGACCGGAGCAGACCGTCACGTTCAGCTCCTCGTCGCGCCGCTTGGCGACCGGGTCCTCCATCCGGATAACGGACGCCGCCGCGAGCTTCGCCAGCGCCTCCGACTCGCCGCGCCTGACCTTCACCGCCTCGTCGAACGCCAGCGCCTTCAGCCGCTCATACGTCTCCTGCGACCCGCACGCTTTCTTGAGCCGCCGGGCGTTCGCCAACTCCTCGGCCTTCGCTTTCTTATCCGCGGCCGGGTTGTTCGGCTCCGTCATCCCGCACGCGGCGAGGCTGAGGCAAAGCGACAAGGTCAGTACACGCACGCGAAACGCTCCCAAGCAGTTCCGCGCGCCCAACGCGCATCGCCGCCCGCGGGTCCTAATCGACCTGCCACTCTTGCCTGGTGATCAGCGGCACGCGCACCGCCCGGCCGTCCGGCTCGCGCGCCGGCTCGTAGCGCATGCGCAGCTCCATCGCGCGGCAGGCGTTCGCGTCCAGCTCCGGCCAGCCGCTCGACTCGACCACGCGGCATCCCGTCAGCCGCCCGTCCGTCTCGACGATGAAGCGCATCTCGACCGCGTACAGCCCTTCGCGCCACCTGAGCGCTTCCGGCAGCACCGCGTTGCTCAGCCGTCCGCTCCGCCAGCGCGGTGGCGACAGCTCGCCCTCATATCCTCCGCCGTCGCCGTCCCCCTCGCCCCCACCACCGAAGCCGTCGCCCCGCCCGCCCGCGCCCGTCCCCGGCCCGACCCTGTCCGCCGCCCCCGCCGTCGCTTGGCTGCCGACATGCGCGACGGGCGCGGTGACGATCAGCGGCGGCACGGGGAGCGGCACCACCGGCACGGGCGCCACCACCTGCGTCGCTCGGGATCGAATGTTGGGAGGCGCCGCCCGCCCCTCCGGCCGCTTCGACCGCACGGTCGGCAGCACGACGGGCTCTTGCGGAGGCGGCGGCGGCGGCGCGATGTCGAATGCCGCCATCGCCTCCTCGGCCCCGCGCGGGAAGCTCACGCCGAGGCCGGTGATCAACGCCCAGCCTAGCCCCGCGACCAGCACGGCCGACAGCAGCCCTGACGCGACCCGCTCGCGTGGGTCCGCGCGCATCACCTCACCCGAACAGCGCCCGGATCGCCGGATCGCGCACCGCGGCCGGGTTCGCCCGGATTTTCGCCTCCTCCCGCCCGATCGCGCGGAAGATGCTTAGCGAAGCCAGCCTGGACAGGTCGCGCGCCAGCACGCGGTAGTCCACCCCCGTCCGCGCCGCGACCGCCGCCGACGCGATCTCCGCCAGGTCGGACGACAGCCCCGTCGAGAACTCCGGATACATCGCCTCGATCAGCTGATTGCCCACTTCAGCTGCCAGCAGGTCCGTCGCCGCCGTCGGCCCGCCCCGCACGATGCTGAGCGCGTCCGCGAAGCTCATCCGCCGGATCGCGTCCGTCACGATCGGCGCGGCGCGGTCCGCCGCGTCCACCGCCACCTCGTTCAACGCGATCGCCACCTGCCGCCGCACCGCGCCCGTCCTGAGGATCGCGCCCAGCACGTCCGTCGACCCCGGCTGCGCCACCGGCGGATCGATCCGCAGGAGCTGGTCGTCGTAGAACCCGCCCGGCCGCAACAGCCGCGCGAACGCGCGCTGCGACGACAGCTCGAGCAGGCGACGCACGCCCTCCTCGATCGAGTAGGTCCCGACGGGACCGGTGCAGGCCGCGATCGGCCAAGCGAGCGCGGCGGACAGGATGTGACGGCGGTTCAGGCTCATACGCGGATACTCCCAGGTTCCGCCTGAACAACGCGTGACCCGCCCCCGCTCTCCCGTCAGGCGGCCCGGAGGTGGTCGAGGAACGCCATGCTCGCCGAACGCAGCGCGTCGCTCTGCCCTGCGAGCTGCCCCGCCAATCCGCGCAGCTGCTCGCTCAAGGTGCCCGCCTGGCGCGCGCTCGCGGCCACCGTCGCGATCTCCTCGCGCACATAGGCGGTGTCCTGCGCCGCGCTCGCCGCGTTGCGCTCGATGTTGCGGGCGGACGCGTGCTGCTGTTCGACGGCGGCGGCGATCTCCACCGCCTGGCCCGCGACTTCGACGACGTGCGCGTTCACCTCGCCCATCGCGTCCACCGCGACGCCGATCCGCCCGTCGATCTTGCCCACCGTCGCCGCGACGGAGCTGATCGCCGCCTGCGCTCCACCCGCCAACGTCTTCACCTCCTTGGCGACCACCGCGAAGCCCAGGCCGGCCTCGCCCGCCCGGCTCGCCTCGATCGTGGCGTTGAGCGCGAGCAGGTTGGTGCTCGCGGCGATCTCGCGGATCGTGTCCACGATGGCGGTCACGTCCGTCGTCTCCGCAGCGAGCTCCGTCATGCTCTGGTTGCCCTCACGCGTCCGGCTGCTCGCCACGTCGGCGGCCTCGACCTGTCGCCCGGCCAGCGCGCCGATGCCGGCCGCCGCGCCGCTCAGCTCGCGGATCTCGTCGGCCACCGCCGCCGCCGCCGCGGTCGCGCTGTCCGCCCGGTGGCTCAGCTCGACCGCCTTGCGGCTGGTCGTCGCCCCGATCGCCTCCAAAGCGGCCGTGGAGCGCGCCAGCTGCTCGGCCGCCTCGCCGAGCGCCTGGACGGCTCCGCCCACCGATCCCTCGAAGCGCTCGGCCAGCGCCACCATCTCGGCGCGACGCCGCGCGGCTTCGCGCTCGCGCCCGGCGGCCGCGGCCTGCTCATGGAGCCGCTCCTGCTCCGCGCGCAGCTCCGCCGCACGCCGCTCGGCCGCCGCCCGCGCCTTTTCCGCCTCCGCCTGATCCCTGAGCGACACCGCCAGCCGGTGCGCCGCGTTCACCCGCCGCCCGAACTCGCGCGCCTGCTCCAGCACCAGCGCCGCCAGCATGCCCCCGAAGCCCAGGATCGCCGCGTAGAAGACCACGGGCGCGTTCGGCGTGCCCACGCGCACCATCAACACGCCGCCTACCGTCACCGGGGCGAGGTACCACAACGCCGCCCTCGGCAGCGCCGCCAGGCTGAAGCTTCCGATCGCCATCGCGCCGATCGTGACGCAGGACACGAACGGCATCATCTCCACCGACGCCGCCCCCGCGCAGAGCACCACCACCGCCGCCCAGGCGCCGCCGATCAGCAGCGAGAACCACCCCAAGGCGCGCGCCGCGCTCCGGTCCGAGGAGTAACGCCCGAGCGACAAGGTGCTGAACGGCTGGAACAGCGTCGCCGCCACGGACAACGCGAACAGCGCAGCGCTAGCCGCCGCGATCGCCGGCCAGCCAGGCAGCCCATAGGTCGCGAACGCCGCGATGCCGGCGGTGGCGATGTTCGCCGGCTGCAGCTTCTGCGCCGCCCGCCCCGCCTCCTCGACCTGCGCGGTCAGGCGCGCGCGCGCCGAAGCGGAGTTCTTGCGCGGCGCCACCCGCGCCAGCAGTCGAAGAGTACGGATTCGCATGTTCAAGGCAGGACCGCCCCAGGAGAATGGAGCCGGCACGATACTCATCAATGGTTAAGGCCTTGCGTACCTTGATCACCTTTTGGGCTAATCAAGAACCCGCATGATCGGCCGCTCACCTTGCCGGAGGCGGCCCCTACCGTATATACCTGTATACACATTTGGAGCGCGACATGGGCGTCCACGAGACGAAAACCTTCAAAAGCGGCAACAGCGAGGCGGTACGGCTCCCCAAGGAGTTCGCCTTCGGCCCGGGCACGCCCGTCCGCCTCGAGCGGGACGGTGACGCCGTCGTGATCCGCCCGGTGCCGGTGGAGGATCCGGAGGAGGCGCGTCGTACGCTTAAACGGCTGATCGCCGACCTGAACGCGATCGGTCGTCCTGGCGTGGTTCAGAAACGCGAGCCTATCGAGTTTCCCAACCGCCCTGGACTATCCTGACGCTTGCGTTTCCTGCTCGACACCAGCGCTGCGATCATCTTGCGCGACTCCGTATCGGAGGCAGATCGCCGCTTGACGGAGCTGGCCAGCATTCCCGCGCTTTCCATCATCACTCAGATCGAGCTGGAGGGCGGCGTCGTCGCCGAACCGCTTCTGGCGGCGAAGCGGCGCATGCTGCTCGACGCTATGCTGCTCCAATTCCCGGTGCTCGACTTCGACGCCGACTGCGCGGCGGCTTATCGCGAGATCGTCGAGGCGCGGGGCTACTCGCGGCCTAAAGTGGTCGACAGGATGGTGGCGGCTACAGCGCTAAGGTACGGGCTGACCGTGGTCACCGCGAACGCCCGCGACTTTCGCGACGTCCCCGGCCTGGCGTTGGAAGTCTGGCCCTCGGCCTAACCCTCGTCCCCCATCCTGAGCGCCGCGATGAACGCCTCCTGCGGGATCTGCACGCTCCCATACTCCCGCATCTTCAGCTTGCCCTTTTTCTGCTTTTCCAAGAGCTTGCGCTTGCGCGTGATGTCGCCGCCATAGCATTTGGCGGTCACGTCTTTCCTGAGCGCCGCGATCGTCTCGCGCGCGATCACCTTGCCGCCGATCGCCGCCTGGATCGGGATCTTGAACAGGTGCCTGGGGATCAGCTCCTTCAGCCGCTCGCACATGCCGCGCCCGCGCGTCTCCGCGGTGCCGCGGTGGACGATCATGGAAAGCGCGTCGACCGGCTCCTCGTTGACCAGGATGCTCATCTTCACGAGGTCGCCCTCGCGATAGCCGATCTGGTGGTAGTCGAACGACGCGTAGCCGCGGCTGATGCTCTTTAGCCGGTCGTAGAAGTCGAACACCACCTCGTTCAGCGGCAGCTCGTACGTCGCCTGCGCGCGCCCGCCGACATAGGTCAGGTTCTTCTGCACGCCACGACGGTCCTGGCACAGCTTCAGCACGGAGCCGAGATACTCGTCGGGCACGTAGATCGTCGCCTCGATCCACGGTTCCGAGATGCTCTCGATCTTGTTCGGCTCCGGCATGTCGGCCGGGTTGTGCAGCTCGATATAACCGCCCCCGTGCGTCAGCTCGATCTGGTACACCACGCTCGGCGCGGTGGTGATGAGGTCGAGGTCGTACTCGCGCGTCAGCCGCTCCTGGATGATCTCCAGGTGGAGCAGGCCTAAGAACCCGCACCGGAACCCGAAGCCCAGCGCGGCGCTCGTCTCCATCTCGAACGAGAAGCTCGCGTCGTTCAACCTGAGCTTGCCGATCGACTCGCGCAGCTTCTCGAAATCAGCGGCGTCCACGGGGAACAGCCCGCAGAACACCACCGGCTGCACCTCCTTGAACCCCGGCAGCGCTTCGCGGGCCGGCTTCTTCGCGTCGGTCAGCGTGTCGCCGACGCGCGCCTGCTGCACTTCCTTGATCTGCGCGGTGATGAAGCCGATCTCGCCCGGCCCGAGCTCCGTCAGCTGCTCGATCTTGGGCCGGAAGCAGCCCACGCGGTCGACCAGATGCTCGGTCCCCGCCTGCATGAAGCGGACGTTCTGCCCCTTCCGGAGCGTCCCGTCGATTACGCGCACCAGGATGACGACGCCCAGATACGGGTCATACCACGAGTCCACCAGCATCGCCTTGAGCGGCGCCGAAGCGTCGCCCTTGGGTGCCGGGATGCGCTCCACGATCGCGTCCAGCACCTCCGTGATACCGATCCCCGACTTGGCCGACGAGAGCACCGCGTGAGACGCGTCGAGCCCGATCACCTCCTCGATCTCCGCCTTCACCTTGTCGGGCTCGGCGGCGGGCAGGTCGATCTTGTTGATCACGGGCACGATCTCGTGGTCGTGCTCGATCGACTGGTACACGTTGGCGAGCGTCTGCGCCTCCACGCCCTGCGCCGCGTCGACAACCAAGAGCGCGCCCTCACACGCCGCCAGGCTCCGCGAGACTTCGTAGGCGAAGTCGACATGGCCCGGCGTGTCCATCAGGTTCAGGACATGGCCCTTATAGTCGAGGCGCACCGTCTGCGCCTTGATCGTGATGCCGCGCTCGCGCTCGATCTCCATGTTGTCCAGCACCTGCGCCGACATCTCGCGTTCCGACAGCCCTCCGGTGACCTGGATCAACCGGTCGGCGAGCGTCGACTTGCCGTGGTCGATATGCGCGATGATGCTGAAATTACGGATGCGGTCCAAAGGCGTCGTCATGATCGGCCGCGCCTAGCCCAGAGCGCGGCTCCATGCTAGGGACACGCCTCGACAGGGTCGCATGCATCACCCGCAGACCGGACGCCGGCGCGGGCCCGATCGAAAAGGGGATCGATCATGCGTCTCGCCTACCTCGCCCTCGCCGCCACGCTCGCCCTGGCCCCCGCCGCCCACGCCCAGAACCGCGGTTCCGGCGCGCACCAGCAGCAGATGCGCGGCGAGGCGCAGATCCCGCGCTGCGCCAAGCGGCTCGGCAGCGTGGCGATCGTCGAGCCCGACAACCAATGGTGGCGCGAGTTCAACCTCGGCAGCCCGGAGGCGATCCTCCGCGTGTTCATCCAGCAGTCCGGCTGCTTCACCATCGTCAACCGCGGCCGCGCCATGGCGAGCCGCAACATGGAGCGCGCGATGGCCGACGCGGGCGAGCTCCAGGCGAACTCGAACCTCGGCCGCGGCCAGGTCCGCGCCGCCGACTATTTCCTCCAGCCGGACATCGTCACCGCCAACCGCAACTCGGGCGGCGGCGGGCTCGGCGGCGCGCTGGGCAGCGTGGGCGGACTGTTCGGCCGCGGCGGCGCGCTGATCGGCGGCATCGCCGGCGGCATCAACGTCAAGAAGGGCGAGGCCCGCACCACCCTCTCGCTCGTCAACGCCCGCACGACGGAGGAGGAAGCCATGACGCAGGGCTACGCCCGCAAGTCGGACGTCAGCTTCGGCGGCGGCGCGGGCGGCCTGTTCAGCGGCGGCGGCTTCGCCGCGGCCGGCGGCTACGGTTACCAAGATACCGCCATCGGCCAGATCATCGTGCTCTCCTACCTGGACGCCTACACCAAGCTCGTCTCCGAACTGGGCGGACTACCCACCAACGCGGCGGCGGCCGCGCCCCGCGCGCAGTAGCCCGCGCGACGCTCGTCGCTCGTTCGTCGCTTCGCCGCCGCCCGGTCGCTCCGACCGGGCGACGCCGCCGGACATGCGGCATAGCGCCCCCCGTCACGGCCGCCGCCTCCCGGCGCGCCGCAGAAAGGGGAACCACCATGCGCCAGATCCTGCTCGCCACCGCCGCCCTCGCCACGCTCGCGGCCGCCACGCCCGCCTCCGCCAAGGAGAAGGGCTCGTCCGCCCATCAGGAGCAGATGCGGGGCGAGGCCGCCATTCCGCGCTGCGCCAAGAAGCTCGGCACCGTCGCCATCGTTGAGCCGGACAACCAGTGGTGGCGCGAGCTCAACCTCGGCTCGCCGGAATCGATCCTGCGCATCTTCATCCAGCAGTCCGGCTGCTTCTCGATCGTCAACCGCGGCCGCGCGCTGGGCAGCCGCAACCTCGAGCGCGCCATGGCCGACGCCGGCGAGCTCCAGGCCAATTCGAACCTCGGCGCGGGACAGGTGAAGGCGGCCGACTATTTCCTCCAGCCCGACATCGTCACCGCCAACCAGAACTCGGGCGGCGGCGGGCTCGGCGGCGTGCTGGGCGGGCTGGGCGGCATGTTCGGCCGCGCCGGCTATGTCGCGGGCTCGATCGCCGGCGGCATTAACGTCAAGAAGGGCGAGGCGCGCACCACCCTCTCGCTCGTCAACGCCCGCACCACCGAGGAGCAGGCGATGACCCAAGGCTACGCCCGCAAGAAGGACACCAGCTTCAACATCGGCGCCAGCTTCTGGGGCGGCGGCGGCTGGGGCGGCGCAGACGTCGGCGGCTACCAGAACACCGCGATCGGCCAGATCATCGTGCTGAGCTACCTCGACGCCTACACCAAGCTGGTGACCGAACTAGGCGGCCTCCCCGAAAACGCCTCCGCGGCCGCCCCCACGGCGGTACGCTAACCTGTTGAATTCCTCCCCCGCTTATAGCGGGGGAGGGGGACCAGCGAAGCTGGTGGAGGGGGAACAACGGGATGCGGCATCGCCCCGCACCCCCTCCACCACGCCCTAAGGGCGCGGTCCCCCTCCCCCGCAACTGCGTTGCGGGGGAGGAATTTACGTATATCCACCCGCACGATAGCATCCCCGCTCCTTCCCCGGAGCCCGCCCGATGCGCCCCACCCTCCTCGTCGCCCTCCTCCTGCTCGCCACCCCGGCGACCGCCCAAACCCTCCTCATCGGCAACAAGGGCGAGGACAGCTTGAGCTTCGTCGACCTCGCCACCGGCCGCGAGATGCGCCGCGTCAAGACGGGCGAAGCACCTCATGAGATCGCCACCTCCCCCGACGGCCGCCAAGCCGCGGTCGTCAACTATGGCGGCCAAACGATCGAGATCTACGCTCTCCCCTCCGCCCAACGCATCCGCACCATCGACCTCGGCGCGAACGCCCGCCCGCACGGCCTGCTCTGGCTCGCCGACGGCCGCCTCGTCGCCACGGCGGAGGGCCGCGACGCGCTGATGCTGGTCGACGGCGCCACCGCGACGCCAAGCGTGGCTGAGATCGCCACCGGAGCGGAGGGCCCGCACATGGTCGCCGTCTCGCCCGACGGCCGCCGCGCTTATGTCGCCAACATGGGCTCGGGGACCGTCGGCGTGTTCGACCTCTCCACCCGCGCCAAGCTCCGCGACCTGCCCGCCGGCAAACAGCCGGAGGGCATCGCGCTCAGCGCCGACGGTCGTCGCCTCTGGGTCGCCGACCGCTCGGGCGACACCGTCCGCGTATTCGACACGGCGAGCTTCGCCGAGGTCGCCGGCGCCCCCACGGGCAAGACGCCCATCCGCGTCGCGCTCACGCCCGACGGCCGCCACGCCGTCACTTCCGACTTCGGCGCGGGCACGCTCAGCGTCTTCGACACCGCGACCGCGAAGCCGCTGCGCACGATCCGCGTCGGCGCGCCCGACTTCCAGCAGGTGACCACCATCTTCTCGAGCGACGGCCGCAGCGTCTACGTCGCGGAAACCGGCATCGACCGCATCGCGGAGGTCGACTTCGCGACCGGCCGCGTCCTCGGCCGCCTGCCCGCGGGCGACCAGGGCGACGGCCTCGCGATCAGCCCGGTGTCGATGCGCTGACCCCGCCCTTCCCAAACCCGTTCGTTTCGAGCTCAGTCGAGAAACGCTCCGCGCACCAGCCCGGTTTGGCGGCAAGCCGCGGGACGCCCGCCGCCGCCCGCCTGCTTAGTATCGACGGACCACGATGGAGCTCCCCATGCCCTTTCAGATCCGCGGCCTCGACCCCGCTCCCTTCCTCCCGCTTTACGGCCTATCCGATACGGCGCTCGCCGCCCGCAACGCCCGCCGGGTCGTCGCCGACGCCGCGCCCGGCTATCCCGACCGCATCGAGCTGCGCGACGCCCGCCCCGGCGAGACGCTGCTGCTCGCGCATTACGAGCACCACCCGCACCGCACGCCTTTCCGCGCCAGCCACGCCGTCTTCGTGCTCGAGGGCGCGACCGAGCCCGCGACGTTCGTCGATAAAGTACCGGAGCCGCTTCGTATCCGCCCCATCTCGCTCCGCGCCTTCGATCGCGCGCACGACATGATCGACGCCGACCTGATCGACGGCGCCGACCTCGTCCCGCTTATCGAGCGCTTCCTGGCCCGCCCGGAAGTCGCCTACCTCCACGCCCATTATGCCAAGCGCGGCTGTTTCGCCGCCCTGATCGAGCGGGCGTGACGCGGGACGGTTCAGCCCGCCGCAACGCGTGCTACACTAGCGGCCCAGAGCGATGCCGACCGCGTCCGACCCTTTGCTCCACCGCGACAAGCTCCGCGCCGGCGCGGCGGCGGTCGCGTTGCAGCTCGCACTCGGCTACGCGATCCTGACCGGCCTCGGCCTCGGCGTCGAGCTCGCCCGCCGCCCCGAACGGCCACTCAGCATCTTCACGCTTCCCCCGCCCGCCGCTCCGCGCGAGGAGCCTCCTCCCCCGCCCGAGCCCGCGGACCGGCCGCGCGAGGAGGAGGGTCGCGCCGCGCCGCCCAACCTGCGCGCGACGCCCAAGCCGATCGTAGCACCCGTCCCCATCGTCCAGCCCCCGCCACCACCGGTCCTCGCCGCGCCGGTCGCCTCCACCGGCGACGCGCCCGCCGCCGGCGCCGCCGAGGTGCGCGGACCCGGCACCGGCGCGGGCGGGATCGGCGACGGGCTGGGCTCGGGCGGCCGCGGCGACGGCACGGGCGGCGGCGGAACGGGGACGGGCACGCCGTCCCGCCACATCGCCGGCCGCATCCGTGATCGCGACTATCCGGACGCCGCCCGCCGCACGGGCGCGCAGGGCTCGGTCATCGTCGACATCCACATCGACGCGCGCGGCCGCGTCGCGCGCTGCGGCGTCTATCGCTCCAGCGGCAGCCCCGAGCTGGACGAGGGCACCTGCCGCCTCATCGCCAAGCGCTTCCGCTACGAACCCGCCCGTAACGCCCTCGGACAGCCGATCGCCGACCACCGCCGCTGGAAGCAGGATTGGTGGCGCGACCTGTCCTACACGGCGCAGGCTCGCTAGCCTCGGGCTCGCTCTTTCACATCGTCGAACTCTCGAGTCCCGAGGACGCCGCGACGCACGTCCCCGCGCCGAAAACATGCCGAAAGTGAGCGGAAGGTGCCGTGAAACCGGCCCTTTCGCCCGATTCGCGACACGCTTTTCACGCTGTTCAACTTCCCATCACAACGACTTACGGCCGGACAGGCACCCGAAACTCGCCGTGAAGCGCGTAACCTTCGCGCACTTCCCTCCCCCGGACCCGCCCGCTAGCATCGCCACACAATAGGGGAGAGGTCGCATGCGCCACATCGCGGTGATCGGTTCCGGCCCGGCGGGCTACTACACGGCCGAGGCGGCGCAGAAGAAATGGGGCGACGGCGTCCGCGTCGACATCGTCGACCGCCTTCCCGTCCCCTTCGGCCTGATCCGCTCCGGCGTCGCGCCCGACCACCAGTCGATCAAGGGCGTGTCCCGCCGCTACGAGGCGACGGCGCTCTCCGACAATGTCCGCTTCGTCGGCAACGTCACGGTCGGCCGCGACGTGACCGTGCCCGAGCTCCAGGCGCTCTACGACGCGGTCGTCTTCGCCACCGGCGCACCCGCCGACCGGCCGCTGGGCGTCCCCGGCGAGGACCTGCCCGGCGTGATCGGCTCCGCCGCGTTCGTCGGCTGGTACAACGGCCACCCCGACCATGCCGAGCTGGCGCCTGCGCTCCACGGCCCCGGCGCGGTGATCGTCGGCGCGGGCAACGTCGCGCTCGATGTCGCGCGCATCCTCGCCAAGTCGGCGGACGAGTTCGCCGGCTCCGACATCGTCGCCCACGCGCTCGACCATCTGGCGCGCGCAGGCATCGACACGATCACGATCCTCGCCCGCCGCGGCCCCCACCAGATCGCGATGACGCCCAAGGAGTTGGGCGAGCTAGGCCACCTCTCCCGCGCCGCGCCGGTCGTCGACCCCGCCGACCTACCCTCGCCCGAGGAGGACGCCGCGCTCGAACCCGGCCTGCGCAAGTCGGTCGCGATCCTGCGCGACTTCGCGGGCCGCCCGGCCGACAAGCCGATCCGCATCGTCTTCGACTTCTTCGCCGTCCCCGTCCGCGTCGAGGGCGACGGCCGCGCCGACCGCGTGGTCGTCGAGCGCACCCGCCTCGACGACGAGGGCCGCGCGGTCGGCACCGGCGAGACCTACCCCGTCCCCGCCGGCCTCGTCGTCAGCTGCATCGGCTATCGCACCCCGCCCATCGACGGCGTGCCCTACGACGCCAAGCTCGGCCGCTTCGCCAACGAGGACGGCCGCATGGGCCCCGGCCTATACGCCGTCGGCTGGGCGCGCCGCGGTCCTACTGGCACGATCGGCACCAACCGCCCCGACGGCTTCGCGATCGTCGACCTGATCGACGCCGACACCCCCACCGAGTCGGGCAAGCGCGGCCGCCCCGGCCTCGATGACCTGCTCGGCGAGCGCGGCGTGGACGTGGTCACCTTCCGCGACTGGCAGGGCATCGATCAAGCGGAGGTCTCCGCCGCCCGCGCCGGCTCGCCGCGCGAGAAGTTCGTCACGCTCGACACCCTCCTCGCCGCCCGCCGTTGACGCTTGCGTGCGCCGAGGGTGCTGGCTATAGGCGCGCCTCCAAGCGCACCGGTCGGCTCCCGAAAGCATAACGACCGGACTCCGTCGGGGAGTAGCTCAGCCTGGTAGAGCACTGTCTTCGGGAGGCAGGGGCCGGAGGTTCGAATCCTCTCTCCCCGACCACTTCTCCGTTCTGATCTAACGACTTAGGTCCGCTCCGGACCGAGGCTCAGCGCGTTCGTCGCGCCGTGCGCCGCCTTCGTCGCACCGCCGTCGTGCCCGCCGACGCGGACGACGGCTTCGGCGCAAAGTCCAGGCCGTCGCTCCGGATTCGCCTCTACCCGCCCTCCCGCAATCCAAAGGGAGAACAAGCGTGGCGATCTTCAACGGCACCGACAACAACGACGAGATCAACGGCACCGACGCCAAGGACTCCATCTACGCGCGCAGCGGCGCCGACCTGATCGATGCGGGCGGCGGCGACGACTATGTGAGCGCCGGCTGGGGCGACGACACCGTCGACGGCGGCGACGGCGCCGACGATATCCGCGCCGAGCTGGGCGACGACCTGGTCGACGCCGGCGGCGGCGACGACCGCGTGGAGACCGGCGGCGGCAGCGACACGGTCCTGGGCGGCGCGGGCCACGACGTCATCTGGGGCCAGGGCGGCGTGCTGCGGATCGACGCGGGCGTGGGCGACGACAACGTCCACATCCATGGCGGCGTCTACGAGCAGCTCCAGGGCGGCGACGGCGTCGACACCATCACCGTGATCTCCGGAACGGTCAGCCGCTTCACCAAGGCCGAGAACGGCTTCGAGCGCTACGGCACCAACAACGGCGCCGGCATGAACGGCACCGTCGGCGGCGACCACATCGACTTCGAGGGCATCGAGGCGCTCGCCGGCGTCGGCGGCATCAACTTCGACTATTCGAACGGGGCCGCCGGCCAGGGCGACTTCCTGCGCGGGACGCACAAGAACGACACCATCGACATGGGCGCCGGCGACGACACCGTCCATGGCGGCGACGGGAACGACTTCGTCGATTCGGCGGACGGGAACGACACGGTCTACGGCGGTTCCGGGAACGACACGATCTGGTCTTATGGGGGCGTCGACGTCCTAGACGGCGGCGCGGGCGACGACCGGCTAGAGGGCGGTCTCGGCGACGACACCACCTATGGCGGCGACGGGAACGATACGATCACCGACGGCTACGGCCTGAACGTGATCGAGGGCGGCGCGGGCGACGACAGCATCCAAGCCTATGACGACGGCGGCTCGATCGACGCCGGCTCGGGCGACGACAAGGTCTGGGTCGGCTCGGCCGCGAACGGCTATCTCAAGCTTCAGGGCGGCGACGGCGTCGACACGATCGTGCTCAGCGGGACCAGGCTCCACAGCTTCTCCGCCCAGGGCAACGGGTTCGAAAAGCTGATCCTGACCGGCAATGCGTTCGGCACGGCGGCGAACGACTCGGTCGATCTGCTCAGCCTGACGAACGGCAATACGGGCCCGAACTGGGTGGCGTTCAAGGCCGGCGACGGCAACGACACGTTCAGCGGCACGGAGGGCAACGACAATCTCGACGGCGACGCGGGCGACGACCTGATCGAAGGCGGCGCGGGCGGCGACTGGATCAACGGCGGCACGGGGCTCGACATCGTCAGCTACCGGCGCGCGGGCGCGGCGGTCACCGTCGACCTCTCCAAGGTCGATCAGTATCAGGACACGGGCGGCGCGGGCGTGGACCGCATCTACAACGTCGAAGGCCTGGAAGGCTCGGCCTTCGCCGACACGCTGACCGGCCGCGAGACGCACGACGTGCTGCGGGGCGGCGCGGGCGACGATACGCTACGCGGCGGCTTCGGCGGCGACACGAT
This sequence comes from Sphingomonas lenta, assembly GCF_002288825.1. Taxonomy (GTDB): domain Bacteria; phylum Pseudomonadota; class Alphaproteobacteria; order Sphingomonadales; family Sphingomonadaceae; genus Sphingomonas; species Sphingomonas lenta. Next base: position 170,920 of record NZ_NSLI01000002.1, read on the forward strand.
TGAGGGCGGCGCGGGCGACGACCACATCTACGCCGGCGGCCGCGGTAAGGCCGTGCTCACCGGCGAGGAGCAGCCCAGCTACGCGGTCGAGCATCTGCGCGGCGGCGAAGGCGCGGACACCTACCACTTCAACGGCATGAGCGACCTGGGCCTCTCGTACCGGACGATCAAATATGGCGGTCCGGGCGGCAATGTCGGCTACATCACGCAATATTACGGCGGCTGGGCCGGAACGATCGAGTTCAATCACGCCGAGGGCGACCGCATCGACATCGGCGCCATTCCGCTCGGCGAGATCGCGACGGGCGATCAAGATTTCACGAGCGGCTATCGTCTGAATGCGGATGGCACGACATCGCTGCTGTTCGCCGGCGAGGACCTGGACGGTTCGGGTCGTGGAGTCGCCTCCTGGATCATCGAGGGCCTGTACGACTTTACCAGGGAGGCGGCTTCCGGCTTCTATGTCGGATTGGCGCGCCAGAACGGTGGTGACGGGAACGACCACCTGACGGGCAGCGCCTATCGCGACTCGCTGCGCGGCCATGGCGGCGACGACCTGCTCGACGGCGCGGCCGGCGACGACTGGCTCGACGGCGGTGACGGCGAAGACACCGCCAGCTACGCCAGCGCAGATAGCGCCGTCTCCGTCCGGCTCGATGTCCAAGGTGTGGATCAGGACACGCTTGGTGCGGGTGTCGACCGCCTGTCCGCCATCGAGAATCTCCGCGGCTCGACTCACGCGGATACGCTCCGCGGCGACGCGGGCGCGAACCGGATCGACGGCGGCGACGGCGCGGACACGATCATCGGTGGGCACGGGTACGACGTGCTCGTCGGCGGGGCGGGTGCGGACGTCTACCGCTACGAGAGCGAAGCCGACATGACGCCGATCGACGTCGCTTATGAGCAGTCGGAACGCGTCGACCTGCAGGAGGACGATCGCATCGACCTGACCGGCCTCGGCGCGTTCACCTTCGTCGGCGACGGGCCGTACGGCGACGCCGGTCGGCCGGAGGTGGCGGTACACTACACCGACCGCTTCACCGTGATCGAGTTCGATCGGGACGGCGACGGGCGCCACAATGCCAAGATCGTCATTGAGGGCCGTGTCGACCTGGTCGAGGTCGCGCCGGGCATGCTGGCCAAGCGTGCCGAGAGCGTGATCCAGGGTGACGAGCGCGCCAATCGGCTGACCGGCACGGCCGCGACCGACCTGATCGAGGGCCGCGGCGGCAACGACACGATCCAAGGCATGGGGGGTCTCGACAAGCTGTCCGGCGGTGCGGGCAATGATCGCCTGGCCGGGGGCGACGACGCGGATACGCTGAGCGGCGACGCGGGCACTGATTTTCTCTACGGCGAGGTGGGCGACGACGTGCTGAACGGCGGCGACGGCGACGACCAACTGGACGGGGGTATCGGCAGGGACAGTCTGGTCGGCGGCGCCGGAAACGACACCTACCACGTCGACCAAATAGGCGAATACGTCGTCGAGGAGGCCAATGGCGGCGTCGACACCGTCAACTCGGCGGTGAACCACGGCCTCGCAGCCCATGTCGAGAACCTCGTGCTCGTCGCAGGCGCTCATCGCGGCGTCGGCAACGATCTGGCGAACCGCATGACGGGCAACGAGGGCACGAACGCGCTCTACGGCCATGGCGGCAACGACGTGCTGCTCGGAGGCGCGGGGCTCGACCTGCTCGACGGCGGCGCCGGTGCCGATCAGCTTCGCGGCGGCGCCGACTTCGACGAGATCCTCGGCGGCGACGGGAACGATAAACTTTATGGCGAGGACGGCGACGACCTGATGCAGGGCGACGCCGGCGCCGATTACCTCGACGGCGGCGTGGGCGACGATCGGATGGACGGCGGTGCCGACGCCGACGAGCTGCGCGGCGGCGCGGGCCTGGACGAGATGCACGGCGGCCAGGGCAGCGACAAGCTGTACGGCGGCGATGGTGCCGACCGGCTGTTCGGCGGCGATGCGGTCGATCTCCTCGACGGCGGTGTCGGCGCCGACACGATGGAGGGCGACTTGGGCAATGACGTGTACGTCGTCGATGACGCCGGGGACACAGTGTCGGAAGCGGCGGACGAGGGCACGGATACGGTCCGCTCCTCGATCGACCACAAGCTCGCCGACAATGTCGAACGCTTGGAACTGGGCGGAACAGCCGACCTGACGGGTCAGGGCAACAACCTCGCCAACAGCCTCGTCGGAAACGCGGGCAGCAACTACCTGTACGGCTTCGACGGTGCCGACGCGCTCTCCGGCGGCGCCGGCAACGACTTCCTCGCCGGCGGTGCGGGCGTCGACACGATGACGGGCGGCTCCGGCGACGACAGGTACAGCGTAGACGATGTGAAGGACGTCGTCGTCGAAGCCGCAGACGGCGGCTTCGACCAGGTCTCGACGTTCGGCAGCTATCGCCTGAGCGCGAACGTCGAACGGCTGTCGCTGCTCGGCACGGCGGATGCGGACGGGTTCGGCGAGGCTGGCCGCAACGAGCTGTTCGGCAACGCCGGCGCGAATCGGCTGTCGGGCGGCGGGGGCGACGACGTGCTCAGCGGCAACGCCGGAGACGACGTGCTGAGCGGCGATGCGGGTTCGGATTGGCTGTACGGCGGAGCGGGATCCGACCGCTTCCTGTTCGCCTCGGTCGGCGACACGGGAGGCGACCGGATCGGGGATTTCGCGGCCGGCGACCTGATCGACCTGTCGGCTATGGACGCCAACTCCCTCGTGGCCGGTAACCAGGCGTTCCGGATCGTGGAAGGCGAGTTCTCGGGATCGGGCGGTGAGATCCGCGTGTTCGCGGCGGCGGACGGCCGTCACGAGATCGTCGCGGACGTCAACGGCGACAAGGCGGCCGATTTCTTCCTCTATGTCACGTCGGACCACACGCTGACGACGGCCGATTTCCTGCTCTAAGCGGGGATCGCCGCGGTGCGGGCCGTCGCTCGGGCGTCCTCAGGACGTCCGGGCGGCGGCCTCGTCATATCCGACCATCCGCAGGAAGTTGCGCGTGCCCCGCTCGACGCGGAAGCGGATGGTGGCGTCGTCCACGTGCGTGATGATCCCGAACTCCGTCTCCTTTTCCAGAAAGCCGCGCCAGAGCGAGAGAAGGTCGGCGGCGCTCAGCAGCGGATCGTCGATGCGGATCTCGCCGCGTTCCGCCGCGGCCTCCAGCACCCCCGCGATGCGCGCGCGGCAATGGCCGGGACCGGCGTGGAAGAAGCGCCGCGCCATTCCGGGCGACTGCGCCAGGTCGTGCGCGAGCATGCGGTCGAGCGCGACGTGCGTCGGGCTGAACAGGAAGCGCAGCAGCACGTAGCCGAACGCGTTGAGCTGCTGGGGCAGCGAACCGTCGCCCTCCGGCTCCTCGTCGAGCTGGGCGATCATGGTCGCCATCTCAGCCTTCACCGCGGCCTCGAACAACGCCTCCTTGTCCTCGAAACGCTTATAGACGGTGACCTTGGATACCCCTGCGCGGGCGGCGATGTCCTCGATCGTCGAGGCGGCGAGGCCCCGTTCGAAGAAGCTGTCGCGCGCGGCCCTCAGAATCGCCGCGTCTTTGGTGCGGTCGGGGCGGCGGCCGCCCGAAATCTGACGGACCTTACCCATAGGGCAGCAACGACGCCCTAAACTGTACGCTTGCGTTCATGAACGCGATCGTACATTAAGCGTGCGGGTTTGGCGAGTCGGAGCGGACGCACATCATGGGCTGGATCGCGATCCGCATGCTGACGGGCGATCGGGTCAAGTTCATCGGCCTCTTGTTCGGCGTCGCCTTCTCGACGCTGCTGATCACGCAGCAGCTGACCATCTTCGTCAACCTGCTGCTCCGCGGCGCGGCACCAGTGAACGAGGTCTCCACCGCCGACATCTGGGTCATGGACCCGTCCGGGCGCACCACGGACGTGACGCTCGCCCTGCCCTCCACGGCGTTGGAGCGGGTGCGCGGCGTGCCCGGCGTGCTCTGGGCCGCACCGCTCATCCGCTCGGGCGCGACCGTCAGGACGCCGGAGGGCGATCTGGAGCCCGTGTCCGTCATCGGCGTGGACGACGCGACGCTGATCGGCCTGCCCCGCCGCATGGTGGAGGGCAGCCGCGACGCGCTGGCCGAGCCGGACGCGGTGTTCATCGACGACGTGGGGTCGCGTAAGCTGTTCGAACAGGGCGGCGCGGTCGGTACGCGGCTCGAGCTGAACGACCAGCGCGCGGTGATCCGCGGCATCGTCGACGCGGACCCGAGCTTCACCTCGACCGTAATCCTCTACACGCGCTACTCGAACGCGCTCAATTACCTGCCCGGCACGCGCAACCGCTTGAGTTTCGTGCTCGCGCGCTCCGCACCGGGGCAGGACGCGAAGGCGGTCGCGACCAGGATCGAACGCGAGACGGGCTTGCGCGCGCGCACCAAGCCCGAGTTCGCGCGCGACGGCATCGACTATATCATCGAGAACACGGGCATCCCTATCAACTTCGGCATCACGGTCGCGTTGGGCTTCATCGTCGGCGTGGCGATCGTGGGTCTGACCTTCAGCCTATTCATCCGCGACAACATCAAGCAGTTCGGGGCGTTGAAGGCGATAGGTGTTAACAACAATGAGATCCGCCTGATGGTCGCGGCGCAGGCGGGGCTGGTCGGGCTGATCGGGTACGGCGTCGGCCTGGCGATGGCGGTCGCGTTCGTGTTCGTCGGGGCCGCGACGGGCGACGCGTTCAAGGGTTTCTACATGCCCTGGGAGATCCCCGTGATCGCGGCCGTGGTGGTGCTGGTCATGATCCTGCTCACGGGTCTCATCGCGCTGCGGTCGGTGCTGCGCACGGAGCCCGCCGAGGTGTTCCGATGAGCGAAGCCATCCGCGTCGAGGGGATCGTCAAGGAGTTCCCCGTCGGCGACACCCGCATCCGCGTGCTCCACGGCATCGACGTGGACGTGAACTCGGGCGAGCTGACCTATCTGGTCGGCGAGTCCGGGTCGGGCAAGACCACGCTGATCTCGATCATCGCGGGCATCCTCTACCCGACCGCGGGCCGCGTCAGCGTGTTCGGGACCGACATTTACGACCTGTCTGACAACCAGCTCGTCCGCTTCCGCCTCCAGACGATCGGCTTTATCTTCCAACAGTACAACCTCATCCCGACGCTAACCGCCGCGGAGAACGCGGCGGTGCCGCTGGTCGCGGCGGGCATGAGACGCGCCGAGGCGGTCGATCGCGGGCGGGCGCTGCTGGAGCGGCTCAACATCGGCGACCAGGCGGAGAAGCTGCCGCGCCAGCTGTCGGGCGGGCAGCAGCAGCGCGTCGCCATCGCCCGCGCGCTCGTCCACGAGCCGCGCCTCGTCGTCTGCGACGAGCCCACCGCCGCGCTCGACGCCAAATCGGGGAGGCGCGTCATGGACCTGCTGCGCGAGGTGGCGCTCGCGTCCGAGCGCGCCGTCATCATCGTCACGCACGACAACCGCATCTTCGACCTGGCCGACCGCATTCTCCAAATGGAGGACGGCCGCATCACGCGCGACGGCAAGCAGATGCCGGAAGGGCACTAATCGCATGAAGCTCAACTTCTCCCGCCACGTCCTACCCGCCGTCGCGGTGGTCGCGATCATCGTGTCGTTGGTGCTGGTGTTCCGGACGCAGCCCGACCGTACGCTCGCGCAGCCGATGACGACGCCCGCGACCAACCCGACCGCGAACCGGCCCACCGTGGCGGGCGCGGGCGTGATCGAGCCGTCGAGCGAGCTGATCGAGATCGCAGCACTTGTGCCGGGCGTGGTCGACCGGCTGTACGTCGAGGCGGGCCAGCGCGTCGCGGCGGGCGCGCCGCTCTTCTCGGTCGACAGCCGCGAGGCGCGCGCGGCGGTGGCGGAAGCCGAGGCGCGGCTGGCGCGCTCGCGGCAGAACATCGCCGCGGCGCAGACCTCGCTCGGCGTCGCGCGGCGGCAGTTCGCGCTCTACCAGTCGGCGGGCGATCCCCGCGCGGTAAGCCGGCAGGAGGTGATCACCAGCCGCGGCACCGTGGAGGACGCGTCGGCGCGCGTCGCCGTCGCCCAGGCCGAGGCGCGCGAGGCGCAGGCGCAGCTGGAGGCGGCGCGCGTCACGTTGGCGCGGCACACGGTCCGGGCACCGCGCTCGGCCACGGTGCTCCAAGTCCGCACCCGGCCGGGCGAGTACGCCAACGCCGGGCCGAACGCGGGCGACCCGCTGATCGCGATGGGCGTGACGGAGCCCCTGCACGTCAGGATCGACATCGACGAGAACGAGATCGAACGCGTGGCGCTCGGCCGGCCGGCGGTGATCTCGCCGCGCGGCGCGGCGAACCAGCGGACGCCCGTGACGTTCGTGCGCGCGGAGCCGCTGGTGGTGCCCAAGCGCTCGCTGACCAACGCGGCGACCGAGCGGGTGGACGTGCGCGTGCTGCAGCTGATCTACGCGCTGCCGGGAGCAAACCACGGCTATTTCGTGGGGCAGCAGGTGGACGGGTTCGTGCCGGCCAAGGGGGGTGGGCGGTGAGGCGAACGGCTAGCCCTCCCCCTCACCGTCACCCCGGACTTGTTCCGGGGTCCATCGTCGTACGCGCGTCGCCGGTTGGGGGACAGCACGCCCGCTCCTTCAACCGCTCGCAAACGGTTCGCTCGGACAGCGATGGACCCCGGAACAAGTCCGGGGTGACGCTAGGAAGTGAGGGTCGGCCAGCTCTGCCCCGCTTCATACTTCTGACAGCATTCACACTCGCCGCCTGCTCCACCGTCGAGCGCGCGCCGCCCGCGTCGAGCGCCGAGGCTGCGCTGCCGCCCAGCTTCGCGTTACTCGACCGCGAGCGGGCGGGTTCGGGGTCGCTCGCCGATCTTCTGCCCAGGCAGGACCCGGCGTTCGTCGAGCTGGAGCGCCGCGCGTTGACGGACGCCCCTACCCTCCTCGCCGCGCTCGCCCGGATCGACGCGGCGCGGGCGGGCGTGCGCGGCGCGCGGGCGGAGCGGTTCCCGAACGTGCAGGCGAGCGGGTCGGTCACGCGCCAGCGCATCAACCCCGGTGCGCAGTTCGGCGGCGACCTGCCGCCCGGCGTCGCGATCGAGCCGGGGCAGACGCAGTTCCGCGCCGGGCTGGACGCGAGCTTCGACGCCGACCTGTTCGGCCGGTTGCGCGCGAGCGAGCGCGCGGCGCGGCTCCGGGTCGACGCGGCGGACGCGGACGCGGCAGGCGTCAGGCTGGCGCTCACGGGCGATATCGCGCGCACGGTGGTGGACGCGCGCGCCCTCGACCGGCGCGAGGCGGTGGTCAGGCGCGACATCGCGAGCGCGGAGGAGCTGGTCGCGGTGACGCGCGTCCGTTCGCGCGCGGGAATCGCGCCCGAGTTCGACCTGGTGCGCGCGCAGTCGCTGGAAGCGGACGCGCGCGCGCGGCTGCAGCCGATCCTGTCGGAGCGGGCGGCGGTGCTCGGGCGGCTGGTAACGCTGACGGGCCTGCCGACGTCGGAGGTGCAGGGGCAACTCGCCGCCCCGCCCGGGCCGGGGCTGACCGCGGTTCCCGCCCTGTCTGTTCCGTCGACCCTTCTACGGGGCCGGCCCGACGTCGCCGCAGCCGAGCGTCGCCTCGCCGCGGCCGACCAGGAGATCGCGGCGGCGGCGGCCGACCGCTTTCCCCGGCTGACGATTACCGCCGCGCTAGGGCTGTTCGCGCTGACGGGCGGCGGGCTGTTCAGCGACGACGCGATCGTCGGTTTTGTCGGGCCGGGGCTGGCCGGACCGCTGCTCGATTTCGGCCGCGTGGGGGCGCGCATCGACCAACGTCAGGCCGAAGCACGCGAGGCGTTCGCCAACTACCGCGACGCGCTGTTCACTGCACTCGGCGAGACGGAGCAGGCGCTGGGCCAGATCACCGCCGCCGACGCGCGAGCCGTGGCGCTCGAGCGGCAAGCGTTCCTCGACCGCGACGCCGCCGGCCTGGCGCGCGAACGCTACCGGCGCGGTCTCGACACGTTTCTGACGGTGATCGACGCCGAACGCACCGCCAACACCAGCCAGGCGAACGCGATAGAAGCGCGCGCGGACGCGTCGCGCACGCGGGTGGCACTATACCGAGCGGTGGGCGGCGAGGCAGGCGCGAAGGCTGCGCCCTGATCCTACTTCTTGGGCGCGTCCTTGCGCTCGGCCTCGTGCCGATGGTCGCGCTTGTCGCAGCAGTCGCCCCGTTCACAGCACTCCGCGCGTTCCTCGCAGCAGTCGGCGGCGAGCGCCGGGGCGGCGGTGAACAGGACCGAGGCGGCGAGGATCTTGAGGCTGGTCACGGGCGTCTCCGTTGCGATAACGCCAACATAGCGGCGGCGTGCGGCGGAACCAACACTGCGCGTGGCGTTTACCCCGCGTATGACACAGGACCGTAACGAACAGGCGTCCCCCGCCCTCTCCCGCATCGGCCTGGCCGTGCTCGGCGCGGCGGCGGCGGGCGTGGGGCTGGCGGTGGCGTCCGAGCTGCTGGGGCGCGACGCGGAGCGGCAGGTGCCCGCCGATGGGCATTTCCTCGACGTGGAGGGCGCGCGGCTGCACTTCGTGGACAGCGGATCGGGCCGGCCGATCGTGATGGTGCACGGGCTGGCCGGGCAGCTGCGCAACTTCACACACTCGCTGACCGCGATGCTGGAGGGCGAGCACCGGCTGATCGCGGTGGACCGGCCCCGCTACGGCTACTCGACGGCGAAGCCCGGCACGGAGCCGAACCTGCGCGACCAAGGTCGATTGCTGGCGCGCTTCATCGACAAGCTCGGGCTGGAGAAGCCGCTGGTCGTCGGCCATTCGATGGGCGGCGCGGTGGCGCTGGCGGCGGCGCTGCACGCGCCCAAGAAAATCGGCGGGCTGGTGCTGCTCGCGCCGCTGACGCAGGTGCTGGATCAGGCTCCGGAGGCGCTCAGGCTATTGCAGCGCGACTCGCGCGCGGCGCGCGCGGCGATGGCGCGGCTGTTCGGCGTGCCGGTCGGGCGGCTCGGCCGGCGGGTGAACGAGGCGGCGATCTTCGCGCCCGATCCCGCGCCGGAGGACTTCGGGACGCGTGGCGGCGGACTGCTGGCGCTTCGGCCGCACACGCTCGACGCCGCGATGTACGAGGTGGGCGTGTCCAAGGACGATCTGGAGGCGATCGTGCCGCGCTACGGCGAGCTCAAGCTTCCGGTGTCGATCCTGTTCGCTCGCGAGGACAATCTGCTCGACCCCGACCTGCACGGGCGGCGCACCGCGCGCGAGATACCGGGGGCGGTGTTCGAGGAGATCGAGGGCGGCCACATGCTGCCCGTCACGCATCCGGAGGCGTGCGCCCGGGTGATCCGCGCGACCTATGCCCGCGTGAAGCGATGAGGCCGGCGTAGGCGGCGGAACAGCCCGCGCTTCGTCAGCGGCTCGAACATCTCGTCGGCGCCCTCGGGGTCGAGCACCTCGTTGTCGGCGAGCCATTCGGTGACGGCGTTGAGCTCGGGCACCTGATAGGGATCGAGCGTCTTGCCGTCCCCGCGCAGGCGCTCGACGGTCTCGATCAGCGACCCGGTCTCGTCGAGCAGGCGGGCGACCTCGGCGGGGCCTACGCCCAGGTGCTCGGCCAGGAGCTCGGCGCGCAGCCGCGCGATCGTGGCGCGCGTCTCCTCGTCCTGCGCCTCGATCACGAGGTCGCATTCGGTGTCGAGGCGGAGCGAGCGGTTGTTCATGTTGCTCGAGCCGAGCCTGAGCACGTCGGCGTCGGCGATCAGGATCTTGGCGTGGCAGTAGATGTCGGTGCCGCGCGCGGTGACCGGGTGGTAGAGGCGCAGCCGCTTGTGCGGGTCGCGCTGCCACAGCGCCGTCACGAGCCGCGCGCGGGCGGTGTCCATCGCGATCGGCTCCAGCCAGCCCTGCGCGTGCCGGGGGTTGATGATCACGATCTCGGGGCCGTCGGCCTCGGCCAAGCGGCGGGAGATCGCCTCTGCGATGCGGCGCGAGGCGAAGTACTGCGACTCGATGTAGAGGTGACGCTTGGCGCGCGCGATCAGGTTGAGGAACAGCGCCTCCGATTCGAACACCGGCTCGACGTCGGGCAGCGCGGGGATCGTGCGGGCGATGCCGACGGGGATGTCGGCGAAGTCGACGGGCAGGCCTTCGGGCCAGCAGGGGTCGAGCGGCGGCAGCGGTTCGAGCGGCTCGCCGCCCGCCAGCCGCCAGCGATCGCGCGCGATGGCGCCCAGCGCGGCGGCGACCTCGCCCTCGACGCAAGTGGTGGCGTCGTGCCAGGGCTTGTACGCCAGGCCGGTGGGGGTGCGGCGGCCGGGCTGATCGTCGAGGTGGTCGCACGTGTCCCAGCGCTCACTGGTCACGTCGATACCGCCGCAGAACGCCAGGCAGTCGTCGACCACGGCGATCTTCTGGTGGTGCGACGAGCCGACCGGGTGGTGGCCGTCGAGCTTGGTGGTGATGTTCGGGCGCGCCATCCAGCGCAACAGCGTGAACACGGTGGTGCCGCGGAACAGCGTCTTGATCGCGCCGAAATCCCAGCGGAGGAGATAGATCTCCAGGTCGGGATTGCGCTCGGAGAGCCAGGAGATAAGGCCGCCCACCGTGCGCGGCTCGCCGGGATGCCGCCGCTCCGGGTCGAGCGGGATGCGCGCGTCGAAATCCCAGCCGATCAGCATGATGCGGCGGCGCGCGCCCAGCATGGCGGTGCGCAGGCGCTTGAAATAGGCGTCGGCGTCGACAATCACCGCGACCTTGCTCGCGTGCGCCACGCGCCAGACGTCGACCCCCGCTTCCATGCGCGCCCTTGTGGCCGCGCGCGGCGTCCAAGCCAAATGGAATCGCATGAGTGAAACGTTCCGGCTATGTTCGCGACGTCGTGACTCGCAAGATCATCCATATCGACATGGACGCTTTCTTCGCGTCGGTGGAGCAGCGGGACGATCCGTCGCTCCGGGGCAAGCCGGTGGCGGTCGGCGGCGGCGGTCCGCGCGGGGTGGTCGCGGCGGCGAGCTACGAGGCGCGCAAGTTCGGGGTGCGCTCCGCGATGCCGGGCGCGCAGGCGGTCAGGCGCTGCCCGGAGCTCTTGTTCGTGAAGCCGCGGTTCGACGTGTACGCGAGCGTGTCGCGTGAGATCCGGGCGATCTTCCGCGACTATACGGACGCGGTGGAGCCCTTGTCGCTCGACGAGGCGTATCTCGACGTCACCGGGGCCGAGTCGGCGCGCGCGGTCGCGGAGGAGATCAGGGCGCGGATCAGGGAGACGACGGGCCTGACCGCGTCGGCGGGGGTGAGCTATAACAAATTCATCGCCAAGCTCGCGTCCGACCAGAACAAGCCGGACGGGCTATGCGTGATCTTGCCGGGGAAGGGGCCGGCGTTCGTCGCTTCTCTGCCCGTGTCGCGCTTTCACGGCGTGGGGCCGGTGACCGCCCGCAAGATGGAGCGGCTCGGCATCCTGACGGGCGCGGACCTGCGCGACCGCGACCTGCCGTTCCTGCAGGCGCATTTCGGGTCGTACGCCAATTATCTCTACGGCGCCGCGCGGGGCGAGGACCACCGGCCCGTGCGCGCGTCGCGGATCAGCAAGTCGATCGGGGCGGAGCGGACCTTCTCCACTAACATCTCGGCCGAGGCGGAGTTGGCGGAGCGGCTGGCGGGGATCGCCGACGCGGCCTGGGCGCGGGTCGAGCGGGCGCGGGTGCATGGGCGCACGGTGACGCTGAAGCTGCGGCATCCCAGTTTCGAAACGATCACGCGGGCTAAGTCGTTCGCCGAGCCGATCGCGACGCGCGACGCGTTCCTGGCGGCGGGGCGGTTCCTGCTCGCAGGCCAGCTGCCGGTGCCGAATGGGGTGCGGCTGCTCGGGCTGACGCTGTCTGGATTAGTCGCGGAGGCGGAGCGGCCGCAGCCCGCCCTGCCCCTCTAAGCCGATGGACGCGCCGCGCCCGCTTGGTTAACATCCGCCCTGAGAGGGGCGGTCGAAGCGTATGCAGGTGGATCCGTGGCTGATCGGCGCGATCGCGCTCGCCGCGGGCGGCTACGCCACCTACCTGCTCGCGCTGACGCGGAACCTCGTCGAGCCGAACCGAACGTCCTGGCTGATCTGGGCCGCGGCGACTGGCGTGGAGGCGGGCACCTACGCCGCCGTCAATCCGGACGCGCCGCAGGCGATCGTGTTCGCGCTGTCGACGGTCGCATGCGTCGTCGTCACCGCGGCGATGTGGCGGCGCTCGCGCTGGCGCGCCCCCGACCCGCTGGAGATCGCCTGCCTCGTCGCCTGCCTGGGGGCGATCACGTTGTGGGTGTTCTTCCGGCAGGCGTTCTGGGCGCACATGCTCGTCGTCGCGGCCGTGCCCGTGAGCTTCTGGCCGACCTGGGCGAGCGTGCGCGAGGACGCAGGCCGCGAGCGGACGCCGGCCTGGGGGTTGTGGACGCTGGGCGACTTCGCGACGCTGGTGGTGGCGACGCGCGCGGCGCCGATCGGGCTCGAGGAGCACGGCTACGTCTTCGTGGAGCTGGTCTGCCACGCGAGCGTGTGGCTGATGATCGGGCTCGGCTCGATCCTGCCGCGGCGGCGGGCGGCGGCGTTCGCCGTGCGCGACACGCATCTAGGCCGCGCGGTGTTCGCGGCGGAGCCGTTCGCGGAAGGCCAAGCGATCACGCGCTTCTCGGGCCGACGCGTCGGCGCGGGCCGGGTGCGCTGGCCGCTGGAGGGAGCCGACGACCGGTTCGTGCAGGTCGCGCCCGACGCGTATCTGGGTCCGTCGGGGCGAATCGACGACCTGATCAACCACAGCTGCGATCCGAATGCGGGCCTGCGCTTCACGCCGGCGGGCGTGCTCCTCGTCGCGATCCGGCCGATCCAACCGGGCGAGGAGATCGCTTGGGACTATTCCACCACCGTCGGCGAGGCGGGCTGGCGCATGGCGTGCCGGTGCGGAAGCGCGAAATGCCGGGGCGTGGTAGAGGGTTTCACGTCGCTGCCGGAGGATCGGCGGCGCTGGTTCGAGGAGCAGGGTCTGGTCGCGCCCTATCTACAAGAGCGCGCCGCTCAGGCGGCCTGAGCCAGCGCGGCCCCGGCGCTCTTGAGCGTCAGCACGGCGGTCGCCCCCTTACCCCAGCCCTCGCTCTCCAGCCGGAGCGCGCCTTGCATGGCCGTCATCGAATTGGCGCACCAGTGGAGGCCGAGCCCGCCCGACTTGTGCGCGCGCGTCGAGAAGCCGCGCTGGAAGAAGATTTCGCCGCGTTCGGGCTCGAAGCCCTCGCCGTCGTCGCGGATGCGGACCTCGGTCGTGTCGCCGACTTCGACGACGGTGACCGCGATCGAGCCGCTGGTCCGCCCCGTCGCGGCGATCGCCTCGGCGGCGTTGCCGAGCAAGTTACCGACCACCTGGCTGAGCAGCACGCGGTTGGCGAGCACGGTATGAACCGCGCCGGGGAAGCTGACGGCGATATCGAGGCCGTGCGAGTAGCGCGCGATGGCGGCGTTGCGGGCGACCACCTCCGACACGTCGCAGGGCTCGAGCTGCGGACGCTCATGCGCGTGCGCCTGTTGCTGACCGATAATCTCGAGGACGTGCGCCATCGCCTCGCGCCCGACCTGGAGTTCGCGGACCTGCGCCTCGCGGGCGCGCAGCTCGGCCTCGACCGCGGCGGCCACGAAGGCGCTGAGCTTCTGACGCCGCGCACCCGTAACCTCGTCGCGCGCGAGCTCGCCCAGCGCGCGGTCGAGCGTGGCGCGGTCGACCGGCGGCGCCTGGGCGACGCCCTGGCTCAGGATGGTGCTGACCGGATTGAGCGCGTTGCGGACGTTGTGCATGACCGCGACCGCGCTCTCCGAGCGGCCGAGCTGGAAACTCTGCGCCTCGATCTGCTCGCGCAGCGCGCGGAGCTGGGCGAGCATCGCGTTGAAGCTCGCGCCGAGCGAACCGATCTCGTCGGCGCGACGCTCGCCTTCAAGGAGCGCGAGCGAGCCGGACGCGCGGACATGCTGCATGTGCCGCTCGACGCGGTGTAGCGGCTTCAGGACCAGGCGGTCGATCACGCGGCGAAGGACCATCAACACGAGCAGCAACAACACCGTTGATCCGGCCACGGCGAGCATCAGCATGCGGCGGCCGAGCAGCGACACGTCGCGCGGCACCTCGAAGCGCGCCGCGCCGATCGCGCGGCCGTCTGCGCCCGCGATGGGCACGGCCAGCCCCAAGGTGGCGCGCGTCGGCGTGGTGAGCCGGTCAGGCGGCCGGAGGTCGATCGCCGCCCTCACCTGCAACAGGTCGGACATGGCTCCGGACGTCAGCACGCGCGCCATCAGCACGTGGCCGCGGGGCTCGCCCGTGCCGTCGGAACGGCGGATCACCGCCGCGGCGACGGCGACGATCCGGCCGTCGATCTCGGCGAACCAACCGGCGGAGCGGCGGCCGGCGAGCACTCGCGCGAGGTCAGTCGCGGCGATCCGCTCGACGAGCCGGGCGCGCAGTCGGGCGTCCTGACGGCCCGAACCCTGCCAACGCGCGATCACCACGTGGCGATCGGGGGCGACATAGGCCATGCCCTGGACGCCGAGATTGCTCATGGCGAGCGGCGAGAAGCTCTCCTCCTCGAATGCACGGCTGCGCTCGGCCATATAGTCGTAGCTGTCGGTCCAGTCGCCATAGTCGCGCACCGCGCTCTCCACCTTGGCGGCGTAGTCGGCGAGCGCGGCGCGCGTCCGGTCGGCGTGCGCCTCCACGGCGCGGCGCTCCAGCGTGTCGAAGCTGGGCGTGATGACGGCGGCGAGCAGCAGCGTCACGCCGATCGCGGCCGCGACTCCGACGCCCGTCAGGATCAGGATGAGCTTCGCGCCGAGCGAGGCCGACGCGATGCGGCGCGCGGCCATCAGCCGACCGTCCCGGTCGCGGCCTCCGTCTCGGCGCCGATGAAGCGTGCGTCCGCGAGCCGCCGCGCGACGTCGGGCGTCACGGGGCGTGACAGGTAATAGCCCTGGAGGTGCGACGCGCCGGCCATGCGGAGCGCCTGGACCTGCGCGGCCGTCTCCACCCCTTCGGCGACGACGCCGAGCCCGAGCGCGCGGGCGAGGTGGATGATCGAGTGGACGATCGCCGCCGACTCGCGCTCGCGGCCCATGCCGTCGATGAAGCTCCGGTCGATCTTGAGCGCGTCGAGCGCGAACTTGCGGATATTGTAGAGCGACGAATAGCCGGTGCCGAAATCGTCCAGCGCGATGCGGAAGCCCATCTGACGCAGCTTGTAGAGCGTCTCCGCGGCGCGCTCGGCGTCGTCGAAGATGGCGGTTTCCGTGATCTCGATCTGGACGCGGCCGGGCTCCACGCCCGCGCGCTGGGCGCACTCGACGACGTGGCCGACGAAGTTGTGGCGGCGGAACTGGCGCGGGCTGAAGTTGATGGAGACGTACTGGCCGGGCCAGCCCTTCACCTGTTCCAGCGCGTGCTCCAGCACCCAGTCGCCGAGTTCGTGGATCAGGTTCGACTCCTCGGCGATAGGTATGAAGACGGCGGGGCTGATCGGGCCGTACTCCGCGGTGTTCCAGCGCAGCAGCGCCTCGAAGCCGGCGATCTCCAACTCGTCGCGCTCGACGATGGGCTGGAACGCCAGGCTGAGCTCGCGCTTGTCGATCGCCTGCGCCAGACCGCCCTCGATCCGTTTGCGGAAGCGGATGCCCTCGTCCATCGCCTCGTCGAACAGGCGCACGACGCCGCGGCCGGCGCGCTTGGCGTCGTTCAGCGCCAAGTCGGCGCGGCGGAGCACGTCCACGGGATCGTGCGCGCCGCCGTCCACGGCGACGAGGCCGCACGAGGCCGCGCCCTGGACGGAGGCGCCGTAGATGATGTGCGTGGTCGAGCAGGCGGCGACCATGCGGTCGCAGGCCATCACCGCCGCCGTCTCGCCGGGCGTGTCGAACAGGACGCCGAACTCGTCGCCGCCCAACCGGGCGACGAGCGCGCCGTCCGGCGCGGCGCGGCTCAGGATCGCGCAGACCTCGCGGATCAGCGCGTCGCCCGCCAGGTGGCCGAGCGTGTCGTTGACGATCTTGAACCTGTCGAGGTCGATCATCGCGGTCGCGAACAGGCCCGGTTCGCGGGCGCGGTCGGCGAGCGCGCGGGTGAAGAACAAGCGGTTCGGCGCTTCGGTCAGCGAGTCGTGCGTCGCGATGTGAAGCGCGCGGCTCTCGTTCGCGGCGAGTTCGAACGACTGCTCCTCCAGGCGAAGAACCTGGTCGGCGAGCGTCGCGCGGGCGGCGGCGAGCTCGCGGTCGACCCGCCAGCGGTCGCCGAGCGCGCGCGCGGTCTGCTGGACCTCGGCGACCTCGAACGGCTTGGCGAGGTAGAAGAGCTTGTCGGCGGGACCGGCGACGCGCGCGATCTCCAGCGGCGAGAAGTCGGAATAGCCGGTGACGATGCAGAGGTTGACGTGCGCATCGAGCGCCCGGATGCGCCTGGCGGTCTCGCGGCCGTCGATGCCCGGCGGCATACGCACGTCGATGAAGGCGACGGCGAAGGGCCGCCCTTCCGCCAGCGCACGCTCCACTTCCGCGACCGCGTCCAGACCCTGATTGTGGTGCACCAGCTCGAACTCGGGCACGGCGTCCGGCGCGGGCGCGTCCTCGCCGAACAGCTCGGACGCCATCGCGGCCAAGGCGTCGTCGGGGCCCGTCGGCGCGAAGCAGCGGCGATAGCTGTCGTGCGTCGCGGGCTCGTCGTCGACGATGAGGATGCGCATGGGCCGGTGCTCCGATCGTGGTTCACCGGAGGTAAGCGGACGGGGTTACCGCGGGGTAAACGGGTGGTAGAAGTGCAGCGTGAGCGGGGAGCCGACCACACGCAGGCGCTTGCTGGGGATAGGCGGGCTGGGCGCGGCGGGGCTGGCGCTGCCCGGCTGCGCCACCATGGTCGCGCGACGGGAAGCGGTCGCGACCGGTTGCTTGCCGCCGGTGCTGGTCGACCGGAGCCGCGTCATCCGCGAGGTCGTCGGCCTGCGGCCCTATCGCGCGTCGGGCTTCGTCGTGCGGGCGGAGGCGCTGGGGACCAAGCGGCTGGTCCACAATTACGGCCATGGCGGCGCGGGTATCACGCTCAGCTGGGGCACGTCGCGGCTCGCGGTCGAGCTGGGGCTGCAGGGGCATCAGGGGCCGGTGGCCGTAGTGGGCGCCGGGATCATGGGGCTGACCACCGCGCGGCTGGTGCAAGAAGCGGGGTTCCCGGTCACGATCTACGCGGAGGCGCTGCCGCCCGACACCACGTCCAACATCGCGGGCGGGCAATGGGCGCCGTTCGGCCACTCCCGCCGGGACGCGGTCACGCCCGAATGGCGGGCGCAATTCGCCAGGGCGCTGGACTATAGCTGGCGGCGCTTTCAGCTGCTCGTCGGCGACGAATACGGCGTGCGCTGGGTTCCGACCTACGACCAGGGCGACGGGCCGGACCCGGCCGATCCGCTCGAGCGCTATCGGCCGGACCATCGGCCGCTCGCTCCGAGCGAGCATCCTTTCGCGGTGGAGCGGCTGTCGCGATACCAGACGATGTACGTCGAGACGGGGCGGTTCCTGCGCCAGCTGATCCGCGACGTGCAGGTCGCGGGCGGGCGGTTCGAGCGGCGGCGCTTCGCGAATCCGGCCGAGCTGGCGGCGTTGCCCGAGGGGCTGGTGTTCAACTGCACGGGGCTGGGCGCGCGGGCGCTGTTCGGCGACGAGGAGCTGCGGCCGGCGCGCGGGCAGCTGGCGGTGCTGCTGCCGCAGCCGGAGGTGCGGTACGCCTTCACCGGCCAAGCCGGCTATATGTTCCCGCGGCCCGACGGCGTGCTGCTGGGCGGGACGTTCGACATGGACGAGTGGTCGACCGAGCCGGATCCGGCGATCACCGAACGGATAATCCGATCGCACCAGACGCTGTTCGGCGGCTTCCGCTGCCGGACGGGTAGATCAGGCCTCGCCTAGCGCCTGCCGACCCAGCACGATCGCGCCTAGCGGACCCGCGCGGCCGCCGAGCGCCGCGGGGACGAGGTAGGTGTCGGTGTCGACGATCTCCGGAAAGGGCATATAGCCGCCCAGGCTGTCGCGGAGCATGCGCCGCATCGCGGGCAGGAGGTGTCCCGACGTCATGACGCCGCCGCCCCAGACGATGCGGCGCGGCACGCCCGTGAGCACGAGCGCGTGGGCGAGCTGGGCGAGCGCGTGGGCGACGCCGTCCCAGACGGGGTTGTCGGGGGCGAGGCTCTCGGCCGGGTGGCCGGTGCGCGCCCTGATCGCGGGGCCGCTCGCGAGTCCCTCGACGCACGCGCCGTGGAAGGGGCAGGCGCCCAGCCACTCGTCGCCGGGCACGCGGACGGGGCGGAGGTGGCCGAATTCGGAATGCGTCAGCCCGTCGACTGGCCGCCCGCCCGCGATCATTCCCGCGCCGACGCCAGTGCCGACGGTGACGTAGGCCGCGTCCGCCAGTTCCTCCGCCGCACCCCAGCGCGCCTCGGCGAGCGCCGCGCCGACCACGTCCGAGTGGAAGCCGACGGGCACGCCATAGCGCTTGCCCAACCTGCCCGCGACGTCCGCGCCGGCCCAGCCGGGCTTGGGCGTCACGCCGACGCGGCCCCATTCGGGCGAGCGGCGGTCGATGTGGATGGGGCCGAAGCTGGCGATCCCGATGCTCGCGAACCCGGTCCAGCGGTCGAGCACAGCCTCGATCGCCGGCAGCGTCCGCTCGGGGCGCTCAGTGGGCAGGCGCACCTCGTCCTCGATCCGGTCGGGGCCGCTCGCGAGGATGCAGACGACCTTGGTGCCGCCCAGCTCCACGCCCGCGATCAGCGGCTTCGCCCCGGTCATTCGACCGTGACCGACTTCGCCAGGTTGCGCGGCTGGTCGACGTCCGTACCTTTCGCGACCGCGACGTGGTACGCCAAGAGCTGCACCGGCACCGCGTAGACGAGCGGCGCGATGAGAGGGTGGACTTCGGGCATCTCGATCGTGGCGATGGTGTTCTCGCCGGCCTGGGCGATGCCCCTGGCGTCGGAGATGAGAACCACCTGCGCGCCGCGGGCCTGCGCCTCCTGCATGTTCGACACCGTCTTGTCGAACAGCGGCCCTGACGGCGCGAGCACGATCAGGGGGACCTGGTCGTCGATCAGCGCGATGGGGCCGTGCTTCATCTCACCCGACGCGTAGCCTTCGGCGTGGATGTAGCTGATTTCTTTGAGCTTGAGCGCGCCTTCGAGGGCGAGCGGGTAGTCGGGGCCGCGGCCCAAGTAGAGCACGTCGCGCGCGGCCGCGATCTTGCCGGCCATGGCCTGGATATCGTCGTCATGCGCGAGCGCGTGGGACAGCGCCTGCGGCGCTTCGCGCAGGTGGCGAACGATCTCCTGCTCCTCCTCCGGCGACAACCGGCCCTTGGCGCGGGCGAGGTTGGTGGCGAGCGCGGCCATGACGGCGAGCTGGCAGGTGAACGCCTTGGTCGAGGCGACGCCGATCTCCGGGCCCGCGTGCGTGGAGAGCAGCAGGTCGACTTCGCGCGCCATGGACGAGGTCGGCACGTTGATGATGCCGGCCGTCATCAAGCCGTGCGTCTTCATGTGCCGCAGCGCGGCGAGCGTGTCGGCGGTCTCGCCCGACTGCGAGATGACCACGCCGAGCTGCCCCGGCGTCAGCACCGGGTCGCGGTAGCGGAACTCGCTCGCCACATCGACCTCGACAGGGACGCGGGCGAACTGCTCGATCCAATATTTGCCGATCATGCCAACATAGGAGGCGGTGCCGCAGGCGACGATCGCGACGCGCTCCACGGTGGACAGGTCGAACGCCATGTCGGGAAGTGCCACCTGCTCCTCGACGGGGCGGAGGTAGGAGCGCAGCGTCTGGGCGACGACGACCGGCTGCTCGTAGATCTCCTTCTGCATGAAGTGGCGGTGGTTGCCCTTGTCCATCAGCTGGCCGGACGCGCCGGACTGGACGATCGGGCGGTCGACGGGGTTGTTGTCCTTGTCGAACACCTCGACCCGATCGCGCGTGATCGCGACCCAGTCGCCCTCGTCGAGATAGGCGATGCGCTGGGTCAGCGGCGCGAGCGCGAGCGCATCGGAACCGAGATAGTTCTCGCCGTCGCCGTAACCGACCGTGAGCGGCGCGCCGAGGCGCGCGCCGAGCAGCAGGTCGGGATGCGTCCTGACCATCACGCCCAGCGCGAATGCGCCGTGGAGGCGGGGAAGTACGGTGGCGAGCGCCTGCTTGGGCTCGGCGCCGCGCTCGATCTCGCGGGAGATCAGGTGCGCGACGACCTCCGTGTCCGTCTGGCTCTTGAACTCGCGGCCGTCGACGAGGAGCTCGTCGCGCAAGGGCTTGAAGTTCTCGATGATGCCGTTGTGCACGACCACGACGTCACCGACGATGTGCGGGTGCGCGTTGCCCTCCGTCGGCGCGCCGTGCGTCGCCCAGCGCGTGTGCGCGACGCCCGCATTGCCGGGCAGCGGCTCCTCGCGCAAGCGCTCGCCCAGGTTCTTCAGCTTGCCGGGCGCGCGGCGGCGGTCGAACTCGCCCGCGTGCACGGTGCAGATGCCGGCCGAGTCATAGCCGCGATATTCGAGCCGCTTCAGGCCGTCGAAGAGCCGATCGGCGACCGGCTCGGCCCCGAGAATACCAACGATCCCGCACATCTACGCCGTTCCCCTACCCTTTCGCCGCGGCCTTACGCGAACTCATCATGTCGCGGAAGCGCTTGGCCCAGCCGGGCCGCGCCTCCTGCTTGCCGCGCGCCACGGCGAGCGAGTCCGGCTCCACGTCGGCGGTCACCACCGACCCCGCCCCGACGATCGCGCCGGGTCCGATCGACACGGGCGCGACGAGCGCGGAGTTGGAGCCGATGAACGCGCCCGCCCCGATCTTCGTACCGTATTTGAAGAAGCCGTCGTAATTGCAGGTGATCGTTCCCGCGCCGATGTTCGCGCCTTCGCCCACCTCGGCGTCGCCGAGATAGGTGAGGTGGTTCGCCTTCGCGCCGCGGCCGAGCACCGCCTTCTTCATCTCGACGAAGTTGCCGACGCGCGCGCCCTCGCCGACGACCGCGCCGGGGCGCAGGCGGGCATAGGGGCCGACGTTCGCGCCCGTGGCGACGCTCGCGCCCTCCAGATGGCTGAAGGCGTGGATCGTCACGCCGTCGGCCACGCGGACGCCGGGGCCGAACACAACGTTGGGCTCGACTGTCACGTCGCGGCCGAGCTCGGTATCGTGGCTGAACCAGACCGTCTCCGGCGCGATCAGCGTCGCACCCTCGGCCATAGCGCGCATGCGGCGGCGGCGCTGCCAGTCGGCCTCGACCGCGGCGAGCTCGGCGCGGCTGTTGACGCCCGCGACCTCGGCCGCCTCCGTCTCGATCACCGCGGAGCTGCGGCCGTCGGCGGCGGCGAGCTGGACGATGTCGGGCAGGTAGTATTCGCCCGCGGCGTTGTCGTTGCCGACGCGCGCGAGCAGCGGGAACAGGTCGCGCGAGCGGACCGCCATCAGGCCGGAGTTGCACAGCGTCTCCGCGCGCTCGTCGGTGGTCGCGTCCTTGAACTCGACCATCTTGGCGATGCGCCCGTCGGCCCCGGCGATGACGCGGCCGTACGCGCCGGGATCCGCCGGGCGGAAGCCGAGCACCACGGCGGCAGGCTCGTCCTCGGCGTGGAGCCGGTCGAGCATGCGTCGCATCGTATCCGCGCCGACGAGCGGCACGTCGCCGTAGAGGATCAGCACGTCGCCCTCGAACCCGGCGAGCGCGCCTTCGGCCTGAGCGACCGCGTGGCCCGTGCCCAGCTGCTCGGCCTGAAGTGCTACCGCCACGCCGAGCGGCTGGACGGCGGCTTCGACCTGCTCGCGCCGCGCGCCGGCCACGACCACGGTGCGTTCGGGGCCGAGCTCGCCGACCGAGGCCAGCAGGTGCAGGAGCATGGGTCGGCCCGCGACGGGGTGGAGCACCTTGTGCAGGTCGGACTTCATGCGCGTGCCCTGGCCGGCGGCGAGCACGATAGCGGCGAGCGGGGTCGTCATGGCGGCGGCGAGTGCCACGATCCGCTTGCCAAGGCCATAGCCGCTGGCCCAAGCGCGCGGGCATGGCGGATTTCCCCTTCGACGTGGTCGGCTTCGACCTGGACGGCACGCTGCTCGACACCAGCGGCGACCTCACCGCGGCGGTGAACCATGCGCTGGAGAGCGCCGGGCGGCCGCCGCTGACGGTGGAACAGGTCCGGCCGATGATCGGCGGCGGGTCGCGGCACATGTTGGCGCAGGGCATGGCGGCGACGGGCAGGTGCAGCGAGGCGGAGCTGGACGTGCTCCAGCGACGGCTGCTCGACCATTATGAGGCGAACATCGCGGTCACCACCGCCCCTTTCCCGCACGCGCTCGACGCGATGGACGCTCTCGCAACGCGGGGCGTGAAGCTCGGCATCGTCACGAACAAGAATGAGCGGCTCGCGCGCAAGGTGCTGGGCGAACTCGGGCTCACCGAGCGGTTCGGGGCGATCCTGGGCGGCGACACGCTGGGGCCGGGCCGGTCCAAGCCGAAGCCCGATCCGATCCTGGCGATGGTCGAGCGGTGCGGTGGCGGGCGCGCGGCGTTCGTGGGCGACTCGATCTACGATACTACCGCGGCGCGCGCGGCGGGGGTGCCGAGCGTGGCGGTGAGCTTCGGCTTCCTCCAGCAACCGATCGAGGAGCTGGGCGCGGACGCGGTGATCGACTCGTACGCGGAGCTGGTGCCGACGTTGGAGCGGCTTTAGCCGCGCCGCCACTTGGTCCAGAGGTGCCGCGCCAGCATCGCGGGCGGCATGCGGATCGCGTGGGAGCGGACGTAGAAGCCGAAACGGGTGGCGCGCCGGGCGCCCCTGCCCCAACCGTCGCGGGCGAGCAGGCGGCGGCGGAACAACGGGTCGAGGCCGTCCCGCACGCGCCAGCCGCCCGGGATCGGCGTGCCGAACAGGTCGTACGCCAGGCGCGCGGCGCGCAGGACGGCGCTCCGCAGGCCGTGGCGCGCGGCACGCTGCTCCAGGCCGTCCGTGCCGAACTCCTCGTCGAGCAGGCAGTGGATGTCCCACAGGTTGCGCAAGCCCCCGCTCAGGTCGCCGTCGGCGAATAGGTGCGCGGCGGCGTGGCAGATCATGTCTGCCGGCGAGAGGACCGACAGCCCGTTCCCGAGCGGCACGGCATCAGCGATCAGGGCGTTCGCATCGGGACGGATGCGCGCGGTAAGCGGCAGGATCGTGTGGTGGACGTCGACGATGCGGTCGCGCTCGCGGTGGATGAGCGGCGGCAGCTCGTGCATCCAGCGGCGGTAATAGGCGTCGTCATACGGATCGGGCTTGACCCACTCCCACCCGGCCGCGAGCAGAGCGCGCTCGACATCCGGCAACGCGGCGCGGGGTACGAGGATGTCCGTATCGCCGACGGAGCGCCCGCGCCCGGCGGCGAGGCCCGCGGCGACGAACGCCGTGCCCTTGAGCAGCACGACGGGGCAGCCGACGGGCGCCAGCGCGCGCCGGACCATCTCCGCCTCCCAGAGCGCGGCCACCCTGCCCTGCTCCGTGGTGACGGTCGCGTCGGCCAGGATGGCGCGCACGGCGTCGGGCAGCGTCAGGCCGTCGAGGCGCTGCGCCAGCGTGCCGACCAGCTGCTCGGCGCGCGCGACGCCGATCAGGTCCTGCCAGCCGGATGCGTCAAGGTCGGCGACGCTCTGCGGCTCGCGAAGGGCGCGGACAAGCAGGTGGGCGGCCTTCACAGCGCGCTCCAGAGCCGCTCGACCGCCGCGACGCCGCTCGCACCATCGGGATAGTCGACCGCGAGCGCGGGCACGGCCTTGACCAGCCGGACCAGCGACTCGAACCCGCGCCAGCCGAGCGCGGTGTAGTTGGTCGACGCCTGCGTCAGGCGTACGAAGGCTTCGCTTCGCGGCACCTTCCGCACCTCGTCCGGAGAGCCGAAGCGGGGGAACAGCAGCAGTGCCGGGCGCGCGGGCTCGTCCATGCGCGCCAGGTCGTCCGACGGCGGAACCATGTGGCGGATGTCGCCCTTGGGCGTGCCGCGCAGCCAGGGACCGAACGTCGCGGTCGGCCAGGCCTGCTCGGCGGCGGCGACGCCCGCGTTCTTGAGGCTCACCGGGCGCGGAAAGGCGCGGACCTCGCCCGTGTCGAGGTCGATGAGCGCGAACTCGTCGCCCATGAAGCGCCACCCCGCGGCGGCGAGCAGGACGGACAGCGTCGACTTGCCCGCCCCCGACTCGCCGGTCATCAGCAGCGCGCGGCCGTCGCGCTCGACGCTCGACGCGTGGAGCAGCAGGTGTCGCCGCCCGCCCAGCGCCAGCTGCAGGTTCATGCCCATCTCGGCGGCGAGCAGCCCGTGCGCGAGCGGCAACGGCGCGGCCTCAGCCAGGAACCAGTCGCCGCCGATGTTCACCGATGGGCGGACGAAGCGCCGCCACGACCGGGTCGCCTCCAGGCGGACCGTAAAGTTGGCGACGCCGTCGCGTGGTTTCGGATAGTCGGCGTATAAATGCTCCAACGCAGCGACGGGCGCGCGCCAGTCGGAGCCGACGCGGAAACCGTACGGTCCCACGCGGACCGCGAAGCGGTACCTCATGCGGTTCGGACCAGGCCGGCGGTGACGAGCTCGTCCAGACGCGCGAGCAGCGCGTCGCGGTGGGCATCGGCGAGGTCGAACTCGCGTCCAAGCCGGGCGAGCAGGTCGTCAGCGGTCGCGGGCTCCTGGAGCGCGTGAAGCAGCTCGGGCGCGGGCTGCCCAAGCAGGTGCGTGATGCCGGACGCGCGGTGGTACACGGCCGTCAGCTCATCCAGCGGCTCGATCAGCAGGGAGGAGAGCGGCTCGGCTCGGTACACATCGCCACCTTAGAGAAGGTGCGAGCCGGCGTGAACCTATCGGGGCATCTGCAGGGACGCGAAGCAGGTGAACCCGCTCGTCCCCCGCTGAAGCCGGCGAATGTAGTTCATGTATGCCCGGCTCCGCTCGTAATCGGTGCCCGGCAGCGTGCCGCCGTTGAGAGCGGTGCGCACCTCCTCGCCCTTGTAGGCGCGAGTCGCGGGCGGGAACGCGCCTTGCGTGCCGGGCGCCACCGTCGTGCCGTCGGCGGCGATGTAGCTGCCCGCACGGGCGCGGTCGGGAACGGGGATCTCGCAGTTGAGGACCGAGCCCGCGGTCTGCGCGAGCGCGGGGCGGATCGACACGACCGCGGACGCGCCCGCCACGCCGAGCATCAGCACGCGCCGTCGCGTCGGGCTCGGCTCCACCACCTTGTCGGACTCGTCGGCCATCGCACCCCTTTAGCCCCAAGCCCTTTCACGAACCGTTACCCGCCGCAAGCACCCGCGCCGTGCCGATCCGGCACAGCGGCCCCTTCGCGTCGCCGCGCAAAGCGCGCTAAGGGCGGTAGGCATGCCGCCCACCACCGAACCGCGCCTCTGGGCCGCCGTGCTCGCGCTCGTGACGGCGATCGCCGTGGCGCTGGTGGGCGAGAGCCTGGGCGCGGGGCTGATCGCGGCGGTGGGCGCGATCGCGGCGGTGCTGCTGGCGGGCATGGAGCCGGAGCACCGCGAGGAGCGGACGGCGGACCCCGATCCGGAGGAGGACGCAGCGGCGCTAGGGCCGGTGCTGGACGCCATCGTGCAGCCCGTGCTGCTGGTCCGCGACGCGCGCGTGGTGCTCGCCAATCGCGCAGCGCTGGCGGAGCTGGGCCGGCACATCGTGGGCGAGGACGTGCGCGTCGCGATCCGTCACCCCGCCGCCGCGGCGCGGCTCGCGCTGCCCGACGGCGGCGTCGCGGAGCGCCCGATCGAGCTCGTCGGGCTCGGCTCGATCGAGCGGCGCTGGGAGATGCGGGTGGGCGTCGCCGGCCCGTTCCGCATCGTCCAGCTGATCGATCGCACCGGAGCCTACGCAGCCGAGCAGATGCGCATCGATTTCGTCGCAAACGCCAGCCACGAGTTGCGCACGCCGTTGGCGAGCATCCTGGGCTTCATCGAGACGTTGTCAGACGAGGCGGGCGCTGACCCGGGCGTGCGCGGGCGCTTCCTCAAGGTCATGTTCGACGAGGCCAGGCGCATGCAGCGGTTGGTCGAGGACCTGATCTCGCTGTCGCGCATCGAGGCGGAGAAGCATCGTCTTCCCGACGAGCGCATCGATATGGCCGAGCTGGTCGAGGTGGTGCGCGCCGACATCGCCGCGACCGACGCCGAGCGAGCGCGCGCGGTGATCACTGCGATCGAGTCGGACGTGCCCGCCGTGTGCGGGGACGAGGCGCGGCTGTCGCAGATGCTGCACAACCTCATCGGAAACGCATTGAAATACGGTCGGCCGGGGACTCCCGTCACTGTTTCGCTGCGACGCGAAGGGGGCATGGTGCGGTTGTCGGTCGCCGACGAGGGCGAGGGCATCGCGCCCGAGCACATCCCGCGCCTGACCGAGCGCTTCTACCGCGTCGACGCGGGGCGCAGCCGCATGGCGGGCGGCACGGGCCTGGGGCTCGCCATCGTCAAGCACATCGTCGAGCGCCATCGCGGGCGCCTCGATATCGCCAGCAAGTTGGGCGTCGGCACTACCGTCACCGTGCTGCTGCCGCCCGCCACGGACGCTGTCACAAAAGCGTAAGCGTATTGTCACATAGGCGTGGTGCTCCGCTGATAGGCGGCGGAGATGAAGCGGGAGCCGTCCGGTGTTCCGCCACCCGGACCCGTCAGACTTGCGTCAAGCCGCCGCGATCTTTTCCGCATGCCTCGCACTCGCCGCGTGCCACGACCAGGCGCGCGGCGGCGGTGCGGGTGCGCGCGACGAAATTCGCGTCGTCGGCTCCTCGACCGTGTTCCCCTTCACGACACTCGTCGCCGAGCAGTTCGTCGCGGGCGACCCCGAGGCGGACGCGCCCGTGATCGAGTCGACGGGCACGGGGGCGGGCATCGACCAGTTCTGCGACGGACTGGGCGCGAGCCATCCCGACATCGTCAACGCGTCCAGGCGGCTGACCGCGGCGGAGTATCGCGCCTGCCGGTCGAACGAGGTCGGGCCGGTGATCGAGGTGCAGGTCGGCATCGACGGCATCGCGCTAGCGCAGGCGCAGGGCGGTCCGCGCTTCGCGCTGACGCCCAAGCAGATCTACCGCGCGCTCGCCGTGACGCCGGGCGGAAGGCCCAACACGGCGCGGCGCTGGTCGGACATCGACCCGAGCCTGCCCGCCGTACCGATCAGCGTATACGGTCCGCCGACCACGAGCGGCACGCGCGACGCGTTCGTCGAGCTCATCATGCTGCCCGGCTGCGCAGCGGCGGACTCCAGCGCGGCCGCGTTGGAGGCCCGCGACCCCCAGGCCTACCGCGCCCGCTGCTCCCGCGTCCGCGAGGACGGCGTCTATGTGGACGCGGGCGAGAACGACAACCTCATCGTCCAGAAGCTCGCCGCCAACCCGACCTCGCTCGGCATCTTCGGCTACAGCTACCTCGAGGAGAATAGTGGTTCGGTCGTCGGCGTGCCGGTGAACGGCGTGCAGCCGAGCGACGCCACCATCGCGGCCGGCTCCTACCCAGGCTCGCGGCCGCTCTACCTGTACGTCAAGAAGAACCACTTGGAGGCGGTGCCCGGCCTGCGCCGTTTCCTGCAGCTCTACGCGGCGAGCTGGGGGCCGGACGGTCCTCTGTCGCGGCGCGGGCTGATCCCCTCCCCCGCCCCGCTCCGCGCGCGGGCGGCGGAGACCATCAAGGCCGAGCGCCCGCTCGATCCGGCGGAGCTGGCGTGATGTGGGTTTTCACCACATCTCTCGTCACCCCGGACTTGTTCCGGGGTCCATTGTCGTACGCGCGACACGTGCAGGGGTGCGCACGACCGTCCGCTCCCTGCTTGCTTACGGTTCGCCCGGACAGCGATGGACCCCGGAACAAGTCCGGGGTGACGGGGAAAGTTCTTCGGTACGGAGGCGTTCGCCTGTGACCGGCCCCGCGCTCCTGCTGCTGCTCGCAGGGCTCGCCTTTGTCGGCTGGCTCTCCGCCCGCGCGCGCGCCGTCGCGTTCAGGGCGCCGAAGCGGCGGTTCAGCTCGTTGCCGGGTCACCACGCTTGGTACGTCGCGCTGTGGACCATCCTGCCGCCGCTCGCCTTTCTGGGCGTGTGGTCGCTCGTCTCGCCCGCGCTGGTGACGGACGCGGTGCTCGCCACGCCGGCGGCCGCGCAGCTGCCGCCGCCCGGCTTCGAGCGGGCGTCCATCCTGTCGGAGGCGCGCGAGCTGGCGCAGGGCGACGCGTTCGGCGCGTTCCAGCCGCTCGCCCGCGCGCTGGAGCCAGCCTATGCCGCGGCACAGGCGCGATACGACTGGATCGCGACGGCGGTCGCGCTGCTGCTGGCACTTGCGGGCGGCGGTTGGGCGTACACGCGCGTCCGGCCCGGCTTCGCCGCGCGCACGCGGACCGAGCGGATCGTCATGGGCCTGCTGCTCGCCGCCTCGCTTGTGGCGATCATGACGACGATCGGCATTGTCGTATCGCTGATCTGGGAAGCGGGGCGCTTCTTCGCGCGAGTGCCCGCGGCCGACTTCCTGTTCGGCACGCATTGGAGCCCGCAGGTGATCGATCCGCGCGACCCCGGCGCGAGCCTCGGCGCGTTGCCGCTCTTCTGGGGGACCTTTTTCATCGGCGCAGTGATCGCGATGGCGGTGGCGCTGCCCTTCGGCCTGATGAGCGCGATCTACCTGACGCAGTACGCCACGCCCCGCGTACGGAGCTGGGTCAAGCCGATGCTGGAGGTGCTCGCGGGCGTGCCGACCGTCGTCTACGGCTATTTCGCCGCGCTGACCGTGGCGCCCTACGTCCGCGACTTCGCCGTCGGGATCGGCGTCGAGACCGCCTCGTCGGAGAGCGCGCTGGTCGCGGGATCGGTGATGGGGATCATGATCATCCCCTTCATCTCCTCGCTCGCTGACGACGCGCTAGCGGCCGTCCCCGCGTCGATGCGCGACGGCAGCCTGGCGATGGGCGCGACCCCGTCCGAGACGATCAGCCGCGTGCTGCTTCCGGCGGCGCTGCCCGGCGTGGTGGGCGGCGTGCTGCTGGCCGTCAGCCGCGCGATCGGCGAGACGATGATCGTCGTCATGGCGGCGAGCGGCGTCGCCAACCTGACGCTCAACCCCTTCGAGAGCACCACCACCGTCACGCGCCAGATCGTCGACCTGCTGACGGGCGAGGCGGAGTTCGACAGCCCCAAGACGCTCGCCGCCTTCGCGCTGGGGCTGACGCTGTTCGTAATCACGTTCCTGCTCAACATGATCGCGTTGTCGGTCGTGCGCCGGTACCGGGAGGCCTATGAGTAACGCGGCGCCCTTCTCCACGCGCCGGCCGACGGACTGGGCGACGCCGGCGATGCAGAGCCGCGTCCGCCGCCGCTACCGCGCGGAGCGGCGCTTCCGGCTGCTCGGGCTCGCGGCGGTGACGCTGTCGGGCGCGTTCCTCCTGTTCCTGCTCGGCTCCATGCTGCTGCGCGGCGCGGGCGGGTTCCTGGAGACGCGCGTGGCGATGCCGATCGACTTCGCGCGCGCGTCGCTCGACGTCGATCCGCGGCGGCTGCAGGGCCGGGCCGCGGACCTGGCGCTCGCGGGTGCGGGACTGGAGGGCGCGGTGGACGACGCGGCGGTGGCGGCGTTCGGGCCCGATCTGGGCGGCCGCATCTTATCGGATGGCGCGTGGCTGCGCGTACGCGAGGCGATCAAGGACGATCCGTCGGTGCTCTCGCGCCGCGTCGTGATGTCGTTGCCGGTGGCGAGCCCGATCGACGTCGCCGCCAAGGGGCCGGGCAGCGTCGAGGCGGAGGCGGTGGTCGCGTCGCTCCGGTCGGGCGACCTGCTCTCGACGGGGCTGAACCGCGAGTTCCTTCTCTCCGCCGATTCGACCGACCCGACGCGCGCGGGCATCTGGGGAGCGCTCAAGGGCTCGATCCTGACCATGTTGGTGACGCTGTTGCTGGCCTTCCCGATCGGGCTGCTCGCGGCGCTCTACCTCGAGGAGTACGCGCCCAAGAACCGCTGGACCGACCTGATCGAGGTGTCGATCAACAATCTGGCGGCGGTGCCCTCCATCATCTTCGGGCTGCTGGGGCTGGCGCTATTCCTCGGCACCTTCGGGCTGCCGCGCTCCGCGCCGCTGGTCGGCGGGCTGACGCTGGCGCTGCTGACCATGCCCGTCATCGTCATCGCCTCGCGCAACGCGATCAAGGCGGTGCCGCCCTCGATCCGCGACGCGGCGCTCGGCGTCGGCGCGTCGCCGATCCAGGTGGTGTTCCACCACGTCCTGCCGCTGGCCTTGCCGGGCATCCTGACGGGCACCATCATCGGCATGGCGCGCGCGCTGGGCGAGACGGCGCCGCTGCTGATGATCGGCATGCGTGCCTTCATCGCGGCGCCGCCGGACGGGATCACCGACCCGGCGACGGTGCTCCCCGTCCAGGTCTTCCTCTGGTCGGACGAGGTGGGCCGCGGCTTCGTCGAGAAGACCTCGGCCGCGATCGTGGTGCTGCTCGTCTTTCTGCTGGCGATGAATGCCCTCGCCATTCACCTACGCAACCGTTTCGAGACCCGCTGGTGAGCAACCACCCACCCAAGATCACCGCCACGCACGTCAACGTGTGGTACGGCGCGAAAAAGGCGATCGACGACGTGTCGATCGACATCGACCAGGACTCGGTCACCGCGCTGATCGGCCCGTCGGGCTGCGGCAAGTCGACCTTCCTGCGCACGCTCAACCGCATGAACGACACGGTCGCAAACGCCCGCGTTCAGGGCGACATCCGGCTGGACGGCGAGGACATCTACTCGCCCGACATGGACGTCGTGCAGCTGCGCGCCCGCGTCGGCATGGTGTTCCAGAAGCCGAATCCCTTCCCCAAGTCGATCTATGAGAACGTCGCCTACGGCCCGCGCATCCACGGCCTCGCCTCCTCGCGTTCCGAGCTCGAGGGGATCGTCCAGACGTCGCTCAAGCGCGCCGGCCTCTGGGAAGAGGTGAAGGACCGCCTGTCGGACAGCGGCACCGCGCTGTCGGGCGGCCAGCAGCAGCGGCTGTGCATCGCGCGCGCCATCGCCGTCGATCCGGAAGTGATCCTGATGGACGAGCCGTGCAGCGCGCTCGACCCGATCGCGACCGCCAAGATCGAGGAGCTGATCCACGCGTTGAAGGGCCGCTACGCCATCGCGATCGTGACGCACAACATGCAGCAGGCTGCGCGCGTGTCGCAGCGAACCGCCTTCTTCCACCTCGGCCAGCTCGTCGAATACGGCGCCACGACCGAGATCTTCACCAACCCGCGCGAGGAACGCACGCGGGATTACATCACGGGGCGGTACGGGTGATGCTCCGTGCCCTCATTTCCCTTTCCTCGTCACCCCGGACTTGTTCCGGGGTCCATCGTCGTACGGGCACTCCGGCCGGATCGCTCGCACCACGATGGATGCCGGAACAAGTCCGGCATGACGAAGAGAGTAAGTCGGATCACCTGAAATGAACGAACACACCGTCAAGGCCTTCGACGCGGACATCGGCGAGCTGCGCGGGCTCATCTCGCAGATGGGCGGGCTGGCCGAGGAGCAGATCGGCAAGGCGATGCTGGCGCTGCAGCGCGGCGACCGGGCGCTGGCGACGCAGGTGCGCGCCGAGGACAAGGCCATCGACGCGATCGAGGCCGAGGTGGAGCGGCTCGCGGTGCGCATCATCGCGCTCAGGGCCCCGCTCGCCAACGATCTCCGCGAGGTCGTAGCCGCGCTCAAGATCGCCAGCGTGCTGGAGCGGATCGGCGACTACGCCAAGAACATCGCCAAGCGCGTGCCGCTGATCGACGACACGGGCGACCGGATCGAGCCCATCTCCGTGCTGCCCGCCATGGGCCGGATGGCGTCGGAGATGGTGCACGACGCGCTGGACGCCTTCGCCGCGCGCGATTCGGACGCCGCCGTGCGCGTATGCGAGAGCGACACGGCGCTGGACGACTTCTACGACTCTATCTTTCGGACGCTGGTGACCTTCATGGTGGAGAACCCGCGCACCATCAGCCAGGTCGCGCACCTGCTGTTCGTCGCCAAAAACCTGGAACGCATCGGCGACCATGCCGGCAACGTCGCCGAGATGGTCTATTTCGCCGCCACGGGCACGCAGATCGCCGATCGCCTGCCCGCCAAGTCCTGAACCTGATCGAGCAAGAGGGAGGCCTGTGTCATGCCACGCGTGAAGATGCTGCTGGTCGAGGACGACGCCGCGCTCGCGGAGCTCCTGAACTTCCACTTCACCCGCGAAGACTTCGAGGTCCGCCAGACCCCCGACGGCGAGGAGGCGCTGCTGCTCGCCAAGGAGAGCGTGCCGGATATCGTGCTGCTCGACTGGATGGTCGAGGGGCTATCGGGCATCGAGGTGTGCCGCCGCCTGCGCCGCGCGCCTGAGACGCAGAACGTGCCCATCATCATGCTCACCGCCCGCGGCGAGGAGGAGGACCGAGTGCGCGGGCTGGAGACGGGTGCGGACGACTACGTCACCAAGCCGTTCAGCCCCCGCGAGCTCGTCGCGCGCGTGGGCGCGGTGCTCCGGCGCGTCCGCCCGGCGCTGGCGGGCGAGGCGCTGACCTATGCCGATATCGAGATGGATACGGTCGGCCATAAGGTGCGACGCGCCGGGCAGGTCGTGCCGCTGGGCCCGACCGAGTTCCGGCTGCTCAAGCATTTCCTAGAGCATCCAGGCTGGGTCTTCTCGCGCGAGCGGCTGCTCGACGCGGTGTGGGGACACGACAGCGACATCGAGTCGCGCACCGTCGACGTGCATATCCGGCGGCTGCGAAAGGCGATCAATATAGGCGACCGGCCCGACATCATACGCACCGTGCGGTCGGCGGGTTATGCTTTGGACGCGGGGAACTGATCTGAGATAAAGAACGGATCGGAGACGAAACGAGGACCCATGCGGCAAGTCGAGCGTTGGAGGCGGGCGCGAACGCGCTTTGCGCTTCAACTCTGGAGAGACCGATGAAGCTCTATCTTCTCGCCGCGACCGCGCTGGTCGCCGCTCCGCTCTACGCTCAGACCACCGGTACCACTTCGAGCGACTCGGGCGCCGCGCAGTCGACGACGCCCTCGGGCCAGACGGGGACGACCACCTCGTCGCCGACAACCGATCCGGCGACCACGGGCACCACAGGTACGACCGATCCGTCGGCCACCGGCACCGCGGGCTCGACCATGCAGTCCACGACCAATGACCCGGCGATGCAGCAGCAGATGGGCACCACCGGCACCACGACCGGCTCGGGCACGATGTCGGGCACGACGGGCACCACGACCGACCCGTCGATGAGCGGCTCCATGTCCGGCACCACCGGCGGCATGTCGGGCACGACCGGCGGCATGTCGGGCACGATGGGCGGCAACATGACCATGAACCCGTCGGGCGGCATGATGGGCGGCGCGGGCATCGCGCCGCAGCCGATCGCCGCACCGGAGCCCGCGCGGACCGACCTGCCGGTCTGCCAGGCCGGTCAGTATGACGACTGCGTTCAGCGCGGCAGCACGCGGCGCTCCTCGGCGCGTCGCCGCCGTTAAGGCGCCAGCCCGGCCGGCGACGGGCTAAGCCCGTCGTCCGACGGCGGCTTCGCCGCCGCGGGCCGGTCCAGGTTGCGCTGACCGCGCAACCACCTAGAGAGGGCGCTCCGTCATCCGAGGGAGCGCCCTTTTCCATGCCCATCCGTTTCGACGACCAAGTCGCCATCGTGACCGGAGCGGGCGGAGGCCTCGGCCGCGCCTACGCGCTTGAGCTGGCGCGGCGCGGGGCCAAGGTGGTCGTCAACGACCTGGGCGGCGCGCGCGACGGGACCGGCCAGTCGGACGCGGCTCTCCAGGTCGTCCAGGAGATCGAGGCGGCGGGCGGCGAGGCGATGGCGAACGGCGGCAGCGTCGCCGAGTATGAGCAGATGCTCGAGATGGTCGCCCGCGCGAAGGAGCGCTGGGGCGGCGTCCACGTGCTCATCAACAACGCCGGCGTGCTCCGCGACAAGACGTTCGCCAAGATGGAGCCCGGCGACTTCGAGTTCGTGGTGCGCGTGCACCTGCTCGGCTCCGCCTACGCGACCAAGGCGTGCTGGAAGCTGATGCGCGAGCAGAATTACGGCCGCATCCTGATGACGGCGTCGTCCACGGGGCTGTTCGGCAATTTCGGTCAGGCGAACTACGGCGCGGCGAAGCTCGGCCTCGCGGGGCTGGCCAAGACGCTGCATCTCGAAGGCGCGAAGTATGGGATCAAGGTCAACACGGTCGCGCCGACCGCCGGCACGCGCATGACGGAGGACCTGTTCCCCGCCGAGCTGTTCCAGGCGTTCGCGCCCGAGAAGGTCGTGCCCGCCGCGCTCTACCTCGTATCGGAGGACGCGCCGAGCAACGCGGTCGTCGGCGCGGGCGCGGGCGTGTTCCAGTCGGCCTATGTCACTCTCACCCCCGGCGTGGCGCTGCACGGCGACGAGCTGTCGCCCGAAGGCGTCGCGGCGCACTGGGCGGAGATCACCGACCGCTCGGGCGAGATCGTGCCGCAATCGGGGGCGGAGCAGGCGATGCTGATCGGCCGGGTGCTGCAGGGCGGTTGACGCCGGCGGCGTCCGCCTAGGCGGCTTTCAGCCGCTGCGGCACCGTGATACGCTGACGGGGCGCAACGGCGGAGGCCGGTCCTGTACAGCGAATCGGACATCGACGACGCCATCGTGGCCGGCGAGCTCTCGGCCGAGGCCGCCTGGCGCTTCCGCCGTTTCGTCGCCAGCCGGCGCGCGACGCCGGCGGTCGAGGAGGAGCAGGTCAGGCTCCTGAGCGGGTTCAACGACATCTTTATCTCGATCGCGATCGCCCTGTCGTTGGCGGCGGTCGCGGGGATTGGCGGGGCCGTATCGTTCATGCTGGCTGGCGCGCTGGTCGCAGGCGCGAGCTGGCTCCTGGCGGAGCACTTCACGGCGCGGCGCAAGGCGGCGCTGCCGAGCGTGCTCCTGGCGCTCGCCTTCGTAGGCGGAGCGGCTGCGACCTGCGCCGGCTTGGTGGGCCAGATCGAGGCTAATCTGTCGCCGCGCGGCGCGGCGCTGGCGGGCGCGGGCGTGGCGCTCGCGGCCGCCGCGGCTGCTTGGACGCACTGGCGGCGCTTCGCCGTACCGATCGCGGTCGCGGCGGGCGCGCTGGCGAGTGTCGCGGTCGCGCTCTGCCTGGTCCTGGCGGTCGCGCCCGCGGCGGAGCGCGCCATCCAGCCTCTCCTGCTCGCCGCGGGTCTCGCCCTGTTCCTGCTCGCGATGCGCTGGGACCTGTCGGACCGCGAGCGGCGGACGCGTCGGGCCGACGTCGCCTTCTGGCTGCACCTCGCCGCGGCGCCGCTGATCGCGCATCCGATCTTCCGCATACTGGGCGTGTTCGACGCCGATGTGGGCGCGGGCACCGCGTTCGTCGTGGTGGCGCTATACGCGATGTTCGCGGTCCTAGCGCTGGCGATCGACCGCCGTGCCCTGCTCGTCTCGGGGCTGGCCTATGTCCTATCCGCCTTGGTCGCCCTGTTCCGCGGGGCGGGAGCGGTGGAGCTTGGCTGGTCGTTCACCGCCCTGGTGATCGGCTCGGCGCTGCTGACGCTGTCCGCCTTTTGGCACCCGATGCGCCGGGCAATCGTGTCGCGGCTCGGCGGCTGGGGCGAGCGCCTGCCGCCGGTCGCGCTGGCGGGCTAGTCCTCCACCACCTTCATCAACCGCCGCTCGAGCGGGGCCAGCACCGTGGCGAGCTCCTGGCCGCGCTTGAGCACCGCGCCATGCTCGCCGACAAGCGCCCACATGCCCTGCTTCGCGCGCAGGGCCGGGCGTTTCTCGATCCGGTATTCGGGCCGCTCGGCGGAGCGGCGAAAGGCGGCGAAGACGGCGGCGTCGCGGCCGAGCTCGATCGCGTAGTCGCGCCACATGCCCGCCGCGACCATGCGGCCGTACACGTCGAGGATGCGGGTGAGTTCCAGCCGGTCAAAGCCGATCTGAGACGGCTTGCCCGCGCCGGCGGCGGGGAACGGAAGAATGCTACCCATTAAGCGCGGTCACGCTCCCCCTGTTCGCCGAGCAATGCGTCCAGCCGCTTCCTCATCTGCTCCAGCTCGCAGCGCAGCAGCTCGACCTTCTGCGTCTGCGGATCGAACATCTCGGAGCAGGGCGTGCCATAGGGCACGAACTTCGGGCTCGGCGCGGCGCCGCCCTCCACCATCGTCGGCCGGGCGGGGATGCCGACCATCACCGCGCCTTCCGGCACGTCCTTGGTCACGACCGCGTTCGCGCCGACGCGCGCGCGCGGGCCGACGGTGATCGGTCCCAGCACCTGCGCCCCCGATCCGACGATCACGCCGTCCGACAGTGTCGGGTGGCGCTTGCCGGCGACGCCGTTGTCGGGGCTGGTGCCGCCCAGCGTCACGCACTGGTAGATGGTGACGTTGTCGCCGATCTCCGCCGTCTCGCCGATCACGACGAAGCCGTGGTCGATGAAGAAATTGCGCCCGATCTTCGCGCCCGGATGGATGTCGATCGCGGTGGTCGCGCGCGAGAAGTGGTTGATGCACCGCGCCAGGAAGAATTGCCGCCGCCGGTACAGCGCGTGCGCGACCCGGTGCCAGCCCAGCGCCCACACGCCCGGATAGGTCAGGACCTCCGCGCGGCTGTGCGGCGCGGGATCGCGCGCGCGGATCGAGTCGAGATACTGCACGAGCCGGCTGAACATCGGCGCTCCCCTTTCCGGGAGGAAGGTAAGGGCTGAACGCCCGCTTTGCCAGCATGGCTCCGCGTCCCGCTTTAGCGCGTTAAACTCCTCCTGCGTTGTGGGGGTTCGCGCGCGCGCTAATGCGGGATGCCGAAGGGAGCCGAATGCCTGATCTCGCGAGCTTCGACTGGACGTCGATCATCCCCTTCGTCGCGATCGGCTTCGCCGCGCAGATGGTGGACGGCGCGCTCGGCATGGCGTTCGGCGTGGTGTGCAACGTGCTGCTCGTCGCCGTGCTGGGCGTCGCGCCCGCGCGCTCGTCCGCCAACATCCACATCGTCGAGGTCTTCACCACCGCCGCGTCGGGGATCAGCCACACGATCGCGGGCAATGTCGACCTGAAGCTGTTCCTACGCCTGCTGCTGCCCGGCATCGTGGGAGGCGTCACGGGCGCATATGTGCTCGTGAACCTCGACGGCGACTTCGTCCGGCCGTTCATCCTCGCCTACCTGATCGGCATCGGCGTGTACCTGTTCGCTCGCGGCATCCTGTACCCGCCTAAGCATCAGAAGCCCAAGGTGGTCGAGCCGCTGGGGCTGCTGGGCGGCTTTCTCGACGCGGTGGGCGGCGGCGGGTGGGGGCCGGTGGTCACGTCCAACCTCCTCGTCCAAGGCGTCGAACCTCGGCGCGTCGTCGGCACCGTCAGCAGCGTCGAGTTCTTTCTGACGATCACCGTGTCGGCCGCCTTCATCTACCATCTCGGCTGGCAGTCCTTCGCGTTCGCGACCATCGGCCTGATCATCGGCGGCGTCGCGGCGGCTCCCTTCGGTGCGGTGATCGCCCGGCGCGTCTCCACCAAAGCCATGCTGATCCTGGTGGGCGCGGTGCTCACCGCCACCAGCCTGTACGGCTTCATCCGGGCGCTCGCCTGACCCGGTTGCCCCGCCCGCCGTCCCGCCCTAGGGCGGGCGCGTGACCGGGCACGCACCTTTATGAGCGCCACCTACCTGCCCACGCTCAAGCAGCTGCAATATCTGGTCGCGCTGCACGATCACGGTCATTTCGGACGCGCGGCCGACGCGAGCTTCGTCACCCAGTCCACATTATCGGCCGGTTTGCGCGAGCTGGAGATGCTGCTCGGCGTGACGCTCGTCGAGCGCACACGCCGCGTGGTGCGGTTCACGCCTCTGGGCGAGTCGATCGCCGACAAGGCCCGGCGCGTGCTGCGCGAGGCGGAGGAGCTGGGCGACATGGCGCGGGCGAGCGGCCGCCCCCTGTCGGGCGACCTGCGGATGAGCGTGATCCCGACCATCGCGCCCTTCATCCTCCCGCGCATCCTGCCCTCGTTGCGCGAGCGCTACCCCGAACTCCGCCTGTTCCT
This sequence comes from Sphingomonas lenta, assembly GCF_002288825.1. Lineage (GTDB taxonomy): Bacteria > Pseudomonadota > Alphaproteobacteria > Sphingomonadales > Sphingomonadaceae > Sphingomonas > Sphingomonas lenta. The sequence goes on from NZ_NSLI01000002.1 coordinate 209,011, forward strand.
CCGCGAGGAGCCGAGCGCCGCCGCGTGCGAGGGCCTGCATAGCGGACGCACCGACTGCGTGCTGCTGGCGCTGCCCTACGCCTGCGGCGAGGTGACCGTCGAGCCGCTGTTCGACGACCCGCTGCTCGTCGCTTTTCCCACGGACGACGCCGATCCCGCCCCGGCGGCGTTCAAGCCGCAGGACATCGACGAGACGCGCCTCTTGATGCTCGAGGACGGGCATTGCCTGACCGAGCACGCGCTGGCGGCGTGCAACCGCCCGGAGCTTCGCGCCGAGGCGCAGATGCTCGGTACTTCACTCCACACAGTGGTGCAGATGGTCGACAACGGGCTGGGCGTGACGATGTTGCCGGAGATGGCGCTCAACGCCGGCATCCTGGAGCATACGCGCGTGGAGGCGCGGCCGCTCGACGCGCCGCATGCGTCGCGGCAGGTGGCGCTGGTCTGGCGCCGCGCGTCGCCGCGCGAGCGCGACTTCAAGCTGCTGGCGACCTTGCTGGCCGAGTCGCATTGAGCCGGGGCGCAACCTTTTCCGGTTCGCCAGCGTAACCACCCGCGTCCACCGCAGCGGAGACGTGTCATGAAGCCCTTGCCCCTGATCGTGCTGGCGAGCGTCCTGTCGCTCGCCGCGTGCGTCCCGCCGACGGCCACCACGAGCCCTGGGCCGGCCACCGCCTCCCGCCCGGCGAGCACGGCCGCCAATCCCGCCGTCGGCGGCGCGGCCATGCTCGCGGACCGCACGATCGTCGCCAACGCGTCCGCCGCGCCCAATCTGACGACGCTCGTATCGGCGGTGCGGGCGGCGGGGCTGACGGAGGCGCTGTCCGGACCCGGCCCGTTCACCGTGTTCGCGCCCACCAACGAGGCGTTCGGCCGCCTCGCGCCCGGCATGGTCGAGACGCTGCTCAAGCCGGAGAACAAGGCGTCGCTGACGCGCGTGCTCAACTACCACGTCGTCCCCGGCGCGCTCACCGCCGCCGACCTGCGCCAACGCGTCCAGGCGGGCGGGGGCACGGCGCAGCTGACGACGGTCGCGGGCGACCTGCTGACGGCGCGGGTGGAAGGCGGCGAGCTGACGCTGACCGACATGAACGGCACGCGGACCTATGTTGAGACGCCGGACGTGCGGCAGTCGAACGGGGTCGTGCACGTAGTGAACGGGGTGCTGGTGCCAAGGCTCGGGTGAGCGGAACTCCCTCTCCCCTCTGGGGAGAGGGTGGCCGAGCGCAGCGAGGTCGGGAGAGGGGCAGTGTCGATACGGCGGCACACTGCCCCTCTCCCCGACCCTCTCCCCAGAGGGGAGAGGGAGATGATGGATCAGTCCCACCGTCGCGCCGCCGCGTCGTCCGCGTCCCGCGCATCGACCCAGCGCCGCCCCCCTGCCCTGGTCTCCCGCTTCCAGAACGGCGCGTCCGTCTTCAGCCGGTCGATCAGGAACGCGCACGCGTCCAGCGCCGCCGTGCGGTGCGGGGCGGCGGTGGCGACGAGAACGATCCGTTCGCCCGGCAGCATCGAGCCGACGCGGTGCACCACGCTCGCGGCGAGCAGGCCCCAACGCGCGATCGCCTCTTCCGTGAGCCGGGTGAGCGCCGCTTCCGTCGCACCGGGATAGTGTTCCAGCTCGAGCAGCTCGACGCCGTCGTCGGCGCGCACGATGCCGGTAAAGCTCGCCACGCCTCCCGCCCCCGCCGCCTCGACGCCTGCGAGCTCGGTAGCCATGTCGATCGGCTCGGGCGAGACGCGGACGCGGATCACCCGCCCGTCACCGGCGGGAAGATCGCGACCTCCGTCGCGCCTTCCACGCTCGCGTCGAGCGGCACGAACGCCTGGTCAACGGCCGCGCGCAGCCGCGATCGGTCGGCGAAAGCGCGTGCGTGGCCTTCGGAGCGGCCGGACAGCCAGGCGACCAGGTCGGCGACCGTCACGACCTCTGCCGGCGGCGCGACCTGCTCCTCGTCGACCCCGACCGCCTCGCGTACCCAGGCGAAGTAGAGCACCCGCAAAGACTTAGTCCATGTGCTTGAGACCGACGCGCAGGTAATCCCACCCGGTCACCAGCGTCAGCGCGGCGGCGCTCCAGAGCGTGGCGAGGCCCACCAGCTTGATCCATCCCTGCTCGGGCGCGGCACCCGCCAGGATCAGCGCGCCCAGCGCGACGATCTGGAACGTAGTCTTCCATTTGGCGAGCTTGGAGACGGGCACCGACACCTGGATGCCACCCAGGAACTCGCGCAGGCCCGACACCGCGATCTCGCGGAGCAGGATCACCAACGCGGCGATCAGGTGGACGCCGGTGATGATCGCCCGGTCCTCGAACCGCGTTCCCACCAGCATCAGGATGACGGCGGCGACCATGATCTTGTCGGCGATGGGGTCGAGGAACACGCCTAATCGCGACACCGCCCCCTGCGCGCGGGCGAGGTAGCCGTCGAAATAATCGGTCACGCCCATGAGGCAGTAGAGCGCGAAGGCGAGCGCGTAGCCGGCCTCCCAGTCGGGCCACCAGAGCAGCGCGACGAGCGCCGGCACCGCGACGATGCGCGACAGGGTCAACAGATTGGGAAGGGTCAGCATCCGACACACACCGTAACGCCGCGCCCGCCCGCGCGGAAGCCCGTGCTCGTTTTGGCGGGTGGCGCATGGCCGGACGCTCGGCTATCCGCGTCCGCCATGATCAACTCGCTCGGGCTCCTGAAGCGCCGTCGCTTCCTGCCCCTGTTCACCACCCAGTTCATGGGTGCGTTCAACGACAATCTCTTCAAAACCGCGATGGTTCTGTTCGCGACCTACGAGATCTTCAACGACGAGCGGCAGGAAGGCTTCTTCAACGCGCTGGCGGCGGGCATTTTCGTGCTGCCCTTCTTCCTTCTCTCGGCACTGGCGGGCCAGCTCGCCGACACGACGGACAAGACGCGCATCATCCGTGTCGTGAAGCTCGCGGAAATCGTCATCATGGCCGTGGGCTGCGCGGGGCTGTTCCTGGCGCTGACCGGGGCGGTGACCCTGCCGCTCGCGCTGATGCTGCTGGCGGTGGTGGGCTTAGGTATCCACTCCACCTTCTTCGGGCCGATCAAATACGCGATCCTGCCGCAGCACCTGGACGACGAGGACGTGCTGGGCGGCACGGGGCTGGTCGAGGCGGGTACCTACCTGTCGATCCTGTTCGGCACGATCGTGGCGGGCTTCATCTACAAATCGACGCTGCTCGTGGCGGCCGTGACGCTGACGGTGGCCTTTTTCGGCTACCTGATCGCGCGCGAAATCCCGCCCGCGCCGCGGCTGGGTCCGAAGCTCACGCTCGACTGGAACCCGTTCCGCGCGTCGTGGAACTTGATCTCGGGTACGATGCACGTGCCCAGGCTATTCCTGGCGATCTGCGCCATCTCGTTCTTCTGGACGATCGGCTCCGTCCTCATCATCGCCTTTCCGCCGCTGGTGAAGAACGTGCTCACCGCCGACGCGTCGGTCGCGAGCCTGGTGCTCGGCATCTTCTCGATCGGCGTCGCGATCGGGTCGGTGGTGATCAACCTATTGCTCCGCGGCACGATCTCGGCGCGCTACTCGCCCGCGTCGGTGATCGCGATGGGGGCGACGGTGCTCGTCTTCTGGGCGGTGGTGCGGCTCTGGACGCCAGCGCCCGCGGGCCGGCTCTACGGCGTCGCCGAGTTCGTGGCCCAGGCGCAGGCGGTGCCCGTGCTGTTCACGCTGCTGATGGTGGCGGTGTTCGGCGGCATGTTCGTGGTACCGCTCTACGCCTACCTCACGACCACCGTGTCCAAGGACCAGACCGCGCGCACGGTGGCGGCGAACAACGTCGTCAACTCGGGCGCGATGACGTTCGGGTCGGCGGCGGTGGCCGGGATCATGGCGGCGGGCGTCACCGCCAGCCAGCTCCTGATCGTGGTGGCCGGCATGTGCCTGGTCGCCGCCTGGATCGCCCGCAAGCTACACCTGGCCTGCTCCGCCTACCGCCTAGAAGATGAAGCTGTAAAAGCAGGTGAAAAAGGCGCCGAAGCTTAACGCGAACAGCTTCCAGTCCTGATCGTCGTTCGGCCGCGCGGCCGGCTTGGGCGGGGGCGGGAGCGTGCGCCGGAAGGGGTGCCGGGCCGCTTCGTTGGTAAGCACTAAACGTCTTGTCATAGCATGGGCGTTAACGCCTTCTTTACGAATTCGGCCATGCGGAAAGAGGGTTAAGGCCGAATCGTCCCTCATCGGCACAGGCGCGCGGCCCACGCGTTGAGTGCGCCGAAGGAGACTTACCATGACCGATCAACGGGATGGCGGCGGCCTCGACCTGCGCGGGCTGGAGGATGCGAACGCGCGGGAGGCGCTGAGCGGCACGGGCGGCTCGGGCGGCGGCGGCACCGCAGGCGGCGCGGGCGCGCCCGAGGGCGGCGCGCTCGACGGCCCGAACGTGCCCCGCACCGACAGCCTGGCCGCGCGGATCGACAGCGAGATCGCGGCGGAGGCGGGTGCGCTCGGCCCGGCCGACGGTGCGCTGGCGGATGCGGCGGGACTATCCTCTGGCGGCGGCGAGCGCACGCCCGGCATGGGCGAGGCGATCGGATCGGGCGCGGGCCGCGGGGAGCCGGGCGCGGGAAGCCCAAGCGACCGCGGCGAGCTGGGCGGCGGCGACCCGCTGAACACGCCGGGCGGCTGAATGGAGGACATCGCCGCGCTCGGTTTGCTGGAGGACGAGTCGATCGAGCTCGACTCCGCCGCGCTTCAGATCGCGCAGCTCGACCATCCGGGCGTATCGCTCGACCCCTATCTCGACCTGCTCGGCACGATCACCGACCGGCTGGCGGTCGTGGGCGCGGACGCGACGGCCCCGCGCGACCGCGCCGCCGCGCTCGCGCTGGTCTTCAGCGACGAGTACGGCTTTCGCGGCGACCGCCAGACGTACGACGACCCGGAGAACGCCGACCTGATCCGCGTCGTGGACCGGCGGCGCGGGCTGCCCGTCAGCTTGGCGATCCTTTACGCGGCGGCGGCGCGGCGCGTTGGATGGGAAGCTGACGTGCTCAACACGCCCGGCCATGTGCTGCTGCGCGTCGGATCGGACACGGAGCCCGTGCTGGTCGACGCGTTTAACGGCGGCGGGGTGCTCAGCTCCGAGCAGCTGGCGGCGCTGCTGCGCGGCGTGCTCGGCCCGGAGGTGAGGCCGACAAACGAGCACCTCGCGCCCATGACGAACCGCCAGGTGCTCGTCCGTTTGCTCCTCAACCAGGCGACGCGCGCCGAGGCCGGCGGCAAGCCCGGCCGCGCGCTGGAGCTATACCGCCGCATCACGGGCTTCGCGCCGTCTGGCGGCCATGGCTGGTGGGAGCGCGCGCGGCTCGAGCTCGTCCACGGCGACGTCGCGGCCGCGCGCTCCAGCTTAAGCGCAATGCTGGAGGTCACCCGCGACCCCGCCATGCGCGCGCACATCTTCGCCGCCCTGGACGCGCTCTCGGAGGCGGGAAGTTGAACATCGCTCCAACCCACCCGTCATGCCGGGCTTGACCCGGCATCCACGCGCGTCCGGTTGTTCGAGCACGCCTTTGTAAACAAGGGTGCCGCGCATGGACCCCGGGCCAAGTCCGGGGTGACGGCGGAACGGAGGGAGCCTGTGCGCTCTCAGCTCGGCAGGTTGAACAGGTCCGCCGCGACCGTCCTCGCGTCGACGTCGATGCGGTCGGGCGCGGGGCTGTCGTAGATCACCAGGATTTGGCTCCCGCCGTTCCACAGCGCGAGGCCCTCCGGGTGGTCGCACCCGCGTCCGACGGGGATCTCGAACAGCATCTCCGGCCGGTGCAGCCGGACCTGCTTGGCGTCGCGCGGCGGGTCGTTCGCCCAGCCGCGCCAGCGGTAGAGCGCGCACGGCCCGTCGAGCCCCGTCGTCGGCCCCGCCAAGATCAGCAGGTCGTCGCCCACCCGCTTCAGGTCGCGCACGCCGAGTCCTTGAAGCGCCATCAGCCGGAACACCGGGTCCTGGGTCACCTTCAGCTCGCCCGACTTCTTCGCCTTGATCGCGAACTCGATCAGCAGGGCGTGGCCGGCGATCACCGGGCCGCGCATGCCGAGCGCGACGCGGTCGCCGCATACCGCGATCCCCTCCACGTCCACCCCGCCCTCCTTGGCGGGCAGCTCGGTGAACGGTCCGACGAGCGGGTCGTTCGCCAGCGCCTTGGCGACGGCGTTGCCCTTCTTGCCCTGGCGCAGCATGCCCGCACGCCGGTCGCCGTCCTGCTTGACGGGCGTCCAGCACCCGTCCTCGCGCACCAGCGGCAATCGCGCGAGCAGGCAGCGCGCGCGCGTGTCGTTGAGGTCGGCCAGCGCCGCCAGGTCGATGCATTCGCCCTCGGCCTTTTCCGGCTTGGCCCGCGTCCGCGCGTGGCTGCCCAGCACCCAGAGCCAGCCCTCGTCGGCGGCCAGCCCCTCCAGGTCGGCTTCCTCCTCCGGATCGGCGAGCGGCAGGAGGTCGGCGAGCTCGAACCGTGCGGGCTCACCGCACTCCTGGCCCGCGATCGTCAGCCGATCGATGTCGGCATGCTCGTCGGCGGCTAGGAACACGCTCTCGCCGACGCGCGTGCCCGCCGAGAAGTTGCTGAGCGCCTTGCGCTTCTTGTCGCCGCCGAACCGGAGCGTCACCCGGCCCACGGGCTTGACCCGCTTCTCCTTCGCCCGCGTAGCCATGCGCCCTCCCTGCCCTGCTGTCGGGCGGAGAGGCTATCCGACGGTGCCGGGCGCGTCCACGGCGCGGTGCTTCCCGATCAGGGACTTCACGTCCACCCTGGCCTTGAGCCGCGCGGCGAGGAGCGCGGTGCCGCTGACCTTGCGCTGCACGAACAAGGCGTCGGCGGGCGGCAGGTGCCAGGTCGCCTTGTCCTGCGCCATCGCCATCGCCTCGTCGCGGATCACGCCCACGAAGCTGCGATCGCCGAAGTCGAACGGCCCCGGCCGGTTCATCTCCGCGAGCACCGCGCCCAGCATCCGGTCCACCGCCGCCCGGTGCCGCTCGACGGCCGAGCGGCCGACGAACCCCGCCTCGACCAGCGCCTCGCGCACGCGATCGAGGTCGCCGTCCAACCCCGCCGCGAGCACCGCGCGATAGCTCCGCGCCGTCTCGGGCGCGACCGGCCGTGCCGCGCCGAAATCGAGCAGCACGATCTGCCCCGTATCGGGCCGCCAGCGGTAGTTGGCGAAATTGGGATCGGTCTGCATCAGCCCAAACTCGAACAGCTCGCGCAGCACGAGCGCGATCAGCGACCGCATCGCGTCGTCCCGCACCTCCTGCGGCTGGTCGGCGAGCGCCTCGACGGGCCTCCCCTCCTCCCAACTCATCGCCAGCACGCGATCCGTCGTGAACTCACGGTCGAGCCGCGGCACGACGAAGTCCGCCTCGCCTTCGAGCAGCGCGCCATAGCGCGTCATCATCTCGCCCTCGCGGCCGTAATCCGCCTCCTCGCGCAACTGCCGCTTCGCCTCGGCGAGCAGGGGCGCGAGGTCGAGCCCCTCGGGCAGCAGCCGCGACACGCGCAGCAGCGTCGCGACGTTGTCGACGTCCGCGTCGATGCTCTCGGCGACGCCCGGATACTGCACCTTCACCGCCAGCTCGCGCCCGTCATGCGTGTTGGCGCGGTGCACCTGCCCGATTGAGGCGGCGGCGACCGGCCCCGCGCCGAACTTCGCGAAGCGCCGCCGCCAGTCGCGGCCCCACTCACGCTCGAGCACGCCTTTCAGCTGATCGGGCGGCATATGATGCGCGTTCTCGCGGAGGCGCGCGAGGATGGAGGACAGCTCGGGCGGCAGCACGTCGCCCGCGTCCATCGAGATCATCTGCCCCAGCTTCATCGCCGCCCCGCGCAGGTGCGACAGCTGGTCGGCGACGCGGCCGATGTTGCCGGGCGTCAGCAGCAGGTTCGCGACGGTCGGCCGCTCGCCGCCCGCGATCCGCCGCGCGCCCTCCGCCACCATCCCACCCGCGACGCCGCCGGCGAGCCGCCCGAACGCGCCCAACCGCGACAACCGTCCGCTGGGCACCGCGCGCCCACGCTCATCCGCCATCCACACGACCCTCGCGACGCGAGCCTAGGCCGAAGCGGCCTCGGTCAAGCGTCTGACGCGATATGGGCGCTCTACTCCCTGATGGGGAGAGGAGGAGGAAGCCGTCCCTAACCCCTCACAACGGGTCGGGGTCGAGGTAGAGGTAGTTCTCATCGAAATCCGCCATCGACCGCAGCCGCGGCAAGTCGAGCAGCGACACGTAGCGGCTCCTAAACTCCACCAGCCCGGCCTCGCGCAGCTCCTTCAACGTGCGGTTGAGATGGATGGGCGTGATGCCGAGACACTCCGCCAGCTCGGTCTGCGTGAGCGGGAAGCCGTATCCGTCCGGGTCCGCCATGCCGACCAGCCCCAGCCGGACGTGCATCTCGCAGAACAGCGCCGCCGTCCGCTCCGCCGCCCAACGCTTGCCGAGCGAGACTTCCCACTCGCGATGGATCGCCGCGTCCAGGTTGGTGCCGAACCAGTAGAGGCGGGCGAGGCGCGGGTGCGTCTCCGTCATGCGCTGGATGCGCTCATGGGGCACGAGGCCGATCACGCAGTCGGTCAGCGTCTGCACATTGTGGTCAAGGCGCTTCAGCGTGAAGCTGTGCATGTCCGCGAAGTCGCCAGGCACGTGGAGCTCGGTCACCTGCCGCTGGCCGTTCCGCAGATCCTTGTAGCGGCACATCAAACCGTCGAGCAGGAGCGTGCTGGCCTCCAGCCGCTCGCCTTCGCGGATTACGGTTCTGCGCGCCTCGACGGAGCGCGTGTCCGCGAGGAGGCCGCGCACTACCTGTTCCTCATCGGCGCTCAGCGCGTGGCGCGCGCGGATGCGGGTCAGGTGGCGCTCAATGATGGCGGCTCTCCTCCGGAAGCCGTACGGAAACGGCCTCGTCGAACCGGACCTGCATCACCACCTCGCCCGTGTCCCGCTTGATCTCGACCCTTCCCCGCAGGTCGAGCTCGCCACCCTGTACTTCATCGCCGAGCAGCGACCGGATGCTCTCGATCGCGAGGTCGCGGGCCGCCCCCTCGTCGGGAGCGGCCTGCCCTTCCTCGTCCTTCGTGAGGCCAAGCCCGTTATAGAGGTCGAAATAGAAGCGTGGCATGCGTCGGCAAACGCCAAAGCTAACGTAGGTTTCCTTCAGCGTGCGGCCGGTCGGGCGCGTCATTGTGGCGACTCGGGCGTCGGCGGTGGTTCGACGGGGTTTAGCGCAGGCGCGACGGCGTCACTCACCGGGAGCGGCGGGCGCTTGCCCCGCAGCGCGTCGATCTCGGCCTGTCGGCGCTCCAGGTAGAAGCGGCGCGACGCCGCATAAGGGTCGCTGGTCGCGCGGATACGCTGAAGCTCGTCCTCGAACTCCGCGCGATTGTCGAGCGTGCTCAGAACCGCGACGGGAATGGTGTAGGCCTGGCCTTGGAGCGGCTGAATCGGACCGATCGGCACGAGCACCTGATCGACGACCGTGCCCGCAAAATCGCGCAGCGTGGTCGATCCGACTAGCGGCAGGATGAAATAGGGTCCGGGCTTCACGCCGTAATAGCCCAGCGTATTGGCGAAGCTGTTCCGCCGGCGCGGCAGGTTGAAGGGCGGCTTCTTGGCTACGTCGACCAGCCCCGCCACGCCGATCGTCGAGTTGATCGCGAACCGCCCCAGCGTCTCGGCCGCCTTTCCGGGCTTGAGCTGCAGGAGGTAATTGACCGACACGACCGGTTCGCGAAAGTTCGCCAGGAAGTTGCGCAAGCCCTTTCGGATCGGGCGCGGCAGCCCCTTCTTGTACGCGCGGGCGGCCGGGCCGACGAGCGCCTTGTCGACCGCCTCCGTCGCCGCGAAGGTCTGGGCGTTGATGGGCTCCAACGGGTCGCCGCGACGGCTCCGGCCCGTGACGACGACCTCCTGACCCGTCGCCTGGCCGGGGGGCGTCGGCGCAGCCTGTTCGGCGGGCGGCGGGCTGGCAGGCGGCGCGGCATCCTGCGGCGAAGTCGGCGCTTCGGCGGCCGCCGGCGGAGGCGGCGCGTCCTGGCCCAAGGCACAATGGAACTCGCCCGGCGCGCCGATCAGCGCGAGCGCGATAGGGAATGCGGAGGTACCGATCTGCCTTTCCTCTTCGTAACCCCCCTTGGGCCCGCTTAGACCTTCCCGCGGCCGCCGTCACGGAAATGTCTCTCGTCCTGGTATGCGCTCCGGTAACCGCATTCGGCCCGCGATCGGGCAGGTCGCCTTGCCCTTTCACGCCGCCTCCGCTATGTGGCGCGCCGTCCGGCGGGCAGGTGCTCGCGGAGGATGGCGGTGGGCCCGAGCCCTCACGCCCTTTTCGCATTCCATGCGGTCAGCCCCTCCACCAGCACCATCTCGTCAGGACGCCGCGCCGGCACGGGGTCGTCGCGGCGTGTTTTTGGCCAAGACCACCGGACACAACCGGTTGGCCGGAAATGATGATTTTGAGGAACTGAACCACTTTATGGCCACTCAAGCCCTGCCCAGCCGCGACGATTTCGCGGCGATGCTCGACGATATGTTCGGCGGCGCCGACAGCTTCGAAGGACGCGTCGTCCTCGGCACCGTCACCGCCATCGAGAACGACCTGGCCGTCATCGACGTCGGCCTGAAGTCGGAGGGCCGCGTGCCGCTCCGCGAGTTCGCGAGCCCCGGGCAGAAGGCCGATCTCAAGGTCGGCGACGAGGTCGAGGTCTATGTCGACCGCGTCGAGAACATGCACGGCGAGGCGATGCTCAGCCGCGACCGCGCCCGCCGCGAGGCCGCGTGGGACAAGCTGGAGGGCGAGTTCGCTCAGCAGAAGCGCGTCGAGGGCGTCATCTTCGGCCGCGTCAAGGGCGGCTTCACCGTCGACCTCCAGGGCGCCGTGGCCTTCCTGCCGGGCAGCCAGGTCGACATCCGCCCCGTGCGCGACGTCACCCCCCTCATGGACATTCCGCAGCCCTTCCAGATTCTCAAGATGGACCGGAAGCGCGGCAACATCGTCGTCAGCCGCCGCGCCGTGCTCGAAGAGACGCGCGCCGAGCAGCGCTCGGGCTTGATCCAGTCGCTCCACGAGGGCCAGGTGATCGACGGCGTCGTCAAGAACATCACCGACTACGGCGCGTTCGTGGATCTCGGCGGCATCGACGGCCTGCTCCACGTCACCGACATCAGCTACAAGCGCGTCCAGCACCCGTCCGAAGTGCTGGAGATCGGCGCCAGCGTCCGCGTCCAGATTATCCGCATCAACAAGGACACGCAGCGTATCAGCCTCGGCATGAAGCAGCTCGAGAGCGATCCGTGGGACGCGGCGGCCGCCAAGTACCCGGTCGGCGCGAAGCTGACGGGCCGCGTGACCAACATCACCGAGTACGGCGCGTTCGTCGAGCTGGAGCCCGGCATCGAGGGCCTGGTCCACGTCTCCGAGATGAGCTGGACCAAGAAGAACGTCCATCCGGGCAAGATCGTCTCCACCTCTCAGGAGGTCGACGTGATCGTGCTGGAGGTCGACCAGGAGAAGCGCCGCATCTCGCTCGGCCTCAAGCAGGCCCAGCAGAACCCGTGGGAGGCCTTCGCCGCCGCGCACCCGATCGGCTCGACCGTCGAGGGCGAGGTCAAGAACGCCACCGAGTTCGGCCTGTTCATCGGCCTCGACAACGACGTCGACGGCATGGTGCACATGAGCGACATCGCTTGGGGCGTTTCGGGCGAGGACGCGCTCAACCTGCATCGCAAGGGCGAGACCGTGCAGGCGGTCGTGCTCGACATCGATCCGGAGAAGGAGCGCATCAGCCTCGGCATGAAGCAGCTCGAGCGCGGCGGTCCGTCGGCCGCGGGCGTCAGCGGTGGTGCCGGCGTCAACAAGAACCAGGTCGTCACCGTTACGGTGCTCGAGGTCCGCGACGCCGGCCTCGAGGTGCAGGTGGGCGACGACGGCGCGACCGGCTTCATCAAGCGCACCGACCTCGGCCGCGACCGCGACGAGCAGCGCCCCGAGCGCTTCCAGGTCGGCCAGAAGTTCGACGCCATGGTGACGGGCTTCGACCGTTCCAAGAAGCCGACCTTCTCCGTCAAGGCGATGCAGATCGCCGAGGAGAAGCAGGCGGTGGCGCAGTACGGCTCGTCCGACTCGGGCGCGTCGCTCGGCGACATCCTGGGCGAAGCGCTCAAGGCCCGCCAGGGCAAGTAAGGCGGGAACGGCCGGGGCGGAGACGCTCCGGCCGTTCTTCTTATGCGACAGAATAACGGGGGAACGGGTCGGTTCGGACCTTTCCCTGTAATCGTTTTGATCTATAGCAAGGTAGAGGCCGCGTGTGCTTGCGGCGTCTTCCGGGGCTTTAAGGGGGCTCTCCAGCGATGATCAGGTCGGAACTCGTCCAGCGTCTTTGTGATGACCATCCGGACCTGTCGCAGCGCGAGGTCGAAGCGATCGTCGCGTGCTTCTTCGACACGGTCGCCGCGCGTCTGGCCGCGGGCGGTCGCGTCGAGTTGCGCGGCTTCGGCGCCTTCTCCACCCGCGCCCGCGATGCCCGCACCGGCCGCAACCCGCGCACCGGCGAGCATGTCGACGTGGAGGCAAAGCGCGTCCCCTACTTCAAGCCCGGCAAGGAAATGCGCGCACGCTTGAACGTGTGAGTTGATTTGTTGACGCGCTTGAGGCTTTCCGTCCTCCGTGGGCGGACGTGGCGAAATCGGTAGACGCTGCCGACTTAAAATCGGTTTCCTTTGGAGTGCGGGTTCAAGTCCCGCCGTCCGCACCACCCTCGCCTCTTTCGCGCTGCTCGCCGCCGCAGGCTGCGAGCGCCGGCCCGACACGGGCGCGGTCGTCGTCAGCGCGATCGAGGGCGAGCGCCCGCCCACCTCCGCGCCCTTGCCTTCGCGGCTGCTGGCGGACGCGACGGAGCAGGGCCTGGTCCGCTTCGACGCCGCGGGGCAGATCGAGCCGGGCCTGGCCGAACGCTGGATCGTCATCGACGAGGGCCGCAGCTACATCTTCCGTCTGCGCCAGGCGCAATGGGCCAACGGCGCCAAGGTCACCGCCGACCAGGTCGCCGCCGCGCTCCGCCGCCGCTTGGGCGCCCGCGGCAATCCGCTCCGCCCGTTTCTGAGCGCGGTGGACGAGATCGTCGCCATGACGCCGCAGGTGCTGGAGGTGCGCCTCAGCCGTCAGCGGCCCGACCTGCTCAAGCTCTTCGCCCAACCCGAAATGGCGGTATTCCGCACGGGCCGTGGAGGCACGGGCCCCATGCGCATCGTCGCCACCATGCCCCACCCGCTGCTCCGCCCCGCGCTCGACCCGGCCCGCGCCGACCCGGAAGACCCGCGCGAGCCGCAGCCCGAGGAGGATGTACGCCTGATCGGGGAGCGCGCGGCGGTCGCCATCGCACGCTACGCCGAACGCCGCTCGGACCTGGTCTCCGGCGGCACCTTCGCGGCCTGGCCCCTGCTCGCCACCGTGCGCGTGCCGCCCGCCGACGTGCGCGTCGATCCAGCCGTCGGCCTGTTCGGGCTCGCGGTCGTCAGCCGTGCGGGCTTCCTCGCCGACGCGGCGAACCGCGCGGCGGTGAGCCAGGCTATCGACCGCGCCGCCGCCACCGCGACGGTCGCCCCCGCCTGGGAGCCGGTCGATCGATTGCTGCCCGATCGGCTCGACTCCGCCGCGCCGCCGGCCGCGCCCGCCTACGCCGCCTTGCCGTTGGAGGAGCGGCGCGCGATCGCACGGGCCCGAGTCGCGGAGGCCGAGACCGGCGGGGAGCCCGTGCGGTTGCGGGTCGCGCTTCCGCGGGGGCCGGGCGCGACGCTGCTCTTCGGACAGATCGCGGCTTCGCTGATCGCAATCGGCATCGAGCCCGAACGCGTCGGCTGGGACGAACCGGCCGACCTGCGGCTGATCGACGAGGTCGCGCCCTACGATAGCGGGCGCTGGTATCTGGCGACCGCCTGCCGGCCGTGCAGCCCGGAGGCGCAGGCGGCGTTGGCCGCGGCGCGCGACGCGCCGACGATGGCGGTCAGGGCGCAGGAGATCGCGCGGGCGGACCGGCTGTTGACGGACGACATGGCGTTCATCCCGATCGCCCGGCCGCTGCGCTGGTCGCTCGTGGCCCCCAGGCTGGGACAGTGGCAGCCGAATACGCGCGCGTGGCATCCGTTGAACCGGCTGCGCCGCGAGCCCAATTAGGGGGCATGCCCGCCCGCTTCGATCCCGCCGTCCTCGATGCCCTGCCGCTCGGCCGCGACCCCGCCTCGGTGCGACGGCGCGTGGAGGCGATGGAGCGGTTGCTCGAGCGCATGTTCGTGGTGCCGGGGATCAACCGCCCGGTCGGGCTCGATACAATCCTGGGCTTCGTGCCGGTGGTCGGCGACGCGGCGGGCGCAGCGTTGGGCGCCTGGATGGTATGGGAGGCGCGCAACCTGGGCCTGTCCAAGTTCAAGCTCGCGCGCATGGCGGGCAATGTGGGCCTGGACGCCGTGCTCGGGCTGGTGCCGTTCGTGGGCGACGTCGCCGACTTCCTGTTCCGCTCCAACACGCGCAACCTGCGCATGCTGAAGCGGCACCTAGACAAACATCACCCGGCGACGGTCACTATCGACGCCCCCGCCAGACCCTGAGCCCCGCATTGGCCGGCAGCCCGCCCTGGTGCGCGGGGCAGCGCCTGTAACGGAAGTTGCGGTCGAGACAGACCCACACCTCGTCCAGCCAGCCGTCGCGCGTCGCGGTGATCCGCATCATGTTCGCCGCCAACCCGGGATTGGCGCGCGCCATCGCGGACGCGAACGCGCCGGCGGCGAGGGGTGCACGCGACAGCGCGTCCATGTCCGGATAGCGCAGGCGGGCGTAGAGCGAGGTCGCGCGGTTGAAGTAGCGCGACGCGTCGTAGCCTGGCATGCAGGTGCCGTGCTTGGCCCATTCGTGCTGGATGAGTTGCGGCGACGGGGTGGCGCATAGGTTGGCGCGGATTACGGGCTGGGGAACGAGCCCGGTGGGCTTGCAATATTGCGGCCACTGCTTGCCGACGCCGTCGGGCCAGAGGCCGTGCAGCGTCCAGCCGAAGCTGTTGCGCCCGCGGCACTGGAGCCGCGCGGAGGCGTCGCGGCCGCGCTCGCGGCAGAACTGGGGCGACCAGGTCAGCGCCAGCGTATAGCCGCCGATGGGCAGCATGCGCTTGGGCTGCGCGGGCGTGGGCAGGTCGGGGCGGACGCGCAGCGGCTGGTCGGGGATGTCGCAGCGATAGGCTTGCGCCCCGGCGGCGGCGGGCGCGAGCAGCGCGGCGGCGGCGAGGATACGCCTCACGCCGGGAACTCGCCTTCGTCCTCGCCGAACCAGCGGCGCGCATCCGGCCGGAACAGCATCACCGCCGACCAGACGGTCAGCGCGGCGGAGAGGAGGAACGCGCCCTGCGACAGCGGGTGGAGGTTCGCGCCGTTCACCAAGCCGATGACCAGGATCGCGACGCGCACGCCGCTCATGGCTGCCGCAGCGACGACGAGCCACTTGCCGATCGCGCTGCCGCGCCGGGCGGCGAGCCACCAGAGCAGCACGCTCAGGCCGAGGACTAGGGCGACGTTGCCCCAAAGCGCCAGCCCCGCGACCTGCGCGGTGCGCGCGTTCGCGTTGAGCGCATTGGTGGTGCGCTCCCAGGCGAGCCAGGTGCCTAGCCCCCATAGAAGCGTCGACGCCCACCAGAGGCGTTCGAACTGCTTGATCGACGGTGGTCTGTCCATTTCCATCCCCTCCCGAGCCCCTGGTGGCGCGGTCAGACGGTGAAGTCGAGACCTATGTCGGCGGCGGGCGCCGACTGGGTGAGCCGGCCGACGGAGACGTAGGTCACCCCCGTCTCCGCGATAGCGCGGATCGTGTCGAGGCGGACGCCGCCCGACGCCTCGGTCGGCACGCGCCCGGCGACCAGCGCCACCGCCTCGCGCAACGTGGCCGGCGGCATGTTATCGAGCAGCAGGTGCGTGGCCCCGCCGTCGAGCGCGGGCGCGATCTGGTCGAGGCAATCGACCTCGACGATGATGCTGGCGATACCGGCGTCGCGCGCGCGGCGCACCGCCTCGCCGACGCCGCCCGCGACGGCGACGTGGTTGTCCTTGATCATGGCCGCGTCCCACAGGCCCATGCGGTGGTTCCTCGCGCCGCCCATGCGGGTGGCGTACTTCTCCAGCAGGCGCAGGCCGGGGATCGTCTTGCGCGTGTCGAGCAAGGTCGCGCCCGTGCCGGCGATGGCGTCGACATAGGCGCGCGTCATGGTGGCTACACCCGACAAGTGCTGGACGGTGTTGAGCGCCGACCGCTCGGCGGTGAGCAATGCGCGCGCGTTCCCCTCCAAGTGCATGAGGTCCGTCCCCGCTGGCACGGACGCGCCGTCCTCCACCAGCCGCTCGACGCGGACGTCCGGATCGAGGCGGCGGAAGAAGGCCTCCGCGATCGGCAGCCCCGCGACGGTGATCGCGTCGCGGCTGTCCATCACGCCGCAAAAGCGCGCGTCCGCCGGGATGACGGCCGCTGAGGTGACGTCGCCCGCGTCTCCCAGATCCTCGGAGAGCGTGGCGGCGACGAAGCGGTCGAGGTCGAAGCCGGGAATCACGCGGCCTGCCCCGACATGCGTCGAAGGTGACGAAGGTAAGCCAGTGTCGACGCGCGGTCGCGACGAACCGTCGGAATCGGCGGGTGCGCGGGTGGGCGGTGGCGGAGGATCACGAGCGGCATGCCGCCCGTGCTTGCACGGAACGGGGGCTGTAGGACAGCCCCCTCCCGTCTTTCCCTATAGCTCCACGCCCAGGCGCGCATAGTGGAAGCGGCCGTTGAACCCGAACGGCGACAGGCTGCTATAGGGCAGGAAGAAGTTGTTGTTGCCGAACGCGCCGCCCGCCGGGGCGCGGGTCGGGTAGACGTCGAAGATGTTGTCCGCACCCACCGCCAGCTCGAGCGCGCGCACGGGCCGTATGCGCACCTCCGCGTCGGTGATCCACTTGGGCTCGAGGAAATAGTCGGCCGGCCCCGCGCCGATCGGGACCGCGGGGTTGGTGGACGTGCCCGCGACGAACACGGACCCGTAGCGGTTGGTCCGGACCGTCGCGGACACGGGACCGCGGTCGTAGTCGGCGGCAAGCAGGATCTTGCTGCGCGGCTGGCCGTTCGTGATGCGGAAGCTCTCCTGCCGCGCGAACAGGACCAGACCCGGCAGCGACGGCAGCGTCGCGCGGTCGGTGATGCGCTGCTCGTTGTAGTTGAAGCCGGCGGTCAGGCGGAAGTTGCCCACGCCGAGGTCGGGCACGCGGTAGGTCGCCACCACGTCCACGCCCTCCGTCCGCGTGTCGACGCCGTTGACGAAGAAGCGCGCGGAGCTGACGCCCGTGATGCCGTTCGCCAGGAGCAGCGCGTTGACGGCCGCCCCCTGCAGGTTCTCGGTCAGGACGATCCGGTCGCGGATGCGGATGTTGTAATAGTCGGCGGTGACGGTGAAGCCCGGCACGGGGTTGAGCGTCACGCCGCCGCCCAAGTTGAGCGCGCGCTCCGGATCGAGCGGCTGCGAGCCCAGCGCGACGGAAACGGCATCGGACACTGGCGCGGTGCGGATGTCGATCAGCACCCCGTTCACGTTGTTGGTCGATGTGGCGTTGAAGAACTGCTGCTGAAGGCTCGGCGCGCGGAAGCCGGTGGAGATCGAGCCGCGCAGAGCCGCGCCCTCGAACAGCTCGAAGCGCCCGGCCAGCTTGCCGTTCATGGTATCGCCGAAGTCGGAGTAGCGCTCGTATCGGCCCGCGGCCTGGAAGCTCAGGCGGTCGCTCACGTCCGCGCTCAGCTCGACATAGGCGGCGTAGCTGTCGCGCGAGACGTCGACCTCGTTCGACGGGCGGAAGCCCGGGAACACCTGCGCGCCGCCGGGCGCCCCGTTGGCGGTGAACGGGCCGTTGACGTAGCTGGCCGGTTCGCCCGCGAAGATGCGGAAGTTCTCGTCGCGGTACTCGAATCCGACCGCGACGCCCATCTGGTCGAGGAAGCCGACCTCGAAGGTGCGGCTGACGTCCAGGTTGGCGACCACCTGCCCGAAGGCGATCCCGCCGGCGTCGAACCTGCGTGGGCTGGCGACGCCGCCCAACGACGTGTTGAAGCTGCTGCGCACCGCGAAGTTCTGGCGGTTGGTGCCGTACACCGCCGACAGGTCGGCGTTCCAGCCGCCCAACGTGGTGCGCGCGCCGGCGGCGATCGAGTAGTCCTCGATCTCGCTCTCGATGAAGGGGAGGAAGCCGTCGGGGTAGAAGGGCACGAAGGTCGTGGTGGACGCGGCGAAGTCACGGTTGCGCGCGTCGTTAGGGCGGCGGAAGAAGCCCGCGCCGTCGCCGTCGCGCACCCCTAAACTGCCGAAGGCGTAGAGCTCCACGGCCCCAAGCTGATAGCCGGCGTTGGCGAACAAGTTGTAGTCCTGCACCTCGCCGTCGCCGTAGCGATGGTTGTAGCGATCCACCGAGAGCTCGCGCGGGTCGCCGACGAAGTATTGGCGGCGCGGGTCGGGGCCGGACCGGTCGGTCGGCTGCCGGTCGCGGAACTGGCCGGAAAAGACGAGGTGCGCGTCCTCGCCGACGGGGAGGCCGATCGAGGCGGCCACGGTGGTGGTCGCGCCGTCGCTCCGCTTGCGGTCGCGGCCGGTGGTGGTGAGCTGGAGCAGGTCGTTGGCGCCGTTGCCGCCGCCCGCCACGGCCACGACCGGCAGGCCGTTCGCGCCGGTGGCGACGCCCGTCACCTGGTCCACGTCATCCATGCGCGTCTCGTTGCGGCCGTAGGTCACGTTGGCGCGCACGCCCTCGCGCCTGGATAGCTGGATGTTGACGACGCCCGCGATCGCGTCCGACCCGTAAAGCGAGGACGCGCCATCGCGCAGGACCTCGATCCGGTCGATCGCGATGGGGATGATCTGGTTCAAGTCCACAGCGCCCGAGCCGCGCCCGACCGAGCCGTTGAGGTTGAGCAGCGCCGCCTGATGCCGCCGCCGGCCGTTCACGAGCACCAGCGTCTGGTCGGGCGCCAGCCCCCTCAGCGTTGCGGGGCGGGTCGAATCGGTGCCGTCGGTGAGCGACGGCTGGGGGAAGTTGAACGAGGGCACCTGCTGCGTCAGCACGCGGTTCAGCTCGGTCTGGCCCGCGTTGGTCAGCTGTTCGCCGCCGATCACGTCCACGGGCACGGGGCTGTCCGCGATCGTGCGACCGGCGATGCGGCTGCCGGTGACGACGACCTCGGTCGAGGGATCGTCGCCCGTGGTGTCGGGCGCGTCCTGCTCCAGCTGCCGCTCGGCCGTCCCGCTGGGCGCGGTCTGGGCGTGGGCGGGGGTGGCGAGCGCCGTGCCGGCGAGGAACGTGGCGAGCATGGTCGAGCGCATGGAGACCCCCTTCGTCGTGCAAGGAACGGTCTCGAAGCCGTTCTCAAGTGATAAGGGTATGTCGCCCGGAAGTGGTCAGGAACTCGGAAAGTTACGCGCGAAGCGGATTGAGCGGAAGGTGTTGCGGCGGCGCAACAAAGGTTTGCGGCGTGGCGGCTCGTCGCTTCGGTTTTGAGTTGAGGTCCGGCTTCTCGGTCGCGGGCCCGTCGTGGGAGCGAGTCCCGTGACGTCGAACGGGTCGGCGGGCCGGACTTGGGCGAGTCTTGCGCAAGGGTGGCGCAAGCCGCCCTGCGCCGCGCCTAGTCTCCCGTCACCCTTGCAGGCCCGAGATCGCCCTGCCCCACCGTCCCGCTCGCCATCGCCAGCATCGCGTCCAGGCTCTTCTTCGCCCGCACCCGCAGGTCCTCGTCGATCTCGATCCGCGGCTGGTGGTCGCGGAGCGCCAGGTACAGCTTCTCCATCGTGTTCAGCGCCATGTACGGGCAGATATTGCAATTGCAGTTACCGTCGGCGCCCGGCGCGCCGATGAAGGTCTTGTTCGGCAGGCTCTTGCGCATCTGGTGGATGATGTGCGGCTCGGTGGCGACGATCAGCGTGTCGCCGGTCATCGCTTGCGCATATTCCAGGATGCCGCGCGTGGAGCCGACGTAGTCGGCGTGGTCGAGGATGACCGCGGGGCATTCGGGATGGGCGGCGATCGGCGCGTCCGGGTGCTCGGCCTTGAGCTTGAGGAGCTCGGTCTCCGAGAACGCCTCGTGGACGATGCACACGCCCGGCCAGAGCAGCAAGTTCCGCCCCGTCTTGCGCGCGAGATAGCCGCCGAGATTGCGGTCGGGGCCGAAGATGATCGGCTGGTCGGCCGGAATCTGCGACAGGATCTTCTCGGCGGAGGAGGAGGTGACGATGACGTCCGACAGGCCTTTCACCTCGGCCGAGCAGTTGATGTAGGTGAGCGCGATGTGGTCGGGGTGCTGCGCGCGGAACGCGGCGAACTGCTCGGGCGGGCAGCTGTCCTCGAGCGAGCAGCCGGCGTCCATGTCGGGAAGCACGACGATCTTGTCGGGCGAGAGAATCTTCGCCGTCTCCGCCATGAAGCGCACGCCGCAAAAGGCGATCACGTCGGCGTCGGTCGCCTGCGCCTTGCGGGAGAGGTCGAGGCTGTCGCCGACGAAGTCCGCCAGGTCCTGGAGCTCGGGCTTCTGGTAATAATGCGCGAGGATCACCGCGTTGCGTTCCTTGCGCAGGCGGTCGATCTCGGCGCGGAGGTCGAGGCCGGACAGGTTCAGGTCGATGGCGGTCATGGAGTCCCCTAGCGCACCGCTGCGGGCGGCGCACGATGATCTATTTGTATTTGGGGTCGGCCAGCACTTCCTGCAACGACCGCGTCACGTCCCAGCGGTCGCTGTTCTCGGGGCCGAGCTCGTCCGGGAAGACGGGGACGACGCGCACGTTTGCCAGGCCCGCGGCGGTGAGAGGGGTGCGGAGGAAGTTCGCGACGACGCTCTTGGCCCGGTCGCGCGCGCGGGCGATCTGTTCGGGTTCCTGCGCCTTGGACTGGGCGAGGCGCTGGGCGCGGGCGGAGGTGGCCTGAGCGAGCTTCTCCGCCGCGCCGCGGGTGACGATGAGGCCGCGGGTCTGGACGAGCGTGCGGCGGGACTCGTCGACGTTGGCGCGGCCGACCTCGACGGGCGGCATGCGGACGGTGAGCGTGCGCGCCTCCGGGTTCCAGATGTAGTCGTCAAGGCCGAGCCGCGACACGTCAACGAAATAGTCGACCGAGTAGGGCGCCTTCATCACCTGGTCGGAGTTCAAGAGGCCGAAGGCGCGGCTGTCGGTGGCGACGCTCTGGACAGTGCCGGTCAGCGTGCCGACGCGCAGGTCGCTGCGGCCGGCGAAGGTGGAGGTGACGACGCGGGCGACGGCGGTCTGCTCCTCGCGCTCGACGGCGTAGGACTTGGCGTAGTCGCGGTAGGTGACGTAGGCGACGACGCCGAGGACGACGAG
Organism: Sphingomonas lenta; assembly: GCF_002288825.1. Taxonomy (GTDB): domain Bacteria; phylum Pseudomonadota; class Alphaproteobacteria; order Sphingomonadales; family Sphingomonadaceae; genus Sphingomonas; species Sphingomonas lenta. Next base: position 230,401 of record NZ_NSLI01000002.1, read on the forward strand.
CGCCAGCACCACCGCGAGCGTGACGAGGCGTTTCAACGGGCGGTCCTCCACACGCCTTCTTCCTCCGCAACCGCGCCCTGGCGGGTGAGGTCGATCAGATGGGCGAGCACCGAACGCTCGGCGGCGGGGAGCAGGCGCGGGTCGAGGCCGACGTACATGTGGCGGGTCATGTCGGGAATGGCGTGGGGTCCTTTGCCCAGCAGGCGCAGGATCTGTCCTTCGCGCTGCTTGCGGTGGCCGAGCAGGCCGCGGACGAAGCGGCGGGGGTTGTCGACCTGCTCGCCGTGGCCGGGATGGTAGACGCGGTCCTCGCGGGCGAGGAGCAGCTCTAACGAGGCCATGTACGCGGTCATGTCGCCGTCGGGCGGCGAAACGACGGTGGTGGACCAGCCCATGACGTGGTCGCCCGAGAAGAGCGCGCCCGTGCCTACGAGCTCGAAGGCGAGGTGGTTGGAGGTGTGGCCGGGCGTGGCGAGCGCCCGGAGCGTCCAGCCGTCGCCCTCCACCGTGTCGCGGTCGGCGAGCACTTGGGTAGGCGCGTAGTCGGCGTCGAACGCGGCGTCGGCTCGGGGGCCTTCGTCGCTGAGGTGGAAGGGCGCCGCGCCGATGATCGGTGCACCGGTCGCGCGGGCGAGCGGGCGGGTGGCGGGGCTGTGGTCGCGATGGTGGTGGGTGACGAGGATCGCGGAGACCGGGCGGCCGTCGATGGCGCGGAGCAGCGCGTCGAGATGGGCGGGATCGTCGGGGCCGGGGTCGATGACGGCCAGCGCGCGCTCGCCGACGATGTGCGTCTGCGTGCCGGTGTAGGTGTAGGGCGACGGGTTGGGCGCGAGGACCCGGGCGACAAGCGGGTTCAGCTGGATGCAGGTGCCGACCGGCGGCGGGAGAGCGGCCATGGGCGGCGATGTGGCCGCGACGGCCGCCCGAAGCAACTCCTCCGTCGTCGGGCGTCAGTCCGCGCGTTGGAGGTCGGCGCGGATCTCGCGCTCGCCCTCCGCGATGCCCTCCAGCGCCTCGCGCTTCTGGTCGGGGGTCAGGTTCGGGTTGACTTCGATGGACGTGCGGGCTGCATCCAGGCCGCGAAGCGCGCCTTCCAGCGCGCGACGATGGATCTCCGGCGCGCGGGCGGCGAGCTCGGCGTGACGTTCGGCCATGCGGGCGGACTCCTCGGCTAGCCGCTCGATGCGGTTGGTGCAGATCACGGTGACGCGCTTGTCGCCCTTGCGCTGCTGGATCACGACCGGCCGCCGGTCGTCGCCGGGGCAGCGGCGCTCCTGGACGTCGAAGCGGAACGAGCGCGGCGCGCCGTCACGGAAGGCGAAGCGGACGGGCTTGCCGTCGGCCTGTCGAAAGAACTGGAAGGAATGGCGGCCGTTCCAGGTCGGCGCAGCAGGCGGGGCCGGCAGCGCGGGCGGGACCTGCGCGAGTTCGGGCGAGGGCGGGACCGGCGGCGCGGGAAGCGTCGGCGGCGCGGGCGGGACCTGCGCGATGACGGGCGCAAGCGGGGCCGGGGCCGCCGGCGGCGCGGCGGGCGCGGGCCGGGCGATCGGCGCGAGCGCCGCGACCTGCGGCAGCGCCTCTTCGACGACTACGGCGGCGGCGGCGTCGAGGTCGACGCCGATCGTCTCGTTGACGCCTGCCTTCACGGCGGCGGTCGCGGCGGTGCCGGACGCGGTGAGCGCCAGGCCGGCGGCGGCGAGCACCGAAACGGTGGCCGCGCCGGCGAACAGGCGGCGGGTGGGCGTGGGTCCCTGCTTCAGCATGCGCAGACGTCCCTTCAGGTCGTTGATGGTGTGGAGGTGGCAGGCCGCGGCGATCGCGCCGCCGTGCGCCGCTTTCAGAATCGCGCAGGCGTAGGCGTGGGCGGCCTCGTGGCCCCGCTCGCGCAGGACGCGGGCGTCGTTCGCCAGCTCCTGGTCGGCGCGGAAGGCGCGGTGCGCCATCCAGGCGATCGGGTTCCACCAATGGATGGCGAGCACCGCCAGCGCGACCCAGTTCGCGGCCAGGTCGCCGCGGGCGTGGTGGCCGAGCTCGTGCGCCAGCGCCAGCGCCTGCTCGTCGGCGTCGTAGCGGGCGTCGAGGTCGGCCGGGAGCGCGACGTAGCGCTCGAGCACGCCGAAGGCGAGCGGTCCGGGCGCGGCGGGGCTCAGCACGACGCGCACGTTGCCGATGCGCTCGACGGGTTGGTGCCGGCGGAGCAGACGCGTGCGGAACACCGCGTACTGGACGAGGTGGAAGAGCAGGAACGCCGCCGCGATCGCCGCCCACAGGCTCACCGCGAGCGCGGCATAGTCGGTGCCCTGCACGCCGGGCGCGGCGGCGACTTCCGGCGTGCCGACGACGTAGTAGACGGCCTCAGCGGCCTGACTGATCGGCGTGGAGGCGGTCTGGCGCAGGCTCTCGGGCAAGGGCGGCAGCAGCAGGCGGAGCGCCGGCAACGCCCAGAGCGCGTAGGCGACGGTGGGCCCGAACATCCGCCGCACGGGCACGCGGATGAGGAGCACCACGACCATGAGCAACGTGGAGGCGATGATGGCGTCGACGGGGCAGGAGATCATTTCTTGAGCTCCTTCAGAAGCGCTTCGATCTCGGCGATGTCGCTGTCGGAAATCTTATCACGTTCAGCGAGGTGCGCCACCAGCGGCGTGAGCTTGCCGCCGAAGAGGCGGTCGATGAGCCGCTGCGACTCGCCGGCGACATAGTCCTCCCGCTCGACCGCGGGGCGGTAAAGATAGCGGCGGCCGTCCTCCTCGGCGGTGACGGCGGACTTGGCGAGCAGACGCCCGAGCAGCGTCTTGACGGTGTTGGCGCTCCAGCCCCGCGACGGGTCGACGCGCTCGACAACCTCCTGAGCGGTCAGGGGCGACTGGTCCCATAAGACCTCCATCACCGCGTGCTCGGCATCGCTGATCCGTTCGGCCACGACTCGCTCCTTACGCTGATTACGTATGTAATTGCTCCTGTTTACGGGTGTAGTCAAGTGGGTCGCGACGGCGCGGCGACGGGATGTCGGCGATCTTTACAAGCGCGGCGGAGCTGGACGGCGCCTTAACCATCGTCGGGCGCGGAAAAGCCGGTCAGCGCGAAGCTGGCATGCACGGTGCATAAGTGGGGGCACGCCGAGCGCGCAGCGCTTCAGCAGGGCGGGTCGACAGCTTCCACGGTCTCGCGTCGGCCCGCCCTCACCCGGCCAAGGCTTCCTCCGACCTTCTGGCGAAACGACGCGCGGGCGCGCGGGACGCGGCGCGGGCGAGCGCCTTCGGGTATATGCGCGTGAACAGCCGGTTGAACGTCGCGGTCCAGCTGAACCGCTCCTCGACATGTGCGCGGGCGGCGGCGCCGATCGCGCGAGGGCCGTCACGCAGCACGGCCAGAACGTTCGTGGCCATGGCGTCCACATCGTCCACGGGGCCGAGCCGGCCCAGGCCGGGCGGAACGCGCGCGGGCATCGCGCCCGATGCGACGCCGACCACGGGCAGACCCGCCGCCTGCGCCTCCAGCACGGAGATGCCGAACGTCTCGTCGGCCATCGCCGAAACGTAGACGTCCGCGGAAGCCAGCGCGCGGGCGAGGCGCGCGCGATCGGTCTCGAAACCGGGAAAGGCGATGGGTAGTCCCCTCGCCCGCTCAACGAGCGGCGCGCGGAGCTTGCCGTCGCCGACCATCACCAGCGCCGCGTCGAGGTCAGGCGGCAGGCGGCGGAACATCTCGACGAGGCGGTCCGCACGCTTCTCGTTGTCGATGCGGCCGGCGTAGATCAGCAACGGGCCGGAGCCCGGCAGCCCGAGTTCGGCGCGGTAGGCGCGATCGCGCTTGTCGGGGTTGAACAGCGAGGTGTCGACGCCGAGCGGCAGCACGTCGGTGCGGGTGACGTTGCACCGGGCGAGCGCGTCGCGGGCCTCCTCGCCCAACGTGTAGACCTGATCGAACTCGCGATAGGTGAGCTCGGTATAGCCGTAGCTGAGATGGCGGAGGCCGCGCGCGAGCAGGTCGCCGACGAGCGGACGCATGACGCGACGGACGTGCGCGTTGGGGAAGTCGGTGCGGTAGCCCGCGACGAGCGCCGTCTCCGGAAAGCGCCGACGATGCTCGATGGCGGCCCAGGGCAGCACCCAGGGGCAGAGCGACTCGATCAGGTCGGGACGATAGCGCGCGAGCAGCTCGCGGACCTTGGAGGTACGCAGGATGAAGCGGTAATTGGGGCTGCCGCGCACCGTGTCGGCGGCGACCTCGGCGAAGACGTGGCGGCCGTTGGTGGTGATCCGATCCTCCGGTCCCGGCACGATCTGGAGCAGGTGGTGCGGCGTACGGGAGAGGACGTAGTCGCGCTTCTCGCGGAGGTAGGTGCTGATCCCGCCGCCCCCGGTCGGAGACCAGCTCTGCGTCAGGTCGCAGACGAGCAACGGGCGAGCATCGGCACCGCGGGCGGAAGTCTCCAAGAGCATTCGTTACGCATTACGCGCGGAGGGCTGAACTTGATCCGAAGCAGATGTTCAGGTGCCGGACAGGGTGACCACTCCCCACCTTCGTACGTCACCCCGGACTTGTTCCGGGGTCCATCGAAGTCCGGGCGAACCGTCCGCGAGCACTGGAGCGGACGGTGGTGCGCACTCCCAAACGTTCGTGCGCTCACGTCGATGGACCCCGGAACAAGTCCGGGGTGACGACGATGGTCTTGATCAGGCAGCCGCAGGCTTCTCGAACATCTGCGCCAGCTCGCCGGACTCGTACATCTCCATCATGATGTCCGATCCGCCGACGAACTCGCCGTTGACGTAAAGCTGCGGGATGGTCGGCCAGTCGCTATACGCCTTGATGCCCTGGCGCACACCCTGGTCCTGGAGCACGTCGACCGAGTCGAACTCGACGTTGAGGTGCTGGAGGATCGCGACGGCGCGGCTGGAGAAGCCGCATTGCGGAAAGAGCGGCGTGCCCTTCATGAACAGCAGCACGGGGCTGCCCTTCACCATCCGGTCGATGCGGGCGTGGGTCGTTTCGTCGGTCATGAGGGTCAGTCCTTCGGGACAGCGGTCGTCAGCTGCAACGCATGTAGGGTCGTGCCCATATGCTCGCCAAGGGCCGCGTAGACGGCGCGGGTCTGGGCCACGCGACTCATGCCGGCGAAGCTGCGCGCGACGACGCGGGCGGCGTAATGGTCGCCGTCGCCGGCCAGGTCGGTGATCTCCACCTCGGCGTCGGGGATCGCGGCCTTGATCATCGCCTCGATCTGCGGGGCTTGCATCGGCACCTACTGCGACTCCATGAGCTGGCGGCGGGCCTCGACCTGCTTCTCCTCGAGCGCGCGTCGAACGTCAGCCTCGCCGACGTCCACATCGGCGGCGGTGAGGTCGGCGACCAGCTTGCGCACGACGTCCTCGTCGCCCGCCTCCTCGAAGTCGGCCTGGACCACGGCCTTGGCGTAGGCGTCGGTCTCCGCGGGGGTCAGCCGCATGAGCTCGGCCGCCCACTGGGCCACCAGCCTGTTGCGGCGCGCGGTGACGCGGAACGCCATCTCCTCGTCGCGCGCGAACTTGGTCTCGAAGGCGCGTTCGCGATCGTCGAAGGTGGTCATGGCTCCTCGCGGTCCCCTGTTCTACTCATCCGAGATAGGCGGCGCCGTTGGTAGAGGCAACGGGCGCAAGCGACTCAACGGTCGGCGGGCAGACGGTCGCGCAGCCAGGTAAGCACCACCTCCGCGACGTGCTCGCGATCCAGGTCGTTCAGCAGCTCGTGCCGACCGTCAGGAACGAGCAGCAACCGCTTGTCCTCCGACCGGATCGTGCCGACGAACCGACGACTGCCTTCCGGATCGGTGAAGGTGTCGGCGGTGCCGTGGACGACCAGCGTCGGGGCGCGCCACTCGGGGTAGCGGCCCCAGCCCTCCCGCGCGACCGCCACCGCCGTCACGCCGACCAGGGCGGGGAGCTTGCCGCGGTACACCATCGGGTCGGCTGCATAGAGCCGCACCTCCTCCTCCAGGCGCGAGACGCCGGCGGGGTCGAGCGGCGGGCGGATGCCGAGCGCCGGCGCGACGCCGGCGACGGGGGCGGCGAGCCAGCGCGTGGGCGCGTTCGCCTCGATCAGCAGCGCGGGCCCGCTCAGCACCACGGCCGCCACGCCGTCCGGCTCGCGCGCGACGCTCGCGGCGGTGACGAGGCCGCCCAGCGAGTGGCCGAACAGGAATAGCGGACCGCCGCCCCGCGCAAGCTCGCGACGGGCGGCGAGGTGGCGTGCGACGAGTTCGCGCACGTCGACCACGCCGCGCCGGCCCGGCGAGCGGCCGTGGCCGGGCGCGTCGAACGCGTACACGTCGAAGCCGACGCCCGTGAGCCGCGGGATCAGGCGGCTGTACCGCTCGACGTAGCGCTCGGCATATTCGCCGAAGCCGTGCTGCAGGAGCAGTCGGCCACGCGGCTCCGCGGCCCGCCACACATATCCGGCGAGCCCGTCGCCGGCATCCCAGGGCTCGGGCGCCCCGGTCACATCTCCACGACGAGCTTACCGATCGCGCCGCGGGCGGCCATCTTGGCGATGGCGTCGCCGCCGCGCTCGAGCGGGAAGGTCTCGGTCACGCGCGGGTTGATCTTGCCCTGCTCCCAGAGGCGGAACAGGTGGTCGATGTGCGCCTGGTTGGCCTGCGGGTCGCGCGCGGCGAACGCCCCCCAGAAGACGCCGCACACGTCGCAGCTCTTCAGCAGCGTGAGGTTGAGCGGCAGCTTGGGGATGCCGGCCGGGAAGCCGACCACCAAGTAGCGCCCTTCCCACGCGATCGAGCGCAGCGCCGGCTCGCAATAATCGCCGCCGACGGGGTCGTAGATGACGTCAGCGCCTTGGGGGCCGACCGCGGCCTTGAACTGGTCGGCGAGCGCTTTGGACTGTTCCTTGTCGAACGGCGCGCGGGGGTAGACGATAGCCTCGTCCGCGCCCGCTTGGCGCGCGGCTTCGGCCTTCTCGTCGGACGAGACCGCGGCCACGACGCGCGCGCCGAACGCCTTGCCGAGCTCGATCGCGGCCAAGCCGACGCCGCCCGCCGCGCCGAGGACGAGCAACGTCTGCCCCTCCTTCAACTTGCCGCGGTCGAGCAGCGCGTGGATCGTCGTGCCGTAGGTGAGCACGAGCGACGCGCCCTCCGCGAAGCTGCGGCCCTCCGGCAGACGGAACATGCGGGTCGGGTCGAGCGCGATCTTCTCGACGAGGCCGCCGTTGCCGATCGTGCCCATGATGCGGTCGCCCGTCGACCAGCCCTGGACGCCCTCGCCCACCGCCTCCACGACGCCGGCGATCTCGCCGCCGGGCGCGAAGGGGCGCGGCGGTTTGAACTGGTACTTGTCCTCGATGATGAGGACGTCGGGGTAGTTGATGGCGCAGGCCTTGACCGCGACCAGTACTTGGCCGGGGCTAGGCATCGGGTCGGGAAGCTCGCTCAGCTCCAGCGTCTCCGGCCCGCCCACCTGCTTCGACAGCAACGCCCGCATTCGCCTTCTCCCGTGCGACCTCTTATCCGGGCGCGCTCTTGCCAGCGACGGGGCCGCCGCGTCCAGTCCTACTCCGCAGCTTGCGGGAAGGCGGGAAGCTTAGCGACGTCGGCGGGCTCGTGCTGGATCACCACCGTCGCCTTGAGGTTCGCCGCCATGCGCTTGAACCGGTCGAGCGACGCCAGCGTATCGGCGCGGTTGGTGTTGAAGCTCGGCACGCCGTTCGTGTCGTAATTGCGCTGGAAATGCGCGAGGTCGCCGGTCAGGAGCACGTTGCCGCGCCCCCGCAGCCGCACCAGCAACGCATGGTGGCCGGGCGTGTGGCCGGGCGTGTCGATCATCACCACGCTGCCATCGCCGAACACGTCCTTGTCGCCCGTGACCTGCTCGACCTTGCCGCCGCCCGACACCCAGGGCGCGAGCGGCGCCGGGTCGACGCCGCGCGCCGGGGTCGGCGCGCTGACCGCGGCCCAGTCGCCTGCGCCGATCAGTAAAGTCGCGCCCGGGAAGTCACGCGCCTGGCCGGTGTGGTCGGCATGGTAGTGGCTGATGCCGATGCGCGTCACGCGTGCGGGATCGACGCCTAAGTCGCGGAGCTGCTCGACGACGGTGCGCTCGAGCCGGATCGGCGCCTTGGGATCATTGCGCGTCGCCGCTGCGTAGCCCGTGTCCCAAATCATCGCGTCCTGGCCGTGGCGGATCAGGTAGCAGCTCGCCACCAGCGGCATCTTCACGCCGTCATAGGCGTGCGTGTCGGAGAAAGCGGCGACGTCGCGCGGCCCCTTGGACTGGCCGCAGTCGAGCCGCGTCAGCGACACCTTGGAGCCAAGCGTCTGCGCCCCCACCGAATAAGCCGCGACGCCGCTCACGACGCAGCCGAATACCAACGCGAACAACGCACGTTTCATGATCGAAGTCCCCACCCACCCCATGAAGCACGCCGGCCCCTCACCGGCGCGTTCAAGCTCTTGGTTAACGGGTGTTTCGGGGGGCGCAAGCGGTGCTTCCTCGTCGCTCCGTCGCGAAACGCTGGCCGGCGTGAGCGGCTGCGCCTAGCCGTGCTCGAAATGCGGGGAGATGCCGAATGCGGACGGGAACCAAGATGCTCGCCGGACTGGCCGCGCTGATCACGATCGCGAACGGTCCGGCCGAGCCGGACGCGGCTACGCGGGCGCACAGCTTCGACGTGCTGCTGCGGCGGCTGGATCATTATGTCTTCCCGGAGAAGGCACCGGCGATCCGCGCGCGTTTGGAGGCCAACAAGGCCCGCCACCTCGCGCAGTCGGACACGGCCGCATTCATTAAGTCGGTCAACGCCGACCTGCTCGCGGCGTCGAACGACAAGCATCTTCACCTCTTCCTGCACGACGGCAAGCCTCCGCCCGCGGACCGTGCCGAGACGAATTACGGCATCCGGCGCGTCGAACGCCTGGCGAACGGCGCAGGACTGATCGAGCTGACCGGCTTCAGCGGCGACCACAGATCGGTCGGGGCGGTCGATGCGGCGATGGACCGCCTGCGCGGCGCGCGGGCGCTGGTGATCGACCTGCGCGCGAACGGCGGCGGCGGGCAGGCGGCGATGTACCGGCTGCTGGGACATCTCTTCCCCGAAAAAGTCGAGCTGAACGGCATCGCCTGGCGGGAGTGCGTCAATCCGCAAGCGGAATGGGGTCGAAGCTGCCGCCACGGACCGAGGCGAATCGAGCGGGCGTTCACCGACACGCCCGCCAGCCCAGCATTCCCCACGCAGCCCGTCTATGTCCTCACGTCCAAGGCCAGCTTCTCGGCGGCGGAGGCGGTCGCCTATGAGCTGAAGGTGCGCGGGCGCGGCATCGTCGTCGGTGAGACCAGTGGTGGCGGCGGCAACCCTAGCGCCGGCATGGACCTGGAGAGCCCGATCGTGATGGTCGTGCCAATCGGCGTCATGCACGAGGTGGTGAAAGGACCTGGCTGGGAGGGCAAGGGCGTCGTGCCCGACATAGCGACGCCGGCCGCCGATGCGGAAGCGGCGGCGCTGAAGGCGCTCGGCTAACCTTCCTTGGGCGAGACGTAGTCGGCGTCGTGCGCGAAGGGCAGCGGCGCCCCCGTCCGCAGCGCGTCCAGTACGGCGGCGAAGTCCGTGCGGGCGCGCCAGCCTAGGCGACGCTCGGCATGGCCGGCGTCGTACACGCGGTCGATCGCGCTCGGCAGGCGCCAGCCGCGACGGGCGTACAGATCAGCGGCTTCGGGGAAGTAGCGCGCGATCACGGCGGGGGCGTCGCGGCGCAGCTCGGCCGCATCCTCTCGCGAAAAAGGCGTCGGTGCGGAGAGGATGAAGGTGTCGAAGCCCAGCTCGGGCGCACGTTCCAGTGCCACGAGGTGGGCGTCGGCCGCGTCCTCGACGGTCAGGCGGCGGTGCAGCAGCTCGTTCGCCTTCATGTTCTCGCCCGACAGCGTGCGGTGCGTGTCGTCCTCCTCCGGGAAGAAGCGGCCAGTGCGGAGGATCAGGATGGACAGGCCCTGCTCCTCGTGGATGAGGCGGCAGAGGCGCTCGGCGGCGAGTTTGGTCACGCCGTAGATGTTGCGGGGTAGCAGGGGCGCAAGCGCTTCGTCGACCCATGCCGCCTCGCCGCCCCTGCCCTCGCGGATGGCGCGGCTGATCATCAGCGACGTGGTGGAGGTGAAGAGGAAGCGATCGCAGCCGGCGGTCACCGCCACCTCCAGCAGGTTGAGCGTGCCCGTGACGTTGACGTCGATGAACGCCTGGCGCGGGTAGCGGGCGATGTCCGGCTTGTGCAGCGCGGCGGCGTGGACCACCGCCTCCGGTCGGCGCGCCGCGAACGCCTGCTCGACGGCGGCGCGGTCGGCGACCGAGGCGACCACCTGCGTATGCTCGCCGGGCGCCACGTCGAAGCCGATGACCTCATGACCCGCGCGCGCCAGCAAGGGCGCGAGATAGCGGCCGAGCCAGCCGGAGGAACCGGTCAGGAGGACGCGCACAGGTCTAGCGCGAACGGTGGTCGGCGACGATGCGGCCCGTGGCCGCGAGCTCGGTCTCGTGGCTCTCTTCGCGCCAGGATTCGGTGAGCGCCTGAGCCTCCCAGTCGAGCATCGCGGGATGCGCCAAGACGTGCTCGACCCAGCGCCGGCCGGGCTCGCCGACGTGGAGGTCGTAGGTGCGGACGCGGTAGGCGACGGGTGCGTAGAAGGCGTCGACGACCGAGAAGTCGGGCCCGGCGAGCCCGGGGCCGCCGAACCGCTCCAGCCCCTCTGCCCAGAGCTCGGCGATGCGGGCGACGTCCCGCTCCAGCGCGGGCGAGCCCGGCGCGGGATCGACACGGACGCCGACGTTCATGGTGCGCTCGTTGCGGAGCGCCGCGAAGCCGCCATGCATCTCGCACACGGCCGAATAGGCCCAGGCGCGCGCGCCCTCGTCTCGCGGCCATACGCCCGGATGCCGTTCGGCGAGGTAGAGCGCGATGCCGAGCGAATCCCAGACGGTGTGCTCGCCGTCGAGGAGGACGGGCACTTGCCCTGTGGGCGAGAAGGCGCGGAACGCGGCCCAGTTGTCGTCGGATGCGAAGGGCTCGACGCGGTCCTCGAACGGAATGCCGAGCCCGCGCATCAGCAGCCAGGGGCGGAGCGACCAGCTGGAGTAATTGCGGTTAGCGGTGACGAGGACGTAGCCCATGCGGCTACGCCTCGTACCGCGCGGTCGTCTTCGCCTTCACCTCGTCCGCGGTCACGCCGGGCGCGAGCTCGATCAGCTTGAACGGCGACTGGTGGTCCGGCCGCTGGAACATCGCTAGGTCGGTGATGATCATGTCCACGACGTTCTTGCCGGTGAGCGGCAGCGTGCAGGCGGGGATGAACTTGGGGTCGCCGTTCTTGGACGTGTGCTCCATCACGACGATGATCTTCTTGACGCCCGCGACCAAGTCCATGGCGCCGCCCATGCCCTTGATCATCTTGCCGGGGATCATCCAGTTGGCGATGTCGCCGTTCTCCGCCACCTCCATCGCGCCCAAGACCGTCAGGTCGATATGGCCGCCGCGGATCATGGCGAAGCTGTCGCTGGACGAGAAATAGACCGACTGGGGCAGCTCGGAGATGGTCTGCTTGCCGGCGTTGATGAGGTCGGGGTCGACCTCGTCCTCGTACGGGAACGGGCCGATGCCGAGCATGCCGTTCTCCGACTGGAGCGTGACGGTCATGCCTTCGGGTATGTTGTTCGCCACCAGCGTCGGGATACCGATGCCGAGGTTGACGTAGAAGCCGTCGCGCAGCTCCTTGGCGGCGCGGGCGGCCATCTGGTCGCGGGTCCAAGGCATCAGCGGGCATCCTTACGTTGGTGAAAGCCGTCGAAGATCGCCTTGCGCGTCAGGAACTGCTCGCGCGTGACGGACGGGTCGGACAGCAACATGCAAGCGTTCAGCACCGCGACGGGTCGTTCAAAGCTCCAGTCCTCGAACGGCTCGTCGGCGGCACCGCGCTCCACGGTAGGGGAGGAACGGGCGGCGGCGGAGAACGCCGTGATTGCTTCCGAGCCGGCCTCGGCAAAGAGCGGTCCGGCGGCAGCGTCCAACGCGTCCCTGATCCGATTGTGGTAGATCGTGATCACGCCGGCGTTCCATCCCAGCGCCATGCGCGACGCGAGCACCTCGTCGGGTACGACCTGTCGCATCGTCGAGATCAGCGCGGCACGATAAGCGGGTCCGTACCGCGCGACGACGGCCGATCGCGCGTTCCGCAGGTTCGCACACCATCGGCGCACGCCGATACGCTCCAGCTCGCTTCGTGCGGCCGCATTATTGACCATCCGCTCATCGATGTGCCGCTGAAACAGGTGATCGCCGCCGCCGAGATAAGCGACGCGTTCGTCGGGCACGGGAGCGGTCGGCTGCTGCACACTCGCCAACGCTACGATGAGAGCGAGTGCGCCCGTCACGGCGGTTACGCCGCCTCCCTTTCACGGACGGTGCGAAACTCAATCTTCTTTTCGTACGGCGCGCCGACGATCATGCGCTTCACGTAGATGCCAGGCAAGTGGATGCAGTCGGGGTCGAAGCTGCCGACGGGTACGACCTCCTCCACCTCGGCGACGCAGATCTTCCCAGCCGTCGCCATGGGTTGGTTGAAGTTCCTCGCGGTCTTTCTGAAGACCAGGTTGCCGCTCTCGTCGGCCTTCCAGCCCTTGATGATCGACAGGTCGGCGCGGATGCCGCGCTCGAGGATATACTCCTCGCCGTCGAAGATCTTCACCTCCTTGCCCTCGGCCACCAGCGTGCCGACGCCCGTCTTGGTGTAGAAGCCGGGGATGCCTGCGCCGCCCGCGCGGCAGCGCTCGGCGAGCGTGCCCTGCGGGCAGAACTCCACCTCCAGCTCGCCGGACAGGTACTGGCGCTCGAACTCCTTATTCTCGCCGACGTACGACGAGATCATCTTCTTGACCTGGCGCGAGCGGAGCAGCTTGCCCAACCCTTCATTGTCGATGCCGGCGTTGTTGGAGGCGATCGTCAGGCCGGTAACGCCGCTCGCCTGGATGGCGTCGATCAGCCGCTCCGGGATGCCGCATAAGCCGAAGCCGCCCGCGCAGATCGTCATGCCGTCGTGGAGCAACCCGTCGAGCGCGGCGGCGGCGTGGGGGTAGAGCTTGTTCATGCGGCGTCCCTCCTGGGCCGCGGCGATAGCGACGCGCGGGCGAACGCGTCAAGGTGAATGGCGGTTCAGGTTCTGAGCGCGCCCGGCTCGACACCCAGCACCCGTTCCAGCTCTTCGAGCGCCTGCTCCTCTCCCGACACCTTGATCGCGGCCATGCCCATCGCCGCAGCGGGTTTGCAGTTGATGCCGAGGTCGTCGAGGTACACGCACTCCGCCGCGGGCACGCCGAGCGCGTCGGTCATCATAGCATAGATGCGCGGGTCGGGCTTGCGGACGCCGATTTTGCTCGACTCGATTACCCGGTCGAAGCGGGCGAGGACGGCGGCGACCGCCTGCGCCTTGGTGGGGTCGCCGTGCATGTCCGCGGGCACGTTGTTGGTGATGCAGCCGAGCGCGTAGCCGTGCGCCTTCAGCCGATCGATCGCGGCGACCATGCGCGGGCGGATGTCGCCCGCGAGCACCGCGAGCACGTCGCTCCCGCGCAACTCGTGGCCGAGCCGGGCCGCCTCTTCCGAGAACAGCCGGTCGAACATGGCGGCGTCGATCTCCGCGCGCTCGAAGCGGGCCCAGGCGTTCGAGTCCGGGTCGGCGGCGTTGATGCGGCGGATCAGGTCGCGGGGCAGGCCGCGCTCGCCTTCCAAGCGGTTGAACGCTTCGAACGGCGAGGTCGTAACGACGCCGCCGAAGTCGAAGATGACGGCGCGGTACGTCACTGGTGCGCGAGCCTGAGGCCCGGGCGCGGCCAGCGGCACTTCACCAGCCGGCCGGTGCCGGACAGCGTAATGTATGCGTCGCGCATGTCCTCGCCGCCGAAGCAGATGTTGGTGGTGAACGGGTCGTCGGTCGGCACGAACTCGACCAACTCGCCTTCCGGGCTGACGACGCTGATGCCGCACTCACCGATGGTGGCGACGCAAATATTGCCGTTCTCCTCGACCGCAAGCGAGTCGAAGAACTTGTAGCCGCCGGGCCGGTAGAGCGGCACGCCGGGGCCGCCGAGCGCCGGCGTCGTGTCGACCTCTCCGGGCGCGAGGACGTCGTAGGCGCGCAGGCGGCAGGTGTAGGTCTCGGCGGCGTAGAGGCAGCGACCGTCGGGCGAGAGGCCGATGCCGTTCGGGTTCTCGGATGGGAAAATCACCTCGCACAGCGAGCCGCCATCGGCTCGGGCGTAGAAAATGCCCGTGATATCGCGGGTTCGCTCGCGGTTCTTGCCATGGTCCGTAAACCAGAAGCCGCCGTGAGCGTCGAACACCAGGTCGTTGGGGCCGCGGAGCGTGCAGCCGAAGTCGCCGTCCTTGTAAAGCGTCTCGACATGACCCGTGCTCAAGTCGATGCGCTCAATCCGGCCGCCGGAATAGTCGTCGGGCTGGCCATGCGGGATGAGCAGGTCACCCAATTCGGCGTAGCGGAAGCCGCCATTGTTGCAGCAGTAGAGCTTGCCGTCAGGCCCGAGCGCGAGGCCGTTCGGTCCGCCGCCGGGCTCGGCGACGGTCTCGGTCGAGCCGTCCGGCTGGACGCGTGTGACGCGGCCGGCGGCGATCTCGACCAAGGTGACGCTCCCGTCCGACATAGCGACGGGTCCTTCGGGAAAGCGCAGGCCGGACGCGACGGTGGTGAAGTCGTACATAGCCTCTCCTTGCCCTTCGTCCCGGGCTAGGCGATGCGGGCCGGAGAAGAAAGCGGGAGGATGCGGATGCGTACGGGCGGACGGATGTTAGTCGATCAGCTGGTGATCCAGGGTTGCGAGCGCATCTTCACCGTACCGGGCGAGAGCTTCCTGGCCGTACTCGACGCGCTGCATGACGTGCCTGAAATCCAGACCGTGGTGTGTCGGCAAGAAGGCGGGGTCGCCTTCATGGCCTGCGCCGACGGGACTCTGACCGGGCGGCCGGGCGTCGCTTTCGTGACGCGCGGCCCGGGGGCGACCAATGCGTCGATCGGGGTGCATGTGGCGCGTCAAGACAGCCAGCCGATGATCCTGTTCATCGGCGACGTCGACCGCGGCACGCGCGACCGCGAGGCGTTCCAGGAGATCGACTTCCAGGCGATGTTCGCGCCCTTGGCGAAGTGGGCGGCGCGGATCGACGATGCACGGCGCATCCCGGAATATGTCGCGCGGGCTTACGCGACGGCGATGAACGGGCGGCCGGGGCCGGTGGTGCTGGCGCTGCCGGAGGACATGCTGCTGGACCAGGTGAAGGCGGTAGACCGGCCGCGGGTGGAACGCGCCGTCCAGGCCTGCGACCCCATAACGATGTGCGACTTGGGCGGGCTGGTCGGCGGGGCGGAGCGGCCGATGGCTATTATCGGCGGGGCAGGCTGGAACGCGAGGGCGGCGAGCGATTTCGCGCATTGGGCGGAGCGGTCCGGCATACCCGTCGCCGCGGCGTTCCGGCGGCAGGACGCGGTGCCGAACGACTGCGCGGTCTGGGCGGGCAATCTGGGCTATGGACCTAATCCTAAGCTGGTGCAGCGCGTACGCGACGCCGACCTGCTCCTCGTCGTGGGACCGCGGCTCGGCGAGGCGACGACGGACGGTTATCAGCTCGTCACGCCGGATCATCCTGGGCAGAGGCTGGTGCACGTTCATCCCGACCCCGAGGAGTTGAACAGCGCCTATCGCGCCGACGTGGCGATCTGCGCGGGGATGGCCGAGTTCGCGGATGCGGTGCTGGCGATCGACGTGGAGCCCTTCTCCACCGGAACCGACGCCCATGCGGAGTGGCTGGACTGGTCCACGCCCCGCCCGCGCGAGGGCGTCGCGCTTGATCTGGGTCCGTGCGTCGCCGCGATGCGCGAGCGGCTGCCTGCGGACACGATCATCTGCAACGGGGCGGGCAACTTCTCGGGATGGTGGCACCGCTACTGGCGCTATGCCGGGCCGGGTACGCAACTCGCGCCGACGGCGGGAGCGATGGGGTACGGCGTGCCGGCTGCGGTGGCGGGGTCGCTCCGGCATCCGGAACGGACGGTCGTCGCGCTGGCGGGGGACGGCGACTTCCTGATGAACGGACAGGAGCTGGCGACCGCGGTCCAGTACGGCGCGTCGATGCTGGTGCTGGTGATCGACAACGGCGCGTACGGCACGATCCGCATGCACCAGGAGCGCGAGTTTCCGGGCCGGGTGTCTGGGACGGGGCTCCACAATCCCGACTTCGCAGCGCTGGCGCGCGCATTCGGCGCTTACGCCGAGACGGTGGAGCGCACGGAGGAGTTCGCGCCGGCGCTGGAGCGCGCGATGGCGGAACCGGGCGTGCGGCTGCTGGACCTGAGGACGGACGTGGAGGTAATCACGCCAGGAACGACGTTGGACGCGATCAGGGCGAGGTAGTGCGCGAGCCCATCACCCCGGCTCGCGGCCGGGGTGATGGGGCATACGGACGCTAGTCGATGTCGATCGGCGCGGCGGGGGTATTCGGGCCGGTCTCGCCCCTGCCCCGCTCCGCTTGGCGCATCTTAGTGCCGGGCTCGAGGGGCTGGCCGATCCGGTCCTCGGCTCCGGGCACGCGCGTCGGCTCGCGATGGCCACCGGCCATTTTGTGCTCGTCGAGCGTGGGATCGAGATCGTTGTTGTTCGCCTTGCCGTTGCCGCTGTGCTCTTTCATGACGTCACTCCTTCGGAGAGCGTCAACGCCGCAGCGGCGGGCGTGATCCTCACTCCGCCGCGAGCACCTCGCGATCCATGGCGAGCTCGTCGGCGAACCAGGCGCAGGTCTTCTGCAGACCCTCCTCGAGCGTCACGACCGGCGTCCAGCCGAGCAGCTCGGCGGCGCGGCCGATATCGGGGCGGCGGCGGCGGGGATCGTCCTGTGGCAGGGGCAGGTAGACGACCTGGTTGCGGGTGCCGGTCATCTCGACGACGCGGTCCGCGAGGTCGCGCACGGTGAGCTCGACCGGGTTGCCGAGGTTTACCGGCTGTTGCCGCAGCGCGGGATCCTCGGCCTCCATGAGCCGGATGAGCCCATCCACCATGTCGGACACGTAGCAGAAGGACCGCGTCTGCGAGCCGTCGCCGTAGATGGTGATCGGCCGATCGGAGAGCGCCTGGCAGATGAGGTTGGAGACGACGCGGCCGTCGTCCGGGTGCATCTGCGGGCCGTAGGTGTTGAAGATGCGCGCCACGCGGATCTCGGCGCGGTCCATGCGGGCGTAGTCGAAGGTCAGCGCCTCGGCGGCGCGCTTGCCTTCGTCGTAGCAGGAGCGCGGACCGATGCAGCTTGTCCAGCCGCGATAGTCCTCGCGTTGCGGGTGCACTTCCGGATCGCCGTACACTTCGCTCGTCGAGGTCAGCAGGAAGCGCGCGCCGGCCTTCTCCGCCAGTCGGAGTAGGTGGTGCGTGCCGACGACGTTGGTCAGCATCGTGTGCTCGGGGTCCGCCTGATACTGCGGCGGCGAGGCGGCGCAGGCGAGGTTGTAGACGCGCGTGATTCGGTGCGCCTGGGCCGTCACCGTCTCGGGCAGGGGCAGCACGATGTCGTGCTCGACGAAGCGGAAACCGGGCCTGCCCTGGAGCAGGCGGAGATTGGAGGGCCGCGCGGTCTGGAGGTTGTCGAGGCAGAGCACCTCCCTGCCCTCGTCCAGCAACCGCGCCACCAGGTGCGAGCCGATGAAACCCGCGCCGCCCGCCACCAGGATCAGCTCGCTCTCGGACCTCGCCATGGCCTTCTCTCCTTTTTCTTTTCTCATGCGGCCGCGCTGGTCCGCGGTAACGTTCGGGCGCGCGCGGCGAGCAGGTGCTCCTCCAGCTCGGCGGCGCGATGACCGGCGGTGTGGGCGGCGAGCACGCGCGTGCGGGCGGCCTCGCCGAGTTCGGCGGCGTCCGGCCGGTCGAGCGCGTCCGCGACCTGATCCGCCGATCGGGCGAGCACTATCTCGCGGCCCGGGGTGAACAGCGTATCCAACCCGTCCCACAGGTCGGAAATGATGGGCGTGGCGCACGCGGCCGCCTCGAACAGGCGGACGGAGGGCGACCAGCCGGAGGCGATCATATCGGCACGTGTTACGTTCAATGTGAACCGGGACGCGGAGTAGAAGGCGGCGTGCTCCGAGGGCGGCAGATGGTCGATGCGGTCGACGTTCGCCGGCCAGTCGATCCCGTTCGGATATTGCGGACCGGCGACGACGAACTTCTTGTCCGGCCGCGCACGCGCGGTCTCGACGAGCAGGCGTTCGAGCGTGGGCTGGCGGTCGGCGCTGTAGGTGCCGAGGTAGGACAGGTCCCAACGCACGGCCGCGTCCGCCGGGCGGTACGCCTCCTCGTCGACCGAGCAGTAGAGCGCGCAGGCGGCGGGCGAGCCGTGCTCCCGCTCCAGCCGCTCGAGCGTCGGGCCGCCGGTGAAGGACAGGTACAGATCGTAGCCCGGAATGAGGTCGGGCGAGAGATACTCGAAATCGCCGCGCGCGAGCTTGGCGAGCGTCACGGGCGTGTCGATGTCGTAAAAGGCGGTCACGCCCTGCGCGCGCGCCTGCACCCAGCGGCCGACCGCGACCCCGTCGGGGACGTAGGATCCGACGATCACCGCGTCGGCGGCGGCCACCTCGCGCGACCAGCGGTCCAGGTCCCCGACGCTGTCGTAGAACTCCAGGCGGCAATAGGCGGGGTCGGCGAGGTCGCGCTGGCTGGCATACCAGGGGACGTCGCGCTCCAGGAACAGCACGTCATGGCCGCGCGCGGCGAACGCCTTCAGGAGCGCGCGATAGGTGGTCGCGTGGCCGTTGCCCCAGGAGGAGCTGAGCGAGAGGCCGAGGACGACGAGCTTCATGCCGCCTTCCGTTCGCGGGCGAGGTGTTGCCGGAACAGCGCGTGGACCTGGCGACCGCGCAACTCGTAGGTGTGCTCGGCCAGCACGCGGCGGAGCGCGGCTTGGCCGATGGCGCGGGCGCGGTCGGGCGTAAGCTGCGCCAGGTGGTCGGCGACGTCCTGGCCGTCGCGGGCGACGAGCACCTCCTCGTCGGGGATCAGGAACTGCTCGATCCCCTCCCACGCGTCGGTGATGAGGCAGGCGGCGGCGCCGGCGGCTTCGAACACGCGGGTGGCGGGGCTGAAGCCGATATTCGCCATCGAGTCGCGCGCGACGTTCAGCACGGCGCTGGGCGTGCAGTTGAACGCGTTGTGTTCGGCCGTGTAGACATGGCCGCGGTGCCGGACGTTGGCCGGCATCTGCTTCGTCTCCCAGCCATTGCCGCCGATCAGGAACTTACGATCCGCGAGCATGGCGGCGGGGCGGAGGAAGAACTCCTCCACGCGCGCTTCGCGGTCGGGCAGGCGGTTGCCAAGGAAGGCGAGGTCGCAGGCGAAGCGCTGGTCGGGGCCGACCGGGTGGTGGGTATCGGGATCGAGCGCGTTGTAGACGGGCACGCACTCGGCCGCGCCGAAGCCGGTGTAGGCGTCCACCACGGGCGGGCCGCCGCCATAGGTGAGCACCATGTCGAGATCGGGAAGCGCGCGGAGCACTGGATGATCGGGCGCCCCACGCATCTCGTCGAGCGTGGCGGCGGCGTCGACGTCCCAGAACAGCTTGAGCGCGTCGGGACGGGCATGGCGCACCACGCCTTCGATCAGCTCGCGGTCGAACACGCCCACGCCGCTCGCCTTGACGACGATGTCGGCGCGGGGCGCTTCGGCGAGGACGGACGCGAGGCCGTCCGCGGTGGCCGGGTAGACGACGACCTTGGCGTAGGGCGGCGGGTCGATGTCGCGGTGCTGCTGGCGGTCGAAGGCGTCGGGTTCGTAGAAGGTGATGTCGTAGCCGTGCCCCGCCAGCGCGCGGAGGACGCCGCGATAATAGGTCGCGGCGCCGTTCCAGTAGGATGAGAGCAGGCTGGAGCCGTAAAAGGCTAGTTTCACGCGGCGTCCTTCTTGGATGAGGAGAGCTGGGCGACGACGGCGAGGAGCTCGTCGACGCGATGGGCGCAGGTGTGGCGGGCGCGGATCGTCTGGAGGCCGCTCGCGACGAGGGCGGCGCGGAGGTCGGGGTCGGCGCGAAGTGCACGAAGGTGCCGCGCAACGGCGTCCCCGTCCTGGGCCCAGAGGATGTCGCCGGGCCGGAACAGGCCTTCGCTGTCGGCCCAAGGTGCTGAGATCAGGGGAATCCCGCAGGCGAGCGCTTCGAAGACGCGGATGGTGGGGATGCCGGGGAGGATGGTGGCGTAATAGCGGCGGGGGACGTGGACGGTTGCCATATGCCGGGCGAAAATGCCGGGCGCAGAGGCGTTTGGCGTCCATCCATGATAGCGCGCCTCAAATCGCGCGAGCGTCGCGCGGGCTTGGTCCGGGTAACGCACGCCGTAAACATCGAGTGGCGTTCCGGTATCCCGCGTCGGCGCGAACAGGAAGCGCTCGAGCTCGGCGGTGCGCTCGCCGTCGCCCCAATTGCCGATCCAGACGACGCCTTCGCGATCCCGCTCGACGGCGGGCGGGTGGAAGAGGCGCGTGTCGGCGGCCTCGTGCCAGGTCCAGACGCGCCCTCCCCAGCCCCAGCGGCGATACACCTCGGACAGCGTCTCACCGAAGGCGAGGACGCCGTCATAGCCGGACAGGTCGAAGGCGCGGATCGCGTCAGGATCGGACACGGCGCGGTGGTGCGTGTCATGGAAGAGCAATAAGAATTGACCGCCCGCCCTGCGCAGCCGACCGATCTCCGCGACGAGCGCGGGCTCATTCCACTCGTGAACGATCACGAGGTCGGCGTCGCCGATCAGCGTCTCGGGGTGTGCGTCCGGCGCGAAGCTGGTGGAGGAGAGCTCCGGATAAGCGGTCCGGTACGCCTGCAATCCCGTCTCACCTGCGTCGGCCAGGAGGTTGGAAAGGCTCCAGTTCCCTTCCGGCTCATAGGCGCGGACGTCGTGGCCGCGGGCGATCAGTTCGCGGAGGACGCCGCGCAGGAAGTGGGCGTTGCCGTGGTTCCAGCAGCTCGCCAACGAATGCGTGAAATAGGCGATCTTCATGCGGCCGCCTTTCGCGCCGGGGATAGGCGGGCGTAGATGTCGGCCATCGCCGCCGCGGTCGCCTCCGGCGTGTAGCGGGCGGCGCGGCGGAGCGCGGCCTGGCCGAGCGCCTCGCGCTGGATCGGATCGGCGATAAGTTCCTCGATTACAGCAACGTAAGCTGCATCGTTATCGGCGGGTACGAACAGCGCCGCACCGTCCCACAGCTCGCGAAAGGTCGGGATGTCGGACAGCACGAGCGCGCAGCCGGCCTGCGCAGCCTCGAGCACGGCAAGGCCGAACGGCTCGAAGGTCGCGGCCGAGACGAACACGGGCTGGCGCGCGAGCTCGGCGGCGAGCGCGGGGGCGGACAGGTTGCCGAGCAGCGTCAGATGCTCGGGCGCGACGGTCTCGCCATGCGGACCGGTCAAGGCACCGGCGGCGCGGAGCGGGACGGAGAGCCGCTGGGCGACGCGGTCGAGGATGGCGGTTCCCTTGACGCGATCCCAGAGACGGCCGGCGGTGAAGGCGTGCGCGGCGGGCTTCACGTACTGCCCCTCTCCCCGGCCCGCATCAGGTAAACCGTCCCCCGGACGGTTTAGGTCAGCCTGGGAGGCTGACCGACCTGATGCGCCCCAGAGGGGAGAGGGAGCAAGAGGGGTGCGGCCGTTGTGGATCGCGAGCGGCGCGGTCGGGAGCGCGTAGGTGGCCTGGAGGTCGGCGGCGAAGCTGATGCTGGGCGCGACCGCGACGTCGGCGGCGAGGAGGCCGGCGCGCATCAGGTCAGCCTGCCACGCATAGGCCGGGTCGGGGGCGCAGCCGTTCGCGGCGCGCCACCAGGTGGCGACGCAGCCGTGCGCGACCGCCACGACGGGCTGGGCGAAGCGGGCCCGCGCGGCGAGCGTGGGGGAGTTGAGGTGGACGATGTCGGCGCGGAGGTCCCGGGCGAGGTCGGCGA
Organism: Sphingomonas lenta; assembly: GCF_002288825.1. Taxonomy (GTDB): domain Bacteria; phylum Pseudomonadota; class Alphaproteobacteria; order Sphingomonadales; family Sphingomonadaceae; genus Sphingomonas; species Sphingomonas lenta. The sequence continues at coordinate 252,400 of NZ_NSLI01000002.1, forward strand.
GCGCCTGGCCGGCGGCGAGGACGGGGTCGGGGCCGGCGGCGAGCCAGTCGAGGGGGAGGTCGGTGGGGAGGACCCGCACCCCGCCGGCTCCCACCGTTTCCGTCATGCCGGACTTGATCCGGCATCCACGCGCGTCCGCTTGTTCGACAGCACCTTCACGAACGCGAGTGCCGCGCATGGGCCCCGGCTCAAGGCCGGGGTGACGGATTGAGTGGGGCGAAAGACGCGCTTGCGCCTCCGCCCCCGCATAAAGGTCGGCGAGCTGCTCCGCGCTCGGCGCCGGTCCCAGCACCGCGATCGTGGTCTCGACGCCGTGCGGGACCAGCGCCGCGGCCAGCTCGGTCGCGTATTGCCAGACGCCGCCGACCGCGTCCGCGGTCATGAGGAGGCGCGTGGTCATTCGGCGGCCTGCAGCACGGGGACGGCGATGTTGAGGCGGCGCTCCTCCGCGAGCCAGCGGGCGAGGTTTGCGACGCCTTCGCGCCACGGGACCTTGGGCTGGAGCGCCAGCGCCGCGTCCGCCCGGCGGCTGTCGGCGACGAAGTAGCGCTGGTCGCCCGCGCGCCAGTCCGCGAGCGACAGGTCGACCTCGCGGCCGGTGATGTCGGCGATGTGCTCCAGCAGCCGGCGGAGCGAGACCGCGTTCTCCGGTCCGCCGCCGAGGTTGAACGCGCGGCCCTTCACCTCGTCGATGCGGCGCCACGCCTGCACGTAGGCGTCGACCGCGTTGGAGACGTCGAGGATGTCGCGGACCTGGCAGCCGTCGCCGTAGAGCGTGATCGGCTTGCCCTCCAGCGCGCGGATCAGGAAGTGCGCGACCCAGCCCTGGTCCTCGGTCCCCATCTGGCCGCGGCCGTAGATGCAGCTCATGCGGATGACCGCGGTGGGCACGCCGAAGCTGCGGGCGTAGTCGAGGACGTATTGGTCGGCCGCCCCCTTCGACACGCCATAGGGCGTGTGGAAGTCGAGCGGCCGATCCTCCCCTATCCCGTGATCGCGGACGTCGGCGTCGACGGGGACATAGGTGTCGCCGTCGAGGCGGAAGTCGAGGTCGGCGAGGTCGCCATAGACCTTGTTGGTGGACGCGAAGATCAGGGGCACGGCCCCGCCCCTCGCCCGCAATGCTTCGAGCAGGTTGAGCGTGCCGAGGATGTTGACCTCGAAATCCTCGACCGGGTCGAGCATCGAGGTGGTGACCGCCACCTGCGCGGCGAGGTGGAACACCGCCTGCGCGTCCGACGCGGCGCGGGTGAGCTCCGCCTTGTCGCGGATGTCGGCCCGGACCAGCTCGACGCGGTCGCCGTGGCGGGATTTCAGCCACTCGACGTTGCGCTCGACGCCCGCGCGGGCGAGCGCGTCGTAGAGGCGGACGCGGTGGCCGTCGGCGAGGAGGCGGTCGGCGAGGTTGGAGCCGATGAAGCCCGCGCCGCCGGTGATGAGGATGGGGGCGTCCATCTTATTCCTCCCCCGCTTCAGCGGGGGAGGGGGACCGCTCGCGTAGCGAGTGGTGGAGGGGGTGCTGGGCGATGCCGCATCCCGTCGCTCCCCCTCCACCACCGGCCCAAACGGGCCGGCGGTCCCCCTCCCCCGCATCTATGATGCGGGGGAGGACTGCGACGAAAAGGGCGCTCACGCGACCAGCCCTCTTGCTTCCAGTTCCGCGCGCATCTTCTCGACGCGATCCTCGGCGGTCTGGTGCGCGACCCATTCGGCCAATTCGGCGAGGCCCGCCTCGAAGTCCTGGCGGGCGCGGAAGTCGATGGTGCGGGCGGCGAGGCTCGTGTCGCAGAAGCAGTGGCGGATGTCGCCGATGCGCGCCTTGCCGACGATCTGCGGCGCGATGTCGTTCTTGCCCATCGCGCGGGCGAGCGAGTGGGCGACCTCGGTGACCGAACGGTCCTGGCCGGAGCCGATGTTGAACGTGCCGCCCTTGGCCTCCGGCAGGAAGAGCGAGTCGGCGAAGGCGCGCGCCACGTCGGTGACGTGCACGAAGTCGCGCCGCTGCTCGCCGTCTTCGAAGATCATCGGCTGCTGGCCGTTGAGGAGCCGCGAGGCGAAGATGGCGAGCACGCCCGTATAGGGATTGGAGAGCGCCTGGCCGGGACCGTAGACGTTGAACAGGCGCAGGCACACGCTCTCGATGCCGTAGGGCTCGCCCATGATGTGCGTGGTGCGCTCCTGGACGTATTTGTTGAGCGCGTAGATGGACGAGAGCGCGGGACGCTTCCATTCGGGCGTCGCGACCGGGTCGAGCGGGCGGCCCTGGCCGTCGACCGGCTCCCAGTTGGAGAGGCCGTCGCGTAAGCCCTTGCGCTCGGCGTCCTCGACGAGATTTCCGTCCCGATCGCGGTAGAGCCCCTCGCCGTAGATCGACATGGAGGAGGCGGTGACGACGCGGCGCACGGGCTTGTCGATCAGCCGTTCGAACAGCACGGCGGTGCCGACGTCGTTGGTCGAGGTGTAGCGCTCGACCTCGTACATCGACTGACCGACGCCGACCTCGGCGGCGAGGTGGACGACCGAGTCGACTCCCGCCAGGGCTCCGGCGACCGCGTCGCCGTCGCGGACGTCGCCGCGGATCAGCTCGGCCTCCGGATCAAGCATTTTGGAGCCGTCCACATGCCCGTGGACCTGCTCGATCAGGCTGTCGAGCACGCGGACCTTGTGCCCGCGCTCAAGCAGCTCCTGGACGACGAAACGGCCGATGAACCCGGCGCCGCCGGTGACGAGAACGGTCTCGCTCATGCGAGCGCCTCAACGGCTTGTGTTCCGGTTACCTTGCGACTCACCACCGATTGAGTCATGTTGTCGACGCAGCCCCCTTTATTGCCACGGAAGCGTAACGAAGCTTCTTCTTCTTTGTTCCTCGTAAGTAGAAGAAGCTGGAACCGGGGCGGCTTCGAAGCGTCTTTGCCGCCACAGCCGCGGTCCGCGGACGGGGACGACCACGGGGGGACATAGTTGGCGGCGACGCTTATCCTGGTGCGGCATGCCGCGCACGTGCACCTCAACAAGATCCTGTCGGGGCGGACGCCGGGCGTGCCGCTGAGCGAGGCCGGGCGCGCGCAGGCGATGCGGCTCGCGGCCGTGCTGGCGGAGCGACGGCCGGCGCTGGTGCAGACCAGCCCGATCGAGCGCGCGGAGCGGACGGCAATCGCGATCGCCGACGCGGCGCGGGTCGGGATTGAGCGGGCGGACGCGCTGGTAGAGATCGACTTTGGCAAGTGGACGGGCACCCCGTTCGAGGAGCTGAATGGCGACCCCGACTGGGACTACTGGAACGCCGAGCGGGCGACGGCGCGGCCGCCGAGCGGCGAGAGCATGGGCGAGGCGCAGGCGCGGATCGTGGCGCACCTGGCGGCGGTCGCGGCCGAGCATGATGGCGAGACGGTGGTGCTCGTGTCCCACGCGGACATGATCCGCGCGGCGGTGGCGCATGTGCTGGGGCTCGACCTCGGCGGCTACTCGCGGTTCGATATCGGTCCGGCGTCGGCGACGACGTTGGTGTGGGGCGACTGGGGTGCGAAGCTGGTAGCGTTGAATGAGGGGCTTGGCGCTTGAACACCGAGCCGCCTACCCGCCGTCATGCCGGACTTGTTCCGGCATCCATCGTCGTGCGAGCGATCCGCTCGGTGTGCGCGGACCACGATGAACCCCGGGCCAAGTCCGGGGTGACGAAGGCAAGAAGAAAAAGGGAGGACTGATTGGCGACTAGTACGCTCCGGGACGAGGTTGAGGCGCTCGCGCCCTGGTTCCACAATATTGAGCTGCCGGGCGGGCTAACGACCGCGCCCGAGCATTTCCTGGGCGACTATCCCCGGTTCAAGTTCGAGACCTTCGCGGACGCGCTGCCGGCCGACCTCTCGGGCAAGTCGGTGCTCGATATCGGTTGCAACGCCGGCTTCTACTCCGTTGAAATGAAACGACGCGGGGCCGAGCGCGTGCTCGGGATCGACGCGGATGAGCGCTACCTGCAGCAGGCGCGGCTGGTGTGCGACGCGCTGGACTTCACGGGGGTCGAGTTCCGCAAGCTCGACGTGTACGACGTGGGCGCGATCGGCGAGACGTTCGACCTCGTGGTGTTCATGGGGGTGCTCTACCACCTGCGGCACCCGCTGCTGGCGCTCGACCTTATCCGTGAGCATGTCGCGGGCGACCTGATGCTGTTCCAGACGATGCAGCAGGGGTCGAAGGACGTGATGGACGTGCCGGAGAACCACCCGTTTTTCGAGCCGGGCACGTACGTGCAGCCGCGCTATTTCGACGATCCGCGCTACCCCAAGATGCACTTCATCGAGCGGCGGTTCGCGGACGACTGGACCAATTGGTGGGCGCCGAACCGAGCGTGCTCGGAGGCGATGCTCAGGAGCGCGGGCTTCTCGGTCGTGTCCCGGCCGGCGGACGACGTTTATCTTTGCCGCGTGGAACAAAGGCCTTACGGCGAGTGGGGACCGTTCGCGGTGTATCCGGCAGGAGGAAAAAGTTGATCGAAGCGGCGATGATCTGGAACGAGCCCAACAACAAGTCCCATTGGGACCCGGAGCTCGATCCCGATTGGAGCAAGTTCGCCGAGCATGTACGCCTGGCCGGAACCGCGATCCGGGCGGTGAACCCGACGCTGCCGCGGGTGCTGGGCGGCATGTCGCCGATCGACCCGCTCTGGGTGCAGCGCATGGAAGGACACGGCGCGCTGGATCACGTGGACGTGATCGCGGTGCACGGCTTTCCGCTCGACTGGAACCTGTGGACGATCCACCAATGGCCCGAGAAGATCGCGGAGATCGAGGCGGTCACCGACAAGCCCGTCTGGGTGACGGAGGTCGGCGTCGGCTCGTTCGGCGCGGAGGAGGTGCAGGTGTTCGGCATGAGCAAGACCGCCGAGCTCCTGGTCGGGCGCGTGCCGCGGATCTTCTGGTACTCGCTGTTCGACCTGCCGATGGAGTGGGGCGCTACCACGCGTCACCGCGAGGCGGAGGGGTCGAGCTACTACCGGCATTTTTACATGGGCCTGATCCGCGCGGACGGGACGCCGAAGCCGGCGCTGGACGAGTATGCGCGCGTGGCGGGCGAGATGGGGTTGATGCAGTGGTTCCACTTTGAGGACCCGCGGCTCGACAGCGCGGTGGAGTGGATGCGCAAGCTCGGCACGCGCAAGCTGCGGACCGGCTTGAGCTGGGCGGACAGCTTTCGGCCCAATGCCACCGACTGGTTCGATCGGCAGATGGACGCGCTGGCCGAGTTCGACGTGACGCTGACTTTCTGCTTCACGCCCGAGCATCTGGGGCTGGCGCCGCACCATACGTCGCCGGCGCAGGAGCCGCAGCGGTTCGCGGATTTCTGCGCGTGGGCGATCGAGCGGTATGCGCCTGCGCAGTCGGCGGCCGCGGCGGCGGAGTGAGCTACGGCTTGATCTCGTTCGCCTCGATCGCGTCGAGCACGACTTCCGGGTTCACATTCTCCTCGATCTCACGGAGGTCGGGCGTGTCGGCGTGGACGCCGAGCTTCTCCGCCATCGCGGCCACCACGACGGCGAGCTTGGACAGCTCGTGCTCGGTCAGGAGGCTGATCTGGAGATCGAGGTCGGCGCGGCGGTCGGCGGCGGCGGCCATGCGGTTCTGGCTGATGAGCACGAAGGTGGACAGGAAGATCGCCTCCACCGACGCGATCATCGCGAGGACGACGAAGCTCGGGTCCCAGGGCGGAAGCGGCGTCCAGCCGAGGTTCGCGACGATCCAGCCGCCGAACAGGACGAGATGGATGAGCACGAACGTCATGGAGCCGGTGAAGCCGGTAATGCGGTCGGCGACGCGGTCGGTGATCGGCGCTTCGGCGATCTCGCGGCGGCGGCGCTTGGTGAGGCGTTCGATATTCTCCGCCAGCGTCTCCGTCATGCCGGGCGGCGGGTGATGATCGGTCATCTGCTTTCCCATCCAGAGTAGAAGCTCAACGCGTTTTCCCCTGAAAGGTTGTTTTGTGAACGGAACGATGCAGGCCGCCGTGCTCGAGGCGCCGGCGACGATGCGGGTGCACGAGGTGGCCGTGCCGCAGCCCGGGCCGGGCGAGGTGCGCATCCGGCTGGAGGGATGCGGCGTGTGCGCGTCCAACGTCGAGCCGTACGAGGGCCAGCCCTGGTCCACCTTCCCCGGCGAGCCGGGCGGCATGGGGCATGAGAGCTGGGGCGTGGTCGACGCGGTCGGACCGGGCGTCGACGGGCTGGCGGTAGGCGACCGCGTGGCGGCGCTGTCGGGCAAGAGTTACGCGCAGTACGACGTCGCGAGGGCCGAGATGGTCGTGAAGCTGCCGGACGCGCTCGCCGGTCGGCCCTTTCCCGGCGAACCGCTGGGGTGCGCGTTTAACATCTTTCGGCGCGCGGACGTGCAGGCCGGGCAGACGGTGGCGATTGTGGGGATCGGGTTTCTCGGCGCGGTGCTGTGCCGGCTGGCGACGGACGCCGGCGCGCGGGTGATCGCGATTTCGCGGCGCGAGTCGTCTCTGGAGCTGGCGCGTCAGTACGGCGCGGCCGAGACGATCCCGATGCACGACCACTACGCGATCATCTCGCGCGTGCAGGAGTTGACGGGCGGCAAGGGCTGCGAGCGGGTGGTCGAGGCGGTGGGCAAGCAGTGGCCGCTCGACCTCGCGGGCGAGCTGGTGGCCGAGGGCGGACGGCTGGTGATCGCGGGCTACCATCAGGACGGGCCGCGGCAGGTGTCGATGCAGATGTGGAACTGGAAGGGCATCGACGTCGCCAACGCGCACGAGCGCGATCCGGAGGTGCAGATGCGGGGACTGCGCGAAGCGGTGGAGGCGGTCGCGTCGGGTCGGCTCGATCCGGAGCCGTTGTACACGCACCGCTACACGCTTGACCGGCTGGGCGAGGCGCTGGAGGCGACGCGCGACAAGCCGGACGGGTTCGTGAAGGCGTTGATCACCTACTGACCACCCTTACCCGTCCCGACCCGTCATCCCAGCGAAAGCTGGGATCGCGTGGTTCGGGCCGGGTGCCCACTCCCACAACGACCCCAGCTTTCGCTGGGGTGACGATCAGGATGTGACATGACAAAACCGCGGATCGGCTTTCTCGGCGTGGGCTGGATCGGGCGGCATCGCATGGAGGCGATGCTTGCGACCGGGTTGGTCGAGGCGGCGGCGGTCGCGGATCCTTCGCCGGAGATGGTGGCGGAGGCGGTGAAGCTCGCGCCGGCGGCCGCGGTCGTGGACGGGCTCGATGCGATGCTCGAGCTGGGGCTGGACGGGGTGGTGATCGCGACGCCGTCGGCGCTGCATGCGGAGCAGTCGATCCGGGCGCTGGAGGCGGGCGCGGCGGTGTTCTGTCAGAAGCCGCTGGGGCGAGACGCGGCCGAAGCTGCGCGCGTGGTCGAGGCAGCGCGGCGGGCGGACCGGCTGCTCGATGTGGACTTCTCCTACCGGCACACGGCGGGCATACGGGCGATCGCCGAGCTGGTGCGCTCGGGCGAGCTGGGCCGGGTATTCGCGGTCGATCTGACGTTCCACAACGCCTACGGGCCGGACAAGCCGTGGTTCTACGACCGGGCGCAGTCGGGCGGCGGGTGCGTGATGGATCTGGGCGTGCACCTGGTCGACCTCGCGATGTGGACCTTGGGCGCGGATGCGGCCGACGAGGTCGCGGCGCAGCTGTTCGCGGGCGGGGAGCCGCTGAGCGGGAACGCGGTCGAGGATTACGCGGTGGCGCAGATGCGGATCGGCGGCGCGGCGGTGCGGCTGGCGTGTTCTTGGCGGGTGAACGCGGGCGTGGACGCGGAGATCGGGGCGACCTTTTACGGCACGGGCGGGGGCGCGAGCTTTCGGAACGTGGGCGGGAGCTTCTACGACTTCGAGGCGCTGCGGTTCCGGGGAACGGCGCGCGAGACGCTGGCGGGGTCGCCGGACGAGTGGGGCGGACGTGCGGCGGCGGACTGGGCGCGGCGGTTGAGCGAGGGCGTGCGGTTCGATCCGGCGGCGGAGAGGATCGTGGCGGTGAGCCGGGTGCTGGACCGGATCTACGCTGGCTGACCTATCCGACTTCCCTCTTCGTCATGCCGGACTTGTTCCGCCATCCATCGTCGTGCGCACGATCCAGCCGGCATGCGCGGACGACGATGGACCCCGGAACAAGTCCGGGGTGACGAGGAGGGGGTGGATGCGGAGTGATCAGCCCTTTAGCCGTTCCGCGTGCCAGCGGATGTGGTCGGGCATGAAGGTGCTGATGAAGTAGTAGCTGTGGTCGTAGCCGGGCTGCATGCGCAGCGTCAGCGGGATGCCGGCGGCCTCGCAGGCGTCGCGCAGGAGCTCGGGGCGGAGCTGCTGGCCAAGAAACTGGTCGGCGTCGCCTTGGTCGACGAGCAGCTCGGGGACGCGCGCGCCGGCCATGATCAGCGACACGGCGTCGTACTCGGCCCAGCGGGCGCGGTCGGGGCCGAGATAGCCGGCAAGCGCCTTCTCGCCCCAGGGAACCTGGGCGGGCGCGACGATGGGCGCAAAGGCGGAGACGGAGCGGAAGCGGTCGGGGTTGCGCAGGCCGACCGTGAGCGCGCCGTGGCCGCCCATCGAGTGGCCGGTGATGCCCTGTCGCGCCATGTCGGCGGGGAACTCCCTCGCGATCAGCTCGGGCAGCTCGCGTTCGATGTAGGTCCGCATGTGGAAGTGCCGCGACCAAGGCTCCTCCGTGGCGTCGACGTAAAAGCCGGCGCCCTGACCGAAATCGTAGGCGTCGTCGTTCGGCACGCCCTCGCCTCGCGGACTCGTGTCGGGCGCGACGAAGATCAGGCCGTGTTCGGCGCAGGCGGCGCGGTACTCACCCTTGTCCGTCACGTTGGCGTGCGTGCAGGTGAGGCCGGACAGGTACCAGAGCACAGGCAGCTTCGCGCCCGGCTCGTGCGGAGGCATGAAGACGCTGAACGTCATGGGCGTACCCGTCACGGCGGACTGGTGCCTGTACACGCCTTGGACGCCGCCGTGCGCTCTACTGGTGGAGAGGGTCTCGAACGTCATGCGGCGGGACGGTGGATCGCGCAGAGCTTGTTGCCGTCGGGATCGCGAACATAGCTCAGGTGCATCGACCCGAGCGCGCCCTCGCGCAGCCCCGGCGGGTCTTCGGCCGACGTGCCGCCATGCGCGACCGCCGCGTCGTGAAATCGCTTCACCTGCTCGGGCGAGTCGGCCTTGAAGCCGATCGTGCCGCCGTTCGCGACGCTGGCGGGCTCGCCGTTGATCGGCTCCGACACGCAGAAAGTGCCGCCGTTGTGGCGATAGAAGAGCCGCACGTGCCCGCTCGGCGCGACATTGCGGAGCGGCTCGCCGGAGAAGCCGAGCGTGCCCAGCACCGCGTCGTAGAAGGTCTTGGACCGATCGAGGTCGTTCGATCCGACCATGATGTGATTGAACATCGTTCCTGCTCCTTTAATAGACGACCACCGACCGGATGCTCTCGCCCGCGTGCATCAGGTCGAAGCCCTTGTTGATATCGTCGAGCGTCAGCACGTGCGTGATCATTGGGTCGATGGCGATCTTTCCCTCCATGTACCAGTCGACGATCTTGGGCACGTCGGTGCGGCCCTTGGCGCCGCCGAACGCGGTGCCGCGCCAGTTGCGACCCGTCACGAGCTGGAAGGGGCGCGTCGCGATCTCGCGGCCGGCCTCCGCCACGCCGATGATGATACTCGTGCCCCAGCCGCGGTGGCAGCATTCGAGTGCGGTGCGCATCACGTCGGTGTTGCCCGTCGCGTCGAAGCTGTAGTCCGCGCCGCCGTCGGTCAGCTCGACCACCTTGGCGACGATCTCCTCGCGGCTCATGCCCTTGGTGTTCAGGAAGTCGGTCATGCCGAAGCGGCGGCCCCATTCCTCGCGGTCGGGGTTGATGTCGATGCCGACGATCTTGCCCGCGCCGGCGAGCCGCGCGCCCTGGATGACGTTGAGGCCGATGCCGCCGAGGCCGAACACGACGACGTTCTCGCCCACCTGCACGCGTGCCGTGTTGACCACCGCACCGACGCCGGTGGTGACGCCGCAGCCGACATAACAGCTGGTCTTGAACGGCGCGTCGTCGCGGATCTTGGCCACCGCAATCTCGGGCAGGACGGTGAAGTTCGAGAAGGTGGAGCAGCCCATATAGTGGAAGATGGGCTGGCCCCTGTAGCTGAACCGCGAAGTGCCGTCGGGCATCAAGCCCTTGCCCTGCGTCGCGCGGATCGCGGTGCACAGGTTGGTCTTGCCGCTGAGGCACGACTTACACTGACGGCACTCGGGGGTGTAGAGCGGGATCACGTGGTCGCCGGGCTTCACGGAGGTGACCCCTTGGCCCACCTCGCGCACGATCCCTGCGCCCTCGTGGCCGAGGATGCTGGGGAAGATGCCTTCGGAGTCGAGGCCGTCAAGCGTGTAGGCGTCGGTGTGGCAGATGCCCGTCGCCATGATCTCGACCAGCACCTCGCCGGGCTTAGGGCCTTCGAGGTCGAGTTCGACGATCTCGAGCGGCTGCTTCGCGGCGAAAGCGACGGCGGCGCGGGTCTTCATGGGCGTACTCCGTTGATCGTAAGCGCCCTAGAGAGAAGGACGGCGCTTCGACAAGCTCAGCGCGAACGGAAGTAGGCAGTTATGTCTTTCGCGGGTACGGCGCGGGGATCGCGTGGAAGCGCTCCTGTTCGATGCGGGCCAGGCGCTCCTCCATCGCTTCCCGGCCGCCGAATTGGAAGCCGAGCTGGCTTTCGTAGGCGGCGCACATGGCGATGCGCTTGGCCGTGAGTTCGTGGTCGAGATCGACGATCCAGTCGGGATCGGGCGGTACGCGCTCGGCGCGGTCGAGATAGGGCCAGTCCTCCCAAAGGCAGAGGCGCTCGGCGTCGGCGACACGCTCCAGCGCCTCGCGGACGATGTGGTGGTCGACATGGTCGCCGATGCCGAGCGGGCCGAGGATCAGCGTCGCGCCCTCGACCAAGCGGGCCAGCTCGGGGGCGAGGCGGTCGGCCATGTCGTCGGTCGCGAGCCGCCGGCCGAACAGCGCGGGGGCGCTCTCGTAGCCGCGGTGCGGCGCTTCGAGGAACGGCAGGTGGACGGGGGTGGCGCCGATCACCTGGCAGGCGCGTTCGTCCTCGCCGCGGCGGAGCGCCATGTAGTCGACCTCGGGGCCGAGGCCCTTGTCGAGCTGGCAGGCCAGCGCGAAGCCGCGGGGCTGCGCCACGTTGCCGGTGAAGCAGGTGACCACCGTCACCCCGCCGCCGTCGCGGGCATAGTGGGCGAGCGTGCCGCCGGCGGAGAAGGCCGCGTCGTCCAAGTGCGGCGAGACGGCGACTAGGCGGGGCTTCACAGAAGGTGCGGTTCGGCGCGGAAGCGGCAGGGCGTGATCGGCAGCTCTTCGGAGAAGCCGAGCGCAGGGGGCCGGCCGTGCAGCTCCTCGTACACGCCCATGATCTGGCGGCCGACGGCGGTCCAGCTGTAGACGCGGCGGCATTCTTCCAGCGCGGCGGCGGCGAGGCGTTCGCGTAGGGGCGCGTCCTGGACGAGGCGGGTGAGCGCCACGGCGAGCGCGGGAACGTCGCCTGGGTCGGTCAGCAGGCCGTTCTCGCCGTCGCGCAGGCAGTCGACGACGCCGACCGAGCGGCAGGAGAGTACGGCGTGGCCGCTCGCCATCGCTTCCAGGATCGTGTTCGAGAACCCTTCCGCATAGGTGGGCGAGACGAACACGTCGTGGCGGCGGTAGAGATCGGGGACGTTTTCGTACTCGGCATAGCCGGTGAAGGTGACGCGCTCGTGCAGGTTCAACGCCTCGGCGAGCGCGTGCGCGGCGGCGACGTCGGGACCGATGCCCGACACGGTCGCGTGCCACGCGCCGGGCACGTCGGGCAGCGCCTCCAGAAAGTCGAGCACGCCTTTCCGACGGTCGACGCGGCCGTGGTATAGGAGGCGGACCGGGCCGTCCGTCCCCTCGCCCGGCGTGAAGCGGTTCGTATCGACCGCGCCGGGAACGATCGTGAAGCGCTCGACGGGGGTGCCGAGGCGGTCGCGGACCTCCTCGGCGAAGCTGCGGCCGCCGATGAGCAGCGCGCCGGCGTTCTCGAGCACGCGGCACATCGCTTCCTTGTGCGTCTCGCAGCAGGAGCCGACCCAGTGGCCGTCCCCGCCCTGGATGGAAACGAGGCAGGGCAGCCGCAGGCGCTTGGCGGCCACCAGCGTGGCCCAGCCGGTGGGATAGCCGTATTGCGCGTGGAGGATGTCGAAGGGCTGCCGCTCATGCTCGCGCATGATGGTGAAGACCATCGAGTCCACGTCGCGCTCGAAGTCGCCGCCGTCCTGCTCGCCCAGCGCCTCCAGGCCGATGACCTTCACGCCGCGGACTGGCGGGGGCGGGCCGCCGCCGTAGACGGCGCGGCGGGCGGGGTCGCCGTAATATTGGCTGACCATGGTGACGTCGTGGCCGGCGCGGACGAGCTCGCGGAGCAGGTTGAGCGCGTAGATCGACATGCCGCTGATCGCGGGAAAGAAGCGGCGGGAGACGAAGCAGATGCGCATCAGCCGCCCTGCCCCATCCGCTCGTCATCCCAGCGCAAGCTGGGATTGCGTGGTTCGGGCCGGGTGCGCTCTCCCGCAACGACCCCAGCTTGCGCTGGGGTGACGAGTTGAGTTTCGACGTTCTTGAGGAACGCGATCGCCTCCGGGATCGCCTGGTGTGCGCGGGGGGACTCGCGGGAGAGTTCGACGCAGACGAGGCCGGTCCAGCCGATCGCCTCCAGCGCGCCGAGCACCGCGGGGACGTTCATGTCCCCTTCCCCGAAGGGCAGGTGCGTGTGGTCGCCGCGGCGCATGTCCTCGATGGCGACGGTGCCGAGCTTGGAGGCGTGGACGTGGATGGCGTGCTCGGGCTCGATGTCCTGCGTGACGAGGCAGTGGCCGGTGTCGAGCGCGAGGCGGAGGCTCGGGTGGAAGGCGGCGAGCGTTTCGTAGTCGCCGACGGTTTCGACGAGCATGCCGGGCTCGGGTTCGAGGCTGACGCTGACGCCGACGCGCTCGGCGTGCTCGCAGACTTGGGCGAGGCCCTGGTCGAGCCAGTCGCGCGCCTGGTTCCGGTCGACCTCGGGCTTGGGGACGCCGGCCCAGAAGCTGACCGTCTCGCTTCCTAAAATGGCAGCGATCTCGGCCGCGCGCTGGAGGAACTGGACGCGGCGGGCGCGGCCGTGAGGGTCGGGGCTGAGCAGCGTGGGCTCGTGCTTCTCGCGATAGTCGAGCAGGTAGCGAGCGCCGGTCTCGATCACGCTGCCGAGGTTCAAGGACGCGAGCAGCGCGGCGACGCGCTCGGCCTCGACGCGCCAATCTTGCGCGAACGGGTCGAGGTGGTGGTGGTCGAGCGTGAGGGCGACGCCGTGGTAGCCGCTGTCCGCGATGAGCCGGATCGCGTCGTCGAGCCGGTGGTTGGCCGCACCGTTGGTGTTGTAGGCGTAGCGCAGGCTCATGCGGGCTCGCGTTCCATGTGGACGAGCATCTCATGCGCGCCGGGCTCGCGGTAGAGGGGGTAGAGGCCGCCCACCTTGGCGTCGACCGCGGCGATGTCGAGGTACGGCACGCCGCCGAGCCGGTCGTACGCTACCGACGACAGGCGGACGGGGCGTAAGGTGGCGCTCTCCTCGGCGTTCCAGCGGATCAGCGGGCTGTCCTGGTCGCGGAGCTTCTGGGCGTTGCGCTCGCCGATGCGGTAGTAGCTCATCGTTTCGACCTCCAGGCCGGGGACGACGACGCGGGCGGCGTGCATGGGCGCGCCCGGCTCCGACCAATCGAGGATGAGCGGGTCGAAGCCGGCGGCGACGAGGCGGCGGGCGGCCTCGTCGCCCTTCTCGGCGGGGTCGGTGATGAGGCTCGCGGGCATGCTGTCGAACGAGCGATCGGAGCGGAGGGAGTAAACGGGGTCGCGGAGGAGCTCGCGCAAGGCGACGCCGTCGAGCTCCAGCCAGTGGCGGAAGGCCTCGATCTGGCGCGGTTCGGTGTGGCGGGCGGCGCGGCGGGTGCGGGGCTCGACGCGCTCCCAATAGCCGGGCGGCATGATGGGCTGGATCAGCTCAAGCGGGCCGAAGGTGAACGCCTTGCGCGCGCGGGCGTGGGCGTATTCGAGCACGGCCTTGCGGAGCGCCGCGAAGCGGTCGAGGTCCGACGCCTCGCCGCCGCCGGTCATGGCGATCGGGATGGGGAGCGAGGACGGATCGCGGTCGGCGCCGACGACGTAAAGGTTGGCGAAGCCGAACTCGTCGGTGGCGAATTTGGGGAAGAGCTCGATGCCGGCACCTTCGACGCGATCGATGGCGGCCTGAAGCTCGGGCGGGAGCGCTTCGTCGAACGTCAGGTGGACGCCCAGGTCCATCGCGCGGAAGAGCAGGCCGTTGCCGTCGCGCTGCAGGCACTCGAACAGGCCGTGCGACGCCGCCCACTTCAACGACGGACCGGCGCCCAGGCCGTTGGTGATGAGCGTCGTGAAGGGCTCGTAGCCGGCGGGCAGGTGGTCGGCGGTGAGTGCGGCGACGTCGACGGGGACGAGCACGGGCTCGCCCGAGAACCAGCGGCGCGCCTCGACCCAGCGGAGCGGCGTGTCGTGGCCGACAGGCGAGCCGGCGGGGAGGCAGAGCGTGAGCGGGTCGGCGACGCCCTCCCCGCCCCGCTCGCGGACGAGCTGATTGTAGCTGCCCTTTATTTGGCGAAGATTGGCGAAGCCGAGGCGGGCGCGGACCTCCTCGTGACACTCGGCGACGGCGGCGATCATGGCGCGGTCGGGCGTCTCGCCGTAGCCGGTGCCCTGCTGCATCTCGCAGCCGGCCGCCTCCGGATCGTGGGGGAAGAGCGCGACCTTCCAGGCGGGAACGCCCGTACGGTCGAGCGGGCTCATGTCGAACAGGAACCAGTCGCCCGGCGGCATGGCGTCCATATACGCCTGGACGATGTCAGGGACGGGGTGGTCCGAATGGATCATGCGAGGCCCTCGATGGGAAGACGTTTGACGCCCGGCGCGCGCGCTAGGCCCTCGTCGAGCGCGGCGAGCGCTTGGGACCGCCCGATCTCGGGGGCGTACTCGAAGGGGGTCAGGACGGCGTCGAAGTCGAGCGGTGCGATCACGTCGCGGTAGCGGCGCAGCTCGGCGTGGGTGAGCGGGATGTCCTTGTGGAACGCCTTGTGGCTGCTGATCGAGTGCGAGCGGCCGGTCTCGTCCTGGTCGATCTTGAACATGTCGCCGCAGAAGAGGCGGCGACCAGGGGCGTCGTGGAGCGCGGCCTGACCCTCGTAATGACCGCCGACATGGTGGAGCGTGTAGCCGGGGGCGAGCTCCAGCACGTCGTCGTACGGCAGGGTGACGCGGAACGCCTTGGTCATGCGCAGGTCGTCGCGCTGGATGGCGAGCACGGGGTCGAACGCGCGCTGGAGCTGGAACAGCGCGCCGTAGCCATGGGCGTGGCTGGCGGCGAGGATCGCGACGCCCCCGAGCTCGCGAATGCGGTCCAGCATGTCGTCGGAGTAGTAGGGCGCGGCTTCGAAGGCGATGTTGCCGTCCGGGCGGGTGATCAGCCAGCCGGTGCCGGCGAGGCCCAGCGCGGGCTGGGTGGTGAAGGCCCACAGATTGTCCGCGACCTGGCGCGCCTGGCCGGTGTGGGTCGCCCTCACCTCCTCCTCGGGCAGGAAGCGCCAGCCGTCCTCGGGCAGGTCGTTGCGCGTGTCGGTGCAGACGGGACAGTCGGGCGGCGCGAAGTGGCGCTGCCAGAAGCCGCAGTTCGCGCAGGCATAGTAGCTCAGAGGCACCGCAACGCCTCCTGATAGGCCCGGTCGAACAGGCGCATCAGCTCTAGGTCGCGCTCGGCGGAAAAGTCGTGCGGCTCGCCCCCGGCGGCGCGCTGAAAGGCGGCGGCCTGGGCGGCGAAGGGGGACAGGTCGCGGTCGAACGCAACGTCCTCTTGCTCATTGCCGCGGGCCAGCGTCACGGTGCCGCCGGGCGTCTGGCCCATGGTGTCGATCGCGGTGAGCAGGCCGTGCTCGCCCAGCACTTCCAGGCGGCGGCGGGGGAGCTGTTCGCGGCAGTTATAGGCGACGTGACTCGTCAGGAGCACGCCACTCGCGGTGCGGCCGGAGAGGACGCCGCCGTCGTCGACGGGGTAGTCGTGGATGCGGCGCTGAAGGTCGATGTGGAGACGATCCAGCGGCTCGGCGACGAGCATCTGGGCCAAGTCAAGACCGTGGAGCGCGAGGTCGATCACCGCCCCGCCGCCCGCCGCCTGCGGGTCGGCGCGCCAGTTGGGAGCCCCTCCTCCGTCCGCGGACCAGAGGGGGTCGACCCAGCAGGCGTAGACGATCCTGACCGCGATCGGGCGGCCGATCGCGCCGTCGGCGATCAGGTCGCACATCGCTCGGTGCGCGGGGTGGTGACGCTGGTCGAAAGCGGTGCCGTAGAGGACGCCGCTGTCCGCCACCGCGCGGCCGATCGCCTCGGCGTCGGCAAGCGTGGCGGCGATCGGCTTCTCGCAGAGAACGGGGACGCCGGCCCGGCACGCGGCGAGCACGGGGCCGAGATGGGCGTTGTTGGGCGTGGCGACGTAGAGCAGGTCGACTTCGCCGGACGCCAGCATGGCGGCGGTGTCGTCAAAGGCGAAGATGCTGGCGGACTCGGCGCTGGCTTGGGCGAGCGGAGATGGGTCGGCGATCGCGGCGACTCGGCCGCCGGCGGCTTCGATGGCGGGGGCCATGTAGTCGCGGGCGACCCAGCCGAAGCCGGCGATACCCCAACGAGGTCGGCGCGAGGTGGCGTCCTCACCTTCCCTCTTCCCCGGCGAAGGCCGGGGCCCAGTAGCGGTGCCGTCTGAGAGCGGGGGTGCAACGCTTGCAGGGACCATTGTGACTGGGCCCCGGCCTTCGCCGGGGAGGGGTGCACGTACTGGGATGGTCGTCTCCATCACCACCGCTCCGGCAAGTCCACGAGGCGGCGGGTGCGGGCGGGGTCGCCTTCGTCGTCGGTCCAGGCGCAACCGTCGGCATATTCGTCGCGGTAGCGATCGGAGGGCCAGCGCGGGCCGTCGGGGCCGAGCAGCGGGTTGGTGCGGAGTTCCGCGTCGGCGGGCGGGACGGCGATCCCGCCCTCGACCACACGCGCGGGCCCGCCGCCCTCGACGAGCGACCAGGCCTCCACCGCGGGGTCGTCGGCCCAGCCCGCGGGCGCGGGCGAGTCCGCCCGGACCAGAGCGGCGAGCAGCGCGCGTTCGTTGTAGACCCTCGCGTGCGAGAAGAGCGCGGCCCATTCGTCGGCGGGTCGCGCGGGCCCCTTCGCGCCGCCTTCGTACCTGCTGTTGTGGATGTGGCTGACCGCCAGCAAGCCGGTAGGCGCGACCGCCGCGCGCAGCCGCTCGAGGACGAACTCCTGGCGCGGCATGAAGTAGAAGGCGTCGTGGCACTGGACGAGGTCGAATTTCGCATCGCCGATAGGCCAGGTCGCCGCAGCGTCGAACACGATGTAGTCGGCGTCCGGCGCGACCCAGTGCTTGGCGAGCCAGCATTTGGCGAACACCACGTCCGCGCCGAGGCACTTGACGCCGCGACGGGTGAACTCGCGCAGATAGTGGCCGATGCCGCAGGCGAGCTCGAACGCGGTCCTAGGCTCGTTCCAGTGCGCCTCCAGGAGCGCAAGCCCGGCGAGGTAGGTCGGGTCGCTCCAGCGATAGGCGAAATAGTCGGCGACCGGGCCTAAGCGGAGCAGCGCCATCGCCTCGCGCAAGCTGAGCGTGTCGCGCTCGCGGACGAGGCGGCGGAGCTCGTCCAGGTTGGTGGCGGGGCCGGTCCACCAATCGTCCTGGTTGGTGAGGAGCGCGACGAGCGCCTCGTCGGGGTCGCCGCGGTCGAGATGGTCGAGCGCGACGGCGACCAGGCCCTCCTGCTCAACGCGCAGGAACGGGATGCCGTCGACCACGGGCCAGCGCCCTCCCCAGCCGTCGGCGAGCGAGTGCGGCGTGTCGGCGCGGAGCGGCTGGCCCGAGGTGGGGGAGCGGAGCGGGATCACGCCAGCCCCGTGTCCGCCAGGATGCGGTCGTGGAAGCCTTTGACCGGGCCGTCGTGCACGAGGCCGTAGGTGCCGAGCACGTCGTCCATCGTCACGGTCGCGGCCCGAAGGTGCTGCTCGATCTCCAGCACGCGGTCGAGCACGTCGCCGACGTGGAACGCACGCGCCTCAGGCGCGGCGTCGCCGGCGATGGGGGCGAGCGCGGCGCGGACCTGCTCGCGGAGCGGCTCGGAAAGTTCGGCCAGCGCCTCTTCGCGCGCGTGTTCGATTACGCCGTCGAGAGCATCGCCGAGCAGCACCTCGCCTGAGAAGCCGGAGTCGGGCATGGCGGCGTTGTGGAGGTGGTGCGCCATGCTCGCGACAAACACGGGGGTGGGGTCCGCGCCGTGGATGGGCGAGGCGATCACGGCGTAGACGGCGACCATCAGGCAGTGCTCGGCGTGGTTCTCCGGCGGTTGAAGCATAATGCGGGGGCGGCCGGGACAGGTCACGCCGGCGCGGGGCTGGCGGGCGAGCTTGTCGACGAAGGGCGGCACGGGGCCGGGCTCGGGCGCGCCTCGCGCCAGTGCTGGGCGCAGACACGCGGCGAGATCGGAGGCGAGCTGGTCGGCGACCTCGTCGAACGCGCGTTCGAGGACGGCGACCGCCTGCTCGCCGAGCCCGAGCGCGCGGAGCTTGGCGAGATTGAGGTCGCCCAGCCGCAAAGCGGCGAGCGCGGCGGCGACGGTGCGCGCCATGACTTGCGATCCGGGCTCGCCCGCGGCCAGGGCCGCCCAGCCGTCGCGAAACAGGCGCTCGGCGGTCGAGCCCTCGCGGTCGGCGGAGCGGATGCGCTTGAGGTCGCCGAGTTCGCGGAAGAGGGGGAGGATGGCGGGGGTGAGGTTCACGTCGGGAATCCTCCCCTGTAAGGGGAGGTGGCGCGCGAAGCGTGACGGAGGGGTGTCGCGCGTTGCGAGCGGTGAACCATCCTGTCGAACGGGGATACCCCTCCACCACTCGCTATGCGAGCGGTCCCCCTCCCCTTGCAGGGGAGGAACTGCGTGTACCCCACCCCTGACCCGCTCACTTATCCCCCAACCACCGGTCCAGAATGATCTGCTGCTCGAAGAAGTCGTGCACCGGCTCGCCGCCGCCGGTCGTCTGGGGCGATTTGAAGAAGATGCCCATCTGCTCCTGCACGCCGCCCTCGCCTCGCGCCTGTGCCAGCCCCAGGCATCGCGCGATCTCGATCGCGAGCGGGGCGGCGAGCACCGAGTCCTTGCACAGGAAGTTGAGCTTGAGCTGCATCTTCTGGCCGAGAAAGCCGGTGAGGTCGATATTGTCCCACGCTTCCTTGTCGTCGCCGCGCGGGCGGTAATAGTGGATCATGATGATGTGATCCTCGACATGATAGCCGAGGATGGAGTCGAGCACGCTCTTCTTGGTGCCGACCTTGCTGGCGAGCGACTTGGGATCGTCCAGCGCGAGGCCGTCCGAATTGCCGAGGATGTTGGTCGAGAACCAGCCGTCGACATGGAGCGCGCGGTCGCGGAGCGCCGGGGCGATCACCGTCTTCATCAGAGTCTGGCCGGTCTTGCCGTCCTTGCCCGCGACGGGAACGTTGCGGTCGCGCGCCAGGTCGGCGAGCGGCTTCACGTCGGCGGCGACCGACGGCGCGAAATTGCCGTAGGGCGCGCCCGCGTCGATCGCGGCATAGGCGTAGAGCATGGCCGGGCTGATCGCCGGGTCGTCACGGTCGAGCCCGCGCTCGAACGCGTCGACCGATTGGAGCGCGTCGGCGGCGAGGTCCGCCTTGCGCTCGGTGGAGGCGAGGTTGAGCACGACGACGCGGTCGAGCTGGCGGTCGGCCTTGAAGCGTTGGAGGTCGGCCTGGATGCGCTCGACCGCGGCGCGATGGCCGGGCGCGGCGATCTTGTTCGCGCCGTCGATGTTGGCGCAGAAGTCGGTGGAGCCCACCGCCGGCCAGGGCTTCATGTCGTTCAGCGGCGACGCGCCGTTGGTCAGTTCCTTCTCGCCGATCACGCCGTGGCGCATCGCGGCGGTGCCCAGATCGTCGCCGCTCAGGTCCCAGCCGTCGAAATATACGTCGCGATACGCCGCCATGCCCGACACCTGCCGGTCGGCGAGCGGCAGCCCGGCGAGCGTGTTCGATCCCGACCGGATCATCTCGATGCCCGCGGCGGCGGTGGTGGCGACCGCGCCGCCCATGCCGATCACCGCGACGCCCAACCGTTCAGACATTGTTCAAGACCCCTTGTTGAACCGCCTGCGGAACAGACGGACGCCTACCCTGGTTGCCCCCGCTCGGCGTTCGCCGAAGGGATTCTATGTTTTTGGTGATCCAGGTTACCTGAGACAGCCGTTCCGGGCTGACCTGCATCAAGCGGCCAACGCGGTCGGCTGCGGCAACCAGTCCGTCGCGACGGTGGCATAGCGGTCGACGAAGCCGGTGAAGGCGATCAGCTCCGCCTCGTTGACGATGCGGATGCGCCGGCCGCTGCGCTCGATCATGCCGCGCCGCTCCATCTCGCCCAGCGTACGGTTGACGTGGACCTTGGTGAGGCCGACGGCGTCGCCGATGTCCTTTTGCGTGAGCGGCAGGTCGAAGCTCTCGATCACGCCGCCCGCCGTCACGCGCAGGCGCGCCAGGATATCGAGGAGCAACGTCGCCAACCGCTCGATCGCGTCCGTGCGGCCGATGGAGGCGAGCCGGTCGGCCATCGCGACGTTTTCCGCGGCCGCCATGGCGTAGAGCAGGCCGGCGAGCCGGGGCTGCGCTTTGAAGATGCGGCCGAGATTGACCTTGCTCAGCTCGGACACGATGCAGTCGGACACGGCCGTCAGCGTGTTCGCGGCCTGCGCCCAGGCAATCGACGAGGTGCCGATCAGGTCGCCGGGATAGTGGAAGCGCAGGATCTGCCGCCCGCCCGACTTGAGGTTGGTGGACGAGTGGAGCCAGCCCTGCTGCACGACGAACAGCGTATCGACGCCGCCGCCCTGCTCCATGAGGACCATGCCCGCGGGCACGCGCACCTCGCGCCGTTCGGCCCAGTCGAGCGCGTCGCGTTCGTCCTCCGTCAGCTGAAGGTAGCGTTCCAGGCGGCTCGACAAGGCACTTCGGCGCATCATTGCTTCTCCCGTGCGGCGCGGAGCATCCAAACGCGATCGACCCGTGCCGAGGGTGTAACAACCGAAAAGAGAACTCGTTGCATCAGGAACGGATGTGAAAGTTTATCGCGCGTGGCCGACACGGTAACGTGATAGCGTTTGCAGCAAAAAAGGTAGCGAAATCAGCGCGGCTCAACCAGCGTGCGAGATTGAGACGTTCCTCTTCCGCTCAGGGCAGATACGTGACGAGCACCGTCACGGATGCGTTCGGCGCGCCCGCGATCTCCAGGAGGTGGCGACCGGGCTCCAGGTCGAAGTCGACCATCTTGCGGACGCCGGAGCAGGCGGGACCATGCGCGTGCGAGACGGACGGGACCGCGCGGCCGTCGCGCACCACCTCGATCCAACCGGGCGTCTCCAGCGCGACCCGGTAGCGGCCCGCGCGCGCCGCGTCGAAGGCGAGCAGGCCGCCGTGCGCGCCCGGACCGGGCTTGGCCGGTCTGACCGGGAACGCGACATGCGCCGATGGATGCAGCGCGGCGCGCGCCCCCCGACCGAGCGTCAGCACCTCCGCCTCCTTCACCTCGGCACCGGCGATGGCCGCTTCGCCGGAGCGCCACCCCGCCAGCTCGGCCGGGAGCGGTGCGGGCGTGACGGGGCAAGCGGGTTGCGCCTGCGCGGCGGCGAGCGCGATCAAGGTGGCGAGCATGAGGGTCCTCCGGTGAAGTCCGGAGCCTAGCGCCGCGCGGCCGGCCGAGAAAGCGGGACGGCATAGGCCCTTGTGGCGAGAGGATTTCCCGCGCACTGTTTCGGGATCATGACCGATTCCTTCCCGGACGAGGCGCGCGGTCGGCGGACCGGAAGGAAAGTGACGAGGCCGGTTGCCTTCGCCCCGACCGCGTGGCAGCGGGCCTCCCTTCCCCCGCGCCCGACCGGCGCGTCCTCAGAGGATCAGACAGGCTGATGACAAGCATCCGGGTCGCCGTGGTCGGCATCGGCAACTGCGCGAGCTCGCTCGTCCAGGGGCTCGAGCATTATCGCGAGGGCTCGAACGATCAGACGGGGCTGATGCACTGGGACATGGGCGGGTATCGCCCGTCCGACATCCAGGTCGTCGCGGCCTGGGACATCGACCGCCGCAAGGTCGGGCTGGACGTGGCGGAGGCGATCTTCGCCAAGCCCAACTGCACCGCCGTCTTCTGCCCCACCGTGACCGCGACGGGCACGATCGTGCGCATGGGCAAGGTGCTGGACGGCTTCGCCGAGCACATGGCCGAGCATCCCGACGAGCGCACCTTCCTGCTCGCGGGCGATCCGGAGCCGACCAAGGACGAGGTCGTCGCCGAGCTCCGCCGTACGCGCGCCGATGTGCTGATGAACTACCTGCCCGTCGGCTCGCAGGAAGCGACCGAGTTCTACGCGGAGTGCGCGTTGGAGGCGGGGGTCGCGTTCGTGAACAACATCCCCGTGTTCATCGCGTCGAACCCGGACTGGGCCGCGCGGTTCGAGGCGGCGGGCGTGCCGGTGATCGGCGACGACATCAAGGCGCAGCTGGGCGCGACCATCGTGCACCGCGTCCTGACCGACCTATTCGCCAAGCGCGGCGTGAAGCTGGATCGGACGTACCAGCTCAACACGGGCGGCAACACCGACTTCCTCAACATGTCGAACCACCGCCGGCTCAAGTCGAAGAAGATCAGCAAGACGGAAGCGGTGCAGTCGGTCGCGGCCGAGCGGCTTGCCGACGAGAACGTGCATATCGGCCCGTCCGACTACGTTCCTTGGCAGAACGACAACAAGGTCTGCTTCCTGCGGATGGAGGGGCAGCTGTTCGGCGGCGTGCCGATGAACCTGGAGCTCAGGCTGTCGGTCGAGGACAGCCCCAATTCGGCGGGCGTCGCGATCGACATGATCCGCTGCGCCAAGCTGGCGCGCGACCGCGGGCTGAAGGGGCCGGTGGACGCGGCCTCCGCTTATTTCTGCAAGCACCCGCGCACCCAGATGACCGACGACCGGGCGCAGGTCGAGGTCGAGGCGTTCATCAAGGCGGCGTGAGCGACCGGCTCCTCTCGTCGGAGCGGCTGATCCAGGGCTGGTTCGACGTCCTGCGGCTCCGCATGGCGCTGGGCGGGAGGGAGGTCGACCGGCTGCTCGTCGAGCATCCGTCGGGCGCTGCGGTGCTCGCCTATGATCCCGACCGCTGGGTGGCGATGGTCGTCCGCGAGACGCGGGCGGCGGTCCTGCGCGTCGGCGCCGCGCCGTTGGACGAGGTGGTCGCCGGGGTGGCGGAGGACCGGGACTTCGTCGGCACGGCCCGGCGCGAGGCGCTGGAGGAGGCGGGACTGGAGCTTCGCGACCTGGAGCCGGTCGCCCGGATTTGGATGACACCGTCCTCCACGACCGAGCGCGTGCACCTGTTCCTCGCCGCCTATTCGCCCGCCGACCGCGTGGCGCTGGGCGGCGGCTTGGCGGAGGAGGATGAGCGGGTCGAGGCGCGCGAGGTCCCGCTCGCCGAGCTGTGGCGCGCCGCGGAGGCCGAGTTGGTCGACGCGAAAACGTTCATGCTGCTCCAGGCGCTTCGCATCAGGCGGCCGGAGCTGTTCGACTGAACCGTCAGGCCGCGCGCGCCAGCCTGCGCCCGAGCAGCGCTTCGACCTGGTCGCCGCCCACGGGTCGGCTGAATAGATAGCCCTGGATGCTGCCGCAGCCCTGCGCACGGAGCGTATTGAGCTGCGCCACCTCCTCCACCCCTTCCGCGGTGGTGTCCATGCCCAGCGCCAACGCCAGCGCAACGATCGCGTTGACGATGGCGGCGGCGCCGTCGTCCCGGGCGACGGCGATGACGAAGCTCCGGTCGATCTTGATCTTGTCGAACGGGAAAGCGCGCAGGTAGCTCAACGAAGAGAAGCCCGTGCCGAAATCGTCCAGCGCGACGCGCACGCCTAGCGCGCGGAGCGAGTGGAGTAGCTTCGCCACCGGGCCGTCGCCGTCGAGGAACACCGATTCGGTGATCTCCACCTCCAGCCGGCGCGGGTCGAGGCCGCTCCCGGCGAGCGCCTGGGTGATGGTGGCCGCGAGACCGCCGTGGCGGAACTGGAGCGCGGATACGTTCACCGCGACGCGCACCGGCGCGGGCCAGGACGCGGCCGCGCGGCAGGCCTCGTGCATGACCCACTCGCCGATGGCGACGATGAGCCCAGTCTCCTCGGCCACCGGCACGAACTCGGCGGGCGACACGAGTCCCCGCACGGGGTGCCGCCAGCGCAGCAGCGCTTCGAAGCCGCCGATCCGGTCGGAGCCGAGGTCGACGATGGGTTGGTAGTCGAGCGAGAACTGCCCGTCCGCCAGCGCGGCGCGCAGGTCGAGCTCCAGCTCGCGCCGGGCGCGCGCCGCGGCGTCGAGCGCGGGCTCGAAGAAGCGGAAGGCGCTCCGCCCGTCGGCGTTGGCGCGGTGTAGTGCGAGGTCCGCGTTCTTGAGCAGCTCGTCCGCGTCGCCGCCGTCCCCCGGCGCGACCGCGACGCCGATGCCGACGCCCGTGGTCACAAGCTGACCCTCGACGCGGATCGGCTCCCGGAGCCGGTCGAGCACCGCCTGGGCGAGCTGGCGCGGGCGGTCGGGGCTGACCGCGCCCGATAGGAGGATCGCGAACTCGTCGCCGCCGATCCGCGCCACCGTACCGTCGGGCGCGAGCTCCGCGAGCGACGCGGCGATCCGGCGCAGCATCTCGTCGCCCGCCGGGTGGCCCAGCGTGTCGTTGACGCCCTGCAGGCCGTCCAGGTCGATGCAGAGCAGCGCCGCCCGTTCCCCCGCCCGCAGCGCGCGGGCGACCGCCTGTTCGACCGCCTGCCGCAGCGCGGCGCGGTTGGGCAGGCCGGTGAGCGCATCGTGGAACGTCATGTGCGCGATGCGGCGCTCGCGCTCGACGATGCCCGCCGACATGCGGTTGAAGCTCTCGGCCAGCCGCGCGATTTCGTCCTCGCCCTCCACCGCCAGCTCGGTGCGGGCGCCCTCCCCCAGCTCGCGGGCGGCGCGGTCGAGCGCGGCGATCGGGCGCGTCAGCCCCAGCGCGAGCCGCCCGCTGCCGAGCAGCACCAGGACCAGCCCCGCCACGCCGGCGAAGCCGATGCCGATCTGGAGCGGGCGGAACTGCGCCAGCGCCAGGCGGAGCGGGTAGCGGATCAGCACCGCCGCCTCCGCCGAGCCGGACGGACCGGCGAGCGGCTTGGCGACGGCGAGCGCGCGTCCGTCGCGCAGCGACAGGGTGGCCGGCCTGCGATCGGACGCCGCGCGCGCGACCAGCGCGTCCACCGACGCGTCGGGCGGGATCTCGCCGCCGATCGCCGCCCAGCGTCCATTCCGGCGATGGAGCACGGTCGCGGTTAGCGGGATGGCCGATAGGCGCTCCAGGGCGCGCATCTCCGCGCCGTCCAGTCGAAGCGCGAACACCACCCAGCCGATCTCGGTGGGGGCGAGGATCGGAGAGACCACGAAGCGATATGCGCGCCCGTCGGCGACCGACACGGCGTCGCGCCGACCGGGCGCCAGCGCGAACGGCAGTTCCGCGGCGACGGCGGCGAGCGGGCCGTCCGCTCCGACCACCGCGCCGTCCAGGTCGACCACCATGGCGGCCTGAACATGCGCGCGCGTCTTCAGCGACGCGAGGGCGGAGGCGATAGTGTCGCGATCCCCGCTCGCCACCGCCGACCGGAAGCCGAAGTCGCTCGCCAAGATTTGCGCCGACTCGGCGAGCGAACGCTCGCGGTCGGCCCATAACCGGTCGAAGATCGCCCCGCTGGTGGCGAGCTCGGCCGTCGTATGCCGGTGCGCGGTCGCCTCGACCACCACCTGCACCACCCCCGCGATCGCCAGGAGCGCGAGCGCGAACAGCCCGGCGTAGAGGACGCCGAGCTTGGTCCGGAGCGAACGGAAACGGAGGCGGGGCCGGCGTATCAACGACGCAGCGTCAGCGTCGTCTGGAGGCCCTGCGCCCCGACCGCGACCGCCTGCGACAGCGTGTTGCCGGGTGCGCGGATCGTCGGATGCCACACCTTGAGCGTCGCACGGCCCGCGGGCACGTCGGCCCAGCGGACGCGGCCGGCGGCGTCGGCTTGCGCCGCCCAGGGCGTCGCCGCCACGAAGACGAAGCCCTGCATGGCGTCGTGGATGTTGCAGCCGAGCGCGACCGGGCCCGACTTGTCGAAGGTGACGGAGCGCGCCTCCTCGCGGCCGTAGAGCTTCAGCTCGAACTTTTTCGACTTGGAGAAGGAGTAGACGTGGTGGCGCACCTTGTCGCGGTTGGGAAAGGCGACGGTCGCGCCGACGGGCACGATGGTGACGTGCGGCTGGAACCGGATGTCGCGCTGCTCGACCTGATACGTCCCGCGTGCGGCGGGCGCGGCGCGGCCCGGCACCTCGAGCGTGACGACCGCGCCGGCGAGCGGTGCGCCGTTGAGCCCTTGCACGGCGATCGCGACGGGCGAGGCGGTCGCCGGTGCGGCGACGCAGGCGATGGGCAGGAGCAGACGCGGGAGCATGTCCGCCGGTTATCAGTCGCGCTTTGAAACCGGGTAAATGCCGGGTTTACGCGGCCTTCACCATGACGGGTGCACAAGGCGTCGAATGCGCATCTTCCTGATCATGCTGGCCGCCCTGGTCGCCTCCCCCGCCGCCGCGAGCGACTGGCGCGGCGACGGCAAGCTGGTGCTGACCGACGGGATCACGACGGTCGAGGGCGCGGCCGGCGGCGGCATCGCCACCTGGGCGGTGATCGCGGGCAACGAGACCGAGCGCGGCGTCGGCGCTACCGCGCACGCCAGCCATGTGGCTCTGCCCGACTTCGACCTGGAGGCCTATGGCGGCGCGGTCGGCCTGTTCGACCGGGTGGAGCTCTCCTACACGCGGCAGAGCTTCGACACGCGCGGGCTCGGCGCAGCGCTGGGTTTGGGCCGCGGCTTCACCTTTCAGCAGGACGTGTTCGGGGCCAAGGTGAAGCTGTTCGGCGACGCGGTGTGGGATCAAGACCGCGTGCTTCCGCAAGTCTCTATCGGCGTGCAACACAAGCGCGCCAACCGCGGCGCGGTGATCGCGGCGGTGGGCGGCGCGGACGACCAGGGTACCGATTACTACGTCTCCGCCACCAAGCTCTTCCTGGCGCAGAGCTTGCTCGTCAGCGGCACGGTGCGCCTGACGGAGGCGAACCAGCTCGGCCTACTCGGCCATGGCGGCGACAAGGGCGACGACCACACCGCACAGTTCGAAGGTTCGGCGGCGGTGCTGCTGACGCGCAAGCTGGCGGTGGGCGGCGAGTTCCGCACCAAGCCCGACCGGTTGAGCTTTGCGCAGGAGGACGATGCCTACGATGTCTTCGCGGCGTGGAGCGTGCACCGCCACGTCACGCTCACCGCGGCGTACGCCGACCTCGGCGACATCGCCACCGTTAAGAACCAGCGCGGCCTGTTCGTCCAGCTCCAGGCCGGCTTCTGAGGACTCCCATATGCTGCTGATCGCCCTCGCCCTGCTTCAGACGACGCCCGTCGCGGTCGCCGCCGCGGAGGAGCCCATCGCGCCCTACGCGCAGTCGAACGCCAACGCGGGGGCCAAGCCCTTCGAGAGCGACGGCATGTGGCGCGCCTTTCACGGCCGCGAGGGTGTCGATCGGATCGTCGACGGCCTGGTCGAGCGCAGCCTCGTCGACCCGCGGATCAGCGACACGTTCAAGGGTCACGACATGGTGCGCCTGCGCCGCGTGCTGAAAGAGCAGTTCTGCCACCTGCTCGGCGGCGGTTGCGCCTACTCCGGCCGGACGATGAAGGATTCACACAAGGACATGGGCCTGCAGACCGCCGACATGGGCGCGCTGGTCGAGAATCTGCAGGCGGAGATGAACGAGGAGGGCGTGCCCTTCTTCGCGCAGAACCGCCTGCTCGCGAAGCTCGCGCCGATGAAGCGGGACGTGGTGGAGCGCTGACGCCCCGGCCCGCGTTGTGCGGGCCATGCCGATCAACAACATCGTCGTACTCACCGGTGCCGGCATTTCCGCCGAGAGCGGCGTCGCCACCTTCCGCGGCCCCGACGGGCTGTGGGAGGGGCACCGCGTCGAGGATGTCGCCACCCCGCAGGCGCTCCGGCGCAACCCAGAGCTGGTGCACCGCTTCTACGATCTGCGCCGCGAGAAGCTCGGCACCGTGGAGCCGAACGCGGCGCACCTCGCGCTCGCCAGGCTGGACCGGGAATGGCCGGGCGAGCTACTGGTCGTGACGCAGAACGTCGACGACCTGCACGAGCGCGCAGGACTCACGCGGCTGGTGCACATGCACGGCGAGCTGCTGTCGGCGCTCTGCGCGTCGTGCGGCGCGAAGCACCGCTGGCCGGGCGCGATGCCCGCCGGCACCGTCTGCCCCGGCTGCGGCGAGCCGGCGCTCCGGCCCGACATCGTGTTTTTCGGCGAGATGCCCGAGCATATGGACCGCATCGAACGCGCGCTCGCGGACGCACAGCTGTTCGTGTCGATCGGCACGTCGGGCGCGGTCTATCCGGCGGCGGGCTTCGTCCAGACCGCAGCCTATCACGGCGCGCGGACGCTGGAGCTCAACCTGGAACGCTCGGCCGGGAGCGCGTGGTTCGACGAGACGCGGCTCGGGCCGGCGGGAACGCTGGTGCCGGCGTGGGTGGAGGAGGTCCTAAACTCCTCCCCCGCTTACAGCGGGGGAGGGGGACCAGCGTAGCTGGTGGAGGGGGAGCAACGGGATGCGGCAGCGCCCTGCACCCCCTCCACCACGCCGCAAGCGGCGCGGTCCCCCTCCCCCGCTGTAAGCGGGGGAGGATTTTACTCCACCCAGTCCAAACCAATATCCCGATACACGTCGCGGTCCTCGTCCCAGCCCGGCCGCACCTTAACGTGCAGGTACAGGTGCACCGGCCGGTCGAGCAGCTGCGTCAGCTCCGCCCGCGCCTTGGCGCCGATCTGCTTGATCTGCTGCCCGCCCTTGCCCAGCACGATCGCGCGCTGGGTGGGGCGCTCGACCATGATCTGCTGGTGGATCTCGACCGAGCCATCGGGACGCTCCTTGAATGCCTCCGTCTCGACCGCGCTCGCGTAGGGGAGCTCGGCGTGGAGCTGGAGGTAGAGCTGCTCGCGCGTGACCTCGGCGGCGAGCGCGCGCTCGGTGGCGTCGCTGACCTGACCCTCGGGATAATGCCAGGGCCCAGGTGGCATCGCGTTCGCCAGCGCACTCTTGAACTCCGGCAACCCGTCGCCCGTCTGTGCGCTGATGAACCAGGTCTCGGCGAAGGGGGTGATCGCGTTCAGCCGCTCGGCATGAGCCAGCAGCTTCGCCTTGTCGGCGATGTCGACCTTGTTGAGGACGAGGTGCTTGGGCTCGGGCCGGTTAGCGATCCGCTCGGCGACAGCGGTGACCTTGGGGCCGACCCCGCCCTTGCCGTCGACCACCAACGCGATGATGTCGGCGCCCTCCGCGCCCTCCCAGGCGGCGGCGACCATGGCGCGGTCGAGGCGGCGGCGCGGTTCGAAGATGCCGGGCGTGTCGACGAGCAGGATCTGCGCGTCGCCCTCGATCGCGACGCCGAGCAGCCGCGTGCGCGTCGTCTGCGCCTTGGGGGAGACGATCGCGACCTTCTGGCCGACGAGCGCGTTCACCAGCGTGGATTTGCCGGCGTTGGGCGCGCCGACCACGGCGACGAGACCGCAGCGTTGTTCTTCGGGGTTCATCGGGCGCTACCTAGGCGCTCACCCTTCCCCCGTCACCCCGGCCCTTCTTCCGCTTCGCCGGGAACTCCTCGCGCAACCGCTCCAGCATCGCCTTGGCCGCCTCGGTCTCCGCCTCCTGCTTGCTGGCACCCGACGCGCTCGCCTCCAGCTGCTTGCCGATCCGGACCGACACGGTGAAGCGCGGCGCGTGCTGGGGGCCGGAGCGGTCGGTGACGCTGTACTCCGGCTGCGCACGGTTGTTCGCCGCGGCCCATTCCTGAAGCTGCGACTTGGGGTGCTGCGGCGCCTTGTCGTTCCGGTGCACCCGGTCCGCCCAGGCGCGGCGGACGAAGGCGCGCGCCTCGTCCAGCCCGGCCTCTAGGTAGAAAGCGCCGAGCAGCGACTCCATGACGTCGCCCAGCACGTTGTCGCTGTCGTCCGCGCCGTCGTCGCGCGCCTGGCGGCCCAGGATCAGGTGCTCGCGCGCGCCCAAGCCCCGCGCCACCTCCGCGCAGACTGGGCCGGCGACGAGCGCGTTGAAGCGCTTGGAGAGATTGCCTTCCGGGTCCTCGGGGAAGAGCTCGTACAGCCATTCCGCCATGCTGAGGCCCAGCACGCGGTCGCCCAGGAACTCGAGGCGTTCGTAATCGTCGCCGCCGTGGCTCGAATGCGTCAGCGCGCGCGTGAAGCGGGCGAGGTCCTGCGGCGGGCGGCCGAACACGCCCGTCAGCCATTGGGCGAGGTCGCTCAAAACGTCTCCCCGATCCGGTCCCAGCGAGCGGCGGAGAACCACGTCCAGGGCTTCAGCCACTCGGCCGATCCGTCGGTGGAGAAGAAGGTGACGAGCGCCCTCCCCTCCAGATTGCGCATCGGCACGAAGTAAAAGCCGACCGGCGGCGCGAAGCGGCTGTCGCCGCTCCGGTCGCGGTTGTCGCCCATCATGAACATATGGCCCGCGGGCACGCGGAACACGCCCGTGTCGTCCGCCTCCGGGATGCTCGCCTGGTCGAGGACGTAGTAGCTCCGCCCGCCCGGCAGCGTCTCGCGGAAGCGCGCATAGCGGCAGACGCGGCCCTCCTCCGTGACGTCCTGATACTGCGTCTCGCACGCGTAGTTGGGCGAGACCGGCAGCGTGAAGTCGGCGACGCGCTGCTTGGGGATGGCGCGGCCGTTCAGGAACAGCTGGCCGCCGCGCATCTGGACCGTGTCGCCGGGCAGGCCGATCACGCGCTTGATGACGTCGTGGTCGGTGACGGGATGCGAGCGGAACACCGCCACGTCGCCGCGCTCGGGCGCGTTCGCGAAGATGTGACCGGGGATGAGCGGCAGGCCCCAGGGTAGCGACCAGCGAGAATAACCGTAGTTCCACTTGGTCACGAGCAGATAGTCGCCGATCAGCAGCCGCGGCAGCATCGACTCCGACGGAATGGAGAAGGGCGCGAGCACGAACGACCGGAAAAGGAGCACGAACAGCGCGAGCTTCAGCAGGAAACGCGTGGTCTCGGCGGCTTCGGACCGCTTGGGTTTGGTGGCCATCGGAACGGGGAGTGCGCGGGATCGGGGCGCGGCGTCAAGCGGGCTGGCGGTTCGCGGCGGGACGGCCTAGGGCGCGGACGCTCAAGGCCGCACACAGGGAGAAGCTCCGCATGGTCGACTGGTCCGCGATCGAAGCCCTGCCCCAGACCCGCCTCGAACAGCTCTTCGCCGACGATCCCGACCGGCTCGGGCGCCTGTCGCTCGACGTGGCCGGCATCCATTTCGACTGGTCCAAGACGCACCTGACCGCCGACACTATCGCCGCGTTCGAGCGGCTGGCCGGCCAAGCGGACCTGACAGGCCGGCGCGAGGCGATGTTCAACGGCGAGCATGTGAACGTGACGGAGGACCGCCCGGTCGAACACACCGCCGAGCGCGGCGAAGGCAAGGCGGAGTCGGTCGCGCGCGCCGCCGCCTACCACGCCCGCATGCGCGCGCTGATCGACGCGATCGAGGCGGACGCATTCGGCCCGGTCCGCCATGTCCTACACGTCGGCATCGGCGGCTCGGCGCTCGGGCCCGACCTGCTCGTCGACGCGCTGGGCCGCGCCGACGAGCGCTACGACGTGGCGATCGTCTCCAACGTCGACGGCCAAGCGCTCGAAGAGGTGTTCGCCCGCTTCGACCCGCACGCGACATTGCTCGTGGTGGCGAGCAAGACGTTCACCACCACGGAGACGATGCTCAACGCCAACTCGGCGATGGCGTGGATGACCGAGCACGGCGTCGAGGACCCCTATGGTCGCGTCGTGGCGCTGACCGCCAGCCCCGACAAGGCGGTGGAGTGGGGCGTGGACGAGACGCGCGTGCTGCCGTTCAGCGAGGGTGTGGGCGGTCGCTATTCGCTCTGGTCGTCGATCGGCTTCCCGGCCGCAATTAAGCTCGGCTGGGACGCGTTTCAGGAGTTGCTCGACGGCGCGGCGGCGATGGATCGGCATTTCCGCGACGCGGCACTCGGCGAGAACGCACCCGCGCTCGCCGCCTTCGCCGACCTCTACTACACGCAGGTCCGCCGCGCCGAAACGCGCGCGACCTTCGCCTATGATGAGCGGCTGCGGCTGCTGCCGAGCTACCTCCAGCAGCTGGAGATGGAGTCGAACGGCAAGGGCGTGACCGTCTCCGGTGAGCTTGTCGACCGCCCCACCGCGCCGATCACCTGGGGCGGCGTCGGCACCGACGCGCAGCACGCCGTGTTCCAGCTGCTCCACCAGGGCACGCACCTCGTTCCCGTCGAGTTCGTCGCCGTGATCGAAGGGGGCGACACGCTAGACGAGGAGCACCACCGCCAACTCCTCCTCAACGCCTTCGCGCAGGGCGCGGCGCTGATGAAGGGCAAGCAGGTCGACGACCCGGCGCGCAGCTACTCCGGCGACCGCCCCTCCTCCACGATCCTGATCGAGACGCTGGACCCATACACGCTCGGCGCGCTGATCGCCTTTTACGAGCACCGCGTGTTCGTGTCGGGCGTGATGCTCGGCATCAACAGCTTCGACCAGTTCGGCGTGGAGCTCGGCAAGGAGATGGCCAAGGTCGCGGGCCAGGGAGGCGGCGACTTCGACGCGTCAACGGCGGACCTGATCCGGCGGGCGGGACTGGACTGATGGCCGACCAGTACGACTACGACCTGCTCACCATCGGCGCGGGCTCGGGCGGCGTGCGGGCGTCGCGGGTCGCCGCGGCGCACGGGGCCAAGGTGGCGGTCGCCGAGGAGCATCGCGTCGGCGGCACCTGCGTCATCCGCGGCTGCGTGCCCAAGAAGCTGCTGATCTACGGCGCGCATTTCGCTGAGGACCTGAAGGACGCGCGCCGGTTCGGCTGGAACGTGCCCGACTGCGACTTCGACTGGCCGACGCTGCGCGACAACGTGCTAGCCGACGTGGACCGGCTGAACACGGCGTACGAGACGACGCTTACCAACTACGGCGTAGAGATCATCCGCGAGCGCGTCACCGTCACCGGCCCGCATTCAGTGCGGACCGCCGGCGGGCGCGAGATCACCGCGCGCGTGATCCTGGTCGCGGTGGGCGCGCATCCCGTGATCCCCGACTTCCCCGGTAACGAGCACGGCATCACGTCGAACGAGGCGTTTCACCTCGAGAGCATTCCCAAGCGCGTGCTGATCGCGGGCGCCGGTTACATCGCCAACGAGTTCGCCGGCATCTTCAACGAGTTCGGCGCCAAGGTCACGCTCATGAACCGCTCGGACGTGATCCTGCGCGGTTACGATGCACAGATACGGGACCGCCTAGTCAACATCTCCACCGCCAAGGGCATCGACTTCCGCTTCAACGCCACCTTCCAGCGGATCGATCGCGAAGAGGGCGGACACCTGACCGTGCACATGACGAACCACGATCCGATCACGGTCGACCTCGTCATGTTCGCCACCGGCCGCGCGCCCAACACGCGTGGGCTGGGCTTGGAGAGTGCGGGCGTCGAGCTCGACGCGAACGGCGCGGTCAAGGTGGACGCCGACAATCGCTCGACCTGCGACAGCGTGTACGCGATCGGCGACGTCACCAACCGCATCCAGCTCACCCCCATCGCGATCCGCGAGGGCCAGGCATTTGCCGACACGGTATTCGGCAACAAGCCGCATCGGGTCGACTACACCTTCGTCCCCTCCGCGGTGTTCAGCCACCCGCCCATCGCCGCCGTCGGCATGACGGAGGGCGAGGCCAAGAACACGCTGGGGCAGGTGAAGGTCTACACCAGCGACTTCCGCCCGATGAAGAACGTGCTCGCCGGCCGCAACGAGCGGGCGCTCTACAAGATGATCTGCGACGGCGACTCGGAGCGGATCGTGGGACTACACATGATCGGGCCGGACGCGCCGGAGATCCTGCAGGCGGCGGCGATCGCGGTGAAGGCGAAGCTGACCAAGGCGGATTTCGACGCGACGGTGGCGCTGCATCCGACCATGGCGGAGGAGCTCGTCCTCATGCGGTAGGCGAAGCCTAGCGCAGAGAACGAGCTCCTTCGGCCGGCAACCGCGCGGGCCTGATCCGCGCGTGTTGGCCGACGACGCGGCTTTGCCGCGGCGATACCCTATTCTCCCGTAAACCGCCCCGGCCGCCGCTCGGCCACCGCTCTTACCCCCTCCGCGAAGTCGCGTGTCTTCTGCAGCCACGCCTGCTCGGCCAGCTCATGATCGGTTTGCCGCTCGACGAGCGCGCGGAGATCACCCCGCAGCGTCGCCCGCGTCGACTGCACCGCGAGCGGCGCGCCCGCCGCGATCTCCTGCGCCAACGCCATCGCCGCCGTATCGAGCATGTCGGATGCGGCGAGCCGGTCGGCCAAGCCCCAATCATACGCCTCGTCGCCCTTCACCCGCCGCCCGGTGAGCAGCATCATCAGCGCCCGCTGCCGCCCGACGACGCGCTCCAGCACCGCCGAGATGCCGAAGCCGGGATGGAAGCCGAGCTGGACGAAGTTCGCCACGAACCGCGCTTCCGGCGACGCCACGCGGAAGTCGGCGACGAGCGACAGCCCGAGTCCCGCCCCCACCGCAGAGCCCTGGACGGCGGCGACCACCGGCTTTTTGACGCCGAACAGCTTGGCGGCCGCGACGTAGAACGGGTTGCGCTCCGGCTTGACGCCGTCCGCGACGGGGTTGTCGTTGGCGAGGTCCGCACCCGCGCAGAAGATGCGGCCTTCCGAGCGCAGCAGGATCGCGCGCACCTCGCGGTCGGCATCGCACGCGTCGAAGGCCGCACCGATCGCCTCAATGAGTGCAAGGTCGGCGAAATTGTGCGGCGGGCGGGCGAAGGTAACGACGGCGACGTGGCCCTCGCGTGTAGTAGTGACGCTCACTTCCCCTCCGTTCGTGCTAAGCTTGTCGAAGCACCGTCCTTCTTACGTCCGTGTCGAGAAGAACAGCCCTTCGACAAGCTCAGGGCGAACGGATTAGAGGTGGAGCGCACTAACTAGGGACCAAGCATATGCGCGAAGCCGCCATCGTCTCCACCGCCCGGACCGGCATAGGCAAGGCATATCGCGGCGCGTTCAACGCCACCGAGGCCCCCGTGCTCGCCGCGCACGTGATGAACGCGGCCGTGGAGCGCGCGGACGTCGACCCGACGCGCATCGACGAGGTGTTCTGGGGCGTGGGCAACCAGTGGGGCACGCAGGGCGGCAACGCGGGCCGCATGGCGACGTTCGCGGCCGACCTGCCGCGCTCGGTCCCGGCGTTCACGCTCGATCGTAAGTGCGGCTCGGGCCTGACCGCGGTGGCGCTCGCGGCGCGGTCGATCATGTGCGACGAGATCGACGTGGCGCTGGCGGGCGGCATGGAGTCGATCAGCTTCACCGTCACCAAGGACGCGCCGCGCCACGTCAACAAGTCGGTCACGCAGAACGTGCCCGCCGCCTACATCCCGATGATCGAGACCGCGGAGATCGTCGCCGAGCGCTACGGCATCAGCCGCGAGGCGCAGGACGCGTACGGCGCGCAGTCGCAGCAGCGCGCCACGGCGGGCCTCGCCAAGGGTGCGTTCGCGGAGGAGATTGTGCCGATCACCGTCGAGAAGGCGCTGTTCGACAAGGAAGGCAACCGCACCGGGACCGAGACGGTCACGCTCGCGCAGGACGAGGGCATCCGGCCCGGCACTACGGTCGAGGCGTTGCGCGGCCTCAAGACGGTATGGGCCGGCGGGGAGTTTACCGGGCCGGGATCGAACGTCACTGCCGGCAACGCCAGCCAGCTCTCCGATGGCGCGTCGTGCCAGTTGCTGATGGATCGCGCGACCGCGGAGGCCGAGGGCAAGGAGATCCTTGGGCTTTACCGCGGCTTCCAGTCCGCCGGCTGCGAGCCTGACGAGATGGGTATCGGCCCCGTCTTCGCCATCCCCAAGCTGCTCGACCGCGCGGGGCTCTCCGTCCAGGACATCGGCCTGTGGGAGCTGAACGAGGCGTTCGCGTCGCAGTGTCTTTACTGCCGCGATCACCTCGGCATCGACCCGGAACGCTACAACGTCAACGGCGGCGCGATCGCGATCGGCCATCCGTTCGGCATGACGGGCTCGCGCCTGGTCGGCCACGCGCTGATCGAGGGCCGGAAGCGCGGGGTACGATGGGTGGTGGTCAGCATGTGCACCGCCGGCGGCATGGGAGCGGCGGGGCTGTTCGAGATCGTCTAGGCTTCGACCGGCACGGGCGTCCGCTTCGCCCGCCGCGCCCCGCGCACGCTATCCCAGGCATAAAGCCCGCACCCGGCCCAGATCAGGCCGAAGGTGACGAGGTGCACGGGCCGCAGCGGCTCGCCGAACAGCAGCACCGCCTGCAGGAACGCCATGCTCGGCGCCATGTACTGGAGCAACCCGACCGTGGCGTAGGGCAGCCGCCGCGCCGCCGACGCGAACAGCAACAGCGGGAGCGCGGTGACCACGCCCGACGCGACGAGCAGCAGGTCGGTGCCCGTGTCGCGCCCGAATGCGCCCTCGCCCGCCCATCCGGCGTAGAGCAGCATGGCGACGGCGAACGGGGCGAGGATCAGCGTCTCGATGAACAGCCCGCCCAGCGCGTCGATCGCGACCACCTTGCGGAGGAGGCCGTATGTGCCGAAGCTGAGCGCCAGCGTCAGCGATATCCACAGCGCGCCGCCCCCGCTCACCGCCATCGCCAGCACGCCCAAAGCGGCGAGCGCGACGGCCGCGCCCTGCACGGGCGACACCCGCTCGCGCAGCACCACCATGCCGAGCGCGACGTTGATGAGCGGGTTGATGAAATAGCCGAGGCTCGCCTCCAGCACATGCGCGTTCGCGACCGCCCAGATATAGACGAGCCAGTTCACCGCGATCAGGAACGCGCTCGCGCTGAGCAGTAGGAGCACGCGCGGGGTCGCCGCCGCGCGGATCGCGGGTAATCGCTTCAGCGCCACCACCGTGACGAGCAGCAGCAGCACCGACCAGAGCACGCGCTGCGCCAGCACCTGCGACGCAGGCACATGCGCGAGCAGTTTGAAATAGAGGGGCAGCGAGCCCCAGATCAGGTATGCGCCCACGCCGTAGAGGAGCCCGGCGCGGGCGGTGCTGTTGTCGGTCATGCCGGGGCACTTCGCGGTTGCGGACGGTGGGCGCAAGCGCGCGCGGACTGCAATCGTGCTTGCAATCGGCGGCACCCGCTCCGACGCTGGCCCGAAAAGGGAGGACGAGAACATGCCCACCGCACTCATCACCGGCGCATCGGCCGGCCTCGGCGAGGGCTTCGCACGCGAGCTCGCCCGACGCGGCCACGACCTGATCCTCACCGCCCGGCGCGCCGAGCGGCTCTACGAGATCGCGGCCGAGCTGCGCGGCGCGCACGGCGTCGCCGTCCATGTGTTCGCGAGCGACCTCGCCGAGGCGGACGCGCCCGATCGGCTGCTGGCCGACGTCGCCGAGGCGGGGCTCACGGTCGACACGCTAATCAACAACGCCGGCTACGGCCTGCGCGGCCACTTTGCGGAGCAGGACCGCGGGCAGGTGCTCGGCATGATCGATCTCAACTGCCGCAGCCTCGTGGCACTGGCGCATGGGGTGTTGCCGCAGATGCTGGAACGCGGTGGGGGCGGGATCCTCAACCTGGCCTCCACGGCCGCATTTCAGCCGGGGCCGTGGATGGCGGTCTATTATGCGACCAAGGCGTTCGTGCTCAGCTTCTCCGAAGCGCTGCACGAGGAGGTCCGCGACCGCGGCGTGCGAGTGACGGCGCTCTGTCCCGGACCGACGCGGACCGAGTTCGCGGGGCGGGCGGGCATGACCGACATGCCGCTCTTCACCGCGCTCGCGAGCGACGCGGACGGCGTGGTGCGCGATGGCCTGGCGGCGCTGGAGGTGGGCCGCGCGGTCAAGGTGTCTGGCGTGGTCAACGCGCTCATGGCCGACGCCACCCGCTTCACCCCGCGGCTGCTGGCGCGCAAGGTCGCGGGGTCGCTACAGAAGCGGCGAGATTGACGTCGTGCGTTAATCGTCGTCCTTGTGCCGCTCCTGATAGGCGTGCTGCGCCTCCAGCCCGGCCTTGCCCGTCGCCTCGGCGTAGCCGACGCCGTTCGCCTCGTTGATGACGACGCGCCGCCCGCCCGCCACCGTCTCCTCGTGCGCGAGCTCCGGGTCGGCGGGCGCGAGCGTGTCGCCGTTCTCGCCGCGGAAGCCCTGGTTGGCGCGCGACGTGCTCTTGGCGGGATCGTCGTCCGACTGCCCATAGACGCGAGGGGACGACGGCTTATCGAGATCGGACATGCTGGCCTCCAATGTTTTTCGCAGAGGAGAACGCCCCGTCGGCCCGGCGGTGCCCTCTACTGCGCGAACAGCAGGACCGGCGTCTCCAGGTAGCGCTTGAGCGCCTGGACGTAGGACGCGGCGTCCCAGCCGTCGACGACGCGGTGGTCGCAGCTGATGGAGATGTTCATCAGCTTCGCGCGGCGGATGTCGTCGCCGTCGAACACCGGCCGCTCGACGATCTTGTTGGGCCCGATAATCGCCACCTCCGGCCGGTTGATCACCGGGGTGGTCGCGACACCGCCGAGCGGCCCGAGCGAGGTGATGGTGATCGTGCCGCCGCCGAGCTCGGAGGGCGCGAGCTTGTTCGCGCGCGCCGCGTCGGCGAGGCGGCCGATCTCGGTGGCGAGCTGCCACACGTTCTTGTCCTGCGCGTCGCGGATCACGGGTACGGTGAGGCCGGCGTCGGTCTGCGTCGCCATGCCCATATGCACGCGGCCCGAGCGCGTCACCACGCCCGCCTCGTCATCGTAGCGCGCGTTGAGCATCGGGAACTCGGGGAGCGTCCGGCAGATCGCGACGATCATCAGCGGCAGGAGGGTCAGCTTGGGCCGCTGCCCACGGTTCGCGTTCAGATCCGCGCGCACCCGCTCCAACTCGGTCACATCGCATTCGTCGACGTAGGTGAAGTGGGGGATGTGGCGTTTCGATGCGGCCATGTTCTCCGCGATGCGGCGGCGCATGCCGATGACGCGGATCGCCTCGTCCTCGCGGGCGCGGGAGGCGCCCGAGCCGTAACCCTGGCCGGCGTTGTAGCGGAGGAACGCGTCGAGGTCGGCGTGGCGGACGCGGCCGTCCTCCGCGGGCTGGACCTGGGAAAGGTCGACGCCCAGCTCCTTCGCGCGCTGGCGCACGGCGGGGGATGCGAGGACGGGCTTCTGCTCCCTCTCTCCTCCGGAGAGAGGGGCAGTACGAGGCGCATCGCCCTGAACGGCCCCTCTCCCGACCTCGCCTCCGGCTCGGCCACCCTCTCCCCGCAGGGGAGAGG
This sequence comes from Sphingomonas lenta, assembly GCF_002288825.1. Taxonomy (GTDB): domain Bacteria; phylum Pseudomonadota; class Alphaproteobacteria; order Sphingomonadales; family Sphingomonadaceae; genus Sphingomonas; species Sphingomonas lenta. The sequence goes on from NZ_NSLI01000002.1 coordinate 292,023, forward strand.
GAGAAGGGTCGATCCCCTCCCGTGCGGGCGTGGTCATCACCTGGGGCGCGACCTCGTCGACGCCGGGGTTCTCCGCGCCGTACTGTTCGGCGACCTCGCGCTGCTCCTCGGTAGGCGGCGCGGCTTCCAGCTCGGCCTGGACCGGCGCGTCCTCGCCTTCCGTCTCGATCACTACCAGCGCGGAGCCGATCGGCACCTGGTCGCCCACCTCGCCCGCCAGCTCGACGACGACGCCCGCGACGGGGCTCTCCATCTCGACGGTGGCCTTGTCGGTCATCATGTCGGCGATGTTCTGGTCTTCCTCGACCCGATCGCCGATCTTGATGTGCCAGGCCACGATCTCGGCCTCGGCGATGCCTTCGCCGATGTCCGGCAGACGGAAAGTGAAGCGCGCCATCCAACAAACCCCGTTCGTGTCGAGCGCAGTCGAGACACCCTTGAGCGGTGCCCCTTGCTCCCGTTTCTCGACTGCGCTCGAAACGAACGGGAGTGGGGTGGATTCGGCTAGTCCTTCATGATCTTCTTGAGCGCCTCGCCGATGCGCACCGGGCCGGGAAAATAGGCCCATTCCAGGCTGTGCGGGTAGGGCGTGTCGAAGCCCGTCACACGCTCGACCGGCGCTTCAAGGTGGTAGAAGCAGCGCTCCTGGACGAGCGCGGAGAGCTCCGCGCCGAAGCCGCTGGTCCGCGTCGCCTCGTGGACGATCATGCAGCGGCCCGTCTTCTTCACCGACGCCTCGATCGTCTCGATATCGAGGGGGACGAGCGTGCGCAGGTCGATGATCTCCGCGTCCACGCCCGCTTCGGCGACCACGCCGGAGACGACGTGCACCATCGTGCCGTAGCAGAGAATGGTGAGCGCCTCGCCCGCGCGGACCACCTGCGCCTTGCCCAGCTCCACGCGGTAATAGCCGGTCGGCACCTCGCCGCCCCCATGCGCGCTCCAGTTCTTGGCCGGCCGGTCCCAGTGGCCGTCGAACGGGCCGTTGTAGATGCGCTTGGGCTCGAGGAAGAGGACGGGGTCGTTGTCCTCGATCGCGGCGATCAGCAGGCCCTTGGCGTCGTAGGGCGTGGACGGGATCACCGTCTTGATGCCCGACACGTGCGTGAAGATGCCCTCGGGGCTCTGCGAGTGCGTCTGCCCACCGAAGATGCCGCCGCCATAGGGCGAGCGCACGGTGATGGGCGAGGTGAACTCGCCCGCCGACCGGTAGCGCAGCCGCGCCGCTTCGGAGACGAGCTGGTCGAGCGCCGGGTAGATATAGTCGGCGAACTGAATTTCCGGCACCGGCCTGAGGCCGTACGCCCCCATGCCGATGGCGACGCCGACGATGCCGATCTCCGTGATCGGCGTGTCGAACACGCGCGTCTTGCCGTATTTGGTCTGGAGCCCCGCGGTCGCGCGGAACACGCCGCCGAAATAGCCCACGTCCTCGCCCATGACGATCACGTCGGGGTCGCGGTCCATGACGACGTCCAGGGCGGAGTTGATCGCCTGGATCATGTTCATGCGGACGGCGGCGGGCGCGTCGGCCCCGCCGACCCGCCCGCCGTCCGACGTCACGGGATCGAGTATAGTGTCGGTCATGCCTTCTTCCTCCCTCGCCCCTCCGCAGGAGGGGAGAGGGCTATCGTAGCTTGGCGGCGGAGCCGCCTAGCGAAGATGGGGAGAGGGGTGGGCGCCGCACAGCGGCGCGCGAGCCTATGGCTCGCTCGACCCCTCTCCCAGCTACGACTAGGCGGCAAGCCGCCAAGTCTGCGCAACCCTCTCCCCTGTCCAGGGGAGAGGGAGAGGCCGATCACTTCCTCGCCCATGGTCGCCCCGACGCCTCTTCCTCGTCGAGCATCATCTGGCGCTGCTCGCGCAAGTGCCAGGGCATGTCCTCGAACACCCCGTCGAACAGGCTGTCCAGCGGCTGGTGGAGGCCGTGGCCGAGGATGCCGTTCTTCTCGGCCTCCTTCTGGCAGTCGCGGACGTGCGCGGCGAGCTCCTTGTCCTGGCGCTCGTGCCGCTCCTCGTCCCATTCGCCCAACGCGATCAGGTGGTCGCGCAGCCGGCGGATCGGGTCGCCCAGCGGCCAGGCGTTGGGCTCGCCGGCCGATCGGTAGGCGCTGGGGTCGTCGGAGGTCGAGTGCCCCTCCGCACGGTAGGTGAAGTGCTCGATCAGCGTCGGGCCCTGGTTGGTGCGCGCGCGCTCGGCGGCCCATTGCGTAGCGGCGTAGACGGCGAGCGCGTCGTTGCCGTCCACGCGCAGGCCCGCGATGCCGTAGCCCACCGCGCGCGCGGCGAAGGTCGTCGCCTCCGCGCCCGCGAAGCCGGAGAAGCTGGAGATCGCCCACTGGTTGTTGACGACGTTCATCACCACGGGCGCGCGGTACACGCTGGCGAAGGTGCAGGCGGAGTGGAAGTCGCCCTCCGCGGTCGACCCTTCGCCGCACCAGGTCGCGGCGATGCGGCTGTCGCCCTTGACCGCCGACGCCATCGCCCAGCCCACCGCCTGCGGATATTGCGTGGCGAGGTTGCCGGAGATCGAGAAGAAGCCGTGGTCCTTGGCCGAATACATGATCGGCAGCTGCTTGCCGCCGAGCTTGTCGCCCGAGTTCGAGTAGATCTGGTTCATCATCTCGACGAGCGGGTAGCCGCGCGAGATCAGGATCCCCTGCTGGCGATAGGACGGGAAGCACATGTCGTCGCGGTCCATCGCGAAGGCCGCAGCCACCGACACCGCCTCCTCGCCCGTCGACTTCATGTAGAAGCTGGTCTTGCCCTGGCGCTGCGCCCTGAACATGCGCTCGTCGAACGCGCGGGTCAGCGCCATCGCGCGCAGCATCTCGCGTAAGCGGTCGGGGCTGAGCTTCGGGTCCCAGGGACCGACCGCCCCGCCCTCCTCGTCGAGCACGCGCACCAGCGTATAGGCGAGCTCGGTGAAGCGGCCGGCGGGCTCGGCGGTGTCGGGCCGGCGCGCGGAGCCGGCGGGCGGCACGTCGACGTCGGCGAAGTCGACCGGGTCGCCCGGGCGGAATTTGGGCTCCGGCACGTGCAGCGACAACGGGGGCATGTTGGCGCGAACGGGTTCGCTCGCCATTCGTGAACTCTCCTCGGGCGCGCCGTCTGGCGCGGCGGCTTGTCGGGGGAGCCCTTCGGACGGTTGGAATAATATTTCAAGCCCCGCTCAGCGCCCGAGCCCAACTCCCCATCGGGAGTTGGACGCGGACCAGCGCTGAGCCCGGCCGGCGGGGCCGCCAGCCCCGACCGACGCGGCTTCGCCGCGTCGCTGGCCATTCCAAAACACCAAACCCACTCGACTCGCCAGCGGAACAAACTAAGAACATAGCCCGTTGCTGATTCGAGTCGCGTCCGAGAAGAACCCGTGAGCCAGACCCTAGCAGAGCTACGCGAGACGCTGCGCCGCATCGAGGGCGACGGCTATCAGCGCCGCCCGTCGCTCCCTTTCGGCGTGTCCGCGATCGACGGCAAGCTCGCCAACGGCGGCCTCAGGCTCGACGCGCTGCACGAGGTGGCGGGCGCGCGGCCCTGCCTGGGCGACGACGCGTCCGCCACCCTGTTCATCGCCGGAATCGCGGCGCGCGCCTGGGGGCCGGTGCTGTGGGTGGTCAAGCGCCGCGACCTGTTCGCGCCGGGGCTCTACCAGGCGGGACTCGCGCCGCACCGCGTCCTCTACGCCGAGGCGCGAGACGATGCCGAGCTGCTGGCCATCATGGAGGAGGGCCTGCGTCACCGCGGCCTCGGCGCGGTGATCGGCGAGGTCAAGCGCGCCGGCCTCGCCGCCACGCGCCGGCTCCAGCTCGCCGCGGAGGGCGGCCGCACGATCGCGCTGCTCCTGAAGGGCCACGCCCGCGACGGGGCGGACCCTCTGGGCCAGCCCTCGGCCGCGCTCACCCGCTGGCGCGTCAAGTCCGCGCCGTCGGCTCCCCTGTCGTTCGAGGGCGTAGGGCGGGCGCGGTGGCGCCTGGAGCTGGTTCGCCAAAAAGGGGGCGAGCCTTTCGAAATGCTTGTGGAGGCTCCTGATGAGACGGGTCGCATCGCTGTTCCTGCCAGACTGGCCGCTGGACCGGCTCCGGGGCGCGGGGCGGACGCCGAAGACGTCGCCCGAGCGACCGGCTGATCCGGCGTTCCCGCCCCGCTCCGGCGGCGAACTCGACCGGCTGGGCGCGAGGGCCGCCGCCGAGCGCGCCAAGACCTGCTCGGTCCCGAACACGCCGGAAGGACGCCCCGGCGCGCTCTGGGCGCAGGACCGCGACCGCGCCGCCGCGCTCTCCCGCGGGCACCAGGGCGGCAACCCCGGTTGGCGGCCCGGCGCGAAATGGGCGAAGGCCGAGCTGGAGGAGGAGATCGCGCGGCTCCCGCTCCATCAGCGCCCCTCCATGCGCGAGATGGGCCGCCGCAGCGAGGCCGCCCCCCACCCCTTCCGCGCCCAATTTCTCGAAAAGGGGCGCTCGGACGAGGCGGGCGCGGTCCCGCCGGTCCGCACCAGCGGCGAAGGCCAGCGCGAGGGCCCCTATCCCGGCGAGGGCGCGTTTTTCCTGACCGGCCGCATGTCGGGCGGGATCGTGGGCCGGGCGTGCGCCGAGGACGCGCGCGCCCCGTCGGACGCACGTCGGGCCGTGCGCCGGCCGGCGGAGCCGCCGCTCGTCACCGCGCACCGGGTGGACGGCCGCGACCTGGTCCACGCCGCCAACGAAGCCGCGTGGGCGCTCGGGATCGCGCCCGGCATGTGGCTGACCCAAGCGCGGGTGATGGCGGCGGGGCTCCACATCCTGCCCGCCGATCCGGAAGGCGACCGCGCCGCGCTGCACGACCTCGCGGTCGCGCTCGCCCGGCGCTGGGCGCCGACGGTGGCCGTGTCGGACGACACGGGGCTGTTCGTCGACCTGACGGGCGTGGCGCACCTGCACGGCGGCGAGGAGGCGTTCGCCGAGCGGCTCCTGCGCCTCCTGGCGCGGCTGGGCTACGCCGCGCGGCTGGCGGTGGCCGATACGGCGGGCGCGGCCTGGGCGCTGGCGCGGCGGGGTCCCGCACCCGTCGTCATCGCGCCTCCGGCCCGGCACGTGGACGCGATCGAGCCGCTGCCCGTCGCCGCGCTCCGCCTGGAGGAGGCGCATGTCCGTTTGCTGGACCGCCTGGGCGTGGGCACGGTGGCCGAGTTGATACGCCTGCCCCGTAAGCCGCTCATGCGGCGTTTCGGCGGCGCGCTGGTGCGACGCCTCGACCAGGCGACCGGCCGCGCGCCCGAGCCGCTGGAGCCGGTGGTCCCGCCCTTGGCCGTATCCGCCGTCCAGCGCTTCGCCGAACCGATCGCCACGCCCGAGCCGATCGGGCGCTGGATGGACATACTGTGCGCGCGGCTCGCGCGGTCGCTCGCCGAGGCGGGCTTGGGCGCGCGCGCGGTGCTGCTCGTCGCCGAGCGGATCGACCGGCGCGACCAACGCTTGCGCATCGGCCTCGCGCGCCCGAGCCGCGACCCGGCCCACCTGTCGCGCCTGTTCAGGCGACGGATCGAGGAAGTCGAGCCCGGCTTCGGCATCGAGGCGATGACCCTCCACGTGCTCCGCGCCGACCCGCTGGCGCCGGAGGCGATCGGCGGGGCGCTCGATGAAGCGCTCGGCGACGGGACGCCCGACCTCGCCCCCCTGATCGACGCGCTGGCCAACCGGCTGCACGGCCGCGCGCCCTGGCGCGTCGAGCCGGTGGAGAGCGACGTGCCCGAGCGGTCGGCCGCGCGCGTTCCCGCGCTGGCCCCGCCCGACCGGCGGCCGCCGGCCCTCGGAGCCGACGACGTGCGCCGCCTCGCCGCGGCGGAGGACGACCATCCCTGGCACCCCCGCTGGCCCCGCCCCGTGCGCCTCCTGCCCCGCCCCGAGCCGGTCGAGCACGTGCTCGCCGAGCTGCCGGACCACCCGCCCAAGCGCTTCACCTGGCGCGGGCGGAGCTACCGGGTCGTACGCGCCGACGGCCCGGAGCGCATCGGGGGCGAATGGTGGCGCCGCCCGGCCGAGCGCGACGCCGTGCGCGATTATTTCAGCGTGGAGGACGAGGAAGGCCGCCGCTTCTGGCTCTTCCGCCGCGGCGACGGCGTGCGGGCGGAGACGGGCGACCTGTCCTGGCACCTGCACGGGACGTTCGGGTGAGCTACGTCGAGCTGCAGGTCACCACCCACTTCTCCTTCCTGCGCGGGGCGTCGTCGCCCGGAGAGCTGTTCAAGGCGGCTTCGGCGATGGGTTACAAGAAGCTGGGCGTGACCGACCGCAACTCGGTGGCGGGCGTAGTGCGTGCGCTGGTCGCGGCGGAGGAATGGGGCGTCGGCCTCGTCGTCGGCTGCCGGCTCGACCTCGTGACCGGCGCATCGCTCCTCGTTTGGCCGGAAGACCGAGCCGCTTGGAGCAGACTTACCGCCCTCCTGACGCGAGGCAAGAAGCGGGCGGACGCGCAGCGCGGCGAGAAGGGGACATGCTTCCTCCACTGGGAGGACGTCGCCGACGCGGCGCCGGGACTGGTGGCGTCGCTCGTGCCCGGACGCGACGGGGCGCATTCAAAGCAATTACGCTGGATGGCCGATCTGTTCGGCCGTGACCGCGGGCATGTATGCCTGACCTTCTATCGTCGTCCGGGTGACATCCGCCGGCTCCTGCACGATGCGGAGGCGGCCCGGCGGTTCGGCCTCCGACCGCTGGCCACTGGCGACGTGCTCTATCACGAGCCCGCCCGCCGGCCGCTTCAGGACGTCATGAGTGCGATCCGGGAAAGATGCACCGTCGACCAGCTCGGCTTCCGCCGCGAGCGCCATGCCGACCGCCACCTGCAGTCCTCGAAGGATATGGAGCGGCGCTTCCGCCGTCATCCGGAAGCGATCGGAGCGACGGCGGCGATCGCCGAGCGATGCACATTCTCCCTGCGCGACCTCAGTTACCAATATCCCGACGAGATCGTGATGAGCGGCCGGACGCCGCAGGACGCTTTGGTTATGCTGACGCGCAATGAGCTGGCGACGAAGTTGGCTCGGGGCGAACTGGCCGCCGGTTCCCTTGATCCGCCGCCGGAGGCCTATAGCCGACAGCTCGATCACGAACTCGCCTTGGTCGAGCGGAAGCGGTACGCGCCCTACTTCCTTACCGTGAACTCCATCATGAGCTACGCGCGGGCGCAGAGCATCATGTGCCAGGGCCGCGGCTCGGCGGCCAATTCGGTGATCTGCTTCGTGCTGGGCATCACCTCGATTGACCCGATCAAGCACAAGCTGCTGTTCGAGCGTTTCATCTCCGAGGAGCGGAATGAGCCGCCCGACATCGACATCGATTTCGAGCACGAGCGCCGCGAAGATGTGATTCAGTGGATCTACAAGATCTACGGGCACGAGCACGCCGCGTTGACTGCGGTGGTCAGTCGCTTTCGTGCACGTGGCGCGGTCCGCGAAGTAGGCAAGGCGCTCGGATTGTCGGAGGACATGACCGGCACGCTAGCCCGCCAAGTATGGGGCTGGTCGAAGGACGGGGTCGGCGAACATCACGCCGAAGCGCTCAACCTCGATACGGGCGACGCGCGCCTGGCGCTCGCGCTTGAGCTGGCGCGCGAGCTGATTGGAACGCCGCGTCACTTGTCGCAGCATCCCGGCGGCTTCGTCCTCACCCGCGACCGGCTTGGTGGATTGGTGCCGGTCGAGCCGGCGACCATGCCGAAACGCTGGGTCATAGAATGGGAAAAGGCCGACGTGGAGGAGCTCGGCTTTATGAAGGTCGACATACTCGGGCTCGGCATGCTGGGCTGCCTGCGGCGAGCGTTCGACCTGCTCGACCGGCACAAACACCGGAAGCTCGACCTCGCCTCGCTCGAGCTGCAGGATGATGATCCGGCCACGTTCCAGATGATTCAGAAGGCGGATACGCTGGGTGTGTTCCAGATCGAGAGTCGCGCGCAAATGTCGATGCTGCCGCGCATGCGACCTGAAGACTTCTACGACCTCGCGATCCAGATCGCGATCGTGCGTCCTGGACCGATCCAAGGCAACATGGTCCACCCTTACCTGAAGCGGCGTGAACAACGACGCCTGAACCCGGACATCAAATTCCCGTACCCGACTCCGGAACTCGAGCCGGTGCTGGACAAGACGTTCGGCGTGCCGCTGTTCCAGGAGCAGGCGATGCAGGTCGCCATCGTCGGCGCGGGCTTCACACCCGGCGAGGCGGACAGTCTGCGCCGGGCCATGGCGACGTTCAAGCTGACCGGCGGCGTCTCCAAATTCAACGAGCGGCTGATCTCCGGCATGCTGGCGCGGGGCATCGGTCGGGAGTTCGCCGAACGGCTGGTCAAGCAGATCGAGGGTTTCGGCTCGTACGGCTTCCCCGAAAGCCATGCGGCCAGCTTCGCTAAGATCGCCTACGCCTCCTCCTGGATGAAGTGTCACCACCCGGACGTCTTCTGCGCCGCGTTGCTCAACGCGCAGCCTATGGGCTTCTACGCGCCGGCGCAGATCGTGCGTGACGCGAAGGATCATAACGTCGAAGTCCGGCCAGTGTGCGTGCTGGACAGCGAATGGGACACGCGCATGGTGGGCCGGCTTGCGGCCGACGAAACCGGCCTGCTGCCGCTTCGCTTGGGCATGCGGGTGGTGGCCGGGCTGGCGGAGGTGGATGCGGACAAGATCCTGAAGGCCCGCGCCCGCGCTCCGTTCACGTCTCCGGAGGACTTGTGGCGACGGTCCGGCGCCAAGCTCGCCGCTCTGGAGGCGCTCGCCCGCGCGGACGCGTTCCACGGTTTCGGGCTGAACCGCCGCGAGGCGCTCTGGAGGTTGCGCGGATTGGGCGAAACGGCGCTGCCTCTAGTCGACGCGTCCGATATCGCCGAGGAACCGGCGGTCCTGAAGCCGCTATCCGCCGGGCGGGAGGTCGTGGAGGACTACCGTTCCACCCAGCTCTCGCTGCGCGCCCACCCGCTCAAGTTCCTGCGCGGCGAGCTCGACCGGCGCGGCATGACGCGATGCGGCGACCTCGCCCGCATCAAGGATGGCGCGTTCGTGGAGGTGGCGGGCGTCATCCTCGTCCGCCAACGGCCCGGCAGCGCCAGGGGCGTGCTCTTCATCACGCTGGAGGACGAGACGGGCATCGCCAACATCATCTTGTGGCCCGACCGCTTCGAGAAGTTCCGCACGACCGTGATGAGCGCCGCCATGCTGGCCGTCCGCGGGCAGGTCCAGAAGCAGGGCATCGTCATCCACATCGTGGCCGACCTCGTGCGCGACGAAACGCTCCTCCTCCGCTCGATCGGCGACATCGACATGCCGCGCCTCACCGCGCCGTCGGACGGCATGCGCGGCGGCAGTCCCGATCGGGGCGATCCGGGCTGGAAGCCCAAGGTGAAGACCGACTACCATTTCCGCGACAAGGAACGGGACATCCCCATCAAGTCGCGCGATTTCCACTGATGCGCTGTCCTACACGGCCGAAGCGTGATCCAAGCTGCGGATGCACGATCGACCCGCCCCGCTCCCCGCCCCCGTGCACCCTGCGCGCACCCCGGCCCGGCTCGCCCGCGTCGCCGGGCTAGTTAAGAACGGTTCGCGATTACAGCGGGGGTGTCGCCTGAACTTCCAGAACTTTCGACGGCCGCCGCCCGCCTCGTCAGGCCGCCCGCACCACCTGCTCGATCGCGCCGAAGAGCGAATGGTGGCGATCGTCCTCGCACCAGATGCGCACCGTGTCGCCGTCGCGCAGGAACGGCGTTTCCGGCTTGCCCCGGAGGATCGTCTCCACGGTCCGCACCTCGGCGAGGCACGAGTAGCCGACCCCACCCTCCGCGATCGGCTTGCCCGGCCCGCCTCCCTCGTCGCGGTTGGACACGGTGCCCGACCCGATGATCGTCCCCGCCCCCAGGTTCCGGGTCTTGGCGGCGTGGGCGATCAGCGTGCCGAAGTCGAACGTCATGTCCTCCGCGGCTTCCGCGCGGCCGAAGGGCTTGCCGTTCAGGTCCACCATCAGGCGGCGGTGCAGCTTGCCGTCGCGCCACCAGTCGCCGAGCGCGTCGGGCGTGACGAACACGGGCGAGAAGCTGGACGCCGGCTTGGACTGGAAGAAGCCGAAGCCCTTGGCGAGCTCGGCCGGGATCAGGTTGCGCAAGGAGACGTCGTTGGTCAGGCCGACGAGGCGGATCAGGCCCAACGCCTCGTCGCGGCCGACGCCCTGCGGCACGTCGCCGGTGACGACCACCACCTCCGCCTCCAGGTCGCATCCCCAGCTCTCGTCGGCGAGCGGGATCGGGTCGCGCGGCCCCAGGAACGCGTCGGAGCCGCCCTGGTACATGAGCGGGTCGTGCCAGAAGCTCTCCGGCATCTCCGCCCCGCGCGCCTGGCGGACCAGCGCCACATGGTTCACGTACGCCGACCCGTCCGCCCATTGGTAGGCGCGCGGCAGCGGCGAGGCGGCGTCGTGCTCGTGGAACCGGTCGCGCGGAATGACGCCGTGCTCGAGGTCGGTCTGGAGGTTGCGAAGGTCGGGCTCCAGCCGGTCCCAGTCGTCGAGCGCCGCCTGAAGCGTGGGGACGATGTGGCCCGCGTCGGCGCACCAGGCGAGGTCGTTCGAGACCACCACGAGCTTACCATCGCGTCCGTGCTTGAGGCTGGCTAATTTCATGCGTGACTATCTCCCTCGGCGCCCGGCTTAGCGGCTCGGTTCGCGGGAGGGTAGCCGGTCCGGGCACCATAACAGTTGTTACTTGACGTTCACGTCAACCGGCCGCACCGTTCGAGAAACGCCTAAGAGGATGCCATGCTCACGCTCGACAACATCGCCGGCCGCTTCGCTTACGACGAGGATCACGAGGCGTTCCGCCAGACGGTGCGCTCGTTCCTACAGAAGGAGGGCGTGCCCAACGTCGACGCCTGGGAACGCGACCGGCTGGTGCCCAAGGAGTTCTGGCGCGCGGCGGGCGAGATCGGCATGCTCTGCCCGACGGTGCCCGAGGCCTATGGCGGGCTCGGCCTCGACTTCGGCTACAACGCGATCGTTGACGAGGAGATGAGCTATAACGGCGTTCCCGCCGGCTTCTCGCTCCAGTCGGACATCGTCGCCGACTACATCGTCCATTACGGCTCGGAGGAGCAGAAGGTCGAGTGGCTGCCCAAGATGGTGTCGGGAGAGGTCGTCACCGCCATCGCCATGACGGAGCCGGGCACCGGCTCCGACCTCCAGTCGATCCGCACGACCGCCAGGAAGGACGGCAACCATTACGTCATCAACGGGTCCAAGACCTACATCACCAACGGCCAGAACACCGACCTGACGCTGGTCGTCGCCAAGACCGACCCGGACGCGAAGCCGGCGTGGAAGGGCATGTCGATCATCCTGGTCGAGAGCGACCGCGAGGGGTTCCGCAAGGGCCGCAAGCTCGACAAGATCGGCCAGGACGCCGCCGACACGTCCGAGCTGTTCTTCGACGACGTCCGCGTGCCGATCACCAACTGCTTGGGCGAGGAGGGCAAGGGCTTCATCTACCTGATGAGCCAGCTGCCGCAGGAGCGCCTGTCGATCGCGGTCAGCTGCCAGGCGTCGGCGCAGAAGGCGTTCGACGAGACGGTCGCCTTCACCAAGGACCGCAAGGCCTTCGCGGGCGTGGTGTTCGACTTCCAGAACACGCGCTTCGTGCTCGCCGACCTCAAGACCAAGCTCCAGGTCGGCTGGGCGCATCTCGACTGGGCGATCAAGCGGCACCTGGAAGGCAAGCTGACGAACGAGGAGGGCGCGGCCGCCAAGCTGTTCCACACCGAGCTGCAATGGGAGGTGATGGACAAGTGCCTGCAGCTGCACGGCGGCGCGGGCTATATGAACGAGTACCCGATCGCGCGCAGCTGGCGCGCGGCGCGCGTGACGCGCATCTTCGGCGGTACGAACGAGATCATGAAGGAGGTCATCGGGCGGTCGTTGTAGGCGACCGCTCTCCTCCCTTTTACGTCACCCCGGACTTGATCCGGGGTCCCGCTTTGTCCTGCGGCGGGAGAGAAGAAGCGGGACCCCGGCTCAAGGCCGGGGTGACGGAGAGTGATGCGGGACGAGGCGAGCCCTACCCCGCCGCCTTGCCCACTTCAGGGATGATGAGGCGGGGCACGTCGAGGTGCTCGCCGTCGAAGCCCGCCAGGAAGCGCTCCAGCTCACCGATTTCGATGGCCGGCGAGATCAGGTAACCCTGCACCAGGTCGCATCCCATGACGCGGAGCAGCGACAGCGCCATGGGATCGTCCACGCCCTCCGCGGTCACCTCCATGTCGAGCGCGTGGGCGAGGTCGATCGAGGAGCGCACGAGCAGCGGGTCGCGGTGGCTCTCGATCAGGCCCGACACGAACATCTGGTCGATCTTGAGCTCGTGCGCGGGGAGCTGCTTGAGGTAGGAGAGCGACGACAGGCCCGAGCCGTAATCGTCGATCGCGATCTTGATCCCCGCTTCGGAGAAGGCGCGGAGGTTGGCGAGCGCGCCTTCGGGGTCCTGGATGACGGCGGTCTCCGTCACCTCGAAGCCGATGCGGCCGTTCGCGACCGCGACCGTCCGCAGCACCCGCCGCGCGAAGTCGGCGTCGGGCAGCAGCACGCCCGAGATGTTGACGTAGACCGTCAGGTCGTGCCCCGCGGCCGCTAAGCGCGCCTGATCGGCGACGGCCTGCGCCACCACCCATTCGGTCAGGTCGCGAATCGCGCCCGTGCTTTCCGCCAGGTGGATCACGCGCTCGATCGACACCTGGCCCCGCGTCGGGTGGGGCCAGCGGAGCAGCGCCTCGACCGAGTCGATCGAGTTGGTGCGCGAGCGCAGCTTGGGCTGATAGTGCAGCCGGAGCTCCCGAGCCTCGATCGCGCGGCGCAGGTCGCGCATCAGCGCGATGTCGTCCGCGCCGTGGTCGTCCTCGACGTCCTCCCCGGCGAAGCGGACCGTCTGACGCTTGTCCTGGGCGGCCGCGAGCGCGGCGGCGGCGTGGTCGAGCACCTCCTCGCGCGAGATGCCGCCCACCGCTTCGGCCGCGCCGATCAGGACGGACAGGTCGAACGTCACGCCTTCCACGGTGATGCGTTCGGACAGCGACTTGCTCAAGCGGGCGAGCGCCTCGCGCGCCGCCTCCCCGTCGGGTGCACGGAAGGCGAACTCGACCGACGTGCGCCCGGTCCGGCCGACCTCGCACCCGTCCAGCTCGGCCAGGATGCGCTCGGTGACATGGCACAGCACATGGTTGGCGAGCCGGAATCCGACGTCCCGGCGCAACGTGGCGAATCGGTCGACTTCCAGGATCGCGACGAAGTCGCCGCGGGCTACCGCCAAATCCGCGTCCGACACGAGCCGCATCGGACCGAACCACGGTGTTACCGTTCCCAAAGCGCGCGTCCGCCCGGCTGCGGCCGCGACGGCGGCGCACGCGATGATCGCGGCTAGGACGATGGACCAGACCACCGGATTTCCTTGGCACGCCGGAGGCTAAGGACGGGTTAAGCCAGGCCCGACGAGCCGAACTCAGACCAAGCAGCTCCGGGGCAAGCCGATGCGGCGGCGGACCACGTCGTCGGCGCGTTCCTCCGCGACCTCGCCTTTGAGCTCGTAACCGATCGCTTGGCGGATCCAGTCCGGTAGCGGTCGGAAGCCGCCCGCGCCCACCCCCTGGCGCCAATCGATCTCCAGCCCGGCGTCCTCCGTCCAGGAGACCCGGCCCCTTCCCGCTCCGCCGGCCGCGGCGAGCTCCGCCACGAGTTCATGCGCCACCAGCGCGAGCAGCCCGGCCGCGCGCGGCAGGAGGCGCACGGGTTCGCCCAGCAGCTCCACGCCGTCGGCGCCGACGCCGATGCCGAAGCCCAGGCACTCGTCCCCGATCAGCCGGCCCAGGTCGAAACCCGTCCGCCCGTCGCGCGCGACGGCGGACTGCACGCGCGCGAAGGCCGCGAGCCGGCCGTCGAACAGCACGCGGAAGTCGTCGAGCGATCCGGCCTCGTCGGCGGTGCGCCTCGCGAGCGAGCGCGTGACGGACAAGACGTTGCGCAGGTGCCGCTGCGCCTCACGCGCGTCCGCCTCGCGCTCCTCGATTACGTGGCGCAACCGGGCGAGCGCGGCGTCGCGCTCGCGCTCCGCCTCCGACCGGTCGCCCTGCACGGCCGGCGTCATCGGCCGATGCGCGCGTCCGACCGCTCGGGAAGGACGCGCCGCCCCTCCTCCTGAAGGTGCAGATAGTCCGGGTTGAACAGCACCGTGTCCTCCAGCAGCTCGAGATCGGGGATGTCGAGCATGCGCTCCTTGAGCACGATCAGCCCCGTCGCCCGCATCTCCTGCAGCGTGCGGTTCACATGGACCGGCGTCAGGCCCGTCGCCTCCGCCAAGTCGTTCTGCGTCAGCGGAAAGGCGTAGCCCGTTCCCGAGGTCAGGCCGACGCAGCGGAGGCGGTAGTAGAGCTCGCAGAACAGGTGCCCGATCCGCTCCAGCGCCGAGCGCTGGCCGTTGTTGAGCGTCCACTCGCGCTGCACGGCGACGTTGACGAGCATCCGCCACCATAGCGCCTGCCCGATGCGCGAGCTGCCCTGGGCGAGCGTGGAGAGGCGGTCGTGGCCGATCTCGACATACTGGATGGGCGTGAGCGCACCGATGGCGTGGTCCATCGCCCTGAGCACGTGATTGTTCACATCGCATAAGTCGCCGGGCAGCAGAAAGGCGACGATCTGGCGGCGGCCGTCGGCGAGCGTCTTGTACCGGCAAGCCCAACCGGCGGTGATCAGGAACACCGCGTGCGGCGGATCGCCTTCGCGGATCAGGTCGCGTTTGGCGGGGAGCGCGCGCGTCAGGCCATCGGCCGCCTGATCGACCGCCGCGGTCTCGTCGGGTGACAATCTGGTGAAGTAACTCAGCTTCTGCGCCAGCACATTGTCGGCGTTCAACATCGGCGGGCGGATCATGGTCGCCATGCTATCCCGGTCCTTACGGGTGCGTACTCACCTACATTAAGGCGCGACGCCATTACACGGCGTCGTCCCGGCGGGCCGCCAAACGCTCGCGCGCGCGGCGGTCGTAAGCATCGGCGAGAGCCTCGTGCACGGCGCGCGCCCGAACCGGTCCCGGCAACACCGCCCGACCGCGCTCCTCCGCCGCCCGGCGCAGCAGATAAATGAGGTCGTCGTCGGCCAAGTCCTTGTTTCTCCCCTATTCTTCCCTCTTCTGACGTGAAGCTGAACGGCCCACACCAAGCTATGTTGGTTTTCGGCGGATATTTCGTTCGCAATACTCACTCCCGAATGCCCGGAGATGCAGCTTAGGTTATTGCGCTAAGCTGGATTTTCGACCGCGCGACCCCATATCGGGTTCAACTTCAGGAGCCTTCATGTTATCACTTTCGGCACGGGTCACGCGCGGCCCGAACAAGGGCCGGCCGCTGGTGCTCGCCCGTAACAAGCGCGGCAAGATCGTCACCGCCGCCGACAAGAACGGCGCGGACCGCATCGAGCACGACCGCGAGGAGGAGGCGGCGCGCCTCGTCTTCGCCGGCGGGCACGGCGCGTGGTTCAGCGCCAACGGCCGCGGCGCGCACGCGGCGTTCCACAAACCTCGCCGGACGCGTCGCGTCCGGTGAGCTCCCCATCCCCGTACCTGCTGGCGTTCGGCGACAGCCTGACCGCCGGCTACGGCCTCGCGCCCGAGATGGCCTTTCCCAAGCAGCTCGAGCGGCGCTTGCGCGAGCGGCGGCCGGGCGCGTCGGTCCAGAACGCGGGCGTGTCGGGCGACACCACCGCGAGCGGCCGCGCGCGCCTGCCCCGCGTGCTGTCGAGCCTGCGCCACTGCCCCGACCTCGCGATCCTAGAGCTCGGCGCCAACGACTTCCTGCGCGGCTTCGCGCCGGAGCGGACGCGCGACAACCTGGACTGGATGCTGGAGGAGTTCGGCCGCGCACGTATCCCCGTGCTGCTCGCGGGCATGATGGCGCCGCCGTTCCTGGGCGGCTGGGCGCAGCGGTTCAACGCCATCCATCCGGATCTCGCGACCAAGCATCGCGTGCCGCTCTACCCATTCTTCCTGGACGGGGTGGTGGGCGACCGCGGGCTGACGCTGGCCGACGGCATCCATCCGAACGCGCGCGCGATCGGCATCGTCGCCGACCGCATCCTGCCGCATGTCGAGGCGGCGCTCGACGGCGCGGAGCGGCGCGCGGCCTGACTGCTTCCGGTCGCGGCGCGGCGAGCCTATTCGAGCGGGATGCAAGTCGACGCACCCCCGTTCCGCCTGGAGGTCGCCGAAGAAGGCGAAGACACCCGGTTCGACGTCACGCATATCGGCGAAGGCGTGATCCGCGGCTACCGCTTACGCGGCGGCGAGCATGGAGATTATCTCGACTTCTACGGCGAGCTCGCGCGCGACTTCGGCACGCGCACGCCGCACGTCCATGCGGGTCCGCCGCCCGCCGCAGGTCCGGAGCCGGACTGGCGGCCGCTCATCGTCGAGAACCTGCATCCGCAGACGCTGGCCGGCTACGGCGACCCGGCGGTGCTCCGGACGGACGATGGCTATTACCTGACGGCGACGTCGAACGACGCGCCCGACGCCTTTCCCGTCCTCCACTCGCACGACCTGCAGCATTGGACGCATCGCGGTTTCGTCTTTCCCGAAGGCGACACGCCGGCCTGGACCGCGAAGGGCCGGCGCGTGGGCGACTTCTGGGCGCCGGAGATGGCGCGCGTCGGCAACGAGTACTGGCTCTGCTACACCGCGCGCCAGGCGTCGAACGCGCTGGCGATCGGGCTCGCCAAGGCGGATCGTCCGACCGGCCCGTGGCGCGACCTGGGCAGGCCGCTGCTGACGGGCGGCACGTACAACACGACGGGGCTGCCCGACGATCCTGGGATGCCGGTGATGAGCGGCGGCGTGATCGACTCGCACATCTTCGTGGGCGAGGACGGCCGCCCCCTCCTGTTCTGGAAGCGCGACACGAACGGCGTCTGGCCGCGGCCGCTGGCGCGGTTGCTGCGCGAGCGGCCGGAGCTGATCGAGGCGATGTTCGACCGCGAGGCCGACTGCCTGACCGCCGCCTTCGCCGCCGCCGTCCAGCCCTGGGCCAATCTCCGCCGCCCGATGGAGCGCTTCTTCCTCATGCAGCCGCTGATCGAAGCGGTGCTCGATTCCTGGAGCATGGTGCGCGGTGCCCTTCGGGAGACCGGCGGGGCGGAGGATATACTCGAAGCGATGCGCACGCCCATCTACGCACAACCGCTGAGCGGAGACGGCGCGTCGCTCGTAGGCGAGCCGACGCTGGTGCTCGAGAACGACCAGGACTGGGAGGGCCACCTCGTCGAAGGGCCCTGGGTTACGCGCCAGCGCGGCCGTTACTGGATGTTCTACGCCGGCAACGATTTCGGCACCCCCGCCTACGGCATCGGCGTCGCCGTCGCCGACCACCCGCTCGGCCCCTACGCGAAGCAGCCGGAGCCGCTGCTAAGATCGACGCGCAGCTGGTGGGCGCCGGGCCACGCGTCCGTCGCGCACGGCCCCGACGGCGAGCCGCAGCTCTTCTTCCACGCCTTCTTCCCCGGCCGGGGCGGCTACAACGAGTTCAGGGCGCTGCTGACCGCGAAGCTGCGGTTCGGGGAGGACCGGGTTGGGATATACTAGCGGCTTGCCCTGCGAAGCGCCGCTAGGCGCGAAGCAGGATGGCGGAGAGGGTGGGATTCGAACCCACGGTACCCGTAAAGGCACAACGGTTTTCGAGACCGTCCCAATCGACCACTCTGGCACCTCTCCGCGAGGAACAAGCGCGCGCCGTGAACGGGCCGCCCGCCGGTCGAGCGCGGCCCTCTAGCCGCATCGCGGAACCGGCGCAAGCGGCCGCGCGCTTGTGTAGGCGGCCGGCGCTATTAGATGGGTGGCATATGACACCAACGGACATTTCTGACTTGGGCCAAGGCGCCGAGGTCGCCGCGCCTTCCGTGGCGCACGCGCGCTTCACGATCGGCGACGTGGTGCGCCATCGCGTGTTCGACTTCCGCGGCGTGGTGTTCGACGTCGATCCCGTTTTCAACAACTCGGAGGAGTGGTACGAGGCGATCCCGGCCGCCATCCGGCCCGCCAAGGACCAGCCCTTCTACCACCTGCTCGCCGAGAACGCCGAGTCGAGCTACGTCGCCTACGTCAGCCAGCAGAACCTTCTGCCCGACGAGAGCGACGAGCCGGTGGACCACCCGGCGATCTCCGGCCTGTTCACCGGCTTCGAGGGCGGGCGCTATGCTCTGCGTAGGGAGCATAAACACTAACAGCGAGCTTGACTAAACGTCGATCCGGGCATACCCGGCGCTTCTTTCCGCGCGACCCCGGTCGCTCGCGGAGCTAATGTTTTGGAAAGATTGAGGGCCATGTTCGCAGTCGTGCGCACGGGCGGCAAGCAGTACCGCGTCGCCGCCGGAGACAAGATCGTCGTCGAGAAGATCGACGGCGAGGCGGGTTCCACCGTCACGCTGGGCGACGTCCTGCTCGCCGGCGAGGGTGCGGAGCTACGCTCGACGGAGGGCCTGACCGTCTCCGCCGAGATCGTCGCGCAGGCGAAGGGCGAGAAGGTCATCGTGTTCAAGAAGCGGCGCCGCCACAACTACCGCCGCCGCAACGGCCATCGTCAGAACCACACGATCCTGAAGATCGTGTCGGTCGGCGCGGCCGCGTAAGGAGTAACGGGCAATGGCACATAAGAAAGCAGGCGGTTCGTCGCGCAACGGTCGCGATTCGGCCGGCCGTCGCCTCGGCGTGAAGAAGTTCGGCGGCCAGGAGTGCGTCGCCGGCAACATCCTCGTGCGCCAGCGCGGCACCAAGTTCTATCCGGGCACCAACGTCGGCATGGGCAAGGACCACACCCTATTCGCGCTCGTCGACGGCCGTGTCGCGTTCGCCGAGGGCAAGCTCGGCCGTAAGTATTGCTCGGTACAGCCGCTTATTGCGGCCGCGGCCGAATAACGGGCGACCACGGGGGTCGCTCACCAGGGCGACCCGGGTTCCGCTAGGGAACCAGCCACCAAAGGGAGACGGGTCGCCCCGGCTCCCTTTTTTCGTGCTCCCTCGACCCAGGTTGTCGCCGTCGCGTCACCGACGTGTGCGAGCGGCCGCCGCGCGCAAGGAGGAGCACGCATGTTTGCGATCACGCCCCGTCTGACGCTCCGGCCCGGCTGGCCGGAGGACGCCCCCGAGCTCGCCTGCGCCATCGGGCATGAGGCGGTGGTGACCAAACTCGCGCGCGCGCCCTGGCCCTATGCGCTCGGCGACGCGCAGAGTTTCCTCGACCGGCCGCAGAGTCCGCACGAGCCCGGCTTCCTCGTCTTTGAGCGGACTGCCGACGAGCCGCGGCTCGTCGGCGGGGTCGGCATCGACCTCGCCGCGGAGGACGGTCCCGAGCTCGGCTACTGGTATCGGCCGGACGCCTGGGGGCGCGGCTACGCGACGGAAGCGGGACGCGCCGTCGTTGCGATCGCGCGCGACGCGCTGAAGCTCAAGCGGCTCCAGTCTGGGCACTTCCTCGACAACCCGGCGTCGGGCCGGGTGCTGACCAAGCTCGGCTTCCGCCCGACGGGCCGCGTCGCGCAGCGGCACTGCCGCGCGCGCGGCCACGACGTGCCCTGCGCGCTATTCGAGCTCGACCTGGACGACTCGCGAACCGGGCCGATGCCGCTCGCGGCGTGAGCGGGCGGGGCGGGAAGCTGTTGCTTTCCGCCCCGCTTGCGCCGAACAGACAGCACATGTCCGTCGCCGCCCTGCCCGTCCGCCGTCGCCTCAGCCCCGAGGAGTCGCGCGACGCGGCGTTGGACGCTGCGCGCGCGCTCCTGGTGGAGAGCGGGCCGCAGGCGGTGACGCTGAAGGCTGTGGCGGCGCGGATCGGGCGCACGCACGCCACGCTGCTCCACCATTTCGGTTCGGCCGAGGGGCTGCAGAAAGCGCTCATCGGGCGTATGGCGACCGCGATCACCGGCACGATCCGCGACGCCGTGCTGCGCAGCCGCGCCGAGGACCGATCCCCGCGCGAAGTGGTCGACCTGACGTTCGACGCGTTCGGCAAAGGCGGCGCGGGCGCGCTGGCGAGCTGGATGATCCTGTCGGGCGACGAGGGCGCGCTCGATCCCATCCTGACCGCCATCCACGACCTGGTCGACGAACTCGCCGCCGAGGAGCACGCGCAAGCGGACCGGCCGATCCACGAGGAGACGCTGCAGCTCGTGCTGATGGCGCTGGGCGACGCGCTGCTCGGCGCTCCCATGGCCCGCGCGCTCGGCCTACCGCGCGACGCCGCGCGCGACCTGGCATTGCAAATGCTGGCGAAGCGGCCCGGCGTCGCTAAGTAGCGCGCCATGCACTTCCTAGATCAAGCCAAGATTTTCGTCCGCTCCGGCGCCGGCGGGCCGGGAGCGGTGAGCTTCCGACGCGAGAAGTTCATCGAATATGGCGGCCCCGACGGCGGCGACGGCGGCAAGGGCGGCGACATCGTGTTCGAGGCCGTGCCCGGCCTGAACACGCTCATCGACTTCCGCTACACCCAGCATTTCCGCGCGCCCCGCGGCACGGGCGGCTCCGGCCAGAACAAGACGGGCGCGGGCGGGCGCGACCTCGTGATCCAGGTGCCCGTCGGCACGCAGATCCTGTCCGAGGACAAGTCGGAGGTGCTGCTCGACTTTACGCGCGCCGGCCAGCGCGAGGTGTTCCTGCGCGGCGGCGACGGCGGGCGCGGCAACGCCAGCTACAAGACGTCCACCAACCGCGCGCCGCGCCAGCACGGTACCGGCTGGCCGGCCGAGGAGGCGTGGGTGTGGCTGCGCCTCAAGCTGCTCGCCGACGCGGGGCTGGTCGGGCTGCCCAACGCGGGCAAGTCGACCTTCATCAACGCCGTCACCAACGCGCAGGCCAAGGTCGGCGAGTACGCCTTCACCACCACGCGCCCGCAGCTCGGCGTGGTGCGCCACAAGGGCCAGGAGTTCGTGATCGCCGATATCCCCGGCCTGATCGAGGGCGCGGCGGAGGGTGCCGGCATCGGCGACCGCTTCCTCGGCCATATCGAGCGCTGCCGCGTGCTCCTGCACCTGGTGGACGCCAACGATGAGAGCGTGGCGGAGAGCTTTCGGGTCGTCCGCGACGAGCTGGAGGCGTACGGCGCTGGGCTGATCGATAAGCCCTTCGTGCTCGCGCTCAACAAGATCGATACCCTCGACGACGAACTGATTGCCGCGCTGTCCGCTGAACTGGAGGAGGCGAGCGGCCGCGAGGTCATCCCCATCTCCGGCGCTGGAGGGACTGGTCTCGACTGGGTACTCGACCGACTCCTTGAGGAGGTCGGACCGGGCGCGCGCGCCGTGCCGGACGAAGATCAGGGCGAAGAGGCGGTCGAGTGGTCGCCCATCTGAGCGCGTGCTGATCGCGCTCACCGGCGCGACGGGGTTTGTCGGCCGTCGCACGCTCGATCTGCTGTTGGCGCGCGCGCATGAGGTGCGCGCGCTCGCCCGGCGACCGCAGGAGGCGCGGGACGGCGTGACCTGGGTCACGGGGGCGCTGGACGACGGCCCGGCGCTGCTCGCGCTGGTGGTCGGGGCCGACGCCGTGGTCCACATCGCTGGCGTCGTGAACGCGCCCGACCGCGCGGGCTTCGCAGCCGGTAACATCAATGGCACGCGCGCGGTGGTCGACGCGGCGGCGCGCGCGGGCTTGCGGCGGTTCGTCCATGTCTCCTCGCTGGCCGCGCGCGAGCCAGGCCTCTCGCTTTATGGTTGGTCTAAGGCTGAGGCCGAGCGCGTCGTCACGGAGTCCGATCTCAATTGGACGATCGTTCGCCCGCCCGCCGTCTACGGCCCCGGCGATCTGGAGCAGCTCGACGTGTTCCGCCTCGCCAAGCTGCGCCTAGCTCTCCTGCCCCCGCCCGGCCGCATGTCAGCGATCATGGTCGATGACCTCGCCGCCCTGCTCGTAATACTCGCAGAGCGGGGCGGGCTGCGCACGGTTTATGAGGTCGACGACGGCCGCGCGATCACCCATGCCGACTACGCCCGCGCCATCGGCCGGGCGGTCGGGCGGCGCGTGCTGACGCTCCCCCTCCCCGCCCCGCTGCTCCGCTTCGGCGCGCGTCTCGACCGCCTCGCCCGTGGGCCGCGGGCGAAGCTTACGCCGGACCGCGCCGCCTACATGGCGCACCCGGACTGGGCCGCCGACCCCGCCAAGCGCCCGCCGCCCGAGCTCTGGACGCCCCGCATCGCCCTCGACGCCGGGCTCGCCGAGACGGTGCGCTGGTACAGGGCGCAAGGCTTGCTATAGGCCCGCGCCGAACTCCCGCCGCAATCCGCGGCCAAGGATCACGACCATGAGCGACCGCGAGCAGACCTTCCAGACCGTCAAGGCGCAGATCGAGCCCTTCAACAAGAAGGGTGTCAACATCGTCGAGACGACCACGTTCCAGGGCGACCTGGAGTGGGACAGCCTGACCGTGATGGATTTCGTCGCGGCGATCGAGGACGAGTTCGACATCGTCATCACCATGAACATGCAGGCGGAGATCGAGACGGTGGGCCAGCTCGTCGACGCCGTGGACCGCCTGCGCGCATGACCGAGACCGGCCTTCAGCCCGAGGCGATCGACCTCGACCCGCCCGCCGTCGCCCCCGAGCGCGACCTGTTCAGCAAGTTCGATCCGCTCATCGCGGAGCGCGAGGCGCTGCTGGCGTCGGGCGTGCGCGACCCGTTCGCGATCGTCATGGACGAGGTCCGATCGCCCACCGAGGCCGTGATCAAGGGCCGCGAGACGATCCTGCTCGGCACCTACAACTACATGGGCATGACCTTCGACCCCGACGTGATCGCGGCGGGCAAGGAGGCTTTGGAAAAGTTCGGCTCCGGCACCAACGGCAGCCGCATGCTCAACGGCACGTTCCGCGACCATGTCGACGCCGAGGAAGCGCTCAAGGAGTTCTACGGCGCGCGCCACGCGATGGTGTTCTCTACGGGCTACCAGGCGAACCTGGGCATCATCAGCACGATCGCGGGCCGCGGCGAATACATCATCCTCGACGCCGACAGCCACGCGTCGATCTACGACGGCTGCAAGATGGGCGACGCGGAGGTGGTCCGCTTCCGCCACAACTCCGTCGAGGATTTGGACAAGCGCCTCGGGCGCCTGCCCAAGGAGCCGGGCAAGCTCGTCGTGCTGGAGGGCGTCTATTCGATGCTCGGCGACGTGGCCCCGCTCAAGGAGATGGTCGCAGTCGCCAAGAAGCACGGCGCCATGGTTCTTAGCGACGAGGCGCACTCCATGGGCTTCTATGGCCCCAACGGCCGCGGCGTGTACGAGGACCAGGGGCTCGAGGCCGACGTCGATTTTATTATCGGCACCTTCTCCAAGTCGGTCGGCACGGTGGGCGGCTTCTGCGTGTCGAACCACCCCAAGTTCGAGGTGATGCGCCTCGCCTGCCGCCCTTACATCTTCACCGCCAGCCTGCCGCCGTCCGTGGTCGCCACCGCCGCGACGTCCATCCGCAAGCTCATGCACGCGCACAACAAGCGCCAGCATCTGTGGGAGAACGCGCGGAAATTGCACGGCGGCCTGACCGCGATGGGCTTCAAGCTCGGCACCGCCGAGCCGGAGTCCGCGATCATCGCCGTGATCCTGGACGACCAGACCCAGGCGGTCGCGATGTGGCAGGCGCTGCTGGAGAACGGCGTCTACGTTAACATGGCCCGCCCGCCCGCGACGCCGGCGGGCATGTTCCTGCTGCGCTGCTCGCTCTGCGCGGAGCACACGACCGAGCAGCTCAATCGCGTGCTGGCGTTGTTCGGGGAGGCCGGCCGGGCGACGGGCGCCATCGGCTGACGTTCACCACTTTTCCACACCTTATATCCTGTAGTAGGGATATGGCGGTGGATGGGGAAGCGGGCGAGGCGCCCCCTGGGGGCGGTCCGCCCTGGCGGACGTTGACGCTGATCGCGATCGCGATCCTGGGCGCGGCGACGCTCATCGGCCTGATCTTCACGGTCCGCGACGCCAACACCCAGCGCGACCGCGCGCTTCGGCTCCAGGCGCGCAGCTACGACGTGATGGTGGTGTCGCGCACGCTCGCCGGCACCATCGCACGGTCGGAGGCCGCGCTCGGCCGCTACGTCATCTCCACCGACCAGCGGCTCGGCCAATCCTATTTCGACGAATGGCGCTCGGCGGCGGCGCAGATCGCGCAGCTCGACCGCCTGACCCGCGACGAGGCCGACCAGCAGCGGCGCATCTCGACGCTGCGCGGCGCGTATGACGAGCGCGGGCAGGAGCTGTCGCTCATCGCGCTCTCGACGCGCTACGGCAAGAACACGCAGGCCCTCGGCCGCTACCACCGCGCGCGCAATGCGCCGTCGCTCAAGGCGATCAACGCGACGCTGGACGGCATCATCGCCGGCGAGCGCGATGTGCTGGACCGGCGCACCGCCGCCGCGTTCGGCTCCGTCCGTCGGTCGACGCAGGCGGCGATCGCGCTCGCCGTCTTCGGCTGCGTCCTCGTGCTGGGCGCGATCCTGCTCGGTATGTTCACGGTGCGCGCGCTCGGCGAACGCGCCGCCGCCCGCGCGGAGGCCGACGCCGCCGAGGCGCGCGCCGCCGAACTCACCGCCGCCGTGCAGGCCGCCACCGACGAGCTGCGCGCGCAAGAGGCCAAGCTCCGCCAGGCGCAGAAGATGGACGCGGTCGGCCAGTTGACGGGCGGCATCGCGCACGATTTCAACAACATGCTGGCCGTCGTCCTCGGCGGCATCGAGCTCGCGCGCCGCAACCTGGGCAAGCCCGGCGCGGCCCGTCACCTCGACAGCGCCATGGAGGGCGCGAATCGCGCCGCCGCGCTGACCCGCCGCCTACTCGCCTTCTCGCGAGAGGAGGGACTGAAGCCCGAGCCGATCGAACCCGGCATGCTGGTCGCGGGCATGTCGGAGCTGCTCGACCGCACGTTGGGCGACGCGATCACGGTGACGGTGCGCGACGAGGCGCAGGGCTGGCGCCTCCACGCCGACCGCGTGCAGCTGGAGAACGCGCTCCTCAACCTGGCCGTGAACGCGCGCGACGCGATGAACGGACGCGGCGAGCTGACGGTGGTCACCGGCCGGGCTTCGCTCGGCGACAATCAAGTCGGCCAGTGCGCGAGCGGCGACTACGTCACCTTCGCCGTGACCGACACGGGCACGGGCATGACGCCGGAGATCGCCGAGCGCGTCTTCGAGCCCTTCTTCACGACCAAGCCGGTCGGCAAGGGCACGGGCCTGGGCCTCAGCCAGATCTTCGGCTTCGTGCGGCAGCAAGACGGCGAGGTCGGCATCGACACCGCGCCGGGCCGCGGCACCACCGTGACGCTCTACCTCCCCCGCTTCGTCGGCGAACGTACCGAGGTAGAGATCATCGAGCAGGCTCCGAACCTCGCCGACGTCCCGCACGCGCTCGAGGTGCTGGTGGTCGAGGACGATCCCCGCGTGCTCGCGGCCACGATGGGGGCGCTCGAGGAGCTCGGCCACCGCGCGATCGCCTGCGACGACCCCCTCGCCGCGCCCGCGCTGCTGGAGCGGTATCGCAACGTCGAGCTCGTCGTCTCCGACGTGCTCATGCCCAAGCAGACCGGACCGGAGATGGTCGCGGCGCTGCTGCGGCGTGACCCGCACCTCGCGGTCCTGTTCGTCACCGGCTACGCCGGCGAGGCGGGTGGTGCTGCGGAGTTCGGCGGCCACCACGTGCTCCGCAAGCCGTTCACGCTGGCGGGCCTGGAGCGCGCGATCGCCGCGGCGCTGGCCGATCGCCTCGTGCATCCGGAGCAGATTGCGGCGGAGTGAACCCGACCAGTTCCTCCCCCGCTTACGGCGGGGGAGGTGGCGCGCGTAGCGCGACGGAGGGGGAACTACGGAGTGCGGCATCGCCCACGGCTTGCTTCGCAAGCCGGCTCCGGTCGGCGACAAGCCCCCGGCTTGTCGCTGATCGACCTACGCCCCCCTCCACCACGCCCTGCGGGCGCGGTCCCCCTCCCCCGCAACTGCGTTGCGGGGGAGGAATTGGTGGCATCACTCGTCCACCACCCCTATACCCCTACCCGCCCGTTCTCCTCAGCCGAGCCCGCATGAAATCGATTGATCGCTACATGGTCCGGCTGATCGCGTTGCCGTTGTTCTCGACGCTGATCATTGCCGCGATGCTGCTGATCCTCGACCGCATGCTCCGGCTGTTCGACTTCGTCGCGACGCAGGGCGGGCCCGTCAGCGTCGTGTGGCGGATGCTCGCCAACTTGCTGCCCGAGTATTTGGGCCTCGGCATCCCCATCGGCCTGCTGCTCGGCATCCTGCTCGCCTTCCGCCGGCTCGCCGGCACGTCCGAGCTCGACGTGCTGCGCGGCGTCGGCATGAGCTACGCGCGGCTGCTTCGCGTGCCTTACTATTACACGATCGCGCTGGTCGCGGTGAACCTCGCCATCGTCGGCTTCGTCCAGCCCAAGGCGCGCTACTATTACGAGCAGCTGCGCTTCGAGCTCAGGACCGGCGCGCTAGGCGCGTCGATCAAGGTGGGCGAGTTCACCCATTTCGGCGACCGCATGACGCTCCGCATCGAGCAGAGCCGTCGTAGCGGGCGCGAGCTGAGCGGCATCTTCGTCCATTTCGATCAGGAAGGCGGCGGCAGCTACTCGGTCACGGCGCGCGAGGGGCAGTTCCTGCGCACGGACGACCCGAACACGATCATCTTCCGCCTGACCGACGGCACGCTGGTCCAGGACGCGCCCGAGTTCCGCGTGCCGCGCGTGCTGACGTTCAGCGCGCACGACCTGCCCATCCCCCTGCCCCAGTCTGAGCGCTTCCGGCAGCGCGGCGGGCGCAACCTGGAGTTCACGCTCCCCGAGCTCGCGCGCCTCGGCCAGACCGCGCCGACGGAGGAGCAGCGCGACTCCACCCGATCCGAGTTCCACTTCCGCGTGGTGGAGGTGGCGACGATGCTGCTGCTGCCACTCCTCGCCGTGGCGCTCGGCGTCCCGCCCAAGCGATCGACCACGGCGCTGGGCGTATTCCTGGGCGTGGTGATGCTCGTGACGTACCACAAGATCAACGAGTACGCCGCCTCGTTCGGCGAGCTGGGCCGCGTCGACCCGCTGCTGGCGCTATGGATCCCGTTCCTCCTCTTCGCCGCACTCGTGATCTGGATGTTCTACATCATTGCCTACAAACCCGGCGGCCAGCCGATCGGCGCGCTGGAGCGCGGCTTCGGGAAAGCGCTCTCCGCGATCACGCGGCGCATGCCCGGCCGGCGGCGCAAGGCGGCGCTCGCGTGAACCCGCTAGCCTTTTTCCCGTCGCGCACCGTCGCCTGGTACATGGCGCGCATGTTTCTGCTGCGGACGTTCGGCATCCTGTTCGCGCTGGTGCTGGTGCTTCAGGCGCTGGACCTCTTGAGCGAGACGGGCCGCATCCTGGAACGCCCCGGCAACGGCCAGCCGGAGGTGCTGCGCTACGTCTCCTTGCGCGCGCCGGAGATCATCGCGCGCTTTCTGCCCTTCTCCGTGCTGCTCGGCACGATTCTGACGCTGATCACGATGAACCAGAACAGCGAGGTGATCGCGCTCAAGGCCGCGGGCATGTCGGCGCACCAGGTGCTGGCTCCCTTGATCATCGCCAGCTTGGGCGTGGCGGCGGTGTCCTTCACCTTCAACGAGCGCATCGTAGCGCGGGCGAGCTCCACGCTGGAGCAGTGGAAGCGCGTCGACTACGGCCCGCTGCCGATCGACCGCGGCGATCGCACCAACGTCTGGGTGCGCGACGGCGACGACCTGATCGAGGTGGCGCGGCTGACCGGACGCGGCGACGCGGCGCGGCTGAGCGGCATCACCATCTACGACCGCGAAGGTGGCGCCCTGCGCGCGACGATCACCGCGCAGAACGGCGTGCGCGCGGGCGACGGTTGGCGGATCGGGCCGGCGGAGCGGTTCGACGTGGCCTCGGGCGGCGTCACGCCCCTGGGCGAGATCGTCGTCGCCCGCGGCGTGCGCCCCGACCAGTTCACGCTATCGACCGTCAACGCCGAAGGCCTGACCTTCACCGCGCTTCGCGAGGCGATCCAGGACCTATCGGACGCGGGCCGCCCGACCAAGGCGCTCGAAGGCGCGCTCTGGCACAAGCTGTCGGGGCCGCTCTCCTCGGTGCTGATGCCGCTCCTGGGCGCGGTCGCGGCGTTCGGCATCGCGCGATCGGGCAAGCTGTTCGTCCGCGCCGTGATCGGCATGGCGCTGGGCTTCGCCTATTTCGTGGCGGACAATTTCGCGCTCGCGATGGGCAATCTGGGCGCGTACCCGCCGTTCCTCGCGGCGTGGGCGCCGTTCCTGCTGTTCTTCCTGCTGGGCGAGGCGGTGCTGATCAGGACGGAGGAGTAAAGCCGCCCATCCACTCTTTCCGTCATGCCGGACTTGTTCCGGCATCCATCGTCGTGCGAACGATCCCGCCGGATTGCGCGGACTACGATGGACCCCGAAACAAGTCCGGGGTGACCGCAGCAGGGTAGGAGACGGAAGCGTTTACCGCCCCAGCGTAGACCCCACCAACCGCCCGAGCAGCCCCGGCAGCCCCTTGTAGCTCGCCTTGTGGTACGGCGAGTCCGGCTCCAGCACCGCGGTGATCCGCCGATGCGCCTCGCCCAGCGAGTGGTAGGGCACGCCCGGCAGCAGGTGGTGCAGCGCGTGGTAGCGCAGGCCGACCGGTGCCCAGAGCGCGGGCAGCAGCGTCGGCGGCGGCACGTTGACCGAGTCGAGATACTGCGCGGTCACGCTCATCGGCTCGCCTTCGTTCTCCCAGAGATGGGCGACGAGCGTGCGGACCTGGTTGATCACCATGGTCGCGGAGACGACGGCCAGGAAGATGCCGAACGAACGGAGCGGCACGACGCCCGTCGCGACGGCCGCGAGCAGCGCAATCGCCCAGGCGCTGGTCGCGATCTCGACGCGGTCCCACAGCGCCTTGGCCTCGCCCTCCGGCGCGCGGCGGCGGAACTGCGGGTTGATCGCGAGCGCGGAGAAGCGCTCGACGACGGTCCTGCGCAGGCCCGGCACGACGAACGACAGCGGCGTCAGCACGGCGTAGCGGATGAGGAAACCGATCGGCGCGAGCGCGGAGACGAGCACGAACAGCGGCACCGTCCACGGCTTCATAAGCGCCAGCGGCAGGTACTCGGGGTCCTCGACCGTGCCGTAGCGCGTCTTGGCGTGGTGCAGGTTGTGCACGCCCTCGTACATGAAACTCGGGATGAGCAGGGGCACGCCCACGATCGCGTTCCAGCCACCGCGGAAGCCGGGCAGCGCCGCATGTTTCATGTGGCTGACCTCGTGGATGAAGCTGCCCGCGCGGTAGAGCGCGAATACCGCTACCACGCCCGCCAGCAACGCCCAGGCGCCCGGCAGGTGGATCGCGCCCGCCAGCGCCGCGTAGCCGACGAGCGCGGACAGGGCGAGGTCGCCCCAGTAGATCAGCGGCTTGGGCGCGTGCAGGTCGCGCGTCAGCTCGGCGGCCACTTTCAACATTGCCTTGTCGTCGGCAATGCGCGGACGGGCCTCGCGACCCGCGGCCACAAAGGGCGAGGCGGCGCGGTCGAGGGAGATCGTGCTGCTCATAGCTCGGCTCATCACCACGATATAGTGGCAGGGATGTGGCGATGAAGGGGGGGATGCCCCGCCCGCCTTCCCCTGCCCCGTCCGCCCGACTAGGAACGGCGCGTGTCAGACCTCGTCATCCGCCCCGTCCTGACCAAGCGCGACCGCAAGCGCTTCGTCGACCTGCCCTTCCGCCTCTATCGCGACGACCCGAACTGGGTCCCGCCGCTCAAGCGCGAGGCGCTCGGGCTGATCACGCCGGGCAAGAACGGCTGGTTCGCGCATGCGGAGGCGCAGCTCTTCCTCGCCGAGCGCGACGGCCGCGCCGTGGGCCGCATCTCCGCGCACATCGACACGCTCGCGCTCACCATGCCGGCCGGGCAGGGTTTCGGCCCTGGGGTCGGGCAATGGGGCCTGTTCGACGCCGAGGACGCGGACACGGGCGCGCGGCTGATCGCGACGGCGGAGCAGTGGCTGCGCGATCAGGGCATGACGCGCGCGCTCGGGCCGATCAGCATGTCGATTTGGGAAGATCCCGGCCTGCTCGTCCGGGGCCATGACCACCCGCCTACCGTCATGATGGGCCACGCCAATCCGGAATACCGGACCTGGATCGAAGGCGCGGGCTACGCGGCCGTCAAGCAGCTCCTCACCTACGATCTCGACATCACCAAGGAGTTTCCCCCGCTGGTCAAGCGGATCATCCGCTCGGGCGAGCAGAACCCGCGCATCCGCGTGCGCACCGTCGACAAGTCGCGCTTCGACCAGGAGGCGCGGATCATCCTCGACATCCTCAACGACGCATGGTCGGACAATTGGGGTTTCGTGCCCTTGACCGAGCCCGAAGTCCGCGACGTGGGTGTTAAGCTCAAGCCGATCGTCTACGAAGACCTGATCCGCATCGCCGAGCTCGACGGCAGGCCGGTCGCGTTCATGATCACCTTGCCGGACCTGAACGAGGCGCTAAAGCCGCTGAACGGGTCGCTCCTGCCGTTCGGCTGGGCGAAGCTGTTGCGCTGGCTGCGCAAGCCCCGCGTGCGCACCATGCGCGTACCGCTGATGGGCGTGGTCAAGGAGCTGCAGGCGTCGCGCATGGCGAGCCAGCTCGCCTTCATGATGATCGAGTACATCCGCGCCGCATCCGTGGCGAACTACGGCGCGAGCCGGGGCGAGATCGGCTGGATCCTCGACGACAACCAGGGGATGCGCTCGATCGCCGAGACGATCCAATGCCAGATCAACAAGGTCTACCAGATCTACGGCCGCGACTTGTGAAGGCCCGGCCGCGGTGGACGTCCCGCCGCGGCCGGTACGCCGTCACTTCTTCAAATCGGTCAGCGGGTCGTAACCCTCCCTCAACCAATTGGCGCGCGTGTCGCACGTCCGGCGCCGGAGGCGCGACCCGGTCACCACGTCGTCGACGCAGTAGCGCGTCTCCTTCTTGGCGGTGGCCGGACCGCCGGCCTGGGCGGGCGCGGCGATGGCGGGCCTGCGCGGGGCCGCCTCGGGCTGGGCGACGGCGGGCACCGCGAGAGTCGCGGCGATGACGGCGATGATGGTCTTCACGGCTTTCCCTTTCTCCTCCTGCGGGGTCGGTCCCGCGTGTCCTGAGCTTTGCATCAGGCGTGCCAGGTTCGGCTGGCAGGTGTTTTCAATCGCTTAGCCCAGGTGGCTTGCTGGTATAGAAGTGTAATACACCGATGGTTAGCGACCCGCGCCAATGCTCGGTCGGATCAGCTGGTCAGGGGCTGCACGCCCAGCGCCGTCCACTCGCGGTAGGTCCGGCACACGCGCTGCGGCACGCTCTGGCGCTGACCGTTTCCGGCCACCGCCCGCCCGCTATCGAACACGCAGTAGCGGGGCCCCTCGCCCGCCTTGCGACGGCTCTCCGGCGCGCTCAGCGCGTGCTTCAGGATGCGGGCGTCGACCGCGCGATCCAGATCGGCGCCGGCGCTCAGCATCGCGACGGCCGGCATCAACATCTGCAACATGGCTCACCTCCTTCTCCGTCACCATCGACGGTACGGAAAGGAAGTGCATTAGTCGTGCCATACACCTCGCAAGGCGTGGAGCTCGCCGGAATGCCGGTCCTGAGCGCGTATTAGTGGTGTAGTACACCAACGGCTGGCGTTATGCGCCAGCCCCGGTCAGCGCAGCCGAACCCAAGTCGGCGCGTGGTCGCTGGCCTTGTCGCGGCCGCGATACTCCTTGTCGACGCCCGCACCGAGCATGCGGTCGGCCGCCTGGGGACTCAAGAGCAGATGGTCGATGCGGAAACCCGCGTCGCGGGCCCAGGCCTGCGCCTGATAGTCCCAGAACGTCCATACGGCCCCGCGCGGGTGCCGCGTGCGCAGCGCGTCCGTCCATCCCTGCGCCAACAGCCGGCGATAGGCGGCGCGGCTCTCCGGCTGCATCAGCGCGTCCTCCGCCAGCGCGCGGACGGAATAGGCGTCGTCGTCGTTCGGGATGACGTTGTAGTCGCCCGCGAGCACGACCGGCTTCTCCTCGACGAGCAGCGCGCGCGCGTGGTTCGCGAGCCGCTCCATCCAGCGCAGCTTATAGTCGAACTTGGGCCCGGGCCGCGGATTGCCGTTGGGCAGGTAGATGGATGCGACGACCAGCCCGTCCACCTCCGCCTCGAGATAGCGGCTCTGCTCGTCCTCCGGATCGCCGCCCAGCCCACGGTGGCGCTCGACCGGATCGGCGCCCCTGGCGAGCACCGCGACGCCGTTGAACCCTTTCTGCCCGTGCCACACGCCGCCGTAGCCGATGTCGCGGATCTCGCGTTCGGGAAACGTCTCGTCCGTCGTCTTGAGCTCCTGGAGGCAGACGATGTCGGGCTGCTGCTCGGTCAGATATTCGAGCAGGCGCGGCAGCCGCGCCTTGATGCCGTTGACGTTGTAGGTGACGATCTTCATCGCGCCGCCTTAGCGGGCGGTCGTCAGACTGCGAAGCTCGATCCGCAGCCGCAGCCCGAGGCGGCTTGCGGGTTCTCGACGCGGAACGCCGCGCCGCCCAGCGACTCGACGTAATCGACGCTCGCACCGCGGACCAGGTCGAGGCTGACGCTGTCCACCACCAGCCGGACGCCGTCGCGCTCCGCGACCGTGTCGTTGCCGTCCACCGCGTCCGCGAAGCCGAACCGGTACTGGAAACCCGAGCAGCCGCCGCCGTCGACCGACAGCCGAAGGATGGCCAGCTTGCCCTGCTTCGCCGCGATCGCCGCCACGCGCGCCGCGGCGGAAGGGGTCAGCGAGATATCGGGAGCGGTCGTGGCCATAGTCCGCAAATAAGAAGGGCGGAGGCCGATGTCAGCCCCCGCCCGAGTTGGTCACCCACTAGGGATCTCGGTTCAGTCCAGCGACTCCGGCAGGTTCGCCGACACGGGCACGATGTGCACCGCGCGGTCCTGCGCCGCGAGGAGATAGTCGGCCGAGGTCAGGAACGGCACGGGGTTGACCGCGCGGCCGTCCATGCGGACCTCGTAATGGAGGTGGCTGCCCGTGGAGCGGCCGGTCGAACCCATCAGGCCGATGATCTGGCCGCGCTGCACGCGCGAACCGGCCGAGACCAGGATGCGCGACAGGTGGCCGTAGCGCGTCGCGATGCCCTTGCCGTGGTCGAGCTCGACCAGGTTGCCGTAGCCGCCGCGACGCTTCGCCTCGGCGACGATCCCGTCGGCGGTGGCGTAGATCGGCGTGCCGACCGGTCCGCGGATGTCGACGCCGGCATGCATCGCCGCCGAGCCGCGGAACGGGTCGGAACGGATGCCGAAATTACTGGAATAGTCCATCTTGGCGACAGGCTGGACCGACGGGATCGCGATCGCGCCCTGGCCGGTGGTGCCGCCGTCCATCTTCTTCCAGGCGGTAAACAGCGTGCGGAAGTCGCCGTCGGGACGCATGGCGGAGGACGCCTCGGCGCTGCTCGCCGCGATCAGCGGGCCGCCCTGGGCGGTGGTCGCCGGCGCCGACTTCTCGGCCGGCTCGTTGGCGAGCGCCTGGCCGGTGGAGAGCGTGGCGATGAGCGCAGCCGCTGCGACCCGACGCGCGATGAAGTTGAATTTGGTCATCAAACCCCGGCGTGCTTGCCAGCCCCCTCCCCAACAGGATGCCGGCCCCAAAATTTCGTCGCGTTACGCAGCCCCACCGCGTTTCGGACAGGAACCGTTGTGCCGATCGGTGGTTAACAGGCAATAACCTCGTAGAATTCCCGCGTCAGACCGGCTTGGCTCCGCGCCGAGTCGTTGAATGGCGGCTTCAGGACACCCCTGAAATAGCGCCGGACCTTCTCCCGCCACAGCGGCGCGGGCTCGACTCCGGACTCGGCGCAGCGCTGTCCGAACCATTTCACGCCGAAGCCGACGTGCCGGATCTCGTCCGTGTAGATGCGGTGGAGGATGCGCGCGCTGGGCTCGTCGCCGGCGGTTCTGAAGCGCGCGACGGTGTCGGGCGTCACGTCCAGCCCACGCGCTTCCAGCACCATCGGCACCACCGCGAGCCGCCCGAGTGAGTCGTTTGCGGTCGCCTCGGCCGCCTCCCACAGCCCCGCATGCGCCGGCAGCTGCCCGTAGAAGCTGCCCAGCGTCCGGAGCCGCCGGTCGAGGATGGCGAAGTGCATCGCCTCGTCCACGCCGACCGAGATCCAGTCGTCGACGAACGCGCGCGGGAACTCGGCGCCGAACCGCCCCGCACAGTCGAAGGCGAGGTCGATCGCCGAGAACTCGATATGCGCCAGCGCGTGCAGCAGCGCGACGCGCCCGCGTTCGGAGCCGCCCCTGCCCCGCTTAGGCATGCGGTTGGGCGGCAGCAGCTCCGGCCGGTCAGGCCGGGCGGGCGCGTCGGGCATGGCGACGTCGAACAGATGCGCGAGCTCGCCCCTGCGCCAACGACGCGCAGTTTCGCGCGCGAGCCGGACCTTGGTGCGCGGCTCCCCCGCCGAGAGCACCGCCCGACAGGCCCGGGCGATCGTCAGCATCTCCACGCCCCCGTCACCCCGGACTTGTTCCGGGGTCCATCGCTGAGCGGGCGATCCGGTCGGGGGAACGCACCTCCTTGGCTCCACATCCGCAAACGGTTCGCCCGGACGACGATGGACCCCGGAACAAGTCCGGGGTGACGAACAAGAAAGCGCGTCTCACCTCGTCTTCGCCGCCTGCAGCACCGCCTGCGCGTGGCCGGGCACCTTCACCTTGCGCCACTGCTCCACCAGCGACCCTTGCGCGTTGAACAGGAAGGTCGCGCGGTCGATGCCCATATATTTCCGCCCGTACATCGACTTCTCGACCCACACGCCGAACGCTTCGCACGCCGCGCCGCTCTCGTCGGACAGCAGGCGTACGCCGAGTTCGTGCTTGGCCGTGAACTTGCCGTGGCTCGCAACCGAGTCCTTTGAGATACCGACCACCTGCACCCCAGCCGCCTCGAAATCACGGGCCAGCGCCGTGAAGTCGAGCGCCTCGCGCGTGCAGCCAGACGTGTCGTCCTTGGGGTAGAAATAGATCGCCGCCCAGCCGCCGACGAGCGAGCGCAGCGGCACCGGCCCGCTCTCGTCCTGCACCGTCACGTCAGGGATCGTGTCACCCAGCTCCACCCTCGCCTCCTATGTCGCGCCAAAGCTCGGCGACGCTCTGGCGCGTCCGCTCGAACTCGGCAACCGCTGCGTCCCAATCGGGCAGCCGCAACGCGCGGGCGATCAGGGCGCGGGTGCTGGGCGCAGGCGGCTCGGCGTCGGGTGCGACGAGGCGCAGCGTCACCAGCATGCGCGTGAGCAGGTCGTGCGCGTCGCGCGTGCCGGCCGGGAGCAACCCCGCCCCAACCAGCGCGTCGACCGCGCGGCCGAGATGCGGCTCGAAGCCGGCCCGGTGCGCCAGCTGGAGGACGTGGACCGCGAACTCCAGGTCGACGAGCCCGCCCGGCAGCAGCTTGGCGTCGAGCGGCCCCTTGGGCGGTTTGTGCGCGGCCATCTCCGCCCGCATCGTCCGCGCCTCCGCGGCAATGTCGCGCTCGGGCCGCGCGCCCGCCAGCACCTGCGCCACGATCGCGTCCGTCGCCGCACGCGCTTCCGTCGATCCGTGGACCACGCGCGCGCGGGTGAGCGCCATATGCTCCCACGTCCACGCCTCCTCGCGCTGGTAGCGCGCGAACGAGTCGAGCGAGACGGCGAGCGGCCCCTTGTTCCCCGACGGCCGCAACCGCGTGTCGACTGGGTAGAGCGGCCCCGCCGCCGTCGGCGCGGACAGCGCGCCGGTCATCCGCTGCGCGAGCCTGTTGAAGTAGAGCGTCGCGCCGAGCGGCTTCGCACCGTCCGACTCGGCGTGGAAGTCGCCCGTGAACAGGTAGACGAGGTCCAGGTCGGACGCGTGCGTCAGCAGCCCGCCGCCCATCCGTCCCAGCGCCAGCACGACGAGCTCGCCGCCGGGCACCCGCCCGTGCGCCCGTTCGAACTCGGCGACCGTGCGCGCGGCGATCGTCCGGATCGCCGCCTCGGCGACGCGGGCGTATCCTTCCCCGACCTCCAGCGGGTCGGCGGCACCCGCGACGATCTGCGTCCCCAGCGCGAACCGCGCCTCGCCGACGACGCGGCGGATTTGGTCGAGCGCGGCCTGATAATCCCCGTCGGCGCAGGCCATCGCCCGCGCAAGCACCTCGACGGTGCCGACCGGCTCGAACGCGCTCGCGTCCATGAGGCCGTCGAGCAGCGCCGGCCGGCGCGCGAGGTCGTCGGCGAGCGGCGGCGCGTGGCTCAAGATTGCGGCGAGCAGCTGCGCCAGCGCCGGCCGCGCCTCCAACAGCCGTAGCGTGTTGACGGCGCTGGGCAGCCGCTCGAGCAGCCGGTCGAGCCGGAGCAGCGCGCCCTGCGGCTCGGGCGCGCGCGCCAGCGCCTCGACGAGGCCGGGCAGCACCGCCTCCAGCGCGTCGCGCGCGGCGGGACTGCGCAGCGCCGGGTAGGCGCCCCCGCGCCAGGCGGCGATGCGCTGCGCAGGCGCGTCCGTCTCGGCGTACCCCGCCCGCTCCAACGCTTCTCCGAGCAGCACCGGGTCCAGCGGCAGTCGCGCGGGCCGCTCGTCCTCCAGCCCGTCATAGATGCGGCCGACCGCCTCCACATGCGGGCGGAGCAGGTCGAGCAACGCCGCCCCGCTCTCCAGCCCGTGCAGCCGCGCCACGCGGTCTAGCGCTTCATCGGCCGGCAGCGTGTGCGTCTGCCGATCCTCCAGCATCTGCACGCGATGCTCGATCGTCCTCAGCAGCGTGTAAGCGTCGGAAAGCGCCCTCGCCTCTTGCGCGTCGATCCGCCCCGCTTCCGCCAATTGTGCGAGCGCGTCGCGCGTCGCGGGCACGCGCAAGTTCGGCTCGCGGCCGCCATGGATGAGCTGGTGGATCTGCGCGTAGAACTCTACTTCGCGGATACCGCCGCGCCCGCGCTTCAGGTCGTAGCCGGGGCCGAGGCGTTGCCCCTGCGCATGATGGTCGCGAATGCGGTGCGACATGCCCCTGATCTCGCCCACCGCACCGAAGTCGAGCGAGCGCCGCCACACGAACGGCTGGATCGTGCGGAGGAAACGCTGGCCCAGCTTTAGGTCGCCGGCGGCGGCGCGGGCGCGGATGAACGCCGCGCGCTCCCAGGGCAGCGCCTGGCTTTCGTAATAGTGGATCGCCGCGTTGACCGGCAGCGCGATCGGCGTCACCTCGGGCGAGGGCCGCAGCCGCAGGTCGACGCGCAGCACGTAACCGTCGGCGTCGCGGCTCTGCAGCAGCTCGACCACGCGCCGCCCGATCCGCACCGCCGCGTCCTCCGGCTCCTCGCGCGCGCGCCTGGGCAGCGTCGCGGGGTCGAAGATCAGGATCGGGTCAATGTCGGACGAGTAGTTGAGCTCGAAGCTGCCCTGCTTGCCGAGCGCGATCGCGGCGAAGCCGATGGGCTCGGCATCGGGCGTGCGTTCCCGGATCGCGGTGCGGATCGCCAGGTCGAGCGCCGTATCGGCGAAGCCGGTCAGCGCCGCGGTGACCGCGGTCAGGTCGTACGCGCCCGACAAGTCCGCGAGCGCGACGGACAGCGCCAGCCTGCGCCGCGCGATACGGAGCCGCTTGGCCGGGGGTACGCCTTCCTCCTCCGGTAGCCATAGCGGAACCGTCTGCCCCGCCAGCAGCGAATCGACCGTGTCCCGCTCCCGGTCGAGCAGGCCGGAGAGGAAGGGCGAGCAGGCCCGCGCGCGCTCGATAGCATCGCTAAGCCGCTGATTAGGTTCGCCGATCTTTACGCTTAGG
Organism: Sphingomonas lenta; assembly: GCF_002288825.1. GTDB lineage: Bacteria > Pseudomonadota > Alphaproteobacteria > Sphingomonadales > Sphingomonadaceae > Sphingomonas > Sphingomonas lenta. Next base: position 329,882 of record NZ_NSLI01000002.1, read on the forward strand.
TAATCAGAATTTTGACTTAAATCAGCTTCGTCGCGGAAACGATCGGCGACTCGCGACGTTTCTGGCGACATGGCTACGATAGCTTCAGGTTACTTCGACGTATCGGAAGGCGGCTTCGTCGTCCGCCGTCCGCGCGTGACCGACGCGATCGGCGGCGCGTTGATGCGCAGCTACGCGCATGCCGCGGCGCTGCCCGACGACATGCGTCGCCTGCTCGACCAGCTTGACCGCAAGACGCGACGCCATTGATTGGGCGTCGCGACCGGGTCACCGGTCGCGGCTCAGCTCGTCCACCTCGCCCATGATCGTGTCGAGCGCGGTCTTGTTGGCGTCCTGCTCGTGCTCGCGGCGCGACGGCAACGCGCCTTCCGACAGCAGCGCCTCCAGCGCGACGCGGCCGCGCGCGACGCGGCTTTTGATCGTGCCGACCGCGACGTTGCAGATCTCGGCCGCTTCCTCATAGGCGAAACCGCCCGCGCCGACCAGGATCAGCGCCTCGCGCTGCGGTTGCGGCAGGTGCATCAGCGCGCGCTGCATGTCCCCCAACTCGACGTGTCGATCCTGGCTCGCGGGCGCGGCGAGGATGCGGTCGGCGACGAGATCGTCCCACTCGCCCTTGAACCGCGCGCGGCGCATCTGCGACAGGTACAGATTGCGCAGGATGATGAAGGTCCACGCGCGCATGTTGGTGCCCGCCTGGAAACGCTTGCGCGCCGCCCACGCCTTGAGCAGCGTCTCCTGGACGAGGTCGTCGGCCAGGTCGCGGCTGCCCGACAGCGAGCGGCCGAACGCGCGCAGGTGAGGGATCACCTGCGCCAGCTGCGCTTTGAACTCGTTATCCGGAAGCGAGACATGCTCCACCGGCGCGGCGGTGTCGGTGTCCTCAAGCTCGTCCCGAGGGACTGTTTCGGTCATGCAGGTCCGATCAACAGAGAGCGGGCCCCTATCGCCCCTTGGGTCTAAGGATAGGGAGCGCGGCGCGGGATTACCAGCGCCCGCGCCTTTAGACGCCCACAAGCACGATGAACGCGAACAGCGCAATGACGAGCGCCAGCGACACGGGCAGGATGACACGCGTCATGTGCGGCGTCGCGCCGGCGCGGGCGCGTTCTGTTTTGATATGCTGTTCTTCGTCGGCCATAGCCGCTCAACCCCCGAAAACCGTTTTGGGTCCGTACCCTTACGCCGCTTCCGCGGGCACGGTGGACTGGTCGAAGAACAACGCTTGCGAGATCGCGGCCTTCACAGTCGACCGCTGGAAGGGCTTGGTGATCAGGAAAGTCGGCTCCGGCCGCTCGCCCGTCAGCAGCCGCTCGGGGAAGGCGGTAATAAAGATCACGGGCACGTTGAACTCGGCGAGGATGTCCTTGACCGCATCGATGCCCGAACTGTCGTCGGCGAGCTGGATATCGGCGAGCACCAGGCCCGGCCGGTCCTCCATCGCCAGCGCCACCGCCTCGTCACGCGTGACCGCCACGCCCGTCACCTCGTGGCCGAGGTCGCGGACGATCGTCTCGATGTCCATGGCGATGATCGGTTCGTCTTCGATGATGAGCACGCGCGCGCGGGTCTGCTTTTCGATCTCGGCGAGCGCTTCGGCGACAAGGCTCTCCACCTCCGTCGTATCGACCTCGATCAGGTAGGCGGCGTCCTCCGGCGTGAAGCCTTCCATCGCAGTCAAGAGCAGCGCCTGACGCGACAGCGGCGTCATGCGGGCGAGGCGCGCACGAGCAACGGCCTCGTTGCCTTCGCCAGGTTCGGCGCGGCCCTCCGTCTCGTCGTAATTGGCGGAGTTCCAGATACCCTGGAACATGCGGTAGAGCCCGAGACGTGGATCGACGTCGCGCGGGAACTGGTCGGGCGCGGCGACGATCGCCTCCAGGGTCGCCCGGACGTACTTGTCGCCCTGCGCCTGGGAACCGGTGAGCGCGCGGGCGTAGCGCCGCAGAAACGGAAGATGCGGTGCGAGTTGCTGTCCAAGCGACATGAGTCGTATTCACTCCCTGAATGGCGCGGCTTTCTCTGCGCGGATGTAACGGGGGTTGCAACGCCGAATAACGTGACTAACACCCCCGACGCGTCCGAGCGGATTTTTCGCGTGAAGTGTGGAACCCGCGACCGGGTTTTTAGTTTCACGCGCAAGCTTTCGTGTAAGGTCGCACGGGTCGGCGCGATTGGGCGCGGCGCCTGTCATAACGAGAGAACTTGGCAGGCTGTGCAGGGGGACGCGTTGAGTTTGGAAGACAAGCCGGCAAAGGCGCCTGCCAGGAAGGCCTCGCCCGCCCGGACCAGGAAACATGGCGACGGCCACGAGGCCAAGGAGCGCGAGATGGGTGACGCCTTGCGCTCCGTCTACGACCGCACGGTGCAGGAAGAAGTGCCCGACGAGTTTCTCGACCTTCTGAGCAAGCTCGACTAACAACGCCGGCATGGCCACCACCGCCGAAGCCGAGCGCGACGTATTCGCGCCGAACGGGGCGTTGTCGCGCTTGCCGACCGGCGCCAAGCTTTTCCTGATCCTGTCGGCGGCGCTTCTGCCGCTGGCGGTCATCGCCATCATCGCCACGCTGCAGAACAGCCGGGTCGCCGATGCGGAGACGCGCGCGCGGTTGCGCGTCGCCGCCGAGGAGAGCGCGCGCGCGATCGCGATCGAGCTGGTGGGCGACATGAACGCGCTGCGCGCGACCACCGGCGCGCTCGCCACCGACCCGGCCGACGCGCCGAGCTGCGCGCGCGCGGAAGGCGTGTTCGCGAGCCGGGCGGACGCCGGTGCGCGTTTCGTGATCACCGATCGCGCGGGGCGCGTCCTGTGCGGCGCCCCGTTCCGGCCCTCACCGCCGCCGCTGGACACCGACCAGCCGATCGCCGGTACGATCGCCGCCGGACAAGGTCTCGTCCTCTCGCTTACGCATTCGGGCGGGCTGACGGCGCGCGCCTTTTTCCCCCGCGACTTCCTCGCGCGGCTCGGCGCGCCGAGCACGCGAGCGACCGTCTATTCGCAGAGCCTGATGCTCGGCCAGGAGTCGCTGGCGCTCGCGGCCATTCCCGACGCCACGCCGCTCGACCGGATGGAGACGATGCGCGTCGAGCTCGGCGTGGCGGACCTGAGCTTACGCACCAGCGTCCGCGCCGCGCCGATCACCTCCTCGTTCGTCGTGGCGATGCTGCTGCCGCTGCTGATGTGGGCGGCCGCCGTCGGCATCGGCTGGTTCGTCGTCGACCGCCTGCTCATCCGCCCGCTGCGGCAGCTGCGCACCAGCGTGTCCGGCTACCAACCCGGCGAGGTGCTCGAAACCGGAACCCGCACCCTGCCCGCGCAGGAGATCCGCGAGCTCGGCGACACCTTCCGCGCCATCACCCGCACCGTCGCGCTGCACGAGGCCGGCCTCGCCGAAGGCCTGGTCCGCCAGACCAAGCTCACGCGCGAGGTCCATCACCGGGTCAAGAACAACCTCCAGGTGATCTCCAGCCTCATCAACTTCCACGCGCGCGGCGCCCCCACACCGGAGGCGAGCGCCGCGTACGCCTCCATCCAACGCCGCGTCGATGCGCTCGCCGTCGTCCACCGCAACCACTTCGCGGAAATGGAGGAGAATCGCGGCCTCGGCCTGCGCTCGGTCCTGGGCGAGCTGGCGTCCAACATCCGCGCGACCGCACCGGACGGCGGGATCGGCATCGTGCTCGACGTCGACAATTATCTCGTCAACCAGGACGTGGCGGTGGCGGTCGCCTTCATCGTGACCGAGACGGTGGAGCTGGCGATGAGCGTCGATCCGGCCGCGCGCATTCGGGTGTCGCTCAAGCCGGCCGAGGCGGAGGGCCGGGCGACGTTGCGCATCGTCTCACGCGCGCTGGTGGACTCCGACGAGCTTCGCGACCTGCTCAAGACCCGCTACGGCCGTGTCATGGAAGGCCTCGCGCGCCAGCTCCGCGCCCAGCTCCACCACGACCCGCTCACCGGCGCATACGAGATCGGCATCGCGGTCACGGGCCGCGACTGAACTTTTTTCGCGTTGCACGATTTTTTCTGCGGACGCGGCGGAACAAGCTTCCACACACGTCGTTCTGCATCTCGGAAAGCGACCTTATGCCCCCCCCCGCTCTCGCTTTCCAAGTGATAGGCCCGGAAGCGTCAACCCCCTCCCCCCCCCCCCCGGTGACGCTTCCGGGCCTTTAACATCTCCGATCCAGCTGAACCGCCGCCCTCACCTGCGGCGGTTTTTTGCGTTTGGTGCTCTTCCGGAACGAATGGCCGGACGAATCATTGGCGCATGCGGCAATACCGCCGGAAATGTGGAGTAAAGATATGCGCAAGCTGATCAGCGCCGCCATGGCAGCCGGCATCATGCTCATCGCGGCGTGCAACACCGTCGAGGGCGCGGGCGAGGACCTGCAGTCGGCGGGCAAGGCCGTCGAGAAAGCGGCCGACTAGGTCGCGGGCGCGCGGGCCGGTTCGGCCCCGAGACGCCGCGGCGGTCGGCCGACCGCCGCGGCGTCATACTTTTAGCTACTCGGCGGGCGCTTCGTCCCCGACGACCTTGCCCCGCCGCCGCTCGGTGAACCAAATCCCGATCAGCGCCAGCTCGTACAGGATGCACAACGGGATCGCGAGCAGCAGCTGCGATCCGACGTCCGGCGGCGTCAGCACCGCAGCGATCGCGAACGCGCCGACAATCGCGTAACGGCGCGCGGAGACGAGCTGCTTGCGCGTGACGATCCCCGCCCGCTCCAGGAGCATCAGCAGCACGGGCAGCAGGAACGACAGCCCGAACCCGAACAGGAACTGCATCACGAAGGACAGATAGTCGCCGATCGCGGGCAGCGCCTCGCGCTCGACGCCGCCGACCATGCCCTCGAAGCTCAGCAGGAAGTGGAGCGCGGTCGGAATCGCGATGAAGTAGGCCATGGATGCGCCGAGCCCGAACAGCAGCGGGGTCGCGAGCAGGAAGGGCAGCAGCGCGCGCTTCTCGTTGCGGTACAGGCCGGGCGCGACGAAGCGCCAGAGCTGCGTGGCGATCACGGGGAACGAGACCATCATCGCCGCGAACAGCGCCACTTTGATCTCGACGAAGAACGCTTCGAAGATCTGCGTGTAGATAACCTTGCCCTGCCCCGCCTCGAGCAGCGGCTGGACGAGCACGGCGAAGATCGGCTCGGCGAAGTAGAAGCACACGAAGAACGCCAGGACGATGGCGGCCAGGCAATAGAGCAGGCGGCGGCGCAGCTCGATTAGATGATCGAGCAACGGCGCACGGCTGTCGTCGATGTCGCCCGTCACGATGTCGCGCCCGCGTTGCTCGGCGAGTGCGGCTCGCCGGGCGACGGCCGGATCTCGGGCTTCTCGACGAAGACGGGTTCGGACACGTCGTCGGGAAGCGGGTCGGGGTGGACGGCGAAGGGGTCGTGGTCAGTGTCTACTCGCGACCCCGCGCCGTCGGACGCGACCGCTGGCGCGGCCCCGCCGGCCGCCGCGGCGTCGTGCGTCGGATCGGCTGGAGCCGATCCGAGCGCCGCGCCCGAGGCCGGGTGCTCGCGCATGATCCGCGCATTCTCTTCCGCCCAGCGCTTCTCCATCTCCTCCAGCTCGGCCTCGCGCACGATGTTGTCGAAGCCGGCGCGGAACTGGCGCGCGACGGCGCGCATGCGTCCGACCCAGTGGCCGGCCACGCGCATCGCCTTGGGCAGGTCCTTCGGCCCGATGACGAGCAGCGCCACCACGCCGACGAGCAGGAACTCGGTCCACCCGACGTCGAACATTACTCACGCGCCTCGCGGCTGCGGGATCAACGGTCGTCGCGGACGCGCGCGCCGTCGCGGTCGAGGGTCGGATCGACGGTCTTGGGCGCGTCAATGCGGGCGGCCGGCGCGGCGGGCTCGTCCTCCTCCGCCATGCCCTTCTTGAAATTCTTCACGCCCTTGGCGACGTCGCCCATCATCGCGGAGAACCGTCCGCCGCCGAGCAGCAGGATCGCGACCACGGCCAGAACGAGCCAGTGCATTACGCTGAAGCCGCCCATCACAAATTCCTCCGATTGCGTCTTACCCATTTAAGGGCGGGCGCTCGTCTTTTCCACCGTTACGTGGTCAGCGCGAGGAAGGCGTCGCGCTTGGCGAGCAGCTCGCCCATGTCGCCCTCCGCGGGCTTGAGCGTCGCCATCGCTTGATCGAGCCGCGCGCGCGAGCGCTCGGGCATGTCGCCCATGCGGCCGGCAATGTCCTCCATCTCGTGCATCCGCGCCCAGCAGTCGAGCACCACGTCGCACCCCGCCGCGACCGCGCCCGCCGCTTTCTCGCCCGCCGTGCCCGACAGCGCCTTCATGTCGATGTCGTCGGTCATCAGCAGACCGTCGAAACCGATCCGGCCGCGGATCACCTGCTCGATGATGACGGGCGAGAGGGTGGCCGGGCGCTCGCGGTCCCAAGCCTCGAACACGATGTGCGAAGTCATGCCCATCGGCGCGCCTGCGAGGCTGCGGAACGGCTCGAGATCCACGTCCAGCTCCCCTTCCGACGCGGTGACCGTCGGCAGCAGGTGGTGCGAGTCCACGATCGCGCGGCCGTGGCCGGGCATGTGTTTGACCACGCCGACCACGCCCCCCGCCGCCAGCCCCTCCAGCACCGCCCGCCCGAGCGCGGCCACGCGCATCGGCTCGCGGCCATAGGCGCGCGTGGAGATCGCCTCCGTCGTGTCCGGTTGCGCCACGTCGAGCAACGGCAGGCAGTCGACGGTGATGCCGACCTCAGCGAGCATCAGCCCGATCGCCTGCGCGTTCGCCCGCGCCGCCTGGATCGCCGATTGTGGAGCGAGATCGTAGAGCCGGTCGAACGCGGGCCCGGCCGGGAAGGCGGGCCATTCGGGCGGCTTCATCCGCGCGACGCGTCCGCCCTCTTGGTCGATCAGGATCGGCAGGTCGTCGCGGCCCGTGAGCTCGCGCAAGGAGTCGGTCAGCGCGCGGAGTTGCGGCCGGTCGACGACGTTGCGGCCGAACAAGATGAACCCGACCGGCTCGGCGGCGCGGAAGAACGAGGCTTCGTCGGGGGTGAGGACCGGGCCGGACAGGCCGTAGATGACGGGCTTCATGGAAGCCGCCTAACCCAATCCCTTCCCCACCGGGAGAGGGGAAGCGTTCAGCTCGTCACGAAACTGTCCTCGCCCGCCACGCGCAGGCGGCCGACGATGTCCGCGGCCTGGTTCGCGCTGCCGGCGTTGACGCGCAGGCGGTACACGGTGCGGCCGTTCACCTCCGCGCGCTCGACCGACTTACCCAGGGCGGCAAGATAGCCGAAGCGCTTGGCGAAATTGCCCCAGGCCGCGTTCGCCGCCGCCTCCGTCGGATAGGCGCCGAGCTGCACGAGCGAGCCGCCGCCCGCCGCACCGCGCACGGTCGCGCGCGAGCGATCGAGCGGTGCGGATGCCACGAGGCGACCGCCCGACTCCGGCACGCGCGCCGTCGCGCTGCGGCCGGCCTGCGGCGTGGGCGAAGCCTTGGGCTGCGGCGCGCGGTTCGCCGCGACGGGGCGCTCGGGCACGGCCTTGAGGTCGACCGCGGCCGTTCCCGCCTTGGCGCCCGCGCTGGTCGCGATGGCGGCGTCGCCCTCGCCCTCGACCTTGAGGCCGCCAGGATCGTCGGGGCGCACCTTGTACTCGCCTTCCTGCGCCGCGATCAGCGTGCCGTCCCCGCCCGCGCCGCGGCTCTGCTGCCAGCGCACCACGCCGAACACGATCACCGCCAGCAGCGCGAGCGCCAGCAGCGTGAGCGCCACGTTGCGACCCGTGTGCGACGGCTCCTCGTCATCGGGCTCGACCGTCTCGAGCCAGGGGAGCCGATCCTCGTCGCGCAGGTCCATCCGGTCCGACATCACATCTCCTCCACCGCCGCGACGCCCATGATGGCGAGCCCGTTTCGGATGATTTGCCCGATCGCCGCGCTCAGGAAAAGACGCGCGCGCGTGAGCTCCGGGTCGTCCGGCTGGATGGCGCGACGCGACGGATCGTCATTGCCCATGTTCCACCAGGCGTGAAAGGCGGCCGCCAAGTCGTAGAGATAAAAGGCGATCCGGTGCGGCTCGCGCGTCGACGACGCCGTCTCGACGGTGCGCGGGAACTGCGCCGCGAGCTTTACCAGCTCCAGCTCCGCCGTATCAAGGCGGGACAGGTCGGCCCCGCCTTCGGCGAGGCCCGCCTCCGCCGCGCGGCGGTGGAGCGAGCGTATGCGGGCGTGCGCGTACTGGACGTAGAAGACTGGATTGTCCTTCGACGCCTCGACCACCTTGGCGAAATCGAAGTCCATCTGCGCGTCGGCGCGGCGCGTCAGCATGGTGAAGCGCACCACGTCGCGGCCGACCTCGCGCACGACGTCGGCGAGCGTCACGAAGTTGCCCGCGCGCTTGGACATCTTCACCGGCTCGCCGCCGCGGAGCAGCCGGACCATCTGGATGAGCTTGACGTCGAAGCGCGTCTTACCCTCGGTCAGCGCCTGGACGGCGGCGACGATGCGTTTGACGGTGCCGGCGTGGTCGGCGCCCCAGATGTCGATCAACGCGTCCGCGCCCTGCGCTTTTTGGTAGTGATAGGCGAGGTCCGCGCCGAAATAGGTCCATTGCCCGTTCGATTTGCGGATCGGCCGATCCTGGTCGTCGCCGAACGCGGTGGAGCGGAACAGCGGCAGCTCGACGGGTTCCCAGTCCTCCGGCGTTTCGCCCTTGGGCGCCTCGAGCACGCCGTCATAGACGAGGTCGCGCTGACGCAGCTCCGCCTCAGCCGCTTCGGGCTTGCCGGCCGCCTGCAGCTCGGCCTCGGAGGCGAACACGTCGTGGTGGATGCCGAGCAGCGCGAGGTCGTCGCGGATCAGCGCCATCATCGCGTCGACGGCGCGGGTGCGGAATGATGCGAGCCACTCCCCCTCGGGCGCGGTCGCGTAGCGCTCGCCATACTCGCCCGCGAGCGCCTGGCCGATGGGGACGAGATAGTCGCCGGGATAAAGGCCTTCCGGAATCGCGACGTTCTCGCCGAGCGCCTCGCGGTAGCGCAGGTGCACCGAGCGCGCGAGCACGTCGACCTGCCCGCCCGCGTCGTTGACATAGTATTCGCGGATCACCCGATGCCCGGCGAACTCCAGCAGGTTGGCGAGCGCGTCGCCCACCACCGCGCCGCGGCAATGGCCCATGTGCATCGGCCCGGTCGGGTTGGCGGAGACGTACTCGATATTGACCGTCGTCCCCTCACCCGTGGTCGAACGTCCGTAGTCGTCACCGGCTTGCGTGATCGCCCGCAGCTCGCCGCGCCAAGCGTCGGGCGTCAGCGTCAGGTTGATGAACCCCGGCCCGGCGACCTGGACGGCGGCGACGTCGTCGAGCTTGCCCAGCTCCGCCGCGATCCCCTCGGCGAGCTGGCGTGGGTTCGCCTTCGCCGCTTTCGCCAGCACCATGGCGGCGTTGGTGGCGAGGTCGCCGTGCGAGGCGTCGCGCGGCGGCTCCACCGTCACGTTCTTCCGGTCGAGGTCGGCCGGGATGGTTCCCGCGGCCGCGAGCGCGTCGAGCGCCGCGTCCACATGCGCGGCGAAACGGGTGTACAAGGTCATGGGCGCGGCGCTTAGCGGTCGATACGTCACGATGCAAAGACGCCCGCGCGCTCGGAGCGCGGGGCCGATTCGGCGCGGGCTCGATCCGCTAACTTCGCAACATTCGCGCCCGTTCGGCAATTCCGTTTCCCGCTTGCGCAACATTCGAGAAGTTCGGGCGGGACGGGCCGGGAACGGAAGCTCATGCATCGCCTGACCCTGGCACGACGGAAAGGTTGTAGGACAGCCATAACCCGCGTCATCGACGAGCGATCGTGCGGAGCATTTGCTGTTCCAGATGCCGCCCTGGCCGCAGCTGTCCGACGCGCAACGCCGCGACGTTCTCGCCGCCATGGCGCGGATCGCGGAGCGCGACGCCGACCTGCCGTTCGAGGGCGAGGCGATCGTCGGCGTGGGCGTGGGCGTGAAATCCGCCTAGAACCCGTCCGGCAGGTCGATGGGCCCGACCACCTCGCGGTAGCGCGTCACCGCGTAGCGGTCGGTCATGCCGGCGATGAAGTCGGCGACGTGGCGCGACCGCCAGGGCTCCTCGTCGGGCAAGCGCGCGCGCCATTCGGGCGGCAGCGCGTCGGGGTCGGCGCGGTAGGCGGCGAACAGCCCGGCCACCACGTCGTGCGCCGCCTGCGCGGCGGCGAGCTGGCGCGGATGGTGGTATAGGTTGGCGTACATGAAGCGTTTCAGGTCGCGTTCGGCCTCGCGCATCTCCTCGGAGAAGCCGACCAGCGCGCGGTCGGCGTTCCGCACGTCGTCCGCCGTCTCCACGCCCGCTTGCGTGACCCGGCGCTCGGTCTCGGCGAGCAGGTCGTTCACCATCACGCCGATCTGGCCGCGCACCATCTCGCCGAGCAGGCGGTCGGGCTCCACGTCCGGGAAGCGCGACCGCGCCGCGTCCCAGCTGCGCCGCACGATCGGCACGGCGAGCAGTTGGTCTAGCGAGAGCAGCCCCGCGCGCAGGCCATCGTCTATGTCGTGGTTGTCGTAGGCGATGTCGTCGGCGATGGCGGCGACCTGCGCTTCGAGCGAGGGCCAGCGTTCCAGCTCCAGCGGCAGGTCGGCGTCCGCCTCGCGCATCGCCCAACCGGGATGGCGCTGCGGCCCGTTGTGCTTGGCCAGGCCCTCCAGCGTCTCCCAGCTGAGGTTCAGCCCCTGCCAGCGCGGATAGGGCCGCTCGATCTCGGTGAGGACGCGGAGCGTGTGGCCGTTATGGTCGAAGCCGCCCTGATCCTTGAGTGCGGCTTTGAGCGCGTCCTCGCCGGCATGGCCGAAGGGCGGGTGGCCGATGTCATGGGCCAGCGACACCGCTTCGGTCAGGTCCTCGTTCAGCCCGAGCGCGCGCGCGACCACGCGGGCGATCTGCGCCACCTCCAACGAGTGCGTCAGGCGGACGCGGAAATGATCGCCATCGGGCGCCATGAAGACCTGCGTCTTGTGGCGGAGCCGGCGGAAGCTGATGCAGTGGATGACACGGTCGCGGTCGCGCTGGAACGCGTCGCGCGGACCGCGCTCGACGGCGTGCTCGGGATGCCGGCGGCCTCGGGAGCGCGCCGGGTCCGCGGCCCAGCGCGCCCGTTCAGTCATTTGGCCGACAGCTTGGTCATCTTCTGGCCGTTAGCACTGGTGAACTGAAAAGCCGAGACGCCCTGGCGCGCGAGCTGGTTCACGAACGCCTGCGCCTCCGCCTCGGTCTTGAACGGGCCGGTGACGACGCGGTTGGTCGCGCGCAGCGGAGTCGTGTAGGCGTCGCGGCCCTTCAACGCCGCCGCCTTTCTCTGCGCGGCCGTCCAGGCTTTGGACAGGTCGCTCTCCGACGCGCCGCCCGCGACCTGCACCCAGATGCGCGGGGCGTTGGGCTTCTCCTCCGCGGCGGCCTTCTTCGACGCGCCCTTCTTGTCGGTCGCACCTTTCTCCTCCGCGGCCTTGCGGTCGGCGAGGCGCTTCTCGGCCGCGGTCTTCGGCTTGGCGTCCTCGTCCGCCTTGGCGCCGGGCTTAGCGCGGTCGGCGCTCCTGGACGCGAGCTCCACCCTGCCGTTACGCCCACGGGTGGCGGGCTTCGTCTCTTCCGCCTTGGGAGCGGCCTTCGCGGCCTCGGCGGGCTTGGTCTTCGTCGCGGCCGCGATCGTCTTGGCCGCGGCGGCGCGATCGGCCTTCTCCTCCGCGGCCTTGGCGCTGCCGGCGGCGAGCGTGCGGGCGGCCGCTGGATCGGCGGCGACCTGGGCCGGCACGGGCGCGGGGCGATCGGGTGCGGCGATGCCCAGCTCCTCGCCGGGGATGGTGATCGACGCTACGATGCGCGCGAGGATCGAGTCCTCGCTGCGTACCGCCGGCGTGGGCGCGGCGGGAGTCGCCGCGGCGAGCTCGGCGCCGACATTGCTGAAACCGGGCGCGGGCGCGGCGCTCGCGACGGCGGTCGTCGCCGGAGCGTACGTCACCGCCGCCGGCTGGACCGGCTGCGGCGAGGGCAGCGCCGCCACCGCCGTTCCGGGCGATGGCGTGGGGGTGCCAGCCACGGCCGCCGGTACGACCGGCGCCGACGAGGCCGGCGTCGCGCCGGTTACGGGCGGAACGGATGCCGGCGCGGCCGTAGGCGCCGGCGTGAACGGGCGCGGCAGGCTGGTCGAAGCGACGCTTGCGAGCTGGGTCGGCGGCGACGTCACCGGCTGAGCCGCCGCGACCGGCGGAGGCGAGGGCTGCGTCGCCGCGAGCATGGCCGCCGGAGCGACCGGTTGCGCCGTTACGACCCGAGCGGGCGGCGCCGTCACCGGCTGCGCCGCGGCCAGACCGGGCGCAGGCGAAGCCGTCTGCGTCTGCACGGGCTGAACCGGGCGGGTGTAGGAGGACGGTGCGGGCTGCGTCGTCGGCGGGACCGTCGTCGTCGGCGCGGGACGCGCCACCTGCCCGAAGCCGGGCGACGCGGACGGCGCCACCGTACGCGCGGCGACCTGCGTCGGCGGCATGGTCCTCGGCATCTGGCGTGCGGCGAGCGCGGCGGAGGAACCCGGGATGCTCGACGCCGGCACCACCCGAGTCGGCGCACGCCTGGATGCGAGCTGGACGCGCTCGCGCCCGGCGCGACGGTCGTCGCGCGCGCGCGTCGGCTGGGCCGCGGCCGGAGCGGGCGCGGGCGTGCGCGCGGCGACCTGCACCGGCGCGTACGGATCGGGGCCGAGCGGCGGCAGCAGCGGCTTCATCCGCGCGTCGGCGAGCCTCGCGGGCGTGGGCCGCACCTCACCGAAATGCACGGCGAACGCGCGGTCGACCGCGGGCAGCGTCGGCAGCCGCTGGAAGAAGGGTTGCAGGCCCGCGGCCATGCCGGCCGGCATCATGCTGGTGGCGGTCCGCCGCGCACCCTCCACATCGCCGCTCATCGCGGCCACGAAAGTGCGCACGCGCCACGCCGCGCGGTCGCCGCGGCGCAGCAGCGGGTCGAGCTCGGCCAACGCGGCGTCGGGCTTGCCGGAAATGCCGAGCGACAGCGCGTAGCGGCGCACGGTTTCGTCGTCGCGCGCGGTGCGGAGCGCCAGGCGATAGTCGCGCTGCGCCCGCTCCTGCTCGCCGACCAAGTCGTAGGCGAGGCCGCGGTCGGCGGCGTAGCGGCTGGGGTCGAGCCCGTAGCTCTCGGCGAGCTGGTAGAAGCGCAGCGCCTCGCCCGGCCGTTCGGCGCGGACCAGGATCGACGCCATGCCCGCCTTTACGCGGCCGTTGCGCCCGTCGATCTTGTCGGCGCGCGCGAAGAAGGCGGCGGCCGCGCTCATGTCGTCGAGCTTCACCGACAGCTCGCCCGCGGAGATCAGCGCCTGGAGATCGGTGGGCGCGGCGGCGAGTCGGCGCATGACGGCCGCGAGCTGATCGGCGGGCGTGGTCGGCTGCACCGCCGGAAAGGCCGTGAACTGCGCATGCGCGGGCGCGACGAGCGCCGAAGACAGCGCCAGGGCTACGTAGGATAGGGTCCGCATCGGAGCCTCCAGCTTAAACCGGGGCGGGCCTGAACGGGCAATGACCGGGCGCGGCATACACGACCGGGCGCTTCGCATGTGCGACGAAGCGGCCCGGCCCGGATGCTAAGTTACTGATTGTTCTGGCGATGGAGGAAGCGGGGAATATCCAGCCCTTCCTTGTCCGCCGCGCCGTTCGACTCCTCGCGCTGTGCGCCGCGGGCCGCGTTGGACATGCGCTCGAACAGCGTGCCGCCCATCTTGACGCGCGGCGTCGCGGGCGCGGGCTCGTCCGTCGCTTCGTTGCCGGGCGCGAGCCAGCGGCGGCGTGCGCCGCCCTCGTCGGCGGCCGGTGCGGGCGTGGCGGTCTTGCCGGCATAGCCGTCGGCGGTCGTGCTCGGCGGCTGCGACACGATCGTCTCCGCACCCAGCACCAGCTCCTCGTTCGCGGCGTCGGCCGTTTCCGGCTGCGCGTCGGCCGCGACCGCGTCGTCCGCGGAAAGGTCGAGCGGCTCCTCGGCGGGCTCGGGAGCGGCCGTGCTCGCGTTCGACACCATGGGCGCGGGCGCGGCGGCCGGCGGGGCCACCTTGGCGCTGATCGTCGGCGCGGTCAGCGGCGACGCGCTGGCGGCCGGACGGAAGCTCTGCGGCTCCTCCGACTTGCGGCCGCCCAGGCCGAAGCCGAACGAACGCGAGGTCTCGGCGGGCGCCTGAGCCTGCGCGGCGGCCTGCGCCTCGTTGTCGATGCCCGTCGCGACGACGGACACGCGGATCTTGCCTTCCAGGTCGGGGTTGAACGCCGAGCCGAAGATGATGTTCGCGTCGGTGTCGACCAGCTCGCGGATGTGGTTCGCGGCCTCGTCCACCTCCAAGAGGCGCATGTCGTCGCCGCCGGTGATGGAGATGATGACGCCCTTGGCACCCTGAAGCGACACGCCGTCGAGCAGCGGGTTGGCGATCGCCTTTTGCGCGGCCTCGATGGCGCGGTTGTCGCCGGCGGCCTCGCCGGTGCCCATCATCGCCTTGCCCATTTCCTGCATCACCGAGCGCACGTCGGCGAAGTCGAGGTTGATGAGGCCCGGCATGATCATGAGGTCGGTGATGCCGCGCACGCCCTGCTGCAGCACCTCGTCCGCCATCTCGAACGCTTCCTTGAAGGTCGTGTTCGCGGAGGCGACCAGGAAGAGGTTCTGGTTGGGGATGACGATCAGCGTGTCGACATACTTCTGCAGCTCTTCGATGCCCGCCTCGGCGAGCTTCGCGCGGCGGCTGCCTTCGAAGGCGAACGGCTTGGTGACCACGCCGACGGTCAGGATGCCCATGTCGCGCGCCGCCTTGGCGATGATCGGCGCGGCGCCCGTGCCCGTGCCGCCACCCATGCCGGCGGCGATGAAGCACATGTGGCTGCCCTCGAGCAGCTTGGAGAGCTGGTCGATCGTCTCCTCGGCGGCGGCGCGGCCGATCTCCGGACGCGCGCCCGCGCCCAGCCCCTGCGTGATCTTCGCGCCCAGCTGGATGCGCTGCGGCGCGGTGGAGGACTTCAGCGCCTGCGCGTCGGTGTTCGCGACCAGGAACTCCACGCCTTGCACGTCGGCGCGCATCATGTTGGCGATCGCGTTGCCGCCCGCGCCGCCGACGCCGACCACGGCGATGCGCGGGGTCAGCTCGTCCACGTCGCCGCCGGTGTCCATGAATTCGATAGGCATTCCGTTACTCTCCGCCGTCCCCCACGGGGTCATGTCCCCCGGCCCTAACACATCGTTAACCTTTGTACCGAACAGTTCGTGCCGTTCCAGTGGCAAATGCCCGGTTCGGCTAATAATTCGCGCGTGCCGCCTGGATCAGCTTGCGGACCACGCCCAGGCCGCCCGCCCGGTGCACCGTCTGCGCCACCGGCGCGGCGGCGCGCAGGTCGACCGGGTCAGACGCGGCATAGAAGGCCAGGCCCGCCACCGTCGCAAAGGCGGGGCCGGCATGCGCGTCCGGCAGCCCGGTCAGCCCGCGCGGCCGCCCGATCCGGACCGAGCGGCCCAGCGCGGCCTGCGCGAAGTCGGCGACGCCCTTCAGCTCGGCGCCGCCGCCCGTCAGCACGACCTGGCGGCCGACCGGGCCTTCGAACTTCAGGTCCTTCAGCGCCTTGCCGATCAGGCCCATCAGGTGCTCGAGCCGCTGGCGCACCACGCCGATCAGCTGCGCCTTGGTGATCTGCAGCGCGTCGCCCGCGCCGTCCTCCGCCGAGATGGGCGTGACGCAGATCATGTCGTGGTTGTCGCGGGGGCTCGCGTTCGCCGAGCCGTGGAAGCACTTCATCCGCTCCGCCTGCTGGCGGCGCGTGCCGAAGGCGGACGCGATGTCATCGGTGATGTCCGACGCGCCGTACGGGATCGAGGTGAGCCCCACGAGCATCCCGCCCGCGAAGAGCGACACGTTGGTGATCCCCGCCCCCATCTCGACCAGCGCGACGCCGAGTTCGCGCTCCTCCTCCGACAGACAGGCGAGGCCCGTCGCGACCGGGGAGGCGATGATCGACTTCACCTCCAGGTGCGCGGAGCGGACGCAGAGGTCGAGGTTGCGCACGGGCGATCCGTCGGCGGCGACGACGTGGATGTGCACGCCTAGCCGGTCGGCGTGGAGCCCCAGCGGCTTCTTCACGCCCGTCAGCCCGTCCAGCGTATAGAGCGCGGGCTGCGCGTGCAGCACCATGCGGCCCTGCGGGTCGATCGACTGCCGGCCAGCGGCGAGCAACGCGTCGATGTCGCCCTGCTCGACGCGGTGGCCGCCTAGCTCGAACTCGACCGACGCGACATCGCTCACCAGCCCGCCCGCGGAGAAGCCGACCCAGACCTCCTCGATATTGAAGCCGGCGATGCGCTCCGCCTGCTCGACGGCCTCGCGGACAGCCACCTCGGTCGCGGCCATGTCGGCGATGTAGCCGCGCTTGACGCCGCGGCTCTCGCGCTGACCGGTGCCGAGCACGATCAGCTCGCCCCCGTCGCCCTTCTGCGCGATCAGTGCGGAAACCTTGGACGATCCGATGTCCAAGGCCGTGATCAGTCCTTCCGGCGCCACCTTCGCCATGCTCAGCCCTCCCCGCCCGTCGTCTGCGCCGCGACCATCATCGGCCGCGCCCCCATGTCCGCACCGTTCCCCGTCGGCTCGACGATCGCCCGCTCGCTGGCGGCGGGCTTGCGCACCACCATGCGGGCCGGGTCTCGCATGTCGAACCGCTTGAACCCGCGCCCCAGCAGCCGGTCGCGCGCGTCGAGCCCGGCGAACTTCACGATCGCCTTGTCCGCGCCCTCCTCGGGCAGCGCCAGCACCTCGCCCGATTTGAACGTCAGGTCCCAACGGCGATCACCGACCCAGGTCGCGGCGTGCACCTTGCCCTTGAGCGACGGCGCGGCGGCGAGCAGCGCTTGGTAGCCGCGCTCCTGCCGGTCCGCGCCGGGTCCGATGCGGAGCGGCAGGTCGGGCCTGTTCGCCGGGTCGACCGGCTCCAAGAGCACACCCTCCGCGTCGATCAGCGTGAGCTGGCCGTTGTCCTGCCACACCGCCGCCGGCTCACGCTCCACGATATGCACCAGCAGCGTGTCGGGCAACCGCCGCGACACCTGCGCGTCGGCGATCCAGCCATAGCGAAGCAGCTTCTCGCGCACGGCGGCGAGGTCCACGAGCGGCATCGCGCGCGACTCCTGCTCGAGCGCGACGGCGTAGACCGACATGCGATCCATGCGCTTCAAGCCGGTGATCTCGATCCGGCCGACCTTGAGACCCGCATGCCCCGCCTGCTCGGCGACCGCGCCGCCGATCATGCCCGGCACGCCGGCGTAGGACGCGGCCGCGAGCACGCCAGCGCCGACCGCGCCCATGATGCTCCAGGTCGCGACCTTGGCCAGCACCTCCTGGCTGACGGGGAGCCTAGCCAGCAGCCGGTCGATCAGCGGCTGCTTGCGTTGGACCTTCTTGCGGACGGGTTTGCGGGGCGGCGCACCGCGCTTGATCGTGCGGCTCATTGCGCGACCTCGTGGCCAGCCGGAGTGTTCAGGGCCTCGTCGACGATCCACTGCACCAGCTCGGCATAGCTCATGCCGGTGTGCTGCGCCTGTTCAGGAACGAGGGAAAGCGGCGTCATGCCCGGCTGCGTGTTCACCTCCAGCAGGAAGAGGCCGTCCACTCCCTGGCTGTCGTCCCAGCGGAAATCGGAGCGCGACGCGCCTCGGCAGCCCAGGATGCGGTGCGCCTCGACCGCGAGGGCCTTGCACGCGTCCGCCACCTCGTCCGGGATCTGCGCCGGAAAGATGTGCTGCGTCATGCCATCGGTGTATTTGGCGTCGTAATCGTACCAGCCCGATTTGGGCCGCAGCTCGGTGACGCCCAGCGCGCGGTCGCCCAGCACCGCCGTCGTCAGCTCGCGCCCGCGGATATACGGTTCGGCGAGCAGCTCGCCGAATTCCTGCCACGGGCCTTTCACGTCCGCCGCTATGGGGTTGCCGTAATTGCCTTCTTCGGTGACGATCGCGACGCCGACCGACGATCCCTCGTTGACGGGCTTGAGCACGTACGGACGCGGCAGCGGGTCGCGTTCGTGCACTTCCGCCGATTTGACGATGCGCCCGCCCGGCATGGGCAGGCCGTGCGGCACGAGCGTCTGCTTTGTCAGCACCTTGTCGATCGCGATGACCGAGGTCGCCAGGCCGGAATGCGTATAGCGCAGGCCCATTAGGTCCATCATGCCCTGGACCGACCCGTCCTCGCCCGGCGTGCCGTGGAGCGCGTTGAAGACGAGGTCGGGCGCAGCCGCTGCCAGCCGCTGCGCCACGTCGCGGCCCATGTCGATGCGCGTCACGCGATGGCCCAGGCCTTCCAGCGCATCGGCCACGCCCGCGCCCGACGAGAGCGACACCTCGCGCTCCGCCGACCAGCCGCCCATCAACACCGCGATGTGCAGGGGCGCGCTCACGCGACGCCTACGCGCTGTTTGTTGGCGTCGTCGGCGAACACGCCGACACGCTGAATCTCCCACTCCAACTCGACCCCCGTATGTGCGCGGACCCGGTCGCGCACCTCCTCCCCGAGGGCCTCGATCTCCGCCGACGTTGCGCTACCAAGGTTAAGGAGAAAGTTACAGTGCTTCTCCGACACTTGGGCGTCCCCACGCCTCAGTCCACGGCATCCGGCGGCGTCGATCAGCGCCCAGGCCTTGTGGCCGGGCGGGTTCTTGAACGTCGATCCGCCCGTGCGGGAGCGCAACGGCTGCGAGGCTTCGCGCTCGGCGGCGATGCGGTCCATCTCCGCCTGGATCGCCGCCGGCTCGCCGGGATGGCCGCGGAACGTGGCGCTCACGACCACCGCTTGCGGCGGCAACTCGCTGTGGCGGTAGGTGTAGCCGAGTTCAGACGCCTGGAGCGTGCGCCGCTCGCCCGATCGGAGCACGACCTCGCACTCGACGAGCACGTCCTCGACCTCGCGCCCATAGGCACCGCCGTTCATGCGGACGAAGCCGCCCACCGTGCCGGGGATCGACCGCAGGAATTCGACACCCGCGATGCCCGCGTCGCGCGCGGAGGACGAGACCAGGATTCCGCTCGCCCCGCCGCCGCAGCGCAAGCTCGTCGCGTCCAACCGCTCGACGGCGGCGAACGGCTTGCCCAGCCGCACCACCACGCCCGGCACGCCGCCGTCGCGCACGATGAGATTGGAGCCGAGCCCGAGCGCCATGACGGGCACTGACGGTTCCAGGACAGCGAGAAACGCGGCTAGGTCGTCCGCGTCCTTAGGCTCGAACAGCGTCTCCGCCGCGCCACCCGATTTGAACCACACCAAAGGTGCTAGCGAGGCATTAGACGTCAGTTTGCCCCTTGGTTCCTCCCCGGAACGGGGAGGGGGACCGCCGCGCTCCTTCAGCGCGGTGGTGGAGGGGCGCTCGCGAAGGGCGGTACCCGTCGCGGGCGCCCCTCCACCGCCTGCGGCGGTCCCCCTCCCCGTTCCGGGGAGGAACGAGGTAGTGTCGCTCACGCCGCCAGTCCCCGCCGCCGCTGCTCGATCGCGGGCGCGAGTCCGGCGGCCCATTTCGTGATGTCGCCAGCACCCAGGCACACGACCATGTCGCCCGGCTCGACGGTCGCGGCCAGCTCCGCCGCCAGCGCTTGCGGGTCGCCGACCACCGCCGCGTGCCGGTGCCCGCGCCGCTTCAGCCCGTCCACCAGCGCCTCGGCGGAGACGCCCTCGATCGGCTGCTCGCCCGCGGCGTAGACGGGCGTGACGAGCACCCGGTCGGCGTCGTTGAACGCCGTCTGGAACTCCTCCATCAGGTTGCCGAGCCGCGAGTAGCGGTGCGGCTGCACCACCGCGACCACCCTGCCCCGCACGCCCTCGCGCGCCGCCGCCAGCACCGCGCGGATCTCGACCGGGTGGTGGCCGTAGTCGTCGATGATACTGACGCCGTCGACTTCGCCCACCTTGGTGAAGCGTCGCTTGACGCCGCCGAACTGGCTGAAGCCCTGTTGGATCGTCGCGTCCGGGATGCCGAGCTCCAGCGCCACGCCGACCGCCGCCAGCGCGTTCTGGACGTTGTGGCGGCCGGGCATGGGCAGCTCGATCCCCTCGATCGAGCGGACGCGACCGTCGCGCTCGCGGATCAACGCCTCGAAGCGGTTGCCGCCGGGGATAGGCTGCACGTTGACGCCGCGAACGTCGGCCTGCGCCGAGAAGCCGTAAGTGACGACGCGCCGGTCGCGCACGCGGGGCAGGATGTTCTGCACCTCCGGATGGTCGAGGCAGAGCAGCGCCGCGCCGTAGAAGGGCACGTTCTCCACGAACTGCACGAACGCGTCCTTGACCGCGTCGAAACCGCCATAATGGTCCAGGTGCTCGGGGTCGATGTTGGTGACCACCGCGACCGTGCCGTCGAGGCGCAGGAAGCTGCCGTCGCTCTCGTCGGCCTCGACGACCATCCAGTCGCTAGCGCCCAGCCGCGCATTGGAGCCGTACTGGTTGATGATGCCGCCGTTGATGACGGTGGGGTCCACACCGCCCGCGTCGAGCAGCGCCGCCACCATCGACGTGGTGGTCGTCTTGCCGTGCGTGCCCGCGACGGCGACTGTGCGCTTCAGCCGCATCAGCTCGGCGAGCATCTCCGCGCGGCGCACCACGGGGATGCGGCGGGCATAGGCGGTCTCGACCTCCGGGTTGGTCGCGCGGCTGACGGCCGTCGAGGTGACCACCACGCCCGCGTCGCCCAGATTGTCCGCCCGGTGGCCGATCGCGACGGGGATGCCGCGCGCGCGCAGTCCCTCGACCACATAGCCCTCGGCGAGGTCGGACCCCTGCACCGAATAGCCCATATTGTGCATCACCTCGGCGATGCCGGACATGCCGATGCCGCCGATGCCGACGAAGTGGATCGTGCCGATGTCGGTCGGAACGCCCGTCACGCGTAGGCGACCTTCTTCACCGGTTTCGCCACGCCGACCGGCAACGCCGATAGCGGCGCGCCGAGCTGCTCGACCAGGTCCGCCAAGTCCCGCACCGCATCCGGCTTGCCGCAAGCCCGCGCGCGGCCCGCGGCGTTCTCCAGCGCCGCGGGATCAAGGCCCAGCCGCTGCATCTGCTTGGCGAGCTCCTTGGGCGTGAAATCGTCCTGCGCGATCGTGCGCGCCCCGCCCGCCGCCGTGATCTCGCGCGCGTTCGCCGTCTGGTGATCGTCGGTGGCGCTGGGCAGCGGCACCAGGATCGCCGGCCTGCCCGCCGCCGTCAGCTCGGCGATCGTCGACGCGCCCGCACGCGCGATCACGAGGTGCGCCCAGGCGAGCTGCTCCGGCATGTCGGGCAGGTAAGTGGCGAGCTCGGCCGGGATCTCGTGCTCGGCGTATTTCGCGCGCACCGCGTCGATGTCCTCGATGCGCGCCTGGTGCGTGACCTGGAGCCGGCGGCGGAAGTTGACGGGCAGCATCGATAGCCCGTCCGGCACGACCTTGCTCAGGATGCTCGCGCCCTGGCTGCCGCCCGTCACGAGCACGCGGAAGATGCCCTCCTCCTCCAGCAGCGGATAGGGCCGGCTGCGCAGGTTGAGCACCGCCTCGCGCACCGGGTTGCCGACGTGACGGACCTTGCCCTCGTGCTTGCGCTTCAGCCGCTCCGTCTTGGCGTAGGAGGTGGCGATCGCGTCCACCTTGCCCGCGACCAGCCGGTTCACCCGCCCCAGAACGGCGTTCTGCTCGTGCACCGCCGTCGGGATGTCCTCGGCGAAGGCGGCCAGCAGCGCCGGGAACGCCGGATAACCGCCGAAACCGATCACCGCCGACGGCTTGAACGTCCTGTACAGCTCGCGCGCCATCGCCCGGCCGCGCAGCATCTCGCGCCCGGCTTGCGCCCAGCCGATCGGCCCGCCCGCGAGCCGGCCGGCCGGCAGCACATGCGTCTGCACGCCCTCGAAAAGTCCGGGGAAGCGCACGCCGCGCAGGTCGCTCACCAGCGCGACGCGATGGCCGCGCTTGTTCAGCTCGGCCGCCAGCGCCGCCGCGGGAACCATGTGGCCGCCGGTGCCGCCGGCGGCGAGGACGAAGTGTCTGCTCATGCGCTCCAACGGACCACATAAGGCGACCGCGTCAAGAACGGATTGCGCCGGGTGAACGCCAGCAGCAGGCCCATGCCGATCGACAGCGCCACCATCGACGATCCGCCATAGCTGATGAACGGAAGCGTCATGCCCTTGGACGGCGCCAGCCCCGTGTTGACCGCCATGGAGATGAGCGCCTGCGCGCCGAATTGCGTGGCGAGGCCCGCGCCGGCCAGCAGCCGAAATTCGTCCTGCTCGTCCAAGAGCTTCACGAACACGCGCACGATGATCGCCAGGAACACCACCGCGATGACCGAGCAGGCGAGCAGCCCGAACTCCTCGCCGATGACGGAGAAGATATAGTCGGTGTGCGCTTCGGGCAGGCCGAACTTGGCGTCGCCGCTGCCCGGCCCCGTCCCCGTCCAGCCGCCGCTGGTGAGCGTCCGATGCGCGGCGTCGGTCTGGAAATGGTCGGCCGCGCCCGTGCCCTCGACGTCGGGGAAGAGGAACGCGTTGATGCGGTTCCGCGCGGTCGAATAGAACAGGTAGGCCGCGACGATGCCGCCCAGCCCCGCCGCGCCCAGCCCGCCCATGACGCGCATCGACGTGCCGGCGATCATGAGCAGCGCCAGCCACACCACGCCGAACACCAGAGTCTGGCCGAAGTCCGGCTGCATCATCAGGAGCACGCCGACCAGCGCCGTCGCCGCGCCCGTAATGACCACCGTCGGCAGCTCCGGATCCTTCACCTTCAGCGACAGGAGCCACGCCACCGACACGATGAACATGGGCTTCAGGAATTCGGACGGCTGGAACTGCGCGAAGCCGACGCCGATCCAGCGGCTGGCGCCGTTCACCTCCACGCCGATGAGCGGCGTCACCGCGAGCAGCGCGACGAACAGCCCCGCCCCAGCCAGCGCGAACCGCTTGGCGAGCTGGACAGGCAGCATGGACACGCCGATCAGCACGGGCAGCGACACGCCCACCCACATCAGCTGACGCCAGAAATAGTAGAGCGGCGCGATCTGCACCGCCTCGCCCGAGTAGCGCTTGGCGCTGGCGGGCGACGCCGCGGCGACCGCGAGCAGGCCGATCGCGATCAGGAACAGCGTCAGCGCGAGCAGCACCCGGTCGATGTCCCAGAACCAGGTGCCCAGCGGCGAGCGGTCGCCGCGGCCGCCCCGGCCCTTGAACCGGGACACGACGTTGCCCTCCCGCTTGCGCACCCCCAGATCGCTCACGCCAACCCCTCCACCAGCGCGCGGAACGTGTCTCCACGCTCCTCGTAATCACGAAACTGATCGAACGACGCCGCCGCCGGCGACAGCAGCACGGCGTCCCCCGGCCGTGCCGCGTCCGCCGCCGCTACGACGGCGCGGTCCAGCGTCCCCGCCTCGTCCACCGCCAGCCCGGCGTCGCGCAGCGCCCGCGCGAAGACCGGTCCGGCCTCGCCGATCGTGTAGGCGCGGACGACACGGTCGAAATAAGGACGGCACGCGTCCAGGCCGTCGCCCTTGGCGCGCCCGCCCAAGATCCAGTGAACGCGCGGATACGCGCCCAGCGCGGGCGCGGTCGATTCCGGATTGGTCGCCTTGCTGTCGTCCACGAACACGACGCCGTCATGCACGCCGACCTGCTCCATCCGGTGCGGCAGGCCCCGAAAGGTTTCCAGCCCGCGGTCGATGTCGCGCTCCGAGACGCCCAACGCGCGCGCGACCGCGATGGCGGCGAGCGCGTTCTGCGCGTTGTGCGGCCCCTGCAGCGACGGCCAGCGCGACTGGTCCATGCACACGCCGGGCGCGATCTTGGTCAGGTGCTCACCGCGCGCCGAGAGCGAACGGGCGATGTCGTACGACGCCTCGTCGCCGATGCCGACGATCGCCTCGTGCTCGGGCGACTGCATCGCGAACAGCCGCGCCTTGGACGCGGCGTACGCCTCGAAACCGTCATAACGGTCGAGATGGTCGGGCGTGATGTTGAGCAGCACGGCGACGTCGCAGTCGAGGCCGGTCGTGAGGTCGATCTGGTAGCTCGACAGCTCGAGCACGTAGACGCCGCCTTCCGGCAACGGATCCTGCTCAAGGATGGGTAGACCGATGTTGCCGCCCATCAGGCTAGGCACGCCCGCGGTTTGCAGAATGTGGTGCACGAGCGCGGTGGTGGTCGACTTGCCGTTCGTGCCGGTGATCCCGACCACCTTGTGCGGCGGCAGCTCGGCGCGCGCCTGCGCGAACAGCTCGATGTCGCCGATGATCGGTGTGCCCGCCGCACGCGCCCTGGCGGCGAGCGGGTGCGTGTTGAGCGGGACGCCGGGCGAGACGACGAGCGCGTCGAATTGCGAGAGGTCCACCGTGTCGAGATCGGCGACCGTCGCGCCGGTCACGGCCGCGCGCTTCGTCTCATCGCTGTCCCAGACCACCACCTCCGCGCCCGCCGCGACCAGCGCGCGCACGGTCGCCGCGCCCGACCGCGCCAACCCCAGCACGGCGTAGCGCTTTCCCGCCCAGGCGCGCGCGGTTATCACCGCAGCTTCAGCGTCGACAGGCCGGCCAGCGCCAGCACCAGGCTGATGATCCAGAAGCGGATCACCACTGTCGGCTCCGACCAGCCCAGCTGCTCGAAATGATGGTGGATGGGCGCCATGCGGAAGACGCGCTTGCCCGTGCGCTTATAGAAGAAGACCTGGATGATGACCGACAGCGCCTCGACGACGAACAGGCCGCCGATGATGCCCAGCACCAGTTCATGGTGCGCCACCACCGCGATCGTGCCGAGCGCACCGCCCAGCGCGAGGCTGCCGGTGTCGCCCATGAACACGGCCGCGGGCGGCGCGTTGAACCAGAGGAACGCGAGCCCTCCGCCGACCACCGCGCCGCAGAAGATGGTGAGCTCGCCCGCCCCGTTGACGTAGGGGATGCCGAGATAATCGGCGAACCGCACATTGCCGGCCAGATAGGCGATCAGCATGAACGCCACCGACGCGATGATTACCGGCATCGTCGCCAGCCCGTCGAGCCCGTCGGTAAGGTTCACCGCATTGCCGAACGCCACGATCACGAACGCGGCGAACAGCGGGTAGAACCAGCCCAGGTCGATATACATCCGGTCGGTGAAGGGCAGGAACAGCGGAGTCCCGTTCTGCCGCATGATGATCCACGCGGCCACGCCCGCGATGGCGAACTCCAGCAAGAGGCGCGTGCGCCCCGACACGCCCGCGGTGGACGCTTTGCGCACCTTGTCCCAGTCGTCGAGGAAGCCGATCGACCCGAAGCCCAGCGTTACGAACAGGCACGCCCAGACGAACGGATTGGACAGGTCCATCCACAGCAGCACGGACAGGCCCAGCGCGGTCAGGATCATCAGCCCGCCCATGGTGGGCGTGCCGCGCTTGGCGAGGTGCGACTGGGGACCGTCGGTGCGGATCGGCTGACCCTTGCCCTGGCGCACGCGCAGCCAGCCGATGAACTTCGGCCCGATGATGAGGCCGATGACGAGCGCGGTCGCGATCGCCCCGCCCGTGCGGAACGACAGGTAACGGATCAGGTTGAGGACGCCGGGAAATCCCAGCGCGTCCGCGATCCAGTAAAGCATTACACCCCGCCTTCGAGCGCCGCGACCACGCGCGACAACCCCACCCCGTTCGACCCTTTGACGAGCACCGCGTCCCCCGGGGCCAGCACGGCCTTGAGCCGGTCCAGCGCCGTCGCAGCGTCCCGCACATGCACGATGTTCACCCGCCCCTCAAGCGCGCGGGCGAGCGGCTCCATCGCTTCGCCGACGAGCAGCGCCGTTTCGACGCTCGCGCCCGCGATCGGGTCGGCGAGCTCGGCGTGCAGCTGCTCCGATTGCGCGCCCAATTCGCGCATCTCACCCAGCACGGCGATCTTGCGGCCGGGCTCGTGCGCCAGCACCTTCAGGCTCGCGCGCATGGAGGCGGCATTGGCGTTGTAGCTCTCGTCGATCACGAGCGCTTGGCCCCCGTCGACCGCCACCAACGACCGCGCGCCGCGGCCCGGCAATCCGCCCATCTCCGCCAATGCGAGCCCCGCCTGACCCAGGTCCGCGCCGACCGCGTCCACCGCCGCCAGCACCGCCAGCGCGTTCGACACCCAGTGCTCGCCCGGCTGCGCCACGGTGAAACTGAGCTCCCGCCCCTCGCCCATCACCGCCGTGACGAACGTGCCGCCGGTCGGCAGGCGCATCGCGTCGCGTGCCCACACGTCCGCGCCCTTGCCCGTCCCGAAGGTGACGACGCGCTCGGCGTGCGCGCGCGCCGCGCTCGCGAGGCGGTCGCGATGCGGGCTGTCGAACGGCACGATCGCGACGCCGCCCGGCTCCAGCCCCTGGAAAATCTCCGCCTTGGCGTCGGCGATGCCCTCGATCGAGTCGAAGAACTCGATATGCGCGGGCGCGATGGCGGTGACGATCGCGACGTGCGGGCGCACCATCCGCGTCAGCTCGGCGATCTCGCCGGCATGATTCATGCCCATCTCGAACACGCCGTAGACGCTGCCCTGCGGCATGCGCGCCAGGCTCAGCGGCACGCCCGTATGGTTGTTGTAGCTCTTCACCGATCGGTGCACCCGATCGTGGTTCGACCGCTCCAGCGCGGCGTAGAGCGCCTCCTTGGCCGACGTCTTGCCGACGGAGCCGGTGACGCCGATCACCCTCGCCTCCGTCCTGGCGCGGCTCGCCCGGCCTAGCGCCTGCAGCGCGGCGAAGCTGTCGGCCACGCGGACGTGCGGTCCCTCGCACGACCCGGAAACGATCGCCCCGGCGGCCCCTTGCGCGAACGCTTGGGGTAGAAAGCGATGTCCGTCCGTGACCTCTCCCTGCATGGCCACGAACAGATCGCTTGGGCCCACCTCGCGCGAGTCGAACGCGACGCCGGACACCTCGAACTCTTGGGACGCCGTTCCGCCGGTCGCGCTCGCGATCTCGGCGGACGTCCAAAGGTTCACCGTGCGCCCTCGAGACGGGGCAGCGGCCGGGGCGACAGATCGCCGCTCCCGAACTTCAGCCCCAGCTTGGGACGCTTCGACTTGCCCTCGCGGGTCTCGAACATTGCCTTACGCTCAGTCACACTCATCTCGCACACTCCCGGGCCACAGCCACGTCGTCGAAGGGAAGGACGAGGTCACCGACGACCTGTCCCTGCTCATGCCCCTTGCCCGCCACCAGCACGATATCGGCCGGTCCTGCTTCCCCGATCGCCGCCGCGATTGCCTCGCGGCGGTCCCCGATCTCGACGGCGTCCCTGACGCCGTCGATAACCATCCGGCGGATCGCCGCCGGGTCTTCCGAACGCGGGTTGTCGTCGGTGACGATCACCCGGTCCGCCATGCGCGCGGCGACCGCGCCCATCTCGCTACGCTTGCCCTGGTCGCGGTCGCCTCCCGCGCCGAACACCAGGATCAGCCTGCCCTGCGCATGCGGCTTCAGCGCCGCGATCGCCGCCTCCAGCGCGTCGGGCGTGTGCGCGTAATCGACATAGACGGGTGCGCCCGTCCGCGTGATCACCGCCCGCTCCAGCCGCCCGCGCACCGGCTGCAGCCGGGCGAGCGCCTGCAGCGTCGCCTTGACCTCGCCGCCGGTCGCGATGACCAGTCCCGCCGCGACTAGCGCGTTCGCAGCCTGGTAAGCGCCGATCAGCGGCAGCATAACCTTGTGCTCCGCACCGTCAGCCTCGATCACCAGCGCCTGCCCGAGCAGAGTCGGCGCACGCGACAGGAGCCGCAGCGCATCGCCACGCTCGCCGACCATCAGCACGCGCGCACCCCTCGCGCGGGCGACCTCGGCGACCTGGCCCGATACGGGATCGTCCGCCCACACCACCGCCGCACCGCCGGGCGAGACCACGTCGGAGAACAAGCGCAGCTTGGCGGCGAGATACGCCTCCATCGTGCCGTGATAGTCGAGGTGGTCGCGGCTCAGGTTGGTGAACGCCGCCGCCGCGACGGGCAGACCTTCGGTGCGGTACTGGTCCAGCCCGTGGCTCGACGCCTCGAACGCGACATGCGTCACGCCCTCGCGCGCGAGCCCGGCGACGTTGGACAGGAAGGTGACGATGTCGGGCGTGGTCAGCCCGGTCGTCACCCGCTCGTCGGCCGTGGTCACGCCCAGCGTGCCGATGGACGCGGCGTGGTGGCCCGCCATGCGCCAGAGCTGGCGCGTCATCTCGACCGTGGAGGTCTTGCCGTTGGTGCCCGTCACCGCGACCGCGGTCTCCGGGAAGGGCGCGAAGAACTTGGCCGCGAGTTGCGCAAAGCGGGCGCGGGGCGCGGGATCGGCGATGTGCACCGCGCCGTCGACCTGCGCGTCCGGCGCGGCGACCACCGCCACCGCCCCGCTGCCGACCGCGGCGGGGATGAAGTCCTCGCCGTTGAAGCGCTGTCCGGGGAAGGCGCCGAAGACGGTGCCGGGCGCGACCTTGCGATGATCGATGGCGAAGCCGGTCACCGGCTCCGCGCGATCATCGCCCAGAAGCGCGCCCAGCCGCATCAGTGCGCCTTCTCGCCCGGCGCGCGCCACAGCAGCGGCATGATGTCGGACTGATCCACGTCGCGGCGGTCGTCGGGGATCACGCCCAGCAGCGCACCCGTCCGCGCGATCACGCGGCTGACGACCGGCGCGGCGGTGTAGGCGGCCGTGGTCTGGAACTGGTTCGCCTCGACCCGCTTGGGCGAGTCCATCATCGCAATCACGACGTAGCGGGGCGCGTCCATCGGAAAGGCTGCGGCGAAGGTGGAGACGTTGGCGTTCTTGGCGTAGCCGCCCGCCTGCGGCACCTCGGCGGTGCCCGTCTTGCCGCCGACGCGATAGCCCGGCGCCTCCGCCTTCTTGCCCGTGCCTTCCTGGACGATTAGCCGCATCATCTGGCGCATGCGCCGGCTCGTCTCCTCGCTGATGACGCGGCGGCCCTGCGGCGCGCGGCCCGGCTCGACCTTGAGCAGCGTCGTCGGACGCCACACGCCGCCGTTGATCATCGCGGCGTAGGCGTTGGCGAGGTGCAGCGGCGTCACCGCGATGCCGTGGCCGTAGGCGGTCGTCATGGTGGTCGTCCGCGCCCAGAAGCTCGGCCATATCGGACGCCCCTTCTCGCGCAGCTCCACGTCGGGCTTGGTGTCGAAGCCGAGGCGGCGGAACATCGCCTGCATCCGCTGCGGCCCGATCTCGTCGGCGATGCGCGCGGTGGCGATGTTGGACGAGTGCATCAGCATCTCGGGGATGTTGAGCCAGCGGTTCTGCGCGTGGTCGTCCTTGATGCGAAAGCGGCCGACCTGGAGCGGCGCGGTGGCGTCGAAGCGGCGCGAGACGGTCGCGACGCCCGTCTCCAGCGCGATCGCGGCGGTGATCACCTTGAACGTGGAGCCCAACTCGTAGACCGACTGGACGGTGTTGTTGCGCAGCTCCTCCGTGCCCGCCATGCCGACCCGGTTCGGGTTGAACACAGGCAGCGACACCATGGACACAATCTCGCCCGTGTCGGCGTCGAGCACGAGGCCGGCAGCACCCCGCGCCTGCATCGACAGCATGGCGCGGCTGAGCTCGCTTTCCATCGCCGCCTGCACGCGCATGTCGAGCGACAGCGCGACGGGCTTGCCGTTCAGCGCGGGGTTGGTGAGCTGCTCGTCGAGCACGCGCTCCATGCCGCTCATGCCCTTCCCGTCGGTCGACAGAAAGCCGAGCGCGTGGGCCGCCATGGTGGACTGCGGATAGAGACGCTGCGTCTCGCGGTCGAACACGATCGCCGGCTCGCCGATCGCGTTTACCGCTTCCACGAGCGCGGGGCTGGCGCGGCGCTGGAGATAGGTGAAGCTGACGTCGGACGTCAGCAGCCGGTGGAAAAACCACTGGTCGCCCCGCTCCGGCATCAGCTCCGCCAGCTTCTGCGCGACCTCCATCGGATCACCCAGCATCTTCTTCGGGTGCACGCCGATCGTCCACGCGTCGATCGTGCGCGCCAGCGGCTCGCCGTTGCGGTCGACGATGTCCCCGCGCGGGCTCGCCGTCAGCCGGTTCGCGCCCGCGTCGCCGTCCGCGAACAGTGCCAAGAGGAACAGCCGCCCGATGATGAGCGTCACCGCCGCCCCGAACAGCAGCATAAGCATCATCAGCCGCATGTGCGATATCGCGACCAGCGCGTGGCGCTGGCCGGCGGTGCGTCGCTGGTGCGCGACGGGACGGGCGACGACTAGGGTCAACGCGAGGCCTCGGCCCGGGCACGCGCACCCAAGTCGGCGAGCAGGTTGCCATCGATCATGGCCACGCGCTGAAGCCGGGCCGAGGCCGGACGCGCGGCCGGCGGGGCCGCGGCGGCGGCCACGGCCCCGTTCGACGTCACGGGCGCGCGCGCGACGGCGTGCGCGACCGCGCCCGCCCCGGCGGGAGCCTTTGCCGTCTCCATCATCGGCTCCGGCGCGACCGGCAACGACGGCACGACCAGCGCCGCCGTCTTCATTTCACCCTCGCCGCCCGGCATCGCCGGCACCCGGTACAGCGCACTCGCCAGCTGCCGCTCGTCCGCGACGAACTGCCCGGCCACCGGCGCGGACAGCGCCAGGATGTCGCCGTTCCACTTCTCCAGCTGCTGGAGGTTGGCGCGCGTGTCGAACTCCGTCTCGAGCGCGCGGATGTCGCGTTCGGCGGCGCGGATGCGGCCGTTCAGCGCCTCCAGCTTGTTTCGCTCGCCCGCCACCTGGAGCGAGACGAGATAGAAGCTGAGCACGATCCCCGCGCAGCTCGCGAACCATCCCAGACCGCGCAAGCGGTACGCCGCCATCATACCCCTGTCTCCGTGTTCCACGCGGGCGCCCCCGTGCGCCGCGCCGTACGCAACGTGGCCGACCGCGCGCGCGGGTTGCGCGCGAGCTCGGCCTCACCAGCCCGGATCGCCGGGCCGACCTTCTCGAAACTGGGCTCCGGACCCCGCACCGCCTGCGGCAGGTGCCGCGAGCCGCCGGGCGTCGAGCCCGACCGCTCGCGCAGGAAGCGCTTGACCATCCGGTCCTCGAGCGAATGGAACGTCACCACCGCGAGCCGCCCGCCCGGCTTCAGCACCCGCTCCGCCGCCGCCAACCCGTCGGCCAGCTCGCCCAGCTCGCGGTTCACATGGATGCGGACCGCCTGGAAAACGCGGGTCGCCGGGTCCTTCTTGTCGTGCGGCCGGTGCCCCAGCGCGCGGCGCACGACCGCGGCGAGCTCCGACGTGCGCGTCAGCGGCCGCGCGTCCACGATCGCGCGCGCGATCCGGCGCGATTTCGGCTCCTCGCCGTACCGGTAGATGACGTCGGCGATCTCGCTCTCGTCGGCGGTGTTCAGGAAATCCGCCGCGCTCGGGCCCTCTTGGGCCATGCGCATGTCGAGCGGCCCGTCCGTCTGGAACGAGAAGCCGCGCTCGGCCCGGTCGAGCTGCATGGACGACACGCCGATGTCCATAACGACCCCGTCGACGGGCTCAGGAACCCCCCGCTCCATCCCGGAGAAGTCGTCATGGACCAGCGTGAGCTCGGCGTCCTCCGCGAGGTCGCGCCCGGCGGCGATCGCGTCCGGGTCGCGGTCGAACGCGATCACGCGCGCGCCGCGGGCGAGCAGCGCGCGCGTGTAGCCGCCCGCGCCGAAGGTCGCGTCGACCATCGTCTCGCCCGCCCGCGGCTCGAGCGCGTCCACCACCTCGTCGAGGAGCACGGGGATATGGGGGGCGTCCGCGATCACAGCGCGATCCCCTTTTCCTGGCAGTAGTAGCGGCAGGCCGAAACCATCGCGCGCGGCAGGTCCGGCGTCTCGACCAGCGTCTTCGGGTCCCAGATCTCGATCGCGTCCAACGTGCCCCAGAAAAAGGCGTGGCTCCCTATGCCGGCATGAAAACGCGGAAAGCCCGGCATGATGAAGCGGCCCGACCCGTCGAAGGGCACCGCCTCGCCGTTCGCGCCGTTGCGCTTGATGTTGGGATCGACCTTACCGTCGCTTCCGCGGGACAACTCGGTGCGCTTGTCCAACTCGGCCTTGAGCTCGGCCAGGTAGGCCGGGTCGTAAGCGACCAAACAGGGCTGGTCCTCGTGCACTGCGACGATGATGGTGCCGCCGTCCTTGCCGTCGGCCCGAGGAGCGTTCTCCGCCAGCGTCGAGCGGAGCGCATTGGGGATGGCGACGCGACCCTTGTCGTCCACCAGACCCAAGCCTCCTCCCTGATAAAGACGCCGATCCGCCACGCCACCCTCGCACCCGGGAAGCGCACGACCCACCGCTCGCCGAACCGCGGCCATCGCCGCCGATCGACCCTGTTTTCAGCAAACAGTGGACCTGCCCCGTTGCTGATCTTGATATCAACGGGGTCTGCGGGACGCAACGGGATATTCGGGGAAAGTTGGGGATAACTCCCCTTAACCGGGCGGCGCTCCGGGAGAATGTGGCAGGCGCGAGCCGTCGCGCACGCCTCCGAAAGGCACGCAAAAGGTCGGTTCTGAAGCTAGAAGAGAAATCATGCCCAGGGCGTCCCCGGATTTCCCCGCCGGATCAGCGCGTCTGGTTGGCGGCGGGATCGACGCTGGCCGATCCGGGCGCCACGCCCAGGTCCGCGAGCGGCTCGTCCGACTCGTTCACCGCCGCCCCGTTCGCGGACGTGATGTTCGCCACGACGGCCGAGTCCGCGCCGCCGGCGGCGGTACGGCCGCGCTGGTCGCGGACGCCGGAGAACAGCACGGAGGCGAGCCCGATCAGCAGGATCACAGCGGCCAGTCCGATCATTCCGACCCGGACGCGCTGCATCGACTGGCTCTTTTCGTCGGCAACCCGTTTCATTCGAGCGACCAGATTAACCCATCGGAGCCGCCATGTCGATTCGCAAGCGTATCGCCCTACGGCCGCAGGCCCTTCGCCGCGCGCCACTCGGGATTGTGCAGCGTCGACAAGTAACGGAAGCCCGTGTCGCACAGGATCGTGGCGATCCGCTTGCCGGACCCGAGCGCACGGGCGAGGTGTACCGCGCCCGCCACGTTGATGCCGGACGACAGGCCCAGGCACAGCCCTTCTTCGTCGAGCAGGCGACGCACCCACTCCCAGCCTTCCTGGTCGCTGATGCGGAACTGCGTGTCCACGGGCGCGCCGTCCAGATTGCCGGTAATCCGTCCCTGCCCGATCCCCTCCGCGACCGAGTTCCCCTCGCCGCGCAGCTCGCCGTTCGCGTAGTATTCGTAGAGCGCCGCGCCGTGCGGGTCGGAGAGCGCGATCACCACCGACTCGTCCTTCGCCTTCAGCCCCATGCCCACGCCCGCCAGCGTGCCGCCCGTCCCGACCGCGCAGGTGAAGCCGTCGATCCGGCCGTCCATCTGCGTCCAGATCTCTTCCGCGGTGCCGACCACATGCGCGCGCCGGTTCGCGACGTTGTCGAACTGGTTGGCCCAGACCGCGCCCTCCGTCTCCTCCGCCATCCGCCGGCTGATGTGCACGAAGTGGCAGGGCGATGAGTAAGGCGCGGCCGGCACCGTCACCAGCTCCGCGCCCAACGCACGCAACGTATCCATCTTCTCGCGCGACTGCGTCTCCGGCATGACGATGACGGTGCGATAGCCTTTGGCGTTCCCCACCAGCGCCAGCCCGATGCCCGTATTGCCCGCCGTCCCTTCGACGATGCAGCCGCCCGGCTTCAGGAGCCCACGCTCCTCCGCGTCCTCGACGATGAACAGCGCCGCGCGGTCCTTCACCGACCCGCCCGGATTGGCGAACTCGCATTTGCCGAAAATGTCGCATCCCGTCGCCTCGCTCGGGCCTTTGAGCCGGACGAGCGGCGTATCGCCGATGAGGGACAGGGTGTCGGGAAGCGTGCGCATGCCCGGCCACATGGTCGCAAGCTCTTGGGCCTACAAGCGACTTCCGCTTCGTTGCCGCCTAGTTCGTGTGATGGTAGATGCCGAAGCGACGGAGGTAGAACATGGGTGTTCAGCTCAACATCAAGGACGAGCGCACGGTACGCCTGGCGCGCGAGCTGGCCGATGCGACGGGCCGCTCGGTCACGGAGACGATCCGGGAGGCCCTAGAACGCGAGCATCGCGAGTTGACTGCCTTGCGCGAGGAGCGACTGCGTCGGATGAAGGCGGCCGTCGAGGAGTTCCAACAGTATCTGCCGCCTGAATGGAAGGGGAAGACGTCTACGCAGATCCTTCGCGAATTTCGTGAAGAGGACGGGTCGGGAACGTGATTCTGGATACCTCGGCGGTATTTGCCGTGTTGCTGAAAGAGGACGGGCATGCCGCGTTCCTCGACCGGATGAGCGACGCTTCTCATTTGCTAATGTCCGCCGGCTCTTGGGTGGAGCTGACTGCGGTGGCTGTACGTGGGCGCAAGATACCGCCCGCCGCGCTCGACAAAGCCGCGGCCGAGTTGGGCGTCCAAGTCGTACCCGTAACCCTGGAACACGCCGAGCTCGCGCGCGCCGCCTATCGCACCTACGGCCGCGGCACCGGCCACCCCGCCAGCCTCAACTTCGGCGACTGCTTCGCCTACGCGCTCGACAAATCGACGGGCGAGCCGCTGCTGTTCAAGGGCGACGATTTCGCCGCAACCGATATCGTGTCCGCCGTCCCGACAGGTCGGGCGGCTTCGTGATCCAGTGCGCGCCGTTACTTCGGCGCGCCCGAGAAGCCCGCCGCCCGGCGCAGCTCGTCCGCGTTCATCAGCGCGCCGTCGGACATCACCCACTGCGTTCGCCTGAGGGCGCCGATCTCCGCCGACACGTCGCCGTCGACCAGCACCAGGTCCGCCTCCTTGCCGACGGCGATGGAGCCGGTCGTCCCGCCCACGCCGGCGAGGCGGGCCGGCGCGATCGTCGCGGTGGCGAGCGCCTGGGCGGGGGTCATGCCGGCCCGGACGTAGAGCTCCAGCTCGCGGACGAGCTCCAGCCCGCCGCCGTCGGTCCCGGCCACGATCGGCACGTTCGCGTCGTGCAGCTTCTTGGTCAGCTGGACGAGCTTGGCGAAGCTCGCGCGATAATCGGCGCGCGTCACCCCGGCCGGCGGCTTGAACCCGCCTTCGCGGAAGCCGCGCTCCGCCTGCGGCGGCATGGTGCCGACGAACGGCGCGTAGGCGGGCGACAGGTCGCCGTTCTCCGGTACGTACAGCCCCTCGAACGTGACCAGCGTCGGGTCCACCACCGTACCGCGCCGCGCCATCTCGGCGACGAGCGAGCGCATCGGCTCCGCGTCGAGGTCAACGTCCTTGGCGTAGCGGCCCGGCCCCTCGAAGCGCGCGATGCCGTTGGACACGTCCACCACGCTGTCGGGCAGCGCCTGCATCATCACGAAGTTGATGTGCGTGATCTCGTCGTAACCGCGCGCGATCACGTCCTTGGCGCGCAGCGTCGCCGGGATATGGCCGTGGACGTGCAGCCCCAGCCGCTTCGCCTCGGCGACGCCCGCCCACAGCCATTCGGGCTTCATGCTCGTGTAGAATTTGACGCCGGTGAACCCGCTGTCCTTGGCGCGGCGCACGGCGGCCAGCGTCTCCTCGACCGACGATACGGACAGGCCGCCCTGCGCCTGCAGCGGCCCCTTCCCGTCGATCAGGACCGACGAGTAGACCGTCGGAAACAGCAGCTGCCCGGCCGCGACGCGCTTCCGGCGCAGCTCGGTCGCCTGCACGTTGGCGCCCGGATCGCGCGCGGACGTCTCGCCCATCGACAGCAGCATGAGGCCCTGCCGGTCGGAACCGACATGCATGTGCGCGTCCCACAGCCCGGGCGTCAGCGTTTTGCCGCGCCCGTCGATCACGCGGGCGTTCGCCGGCACCCGCACGCTCGCCGCCGGCCCGACCGCGGCGATGGTGCGGCCGTTGGTCACGACCGTCTGACCCCCGACGAAGCGCTTGCCCTCGGCGTCGAACATGCGGACATTGGTGAAGGCGACGGGCACGGGCGAGACTTGGCCGAAGCGCCGGGCGATCTCCGGGCTGCGCGCCGTGAGCGCGTCGATCTGCGCCCGCTGGATCTTCAGGAGGT
Organism: Sphingomonas lenta; assembly: GCF_002288825.1. Classification (GTDB taxonomy): domain Bacteria; phylum Pseudomonadota; class Alphaproteobacteria; order Sphingomonadales; family Sphingomonadaceae; genus Sphingomonas; species Sphingomonas lenta. Next base: position 365,942 of record NZ_NSLI01000002.1, read on the forward strand.
CGCCGGCATACTCGCGCGGCAGCATCCCCATGCCGTACACGACGAATGCGAAGAAGCTGCCGTCCTGGTTCAGGAGGACGGGCAGCGGCTCCAGCCCCAGGCCCTCGATCGACCAGGCGGTCACCGTCTTGGCCGTCGCGCCGCCGCCCACGGGCACGTCGACCAGCTTGACCATGCGCGCCTCGCCGCTCGGCAGCATGCGGAGCGTGCGGTTGGGCGCGCGATACAGCGCCTCGGCGAAGATCGCGTTGGCGGACCATGGCCCGCCGTAAGCGGAGTAGAAGGCGCGGCCGTCGAACGGCGCGCTCGCGTTCTCGACCTTGTTGCGCCAGCGCGCGACGCCGTCCCGCACCTCGAACAGCTCGCCCGCGTCGCCGCCCGGCGTGAAGCCGCGCACCACGATCCGCTCCGGCAGGCCGTTCGCGCCCAGTCGCGTCGTCTGATCCAGTTCGAACAGCTGCCCGCGCAGGTTCATGCTGAACCGGTGCGCGAGCGAGCCGTCGGGCAGCCGCCAAGCCGCCGCGGTCCCGTGCTCGCCCGCTTGGCTCACGACGACGTAGCGCTGCGCGTCCGCGGGCGGAACCAGCAGGTCGGCGGTCGACGGGGCCGCGGGCGCTGCGGCCTGCCTGGCCGGCTCGTGCGCGTGGGCCGGCGCGGTCGAGAACAGGAGTGCGGCGAGCAGCGCGGCGCGGCGACGGATCATATGCGGTCTCCCCCAGAGATCGGAAGAGGCTACACGAAGCGCCGCGCCCGGCAAGCGGCCTTAGGGCCGAAACCCTAGTCGGGCGGCATCGGCGTGCTGCCCAGCGGCGCGCGCGCCGACGCGTCCGCGCCCGCGGAGTCCAGCTTGCCGTCGCGGTTCACGTCGCGGTCCTCCCGCGCACCGGTGCTCTGCACATCCTGGCCGCCGGCCCCGAACTCGCGTTCGTCCTGTCCGCGGGCGAGGTCGCCCTCGCCGCTCTGCAGGGCGTCGTTCTCCGCCTTGTTGGCTCCACCCATTTCGCTTCTCCTCAGGCCTTCTCGGGGCTGGTGAAACGCATGAGGGTCCGGCGGGATGCGACAAAACGACTCACCTAGCCGCTTGACCCGGCTCCGCGGCTCGGTCAGGGGCCGAGCCGTCATGAAACATCGTCTCCTCCTCGCCGGCGCCGCGCTCGTCGCGCTCGCCGCCTGCAACAACCGTCCCTCCGCCGAGGCGGTCGGCCCCGAGTCCGAGCCGGCGGCGAACAAGACCGCAGCGGCGCCCGTGGAGCTCCCGCCCGCGATCCGCGCCGAGCAGACCTTCCGCTGCCGCGACAACAGCCTGCTCTACGTCACCTTCTTCGAAGGCGATAAGCAGGTGCTGGTCCGCACGGAGCAGAACGGCGCGCCCACGACCTTGCGCGCGCCCAATGCGGGCGAGCCGTACACGGCCGACGGCGGCTATCGCCTGACGGACACGACCGAGAACATCACGGTGACATTGCCCGGCAAGAGCGAGCAGAGCTGCAAAGCGTAAAGCTTGCTACCGCTGGGACGTCGCGGCACGTTCCCGCCTAATGGCGACGATTGCGATCTACTCTCTTAAAGGCGGGGTGGGTAAGACCACCCTCGCCGTCAACCTGGCCTGGGCCGCAGCCACCCAATCCGCCCGCCGCACGTTGTTGTGGGACCTTGATCCGCAGGCCGCCGCCAGCTGGATCCTCTACGACGACCGGCCCGAGAACCGCCGCCGCGACCGCGCACAGGCCGTCTTCTCGCGCGACGTCGCGCCCGACCGACTCATCCGATCCACGGCTTATCCGGGACTGGACCTGCTTCCCGCCGACGCGTCGCTGCGCAATCTGGACCACCTGCTGCACGACCTCGACAAGAAGAAGCGTCTCGGCCGCCTGATCGGCGATCTCGACCACGACCGCGTCCTGCTGGACTGCCCGCCCGGGCTGACCGAGACCGCCGAGCAGGCGATGCGCGCCGCCGACCTGATCATCGTCCCCGTGGTCCCCTCAGCGCTGTCGATACGCGCCTACCAAGAGGTGCTCCAGCATCTGCGCGAGCGCACGCCCGTCCTGCCCGTCCACTCAATGGTGGATCGGCGGCGGCGGCTCCACACGGATGCGCTGCGGGCCGAGCCCGACTGGCCGGTGATCCCGATGGCGAGCGATGCGGAAGCCGCCGCCGCGGCGCGCTCTCCGCTCGGCGCCGCGTTCCCGCGCTCGTCCACGGCGCGGGCGTTCACGGAACTTTGGCGCGCCGTGGAGCGTCACCTCCTACGATGAGCCGACGTCTGGAGACGCTCGATCCGCAGCTGGTCCTCGGAGCCTATGCGGTGGGCGTTTTTCCCATGGCCGACCACCGCGATGCGCCCAGCGTCTACTGGGTGGAGCCCCGCCGCCGCGCCGTCCTGCCGCTCGACGGCTTCCACCTCTCCCGCTCGCTCCGCAAGACGATCGCGTCCGACCGCTACCGCGTCACCGCCGACCAGGCGTTCGACCGCGTGCTGGCGATGTGCGCTGAAGCCGTGCCCGGTCGGCCGGAGACCTGGATCAACATCGGCATAGAACGCGTCTTCCACGACCTGCACGAAATGGGGTGCGCGCATTCGGTGGAATGCTGGGACGGCGACGAACTGGTCGGCGGTCTATACGGCTTGGCGCTCGGCCGCGCCTTCTTCGGAGAGTCGATGGTGAGCCGCGCGACGGATGCGTCCAAAGTCGCGCTCGCTTGGCTCGTTGCGCGCCTCAAGGTCGGCGGCTTCACGCTGCTCGACTGCCAATTCCAGACCGACCACCTAGCCAGCCTCGGTGCAGTGGAAATCAGCCGACCGGATTACGTCGCGTTGCTGAGCGGCGCGCTGGCGGGCGCGGACGGGGCTTCGCTCGATGCCGCGGGCCTGCGCGCGGGCGACTTCGGCGCGCTCGACCGGTTGCCGCCGGCCGGTGCCGCGCCCGACTCCAGCACCACCGTCTCGGGCCCCCTGTCCGGGAAGGACGTGGTGCAACTTTTGGTCCACACGTCGTAGACGGGGTGCTGCACGACGTTGAGCGCCGGCCGTTCCTTATAGAGCCAGCCGGAAAAGGCGCGCCGCCACCGATTATCGGCCTCGCGCACGCCGAACTGCACGAACGCGCCCGTCAGCTGCTCCGGCTCCCAAGGCGCGGTCCGCTCGCAGGCGCGCAGGCGCACGATCGTGTCGCCCAGGCGTACCGCTTGGCCGGGCCGGAGCGTCAGGTCCTGCGCGACGCCGTTGCGCTTATTGAGAAGTCCCAGCACCGCTACCCGCTGCCCCATGGGCGTGGAGCCGTGGTCAACGGGCTGCGCCTCGGCGACGTCGACCGTCTCGACATCGCCCGTGACCTCGCCCGCCTCGACCGAGTCTTCCGGCACCTCCTGCACCGCGACCGTCTCGGGCCGCTCGCGGAGCTGCTGATAGCCGTACCAGCCCCCCGCCCCTATCACCGCCGCCGCGGCCACGCCCGCGGCGACCATACGCCTGTTCATCCCTCGGGCGTCCACGCTTCATAGTCGCCGGCGGAGGCCGGGCGCTGCCCGCCCTTCTCCAGCGCGCCGTGCGGGCGATAGGCGAGCGGCGTGCCCGTCATGTTCGGGACCATGGGCTTCTGCCAGGCGCGCGGCTGCGGCATCGAGCGGTCGGGTACGTCGTCCAGCTGCTTGTGGAGCCAGCTGAACCATTCGGGCGGCACGCGGCTTGCGTCGTTGGAACCCTTGTAAATGACCCAGCGCTGCGGCGTGCCGTCCACGCTGCGACCGCCCTCGTAATAGACGTTGCCGAGATCGTCCTCGCCCACGCGCCTTTTGCCGCGCAGCCCCAAATGCGTGCCCAGCGTCGCGCCGTTCCACCAGGTGAAGACGGGAGCGAGCGCATTACCGATCGACGCTAAAATACCCATGGGCGTTGCGCTTACCCGCTACCGGGGGCGGCTTCAATGCCGCGTCAGCGCCGGCTCGGCCAATCGACGCGGTCGCCCTCGGCGATGCCCAGCTCCGCCGCGCGGCCGCCCGGTATCTCCAGCACCGCCGCGACCGGCTCCCCCGAGGGCACAGGCGCTTCGGAGAACGGCACGGTGTTCTCCGCAATGCGCGCGATCGTACCGTCGGCACGAATGAAGATGATGTCGAGCGGGCTCGGCGTGTTGCGCATCCAGAAGCTCGCCTCGCGCGGAGGTCCGCCGTCGGGCGGGTAAGGCGCGAACAGCATCCCGCCGTCGGGTTTCAGGTCGGTGCGGTACATCAGCCCCCGCTCCTGCTCCGCCGCCGTGTCCGCCAGCTCGACGGTGAAACGGTGCGTGCCGCCCGAACCCGCCACCGTGACCGGTACCGTCGCCGCTTCGGCCTCGCGCTCCGAGCCGTCCGCCCCGCCGCAGGCCGACATACCCAGCACCGCCAACGCGAGCAGCCCGTGTCGGATCAATGCCCGTCTTCCACCACCACGGCGAGCGGCCCCTTGCGGCCCTCGACGACACGCGCGCGTATCGGTTGCTCGGGCTCAACGGTGAGGATACCCGCGCGGCGCAGCGTCTCCATGTGAACAAAGACGTCCGCGCCGTCGCTTGCTCGAACCAGGAAGCCGTACCCCTTCAGCCGGTTGAACCACTTCACCGCCATGGGCTCGAACGGCCCGGCCGAGTCGATCAGCGTGGTCGGATCGATGCGGTCGCCGGCGGGCTTGGGCCGCGGCTGCTCCTCCACCGCGCCCGAGAGGTCGAGCGAGACGATCTCGCGGGCTTGGAAGCCGCGCTCGCGTCGGACGATCAGCGCGTCGATGCGCGCGCCCTCGGGCAAGCTGCGCCGCCCGTGCGGTTGCAGGACGGAGAAATGGACCAGGATGTCGCCGACCGTCGGGTCGTCGGCGACCGCGAAACCGAAGCCGCGCGTCACGTCGAACCACTTCACCACGCCCGCCGCGCGCACCAGCGCGGGCCCGCCGTCGGGGACGGCGGGCTGCTCGCTGGCGTCAGAGGTCAGGTCGCGCATCCGGTTGGTTCCCCCACGCCTTGCTAGCCACAGTGCGTCCGGGCCGCAACGCCCCTTGTGGCGCTGCGGAGTCCAGCGTTTTCGTAATCTAGAGCAGCTCTTCCGGCTCGATCTCCGCGCCCGGCGGCAGTTCGAGGATGCGGCGCGACAGTTCGTAGCCATGTCCCGCGCGCGCCATGGCGGCCAGTTGCTTGCCCATACGCTCGCGGTCCGCGCGTTCGGCCGCGAACGGACCGAACCGCTTCCGCCGGGCGAAGGCGAGCGCTGCTTCGGGCCCTCGCTCCTCGATCTCGGGCGCGAGCGCCTCCGTGTCCTCCGCGCCGACCCGCGCGTGACGTAGCGCGTCCTGCACGCGCCGTGCGCCGAGCCCCCGCCGCGCCATGGCCGTCGCGCGCGCTTCCGCGAAGGCGCGGTCGTCGATATAGCCGAGGCCCGCCAGGCGTTCCGCGAGCGCATCCGGGTCGGCGGGCGCTCCCTCCCAACCGCGCTCGCGGATCTTGCGCCGGAGATAGTCCGCCAAACGCCCACGCGTCGTAGCGAACCGCTCGACGTAACGGAGCGCGAGCCGCTCCATCTTCTCTCCCGTCAGGGGCGGGGCGGGACGGCGTTGCTTGGGGGCGGTGCTCGGCATGCGCCATGTTTGTGCCATAGTGGGAGCCGATTGCGAAACGGTGCGGTAATGAAGGCGGTTCTCGTGCCTTCCCCGCCCCTTACTCGCGACGACAGGACGTTCAGAGGCATGACGATCGAGCAGCGCTTCAGCGGCGCGACCGCCCTCCAGCCTACGCCCACCACCGATGCTCTGCCCCGCCGCATGGCCGATTTCGCCACGCTGGGCGAGGCGCTGGATTATGCCGCGACCGGTGAGCGCGGCCTCAACTTCCACGACGCGCGCGGGCAGCTGTCGCGCCCTTACTCGTATGCGGAACTTCGCGAGGACGCGCTTGTCGCCGCGCGCCGGCTGATCGCGGCGGGCGTCAAGCCGGAAGACCGCATCGCCCTGATCGCGGAGACGGGGCCGGAGTTCGCGCACCTCTTCTTCGCCGTCGTGTATGCGGGTGCCTGGCCCGTGCCGCTGCCGCTGCCGACCTCGTTCGGCGGCAAGGAAAGCTATATCGAGCAGCTGCGCGTCCAGCTCGCGAGTTGCGATCCATCGATGCTGATCTTTCCGCCCGAGCTCGCGCATATGGCCGGCGAAGCCGCGCGCCTGGTGGGGACGGAAGGCGTGGACTGGTCTGAGCTGGCGACCCGCGAGGCGCCGGACGTGCCGCTGCCGGACGCGAGCCCCGATGCGATCGCCTATTTGCAGTACTCCAGCGGCTCGACGCGCTTCCCGCACGGCGTCGCGATCACACACCGCGCGCTGCTCAATAACCTCGCCGCGCACGGGTACGGCATGGAGCTGGTGCCGGAGGATCGCTGCATCTCTTGGCTGCCCTGGTACCACGACATGGGGCTGGTCGGCTGCTTCCTGTCGCCGATCGCCAACCAAGTGTCGGTCGATTACCTGAAGACGGAGGATTTTGCGCGGCGTCCGCTCGCCTGGCTCGACCTGATCACGCGCAATGACGGCAACTCCATCTCCTACTCGCCCACCTTCGGTTACGACATCTGCGCGCGACGCATGTCGTCGCAGACGCGCGCGTCCGACCGGTTCGACCTGTCGCGCTGGCGCATCGCGGGCAACGGTGCGGACATGATCCGGCCCGACGTGATGCAGGCGTTCGTCGACGCCTTCGCCGATGCGGGATTCAAGGCGTCCGCCTTCCTGCCCTCGTACGGCCTCGCGGAGGCAACGCTCGCCGTGACGATCATGCCGCCGGGCGAGGGCATCCGCGTCGAGCTGGTCGAGGAAACCGAACTGTCGGGCCATGACGGTAGCGCGAACGACAACGAGCGCCCGCAGCGCTATCGCGCCATCGTCAATTGCGGGAAGCCCGTGCGCGACATGGCCGTCGAGATCCGCAACGAGAATGGCGCTCCCCTGCCCGACCGCGCGATCGGCAAGGTTTGGTGCTCGGGTCCGTCGGTGATGGTCGGCTATTTCCGCGACCCCGACGCGACCGCCGCGTGCATGCGCGACAATTGGCTCGACACCGGCGACATGGGTTACATGTCGGACGGCTACATCTACATCGTCGGCCGCGCCAAGGACATGATCATCGTCAACGGCAAGAACCACTGGCCGCAGGACATCGAGTGGGCAGTGGAGCAGCTGCCCGGCTTCAAGGCGGGCGACATCGCCGCCTTCGCGATCACTACGCCCGGCGGCGAGGAGACGCCGGCGGTGCTCGTCCAATGCCGCAGCTCCGACGAGGCGGAGCGCGCGCGGCTGCACGACACGATCCGCGAGCGCGTCCGCGCGGTGACCGGCATGAATTGCGTGATCGAGCTGATCCCGCCGCGCACCCTGCCGCGGACCAGCTCGGGCAAGCTCAGCCGGACCAAGGCGCGGAACTTGTATCTGGCGGGTGAGATCAAGCCGTACGAGCTGCGGGCGGCGTAGGTGCGGGCAGCCTAGCCTTGCCCAGCCAAGGCTAGGACTCACCACGGCGGACGACCCATCTTCCGGCCGACAATTTTCCTTCCAATCCCTCCGTCGCAAACGAACCGCTAACCAGCCGTTGCTAAGCCGGGCGGGTGAGTACCGCAGAGCCTATCGCCGCCGGCCCCGTTTCGGTCGACTTCCGCACGCTTGTAGGCCTGCGCGAGGGTACGGACCCGGCCGAATGGGGGCGAATCCGCTCCTTCCAGCTCCAGGCGGGGCGCCAGTTCGCGTTGTTCCTCCTCGGCGCCAACCTGCTCGCCGCGACTGTCATGGTGATGCTGTTCGCCAAATCCCTGCCAATGTGGCTGCTCGGCGGCTGGGGCGTGGCGACCGCCGCCGTCGCGATCGCGGTCGCGATCCGGCGTAGGCGTACGGAGCATCGGGACGGCAGCCACGCCGCGCTGAGTGAACTGCGCGGCACCGCGCTCGAGGGGATCGCCCTAGCCGCCGTCTGGTCGGTGCCGCCCACCCTGTTCGCGGGCGTCGGCACAGGCGGCGCTTTCGTGGTGTGGATGGTCCTGTCGGTGCTGATGACCGCGGTCGCCGTCGCTCTGGCGCCGCTGGCACTATCGTCCATTCTGTTCCTGGGCGGCGTAGGCGGTGTCGCGGCGGGCAAGCTGGCGCTGGCAGGCGCTTATCCTGCGAGCGGCGCGACCTTGCTGTTCACCAGCCTGCTCATGCTCGGCTGCGTCACGCGCGCCCGCGCGCTGGTGCTGATCCGCGCCGGCCAGATCGCACTCGCCGAGCGCGACGAGACAGTGAGCCTCCTGCTGCGCGAGTTCGAGGACACCGGCGCGGACTGGCTGTGGGAGACCGACGCCGCCCGCCGCATCATCAAGGCCTCTCCGCGCTTCGCCTTCGCGTGCGGCCTCGACCCCGTCTCCATCAACGGCAAGGCGTTCCTCGAGGTTCTGGCGGGGCCGAGCTGGGAGTCGGGCAACTTCGCCGCGGGCCTTCGCGATCTTGCGGAGAAGATGAAGGGCCGCGAGTCGTTCCGCGACCTGCGCCTCCCCGTTCACGTCGAGGGCGAGGAGCGCTGGTGGGAGATCGCCGCCAGCCCGCGCTATGACGAGCGCGGCGCGTTCTGCGGCTTTCGCGGTGTCGGCTCCGACGTGACCGAGCAGCGCGCGTCCGCCGACAAGATCAACCGTATGGCGCGCTACGACACGCTCACCGGCTTGCCCAACCGCCTCATGGTCAACGAGACGCTCGCCCGCGCCATGCTGGAGGCGGAGAAGTGGAGCGGTCGCTGCGCGTTCATGATGATCGACCTCGACCGGTTCAAGGCGGTGAACGACACGCTCGGCCACCCGGTCGGCGACCGGCTGCTCTCCCGCGTGTCGGAGCGCCTGGCCCAGCTTATGGGCGAGAACGAACTCTGCGGCCGTTTGGGCGGCGACGAGTTCGCGGTGGTCGTGCGCGACGCGGCCGACCCCGAGAAGGTCCACCGCCTCGCCCAGCGGATCATCGAGTCGCTCTCCCGGTCCTATGAGGTCGACCAGCACACGCTCTATATCGGCGCCAGCGTCGGCCTCGCCTTTGGGCCGCGCGACGGGCGCACGGCGGAGATGCTGATTCGCTCCGCGGACCTCGCGCTATATCGGTCAAAAGACGCGGGCGGCGGCAAGTTCCACATCTACGAGCCCCAGCTGCACGTTGAGGCCGAGGAGCGCCGCCGGCTGGAAGTCGCGCTCCGCACCGCGGTCGAGCAGGGGCAGATGCACCTGGCCTACCAGCCCGTCGTCGACGCGACCTCGACCAAGCTCACTGGCTTCGAGGCGCTGCTCCGCTGGGTCCACCCAGAATACGGCCCGATCTCGCCCGCCAAGTTCGTGCCGCTGGCGGAGGAAGCGCGGCTGATCGCGCCGATCGGAGAATGGGTGCTCCGGACCGCGTGCCGCGAGGCGGCGAATTGGCCGTCGGACGTGCGGGTCGCGGTGAACGTTTCGCCGGACCAGCTCCATGATCCCAACTTCGTCGCGGTCGTGGCGTCCGCGCTGGCGAACAGCGGGCTGACCGCCGACCGGCTCGAGTTGGAGGTGACGGAGAGCGTGTTCATGCGTGAAGGCACGGGCGCGGTGCGCGTGCTGGAACGCATCCTCGATCTCGGCGTGCGCTTGAGCCTCGACGACTTCGGCACCGGCTACTCGTCGCTCGGCTACCTATCACGTACGCGGTTCAGCTCGATCAAGATCGACAGGAGCTTCGTCCAGGGCGCAAGCAAGGGCGTGCGCGAGGCGATCGCGATCATCCGCGCGGTCGTGGCGCTCGCCAAGAGCCTCGGCATGGCGACCACCGCCGAGGGCGTGGAGACCGAGGCCGAGCACCAGATGGTGCAGGAGCTCGGCTGCTCGAAGGTCCAGGGCTATTACTTCGGCCGCCCTCTCCCAGTCGATGAAGCGCGGAACCTCGCCAACCAGCGCCGGTGGAACGACGCCGCGGCGGCCTGACGCTAGCCCTTCATCGGGTCGTGCCCCCAATTCATGAGCGAGTAGCGCCAGCGGGAGTGTTCCTTGTCCTCGGCCGGCCCGCCCTGCGCCATGTGGCGGTGGACGTAGCTGACGACGCGTTTCATTTCGTGATAATCGTCGTCGGTCAGGTCCGACCTCTTCTTGCCCAGCATCTCGACGATGCGCCGGCCTTGGTGATGCCCGATGCTCTCGCCGTCGCCCTTCCCGTCCTCGCCCTTCCAGCCGACCTCCTTGCTCTCCTCCGTCTCGAGATGCTTCTCCAGCGCGGCGGGCGTCATGTTCACCGCTTCCTTGAAGTCGCGATAGGTCTTGTCGTGGTCGTCGTCGGCCATGCGCTTCTCCTCTCGGGGCGGCCAACGGCGGAAACGGCTTCAGAGTTGCGCGAAGGGCGAAGCGACGGCGTTCGCGATCATCCGGTCCTCCTCGACTTTTCGACCCGCATCCTTCTCGGATGAGCCTACATATCTTCGACGCGCTCACACCGCGCGAGCTCGGCCAAGGAGACGCTTATGTTCGGAGACGTCGTCGCTACGCTGCTGTTCCTGCTCAACCCGCCGCCCCCGCCGCCCGAGCAGCCCGCGTCGGAAGGTTCGCTGACGGCCGAGCAGCAGGCCCAGTACGAGGCCGAGTACAATAGCTGCGCCGGCGCCTGGGATCCGGACCAGTGCCGGGCCGACCCGTACGAGCGCTATTACGGCTGACGCCGCGGCGGGGCGCGCTGCGGCTCAGCGCACGCGCTCTCCGCCCTTGATCACCGCGACGGGGCGCTCGAGCACGGCGACGTCGCGCGTCGGGTCGCCCGCGACCGCCACCATGTCGCCGTAGCGGCCGACCGCGATCGAGCCGACATCGCCCTCGCGCGCCATCGCGCGGGCGGCGTTGATCGTGGCCGATCGGATCGCGTCCATCGGCTGCAGGCCGAAGCGCACCATCACCGCGAACTGCCGGGCGTTGTCGCCGTGCGGGTAGATGCCCGCGTCGGTCGAGTAGATCATCCTCGCCCCGGCCCGAGCGGCGGCGCGGAAGTTCTCGCGCTGCTGCGTGCCGACCTGACGCTCCTTCTCGATATTCTCCGGGAGCACGCCGTTCTTCTCGCCCTCGGCCAGCGTGTAGTCGGTGTTGTAGACGTCGAAACCAAGATAGGTCCCGCGCTGCTTGGCGAGCGCGATCCCCTCGGCGTCGATGAAGCTGACATGCTCGATCGTGTCGATGCCGGCGCGGATCGCCGCCTTGATGCCGTCGGCGCCGTGCGCGTGCGCGGCGGTGGGCAGCCGCCAGAACTCCGCCTCCTCCGCGACGGCGCGCAGCTCCTCCTCGCGCAGCTGCTGAACGCCCGGCGCGGTGTTGCGGCTGAACACGCCGCCCGTGGCGCAGACCTTGATCACCTCGGCGCCGTACTTCCGCTGCTCGCGCACCCGCTTGCGCAGCTCCTCGGGCGAGTCGCCCATCGCCGGCGATTTCCGGTCGAACGAGGGCGGCAGGTAGGTCTCGTCGCAATGTCCGCCCGTTGCGCCCAGCGCGTGGGCGGACGGGACGATACGCGGCCCCTCGATCCACCCCTCCTCGATCGCCTGCTTGAGACCGACATCGGCGTAGCCGTCCGATCCGACGTTGCGCACGGTGGTGAAGCCGGCGCGGAGAGTCCGGGCCGCGTTGCCCGCGCCCTGCGCGACCCAGAAGGTGTCGGTGAAACGCAGGCCGGTATAGCCGCCGTATTTGGGGTTGCTCGTCAGGTGGACGTGCATGTCGATCAGCCCGGGCAGGATCGTCACGTCGCCCAAGTCGATCCGCTCGGCGTCGGCCGGCGCCGCGGGCGCGGTCGCGCCGCCGGTCGTCACGGAGGTGATGCGGCCATCGGTGACGACGACCACCGGGCGCTCGAGCATGCGCCCGCTCTCCACGTCGAGCATGCGTGCGGCGGTGACGACGCTGGTCTTGGCGTAAGCGGGCGCGGCAGCGAGAGCAGCGGCGCAGGCCAGCAAGAGTTTAAATTTCATTCCTTCTCCCCTTCCCCGGCGGAGGCCGGGGCCCAGTTACGGCTACCTTCGGGCGTGGGTCCCCGGCTTGCAACCCGCACCGTCACTGGACCTCGGCGTTGGGCTAACGCCCGCCTTCGGCTCGCCGGGGAAGTGCGATGTGGAGCAGCAGTACACATTACCGATCGCGCCACCAGTCAAACGCCGCCCGTTGGTGCTCCTCGACGAACGCCCGCGCTGCCGGGCCCGTCCAGTCGCCGCCCCAGCCCAGCTCCTCCGCGCGCCAGCCGGCCCACCAGCCCTGCCCCGGTAGGCCATCCGAGTCGCGCACGACGAGCACCGCCAGCCCCGGCTCGCCGCGCAGCTCGCCCTCCTGGTCGATGCGGTCGAGCGTGCGGCAAAGCGCGCGCATCTTGGGCCGGGAGAAAGGCAGGCCCAGCTGGTTGAGGAAGCGCGAGTAGCTGACGCTCTCGCCCGCCCGGGCGGCCTCGACGAGGAGCGAGCGGACCAGCGCGACGTCGGCGATGGGCGAAGTTTCGGCGGGCGAGGTCGCGGCGGGCATGAGAGCGAACCTGAACAAGTTGACGGACGTTTACGCGTGAACGTTTCCCCCGAGGAGGGCGGCGCACCGCGACACGCCGTCCAGGCGACGGCCACGCGGCTGCGACGCGACACGGGCGCGACGCCGACGCGACACTCGCGCGACGGCGAAGCCTCTGGGTCGCGACCCAGAGGCGACGGACGCGCGTCGGCGGCGCGTCGGACCCGGAGCGGGCCGGACGTTCCGAGTCGGATGTCGATGCAGTATAGGAAGCATGCCGACGGTGCTGGCATAGGCCACCGCTTGTAGGACAGCCCTTTTTCGCCTCCGTTCCCGTCACCCCGGACTTGTTCCGGGGTCCATCGTTGTGCGGGTAATCCGTTAGCCGGGAACGGACCGGCGACCGCTTCACGCTCGCCGACGGTGCACGCGTCGAGCGATGGACCCCGGAACAAGTCCGGGGTGACGATGGGGCGCCTGACGCGGGAGCAAGTCCCGCGTCGTCGGACGGGCGCATACGCCCGCCGGCCGGGCTGCGGCCGAGCCGGCGATTACGGCTGCGCCGTACTCGCCTGCCGCAGCCTAGATATGCAGCGCCCGGCCGTACGCGCCCAGCACGCTCTCGTGCATCGTCTCCGAGATCGTCGGATGCGGGAAGATCGTCTCCATCAGCTCCGCCTCCGTCGACTCCAGCTGGCGCGCGATGACATAGCCCTGAATTAGCTCCGTCACCTCGGCGCCGACCATGTGCGCGCCGAGTAGCTCGCCCGTCTTGGCGTCGAACACCGTCTTCACGAAGCCCTCCGCCTCGCCCAGCGCGATCGCCTTGCCGTTGCCGATGAAGGGGAACTTGCCGACTTTGACCTCGAAGCCGGCCTCCTTGGCCTTGGCCTCCGTCATGCCGACGCTCGCGACCTGCGGGCGGGAGTAGGTGCAGCCGGGGATGTTGGCGGTGTTCATCGGGTGCGGGTGGCCGCCGGCCATCGCCTCGACCGCGACGATGCCCTCGTGGCTCGCCTTGTGTGCGAGCCAGGGCGCGCCGGTGACGTCGCCGATCGCCCAGATCCCCTCCACGTTGGTGCGGCCGTACGCGTCGGTCTTGATGTGCCCGCGCTCGGTCTCGACGCCGAGCTCCTCCAGCCCGATCTCTTCCGTATTGGGCACGATGCCGATCGCGACGATGGCGTGGGAGAAGCGTTGCTCCTCGACTTTGCCGTCCTTGCCCTTGATCTTGGCGGTGACGCCCTTCTCGTCGGCGGTCATGGCCTCGAGGCCCGCGCCGGTACGGATGGTGATGCCGGCCTTGGTCAGCTGCTTCTCCATGAAGGCGCTGACCTCCTCGTCCTCGACGGGGAGGATGCGCGGCAGCATCTCGACGATCGTGACCTTGGCGCCCATGTCGCTGTAGAAGCTCGCGAACTCGACCCCGATCGCGCCCGAGCCGATGACCAGCAGCTCGGTCGGCATGACCTCGGGCGTCATGGCGTGGCGATAGGTCCAGATGCGCTTGCCGTCGCTCGTCGCGAACGGCAGGTCGCGCGCGCGGGCGCCGGTGGCGACGATGATGTTCTTCGCTTCGAGATCGGTCGTCTTGTCGCCCTGGCGGACCTGGAGCTTGCCCTTGCCCATCAGTGAGCCTACGCCGTCATAGACCTGGACCTTGTTCTTCTTCATCAGGCCTTTCACGCCGGCGTTGAGCGTCCCCGCCACCTTGCGGCTGCGCTCGACAACCTTGCCGAGGTCGAAGCTCGGCTTCTCCAGCGACAGCCCATAAGCGTCGGCGTGGGTCATGTAGTGGTAGATCTCCGACGTGCGCAGCAGCGCCTTGGTCGGGATGCAGCCCCAGTTGAGGCAGATGCCCCCCAGCCGCTCACGCTCGACGATCGCGGTCTTGAGCCCCAACTGCGCCGCCCGGATCGCGGCGACATAGCCGCCGGGACCGGAGCCGAGGACGATGAGGTCGAAGGTGTCAGGCATGCTCAGTTCCCAGTTGCGCCGATCGCAACACCGTTCGGCGGATGTTGTGCGTATTCCAGACCGGAATCCCGGTACCGAACAGGTCGACGTCATTGCTCCAGACGTCGTCATTGGTGGCGAGCGCCAATGCCAGAAGCGGCCAGTCCTTCTGACCTGCCGGCTGTAGGCGTTCGCGAGCGGCACCCTCGAAAACCGAGTAGATGTCATTGGGCACGATCGAGAGCGCCTGACCAACCCAGCCGAACAATCTAGTCAAATCCTGACCGCGCGACCGACCCTCGCGAGCGACGATCAGTTCCGCCTCACGCATCTGCTGCTCGGGGGCGAACAGATCGATCCCGGCGCCGAGCAATGCGGTGAACAGAGGGCGTGAGCGACCGAGGCACGCAGAGATGATTGGGTTCGCATCAACGATCATGGGCCGGAAGCGGCACGCCCCAAGGATCCAAGCCCATTTCGGCCAGCCACTTCTCGGTGTCCACGCCCGCGGCGCGCAGATCCTCTTGAACGCGTCGCAGGTCTTCTAGCGCCTCCAGACTTCGCCGACGCTGCTCGTCGCTCATTCGAGGCAGCGGCGTGTAGGTGCCGATCACCCGCCCGCGGTCGGTAAGCTGAACCGGCTCGCCGCCGCGCGCGACCTCGCCGAGGCGCTCCCGAAACTCCTTAATCCCCATCTTCATCGACACGCTCCCGAAGTGTCACTTGTAGATACACTTCTCACGTTTCGGACTCAACGGGCATCCCCGGCACCCGCCTCGGCTGGCGGTCGTCGCCGAGCGCGACGAAGGTGAAGCTGGCCTGGGTCACGCGGTAGCAGTCGTCGGAGTGGCGGGCGCGTCGCCACGCCTCGACCTCGATCGTCATGGACGTGTTCCCCGTCCTGATCAGCGTGGCGTAGACCGACAGCTCGTCGCCGACGAACACGGGGCGGTGGAACTTCATCGCCTCCACCGCGATGGTCACCGCGCGGCCGCCGCAGTGGCGCGACGCGACGGAGCCCGCGGCGAGGTCCATCTGACCCATCAGCCAGCCGCCGAATATGTCGCCGTACGGGTTCGAGTCCGCGGGCATGGCGGTGACGCGGATCGTCGGCGCGCGCGCGGGCGGGGTGTCGCTCATGCGTCCGCCATATCGGCGCGCCACGCGCGGCGGAGCGGGCCCAGGCCCATCAGCACGGTCGCGACCATCGCCGCGGCGCCGCACCACCAGACGACGTGCGCGCCGAGCGGATAGCTCCAGGCGCACACCCGCGTGAGGAGGTACGCGACGAGCAACCCTGAGGCCATGAAGAAGAGCTCGGTTCGGGTGCGGGTCACGGGCGCAGCACCGCTTCCCCGTCACCCCGGACATGGGACCCCAGCAAAGTAGTACTTTGCTGGGAGCCCCGTTCCGGGGTCCATCGCTGTCCGGGTGATCCGTTCGTGGGCCGGGACCGGCTGTTCGTGCATACGCGGCCAACAGTAGCGCGCGCACGACGATGGACCCCGGAACAAGTCCGGGGTGACGAGAGTGGTAGACTAGCGGAAATCACGCCAGCATGCCCAGCGGGTTCTCGACCAGCGCCTTGAACGCGCGCATGAACTCCGCGCCATCCGCGCCGTCGATCGCACGGTGGTCGAAGCTGCCCGTCGCCGACATGATCGTCGCCACGCCGAGGCTGCCGTCGTCCATCACCCAGGGGCGCTTCTCGCCAGCACCTACGGCCAGGATCATGCCCTGGGGCGGATTGATGACGGCGTCGAACTGCTTGATGCCGTACATGCCCATGTTGCTGATCGACGCGGTGCCGCCCTGATACTCTTCGGGCTTCAGCTTATTGTCGCGGGCGCGGGCGGCGAGCTCTTTGATCTCCGTCGCGATGGCGGAGAGCGACTTGGAGTCCGCCTCCTTCACCACCGGCGTGATCAGACCCGACGGCGTCGAGACCGCGACCGAGATGTCGGCGCGCTTGAACGTGACCAGCTGGTCGGGCGTGAACATGACGTTGCACTTGGGGACCTGCATCAGCGCCACCGCGAGCGCCTTCACGAGCATGTCGTTGACCGACAGCTTGACGCCGCGCGCCTCCAGGCTGGCGTTGAGCTGCGTGCGCAAGCCGAGCAGCGCGTCGAGCCTCACGTCCACCGTCAGGTAGATGTGCGGCACGGTCTGCTTCGACTCGGTCAGGCGGCGCGCGATCGTCTTGCGGACGTTGGAGAGCTTGACGGCCTCGTGCGGGATATCCGGAATCGCGGCGGGCTTGGGCGCGCTCGGGGCGGCGGGAGCCGGAGCCTCGACCGGCGCAGGAGCGGCGGCCGCCGCCGGCTTAGCCTGGCCGGGCTGCGCGCCCTCCACGTCGGCGCGGACGATGCGGCCGTTGGGGCCGGAGCCGCTCAGGCCCGACAGCTCGATCCCGCGCTCGGCGGCGACGCGGCGGGCGAGCGGGCTGGCCTTGACGCGATCGCCACCGCCGGTCGCGCTGGGCTGCGCCACGGTCGGGTGAGCGCCGACGGTGCGCTCGTCGGGGTTGGCCGTCGGCGCGGAGGCCGGGCCGGTCACGGGCGGACGGCCGTGATCCTCGGCCTGGTCGGGCGTGCGGCCGACCGAGGCGGCCTCGCCCGTCTGGGGCTGGTTCTGCTGCGTGCCGACGGGCTCGCCGCCGCCCGGCGCGGCCGAGGACGGTGCATCACGGCCCGGGTCGGACGGGGGGGCGGACGCGTCCTCGCCCTCGCCCGCCAGCATGGCAATGACGGTGCCGACCTTCACGCCGTCCGTGCCTTCCGGCACCTCGATCTTGGTGATCGTGCCCTCGTCGACCGCCTCGAACTCCATCGTCGCCTTGTCAGTCTCGATCTCGGCCAGGATGTCGCCCGACTTCACCTGGTCGCCCTCCTTCACCAGCCACTTGGCGAGCGTGCCCTCCTCCATCGTGGGAGAGAGCGCGGGCATCTTGATCGCGATCGGCATGGGCGGTCCTTGGGATAGGTCTGTCGGCGTCCCCACAAGCCCAGCGCCCGGTGAACGTCAAGACGCCGGCTCTTGCGCGTGGGCGCGCGGCGGGCCACGCTTCGGCCCATGCGCATCTACTTGGTCGTGGTCGACGAGAGCCCCGAGTCCAGCGTCGCCCTCCGCTTCGCCGCACGGCGTGCGGTCAAGACGGGCGGCGGCGTGGAGATCCTGGCGCTGGTCCCTCAGCAGGAGTTCATCGCATTCGGCGGCGTCCAGGCGACGATCGAGGAGGAGGCGCGCCTCGGCGCGGAGGGGCTCGTCGCGCAGGCCGCGGGCGCGCTGGTTGAGGAGGCGGGGCTGAAGCCCGCCATCACCGTGCGCCAGGGCGACGGCCCGCGGGTCATCCGCGAGCTCATCGGGGGCAACCCCGACATCGCCGCGCTCGTACTCGGCGCGGCGGCGAGCGGCGCGCCCGGCGACCTGATCGCGCACTTCGCCGGCACGGACGCGGGCGCGCTGCCCGTGCCCGTGGTGATCGTCCCCGGCTCGCTCAGCGTCGAGCAGATCGATCGACTGAGCTGATCTGAGTTATTAACGTTTCCGCGCCCCGCTTTACGCGCCGATAACCATCGCCGGCTTAGACGCGGCGCATGGCTTCGCCCGCCCCGTCCCTGTCCCGAGCCGCGCTGGCGGTTCAGCTGGCCGTCGTGCTGGGCTCCGCGCTGCTCCTGGCCGGTCCGCCGGCGCAAGGCGCAATGCTGCTGGTGCCCACCACGGGCGACGCCGCGCGCGCGCTGGTGCCTCTGGCGGTCGATCGCGACGCCAGGCTCGTCGGATCGGGGCCGCTGCCGGGCTCGATGGTCGTCGCCGGGACACGGGCGCGACTCCTCCGGCCGATGCTGCGCGCTGGCGTGCTGGTGTTCGCGGCACCTCCCGCGGGCTGCCGCGAACCGCAGGGCGTCGCATGAGGTCGTCCGAGCTCGACCGGTTCCGCCGCAACGGCGTGCGCGTGCTCGCGATCGGCGGCTGGGCGGCGACGCTCGCGCTCACGCTGATCGGCTGGGCGGTCGGGCACGAGGGCCTCGGCACCGTGCTCGGCGTCGCGGTCGCCGTGAACGTCCTCCCCAGCCTCCACGCGCGCCAGGGCCGCCACGACGAGGCCGCGCGCCTCGCCGTCGCGACCATCGCCGCCGTCTATCCTGCGCTCGGCGTGTACCTGCTCCAGGGTCATGCCTGGCAGATGGACGGGCACATGTACTTCTTTGTCGCGCTCGCCGCCTTGACGGTCCTGTGCGACTGGCGGCCGATTGCGCTCGCCTCCGGCCTGATCGCGGTTCACCATCTCGTGCTCGAGTTCGCGGCGCCCGCCTGGGTGTTCGCCGGATCAGGCAACATCGCGCGCGTCATGGTGCACGCGGTGGCGGTGATCCTACAGTTCGCCGCCCTCGCCTACGTTACCCGCCAGCTCCGCCAGCTGATCATGCGTCAGGCGGAGATGCAGGCGAGCAGCGAGCGGCTCGCCGCCGAAGCGGTGGAGTCGCGCCGCGCCGTCGAGGACGCGCTCGCTCGCACCAACTTGGCCGAGTCGCGCGAAGCGGCCGAGCGCAGCCGCCGCGAAACCGTCGAGCGCGACGCCGCCGACGAGCGTCGGTGCGAGATGCTCGCCTTGGCCGACGCGTTCCAGGCGTCGGTCGCCGACATCGTGCTGTCGGTCGGGTCCGCGTCGGAGCAGCTCGACGACTCGGCGCGGTCGCTCCACCGGCTCGCCAGCGGCGCGACGCGCGACAGCGAGGCCACCGCGGCCACCGCGTCCAGGTCGTCGGCGCATGCCGGCCGGCTCGCGGATCAGGTCCGCTCGCTCACCGCCGCCGTGGCATCCATCGCCGACAGCGTCGAGGAACAGGCGCGCCTCAGCGGAGCGGCGCTCGACGCCTCCGCCTCCAGCCACGACGTCGTCGCCGCGCTCGCGCAGCGCACCGCCACGATCGGCACCTTCGCCAACTCCATCGGGCACATCGCGTCGCGCACCAACCTGCTCGCGCTCAACGCCACGATCGAGGCCGCGCATGCCGGCGAGGCCGGCCGCAGCTTCGCGGTGGTCGCGGGCGAGGTGAAGAGCCTGGCCGGCCAGACCCAGGGCGCCTCCAGCGAGATCCACGCGCTCGCCGAAACCGTCGCGGGCGGCGCGGGCGAGGTGAACTCGGCGCTCCAGGCGATCAACAGAACGATCGGCGAGCTGAGCCACGCCGCCGAGGCGATCCGCGAAGAGGTACGTCGCCACGGCCACACCGCCGCGACGCTGGAATCGACGGCGCAGAGCACCGCGGCCGACGCGGACGCGATCGCCGCCGAGATCTCCGCCGTCGCGCGCGTCGCGGAGGACACGGCCACGTTGTCTGCCCAAGTCTCCGACGCGGCGAGCGGCCTGACCGACACCGCCCAGCGCCTACGCGCGGCGACCGAGCGGTTCGTGGCGCAGCTGAAGGCGGCCTAAGCTCCTACTTCTGACACGCCACGATCGCGCTGATCACGGAGATCGTCTCCTGCGGGTCGCGCACGCGGACCGTGTCGAGCCCTAGCGTGAACGCCGGATAGTCGTTGCCGCCCGGGAAGATCGCGTCGCCGATGAACATCATGGCGTCGAGCGGGATGCCCGACGCGTCGCGGAGCTTCTTGAGGCCGTACGCCTTGTCGACGCCCTCCTGCGTGATGTCGATCGAGGTCGCTCCGCCCATGTTGATCGACAGGCCGGGCAGGCGCTGGCGCAGGTCCGCCTGGATCACCTTGCGCTTGGCGAAATCGGGGTCCCAGTGCTCCTTGGCCTCGAGCGGCGCCTGCTGGCCTAATGCGGAGAAGGTGATCTGTGAGCCCCTGTCCTCGATCCGCTCGCCCCAGGTCTGCTCGGGCACGAAGCCGGTCGCTTCGAGCGACGCGTCGAACGCGTCCAGGATCTTGCGCTTCTGCTCGTCGGTGAAGAGTTCGGCGTAGACCGGGGACCAGCCGCCGCCTTGCGTGAACGTATAAAGCTTGGTGCCGGTGGTCGGCATCAGCCACAGCCGCGTGCGGTCGGCACGCTCGGGCAAGCGGGAGGCGACCTGCTTGTCGAACTGCGGCCAGTCACCCCCCGAGATGACGGCGACGTGCGCCACGCCGAGCAGGTCGGCCAGCGCCTCGCCCATGTCGGGCTGGAGCGGCTGCTTGCTCAGCGCGAGCGTGCCGTCGAGGTCGAACGCGACCAGCTGCTTCATACGAGTCCCTCTTTCCTGCTGCGGGCGCGGCCGTAGCCGCTGCCATCTAACAGGTGAAGGCCACCATTCCACCAACCCGTCACCCCGGCCTTGAGCCGGGGTCCATACGCGACACCTCGGTTCGCGGAGGCGCTTTCGGATAAACGGACGCGCGTGGATGCCGGAGCAAGTCCGGCATGACGGCAAGTGAAAGCGACGTCGCTCTTGAGCCCGCCCGCGAAACCCGCCACTCCCCTCGCCCATGTCCCTCATCCTCCTCCTCGTCGCCCAGGCCGCCGCCCAGCCGTCCACCGCCCGCCTTCGCGCCGACGTGGAGGCGATGGTCGGGTTCGGTACGCGCCACACGCTTTCCTCCGCGACCGACCCCAAGCGCGGGATCGGCGCGGCGCGGAACTGGGCGGCGTCGCGGTTCCAGGAGATCAGCCGGGATTGCGGCGGCTGCATCACCGTCGAGCGCCAGTCGCGCCGCTTCACCGGCCCGCGCGCGCCGAACGGCGTGATCGTCGAGAACGTGCTCGGCATCCAGCGCGGGCGCGACCCGAACCGCTACGTCATCATCGGCGCGCATATCGACAGCCGCGTGACGGGTGAGATGGACTTCACGTCCGACGCGCCGGGCGCGAACGACAATGCGAGCGGCGTGGCGCTGGTGTTCGAGGCCGCGCGGGCGCTCTCCAAGCGGCAGTTCGACGCCAACATCGTCTACGCCGTCTTCTCCGGCGAGGAGCAGGGCCTGTGGGGCGGCACGCTGCTGGCCGAGACGGCGCGGGCGCGCGGCTGGCAGGTGAGCGCGATGCTCAACAACGACATCGTCGGCAACTCGGTCGGCCAGGGCGGTGTGCGCAACGCGCGTGAGGTGCGCGTCTTCTCCGAAGGCATCCGCGCGTCGGAGGAGCTGGTCGAGCAGATGCGCCGCCGCGGTGAAGGCGGCGAGGACGACGGCCCCAGCCGCGCGCTCGCCCGCCTGATCGACGGCGAGGCGGAGGAGTTTCGCGGCGGGCTCGACGTGGTGCGCGTCGGCCGGCCCGACCGCTTCGGCCGCGGCGGCGATCATGAGCCGTTCCTGCGGCTAGGCTATCCGGCGGTGCGCTTCAGCGTGGCGAACGAGAATTGGGATCGGCAGCACCAGGACCTGCGCACCGTGGACGGCGTCGAATATGGCGACACAGTCGAAGGCATGGATTTCGACTATCTGGCCAAGGTAACCGCGATCAACATCCGCAGCGCCGCGCGCGTCGCCGCCGCGCCGGGCGCGCCGGAGAACGCATCGATCGGCGGCGCGCTGAGCCGCGACACGGTCGTCAAGTGGAACCCCGTCCCCGGCGCGCGACGCTACCGCGTCCGCTGGCGGCGTACCGATCGCGAGGACTGGACGAACGCGCAGGACGTGACGGGCGCGACCACGGTGACGCTGCGCCAAGTGCCGGTCGACGATCACTATGTCGGCGTGTCGGCGGTGGGCGCGGACGGGAGCGAGAGCCTGGTCAGCTTCGCCGGGCGGGAGCAGACCCCGGCGCGACGTTAGACGTCAGGCCCTCCTCCGTCACCCCGGACTTGATCCGGGGTCCATGCGCGTTCCTGTTTGCGATCGGTGCGCATGTGAATGGCGGACGCGCGTGGATGCCGGGTCAAGTCCGGCATGACGGCGATCGCAGATCAGGCGGGCGACCTCACCGCGTCTTGTACTTCGACCGGTGCACCGGCCTCCGGTATACCCTCTTCGCCGCCGGGCGGGAGTAGGTCACGACCTCGTCGTGATACTCGGTCGTCGTGGTGGTCGTCGTCACCGAAGGCTGCGTCGTCACGGTGACGGTGGTCACGCCGGGCCCGGCGTAGATCACCTGGCTGCCGCCCGCGGGCACGGTGTAGGTCTGCACGGTGGGCGCGCCGTAGCCGCCCGCATACCCGCCATAAGCCGGCGGGGGCGGAGGCGGGTAGCCCGCGCCGTAGGGCGGCGGGGGCGGCGGCACGCGGCCCCGGTCCTCCGCGCGGTCGACGGCGTAGCCGGTGATCGCGCCCACGCCGCCGCCGATCAGCGCGCCGCCGAGCCGGTCGCCGCGCCCGGCCACCGCCGCGCCGAGCGCCCCACCCGCGACCGCGCCGATCGCGGCGCCGCCCAGCCCGTCGTCGCGCCGCTGATAGAGGCGCGGGTCGAAATTGCCCTGCGGATAGGGTGCGGGCGGATAAGGAGCGGCGTCGGCGTAATACTGGTCCTGCGCGTAGGTCCAGTTCACGCCCGACTGGACGTCGAACACCGTGCCGCGCGCGTCGATCAGCACCGCGTCGTCGTGGTAGCGGACCCAGTTATACCCGACCGGCGGCTGCGGCAGACCGTAGCTCGCCCAGTCGAACACGTAATGTTGCGGCGTGTTGTAGGCGGGCGGCACGAACTGCCCGCGCGCCAGCCGCCGATAGGGCGCGTGCGCGACCGGCGCCGGCCCGTGATGCACGACGGGCGGCGGCGCCTGGTGCGTCGTCACCGTCGTTCCCGGCACCGGGTAGCGGGCGCCCGGCCCGTGAACGACGACGCGGTCCTGCGCGAGCGCCCCGCCCGACAGTCCGACCAGACACACTCCCGCGATCAACATCGCCCGCATCGTGACCTCCCGAATATGGCGTGCAGCGCCAACGCCCGACATGCTTACCACGTTGCTTACGTCTCGCGGAAGTCGGTGCGCGCCCGCAACGACCTGTCCCGAATCAGGTCAGCCGCTCGGCCAGCATCGCCGCCAGCGCCTCGCACCCGCGCGCATCCTCCTGGTCGAAGCGGGCGGGCTCCGGGCTGTCGAGGTCGAGCACGCCCAGCACCTCGCCGCCGCGGATCAGCGGCACGACCAGCTCCGACCGGCTCGCCGCGTCGCAGGCGATGTGGCCGGGAAAGGCGTGCACGTCCTCGACCAGTTGCGTCGCCCGCTCGGCGACCGCCGTGCCGCACACGCCGCGGCCGACGGGGATGCGGATGCACGCCGCCTTGCCCTGGAACGGCCCGAGCACGAGCTCGCCGCCCACCATGCGGTAGAAGCCCGCCCAGTTCAGGTCCGGCAGATACTCCCACAGGAGCGCCGCCGCGTTCGCCATGTTGGCGACCGCGTCCCGCTCGTCGGCGGTGAGCGCGTCGAGTGCGGAGAGCAGGTCGCGATAGAGCTCCGCCTTGGAGCCAGCGGCGATGTCGAACTGGTACACTTAGTCTAGCCTTACTCTGCTCCGCCCGGCTTTCACCTGGGAACGGCCCTTCTTCTCGTCCACCCGCTTCGCCTTGGCGGCGCGCGTGGGCTTGGTCTTGATGCGCCGCGCCTCGCGCTTCTCTGCCTCGGCGAGCAGCTCGGCCAGGCGCGTCCGTGCGTCCAGCCGGTTCGCCTCCTGCGTCCGGTGGCGCTTGGCGGTGATCACCAGCGTGCCGCCCGCCGTCAGCTTCGAGCCCGCGACCAGCTTCAGCCGTCGGTACGTCTCCGGGTGCAGCCCGAGCCGGAACACGTCCACGCGCAGCTGGCACGCGGTCGCGACCTTGTTGA
The DNA here is from genome assembly GCF_002288825.1 of Sphingomonas lenta. Classification (GTDB taxonomy): domain Bacteria; phylum Pseudomonadota; class Alphaproteobacteria; order Sphingomonadales; family Sphingomonadaceae; genus Sphingomonas; species Sphingomonas lenta. The sequence goes on from NZ_NSLI01000002.1 coordinate 390,117, forward strand.
CGTTCTGCCCGCCCGGCCCGGTGGCGGCGAGGAAGCGCTCCTCGATCGCGTCCTCCGGCACGTCGATCACGGCATCGCATCCGCGAAGCGCTCCGGCGTCGGCGCCTCCGCCTCGACCGGCGGCTTGCCGTCGCGAGGGATCCGCAGCCCCGCCGCGTGCAGCATCATGCCCTCGCGCATCGCCCGCCCGTACACCGGATCGCCCAGCACCGCCGCGCCCAGGCCCGTGGCGGCGTGGACCCTGATCTGGTGCGTCCGCCCCGTCTCCGGCCGGAACTCGACGAGCGACCGTCCGCCGCGCGTCTCGAGCAGCCGCCATCGCGTCCGCGCGACCTTTCCCTTGGGGTCGGCGACGATGCGCCAGCCCGACTGCGGCGAACTCACCTTGGCCAGCGGCAGGTCGATCACGCCCTCTTCCCCGTCCGGCACGCCGTCGAGTATCGCGAGGTAGCGTTTCTCGACCGCGCCCGCTTCGAACGCCCGCTGAAACCGGGCATGGGCGCGATCGTTGCGCGACAGGAGCAGGCATCCGCTCGTGTCCCGGTCCAGCCGGTGCACCGCGCGGGGGAGCCGGCGAAATCCGAAGGTGAGCGACTGTAGGTGGTTTTCCAGACTGAGCGACCCGTCGCGCGGGGGATTGACGGGCAGCCCGGCGGGCTTGTCGATCACCAGGGCCTCGCCGTCGAGGAACAGGACGCGGTCGGGGTGCACGGGCGCGCCCGTGCCACGTTCGCACGGGTGGGCGCAACAACGCTGCTCCTGCTCGCCAGCCCGGCCTGGGCGCAGTGCGGCGGCGAGGCCGCGCCGATCGGGGCCGACGGACGCATGCTCGGCCACCTGCCCTACGGCGACGCGGCGGAGTACGACCTAGCGGACGCGCCGACCGGCTTCGCGCTCAATCGCTGCCGCGTCCGGCGCGAGGTGCTGCCCGACCTCCAGCGTCTGCTCGCCGCGGCGGCCGCCGACCCGCGCACGGGCGGCGTGATCCGCGGGCTGTCCTGCCACCGGCCGATCAGCCACCAGCGCGAGGTCTTCTGCCGCGAGCGCGGCACCGACCGCGAGTGGCGCGCCATCTCCGCGGCACCCCCGGGCCATAGCGAGCACGCGACGGGCTACGCGATCGACTTCGCGATCCGCCCCTCGCCCAACTGCCCGGACGTGGAGGCGTGCATGGCGGCGCTGCCCGCCGCCCACTGGCTGCGCGAGAACGCGACGCGCTTCGGTTTCGAGCAGAGCTTCCCCACCGCCAACGGCCAGCGCGTGAAGTGGGAGCCCTGGCACTGGCGCTGGGTCGGCACGAGCCGGACCGCGCCCGGCGCCGCGCGGGCGCGATTCGCTTTCGCCCGGGCGCGCAAGGAGTTCCCGGCCGACCCGGGCCTGGTCGACCCGCCGCCCGTGGTCCGCACCATCGCGGAACCCCCGCCGCCCCCGTCCGCGCCGGTAGAGGACAAGCGCAAACGGAAGCGCCGCCGCTAAATCCTCCCCCGCTTACAGCGGGGGAGGGGGACCGCGCCCATAGGGCGTGGTGGTGGGGGTACCGGGCGATGCCGCATCCCGTAGCTCCCCCTCCACCAGCTTCGCTGGTCCCCCTCCCCCGCCGTGGGCGGGGGAGGAATTTGGACGTTAGCCGAACAGCTTCGCCGCGGTCTGCGCGACCCTCCGGCCCTGATACCGCGCGCCGCCCAGGTCGGCCTCGCTCGGCTGGCGCGTGCCCTGATTGTCGGCGATCGTGGTCGCGCCATAGGGCGAGCCGCCCTTGACCTCCTCGACACCCATCTGCGCGCCGTAGCCGTAGTCGAGCCCCACGATCGTCAGCCCATGGTGCAGGAGGTTCGTGATGACGGAGAAGAGCGTCGTCTCCTGCCCGCCATGCTGACTGGCCGTCGAGGTGAACGCCGCGCCGACCTTGCCGATCAGCGCGCCCTTGGCCCAGAGCCCGCCGGTCGTGTCCCAGAAGGTCGCCATCTGGCTCGGCATGCGGCCGAAGCGCGTGGGCGCGCCAACGATGATCGCGTCATACTCCGTCAGCTTGTCGACTGACTCGATCTCCGGGTGCGAGTGGTCAGTCTTGAAGTGCGCCTGCGCGATCACCTCGGTGGGGGCGGTCTCGCGCACCCGGCGCACGTCCACCTCCGCGCCGGCCTCGCGCGCGCCCTCCGCCACGGCGTCCGCCATCTGCGAGATGTGGCCGTAGGACGAATAGTAGAGCACCAGGACCTTGGTCATTCTTCACTCCCTTCTCTAGTTTCGTCACCCCAGCGAAAGCTGGGGTCGCGGGCCAGGAGCGCACCCGGCCCGAACCACGCGATCCCAGCGTGCGCTGGGATGACGAGTTAAGACTTATTCCGCGTCGACCAGCACGATCTCCGCGTCCTCCAACGCCTCGATCGCGACCGTCTGCCCGCCGCTCAGCGCGACGCCGTCGCGCGCGTCCACCGGCTCGCCGCCGACGAGGAGCTTGCCCGTCGCGGGAACGAGATAGGCGTGCCGCCCCTCGCCGACTTTGTGCTCGACGCGCTCGCCCGCCCGGAGCGTCGCGCCCATGACGCGCGCGTCGGCCCGGATCGGCAGCGCCTCCGGATCGTCCCGGTATCCGCTCGCCAGCGCTACGAACCGGCCCGAGCGCTCGCCCTTGGGAAAGGGCTTGGCGCCCCAGCTCGGGTTACCGCCGGACGTGCGCGGCATGATCCAGATCTGGAAGATGCGCGTCGTCTCGGGCTCCAGATTGTACTCGGCGTGGCGCACGCCCGAGCCCGCGCTCATCACCTGCACGTCGCCCGCCTCTGTGCGGCCCTTGTTGCCCATCGAGTCTGCGTGCGTGATCGCGCCCGAGCGGACATAGGTGATGATCTCCATGTCGCGGTGCGGGTGCGGCGGGAAGCCGCTATTGGCGGCGATCTCGTCGTCGTTCCACACGCGGATCGCGCCCCAGCCCATGCGGTCCGGATCGTAATAGTTCGCGAACGAGAAATGATGCCGCGCGTTGAGCCAGCCATGGTCGGCATGGCCCAGCGTCTCGAACGGGCGGCGGTCGATCTTGGTCAGGGTATCGGTGGTCATCGCAACCTCCATGATGTTGACCGCAACATAGGGGCCGCGAGGGTGCGGAAAATAGAAACGCTGGAAACCGATCGTTTCTCATTCTAAATTCCTCCCCCGCTCACAGCGGGGAGGAATTGCGATGACGACCCGCCTGCCCGATCTCGAAGCCTGGGCGATCTTCGCCGCGGTCGCGGAGAACCGGTCCTTCTCCGCCGCCGCGCAGGCGCTGGGCCTGAGCAAGGCCACCGTGTCCAAGGCCGTGTCCCGCCTGGAGGCGCAGATCGGCCAGTCGCTGTTCCACCGCACCTCGCGCCGCCTCGCACTCACGGAGGCGGGCCGGCCGCTCGCCGAGCGCGCCGCGCGCATGCTGGCCGAAGCGCGCGGCGCGGAGGAGGAGGCGAACGACGCCGCCTCCTCGCCCGCGGGCCGCGTCCGCGTCGCGGCGCCCATGAGCTTCGGCGTGCTCAACATCGCCCCCGTACTCGCGAGCTTCCTGGAGGCGCATCCGGGCGTGGAGATCGACCTGCACCTGTCGGACGCGCGCGTCGACATCGTCGCCGAAGGGTTCGACGTCGCGCTGCGCATCGCCGACCTGCCCGACAGCTCCTTGCGTGCCCGCAAGCTCTGCTCGATCCAGGTGCACATCGTCGCGTCGCCGGCCTACCTCCAGCGCCACGGGCGGCCGCTCCACGCGGGCGACCTCGCGAACCACCGGCTGCTCGGCTACAGCAACGTGACCGGCCCCTGGCGCTTCCGGCACCGCGACGGGACGGAGGTCGCGGTCGAGTGCCGCGGGCCGCTCACCGCCAATAGCGGCGACGCGCTCGTCCCCGCGCTGCTCGCCGGGCTGGGCGTGACGCGTCTGCCGGGGTTCATCGTCGGCCCGTTCATCGAGTCGGGCGCGTTGGAGGCGATCCTGCCCGAATGGACCCCGCCGCCGATCGCGCTCCACCTGCTGACCCCGCCCGGCACGCTCCGGCCCGCGCGGGTGGAGGCGCTGATCGAGTGGCTGGCCAAGCACTTGCGGGATTGATGCAAGTGGCTGTCGCGCGGGCGTGAAACCTGCCAGCGTGGGCGGGTGAACGTGATTCGCCCTCAGTTCCTCCCCTGCAAGGGGAGGGGGACCAGCCGAAGGCTGGTGGAGGGGTGTCCCCCTCCGGTCGGACGGGGACACCCCTCCGTCACGCCTACGGCGCGCCACCTCCCCTTACAGGGGAGGATCGAGATATCGTCCTTCAGCTCAGCATTATGAACCGCCTCCGCCCCGACGCGGACGACGTGCGGTTCGTTCGCCGGCTCGTCCTCGCCATCCTCGTCGTCGCGGTCGCGGCCGCGCTTTACCGCGCCGCCGACCTGCTCATCCTGGCGTTCGGCGCCGTGCTCGGCGCGATCGCGATCCACGCCGTCGCCGACCTGCTCGAGGACCGCGCGAACGTCCCGGAGAAGCCCGCGCTCGGTCTCGCCATCGCCGTCCTGCTCGGCCTCGGCTTCGCGATCGTGTGGCTGTTCGCCGTCGGCTTCCGCGAGCAGGTGGAGGTGCTCGTCACGCGCCTGCCCGGCATCGTCGACCAGTTCGCGGCCTATCTCTCCACCTCGCCCGTCGGCGCGCGCGTCGTCCAGGCGGTGGAGGCCGCCTTCGCCGGCAGCCGCATCGCGCGCGACATAGGCGGGCTCGCCACCGGGGCGGGCGAGCTGGCGCTCAACACGCTGCTCGTGCTCGTCGGCTCCGTCTTCTTCGCCGCCAATCCGGGCGTGTATCAGCGCGGGTTCCTCTTGATGGTGCCCCCGGCCAAGCGCCCCGCCTTCGACGACGCGCTCTACGACACCGCCGCGACGCTCAGGCTGTGGCTCCGCGCACAGCTCATCCAGATGACGAGCATGGGCGTGCTCGTCGGGCTGGGCCTATGGCTCGGCGGCGTGCCGTCGGCGGCGATGCTGGGGCTGCTCACCGGCCTGTCGGAGTTCATCCCCTATGTCGGCCCCGTCGCGGCGATGCTGCCCGCGCTCGGTCTCGCCGCGACCCAGGGGACGGACGCGATCGTCTGGACGGTCGCGACCTTCGCGATCGTGCGGCTCGTCCAAACCAACCTCATCACGCCCTACGTCACCGGCCGCGTCGTCAAGATCCCACCCGCGGTGACGCTGTTCGCGATCCTGGCGATCGGCACGGTGTTCGGCGTCTTCGGCCTGTTCTTCTCCGCCGCGCTGCTGGTCGTCGCCTACACGCTGATCCGCGCGCTCTACTTGCGCGAGGTGCTGGGTGAGCCGATTCCCAAGGCCGAGCACGAAACGTTGATTTTTGATCGACGGTCCAAGCGCATAACCAGAAATTAACCTTTTGCGTTCAGATGTCGTTTGGTTAATGAATTCCGGGTCGGCCAGGGGTGGATACGGGGCCGCGAACGGGGGGACAAACTGATGCGCGTTCTGCTGATCGAAGACGAACCGACGACCGCCAAGGCGATCGAGCTGATGCTCACGACCGAGGGGTTCAACGTCTACACGACGGACCTGGGCGAAGAGGGCTTGGACCTCGGCAAGCTCTACGACTACGATATCATCCTGCTCGACCTGAACCTGCCGGACATGCACGGCTACGACGTGCTGAAGAAGCTCCGCGTCGCCCGCGTGCAGACGCCGGTGCTGATCCTGTCGGGCGTCAACGAGATGGACTCGAAGGTCCGCTCCTTCGGCTTCGGCGCCGACGATTACGTCACCAAGCCTTTCCACCGCGAGGAGCTGGTGGCGCGCATCCACGCCGTGGTGCGCCGCTCCAAGGGCCACTCGCAGTCGGTCATCCGCACGGGCAAGCTCGCGGTCAACCTCGACGCCAAAACGGTCGAGGTCGACGGTGCCCGCGTGCACCTGACCGGCAAGGAATATGCGATGCTGGAGCTGCTCTCGCTCCGCAAGGGCACGACGCTGACGAAGGAGATGTTCCTGAACCATCTCTACGGCGGCATGGACGAGCCCGAGCTCAAGATCATCGACGTCTTCATCTGCAAGCTGCGCAAGAAGCTCAGCCTGGCCTGCGACGGCGAGAACTACATCGAGACCGTCTGGGGCCGCGGCTACGTGCTCCGCGAACCCGACGAGATCGCGCCCGCCCAGCAGGTGGCGTAAGCTTTCCCGTCCAAGGGCAAAGGAGCCGCGGCGTCGGGGGGCGCCGCGGCTCTTTTCGTTGGACGATGGCCGCAACATCATCCCCCATGCGTCACCCCGGACTTGTTCCGGGGTCCATCGTCGTGCGGACGATCCGGCCGGAGTGCGCGTACAGCCATGGACCCCGGAACAAGTCCGGGGTGACAACGGGATTGGGCCTTAACGCCGCTCCCAAACCTTCTGCCCGCCGACCCAGGTCTGCAGCACCTGCGTCGCGCGGAGCTCGGTCGGGCTCGCCAGCGTGGGGTCGCGGTCGACGATGATGAAGTCGGCCGCCATGCCGGGCGCGAGGCGGCCGAACTTGTCCTCCGCGAAGCCGGCGTAAGCCGCGTCGGTCGTAAACCCGCGCCAGGCCTCCTCGCGCGTTACGCGCTCCTGCGCCTGCCAACCGCCGAAGGGCTGGCCCGCCTCGTCCTGGCGCGTGAACGCCGCCGCCCAGCCGGCGAAGGGGTCGGGCTTCTCGACCGGATAGTCCGACCCGAACGCGAGACGCCCGCCGGCCGCGAGCACCGAACGCCAGGCATAGGCTCCTTGCAAGCGGTTCGGCCCCAGCCGCGCCTCCGCCATGGTGCGGTCGCTCGTCTGGTGGACGGGCTGCATGGAGGCGATGATGCCGTTCCGCCCGAGCCTGCGGAGGTCGACGGGGTCCACCACCTGCGCGTGCTCGATGCGCCAGCGGCGGTCGCCCTTGTAGGTGTCGACCAGCTCCTCGATCGCGCCGAGCACCTGCTCGTTGGCGCGGTCGCCGATCGCGTGGACGGCGATCTGGTAGCCGTCCATCGACGCGCGCACCATCAGGTTGCGGATCAGCGTGTCGGACATGAAGCCCAGCCCGCGCTCGTTCGGCGCGTCGTGATAGGGCGCCTTGAGCCACGCGCCGCGCGAGCCCAGCGCGCCGTCGCCGTACAGCTTGACGCCCACCAGCTTGAGCTTGTCGCCGTAGAGCCAGGGCGTCGGCCCCGTGCCGCCGATGCGGATCGTGTCGTCGAGGCCCGCGCCGTAGCTCATGATGCGGACGCGCAGGCCATTGAGGTCACCCAGGCGGCGATAGGTCTGCCACGCGTCCATGTCGGTGCCCATGTCGGCGGTCGCGGTGATCCCGCTCGATAACAGAAGCTCCTGCGCCTTCAGGAAGGCGGCATTCATGTCCTTGGCGCTCGGCTTGGGCACGGACTTCTCGACGAGCGCCTCCGCCGCGTCGACGAAGACGCCGGACGGCTGGCCGCCCGCCATCTCGATGCGACCGCCCGGCGGCGACACGCTCTTAGCCGTCACGCCGGCCGCACGCATCGCGGCGGTGTTGGCCCAGCTCGCATGGCCGTCGGCGCGCTGGAGCCAGACGGGCCGGTCGGGCACCGCCTGGTCGAGCTCGGCGGCGGTCGGGAAGCGGCCCAGCGCCCAGCGCTCCTGGTTCCACCCCCGCCCGACGATCCAGGCGCGTTCCGGATTGGTGCGGGCGTACGCCGCGATCTTCGCCTGCGCTTCGGCGAGCGAGCGCGTGTCCGACAGGTCGAGGGTCAGCGCGTTGAGCCCCAGCCCCATCACGTGCCCGTGCGCGTCGACGAAGCCGGGCACCATCACCCGCCCCTTCATGTCCGCGCGCCAGTCGAGCTTCTCCGGCCGCTTATCGCGCCCCTGCAGCAGCCGCGTGACCTTGCCGTCCGCGGACACGAGCAGCCCCGTGAACCGCTGCACCCGCCCGTCCTTGTCGAGCGTCACGCCCGTGACGTTGTCGATCAATCCGTCCGCCCATGCGGGCGCGGGCAGCAGCGCGGCCGCCGCCAGGAATACGCTACGCAACCTCACGCTATCGCAACCTCCGCACGAGCGCGCTGGTATCCTGGCGCCCTCCGCCCATCTTCTGCACCTCGGCGTAGAACTGGTCCACCAGCGCCGAGACCGGCAGCGTCGACCCGTTCCGCCGCGCCTCGTCGAGCGCCAGCCCCAGATCCTTGCGCATCCAGTCGATCGCGAAGCCGAAGTCGAACTCGCCCCGCGCCATGGTCGGCCAGCGGTTCACCATCTGCCAGCTCTGCGCCGCGCCGCCCGACACGGCGTCGAGCACCTTGTCCAGGTCGAGCCCGCTGGCTTGCGCGAACCGCAGCGCCTCCGACAGCCCGCCCAGCACGCCCGCGATGCAGATCTGGTTGACCATCTTGGTCTGCTGCCCCGCGCCCGGCCCGCCGATATGGACGATCCTCGCCGAATAGGCCTGCATGGTTGGCTCGGCCGCCGCGAACGCTTGCGGGCAGCCGCCGCACATGACGGACAGCTTGCCGTTCTCCGCACCCGCCTGCCCGCCGCTCACCGGCGCGTCGAGCACGAGCAATCCCTTGTTCGCGCCCTCTCCCGCCAGCCGCCGCGCGATGTCGGCCGAAACCGTCGTGTGGTCCACGAACAGCGCACCCTCGCGCATCGCCGCGAACGCGCCGTCCGGCCCCAGCGTCACCTGCGCCAGGTCGTCGTCGTTGCCCACGCAGGCGAATACCGCGTCCGCCCCGTCCGCCGCCGCCGCGGGCGTGTCCGCGACCGCGCCGCCGTGCTCCTCCGCCCAGGCCTCCGCCTTGGCGCGCGTGCGATTGTAAGCGACGACCTCGTGTCCCGCCCGGACCAGGTGCCCCGCCATCGGCGCGCCCATCACGCCCGTGCCCAACCATGCGACCTTCATGGGTGTCGCGCATAGGAGGTGTTCCCCACCCGCGCCAGATGGTCTAGCCCGCGTCCATGGCCACCCAGCGCGTCGCGTCCGTCCCGTCCGACCTCCCCGTCAGCCTCGCCGACGTGCGCGCCGCGCATGAGCGCATCCGCGACGCGATCGTGCGCACGCCCACGCTGGTCAGCCGCACGCTGTCGCAGATCACGGGCGCGACCGTGTACCTGAAGTTCGAGAACCTCCAGTTCACCGCAGCCTACAAGGAGCGCGGCGCGCTCAACACGCTGCTCCAGCTGTCGGACGAGGCCAAGGCCAAGGGCGTCATCGCCGCATCGGCAGGCAACCACGCCCAGGGCCTCGCCTACCACGCCAACCGCCTGGGCGTGCCCGCCACCGTGGTCATGCCCCGCACCGCGCCCATCACCAAGGTGACGCAGACCGAAGGCCACGGCGCGACCGTGGTGCTGCACGGCGAGACGTTCGACGCCGCCTTCGCCCATGCCCGCGAGCTGGAGGCGCGCCACGGCTACACCTTCGTCCACCCCTTCGACGACCCGCGCATCATCGCCGGCCAGGGCACCGTCGCGGCGGAGATGCTGGACGACGTGCCCGCGATCGACACGCTGGTGACCCCCATCGGCGGCGGCGGGCTCATCAGCGGCATGGGCGTCGTCGCCCGCGCGTCCGGCCGCCCGATCGAGGTCGTCGGCGTCGAGGCCGAGCTCTACCCGTCCATGTACAACCGCCTCCACGGCACCGACATGCCCTGCGCCGGCGACACGCTGGCGGAGGGCATCGCCGTCAAGGAGCCGGGCGGCGTGACCTCGGTGATGGTGCGCGAGCTGGTCGACGAGATCCTGCTCGTCTCCGAGCGCAACCTGGAGGAGGCGGTCAGCCTGCTCCTCCAGATCGAGAAGACGGTGGTCGAGGGCGCGGGCGCGGCGGGCCTCGCCGCGCTGCTCGCCTATCCCGAGCGCTTCCGCGGCCGCACGGTCGGCGTCGTGCTGTGCGGCGGCAACATCGACACGCGCCTTCTCGCCAACGTGCTGCTCCGCGACCTCGCCCGCTCCGGCCGCCTCGCGCGCCTGCGCATCCGGCTCCAGGACCAGCCCGGCCAGCTATTCGGCGCAATCAGGCTGTTCGATCAGGAGCGGGTGAACATCATCGAGGTCTACCACCAGCGCGTCTTCACCAAGCTCCCCGCCAAGGGCCTGATCGCCGAGATCGAGTGCGAGACCCGCGACCGCGCGCACCTCGACCGCCTGATCGCCGCGCTGCGGGGCGCGGGGTACGAAGTGGGGCTGGTAGAACCGGGCTAAGCAATTTCCTCCCCCGCAACGCAGTTGCGGGGGAGGGGGACCGCTCGCGTAGCGAGTGGTGGAGGGGGAGCGACGGGATGCGGCATCGCCCAGTACCCCCTCCACCAGCCTGCGGCTGGTCCCCCTCCCCCGCTGTGAGCGGGGGAGGATTTTCATTCGCGCGGAATCGCTTTTCAGCGACCCCCGACCGCATTAACCCTCTTTCGTGGTAAAGCCGCTTTTCACGGCGGCCCAGCCGATTCATATACGCCCAAGCACCCGCTTTCCGCGGCCAAACAGAGAGGTTCGACGGCGGTGACCGCGCCATTCCGTTTCCCGCGCTTCTTCGTCACCAGCCCGTCCCCCTGCCCCTATCTGCCGGGCAAGCAGGAGCGGAAGGTGTTCACGGAGCTGACCGGCCCGCACGCCGGCGAGCTCAACGACGCGCTGGGCCGGATCGGCTTCCGCAGGAGCCAGGGCGTCGCCTATCGCCCGTCCTGCGCGGGCTGCAACGCCTGCGTTTCCGTCCGCGTCGTCACGCCCGAGTTCAAGCCCAACGGCAGCCAGCGCAAGCTCCTGAAGCGCCACGCCGACTTGGCGGTCGCCGCCTGCCGCGCCTGGGCCACCGACGAGCAGTACCAGCTGCTCCGCCGCTATTTAAAGGCGCGCCATCCCACCGGCGGCATGGCGGGGATGGACGAGGACGATTACGCCGACATGGTCGAGCACTCGCCCGTCAACTCGCTCATTATCGAGTATCGCGAGCCCTCGCCCACCGGCCGCGGCCGGCTCGTCGCCGCGTGCCTCACCGACCGCCAGGCGGACGGGCTGTCGATGATCTACAGCTTCTTCGCCGCCGACGACCCCAACCGGCCGGGGCTCGGCAACTTCGTCATCATGGACCACATCCTGCGCGCCCGCGACGCGGGGCTGCCGTACGTGTACCTGGGCTATTGGGTGAAGGGCTCGCCCCGCATGGCGTACAAAACGCGCTACCGCCCGATTGAGGTACTGGGCCCGGCGGGCTGGCGGCTGCTGGACGACGACGCCGAACCGGCGGCGGGCACGCCGGTTCGGATGACGGTGCGGGCCTGATCCCTTAGTTCCTCCCCGGCACGGGGAGGGGGACCGCCGGCCCTCTTGGGCCGGTGGTGGAGGGGCCTCTCGACGGGAGCGCCCGTCGCAACCGCCCCTCCACCACTCGCTACGCGAGCGGCCCCCCTCCCCAGCTAGCTGGGGAGGATCGGGTCACCCCGCGTACTTCACGCTGCACCCGTAGGGCCGCGTCTCCGCCACCGACACGGGCTTGCCCGCCCGCATCTCGCTCAGCGCCGCCAGTACGTGATTGCGCGCGCCCTTGACGTCCGCCTGGTCCGCGGTCGGCTTGTCGTCGATCCCGCCCTGGTAGCGCAGCACGCCGCGGCCATCGATCACGTACATGTGCGGCGTCGTCTTGGCGGCGTAGCCCTTGCCGACGCGGCCCTCGGGGTCGAGCAGGTACGCCGTCGGCTGCGCCTTGGCCTGCGCCACGAACGCCCGCGCCTCCGGACCCGTCATGTATCCCTGCTTGCCCGGTGCGCCCGAGTTGATCGTCAGCCACACCGCGCCCTGCCGCTTCGCGGCCGCCTGGGCGCTCTGCATGTTTCCGCTGTCGTAATGCTTCTTCACATAAGGGCAGCCGGGGTTGTTCCACTCGAGCACGACGGTGCGGCCCTTGAAATCGGACAAGGTCACCGGCTTGCCGTTCGCGTCCATCAGGCGGAAATTGCCCGCGGGCTGGCCCGTCTGCTGCTGGGCCATGGCGGGGCCGACCGCGACGGCGGCGGCGAGTGCGGCGAAGACGATCGGACGCATATCTGTTCTCCCTCTCACTAGCCCCGCCGTTCCCCGGCCAGGGCGGTCAATGTCGCGGGCGTCAGCACCTGCGGCAGCACGCGGGGCGACGCTTCACCCGGCGCGTACCATAGGTAGAGCGGCACGCCCGCCCGGTTGTGCCGCTCGATGAAGCGGCCCAGTTCCGCGTCGCCGTCGGTCCAGTCGCCGACGAGCACGGCTACCTTCTTGCTGGCGAACTCGTCGCGCACCGCGGAGCGGTTGATCGCGCCCGCCTCGTTGACCTTGCACGTCAGGCACCAGTCGGCGGTGAAATAGGCGAAGACCGGCCGCCCCTCCGCGCGCAGGCTCGCCAGCTTCGCCTCGGTGAAAGGCTCGTCGGCACCGGCGACCGTCTCCTGCGCGGGCGCGGCGCGGGGCACGGTTAGCGCGCCGCCGATCGTCAGCGCCGCGGCGGCGCTCATCGCCAGCGCGACGCCCCTGCCCCGCCGCTGCCGCGCGCCCGCGAACCACAGCGCGAAGCCGACGAGCAGCGCCGCGCCCAGCCCCCAGGTGATCGCACTGTTGCCCGCCATCTCGCCGAGCAGCCAGGCGAGCGCCAGAGCCGTCAGCCACATCGGGATCGCCAGGATGCGCCGGAACCGCTCCATCCACGCGCCAGGCTTGGGCAGCCGATTGCGCAACGCCGGTACGAAACCGAGCAGCAGGAACGGCAGCGCCAGCCCGAGCCCCAGCCCGGCGAACACCGCGAGCGCGGCCGCGGGCGGCAGCACGAGCGCCGCGCCCAGCGCCGCACCCATGAACGGCCCCGTGCACGGCGTCGCGACGAACGCCGCCAGCGCGCCCGTCGCGAACGCGCCGCCGCTGCCGCCATGGCCGACGAACTGCGGCGTCGGCACCTCGAACAGTCCCGACAGGTTGAGCGCGATCGCCACCGTAAGTGCCAGCAGCACCACGATCACGCGCGGGTCCTGCAGCTGGAACGCCCAGCCCACGGCCGAACCGCCCGCGCGCAGCGCCAGGATCGCCGCGCCCAGCCCCAGGCACACGAGCACCACGCCGGCCGTGTAGGCCAGCGCCTCGCCCCGCGCCGTCCGCGCGTCCGCGCCCGACCGCGCCAGGCTCAGCGCCTTGAGGCTCAGGATCGGGAACACGCAGGGCATGATGTTGAGCAGCAGCCCGCCCAACACCGCGCCACCGAAGGCGAGCAGCGCCCCCGACCAGGCTGCGTCGCCCGACGCCTGCTCGGCGGCGACGGCCACCGGACCCGGCTTGGCCGTCAGCGCGAAGCCCTGCCCTTCGCCCGTCGCCAGCACGCCCTCGATCACGCCCGGCGGCGTGCCGACCGCCGCGGCCGCGGTCTCGATGAGCAGCCGATCGCCCGAGCGCCAGACTTTCTGCGGCGCGGCGAAGTCGATCGCGCCCTGCTGGAGCGGGAAGAAGTACGCCTCGCCGAGCGCGGCGTCCGCCGGGAACGGCACCGCCATTCGGAAGCGCTTGTCGGCGACCGCGAATCTCGCCTCGCTCCCGAGCGGCTTGGGGAAGGTCCGCCGCCACCCGTCGAACCGCGCCCGCGTCGCCGGCTCGATCGCGCCGTCGCCGACCGTCAGCTCGGTCCGCAGGCTCGCCTTTTCCGGTACGCAGATCTCGACGGTGCAGACGAGATAGTCGGCCTGAACCTGCACCGGCAGCTTGCTGCCCGGCGCGAGCCCGGCGGGAACGGCCACATCCACGAACTGCACCCAGGGCCGCTCATAGACATAGTTCATCAGGCCCGACACGAGCAGCCGGCTCGGCACCGGATATTGCAGCGGCCCCGCGGTGACGCCCTGCGGCAACGACCATTTGAGCGTCGTCTCCACGCCCGCGTCGCCGCCGTTCTTCCAGTAACCGTGCCAGCCCGGCTCCGGCGTCGACACGAAGGCGAGCGTGACGGTGCCGCCCGCCGCCGGCCGCGCGGTCTCCGGCACCAGCTCCATCGCGACGTGCCGGTCGCCCGGCGCCTGCGCCAGCACGGGGGCGGCGATCAGCGTCAGCAATAAGCACAAGAGCGCCCGGATCATGGCCGAAGCATGCCGGGGCGCGGGCCGGGGGCGCAACAACGGTTCGACGGACGGTCGTTCGTCGGCGCGCGACGCAACGCGCGGATCATTGCCGAAACCTCATGCGCAATACATAGCGCGCCGCAACGACCTCCCCAAGGACCCCGCATGAAAGCGCTCCTCGCCGCCCTGCTCGTCTCCGCCACCGCGCCGCTCGCCGCGCGGACCGCGCCCGCTGCCGAACCGGCGCCCGCCCCTCGAACCCCGCCCAAACTGATCGTCGCAGTCTCGGTCGACCAGCTCTCCGGCGACCTGTTCCAACAATATCGCGAGCACTTCACCGGCGGCTTCGCGCGCCTACTGCAGGGCGCGGTGTTCCCCTCCGCTTACCAGGGCCACGCCGCGTCGGAGACCTGCCCCGGCCACTCCACGATTCTGACGGGCACGCACCCGGCGCGGAACGGTATCATCGCCAATACCTGGGTCGACCAGAACGCGCCGCGCCCCGACAAGCTCGTCTACTGCGCCGAGGACGAGCGCGCGCCGGGCACCGACCATTCCAAGAACTACGTCTCCTCCGTCGCGCACTTGAAGGTGCCGACACTGGGCGACCTCATGAAGACGCGCGACCCGCGCAGCCGCGTCGTGTCGGTGGCGGGCAAGGACCGCGCCGCGCTGATGATGGGCGGGCGGCGCACCGACGAGATCTGGTTCTGGAAGAACGACCGGTTCGAGACCGTCCAGGGCCGCCTCACACCGCCCGTCGTCGAGCGGGCGCAAGCCGCCGTCGCCGATCTGATCGCCCGCCCGCAGGCTGCGTTGCCGCTCCCCACTCACTGCCGCCCGCTCGACCGCGCGATCCGCATCGGCGAGCAGACGCTCGGCCGCGGTCGCTTCGAGCGCAAGGCGGGCGACGCCCGCGCGTTTCGCGCCTCGCCCGCCGCCGACGCCGCGATGCTCTCGCTCGCCGCAGGTTTCGCGCAGGAGCTGAACCTGGGCCGCGGCCCCGCGACCGACCTCCTGATCGTGGGCGCGTCGGCGACCGATTATGTCGGCCACAGCTTCGGCACCCAGGGCACGGAGATGTGCATCCAGATGGCGGAGCTCGACCGCGCGCTCGGCTCCTTCTTCGACGTGCTCGACCGCACGGGCGTCGATTACCAGGTGGTGCTCACCGCTGACCACGGCGCGCACGACGCGACCGAGCGCCAGCAGGTCCGCGCCATGCCGATGGCGTCGCGCATCGTCCCCGAGCTGTCGACCAAGGCCATGGCGGCGGGCATCGCGCGCGACCTGAAGCTGTCCGGCCCCGTGCTGCTTGCGGCCGAGGGCGACGTCTATGTCGACCGCGCGCTCCCGCCCGCGACCCGCGCGCGCGTGCTCGCCGAGGCGAAGCGCCGCTACCTCGCCCAGCCGCAGGTCGCCGCCGCCTACACCCGCGCGGAGATCGCCGCGACGCCGCTGCCCACGACTCCGCCCGAAACCTGGTCGCTGCTCGAGCGCGCCCGCGCCAGCTTCGACCCCGAGCGCTCGGGCGACCTGCTCGTCATGCACAAGCCGCGCGTGACCCCGATCGACCGCCCCGGCCCCGGCTACGTCGAGACGCATGGCAGCCCCTGGGACTATGACCGCCGCGTCCCCCTTCTCTTCTGGCGCCGCGGCCAGCCCGCCTTCGAGCAGCCGCTCTCGGTGCAGACGGTGGACATCCTCCCCACCCTCGCCGCGCCGCTCCGGCTCGGCACGCCGGGCATCGACGGCCGCTGCCTCGACCTCGACCCGGGTGAGGCCGACACCTGCCGGCTCTGAGCTAGTCCAGGTTCGGGCGGAGCCAGCGCTCCGCCTGCTCCACGCTGACGCCGCGGCGCTGGGCATAGTCTTCGACCTGGTCGCGCCCGATGCGCGCCACGCCGAAATACTCGGCCTGCGCGTGCCCGAAATAGAAGCCGCTGACCGCCGCCGTCGGCAGCATCGCGAAGCTGTCGGTCAGCGTCAGGCCTGCGGCCCCCTCCGCGTCCAGCAGCTCGAACAACGTGCGCTTGAGCGAATGCTCCGGGCACGCCGGATAGCCCGGCGCGGGCCGGATGCCGCGATACTGCTCGCGGATCAGCGCTTCATTCGTCAGCTGCTCGTCGGGCGCGTAGCCCCACAGCGTCGTGCGGACATGCCGGTGCAGCGCCTCCGCGAACGCCTCCGCAAGTCTGTCCGCCAAGGCTTTGAGAAGGATGTCGTTATAGTCGTCGTGGTTCGCCTTGTAGCGCTCCAGATGCGGCTCGATCCCGTGGATCCCGACCGCGAACCCGCCCATCCAGTCGCCCGCGGGATCGACGAAGTCGGCCAGGCACATATTCGCCCGCCCCTCGCGCTTGTTGATCTGCTGGCGAAGGAACGGGAAGCGCTCGCCCGAGCCGAGCACGACGTCGTCCCCCTCGCGCCGGCACGGCCACAGCGCCGCGACGCCGCGCGCGGTGAGCCACTTCTCGCCCACGATCCGGTCGAGCATTCCTTGCGCGTCCGCGTAGAGGTTGGTCGCGCTCTCGCCCACCACCTCGTCCTGCAGGATCGCGGGGTACGTCCCCGCCAGCTCCCACGCGCGGAAAAACGGCGTCCAGTCGATATGGCCGCGCAGGTCCTCGAGCGGCCAATCATCAAAACGATGCACCCCCGGCCTCGCCGCCGCCGGCGCCTTGAGCGCCATGTCGGCCGCGAACCCCCGCGCGCGCGCCTCGGCGAGCGGCAGCAGCTCGTTCGCGCCCTTGCCTGCGCGGCTATCGCGCACCGCCTGGTAGTCGGCGGCGACGTTGGCGACATAGGCGTCGCGCCCCGTCTCGCTCACCAGCGTGGTCGCCACGCCCACGGCTCGCGAAGCGTCGAGCACGTGCACCACAGGCCCGTCATAGGCCGGCGCGATGCGGAGCGCCGTGTGTACCTTGGACGTCGTGGCGCCGCCGATCAGCAGCGGCATCGTCATCTTGGCGCGGCTCATCTCCTCCGCGACGGTGACCATCTCGTCGAGCGACGGCGTGATCAGGCCGGACAGGCCGATCATGTCCGCGTCGTTCTCGTTCGCCGCCTCCAGGATCTTCGCCCAGGGCACCATCACGCCCAGGTCCACCACCTCGAAGCCGTTGCACTGAAGCACCACGCCGACGATGTTCTTGCCGATGTCGTGGACGTCGCCCTTAACGGTCGCCATCACGATCCGGCCCTTGGACCGCGCGCCCGCGCTCTTCTCCGCCTCGATATAAGGCAGGAGATGCGCCACCGCCTTTTTCATGACGCGAGCGCTCTTAACGACTTGCGGCAGGAACATCTTACCCGATCCGAAGAGATCGCCGACGACGTTCATGCCGTCCATCAGCGGTCCCTCGATCACCTCGATCGGGCGGGCGTGCGCCTGACGCGCCTCCTCCGTGTCGTCGACGATGTGCGCGTCGATGCCCTTGACCAGCGCGTGCTCCAAGCGCTTGCGCACGTCCCAGCCGCGCCACTCCTGCGCCGCCTTTTCCGCGACCGCGTCGCCGCCCTTGAACTTCTCGGCGAGCGCGATGAGCCGCTCGGTGGCGCCCAGGTCGCGGTTGAGGATCACGTCCTCGCAGCCCTGACGCAGCTCGGGGTCGATCGTGTCGTACACGTCGAGCTGGCCGGCGTTGACGATCGCCATGTCCATCCCCGCCGGGATGGCATGGTAGAGGAACACCGAGTGCATCGCGCGGCGCACGGGCTCGTTGCCGCGGAAGGAGAAGCTCAGGTTCGAGAGCCCGCCCGAGATATGGACGTGCGGGCAAGCGGCCTTGATGTCGCGGCACGCCTCGATAAAGTCGACGGCGTAGTTGTTGTGCTCCTCGATCCCCGTCGCCACCGCGAAGATGTTGGGATCGAAGATGATGTCCTCGGGCGGAAAGCCGATGCCACACAACAGCTTATAGGCTCTCGTGCAGATCTCGACCTTACGTTCGCGCGTATCCGCTTGGCCGACCTCGTCGAACGCCATGACGACGACCGCCGCGCCATAGGCCATGCAGCGCCGCGCCTGGTCGAGGAAGGGCTCCTCCCCTTCCTTCATGCTGATCGAGTTGACGATCGGCTTGCCCGACACGCATTTCAGCCCCGCCTCGATCACGCTCCACTTGGAGCTGTCGACCATCACGGGCACGCGCGCGATGTCGGGCTCGGCGGCGATGAGCTTGAGGAAGGTCGTCATCGCCGCCTCGGCGTCGAGCAGGCCTTCGTCCATGTTGACGTCGATGACCTGCGCGCCCGCCTCCACCTGCTGGCGCGCGACCTCGACCGCTTGCGCGTAGTCGCCCGCCATGACGAGCTTCTTGAACTTGGCGGAGCCGGTGACGTTGGTCCGCTCGCCGATGTTGACGAACTGGGCGGTGGAAGCAGTCATCTGTCTTTCTCTCCCTCTCCCCTTTGGGGAGAGGGCCGGGGAGAGGGGCTGAGCAGGGGAAGGCGCTTGGAACAGCCCCTCTCCCCAACCCTCTCCCCGGAGGGGAGAGGGAGCAGGACGGTCAAGCCGCCATCGTGAACGGCTCCAACCCGGCGAGCCTGGTCCGCACCTCCGGCCGGCACACGCGCCTGGGCTCCAGCCCCGCGACCTTGTCGGCGATCGCCTTGATGTGCGCCGGCGTCGAGCCGCAGCAGCCGCCGAGCACGTTGACCTGCCCCGCGACCGCCCACTCGCCGACCAGCCCCGCCGTGGTCGCCGGCGCCTCGTCGTACGCGCCGAGCTCGTTGGGCAGCCCGGCGTTCGGATAGACCATGATCAGCGTGTCGGCGACTTGAGACAGCGTGCGAACATGCGGCCGCAACTGCTCGGCCCCGAATGAACAATTCAGCCCGATGGTGATCGGCCGCGCGTGTCGCACCGCGTGCCAGAACGCTTCCACGGTATGCCCCGACAGGTTGCGCCCCGACAGGTCGGTCAGCGTCATCGACAACATGATCGGCAGGTCGCGATGCGCGGCCCAGCCCGCTTCCAGCGCGGCCATGATCCCCGCCTTGGCGTTGAGCGTGTCGAACACCGTCTCGATCAGGACGAAGTCCGCCCCACCCTCGACCAGCGCGTCGATCTGCTCGCGGTACACGCCCTTCAGATAGTCGAAATCGATCTCGCGATAGCCGGGATCGTTGACGTCGGGGCTCAACGACAGCGTCTTGTTCGTCGGCCCGATCGCACCCGCCACGAAGCGCGGCCGCCCGTCCTTGGCTTCGAACTCGTCCGCCAGCTCCCGCGCGATCCGCGCCGAGGCGACGTTGATCTCACGCACGAGATGCTCGGCGGCATAGTCCGCCTGGCTGATCCGGTTTGCGGAGAAAGTGTTGGTCGACACGATGTCCGACCCCGCCTCCAGGTACGCGCGCGTGATCGCCTCGGGCACCTCAGGCTTGGTGATCGCCAGGATGTCGTTATTGCCCTTCTGGTCGTGGCTGAGGCCGAGGTCGCCGGCGTACGCCGCCTCGTCCAAACGCCAGTTCTGAATCTCCGTCCCGAACGCGCCGTCGGTCAGCAGGATGCGCTTCTCGGCCTCGGTCAGCAACTTAGCCCGGATACCCATCACGCCGCCTCCGCTTGCGCGACCGCTTTGGGCCGCACGCCCAGCAGGTGGCAGATCGCATAGGCCAGCTCCGCCCGGTTGAGCGTGTAGAAGTGGAACTCGCGCACGCCGCCCGCATAGAGCTTGCGGCACAGCTCGGCCGCGATCGTCGCCGACACGAGCTGGCGCGCGGCCGGGTGGTCGTCCAATCCCTCGAACAGCCGGTCCATCCAGTCGGGGATGCTCGCCCCGCACTGGCCGGCGAACTTGCGCACCTGCGCGACGCTCATCACCGGCAGGATGCCCGGCACGATCTCCGCGTCGACGCCCGCCGCCACCGCGCGGTCGCGGAAGCGGAAATAGGTCTCGGGCGAGAAGAAGAATTGGGTGATCGCCCGGTTCGCGCCCGCGTCGATCTTGCGCTTGAGGTTGTCGATGTCCGACTGGTCGCACGGAGAGTCCGGGTGCCGCTCAGGGTATGCCGCCACCGAGATCTCGAACGGGTGCAGCTTGCGCAGGCCCGCCACCAGGTCGGCCGCGTTCTCGTAACCGCCCGGATGCGTCGCATAGGGCGTGCCCGGCGTCGGCGAGTCGCCGCGCAACGCCACGATGTGCCGCACGCCCGCCGCCCAATACTCGTTCGCGACCGCGTCTATCTCCTCGCGCGTCGCCTCCACGCAGGTCAGGTGCGCGGCCGCCGCCATCGGCGTCTCGCGCTGAATGCGCGCCACCGTCGCGTGCGTGCGCTCGCGCGTCGATCCACCCGCGCCATAGGTCACCGACACGAAGCGGGGGCCGAGCGGCTCCAGCGTCCGGATCGACGACCAGAGCGTCTCCTCCATCTTCTCGTTCTTAGGAGGAAAGAACTCGAACGAGACCGCCATGTCGCCGGCCAGGTCCGCGAACAGCGGCGCGTCGAGCGCGCGCCGCGCCTCTTCGAGCTGGGGAACCGATAACGTCATGCCGCCTTCACCTCTTTGAGCCGCGCGCCCTGCTTGCGCCCGAGCCATAGTTTCACCGTGAGTTCGCCCCCCTCGAGCGTCTCCGTCCGGGCAAGCTGGAGCCCCGCCGCCTCGTACCAGTGCCGCACCTGCTCGTCGGAGAAGCCCAGGCGCGCATGCGCGTCGCGCGTGCGCAGCTCCTCGCGCCCGTGCGGCGCGAAGTCGGCGATCAGCAGCCGCCCGCCCGGCCCGAGCACCCGCGCAGCCTCGCCGATGGCGAGCTCCGGCGCCTCGGCGAAGTGCAGCACGTGGTGCAGGATCGCGAGGTCCGCCTCGCCGTCGCCGAGCGGCAGCCGATACAGGTCCGCCTGGCGAAGCTCGGTATTGGCGCGGTCGTGCAGCTTGGCGCGCGCCAGGCGCAGCATCTCGGACGAGCGGTCGACGCCCAACGCCTGCGCCGCCCGGCCGCCGAACAGCTCCAGCATGCGCCCGGTGCCGGTGCCGATGTCGACGAGCACGCCGACCGGAGCCTCGCCCAGCACCGCCGCCATCGCCGCCTCGACCTCGCTTTCCGCCACGTGCAGCGACCGGATCGCGTCCCACTCGCCCGCATGCGTCTGGAACCAGGCGGCCGCCGCGGCGGTGCGGTCGGCGCGGACCGCCTGCAGCCGCGCCAGATCGGCCTCGGCCCAGCGATCGACCGTGCCGCCGCCCCACGCGTCGAGCGCGGCCGCGAGCGGCTCCACCACCGACGGCGCACCAAGCGCCACGAACACCCAGCTGCCTTCCTTGCGGCGCTCCACCAGCCCGGCATCGGTCAGGATCTTGACGTGCCTGGACACGCGCGGCTGGCTCTGGCCCAGCACCTGCGCCAGCTCGCCCACCGACAGCTCCATGCGCCGGACCAGCGCCAGGATGCGCAGCCGCGTCGCGTCGGCGAGCGCGCGGAAGATGTCGAGCGGCTCCGTCACGCATAAGGATATAAAGATATCTTTATATGAGGTCAACGGACTAGCCGGACGGACCCGAAATGACCAAAGCGCGTTTGCGCCCATCGGCAACGACAAATGTCGGCAAACAACCAAGAGGAACGCCCATGAAGAAGTTCGTGATCCCCGCCCCCCTAATCCTTGGCGCCGCCCTCGCGCTCGCCGCTTGCGGCCAGAACGCGCAGAACGAGACCGTGGAGGCCGCCAACGCCACCGCCGCCGACGTGGACGCCACCACGGAGAACGCCGTCGATGACGTCGACGTCGCGACCGAGAACGCGCTGGGCTCGGCCGAGCAGTCGCTCGACCAGGCGGGCGAGTCGATCGAGAACGGCGCGGAAGCGACTGGCGCCGCCGTCAGCAACGCCGCCGACACCGCCGCGGACGCCACCGGCAACGCGCTGAGCAAGGCCGGCAAGGCGATCCAGGACTAAATCATTCCCCTCTCCCGCTTTCGCGGGAGAGGGACAGCGGCGCAGCCGCAGGGTGAGGGCCTGTTCATCGGGATACGCCCTGACCAAGCCCTCACCCTGGCCCTGCGGGCCTGTCACTCTCCCGCGAAAGCGGGAGAGGGCTTAGTAAGGCACCCCATGCGCCCCCTCCTCCCTCTACTCCTCCTCGCCGCCTGCTCCGTCGAACCCGAACAGCCCGGCCAAGTCTCCGCCGACGAGGCGCGCGAGCTGAACGAGGCGGCCGAGATGCTCGACGCCAACAGCATCGACCTGAACGAGGTTGAGGAAGACGCCGAAGGAAACGAGGCATGACCCCCACCAGACGCCTCGGCGCGACCGACCTCATGATCGCGCCGCTGGTGCTGGGCGGCAACGTGTTCGGCTGGACCGCCGACCGCGACGCCAGCTTCGCCGTGCTCGACGCTTTCGTCGCGGCCGGCGGCACGATGATCGACACCGCCGACGTCTACTCCGCCTGGGTCCCCGGCCATCGCGGCGGCGAGTCCGAGACGCTCATCGGCGAATGGCTCGCCCGCTCGGGCAAGCGCGACCAGGTCCAGATCGCGACCAAGGTCGGCATGCTGCCCGGAGAAGGCGGCGAGAAGCTCGCCCCCGCGCGCATCGCCGCCGCCTGCGAAGCGTCGCTGAAGCGCTTGGGCGTCGACACGATCGACCTCTACTACGCGCACCAGGACGACGACGCGACGCCGCAAGAGGCGTATCTCGAGGCGTTCGGCCGGCTCCACGAACAGGGCAAGTTCCGCGTGCTGGGCGTCAGCAACTTCCGCGCCCTGCGGCTCAAGTCCGCGGTCGATCTCGGCAAGCATCGGGATGGCCTGCCGCGCGTCCACGTGCTCCAACCCGAATACAACCTCGTCTCGCGCCATAAGTTCGAGGGCGAGCTCCAGGACTATTGCGTCCAGGAGAATATCGGGGTGCTGCCCTATTACGGGCTCGCCTCCGGCTTCCTCACCGGCAAATACCGTTCGCCCGACGACCTGGGCAAAAGCGTGCGCGGCCAACGCATGGCCGAACTCCTGGAAGGCCGCGGCCGCGCGGTGCTTGACGTCATGGACGCGGTCGCCGCGGAGACGGGCGCCGACCTCGCCCCCATCGCGCTCGCCTGGCTCCTGGCGCAGCCCGGCGTCACCGCGCCGATCGCGTCCGCGACGAGCGTCGAGCAGCTCGAACGGCTCATGCCCGCGATGACGCTGCAGCTCTCCGAAGACCAGCTCGCGCGCCTCTCCAACGCGGGCGCGTGAACACGCGTTAACCCTGCTCCGCAACCTAGGCATAAGCGGGTCGCGTCTAACCAGGGTTATGAACACCCGCCCTCAGACCGCGCGATCGTCGAAGCTGCGCCGTCTGTTCGCGTCCGACGAACGCGCGGGTGATCGCTCGGAACTGGAGCGCGGGCAGCTGGCGCTGACGCTGGTGCGCGAGTTCGAGGCGCAGGGCGCGGGCTGGTTCTGGCGCACCGACCGCGACGGCCAGATCCTCTACCTCTCCGACAAGGTCGCGGGCGTGATTGCGGGCGGCGATGCGGCGGGCGCGCCTTTCTCGCGCCTTTTCCACACCGACGATGACGGCCAGAACAAGCGCACGCTCGCCTTCCACCTATCGTCGCGCACCGCCTTCGCCGACCTGTCGGTGCGCACGCCGGGGCCGGAGGAGGACCGCTGGTGGTCGATCTCCGGCCGCCCGCTCGTCGACGAGCTCGGCCATTTCCAGGGCTTCGTCGGCCACGGAAGCGACCTGTCGGAGAAGCGCCGCTCGGAAGCCGAGATCACCCGCCTCGCACTCTACGACGGCCTGACGGGGCTCGCCAACCGCGAGCGGATGCGCGTGTCGCTCGACCAGACCCTGTCCGCCGCGCGCACCGCCTACCGCGCCAACGCGCTGATGCTGCTCGACCTGGATCGCTTCAAGCAGGTCAACGACACGCTCGGCCACCAAACGGGCGACGCGCTGCTCCAGCAGGTCGGCCAGCGGCTGATGCGCTGCGTCGGCGACACCGGCCTGATCGGGCGGCTGGGCGGCGACGAGTTCCAGGTCCTCCTGTCGAACGAGGGCAGCCGCGACCGCGTCGCAGAGGTCGCGCAGGCGATCATCAACTCGCTTTCCCAGCCCTACTTCATCAGCGGCTCCAGCATCTCCATCGGCTGCTCCATCGGCGTCGCCATCGCGCCGGAAGACGGCTCGGACGCCGACACGCTGACGCGCAATGCCGATCTGGCGCTTTACGCCGCCAAAGCGGACGGCCGGGGCGTTCATCGTTTCTACCGCCCGGAAATGCTCGCGGATGCCCAAGGCCGCAAGCGGTTGGAGGACGATCTTCGTATCGCGTTGCAACACGACCAAATGCACGTGTGCTACCAACCAGTTGTCTCCGCCGAAACCGCCCGCATCGTAGGCTTTGAGGCGCTGGTACGCTGGGAGCATCCCAAGCGCGGCCCCGTATCGCCCGCCGATTTCATCCCCATCGCCGAGGAGTGCGGGCTGATCGAGGCGATCGGCGAGCGCGTGCTGCGCGCCGCCACGCGCGATGCGGCGGGCTGGCCGGAGGACGTGCGTGTCGCCGTCAACGTGTCGCCCATCCAGTTCGCCAATCCGGCGCTGCCCGTGCTCGTCGCCAACGCGCTCGCCAGCGCCGGCCTCGCGCCTTCGCGCCTCGAGCTGGAGATCACCGAGTCGGTGTTCCTGACCGACTCCGCCCAATCCGACCGCATGTTCGCGGCGCTGAAAGGTCTGGGCGTTCGCTTGGCGCTGGACGACTTCGGCACGGGCTATTCGTCGCTCGGCTATCTGCGTTCGGCGCCGTTCGACAAGATCAAGGTCGACCAGAGCTTCGTGCGCGGCGCGGCGATGCCGGGCGGGCGCAACGCGGCGATTATTCAGGCGATCGTCACGCTCGCCACCGCGCTCGGCATGGAGACCACCGCCGAAGGTGTCGAAATCCAGGACGAGATCGAGCTCGTCCGCCGCTTGGGCTGCAGCCATATCCAGGGCTACGTCTATGGCCGGCCCATGCTGGGCGCGCAGGCGGCCGAGGCGCTCGCAGCCAACCAGGGACGCGCATCACCCGTCGGCCACAAGGTCAGCCGCGCTCCCCGATCGCGCATGCTCCGGCGCGCGCGGCTCGACATACGCGGCGACAGCCTGATTGTGCGCATCCGCAACTTGTCGGCGACGGGCGCCATGATCGACGGTGCGGATCTGTCGGCCCACCCCGCCGGCACCCCCGTGCTGATCGAACTGGTCGACGACCAGATGTTCGCCGGCCATCTCCGCTGGGCAGTCGACGGCCGGGCGGGCGTGCAGTTCGCCGATAGCTTCAGCCTGGAGCGCTTGAGCGTCGGCGCGGCGCGACCGCCCGCGCGCTAACCGCGGCTCAGCCGCGCGCCCCGCGGGCGGCGCGGCGCTCCTCGCGCGTGACCCGCCCGTCGCGGTTCGCGTCGACCCGCTCGAACGCCCGCGCCCGCACGGTCAGCACCTCGGCCAGCGATACGCGTCCGTCCCGGTTCGCGTCGATGCGCGCGAAGCGCTTGCCGCCGAGGCGCAATAGGCCGCGGCGTTCCGCCAACCGCTCGCGCCGCTCCGCCCGACGCTCGGCGCGGCGCTCGCGACGGTCGCCGCGTTCCGCCCTACCCTCGCGTTCCAGGAACTCGGTCCGGCTGATCATCCCGTCGCGATTGGCGTCGAGGCGCGTGAACGCCTGCTCGCGCCGCTCCTGGCGATCTCCGGCACGCTCGCCGCGCCGGGACGCCCGCACCGCACGAGCCTCGTCCTGGGTGACGTAACCGTCGCGGTTCGCGTCTACGCGCGCGAAGTCGGCCCGCACGCGGGCTTCCATATCGGCGCGTGTCGACCCGACACCCGCTTGCGGCGCGACTTGCGCCGACACAGGCACGGCGACCACCGCCGCGGCGAGAAGTCCGGCCAGCAACTTGTTCATCAGGTTACTCCTTTTGTACCGGCTCGACTTGCCACGGCGACGCTGACGCGAACGTGAACCACTACGGCGCGACGGGAATGCGCCTCCCCGCCTTGACCCGGTCCGTGATCAGCCGGAGCGCCTTCACGTCCCGCGTCGGGTCGCCGCCCAAGACCAGAAAGTCCGCCTCGCAACCCGCTCGGAAGCAGCCGATCCGCCGCTCGGGAAAGAGCAACGCGCCCGTACCCAGCACGATGCGCGTCGCCTCGTCGGGCGTGAACGCGCCGATGGTGACCCAGTGCTCCGCCTCTTCGAAGATCGGGCCCCATGTATCCGTGCCCATCAGCAATGTCGCGCCCGCCTGCTTCAGCCGCTGCATGTTTCCACGCTGGCGCTCGAACACGCGCCGGCGCAGCGCGGAATCGGGCGCGGGTTTGCCCGGCTCCGCAGCGAGCTCACCCGCTGCAAGCGCATAGGTCGGCACGAGCTTCATGCCCGCCCGGACGACCGCGCGTGCGTCCTCGTCGGTGAGCGTCACCTTCGCTTCGCCTTCTTCGCCCGACCGCGAGTGATAGCCTGGCACATGGGCCGCCACCGCCACCCCTGCCGCGGCCGCGACGCGCAGGTCGGCGGCGGTATCCAGGTGCGCGGCCACCCACAGGCCCCGCTTGCGCGCCGCCCGGACGAGATGGCGCATGTTGCGCGGATCCAGCCCGCGCTGCCCATAGAAGCTCGCATCGCCACGCCTCCTCTCCCAGTCCTTCGAGTGAAGCAGGTAGGCCTTGACGAAGTCGGCGCCTTGACCGCGCAACCGGTCAAGCGCCGCATCGATCTCGGCGGGCGTCGATCCATAGTGGAACGCGTTGCCGACGAACCAGGCTCGGTCGCGGCCCTTGTAGACATACCGCGTCAGGTAATCGACGTAGAGCCGTTCGGGATGACCGCCCGGCTCGGTAATCCCGCCTTGGGCGATCTTGACGTCGTAGGTGTCCGGCCGGGCGAAGAACGCCTTTGCCTCGACGGACAGGGTGACCGTGTTCGGGTTCCACACGTATAAGACCCCGTCCTTGAGGTAACGCGTGCTGGCCGCCGGCGTCGGGTCCGTGATGTGCGCGTGCGCGTTGCCGTAGGCCGGCACAACCCATCGCCCGCCCAGGTCTACGCGCGCCGCGTCGCGCCCGGCTCCACGCGGATCGACGAAGCGTCCGCCGCTCACGGCCAGCATACGGGGCACGAAGCCGTCGCCCGTCCATACTCGCCCGTTCTCGTACAGGGTGACAGGCTCGCCCCCACCCTTTCCGCCGCTCGTAGTCGTGCATCCCGCGACCGCTAGCGCCACCCATAGCCAACGCATTCGAAACCTCCCGGACCGATTCGGCCCGGCGATACGCGGCCTCTCAGGCGGGGCCGCTCGATTTTCCGCCAACGGGCATCGCCGGTCGGCGAACGGACACGCGCGTCAGAGCAGCTGCTCGCGAACCAGCTTAGCGCCCGCCCGGCTCGCCTGGACGACCCCGCCCGCCTCCATGTGCAGGAGCAGGCGTCCGCCGCCTGCAGGCTCGGCGCGAACGACACGATCCAGGTTGACGATCGCCGAACGGTGCACGCAGGAAGCGCCCGGGATCGAGCATGTCCGTGAACTCCGCCAGCGTGGTCCGGACCAGATGCCGGCCCGTGCATGTGGTCAGCTCGGCATAATCGTCGGCGCCCGTGATCGCGACGATCTCGCCCGGATCTACCGCCATCATCTCGTCGCCCGCTCGCACCAGCAACCTTGCCGGCTTGGCGGGCGCGAAAGGCTCGGCCTCCGCTGCCACCTGCCGCACGGGCCGCGCTTCCAATTCCGCCAGGGCGGCCAACGTCGCGTAGGCGAACACGCCTTGTAGCAATTGCCACGCGGCGGCCTCGCCGAACAGGAAGCGCTTAACCGTGAATTGCGTCGGCGACGTGCCGTTGAACAGGCCTCCGACGACGGTCAGCAGCCAGAATCAGCCGAGCGTGAAGCAACCGGCGAGCACCGCATGAAGGAGGATCTGACGCGGAACTGATCGACCTGCCGCAAACCGCAGCATCAGCGCCCGCGCCGCGCCGGCCAGCAATAGCAGCGGCGCGACGTTGCGCAGCGTGTACACGACCCAGCGCTCCGGCCCGCCGGGCCGCGTGGTCGCGAAAACGATGAAGTATGCGAGCGTGACGCCCGAGCCCAATATGAGCCACCATCGCGTCGAACGCGACAGGGAAGGCCATCGCATGCTCGCCCCCGCCGACCCGATCACGCTCCGCGCCACGTCACTCATGCCCCGTTGTAACCGCGCCGCGCGGCCATCGGCTAGTCGCCCACGAAGGTCAGCGCGCTCGCCCGGCGCTCCCGCTCGTTGATCAGCAGCGCCCGCCCCGCGGGTGGCGCGGACCGCTGCGGGCAGTCGGGACGAAGGCAGGCGCGGCAGCCTAGACCGACCGGCGTCGCCTCTCCGGTCAGGTCCAGCCCTCGCGCGGCGGCGAGCACGCCCGCCAGGCTCGCCTCGACGCCCAGGCCGACTACGAACTCGGCCGGGACGCCGCCGTAGCGGCGGCTCTGCGGCGTCACGGTCCGTGCGATCGTGAACCAGCGTGACCCATTCTCCAGTTCCATCAGATGCGTCACCAAGGCTCCCGGCCTGTCGAAGGCCGCATGCAGCCGCCAAAGGGGGCAGCGCCCGTCCGCCTCGACCAACGCCGCGCCGCTCGCGCCCGCGTAACGCTTGGACGCCTGCCCGGCGCGATCGATGCGGATCATGAAGAAGGGCAAGCCCCGCGCGCCGACGCGTTGCAGCGTCGTCAGCCGGTGCGCAACCTGCTCGAACCCCGCGCCGAAACGTCGCTGCAGCAGCTCGACATCATAGCCCGTCGCCTCGCACGCGCGCAGGAAGCGGGCGTAAGGCATCATCAGCGCCGCCGCCCAGTAGCTTATGAGGTGTCGGCGATAGAGCCGCTCGGCGGTGCGGTCCGCGAACGCCGCGCCGCGGACCAGCGCGTCGATCTCGCCCCGCGCCTCCAGCGCCGCGAGCTGGAAGGCGACCGCGAAGCTGCGCGACGCCGGGTCGAGCAATTCGCTCAGCTGAAGCTGCCGCGCGTGGTAATCCACGCGGCGGAGCACGTCGGGCATGACGTCGACCGGCAGCACACGGATGGAGAGCCCGTGCTTAACGCGCAGCCGCTCGCCCGCCGCGCCGTACAGGTCGGGCGACCGCGTCCGGAGCTCGTCCGCCAGGGCCTCGGCATGCGCGTCTAGGTCGGCGAAGTGGTTGCGCCAGCGCTCCACCTCCTTGCGGACGAGGACGAGCGGGTCGTCCGATGCCGCTGCGCCCTGCCCGCCGCCGAGCCGGTCGTAGACGCGCGCGAACGCCTCCGCCCCGCCCGGTGCGGCCGCCAGCCACTCGACCAGCTCCGCGCGGTCGATCTCCAGGTCCGCGAACATCGGATCCGCGAGCCGCTTGCGCATCGCTTCCGCGCCACCGCCCGGCTCCGCCCCCGACAGCGCGCGTGGATCGAACCCGAACCGTTCGACGAGCCGGACGATCAGCGCGGCCGACACGGGCCGCTGGTTGCGCTCGATCAGGTTCTGGTAGCTGGCGCTGATCCCGAGCGCCTCCGCAAAGGCCCCCTGCCCCAGCCCGAGCTGCAACCTGAGCTTCCGCACCGCGTGCCCGGCGAAGACCTTGCGTTCGGCCATGTCCTACAAGCTCCGTTTCGTGTCACGCTCCAAGTCGTGACCGTCACCCTGGCCCCATTCTCCGCCGCATCGTTATCGACTTGGGGCGACGAGGAGTCCGCGACCAAGCTGCCCCGCCTTATCCGAGCTGTAAAGACTTCACATCAATACACGCGTTCAGCCGTAAGTACCCGTACAACGGTCCCGTCTGAACTCGAAACAACCACGTGTTCCGTATTAAACTCGTCAAAGTCACACGTACAACCGGCCCGAACGGTAAAGGGGAGATCACGAGTGACGATCGGTTTCGAGGATTTGGTTCCAGCGCCCACCGGCCGGTTCGACGGGATCACCCGCCCCTACACCGCCGACGATGTGGCTCGCCTGAGGGGTTCGGTGGCCGTCGAGCACACGCTCGCCAAGCGCGGCGCGCTGAAGCTGTGGGAGCTGCTCCAGACCGAAGACTACGTCCACTCACTCGGCGCGATGACCGGAAACCAGGCGATGCAGATGGTCCGCGCGGGGCTGAAGGCGATCTACCTGTCCGGCTGGCAGGTCGCCGCCGACGCCAACACGGCGGGCGCGATGTATCCCGACCAGTCGCTCTATCCCGCCAACGCCGGACCGGAGCTCTGCCGCCGCATCAATGCGACGCTCCAGCGTGCCGACCAGATCGAGCACTCCGAAGGCGGCGCGATGCGCGACTGGTTCGTCCCTATCGTCGCCGACGCGGAGGCCGGGTTCGGCGGCCCGCTCAGCTGCTTCGAGATCATGAAGGCGTACATCGCCGCCGGCGCCGCGGGCGTGCACTATGAGGACCAGCTCGCTTCCGAGAAGAAGTGCGGGCACCTGGGCGGCAAGGTCTTGATCCCCACCCAGGCGCATATCCGCAATCTCGACGTGGCGCGCCTAGCCGCCGACGTATGCGGCGTGCCGACGGTGCTCGTCGCGCGTACCGACGCGGAGAGCGCTAAGCTGATCACGTCGGATGTGGACGAGCGCGACCGCGAGTTCCTGACCGGCGAGCGCACCGCCGAGGGCTTCTTCCGCCTGCGCGAGGGGACGGGCGTCGACCACTGCATCAAGCGCGGGCTCGCCTTCGCCGAGCACGCCGACCTGCTCTGGTGGGAGACGTCGCACCCCAACATGGCCGACGCGCGTCGCTTCGCCGAGGCGATCAAGCGCGAGCACCCCGGCAAGATGCTCGCCTACAATTGCTCGCCTTCGTTTAACTGGGAGAAGAACCTGGATCGCGACGACATCGCCAAGTTCCAGCGCGAGCTGGGCGCGATGGGGTACAAGTATCAGTTCGTGACCTTGGCCGGCTTCCACCAGCTCAACTACGGCATGTTCGAGCTCGCCTCCGGATACCGCGACCGCGGCATGGCCGCTTATTCCGAGCTCCAGCAAGCCGAGTTCGCCGCGGAGCCGCGCGGCTACACCGCGACGCGCCACCAACGCGAGGTGGGCACCGGCTACTTCGACCTCGTCGCGCAGACGATCGCCGGCGGCGAGAGCTCCACCACCGCGCTCGCCGAGTCGACCGAGACCGCCCAGTTCCAGCACGCAGCATAGAAGGAGAGAGAGGATGCAGACCCAACCCCAACGCAGCCGCGCCGTCTTCTCGACGGAAGACTTCCAGCTCTTGAAAGAAGCGGTGGGCGACTACGTCCGTAAGATCGCCGACGAACCGCGCTCCGCCAAATTCTCGAACCTCTACCATCGCTTGGGCCGCCTCTAGACCCGCCGCCTTCCTGGGGAGGAAGGATGCCCGCCGCCGGTGCGCCGACGGCGGGCATTCCCGTCCATTTTGGGGCTGTCCCGCACGTCCGGTTTGAGCCAAAGCGGCCTCGCTAATCGGACGAGAGGCCCATGCGTTTCCTCCTCAAGCCCCTAGCCGCGCTGCTGTTCTGGCTCGGCTCCGCGCTTCCCGCCCATGCGGCGGTCACCATCATCTTCTGGAGCCACGAGTTCGGCAACGACTTCCCGCACGCCTTTATCCAGCTGCGGGGCGTGCCGGACGCGGGCGGGCCGCCGGTCGACATCAACTACGGCTACACCGCCAAGACGATCACGCCCGCGATCCTGTTCGGCGCGGTGCCGGCGCGGATCGACATCGCCAAGCCCGGTTACCTGCGCGGCAGCGACGCGCAGTTCTCGATGGTGCTGACCGACGCGCAATATCGCGAGATGCTGTCGCTGGTGGCGGAATGGGCGCACCCCGACGTCGACTACAAGCTGAACAGCCGCAATTGCGTCCACTTCGTCAAGGAGGCGGCGCGGCGCCTGGGCCTGACCGGGATCGACCATCCCGAGCTGATGAAGAAGCCGCGCAGCTATGTAAAAGCAGTCGCCGATGCTAACCGCGGCCGCGTCACGGTGATCGGCATGGACGGTGAGGACTATCTCGTCTCGCTGCCGCCGCTGCCAGCACCAGCCGTGGCTCCGGCGCCCGCCGTCGTGCCCCCGCCCGTGGTGCCGACGCTGACAGGCACGAGCTCAATCACGTCGAGCAGCGACTCGAACCGGGGGTAAGGAAAGACCATTCGCCAGCGCCGATCGCCGACGCGCTCGACGAACGCCGCCATGTCGCGGTTGCGGTCGCGGCCGTAGCGAATCACGCGGCGCTCGTCGCCCAGGCTCAGCGTGCCCAGGAACACCGCGCGGCCCGACGTGTGCGCGTGGATCGCGCCGACCGGCCGCTGCGAGCCGTCGACCTTGGCGAAGGCACCATCCGCGCCGACGCGGCAGCGGAACCAGGAGTAGGCGATGAAGTCCAGCCCCGCCGGGCCCTGCGAGCCGAGTTTGAAGGTGCGGCACCGATAATCGCCGGCGGGCGGCGTCGGGCCGCGGAGGTTGCGGTCGGGATTGAACAGCGGGCCCTCGGCTGCGATCACGGCCGCGCCTCCGCCCCGCCGCGCTCGGGGCAGCGCCGCCATCCAGGCGTCGCGCCAGCTGCGCAGGCGACGGCGGTCGTCCTCGGTGGCGAGGTCCCGCCAATCCGCCGCCGGTGCGACGAGTGCGATGATGCCGAAGAGTAGCGACATTGTCAGGTTGCCGTCCAGCCGCCGTCGACAGACAGGTTCGCGCCGGTGATCGACTTGGCCTCGTCGCGGCACAGGAATAGCGCGAGTTCGGCGACCTCCTCCGGCGTGACGAACTGCTTGGTCGGCTGGGCGGCGAGCAGCACGTCGTCGATCACCTGCTCCCGCGTCAGGCCGCGGGTGCGCATGGTGTCGGGGATCTGGTTTTCGACCAGCGGAGTCCAGACATAGCCCGGCGAGATGCAGTTGACGGTAATGCCTTCCTTGGCCGTCTCCAGCGCCACCGTCTTGGTCAGGCCGATCAGCCCGTGCTTGGCGGCGACGTAGGCGGACTTGTTCGGGCTGGCGACGAGTGAATGGGCGGAGGCGGTGGAGATGATCCGGCCCCAGCCTTGAATGCGCATGTGCGGCACCGCCGCACGGGTCGTGTGGAAGCAGGAGGTGAGATTGATCGCGATGATCGCGTCCCACTTTTCCGACGGGAAGTCGGCGATAGGCGAGACGTGCTGGACGCCGGCGTTGTTGACCAGCACGTCGATGCGGCCCGTCCGCTCGACCGCGCGTTCGACTAAGCCGACCACCTCGTCGCCCTTCGCCATGTCGGCGGGGTCGTAGAAGGCGTCGGCACCGCTGGCCCCGGCGAGCTCAGCGCGGGCAGCCTCGATCGCGGCCTCGTCGCCGAAGCCGTTAATCACTACCGTCGCGCCCTCGCGGGCGAAAGCGCGGGCGTAGGCCAGCCCGATGCCCGAGGTGGAGCCGGTGACGACCGCGGTCTTGCCCTTCAGGAACATGCCCAATCCCATGCCGATGCAACTTGGAGCAACCCCTACGCATTCCTGCCGGCACGGCAACGAGGGAAAGCGCGATGCGGCTCGACGACTTCGATCCCAACATCAACGTCGAGGACCAGCGCGGATCGGGCGGCGGGTTCGGCGGGTTCGGCGGCGGGGGCGGCGTCGGCGGGTTCCTGCCGCTGATCCTGGGCATGGTCGGGAGCCGCTTCGGCTGCGGCGGGATCGTGGTCGTGCTGCTCCTGTTCGCGGTGTTCGGCGGGCTGGGCAATCTCGGCGGATTGGTGGGCGGCGGCGGGCAGGTCGCGGGACCGTCGGGCCAGAGCGTACAGCGGAGCGACGGCAGCGTGCAGGGCGCGTGCACGCTCAACACGATCAGCCGCGCGACCTGCGCCGCGTACAGCTCGACGGAGAACACCTGGGAGGCGCTGTTCCGCGCGCAGGGCCAGACGTTCGACCCGCCCAAACTCGTCTTCTTCTCCGGTACCGGCCAGTCGGGATGCGGCGTGGCGCAGTCGGCGATGGGGCCGTTCTACTGCCCGCCCGACCAGGGCATCTACATCGACACGAGCTTCTTCGACGAGCTCGCCAACCGGTTCGGCGCGAGCGGCGACTTCGCGCAATATTACGTCGTGGCGCACGAGATGGGGCACCACATCCAGAACATCACCGGCACGTCCGACCAGGTGCGGCGCGCCCAGGCGCGGGCGTCGGAGACGGAGGGCAACCAGCTGTCAGTCCGGCTCGAGCTGCAAGCGGACTGCTATGCGGGCGTCTGGGCGGCGCAAAACCGCGAGCGGCTGGAGCCCGGCGACGTGGAGGAGGGCCTACGCGCGGCGCAGGCCATCGGCGACGACGCGCTGCAGCGCCAGGCGCAGGGCCGCGTCGTGCCCGACAGCTTCACGCACGGCAGCTCCGAACAGCGCATGCGCTGGCTGCGCGTCGGGCTGGAGACGGGCGATCCGGCGCGGTGCGACACCTTCTCCGGAGCGGTATGAGGCGCGGAAGTTTACGAAGGTGCCGCGCTTTCGTACCTTTTTCGGGTGACTAATCGGGTATTCGCAATTTTGGTTCAGTGACTTAGCTCGCTTTTCACCCGATTCGAACGTGCGGCGAATCGGAGAAAACGGCACCTTTACGCAGCTTTTCGCAACACTTCGCGGTGTCTCGCGGGCGTCAGAGCGGCACCTGCCGCCTTTTCAGGTCGCAAGCGGGGCGTGATCGACGATGAGAAAGAGCGAGCGTCAAGCCTTAGCGCGTCGCTATTTTGTAGGACAGGTCTGCGCGCTCGGCGCGCCAGCCGGGGCCGGTGATCGCGTCGCCCGCCACCTTACCTTCCCAGCTGCGCCCGCCGGCGGTAAGGCGGATGCGCGGGCCGTCCACCCTGCCTTCCAGCCGCTCGGTCCCGAGCGCGCCGCCGACGAGCTGGTAGCGTTGAGTGAGCACGAGGTCGGCGGGCGGACGGCCCGGCTCGATCAGCCGCCAGCAGCCG
The DNA here is from genome assembly GCF_002288825.1 of Sphingomonas lenta. Lineage (GTDB taxonomy): Bacteria > Pseudomonadota > Alphaproteobacteria > Sphingomonadales > Sphingomonadaceae > Sphingomonas > Sphingomonas lenta. The sequence goes on from NZ_NSLI01000002.1 coordinate 425,021, forward strand.
GCGACGGAGGCCGGGACGCGCCATAGGTAGACGCGCGCGCCGCCGGCGCGGCCGCGGGCGTCGGGCGGCCAGTCGCCCATGTCGAAGGCGTGGCTGACGACGCGCGCGCCGGGCCGCATGTCGGACAGGATGCGCGGGCGGAGCTTTAGGTTGACCTCGGGCAGCAGGAACATGGCGAGCACATCGGCGTTGCCCAGCGGCGTGCGGAACAGGTCCTCGACGCGAAACCGGGCGCGGTCGGCGAGCCCGCGGCGTTCAGCCTCGCCGCGCGCCTCCTCGACCAGCACGGGATCGATGTCGACGCCCAACCCCGTCGCGCCCCGCTCGGCCGCGGCGAGCAGCACGCGGCCGTCGCCCGTGCCGAGGTCGACGACGCGGTCGCCTGGCCGGACGGCGGCCATGTCCATCATGAGCTTCACCACTTCCAGCCGCGTCCGGGCATAAGGCACGTCGAGCGCGGGCGCGTCGCCCGTGAGCGAGGCGATCGAGCACTGCGCCTCCGTCGCGGAGGCGCAACGCGCGCCGAGCGCGACGCCGCCGGTCAGCAGCAGCGCCAGCGCCACGGCCGCGATCCGGTGCGCGCCGCTCACCGCGGCACCCACCCGTGTCCAACCCGCAACTTGATTTCAAGCGTTACGCTCGCGTAAGCAATATTCATTTCGTCGCGTTCGAATAACCGGCCCTAAAATGTCAGATTGACAGCCGCCCGGCTTCGCGCAAGCTTTGTTGCCGGGCGGATCGTGGGGGTTCGTTGGGACCGGGGGGTCCGGAGTTGAAACGACTGAAATGGGCCGCGGCAGTGGCGGCCATGTTCTCGTTCGCGAGCGTCGCGGAGGCCCGCCCAGTAGTGGCGGTGATCGACAGCGGCGTCGCCATGACCGACGAGCTGAAACCCTATTTGCGTGGCGAATTCGACATGGCGGCCGACCGCGCGCGCGCCGCGTTCCGGCCCCGCTACGACCATGGCACGATGGTCGCGACCATCCTGACGCGCGCGGCGCACGGCCAGGTGGACATCGTCTCGTTCCGCATCGACGACCCGGCGGGCTGCCCGGAGGCGCTGAACCCGCCCTGCCAGCCGTCCGCCGCGCCGATCGCGCGGGCGATCCGCAAGGCGATCGAGCTGCGCGTCGACGGCATCAACATCTCGTTGGCGCTGAAGCACGATCCCGAGATCACCGCCGCCGTGCGCGAGGCGACGCGCCGCGGCATCTTGGTCGTCATGGCCGCGGGCAACGCCGGCCGCGACGCGCCCGACAATCTCGACATGGCGATCGCCGGATTCCCCTTCGCGACGCTGGTCGGCGCGCTGGACCCGTCCGGCCAGCCCTGGACGGGCACGAACCGGCCGGAGGAGAAACCATCAGGTCGGTACAACTATGTCTGGCGACCGGGCGTAGACGTTCCCTCCTCCATTGCGGACGGCCACGCAGCGCACGGCACGGGCACGTCATTCGCCGCGCCGATCGAGGCGGGGTTGTTGTTCTATCGTGCGGTGGTGCCTGTGGAGACGGCGGGGCCGGTGACCGGGGCGCGGTGATCGGGCGCGACCGAGCCTGACTTCGCGCGCGAACTGCATCGTTTCTCCTCGCTTCCTTCATCCCGTCTCCAAACCGGTCTGCGAAGCGTCAGCCAGCTGATCGAGGGCCGGACCATTGCGCATCGTCATCGTAAACATCCCCCATCCGGCGATCGGGAGCCGCATCCCGAAGGAGCAGCTGCCGCCCCTGGGTCTCCTATGCATTGGCGGGCCGCTGATCGATGACGGGCACGACGTCCAGCTGGTCGACGGCGAGTTCGGGCCCATGACGATCGACGCGCTCACGGACGCGGTAGTCGCGCGCGCGCCCGATGCGGTGCTGTTCGGTCATTCAGGGTCCTCTTCCGCGCAGCCGATCATCAGTCGAGTGGCGGCCGCGGTCGCCGGGCGCCTGCCCTCGGCGAAGATCGTCTATGGCGGCGTCCACCCCACCTATTTCTGGCGCGAGATCTTGGCGGCGGAGCCCCATGTCCACGCAATCGTGCGCGGCGAGGGCGAGGAAACGGCGCGGCGGCTGATGCGCGCGTTCGAGCGCGGCGAGGCGCTGGACGCGATTCCCGGCATCGCGTTCCGGCGCGACGGCGAGGTCGTCGGCACGCCGCCCGCGCCCGTCATCATCGACCTAGATGCGTATCGGATCGGCTGGGAGCTCATCGATCACCGCCGCTACAGCTATTGGGGCGGCAAGCGCGCGGTGGTCATCCAGTTCTCACGCGGGTGTCCGCACCTGTGCAACTATTGCGGGCAGCGCGGCTTCTGGACGCGCTGGCGGCACCGCGACCCGGTCAGGTTGGCGCGCGAGATCGCGCACCTGCACCGCGAGCACGGCGTTGAGGTGTTTAACTTCGCCGACGAGAATCCGAGCGCCGGGCGAAAGCCTTGGCGCGCGTTCCTAGAGGCGCTGATCGCGGAGGACGTGTCGGTGACGCTGGTCGGATCGACGCGCGCCGACGACATCGTCCGCGACGCCGACATCCTGCACCTTTACAAGCGGGCGGGGTTCGAGCGCTTCCTTCTCGGCATGGAGAATACGGACGAGGCGACGCTCAAGCTGATCCGTAAGGGCGGCGCGACGACGACCGACCGCGAGGCGATCAGGCTGCTGCGGCAGCACGGCATCTTGTCGATGGTGACCTGGGTCGCCGGGTTCGATGATCAGACCGACGTCGATCTGTGGCGAGGCCTGAAGCAGCTGGTATCGTATGACGCGGACCAGATCCAGGCGCTGTATGTCACACCGCATCGCTGGACACCGTTCTACCGCCTCGCGGCCGACCGCCCCGTCGTACAGGCGGACAAGACCAAGTGGGACTATAAGCACCAGGTGCTCGGCATGCAGCGTATGCCGCCCTGGCGGCTGTTCCTGTGGGTCAAGTTGATCGAGGCGGTGGCGCAGCTCCGCCCGCGCGCGCTGCTGCGCTGGGTCTGGCATCCCGACCCGAAGATCCGCCACGCCATCCGCTGGTACTATCGCATGGGTCGACGTGTGTGGGTGCATGAGGTGCTGAGCTTCCTATTCCGCGACCGTCATGCACGGGACGGGCTTACCGTCGCGGATCATCTGGGCGACGCGCAGGATCATGAGGAGGAAGCATTGAGGGTCGTCCGGCGCGGGTCCCCAGCTGCTCCGCGTGCTGTAACCGCCGGTGCGCGGACGGCCGGCTAGCTGCGCCGTCTCGCGAGCAGCGCGCCGCCGATCAGCGCGGCCAAGCCTATGCCGATAACGGCCGCTTTCCGCCCGCGCTTGGGGTCGCGGAAGCCACCGTCGATCTCGCCGTCGTCCGTGGGTGGGTCGAACAGGTTGCCGTCGGTCTCGGGCGCAGGGTCGGCGCGGCGAGAGTAGGTGTCCATGAAGCCGTTCATGATCGCCGCCGTGACATTGGGCGTGAAGAACTCGCTGAGCTTCATGAACAAGGCGGGCGCGCCGACGGCGGTGGTGTTGCGGGGGTGGTCGGCGAGGCGGACGACTGCCTTAGCCACACTGCGCGGGTCGAGGACGCCGGGGGGCACGGAGGTCGCGCCGCCCGTGTAGTTGCCGGCGTGGCGGATAGCAGGCGTATCGACGAAAGTCGGGTAGACGTCGCAGATATGGATGTGGGGGTGGAGCGACAGCTCGCCGCGGAGCGCCTGGCTCATGCCGCGAAGACCGAACTTGCTGGCGGCGTAGGCGACGGCCCAGGGCGCCGCCAGATAGCCACCGATCGAAATCATGTTTACGAACGTGCCGCGGCCCTGTTCGAGGAAGATGGGCAGCACCGCGTGCGCGTCGTGGAGGTGGCCGATGAGGTTGGCCTCGATCACCTGGCGGTGCGCCTCGATCGGGACCTCGTGGAACTTGCCGACGACGCCGACGCCCACGTCGCTGAACCAGAGGTCGACGCCGCCCATGTGGTCGCGGGCGCGGGTCGCGAGGCGCTTGACCGCATCGACGTCGGTGACGTCGGTGGGGACAACGAGCGCTTCGCCGCCGGCGTCGCGGCAGAGGGCGGCGATCTTATCGAGTGCGGCCTCGTCGCGGGCGGCGAGGACGAGGCGGGCGCCGGTAGCGGCGAAGGCTTCGGCAGTCGCGGCGCCGATGCCGCTGGAGGCGCCGGTGATGACGACGCGCTTGGGTGTGGTAGTCATGGCCGGCGTAACGCGTGGGGGGCGGGTTAGGCCCCCCAACCTCTCCTCCTGTCATGCCGGACTTGATCCGGCATCCACGCGCGTCCACCGTTTACGGGTGCCTCTCCCGCAGACACGGACGCGCATGGACCCCGGATCAAGTCCGGGGTGACGGATGGAAGTGGGAAGCGGCTTCCCTAGTCGTACGCCTTGGGGAGCGCGCCTTCGGTAGGCGTCAGGTAGCGGTCGCGGAGGCGGCGTTGGCGGGAGGTCTGGGGCTGCTGGCGGCCGTCGATCCAGACCGCCTCGGGCGAGGAGGAGAGCTCGAGGGGATCGCCGCTCCAGATCACCACGTCGGCGCGGCGGCCGGGGCGGAGCGAGCCGATCTCGGCGTCCATGCCCATTGCCTGGGCGGGGCGCGAGGTGATTGCGGCGAACGCCTCGCCCCAGGTCAGGCCCGTTTTGCCGGGCACCTTGGCGATGGCGACGAGGTTGCCGGCATACTGATGGACGACGTGCTCGCCGGGCGCGGTATTGAGGCCGACCGTTGAGATGGCGGTGACGACGCCCGCGCGGGTCAGGCGGCCGACATTCGACTCGGTGGCGGCGACCTGCTCGAAGCTGGCGGGCAGGTCGGCGAGCGCGGAGGCGATCACGGGAACGCGCGCGCGGGCGATCTCGTCGGCGACCATCCAGCCCTCCGACGCGCCGAGCAGCACGAGGCGCAGCTTCGGGTACTCGCGGGGGAGCGCCAGGACGGCGCGAATATCGCTCGCGCGCTCGGCGTGGACAAGGAGCGGCGTGCGGCCGTCGAGCACGTCGAGCAGCGCCTGCGCGTCGGCGCGTTTGAGGAGCGCGTCGCGGCCGCGGCCGTCGAAGCCGGACGGATTGCGGCGATAATCCTGCGCCTGGGCGAAGGCGTCGCGAAGCGCGGCGTAGGTCGCCGGGCGGCTGCCGCCGGAGATCACCGCGCCGCGCTCGCCGAGCTCGACGAACTGAAAGGCGCGCGCGCGGGTGATCGGGTCGGGGTCGTTCCCGAGGTCGATTACGGCGCCCTGCCCGCCGAAGATGCTGTCGTCGGGCCGCGGCGCGACGAAGGCGCGGGTGACGCCGCCCAGCCGCTCGTTGCCGATCGGCACGGAGGCGGGGTTGATCGCGGGCGCGACGTCGAGCGACGCGCCGAACGGCGTGCTCGCGGCGCTGGCGTCGTTGCTCTCCGGCACGCCGTAGCCGCCGTCGACCAGCCCTAGGTCGGTGAAGGCGGCGACGGTGCCGGCGACGACCCACTTGCCCCGAGCGTCGACGACGGTCGCACCCGTCGGCGCGGAGACGCCCGCGCCCGCGGCGACGATGCGGCCGTCGCGGAAGACGACGGTGCCGTTCGGGACGGGATCGGACCCGTCGCCGAGCGCGACGGTGCCGTTCACGATGGCGACGGTCTGGGCGGTCGCGGGAGCCGCGACGAAGGCGGCGGCGAGGAGCAGGAGCGCGCGCTTCACCGGGCGTTCTCCCGGCCGGGCTGGCCCAGTTCGAAGTCGCTCATCGGGCGTCGCCTCGGGTCGTTCGCGTCATAGAGGAGCGCGCCGTCGACCCAGACCTTCTCCGGCCGGGTGTAGACGCTCAACGGGTTGCCGTTCCACAGGACGGCGTCGGCCATCTTGCCGGGCTTGAGGCTGCCCGTCTTGTCGGCGATGCCGAGCGCGGTGGCGGGGCCGATGGCGAGCCAGCGCCAGGCCTGCTCGTCGGAGATCTGGATGCCGGCGCGGCGGCCGGCGGCGAGCGCCTTGGCGACCTCCTGGTTGAGGCGCTGGATGCCGTTCTCGTCGTCGGAGTGGATGAAGCCGCAGGCGCCCTCCTTCTGGAGCAGCGCGAGGTTCTCGCCGATGCCGTCGTAGCTCTCCATCTTGAAGCCGTACCAGTCGGCCCAGACGGCGGCGCAAGTGTTGTTCGCCTTGAGGAGGTCGGCGATCTTGTACGCCTCGACCGCGTGGTGGAACGCGGTCACGCGGTAGCCGAACTCCTTGGCCATATCCATGACGATCGCCATCTCGTCGGCGCGGTAGCAGTGGTTTTGGACGAGGATCTCGCCCGCGAGCACGCCGCGCGCGGTGTCGTAGCCGATGTCGCGGTCGGGGGCCGCGCCGCCGTCGTCCTCGTACTTGTCCCACTTGCGCTTGTAAGCGACGGCCTTGGCCCAATAGTCGCGGTCGGCGGCGACGTTGCCCATGCGCGTCGACGGCTTGCGGCCCTTGCCGCCATAGACGCGCTTGGGGTTCTCGCCGCACGCCATCTTGAGGCCGTAGGGCGCGCCGGGGAACTTCATGGCCTGCATGGTGCGGGCGTAAACATTCTTGAGAACCACGGTGCGGCCGCCGAACAGGTTGGCGGAGCCGGGCAGGATCTGGAGCGTGGTGACGCCGCCGTTCGCGAGCGCGCGGCCGAAGCCCGGGTCCTGCGGCCAGACGCCGTGCTCGGCCCAGACGTCGGCGGTGACGGGCGCGGTCGCCTCGTTCACGTCGTCGTGCGCGTCGACCTGGGGGCTCGGGCCGTTGCCGAGGTGCGAGTGGATGTCGATGACGCCGGGGGTGAGCCACTTGCCCGCGCCGTCGATCACGGTGGCGTTCGCGGGCGCGTCGACCGTCTGGCCGACCGCGACCACCTTGCCGTCGGCGAACAGCGCCGCGCCGTTGTCGATACGGCCGCCCTCGCCGTCATAGATGGTGACGTTGCGCACGAGCGTGGGCACGCCGGGGTACGGCTTGTAGGTCGAGGGGAACGGGTCGTGCGAATAGCCCTTGTTACGGCCGGGGCCCTTGCCCTTGGTCGCCGGCGCTTCCGCCGACGCGCTCTGGGGGCGCGCGTTCGAGCATGCGGCCAGCATCAACGCCGCCGCCACGGCGGTTCCCACACCCGATCTCAGCATCTCGCTCCCCGAACAGTCGTTTGCGGATTCGGTAAGCGGGATCAGGGAGTTCGTCTATAGCTTCACCAGCATCTTGCCTGTGTTGCCGCCTGTAAACAGGTCCATGAAGGCCTGAGGCGTCGCTTCCAGGCCTTCGCGGACGGTCTCGTCGCGCTTGAGCCGGCCTTGCGCGAGCCAGCCCGCCATGTCGCGGTAGAACTCGCCGGCGCGGGGCAAGTAGTCGCTCACGATGAAGCCGCGCACCGTGATGCGCGCGCCGATGACGCGGGCGAGGTAGCGGAGTTCGGTCGGCTTCACGTCGTTGTAGATGTCGATCATGCCGCAGATCGCGAAGCGCGCGTGGGAACGGGCGGCGGCGAAGGCAGCGTCGAGATGGTCGCCGCCGACATTGTCGAAATAGACATCGATCCCGCCCGGCGCTTCCGCCGCGAGCGCGCGGACGACGGAGCCTACCGACTTGTAGTCGATTACGGCGTCCGCGCCGAGCTCGCGGACGTAGGCCGCCTTGTCCGCGCCACCTGCCGAGCCGATCACGGTCATGCCACGGGCCTTGGCAATCTGGACCACCGTCGAGCCGACCGCGCCGGCGGCGGCGGAGACGAACACGACGTCGCCCTCCTTTGCCGCGGCGACGTCGAGCAGGCCGAAATAGGCGGTCATGCCGGGCATGCCGAACTGGCCCAGGAACGCCTGCGGCTCGACGGGGAGGTCGGGGAGCTTGTGCGCCTCGGCGGCGGGGAGCACGGCCTCGTCGCGCCAGCCGCTCATGTGCTGGACGAGGTCGCCCTCGCGGAGACCGGGGTCGCGGCTCTCGACCACCTCGCCCACCGCGCCGCCGGACATGGGCTCGCCGAGCTGGAAAGGCGGGACGTAGCTCTTCACGTCGTTCATGCGGCCGCGCATGTACGGGTCGACGGAAAGCCACAGGTTGCGGACGCGGATCTCGCCGGGGGCGAGGTCGTGCGCGGGAACATCGATCAGGGCGAAGTCGGTGGGCTTGGGCGCGCCCTGGGGGCGGGCGGCGAGCGTCCAGGCTCGGGGCATGGGGGTTCTCCCTTGTGAGTGGCGGGAGGGGTAGCGGGACGTTCACCAAAGCAAAACCCCTCTCCCGTCGGGAGAGGGGCAAGCCGCGAAGCGGCGCGGGGTGAGGGTGACGTGCACTACGCCGCGTAGGTCACCCTCACCCTTCCGCCCTGCTACGCAGGGCTCCCTCCCTCTCCCGGTGGGAGAGGGAGAGTAAGGTCACTTCTTCTCGTCGTACGTTCCCGCGAAGCTGCGGTTGAGCATGCGGCCCTGGTTGTCGCGGGCCTGGAGGTCGTCCGAGCGGTTCTCGCCGCCCGTGCCGCCCTGGCCGTAGCTCGACTCCATGTTGCGCTCCTCGTCGCGCCACATCGTTTTCGCTTCGATTGACGACTTGTTGAGCGTGACGCGGTTGCCCTCGACCGACTGGAGCCAGCCGCACGGGATCGAGTGGTGGCGGCCGCCGGCCTCGGGGTCGTTCTTGGTCAGCTTGATGCGGTCGCCCTCTACCTTGTCGACGGTGCCGACCTTTTCGCCGTCGGAGCCGTACACCTCGGCATGCTCCTGGACCTGGCCGACCATCTGGCGCTGGCCCTGGCGCGTGGTGCGCCACGAGCTGAACTCGTTCTCGAACTTGGAACGGTTCTCGCGGCGGTACTCGTCATAGTCGCGGTCGAGCTGCGCCATCTGGCCCTGGCGCCACTCGTGATAGTCGCGGTCGCGGTGGTCGTGGACGCGGTCGCCCTGCCAGTTGCCGGAGACGCGGCGGCCGCCCTGGACGTCGCCGCGATAGCCGCGGCGGCGATCGTCGTCGTCATCGCCGCCGAACCAGGACTTCACCTCGTCGGCGGCGCGGTCGAAGAAGCCGCGATCGTCGTCGCGCCCGCCGCCGCGGCCGTAGGAGCGATTGCGGTCGTAATCGCGGTCGCGGTCATAGCCGCCCGTGAAGCCGCCCATCATGCCGCCGCGGCGGCCCTGGTCGCGGTCATAGTCCCGATCGTCGTCGTCGCGATCGTACTCGGTGAAGCGCCGGCCGTCGCTGGCATAGGAGCCGCGATACTGGTCGCCGCCGCCGTAATAGCCCGAGCTGCGGTCGTCGAAGCCGCGGCCGCGGTTCTGGCCGTATCCGGGGCCGCCATACATGCGCTCGCGGTCCTGATAGCCGCGGTTGCCATAGTCACGATCGCGGTCGCGGCCTCGCCCGCCGCCGAGCTCGCCGGCGGCCTGGTAGTCGCGCGCGCTGGAGAAGGTGTAATCGCGGCCCGAGCCGTAATCGCGGCCGTAATCCTGCTCTTCCGAACGGTTGTAGTAACCGCCTTCGCGGTTGCGGTCATATACCATCGGGTATCCTCCTGCCTTTGAAGGGCGGGGATCCGGGGCGCACCATACACCGGGCAGCCTCGTCCCGCCTGTTCCGAAGAACGGGCGTGCCGGGGCGGGGTTCCGGGGGCGAAACGGTGAAGCGGTGGCCGTGAAAGGCGTGTTGCATCGCGCGGCGGAGGCCGCTAGAGGCCCTCTCCACCGCGCGGGGCCGTAGCTCAGATGGGAGAGCGCTGCAATCGCACTGCAGAGGTCAGGGGTTCGATTCCCCTCGGCTCCACCACCGCGCCGGTGCGGCACGAGTATCGAAGCTACTCGCACCAGCACCAAGCGCGGCCGGCGGGTCGCTCCAGCGAACCCGTCCGACGACGCGGCTTAGCCGCGCCGCCGATCCACACACTTCCTTTCTTTGTCATGCCGGACTCGGTCCAGCATCGATCGGCGTGCGAGCAATCCGGCCGGCGCGCGGACGACGATGGACCCCGGAACAAGTCCGGGGTGACGGGGTGGGTTGTGCATGGCGGGTAGCGATCCGTCCCCCGCACGCTACATCGGCCGTGATGTCCATCTCCCACCCTATCCCCGCCGCGACGCTGGTCCTGTTCCGCGAGCGCGGCGACGGGCCACCCGAGCTCCTGATGGTCGAGCGCGCCAAGGCGATGGCGTTCGCGGGCGGGGCGATGGTGTTTCCCGGCGGGCGGATCGACCCCGGCGACGAGGCGCTCGCCGAGCTCCACCCCGACCTTCCCGACGCCGCAGCGCGGATCGCGGCGATACGGGAGACGGTGGAGGAGGCCGGGATCGCGGTCGGGATCGCGCCCCCGCCCCCGCCCTCGCCCGACCAGCTCGCCGCGCTACGCGCCAAGCTGCACGCGGGCGAGGCGTTCGGGCGGGCACTGGAGGAGGCGGGGCTGGCGCTCGACCTCACGGCGCTGACGCCGTTCGCGCGCTGGCTGCCCGCGCACCAACACCCGCGCATCTTCGACACGCTGTTCTTCCTCGCCCGCGCGCCGGAGGGAGCGGAGGCGACAGTGGACCGGACGGAGAATGTCCGCCTCGTCTGGACCAGTGCGCGAGCCATGCTCGACGAGGTCGACGCGGGCCGCGCGGCGGCGATCTTCCCGACGCGGCGCAACCTGGAGCGGCTGGCGCTGTTCGCGAGCTTCGACGACGCGGTGGTGGACGCGCGGGCGCACCCGATCCGGGCGGTGACGCCGTGGGTCGAGGAGCGCGAGGGTGCGGAGCATCTCTGCATCCCCGACGACCTCGGCTACCCGATCACGTCCGAGCCGCTGACCGCGGCGGTGCGCGGCTGATGCGCGCCGTCCGCCGGATCGCCGGCGGGCTGGTGGCGCTGCTGGTCGTCGGGCTGCTCGCGCTGCTCCTCTACGCCTTCGTGCGCGGGCGGCCGCAGGACCTGCCCTGGACGCCGCTCGACCTAGGCGAGCCGGTGGGGATGTTTACGGGGCGCAAGCTGACGGGGCTGACCGACGATCCGGGGGCGTGCCGGGCGCTGCTCGCCCGAGCGGGCGTGGAGTACACGGCGCTGCCGCCGCGGCGTGATGGCGAGCAGTGCGGCTACGCCGACGGGGTGCGCTTCCGACCCGGCGGGTCGCGGACGATCCGCTATGCGCCGGGCGATCTGGGCGTGAGCTGCCCGGTCGCGGCGTCGCTCGCGATGTGGGAGTGGAACGTGGTCCAGCCCGCGGCCGAGCGGCTGCTGGGCACGCGCGTCGCGCGGGTGGAGACGTTTGGGAGCTATAGCTGCCGTCGGCTGTACGGCCGCGACGAAGGCGCGTGGAGCGAGCATGCGACGGCAGATGCGGTGGACGTGGCCGGGTTCGTGCTGGCGGACGGGCGGCGGGTGACGGTGGTGCGGGACTGGGAGGGCGACGACGCGGCCGCGCGGTTCTTGCGGGCGGTGCGCGACGGGGCGTGCGACCTGTTCGCGACAACCTTGTCGCCGGACTATAACGCGGCGCACCAGGACCACCTGCACCTGGATCAGGCGGAGCGTGGCGCGATGGGGTGGCGGGCTTGCCGATAAATTCCCTCTCCCAATGGGAGAGGGAGGGAGCCGCACGAAGTGCGGCGGAAGGGTAAGGGCGATTGGTCGAACGTGGTGCGCCTCACCCTCACCCCGCGCCTGCTACGCAGGCTTGCCCCTCTCCCGACGGGAGAGGGGTGGTCGGATCACGCCGTCGCGGCGCCCATATCGACCTTCTCGACCCAATATGGGAAGAAGGCGGGCTGGCGACTGGACCAGCCGGACGCGGTCGCGGCCGCCTCGCTGATCGACTGGAGCAGCTTGCGGCGCAGCTCCGGGTGCAGGTGCGGCAACGCGGCGGCGGCGCAGAAGGCGGACGGCAGCCAGGGCCGGACCTCGGCACCGACAAGACGCTCGTAGAGGAAGCGGAAAGCCGAGAAGCTGGTGATGCGCCCCTGCCCCAGATCGAACGCCGCCAGCGTGATCAGCGGGCCCAGGAAGGGCTCCACCGCTTCGAGGCCGCTCGCCTCCGGCACCATGGCGCGGATCTCGGGCAGGTTGCGATAGGTGCGCGCCTGCGCCCGGATGCTCGCGGACTCCACGGCGTCGCGCCCCCAGCGCGCCATGGCGTCCTCGCGATCCAGGCCGATGTCGAGCGAGCGCCGGATGTAGCGCTGCGTCGCGGCCGAAAAACTGGCGAACTCCTTCATTTCGGCGAGGGTCATCACGCCCTCGGCCGGCTTGGTCTTCCCGGTCATTTCCCAACCCCACTCTAGGACCCGCAAACAGGTCTACGCCCGGTTGGTTAACGCCAACCTTAACGCGCCCGTCCCCGGGAACTAGAAATGACGGAAAGTTCCCGGCCCGCAACGCAATATGCGACGAACCGAGTAGGAATTGCCGGAAAGGTGCCGAACTGCGCTATTTGCGCAACAAACGAGTCGCGGTCAGGGTTGGCCGTCGCGCAGGCGACGCTCCGCCTCCGGATCATATCCGGAGGACGCGGGCGGCTCGGCGGCCGAGGCGCCGGGCTGGATGATGGAGACGGGGTCCGACCCGTCCATCGTCTCGTCCAGCCCTTCGTCGAGCTTGGCGTCAACCGAGTGCGGGTTCTTCCGCAAGCGCTTCTCGATGGAACGGTCCTGGCCCGCGTCCTGCCGCGGGTCGCGTTCCGAGTTGTTGGACGCCTGGGGCGCGACCGACATGCTGTCCAGCGCCTCGTCCATGTTCCGCCTGTCGTCACTCATGGCTGCATTCCTTGCCCCTGTTTCGTGAGTAGAACGAGCGACGCAACCGCCCGTTCCGGCACGAAAAAAGGCCCGGCGGATCGCTCCGCCGGACCTCCCGTCCGATCCGCCCTGAGGGCTCCGCGGTTACTCGCGGTTGCCCAGGAACGAGAGCAGGAACTGGAACATGTTGACGAAGTCGAGATAGAGCGACAGCGCGCCCATGATCACGACCTTGCCCATCATGTCCGTGCCCTGGACATAGTCGTACATGCTCTTGATCCGCTGCGTGTCGTAGGCGGTCAGCCCTGCGAACAGCAGCACGCCCACCCCGCTGATCACCAGCGCGAACGGACCCGACTGGAAGAACAGGTTGAGCAGCGAGGCGACGAGCAGGCCGACCACGCCCATGATCAGGAACGTGCCGAAGCCCGACAGGTCTCGCTTCGTCGTGTAGCCGTAGAGGCTGAGCGCCAGGAACGCCGACGCCGCCGCGAAGAAGGTGAAGGCGATCGACGGGCCCGTGTAGACCAGGAAGATGGTCGACATGGACAGGCCCATGACGGTCGCAAACGCCCAGAAGGCGGCCTGCGCCGCGCCGGTGGACAGCCGGTGGATGCCGAAGCTGAGCACCAGGATGAACGCCAGCGGCGCGAACATGATCGCGTATTTCAGCAGACCGGGCTGCAGGAACACCTGCGCCGCCATGCCGCTCTGCGCGAACAGGAGGGCGACGATGCCCGTCAGCAGAACGCCGGACGCCATGTAGTTGTAGACGGAGAGCATGTACCGGCGGAGACCCGCGTCGTACGCCTCCGTGCGCACGCCCGTCCGCGGGGCCGTGAAGGCCGAAGCGGCGGGCCGAGGGTCGGACCAATTAGCCATGAGGAACCTAGCTCCTTTGCCCCGGCTCCAAACAACGCCGGGATGCCGTGAATATCGGGGGCGAAACGGTTCTTTTCAAGCGAAACCGGACGGCCCAACTGCACGCTGAAACGCTCGAGGTTACCGCATGATCCGCTTGTTCGTCGCGTTACGCCCGCCCGCCCCCATCCGGGACGCGCTCGCCGACATCCAGGACGGGGTCGCGGAGGCGCGCTGGCAGGACGACGAGCAGCTGCACATGACGCTGCGCTTCGTCGGCGAGGTGGAGCGCCCGCAGGCGGAGGACCTGGCGGACGCGATGCAGCGGCTGCGCTGCCCGGCGACCGAAGCGCGGCTTCAGGGCGTGGGCGCGTTCGGCGGGCGCGGCCGCGCGGGGGCGCTGTGGGCGGGCGTAACCCCGCGCGAGCCGATCGCGGCGCTGCACCGCAAGGTCGACCAGCTCTGCGTGCAGGTCGGCCTGGAGCCTGAGCGGCGCGCCTTCACGCCCCACGTCACGGTCGCACGGCTGCCGCGCGGCGCCGGCGTGGACGGGCCGGAGGTGGCGGCGTGGCGCGCGCGGCACTCGGCGTTCGCGACCGAGCCGTTCCTGCTCGACCGCGTGATCCTGTACCGCAGCCACCTGGGCCGCGCGGGCGCGAGCTACGAGCCGGTGGTCGAAACGCCGCTCGGCTAGCCTAGTTGAAACACGCCGCAGGCGATGCGGCCGCCGCTGTTGCCCGACGGGTCGGTGACGAGGTCGTCGGCGGCGGCGTGGACCATCATCGCCGCCCCGTCCGCGTCGAGCAGCGAGGCCATCGTCGCGCCCGGCATGGTCATGGCGATCGTGCCGCGGCCGTCCGCGCCGACCGTCAGGTTGGGCAGGTCGCCCAGGTGCGGACCCTGCGGGTTGTTGGACCCGTGCTTGGTGTTGGTCGGGTTCCAGTGCGGCCCCGCGCTCTCGAAGCCGGGCGGGTCGCAGCGGCCGGTCGTGTGGACGTGCGCGCCGTGCTGACCCGGCGGCAAGCCCCGCGCGTCGATGGTGAAGCGCACCCCGCCCGCCACCTCGCGCGCGGTCGCGCGGCCGGCGTCGGCGCCCGTCGAGGTACGCATCGCCGCCGTCGCCATCTGACCGCCGGCGACGGGCTCGCCGAGCGCGGGACCGCGGTTCTGACATCCCGCCAGCGCGAGCGCGGCGATGGCGAGGGTGAGGTTCACGCGCATAAGCTTCTCCGTTTCGGTCGGAGAACGGAAAGGCGGCGGGCGCGGTTCCGTCGAGGCGGATGCGGACCTATATGGCCGCGCTCATGACCGCCGCCGCCGACCTCGCGCTCTACGTTCATTGGCCGTTCTGCGTGTCTAAATGCCCCTATTGCGACTTCAACAGCCATGTCCGCGCGAGCGTGGACCAGGAGACTTGGCGTGCGGCGTTGCTGAGGGACTTGAGCCACGAGGCGGCGCTGCTGCCGGGGCGGCAATTGCGGTCGGTGTTCTTCGGGGGCGGCACGCCGTCGCTGATGCCGCCGGAGACGGTCGCGGCGGTGCTCGACGCGGCGGTCGCGGCATGGCCGGCGGCGGACGACCTGGAGATCACGCTGGAGGCGAACCCGTCCTCGGTCGAGGCGGCGCGCTTCGCCGACCTCGCGCGGGCGGGGGTGAACCGGGTGTCGCTGGGGCTGCAGTCGCTGGACGACGCGGCGCTCCGGTTTCTGGGCCGGGCGCACGGCGTCGAGGAGGGACTGGCGGCGCTGGACGTGGCGCAACGGGCGTTTCCGCGCGTCAGCTTCGACCTGATCTACGCACTACCCGGCCAGCTTGCGCGGTCTTGGGATGAAGAGCTCGCCCGTGCGCTATCGTTCGGGACGGAGCATCTGTCGCTCTACCAACTGACGATCGAGCCGGGGACGCGCTTCGCGACCGAGGCGGCGGCGGGGCGGCTGTCGATCCCCGACGGCGACGCGGCGGCCGACCTGTTCGAGCTCACGCGCGAGCGGACCGCGGCGGCGGGGCTGCCCGCCTATGAGACGTCGAACCACGCGCGGCCGGGCGCGGAGAGCCGGCACAACCTCGCCTATTGGCGATACGACGATTACGCGGGCGTCGGGCCCGGCGCGCATGGGCGGCGCGGCGGAGTGGCGACGCTGCGGCGGAGGAAGCCGGAGAACTGGCTCGCGGCCGTGGAGCGCAACGGGCACGGGATCGAGCGGGAGGACGTGCTCGACCCGACGACGCGGGGCGTCGAGGCGCTGCTGATGGGGTTGCGGTTGAGCGAGGGCGTGGCCCTCCGCCGCGTCGCCGCGCTCGCCGGGGGTGACGCGCCGGTCGATCTGGGCGCGGTGCGACGGTTGGAGCGGCAGGGACTAATCGTGCTCGAAGGCGAACGGCTGCGCGTCACCGAAGCGGGCGCGCTCCTGCTCGACGGGATCTTGGCGCAGGTGGTGCGGCCGAAGACCGTGGCGGTCTGAGGCTTACCCCTCTTTCCTCGTCACCCCGGACTTGATCCGGCATCCACGCGCGTCCGCCATTTACGGGCGCACCGCATGCAGACACGGACGCGCATGGACCCCGGATCAAGTCCGGGGTGACGAGGGTTGATGTGGAGATGGGAAAGTTTAGCGGCCGAACCCGCTCGGTGCCGGCGACACGACCACCGTCGTCCCGCCCCTGATCTCCTGCACCTCCAGAGCGCGTTCGGCTAGGTTGTCGCGGAAGCGGAAGGCACCGTCCAATCCCGCGAAACCGTCCGGGTCGCGCAGACGGCTCACCGGAAAATCGGAGCCGATGCGCCAGTCGCGGGCGATGCGGACGGTCAGGAGGACGGCGTCGTAGCCGAGGCTCGACAGCCGATAGGGTGCGGCGCCGAAGCGCTGGCGGTATTTGGCGGCGTATTGGCGGTAGAGCGTGTCGGAGACGCTGGCGAACCAGGCACCGTTGAGCTGCGGCCGCGCGGCGACGCCGGCCTCCGAGTTCCACAGCTCGGTGCCGAGCAGGCGCGTACCGGGTGAGGCGCGCTTCACGACGGGCGCGGCGACGGCGGCGGTGCCGCCCGCATCGGCGATGAGCACCGCGTCATAGGGCGCCTGACCGTTGAGGCGGGTCGCCGCTTGCGCGGCCGCGCCGGGGCGACGGTCGTAAGTCTGGAGCGAGACGACTTTGCCCCCCGCCCCCTCTACCGCGCGGAGGAAAGCTGTGGACGCGCGCTCTCCGTAGAGGCCGTTGGGCACGAGCCCGGCGAAGGTGCCCAGGCCACGGCTGCGCGAGAACTGGACCACGCGCTCGATCGACTGGGCGGGCAGATAGCCCATGAGGTATGCATTGCCGCCGGCGACGCTGGCGTCGTTGGAGAAGCTGATCACGGGCACGCGCGCCCGCGCCGCGACCGGGGCGACCGCGCGGACATCCTCGGCGAGCAGCGGCCCGAGGATGAGCTGCGCGCCGTCGGCGATGGCGCGGCTGGCGGCGGCGGCCGCGCCGGTCGCCGTGTCGTAGTTGGTGATGCGGACCTGCTGGTTCTGCGTATCGAGCAGCGCGAGCTGGGTGGCGTTGGCGATCGATTGGCCCACGCCGGCGTTGCCGCCCGACAGCGGCACCAACAGCGCGACGCGATGGCGCTGCACGTCGCGGATCGGGTCGTCGGTCGAGGGCTGCTGGACGGGCGGCGGCTGGTCGACGGGCCGCTGCTGGGGCGGCGGCGGCGCGGGGCCGCGCGGAACGACAGTCTGGCACGCGCCGAGCAGCAGCGCGCCGGCGAGCGCGAACCACTTGCCCACGCGAACGCGCGGTTGCTCCAGCAGGACGGCGTCCGCCATATACGCTCCCATGAACCCTCTCGAGCCCGGGCTCTACATCGTCGCGACCCCGATCGGCAATCTCGGTGATCTGTCGCCGCGCGCGGTCGACGTGCTGTCGCGCGCGGACGTGGTCGCGGTGGAGGACAGCCGGGTTACGGGCGGGCTGCTGCGCCATATCGGCGTGAAGCGGCCGATGACGCCGTACCACGACCACAACGCGGAAGGGGTGCGGCCGGGGCTGGTCGCGCGCATGAGTGTCGAGGCGGTGGCGCTCGTGTCGGATGCGGGGACGCCGCTCATCTCCGACCCCGGATACAAGCTGGTGCGCGACGCGCGGGCGGCGGGGCACAAGGTGGTCACGGTTCCGGGGCCGTGCGCGGCGGTGGCGGCGCTGACGTTGGCGGGGCTGCCGACGGACCGGTTCCTGTTCTTGGGTTTCCTGCCGTCCAAGGCGCATGCGCGTAGCGAGGCGATCGCCGAGGTGGCGGGCGTGCGGGCGACCTTGGTGCTGTACGAGTCGGGGCCGCGGCTGGCGGCGTGCCTGGCGGCGCTTGCGGAGGGCTTGGGCGACCGCGAGGCGGCGGTGGCGCGGGAGATCACCAAGCGGTTCGAAGAGGCGGTGACGGGTACGTTGTCCGAGCTCGCCGCCCGCTACGTCGATGCGCCGCCCAAGGGCGAGATTGTCGTGGTGGTCGCGCCGCCGGGCGAGGCCGTGCCCGCAACGCAGCTGGACGCCGACGTGGCACTACGCGAGGCGCTGACGCGCCTGCCCGCGTCCAAGGCGGCGGGCGAGGTGGCGAAGGCGACGGGACTCGACCGGCGGGCGCTCTACGCGCGGGCGATGGAGCTGAAGGGTTGAGGGCCAGAAATCCAGGCGAACGCAGGGCCGCGGAGGCGAGCGGGCGGCGCGGCGAGCGGCTGGCCGGGTGGTGGTTGCGGCTGAAGGGCTGGCGCATCCTCGACCGGCGCGTGCGGACGCCCGCGGGCGAGGTTGATCTGGTCGCGCGACGCGGCAACCTGGTCGCGTTCGTGGAGGTGAAGACGCGCAAGTCCGCGGACGAGCTGGACTTCGCAATCGACGAGCGTCGGCTGGCCCGCGTCGCTGCGGCGGCGGAGATGCTGATGGAGCGCTATGCCGGGCCGGGCGACGATATCCGGGTGGACGTGGTGCTGCTCGCGCCGGGGGTTCGGCCGCGGCACATCGAGAATGCCTGGATTGGATGACAAGCCCGCCCTTCCCGCCTACGTGACCCTCGTCACCCCAGCGGAAGCTGGGGTCGCTGGCCGAGAGCGCACCCGGTCCGAACCACGCGATCCCAGCTTGCGCTGGGATGACGAGAGAAGGAGAAGCTCGTGCCCCTCACCGTCGCCGTGCAGATGGACCCGCTGGAGGGAATCAACATCGCGGGCGACTCCACATTCGCGCTGATGGTGTCGGCGCAGGCGCGGGGGCATCGGCTGTTCCACTATACGGCGGACCGGTTGAACTACTCGGCCGGGCGGGTCTGGGCGCGGGCGAACCCGGTGACCGTCGAGCCGGTGCAGGGCGCGCATTTCCGGTTCGGGAAGGCGGTCGGCCTCGACCTGGGCGAGGACGCGGACGTGGTGCTGATGCGTCAGGACCCGCCGTTCGACCTGGGCTACATCACCGCCACGCACCTATTGGAGCGGATCGCCGACCGCACGCTGGTGGTGAACGACCCGGCGAGCGTCAGGAACGCGCCGGAGAAGCTGTGGGTGCTCGACTACGCCCGCTTCATGCCGCCGACGCTGATCACCCGCGAGCTGGACGAGGCGCGCGCCTTCCTGCGCGAGCACGGGGAGATCGTCGTCAAGCCGCTGCACGGAAACGGCGGCAAGGCGATCTTTCACGTCCGGGCCGACGGGGAGAACCTGTCGGCGCTCATGGAAGTGTTCAACGTCCAGTATCGCGAGCCGCACATGGTGCAGGCGTTTCTTCCCGCGGTGGCGAAGGGCGACAAGCGCATCGTGTTGGTCGACGGCGAGGTCGCGGGGGCGATCAACCGCATGCCGGGCGCGGGCGAGATCCGGTCCAACCTGGCGGTCGGGGGCTCGGCGGAGAAGACTGAGCTGACAGCGCGCGAGCGGGAGATCTGCGACGCGCTCGCGCCGGAGCTGAAACGGCGCGGGCTCCTGTTCGTCGGCATCGACGTGATCGGGGGCGAGTGGCTCACCGAGATCAACGTTACTTCGCCCACCGGCATCGTCGCGATCGAGCGGTTCGACGGGACGGACGTGGCGGGCATGATCTGGGATGCCATAGAGCGCGGAGTCGCCGAGCGGCGGGGTTGACGGAACCTCCCCCGCCCTCCCCGCGCTCTCACCTCCCGTGACCGACTTCATCATCCGCGCGATCGCCTGGGGCGGGTATTTCGGCATTTTCCTGCTCATGGCCGCCGAGAACGTCGTGCCGCCCATCCCGTCCGAGGTGATCATGGGCCTGGGCGGCATGGCGGTCGCGCGGGGGCATATGGACCTGTGGCCGCTGGTGCTGATCGGCAGCGCGGGCACGACGATCGGCAATTACTTCTGGTACTGGGTCGGGCGGAAATACGGCTACCGGGGGCTCCAGCCCTTCATCGACCGGCACGGGCGCTGGCTGACGCTGGAATGGGAGGACGTGGAGCGGCTGGTGCGCTTCTTCCGGCGCAAGGGGCACTGGGTCGTGTTCGTGTTCCGCTTCCTGCCCGCGTTCCGGACGATGGTGTCGCTGCCCGCGGGCATGGCGGCGATGCCGCGGATCAAGTTCTTCGCCTGGACCTTCGCGGGGTCGGTGATCTGGAACCTCATCCTGGCGCAGGCGGGGGTCATCCTTGGCACCGAGTTCCGCGAGCTCGACCGCTATGTCGGCCCGGTAGCAGTGGGGACGACGGTGCTCATCGTCGCGGTGTACGTGTACCGCGTGGTGACGTGGAAGCCGCGTCAGGCGCGGGGGTGAGCATTACGATAAACATCTATAAGGTGCGCGGCGTCGACGGCGGTGTAGATCTGCGTGGAGCTGAGGCTGGCATGGCCCAGCAGCTCCTGGAGCGCGCGGAGGTCGGCGCCGCGGCCTAGCAGGTGGGTGGCGAAGCTGTGGCGGAGCGCGTGGGGGGTGGTGCGGTCGGACAGGCCCAGCTTGGCGCGGGCGCGGCGGACGCCCAGGCGGATCGCGCCGGGCGATAGCGGGCCGCCTCGCACACCGCGGAACAGGGGTGCGTCCTTCGAGACGGGCCAGGGGCATGCCTGCGCATAGGCCTCCACCGCTTCGCGAACCTGGGGCAGCAGCGGGACGATGCGCGTCTTGTCGCGCTTGCCGGTGACGGACAGCGTTTCGCCCAGCGGGAGGACGGCGCCGGTCAGCCCCATCGCTTCGCCGATGCGCAGGCCCGCGCCGTAGAGGAGCATGAGCACCGCCCAGTCGCGCGCGGCCATCCAAGGTTCGCGCGCGTCCTCGGCGACCTCCTCGGCGAGCGCCAGCGCTTCGTTCGGTGCGATCGGGCGGGGGACGCCGGGCTTGACGCGCGGGCCCCGGAGGCGGGGTGCGGGCGTGCCCTCCCCCACCCAGGCGAGGAAGGCGCGCACGGCGGATAGCTCGCGGGCGGCGGACGCGTTACCCAGGCCGTCGCCGCGGCGGCGGGCGAGGTACGCGCGCAGGTCGGCGGCGGCGACGTCGCGCAGGCGCTCGCGGGCGACCGGGCCACCCCAGTGGTGCTGGAGGAAGTCGAGTAGGCGTTCGGCGGTGGCCTGGTAGGCGCGGACGGTGTGGATCGAGCGGCGGCGGTCGCGGAGGAGGTGGGCGGCGAAGGCGGCGGGGAGGTCGGTCACGGGTTCACCCTACCTGCCATCCACTTCCCTCGTCACCCCGGACTTGTTCCGGGGTCCACCGTCGTGCGTGCACTCCCGTTGACGAGCGCGCGCCATTGTCCGTCCAATGCTCATACACGGTTCGCCCGGACTACGATGGGTCCCGGAACAAGTCCGGGGTGACGGGTTTGGTTGTGGCAAGCACCGGAACAAAACAAAAACAGTTCACCTTCCGGCGCTTACGCCCCATATAGCGCCGCATGTCGCGCGTCCGCGTCCTCGTGCTGAACTCGGCCCTCGGCCCCCTCGACTATCGCGTGCCGCACGGGCTCGCCGTCGAGCCGGGGTCGATCGTCGTCGCGCCGCTAGGGCCGCGGCAGCTGCTGGGCGTGGTGTGGGAGCCCGACCGGCTGCCGTCCGAGAACGAGGTGGGCGACAACCGCCTGCGAAACATCCTGGCGGTCGCCGACGCGCCGCCCGTGGGCGAGCCGCTGCGTCGCCTGATCGAGTGGACGTCGGACTATTACCTCGCCCCGCCCGCGTCGGTAATGCGCATGACGCTCGCCTCCACCTCCGCTCTGGAGGGGACGCGCATGGTGGTCGAGTACCGCGCGACGGGCGCGACGCCGCCCCGCCTGACGCCGCAGCGCAGCCAAGCGCTGGAGCGGATCGGCACGCGCCAGGGGCTGATCCGCGAGCTCGCCGCCGTCGCCGACGTGTCGGAGGCGGTGATCCGCGGGCTGGTCAAGTCGGGCGCGATCGAGGCCGTCGAGGTCGACGTCGACAGCCCATATCCCGTTCCCGACCCGGAGCACGCGCCGCCCGAGCTGTCGCCGGAGCAGCGCGAGGCCGCCGACACGCTGGTCGCGGGCGTCGCGGCGCAGGCGTTCGAGCCGACCTTGCTCGACGGCGTCACGGGGTCGGGCAAGACCGAGGTCTATTTCGAGGCGGTCGCGGAGGCGGTGCGCGCGGGCAAGCAGACGCTGGTGCTGCTGCCCGAGATCGCGCTGACCGAGCCGTTCCTCAAGCGCTTCCACGACCGGTTCGGCTGCGAGCCGGTGGCGTGGCACTCCGGCCTGCGCTCGACGCAGCGCAGACGGGCCTGGCGCGCGATCGCGAGCGGCGAGGCGCGCGTGGTGGTCGGCGCGCGCTCGGCCTTGTTCCTGCCCTATGCGAACCTGGGCCTGATCGTCGTCGACGAGGCGCACGAGACGAGCTTCAAGCAGGAGGACGGCGTCCATTACCACGCGCGCGACGTGGCGGTGATGCGCGGGCGGTTCGAGGGCTGCCCGGTGATCCTGGCGTCCGCCACGCCCGCGATCGAGACGCGCCAACAGGTCGTGCTCGGCCGCTACAAGGAGGTGCGGCTCCCCGCGCGCTTCGGCGGGGCGGAGCTGCCGGAGATCGAGGCGATCGACCTGCTCGCCGAGCCGCCGGAGCGCGGGCGTTGGCTGGCACCGCGGCTCATCCAGGCGCTGGAGGACCGGATCGAGAAGCGCGAGCAGTCGCTCCTGTTCCTCAACCGCCGCGGTTACGCGCCGCTGACGCTATGCCGGACGTGCGGGCATCGGTTCCAGTGCCCCAACTGCACCGCCTGGATGGTCGAGCATCGCCTGACGCGCCGGCTCGCGTGCCACCATTGCGGGCATATCGAGCCCGTGCCGCGCGTGTGCCCGGAATGCCAAGCGGAGGATACGCTCGTCCCCTGCGGGCCGGGCGTGGAGCGCATCGCCGACGAGGTCGCGGCGCGATGGCCGGAGGCGCGGGTCGCGATCGTCACCTCCGACACGATCTGGTCGCCCGCCAAGGCCGCCGAGTTCGTAGGCCGCATGGAGGCGGGCGACATCGACATTGTGGTCGGCACGCAGCTCGTCACCAAGGGCTATCACTTTCCCAACCTGACGCTGGTGGGCGTGGTCGACGCGGACTTGGGCCTGGAAGGCGGCGACCTGCGCGCCGCGGAGCGGACGTTCCAGCAGATCCGCCAGGTGTCGGGCCGCGCGGGCCGCGGGGCCAAGCCGGGCCAGGTCTACGTCCAGACTCACAGCCCCAAGGCGGGCGTGATGCAAGCGCTGGTCACGGGCGACGCGGAGGCGTTCTACGACGCGGAGACGGAGAGCCGCCGCGAGGCGGGCGCGCCGCCCTTCGGCCGCTACGCCGCGATCATCGTGTCGTCGGAGGAGCAGGCTGCGGCGGCCGAGATCGCCGGGCTGATCGGGCGGAGTGCACCGCACGAGGAGGGCATGCACGTCTATGGCCCCGCGCCCGCTCCGCTGGCGATGCTGCGGGGACGGCACCGCTACCGGCTGCTGGTGCACGCCAGGCGGGCGCTGGACGTGCAGGACGTGATCCGGGAGTGGCTCGGCAACCTGGTGTGGCCGGCCAAGGTGCGGGTGACGGTGGACGTGGACCCGTACAGTTTTCTGTAGCTAGGCCGTCCTACCTAGGATCAACCCTGCCCCGGCGAAGGCCGGGGTCCAGCTACGGTGCGCTCCGAGAAATGCGTACCCACATCGGTCGCCGTGACTGGGCCCCGGCCTTCGCCGGGGAAAGAGGGGCCTTGCGAGCGCGTCAGTCCACCCGCTCGGCGAGCACGGTCAAACCGCGGGCGTTCACCTCCGCAAAGCCGCCGGAGATCGCCACCGTCTCGGGTTGGGCGTTGGGCGCGCGGTACACGGACAGCGCGCCGTCGCGAATCGTGGACATGAAAGGCGCATGGCCCTCAAGCACGCCGAAGTCGCCGTCCGTCCCGGGGACCACGACCATGTGCACCTCCTCCGAGCGGACGAGGCGTTCGGGGGTGACGAGTTCGAAGTGGAGCATTGGACCTACAGCTTGAGAATGGCGAGCACGATGCCAGCGATCGCGACCTGACTACCGACCAGTGAGAGCGTCAGCTGACTACGGAGTTTTTCCAAGTCGCTCCGCAATTCATGCTTCACGGCGTCGAGTTTGACATCAATCGACGTACGAAGGCTTTCCAGGTCCGCTTTGGACGCTGCACCCTCGTTGACCGAACGGCCGATCGCGGCGGCGATGGCCTCGGCGTGTTCCGGGGAGAGTTCGGCGGCGCGCAGGTCGCGCGCGATCGAGAGCGTGTCGATGTGCACGACCGCAGCTCTAGCCGAACTCCCGCCCTGAGTCGATCAAGCCTGCTGCGCCAGCTTCTCGGCCTTGGCGACCGCCTCGTCGATGCCGCCGACCATGTAGAAGGCGGCCTCGGGCAGGTGGTCGTATTCGCCGTTCACGACCGCCTTGAACGAGCGGACCGTGTCCTCGAGCTGGACGAACTTGCCGGGGATGCCGGTGAAGACCTCGGCGACGTGGAAGGGCTGCGACAGGAAGCGCTGGATCTTGCGCGCGCGGCTGACGGTCAGCTTGTCCTCTTCGGACAGCTCGTCCATGCCCAGGATGGCGATGATGTCCTGGAGCGACTTGTAGCGCTGGAGGATCGACTGGACGGCGCGCGCCGTCTCGTAATGCTCCTGGCCCACGGTGCGCGGCTCGAGCACGCGGCTGGTGGAGTCGAGCGGGTCGACGGCCGGGTAGATGCCGAGCTCCGAGATGGCGCGCGACAGCACGGTGGTGGCGTCGAGGTGCGCGAACGAGGTCGCCGGCGCGGGGTCGGTCAGGTCGTCGGCGGGCACGTACACGGCCTGCACGCTCGTGATCGAGCCCTTGTTGGTCGACGTGATGCGCTCCTGCAGGCCGCCCATGTCGGTCGACAGCGTCGGCTGGTAGCCCACGGCCGACGGGATGCGGCCGAGCAGCGCCGACACCTCCGCGCCCGCCTGGGTGAAGCGGAAGATGTTGTCGACGAAGAAGAGCACGTCCTGGCCCTCTTGGTCGCGGAAATATTCGGCGATCGTCAGGCCCGAGAGCGCCACGCGGGCGCGGGCACCCGGCGGCTCGTTCATCTGACCGAAGACGAGCGCCACCTTGGACCCTTCGGAGATCGCCTCGCCCGCCTCGTTCTTGGCGATCACGCCCGCGTCGAGGAACTCGTGGTAGAGGTCGTTGCCCTCGCGGGTGCGCTCGCCGACGCCGGCGAACACCGACGTGCCGCCGTGACCCTTGGCGATGTTGTTGATCAGCTCCTGGATGAGCACGGTCTTGCCGACGCCCGCGCCGCCGAACAGGCCGATCTTGCCGCCCTTGGCGTAGGGCGCGAGCAGGTCGATGACCTTGATGCCGGTGACCAGGATCGCGTTCTCGGTCGACTGGTCGACGAACTCCGGCGCCGCGGCATGGATCGGGGCGCGCATGGTGGTGCCCACGGGACCGCGCTCGTCGATCGGCTCGCCGACGACGTTCATGATGCGCCCCAGCGTCGCCGGGCCGACGGGCACCGAGATCTGCGCGCCGGTGTCGTTCACGGTCTGGCCGCGGGTCAGGCCCTCCGTCGAGTCCATCGCGATGGTGCGCACCGTGTTCTCGCCCAGGTGCTGCGCGACCTCGAGCACGAGGCGATTGCCGTTATTGTCCGTCTCCAGGGCGGAGAGGATCGGCGGCAGGTGGTTGTCGAAGTGCACGTCCACGACCGCGCCGATGACCTGCGCGATGCGGCCTACATTGTTGGTGCCCGTCTGCGGGCGGATCATTTCAGCGGCGGTCGCCATCGGTTCTACCTTCTCGTTCAGTCGTTCACGCTACCTGGGAAAATGGTAGCAGGATGTTGATCAGCCCAGCACGCATTCCCCGTGCGTGACGATGTCGTCGTGCATCCGGTCGGGCGCGAGGTCGAGTTCACCGGGCCAAGTGATCGCCCCCATCTCGACCCTGGCCTCCGCGAAATGAGCAGGCTCAGCCAAGTGGGTGAAAACGCCGCGGAAGAAACCGGAGCCGAACCGCACCACTCCCTCCACGCCGTCCACGAACCGCACCCTCATCGCGCGCTGGTCGACCCATTCCATGTCGGTGACGCGCCAAGGGGCGCCGCTTTGAAGCGCCGGCATCACGGCAGCGGAGCGATCTTCACGGGTGTCGCGCCCGCGCTCGCCGCCTCCCATGCCGCCATGAGCTCCGCCTGATGCTCGCGCGTCCATTCAAGCACCATAGCCAAGGCGCGCTTGGGAAGCGACCCGTTCAGAACCGAAGCCGACATGATCTCGATCTGCGCCTCGTGCTCCGCGTAGCGCGCGTGGAAGTGCGGCGGCGCATGATCGAACCAGTAGACCTGGACTACGATGCCGTAGAATATGCTGAGCGTGGGCATGCACGGCTCAGAGCGCCTCCGCGCCCGAGATGATCTCGACCAGCTCGGTCGTGATCGCGGCTTGGCGGGTGCGGTTATACTGGATGGAGAGGCGGTTGATCATATCGCCCGCGTTGCGGGTCGCGTTGTCCATCGCGTTCATGCGCGACCCCTGCTCGGACGCGGCGTTCTCCTGGAGCGCGCGGAAGAGCTGGACGGCGATGTTGCGAGGGAGCAGCTCGGCGAGGATCGCCTCTTCGGACGGCTCGTACTCGACGACCGCATCGGATGCGGCCGCGCCGGCCGCGCCGGCCGACGCGAGCGGGACCGGGATGATCTGCCGCTCGGTCGGTTCCTGGACGAGGGCGGACACGAACTTGGAGAAGAACAGGTGGGCGACGTCGAACTCGCCCGCCTCGTAGCGCGCGATCAGGTCGGTCGCGATCGCCTGGGCATCGCCGAAGCCCACCGTCTTGACCTGGCTCAGGTCGTGATCGCCCATCACCGCGTCGGGGTAGAAGCGGCGCAGCACGCGGCCCTTCTTGCCGGCGAAGTAGAAGCGCACGGTCTTGCCCTGCGCGCGCAGCTCCTCGGCGGTGCGGCGGGCGGCGCGGACGATGTTGGTGTTGAACGCGCCCGCCAGCCCGCGCTCGGAGGTGGCGACGACGAGCAGGTGCACCTGGTCGCGGCCGGTGCCCGCGAGGAGGCGCGGCGCGGTGGACGACGCGCCGACGCGGCTCGCGAGGCTCGCCATGACGCCCTCCAGCCGCTCGGCATAGGGGCGGCCGGCCTGGGCGGCCTCCTGCGCGCGGCGCAGCTTGGCGGCGGCGACCATCTTCATCGCCTTGGTGATCTTCTGCGTCGACTTCACGGAGCCGATGCGGAGCTTGAGCGCCTTGAGGCTGGCCATCTTAGTTCCTTGTACCGCTTCGTGAGCGGGCATTCTTCGCTTCTAATCGAGCTTCGAGTATAGCTGCGACCGCCTGCTCCCGGATTTCACGTCGGGCGCTTTCGACTGCCTTGTCCACGTACTCGGGCATAAATCCGTGAGTACCGTCTATGGTAAGCTGCTGAAACGCTCGCTTGAACTCAGCTTCCGGGCCAGAACATTTCCCGAAAGCACCAGCTAAGATCAGATCAGCAGCCTCATCCGTACCCGCATAATAGTTTGCATGAACGGCTACACACGTTCCCCATGCCGATCGTGTTTCGAAGCTACGCTGCAGAGCTTCTGGCGGTCCAAGCTGTGCTTGCTGTGACAGTAGCAGGACCGCCATAAAAATCATGCAAACGTCTTCGCGAACTGGTCGAGCGCGCTCTTCAGCTGACCCTTAACCTCGTCGCCCAGGTCGCGGCTGTCGCGGATCGCGGCGAGTACGCCCGGATGGTTCGCGCGCATGTCGGCGAGCATCGCCGCCTCGTAGCGCGTGACCTGCTGGACGGGCACGTTGTCGAGATAACCGTTGGTGCCGGCGAAGATCGACACCGTCTGCTCCTCGAAGGGCATCGGGTTGAACTGCGGCTGCTTGAGCAACTCCGTCAGGCGCGCGCCGCGGTTGAGGAGGCGCTGCGTGGAGGCGTCGAGGTCCGAGCCGAACTGCGCGAACGCGGCCATCTCGCGATATTGCGCGAGCTCGAGCTTGATTGAGCCGGACACCTTCTTCATCGCCTTGGTCTGCGCCGCGGAACCCACGCGAGAGACCGAGAGACCGACATTGATCGCCGGACGGATGCCCGCGAAGAACAGGTCGGTCTCAAGGAAGATCTGGCCGTCGGTGATCGAGATGACGTTGGTCGGGATGTAGGCCGACACGTCGCCCGCCTGCGTTTCGATGATCGGCAGTGCCGTCAGGCTACCGTTGCCGTTCTCGTCGTTCATCTTCGCCGCGCGCTCGAGCAGGCGCGAGTGGAGATAGAACACGTCGCCCGGATACGCCTCGCGGCCCGGCGGGCGGCGGAGCAGGAGCGACATCTGGCGATAGGCGACGGCCTGCTTCGACAAGTCGTCGTACACGATCACGGCGTGCATGCCGTTGTCGCGAAAATACTCGCCCATCGCGCAGCCCGTATACGGTGCCAGGAACTGAAGCGGCGCCGGCTCGGAGGCGGTGGCGGCGACGACGATGGAGTATTCCATCGCGCCGTTCTCCTCCAACGCGCGGACGATCTGCGCGACGGTGGAGCGCTTCTGACCCACGGCGACGTAGATGCAGTAGAGCTTCTTCGACTCGTCGTCGCCTGCGTTCACGGTGCGCTGGTTGATGAAGGCGTCGAGCGCGACGGCGGTCTTGCCGGTCTGGCGGTCGCCGATGATCAGCTCGCGTTGGCCGCGGCCGACGGGCACCAGCGCGTCGATCGCCTTGAGGCCGGTCTGCACGGGCTCGTGCACCGACTTGCGCGGGATGATGCCGGGCGCCTTCACCTCGACGCGGCGGCGCTCGGCGCCGACGATCGGGCCCTTGCCGTCGATCGGGTTGCCGAGGCCGTCGACCACGCGGCCGAGCAGGCCGCGGCCGACGGGCACGTCCACGATCGTGCCGGTGCGGCGCACGGTGTCGCCCTCGCGGATCTCGGCGTCCGAACCGAAGATCACCGCGCCGACGTTGTCGGCCTCGAGGTTCAGGGCCATGCCCTGCACGCCGTTGGCGAACTCGACCATCTCGCCCGCCTGGACGTTGTCGAGGCCGTAGATGCGCGCGATGCCGTCGCCGACCGACAGCACCTGCCCCGTCTCGGAGACCTGCGCCTCCGTGCCGAAATCGGCGATCTGTTGCTTGATGACGGCCGAGATCTCGGCGGCGCGGATATCCATGTTCAACCTTTCATCGCGTGGGCGAGAGTGTTCAGACGGGTGCGGATCGAGCTGTCGATCATCGTGGAGCCGATGCGGACGACGAGCCCGCCCAGGAGCTCGGGGTCGACGGAGAGGTCGACGCTGACCTCGCGGCCGAGACGTGCACGGAGCTGCTGCTTCAGCTCGACGACCTGGTCCTCGGTCAGCGGGTGCGCGGAGGTGACCTCCGCCGTGGTCTCGCCGCGATGGCGGCTGGCGAGCAGACGGAAGGCACGGACGATGGCGGGGAGCTGGCCCAGCCGGCGGTTCTCCGCGAGCACGCCCAGGAAGTTTGCTGTCGTCTGGTCGAGGCCGAGCGGGCCGGCGGCGGCCTGGACGGCGCGGCGCGCCTCCGTGCGGCTGACGAGCGGGCTGGTGGTCAGGCGGCGGAAGTCGTCCGACTGCTGCACGGCGTCACGGACGCGGGTGAGGCCCGCCTCGACGGAGTCGATGGTGCGGGCGTCGCGCGCGATCTCGAACAGCGCGGAAGCGTAGCGCCCCGCCAAGCTGGCCTGGATATCGCCGCCTACGCTGCCGCCAATGCTACCGCCGGATGCCTCCACGCGATCGGTTTCCTCGCAAGAACAATGGATAGGCCCGCCGGGCCCTGCGCGGGCGCAGGTCAGGGGCTCGGATTGGCGCGGCGGCTAGCATGGGGGCGGCGGCGATGCAACGGGGTGGTCGGCCCCGCCCTCCCCGCTTTGGCCGCAAGCCGCGGGATGCGGTCGGCGACGACTCCCGCCATAACGGCCGCATGACCAGCATCGACCTCGACGCCGCATGGGCGGCCTTCGACGCCCGCGACCGTTCCGCCGACGGGCGGTTCGTCGTCGCGGTCAGGACCACGCGCATCTACTGCAAGCCGTCCTGCCCGGCCCGGCGGCCCAGGCGGGAGAATGTGGAGATGCTGGCGGACGGTGCGGCGGCGCGGGCGGCGGGGTACCGCGCGTGCCTGCGCTGCCGCCCGGATGAGGCGGGGCGTGATAGCGTCGCCGTGGCCAGGGCCGTCGCGCTGATCGAGGCGGCGGAGGAGGTGGTGCCGCTGGCCGAATTGGCCGCGCAAGTCGGCTATGCGCCGCACCATTTCCAGCGCGTCTTCACCCGCGCGCTGGGCGTGAGCCCCGCGGCCTATGCGCGCGGGCTCCGGGCGAAGCGCGCCGAGACGGCGCTGGACGAGGAGGCGAGCGTGACGGACGCGATCTACGAGGCGGGCTATTCGGGCCCGAGCCGCTTCTACGAGGGCGTGGGATCCCGGCTCGGGATGACGCCGGGCGTCAGGCGCAAGGGAGCCGAGGGCGTGGCGATCCGGTGGACGGTGACGCCGACCAGCCTGGGGCCGCTGCTCGTGGCGGCGACGGACAAAGGGCTGTGCCGCGTGGCGTTCGAGGACGGCCCCGACGAGCTCGCCCGCCGCTTCCCCGGCGCGGACATCAGTTCGGACGAGGGCGGGCTCGCGCAGCTCGTCGCGGAGGTTGTCGACATGGTGGAGCGGCCCGGGCGCGACGCGGCGCTGCCGCTCGACGTGCGCGGCACCGCGTTCCAGGAAGCGGTCTGGGCGGCGCTCAAGGCGATCCCGCCGGGCGAGACCCGCACCTACGCCGAGCTGGCCGCGGCGGCCGGCAACCCCAGCGCGGTGCGCGCGGCGGGAACGGCGTGCGGCGCGAACCAGCTCGCAGTCGTGATTCCCTGCCACCGCGCGCTCAGGACGGGCGGCGGGCTCGGCGGCTACGCCTACGGCCTGGAACGCAAGCGGGCGCTGCTCGATCGGGAAAGGCGTGGTTAGCGGTTTCTAAAGCACGCGGGCCTATGCCGACACCCCTAGGAGGAGCGGCGTAGGATGAAGCACTGGCGACCCGACGAAGGCGGCGAGCCGATCGCGCTCGGGGACTCGAGCGTCCTGGAGGGCGGGGTCGCCG
The DNA here is from genome assembly GCF_002288825.1 of Sphingomonas lenta. Classification (GTDB taxonomy): domain Bacteria; phylum Pseudomonadota; class Alphaproteobacteria; order Sphingomonadales; family Sphingomonadaceae; genus Sphingomonas; species Sphingomonas lenta. The sequence goes on from NZ_NSLI01000002.1 coordinate 456,043, forward strand.
ACGCGGCGATCCGGCGCGGAGCAACGCCCTGGTGGCGCTCGCCGCGCGCGCAGCTGGCGCTGCTGGCGGTCGCGACCTGGTGGTGGCTACGCGACGCCGCGGTGTCGCACGACGTGGTGTGGCAGTTCTGGATCGCCCGGCAGATGCTCGGCGGGTGGCGGCTCTACACCGACATACTCGAGCTTAATCCGCCGCTCTGGTTCTGGTCCGCCGTCCCCGTCCAATATGCGGCGGAGCTCGCCGGCGTTCCGCCCGTCAGGCTGCTGATCGGCGCGATCGTGGCCGGAGGCGCGGCCGGTGCGTTGCTGTTCGACGCCGTGTCGGGCGCGACCGACGCCGCCCGCCGACGCGACATGATGGTCGCGATCTTCCTGATCGGCGTCGTCATGCCGTTGTACAACCTAGGCCAGCGCGAGCCGTTGGCGCTGATCTGCGCCATCCCCTATGTCGGGCTGGCGGCGGCGCGGCGCGAGGGCCGGACGGTGGCGACCTCCGTCGCGCTCGCCATCGGCTTGTTCGCCGCTTACGGGTTCGCCCTTAAACACTATTTCATCGCGGTTCCCGCGCTGCTGGAACTCTGGATCCTGGCGGGGAGGCGCGGCGCTTGGCGGCCCCTCCGCCTCGAAACGGCCGCCCTGCTCGGCTGCGCGATCGCGTACGGCGCGTCGGTGCCGGTGTTCGCGCCCGACTTCCTGCGGGTCATGGTGCCGATGGTCGGGCTCGCCTATCACGGGTACGAGGTCCAGCCGTTCCAGATGTTCGACGAGCTGCCGCAGCTGGTCTGGCTGGCGGCCCTGGGTGCGCTGCTCCTCTATCGCCCCCGGCGGGGCGAGCCGTCGCAATCGATGTCGACCGCGTTCCTGCTCGCCGGGATCGGCTTCGCGGTCGCCTACTTCGCGCAGCGGAAGGGCTGGCACTATCACGCCGTTCCGGTGACGGGCATGCTGCTGCTCGCCGTGGTGGCGCGGCTGGCGCATGCGGGCGAAAAGCGGCGTCCGCTGGGTGCGGTGGCGCTCGCGCTGGGCGCGCTCGCCTCCTGGCACCTCGGCGCCTACCGAAACATGATCCGCCACGACAGCGACCCGCTTCTCCGGACCGTTCCGCGCGGCGAGGCGGTCACCTTCTGGGCGAGCGACCCGTCCTGGGCTTGGCCCATGGTCGAGGAGTACGGGCTTGTCTGGACGTCGGGCTACTACGCCCACTGGATGCTTCCCGCTATCGCCAGCGCCGAGATGGTCGGCCCGCGCAGCCCTGCGCTGGACGCGCTCGGCCGCGAGGTCCGCGACCGGACCTATCGCGAGATGCGCTGCCGTCCGCCCGCGGCGATCTTCTCGGAACGGGGAACGCCCTATTACTCCGTCCGTCCCGCCGGATTCGACACGACGGCCTTTTTCCTGCGCGATCCCCGCATGGCCGAGTTCGTCGAACGGCACTATGTCCGCGAGCGTTCGACCAGGTGGTTCGACGTGTTCCGGCTGAGGAGCGCGCCTCGGCCGGCGGGCGCGTCGTGCCTGCGCACGCGTCCCCCGTCCGGCTGAGCGGCCCCGCTCACTCCTTTTTCGCCCGGTCCTCCTTCGCGATCGCGTCGAGCGCGGCCGGGCCGGCCACGCCCGAGTCGAGCATCGCGATGAGCCGCGCGGCCGGGTTGTCCGCGGGCGCGTGCGGATTGTAGGCGAGCGGGCGCAGCGCGCGCTTCGCCTCGGCGACCTTGCCGTCGGCGAGATGCTGGCGGACCGAGCGGAAGCGGAGCCCCGGGTCCTGGGGCGCGAGCTCCAGCGCGCGGTGCAGGCCCGCGACCGCGGACGCGCTCGGCTTGACCTTCGCCATGTCGAAGCTGTCGTAGAAGAGCTGAAGCGCCGCCGCGCCGTCCGGGTTCACGCGGTTCGCCTTGACGATCCAGGAGCGCGCCTCTGCCCAGACCTTGGGATCGGTCGCCGCCGCATCCGCGGCGCGGCGAAGGCGTACCTGCGCCTTGTAGAGCAGCGCCTGCACCGATCGGGGATCCGCCGCCAGCGCACGGTCGGCGGCCGCCTCCGCCTCGTCCAGCCGCCCGGTGTCGTACGCCATCTCGGCGAGCCAGCCTTGCGCGACCGGGTCGGCCGCGTAAGGCCTCGCCGCCTTTTCGGCGCGCGCGTAGAGCGCCTTCGCCTCCTTCTCGGTGACGCCGCGGGTCGAGACCATGCGCATCTCGACCAGCGCCGCCTCGCCGGGCGTGAGCGGGCGCAGGTCGACCTTCACCGGCGCGAGCCGGGAGCGGAGGATGCTGAAGCCGGACAGCTTGCCGCGAACGTATTTCTCCAGCGTGCGGTCGAGCGCCGACAGGTCGCCGAAACTGTCCTGCGCCGCCTTGACCGACGGCACCCCGGAGTTGAACTTGATGAGATAGTTCTGGAGCTGCTTACGACGCTCCGAGTCGGTCAGGAGGTAGTGGGTGAACGCCCAACCGCGCCCGTAGATCTGGTTCATGAGGTCGTAGCCGGTACGCCGGCCGGGATCGAACAGCGCGATCATGGGAGCGCCCATCGCCGCGCCGATGCTGTAGGCGCGATGGTTGGCGGCATGCCCGACCAGCACCGCTTCCCCGTCGATCGAGGCGGTGGAGTAGAACTCCGCAAGGCCCTCCGACAGCCAAGCCGGGTAGGCGACCGACGAGTTCGACAGGGTGAAGTGGTGCGCATATTCGTGGAAGAGCACGATCTGCGGCGTCAGCGCGAACTTGCCCCCGCCGTCGCCGCGGCGCGGCGTGAAGGCCACCGCGCCCGCCGCCCGCGGGATGTAGAAGCCGGCGGTACTGGAGTCCCGCGCTAAGCGATGGATGTCGGACAGGTCGTCCACGACATAGACGGTGACGGGATTGGCCGCGCTCTCCGGCGTGTCGGGGATGCCGGTCAGGAAGCGCATGGTTCCGTCCAGCGTCTCCAGCCGGTTGGCGAGCTCGGCCACCGCGGCCGGCGTGCCTTCCGAGTAGACGGTGAAATGGCGCGAGCTGGCCTTGTGCCAGTCGGCGTGCGCCGGCGCGGCGGCCGCCAGCAGCGCCAGCGATGCGAGTGCTGACCTCATGCGATCCCTCCTGTTCCGCCCTGGGTAGCACCGACGCGCCGCGCCCGCCAACGGCGGGGTGGTTAGGGGAATGTAAAGCCTTCTCGCCTACCTCCTGCGTCGATCGGGAGGAATGTGTCTGCGATGAGTGCGTTCGGGCGTCGTGGCGGAATGAGTGGCGGCGGCGGGGCTCGCGCCTTCGGCGTGGCCAAGCCGATGCAGGGCGCCGGTCCGGCGCGCCCGGAGCCGGACGCCGGCGACCAGTTTCCCGCGATCGAGTCGATCCCGCTGCCGGGCGAGGCCGCCGCGCCCGCGCCCAGCATGCCCGGCATGCCGATGGACGCGATGCAGCGGCTGGCCGAGCGGCAGGCCGCGTCCGGCGACGCGGCGAACAGCCGCGCCGAGGGGTTCGAGTCCTCGATCCACCGCATCAAGGAGCAGGTGCTCCCCCGCCTGCTCGAGCGCGTCGATCCGGAAGCCGCGGCGACGCTGGGCAAGGACGAGCTGGCCGAGGAGTTCCGGCCGATCATCGGCGAGGTGCTCGCCGAGCTCAAACTGACGCTCAACCGGCGCGAGCAGTTCGCGCTGGAGAAGGTGCTCGTCGACGAGCTGTTGGGCCTGGGGCCGCTCGAGGAGCTGCTGGCCGACCCCAACGTGTCCGACATCATGGTCAACGGCCCCGAGCAGACCTATGTCGAGCGCAAGGGCAAGCTCGAGCTCGCCAACGTCCAGTTCCGCGACGAGGAGCATCTATTCCAGATCGCGCAGCGCATCTGCAACTCGGTCGGCCGCCGCGTCGACCAGACCACGCCTTTGGCCGACGCGCGCCTAAAGGACGGGTCCCGCGTCAACGTGATCGTGCCGCCGTTGTCGCTCCGCGGCACGGCGATCTCCATTCGTAAGTTCTCCGCCAAGCCGATCACGCTCGACATGATGGCGGGCTTCGGATCGATGTCGCCGAAGATGGCGACCGCGCTCAAGATCGCGGGCGCGAGCCGGTTCAACGTCGTGATCTCCGGCGGCACCGGTTCCGGTAAGACGACGATGCTCAACGCCCTGTCGAAGATGATCGACCCGGGCGAGCGCGTGCTCACGATCGAGGACGCGGCCGAGCTCCGGCTGCAGCAGCCGCACTGGCTGCCGCTCGAGACCCGGCCCGCGAACCTGGAGGGCCAGGGCGAGATCAGCATCCGCGACCTCGTCAAGAACGCGCTGCGTATGCGCCCCGACCGCATCATCCTGGGCGAGATCCGCGGCGCCGAGTGTTTCGACATGCTCGCCGCCATGAACACGGGCCATGACGGCTCCATGTGCACGCTCCACTCGAACAGCCCCCGCGAGGCGCTGGCGCGTATGGAGAACATGGTGATGATGTCGGACATCAAGGTGCCCAAGGAGGCGATCAGCCGCCAGATCGCCGATTCGGTCGACATGATCATCCAGGTGAAGCGCCTGCGCGACGGCTCGCGCCGCGTCACCAACGTGACGGAGGTGATCGGCATGGAAGGGCCGGTCATCGTCACGCAGGAGCTGTTCAAGTTCGAGTATCTGGACGAGTCGGCCGACGGCAAGATCATCGGCGAATACCGCTCGATGGGCCTGCGCCCCTACACGCTCGACAAGGCCAAGCAGTTCGGCTTCGACCAGGCGTTCCTGGAGTCGTGCCTCTAGGCGGGCGGGTTCCGGAGACGACGGCGCTGGCCTAGGCTGGCGCGACGATGCGCCGTCTTCCGCTCCTCGCGCCGCTGCTCCTCGCCGCCGCGGTCCCATCGCAGACCGCGCCGCGCCCGGCTGGCCAATACGCGCTCGCGCCGGATGCGGAGGCGCGCTGGGTGCCGTTCGAGCTCACACCCGCCAACCAGATCCGCTTCGACGCCGCCGTGGACGGCAGGCCCGCCTCCGCGATCCTCGACACGGGCGTCAGCTCGTCCGTGCTGTCGCGGAGCTTCGCCGGCCTCGACCCCAAGCGCGTGCGGGCCGACGGCAAGGCGACCGCGATCGGCGGGGCGGTGGCGGTCGGCTGGACGCCGACGGCGCGCGTCGAGATCGGGCCGCTGACGCGCACGGGCGGCGGGCTGACGGTGGCGACGCTGCCCGCGATCGCCACGGGAAGCGAGCGGCGGGTGGACCTGCTGGTGGGCGCGGACATGCTCCGGGCGCACGCCCTGGAGATCGACGGCGAGCGCCGGCGCTTCCGCCTGCTTCCGTCGGGCCGCCTGCCCTTCACCGGCCCGACCGCGCCGCTGACGGTGTCGCCGTCGCGGGGCGTGTACGAGAGCGAGATCCGGCTGAACGGCCGGCGCGTGCGGCCGATGATCGTCGACACCGGCGACGGATCGGCGATGACCGTCACGCGCCCCGAATGGCAGGCGGCGCGCACCGGCGCGCTGCCGATGACGAGCGCGGTGTCGTACGGGCTGGCCGGACCGGCGGTTAGCGGCCTGGCGGTCATGCCGCGGCTCGAGCTGGGGGAACTTGCGGCGCGCGACGTCGAGATGCGGATCGAGGAACCGGGCGGCTTCTCGCAGCGCGTCGGCGCGGCCGGGCGGATCGGGGCCGGGTTCCTGGGGCGCTACCGCGTGCTGCTCGATCCCGGCGCGGGGCGCATGGTGCTCGTCCCCGGCCCGAACTCGGGCGCGCCGCCCGTCCGTTCAACGAGCGGGCTGCTCTTGGGCGTGCTGCCCGACCGGCTGCGCGTGCTCCACGTGATGCGTGGCGGGCCGGCGGCGGCCTCGGGCTGGAAGGACGGCGAGACGATCTGCTCGGTCGACGGGGTGCGGGTCGCGCCCGGCTACGCCGCCCTGCCGCTCGCGCGGTGGACGGCGGGCGAGCCGGGCCGCGTCGTGCGGCTCGTCACCTGCGGCGGTGCGGAGCGGACGTTGACGCTCCGGCGCTTCTACTGACGGGCGGTTGCGCGAGCGGAACGGCGCGGGCATGGTTCCGGTCGTCTGACTTCAGGAGCCGGCAGCCATGAACCGCCTGCCTCTCGCACTCGCCTCGGTCGCCGTCATCGCCTCGGCGGCCTGGGCGCAGCAGGTCCGCGTGCCCAAGGAGATCGCCGCCGTCGTGGCGTCGCCGACGCGCACGCCCGCCAACGTCCAGCGCGACCGTCACCGCCATCCGGCGGAGACGCTCGCCTTTTTCGGCGTGCGGCCGAACCAGACGGTGGTCGAGTTCAGCCCCGGCAGCGGCTGGTACACCGAGATCCTCGCGCCCATGGTCAATAAGGGCCGCGGCCAATATGTCGCGCTGGTCTCGACCGCGGGCGCGGATCGCGCGCGCAAGCTGATGGCGGACAAGGCGGCCGTGTTCGGTCCGACGCGCGTCGAGACGGTCGATTTCGCCACGGGGGCTTCAACGATGTCGGCGGGGACCGCGGACGTGATCCTGACGTTCCGCAACGTCCATAACCTGCTGATGCAGGCCGATCCGGCGGTCGCGGGCAACGCGTTCAAGGCGTTCCATGCGGCGCTGAAGCCAGGCGGCGTGCTGGGCGTGGTCGACCATCGACTGCCGGAGGAGATGGACACCGCCAAGGAGAAGACGAGCGGCTACATCAAGCGCTCCACGGTGGTGCGCCTGGCCGAGCAGGCCGGCTTCCGGCTCGCGGGCGAGTCGAACGTCAACAGGAACCCGCGCGACACGCACGACCATCCGGAAGGCGTGTGGACGCTGCCGCCGACGCTCCGGCTGAAGGACGTGGACCGGGCGAAGTACGAGGCGATCGGCGAGAGCGACCGCTTCACGCTGAAGTTCGTGAAGCCGCGGTAAGTTTTCCCACCCCTCTCCCGCTTTCGCGGGAGAGGGCAGAGGAGTTCACCCCGCCAGCTTGTCGACCTTCTCGCGCAGCTGTGCCAGCTCCGCCTTCAGCGCCGCGATCTCCTCGTCCTTGGACGGCGTCGGCTTGGCCGGCGCGGGCTTGAACGCGGCGGTGGCGGCCTCCAGCATCGCCATGTTGCGCTTGGCGAGCTCAGCGAAGGGCGATCCCGCCCAGGCGCCCTCGACGGCCGAGCGGAACTGTTCCTGGTTGCGGCGGAACGTATCCATCGACGCTTCCAGATAGCCCGGCACCACCGCCTGCATCGAATCGCCGTACATCGCGATCAGCTGGCGCAGGAAGGGGACGGGCAGCATGGTCTGGCCGCGGCTCTCCTCCTCCATGATGATCTGGGTCAGCACGTTGTGCGTGATGTCCTCGTCCGTTTTGGCGTCCACGACCTTGAAGTCGCGGCCCGCGCGCGTCATCGCCGCCAAGTGGTCGAGCGTGACATAGGACGACGACTCGGTATTGTAGAGGCGGCGGTTCGCGTATTTCTTGATCACGACGACGCCGTCGCCGGTGCTGTTCTTTGGCATGGACGCTGCCCCTATGGACTCGAGCGACCCTAGGCCGAACCACGTTGCGCCGCAACATGGACCCGATCGCGGGCCGCGGCCGCTGCCCTTGTTCCTGGAGATGCTGGCGCGCGAGACGGACGGCGCGCCCGAGCGGCGGTCCGCGGCGCTGGCGGGACTGCGCGCGTACCAAAACGCGCAGCGGCCCGCACCGCCGCCTCCCCTGCCCGTCGCGCGCCGGATCGGGCGGACGACGCTGTACCAGGCCGGGACGGGCGAGCCGCCGCTGCTGTTCGTGCCGTCGCTGATCAACCCGTCGAGCATCCTCGACCTGGACGAGGAACGCTCGCTCGTCCGCTGGGCGGCGGCCCAGGGCCATGCCGCGCACCTGCTCGACTGGGGCTATCCGGACGCGGACGAGCGCGACCTGGACGTGGGCGGGCATGTCGAGCGCTACCTGCTGCCGACCATCGCCGGGTTCGAGCGCCCGCCCGTGCTCGTCGGCTACTGCCTGGGCGGCACGATGGCGATCGCCGCGGCGGTGCGGGCCCAGGTCGCGGGGCTCGTCACGATCGCCGCGCCCTGGCGCTTCTCCGGCTACGGCGCGGATGCGCGCGCGGTGATGGCGGAACTCTGGGCCGCCGCGAAGCCCGCCTGCAAGCGGCTGGGGTCGGTGCCGACGGAGGTGCTGCAGGCGGGCTTCTGGCGGCTCGACCCTGCGCGCACGGTCGCGAAGTACGAGGCGTTCGGACGCGTGGCGTCCGGCTCTGCCGAGGCGGCGCGCTTCGTCCGGCTGGAGGACTGGGCCAACGCCGGCGCGCCCCTGACCTACGCGGCGGGCCGGCAGCTGTTCGAACGCTTCGTCGGCGTGGACGAGCCTGGGATGGGGGACTGGCGCGTCGCGGGCGGAGTGGTCGCGCCCGACCGCCTAGGCTGCCCGGTCCTGGAGATCGTGTCGACGAACGACCGGATCGTGCCTGCCGCCACCGCCGCGCATTTAGCCGACCGCCGCGAGTTGGCCACGGGTCATGTCGGTATGGTCGTGGGTGGTGCGCGGGAGCAACTGCGGCGCGCAATAGCGGACTGGCTGGACGAGTGTATCACGTCAGCAACACGGTAACCTGCGGTAATCGCGAAGAAAGTTTCCGCTCGATTCTGTGTCGCCGAGGCAACAGTCGCAAACGAAACCATCTGTAGTCGAGCATGGACTTGCAGAAAGCCGTTGCGTGGTTCCGGTAACAAATCTTTCACGCAGCTTAACGGGCATTCCGCCCGTCCCGAGGGAAGCCAACAAGAATGAACGTGAATCGCTTGCTGGGCGCGACCGCGCTCGCCGGGTCGCTATTCGTCGCTCCGACCGTCTGGGCGCAGGCCGCGCCCAACGTGCCCAACCCGACCCGATCGACCGAGGTTACGCAAGAGACCACGGAGGCCGAAGAGGCCGCCCAAGAGAGCGCGGACGGCGAGGAGCGCGCGGGCAACGAGGTCATCGTCACCGGTTCGCGCATCCCGCGGCCGGAAACGAGTGGCGTCCTGCCCGGCGTGCAGGTGGACTCGGTGCAGATCCAGACGCGCGGCTTCACCAACGCGCTGGAGGTGGTAAACGACATCCCGCTCGTCGGTCCCGGCGCGAGCCCGCTCACCGGCAACAACGGTGGTCAGGCGGCGTCGCTCGGCGCGGGCTTTATCGACCTGCTCGACCTCGGCACCTCGCGTACGCTGGTGCTGGTCAACAACCGCCGCTTCGTGTCCGGCAACGCGGCGTCGCTGTTCGTGGCGGACAACGCCACCGGCAGCCAGGTGGACGTGAACGGCATTCCCACGTCCCTTATCGAGCGCGTGGACGTGCTAACGGTGGGCGGCGCGGCCGCCTACGGCTCGGACGCGATCGCGGGCGTGGTGAACTATATTCTCCGCGACGACTTCGACGGCTTCGAGGTCGGCACGTTGAGCGGCCTGAGCGACCGCGGCGATGCGGCGCAGTACCAGCTGCGCGCGCTCGCCGGCCGCAACTTCGCGGACGGGCGCGGCAACGTGACGGTCTCGGCCGAGTACAGCCGCAACGACGGTGTCCAGGCCGACGCGCGCGAGTTCCGGTTGCGGCGCGCGTCGACGCTCGCCAACGCCTTCCAAGGCGGCATACGCAACAACGCGTTCGCGGCCGGCATCATCGACGTGCAGGGGCAGAACAACGGCGCCTTTCTGCGAAACACGGACGACCTGCAGCCCGGCACGGTGCTGGGCGAGAACTTGATCAACCAGAGCCTCAGCTTCAACGGCACGATCCTGAACACCCTGGCGGGGCCGCCGGCCTACTACACGCCGCTGACCCAGACGGTGGGCGGCGTCACGCGCACGAGCAACTTCATCGCGCTCCGCAACGGGCTTGGTGCGACCCAGGGCCAAACGGTGCCGGCGACGACGCCGACCGGCGCGGCGACCACCGTGGGTTTGACCAACCAATTCTTCTTCAACACGTCGGCGCAGCTGGTCCAGGGCACGCCCGGCGCCACGCTGATCGCGGGCAACGGCCTGAATGGCCGTGCGACCCCGGCCACCGGCCTGCCGATCACGACGTTCGCGCCGACGACCCTGCCGACGGGCGTCACGCCGGCGCAGGTGTTCACGCAGTTCGGCGTGACGCCGCCCGCGGGCGCTACCGATGCGCAGCTCAGCACGCTCGCCATCAACGTCCTGCAGGCCAACAGGCCGACCGCGCGCGAGTTCTTCGCGGCCAATCCGAACGTGAACGCGAACGCGTTCATCGGCACCTTCTTCCCCGGCGTTCCCCGCATCGCGAACACCGACACGACCCCGGTCACCGTGCGTTCGAGCCAGACCGGCGGGACGGTGCAGGTGCCGCTGAACCAGGTCCTGCCCTTCGTGGCCGTGCCGCTGGAGTTCACGCCCGAAGGCAACATCCGCACCTACACCGCGGCCACGCTGACCCCGACCACCCCCGGCACCTTCGCGCAGTCGCCGGGGTCGAACGGCGGCTTCAGCCGCTCGATCGAGAACATCGTCCTGCGCACGCAGCAGGACCGCTTCATCACCAACTTCATCGGCAAGTTCGACCTGACGGACGAGGTGACGTTCTTCACGGAGAACCAGTATTCGAACACGCGGAACGTGTCGCTCCGCAACAGCCCCAGCCAGAACTTCGTGTCGACGGGTGCGGAGAACGCGGCGCTGGTGCTCACCCTCGACAACCCGTTCCTTGACGCGAACGACCGCGCGGTGCTGGCGTCCGTCGGCATCACGCCGCAGCGGAACGGCGGCACCTTCGCCCTGACGAGGCAGAACCAGGACATCTTCGGCGACAACCCGGTCAGGAACACGTCGGAGGTGTATCGCCTGGTCGGCGGCGCGCGCTCCAACTTCGAATTGCTGGGCCAGCGCTGGAACGCCGAGGTGTCGGCGACCTACGGCCGGGCCAAGCAGAAGACGCGCACAACCCAGATCGGCGACCTCGAATATCAGTTGGCGCTCGACGCGGTGGATCAGGGCGTGGCCACGACGGGCGTGGCGAACGGCAATATCGTCTGCCGCTCGCAGCTTTTCCCCCAGCAGTATCTCGGCCGTACGCCGATCGGAACGGTCGCCAACCTCACGCGCCGACCGGGCGCTGACGGCCTTCCGACCGAGGTGGTGTTCACCCCCGTCATCACCCAGGATCTGATCGACCGCTGCCGGCCGCTCAACCCGTTCGGCTTCAATCAGATGTCGGAGGAGTCGAAGCGCTACGTCCGTCAGGACAACCTGTTCACCAATATCGGCGAACAGCTGTTCCTTCAGGCGACGGTGGGCGGCGGCTTGTTCGATCTGCCGGGCGGGGTCGTCCAGGTGGCGGCCTTCGGCGAATACCGCAAGGAGAAGCTCGACTTCCGCACCGACGAGCTCAACCAGCTCGGACGCGGTCGCGCCGCCCCGTCGGCGCAGACGCAGGGTCAGATCGAAATCTACGAGGTCGGCGGCGAGGCGCGCATCCCGATTTTCGGCGACGGTTTCGGGCTGGGCGACCTGGAGTTCAACCCGTCAGTCCGCATCTCCAAGCAGGACGGGCGCGCCGCCTCGTTCCGCAACCTCGCCGGTCAGGTCGTGACGCCGCGTTCGGAGGGCGATCCCGCCACCATCTACTCGCTGGCGGGCAGCTTCCGGCCGGTGCCGGACATCACCATCCGCGGCAACTACACCAAGTCGATCCGTCAGCCGTCGGTGGTGGAGCTGTTCCTGGGCGGTCAGCCGGCCTTCGCCGCACCGACCGATCCCTGCGGCCCGACGCAGATCGGCACCGGCACGAGCGCCGCGACCCGCCGGGCCAACTGCGTGGCGGACGTGATCTCCCGCGGTTTGGCGTCCACTCCGGAGCAGGCCAACGCGTTCCTGCAGAATTTCGTGCCCAATCCGGCGTCGCTGCCGGGGAGCTTCGCGGGCGCACCAGGCCTCAAGCCCGAACGCGGCACGAGCTGGACGGCCGGCGCGATCCTGGCCCCGCGCTTCGTTCCGGGCCTGTCGCTCTCGGCCGACTACATCAACCTGGACCTGAAGGACATCATCCAGCCCACCTCGCTCGTCCAGGCGCTCCGGTTCTGCTACGACAGCCCGACTTTCCCGGACTCGTCCGGGCAGACGGGCGCGAACGCCTGCACCTTCTTCAATCGTCAGGCTGACTTCCAGGTCGCACCCGGCTTCGCGTCGGGCTTCATCAACTTGGCGGCCACCAAACTCCGGGCGATCAACATGTCGGGCCGGTACTCGTTCGAGATCCCCGGCGAGCTCGGGCAGCTCACGCTACGCGGCAACGCGTATCACCTGATCTCGTTCGAAGAGTCGGCCTCGGGCAACTTCTCGGACACTCTGGAGTCGGCAGGAACGTTCAATCGGCCGCGTTGGGAGGCGCAGGCTTCTGGCCGCTATGAAAAGGGCGCTTTCTACTCGCAGCTGACCTGGAACTGGCAAGATCGGACGCGCTTGTTCGTCGGCAGCGGGTTGACCTTCGGCGGCGGCACTCCCGCCACGGCTGAAGACTTCCCCAACATCTACTTCCCGAGCGTGAGCCGTTTCGACCTCGCGGTCGGCGCCAACCTGAACGACAATTTCCGCCTGCAACTCACGGTCATCAATCTGACCGATGAGAATTTCGCCGGCGAGAACGGCTTATTCCAGGGCGCGTTCATCGACCAGATCGGTCGCCGCTTCCAGGTCGCGACCAACATCCGGTTCTGAGCCGCATCGGTATATACTCAGGGGGCCGCCCTTCGGGGCGGCCCTTTTTTACGACCACAACCGATCGTAACGCGCGCCCAGGCCCGTCAGCAGCTCGTACTGCGACAGCCCGGACGCCGCGCTCTGGCCGGGCAGGTCGAACGCGATCGCGACCCAGTCGCCCTCGCGCAAGCCCGGCGCGATGCTCGCGTCGACCGCTATCAGGTCCATGGAAACCCGCCCGATCACGGGGAGCGTGCTGCCCTCCCATTCGATGCTACCGCGGTCGGAAAAGGCGCGAAGATAGCCGTCGGCGTAGCCGATGTTGAGGATCGCGACCTCCGTGTCCCGCGGAGCGCGCCAGGTCGCGTTGTAGCCTAAGCTGTCGCCCGCGGGGACGCGGCGGCGCTGGAGGACCTGCGCCTGCGGTCGGACTACCTGGCGCAAGCGCGCGCCCATGTCGGGCCGGGGCACGCCGCCATAGAGCGCGAGACCCGGTCGGGTAAGGTCGAAGTGATAGTCGGGCCCGAGCGCGATGCCGGCGGAGTTGGCCAGGCTCATGCGCCGCGCGTTCGTGCGCCCGGCGAGCCCTGCGAGCGCGTCGCGCTGGCGGCGGTTCATCTCGACCGGCTCCTCGGCGCAGGCGAGGTGGCTCATCAGCGTCTCGATCTCGAGTCCGTCGAGCGCGCCGGCTTCAACGTCGGTTACGGACAGGCCGAGGCGGTTCATGCCCGTGTCGACCATCACGTCGCACGCGCGCCCTCCCCCCACCCGCCAGCGCTCGACCTGTTCGGGGGTGTTGAGCACCGGGCGCGCGAAGCCGGCCAGCGCGGCGGGCATGTCCTCGTCACGAACGCCGTGGAGCACGGAAAGCTGAAGGCCGAGCGGCGCGAGGTGCTCCGCCTCACGCCAGTTGGAGACGAAGAAGTCGCGACAGCCCGCCTCCGCCAGACGCGTCGCGACCTCGCGCGCACCCAGGCCGTAGCCATCGGCCTTGACCGCCGCGCCGCACGCCGCGCGCCCGCTCATCGCGGCGAGCGTACGCCAGTTGTGTTGCAAGGCGGCGGTGTCGAGGAGGAGGCGTAGGGGCGAAGGCGTCACGCGCCTGCCCCTAGCCGCCGCCGGCGGCTCACGCCACCGCGCGCGTCTTCGGGTCTTCGTAGAGGAAGAACAGCGTGACCACGAGCGCCATCGCGACCACCGCGAAGGTGTACCAGAGCCCGGCGTACGGGTCGCCGGTGCGCGCGATGATGTACTGGCTGATCACGGGTAGGAAGCCGCCGAAATAGCCCGTGCCGATATGATAAGGGATCGACATGGAGCTATAGCGGATGCGCGGCGGGAACAGCTCGGACAGCAGCGCCGCGACCGGGCCGTAGGTGATGCCCGACAGCGCGGAGAGCGCCAGGATGCCGAACAGTATCACCGCGATGCCGCCCGCGTCGGGGCGGACGCGATCGAGATTATAGCGCGCCGCCTTGAGCGCGCCCTCGACCGTAGCAGGCCGGGTGTCGGGCAGCGGCTCGCCGCCGACGATCACCGCCAGCGCGGGCGCGGGGCGCGTCGTGTAGCTGACGCCGAGCTTGGAAAGCTGGTCGAGCACGCGGCCGCACGCGCTCGCCTGCGTCTTGGCGAACGGGTCGTAGCCGCAATCCTGGCCCGCCACCACGATGGACGCACGCCGCGACGCCTCGCTCAGGCCCGGATTGGCCGCGCCGCCGATCATCTGGAAAATGGGGAAGAGCAGCAGGAGCGTCAGCGCGTAGCCGATGACGATCGGCTTCTTGCGGCCGACCTTGTCGCTGAGCCAGCCAAACAGCACGAACCAGAACAGCCCGGAGGCCGCGCCCACGCCGACGAGGAGCTGCGCCGTCTGCTCCTCCACCTTGAGCGCGTTCTGGAGGAAGTAGAGGACCTGGAACATGGCGGTGTACCAGATTACCGTCAGCCCCGCGGCGATGCCGAACAGCGCCACGAACAGGCGGCGGCCGTTGCCCGGGTAGGTGAAGGTCTCCTTCAAGGGATTGCGCGCGACCTCGCCCGCTTCCTTCATCGCCTTGAACACGGGGCTCTCGGAGAGCTTGAGGCGCATCCAGAGCGAGATGGCGAGGAGCAGGAGCGAGAAGATGAAGGGGATGCGCCAGCCCCAGGCCTGCCAATCCTCCTGCCCCACGATCGCCTGCGTCGTCAGCACGACCGCGAGGCTGAGGATGAAGCCGCCCGCGACGCTGGCCTGGATGAAGCTGGTATAGAAGCCGCGCTTCTCGGGCGCGGCGTGCTCGGCGACGTAGATCGCGGCGCCGCCATACTCCCCGCCCAGCGCCAGGCCCTGGACGACGCGGAGTAGCAGAACGATCGCGGGCGCCCACAGCCCGATCGACGCCGCCGAGGGCACGAAGCCGATCGCTGCGGTCGCCACGCCCATCAGCGTAATCGTAACGAGGAAGGTATACTTTCGCCCGAGCTTGTCGCCGAAATAGCCGAACAGCACCGCACCCAGCGGCCGGAAGCCGAAGCCGATCGCGAAGCCCAGGAGCGACAGGATCAGCTCGATCGTGGGATTGCCCGAGGGGAAGAAGGTGCGCCCGACGATCGCGGCCAACGTGCCGTAGATGAAGAAGTCGTACCACTCGAACACCGTGCCGAGCGACGAGGCGGTGATCACGAGCTTGATGTCTGACGCGGACGGTTCGGCCGCCCCCGGCTGCATGTCATGCTCAAGTGCTTCTGCGGTCATGTCCTCTCCCCGGCTCCCGTGTAGCGGGGCCACGCGCGCGCTGGCAATCGCTTGGCCGTTTGCGACGAACCGATCGGGGCACGTGCAACAAAGGTCCGGAACGAGTATTACCTTGATCAACAGATCAATCGTTTGCGTAACACCCGTCCACTCCGGCTTCAGGGAGCCCCTATGGACCTGCGCTTGCTGATCAACGGCGCCGAGCACCGGCTCGACGTCGAACCGCGCGTGACCTTGCTCGACGCGCTGCGCGAACGCCTTCAGCTCACCGGCACCAAGAAAGGGTGCGATCAGGGCCAGTGCGGCGCGTGCACCGTGCATCTGGACGGCCGCCGCGTGCTCGCCTGCCTGACGCTGGCGGTG
The DNA here is from genome assembly GCF_002288825.1 of Sphingomonas lenta. Taxonomy (GTDB): domain Bacteria; phylum Pseudomonadota; class Alphaproteobacteria; order Sphingomonadales; family Sphingomonadaceae; genus Sphingomonas; species Sphingomonas lenta. The sequence continues at coordinate 471,722 of NZ_NSLI01000002.1, forward strand.
CAGGCGGAAGGACGCGAGGTCACGACGGTGGAGGGCTTGGCGGAGGCCGACGGTACGCTCCACCCCGTGCAGCGCGCCTTCATCCGGCACGACGCTTTCCAGTGCGGCTACTGCACGCCCGGGCAGATCATGTCGGCGGTGGCCTGCATCGAGGAGGGCCACGCGACCGACGACCACTCCATCCGCGAGTTCATGAGCGGCAATCTGTGCCGCTGCGGCGCCTACCCGCACATCGTCGCCGCCGTGCGCGAGGCCGCCGCCGAGATGGCGCCGATGCGGGAGGCGGCGGAATGAATAACTTCGAGTACAGCCGGCCCGAGACGGCGGAGGCGGCGATCGCGGCCGTCGCGGGCGACGCAAAGGCGCGCTTCCTGGCGGGCGGGACCACCTTGATCGATCTGATGAAGTGCGACGTGGAGGCACCCACGCACTTGGTGGACGTGTCACGCCTTCCGGGCCTCGACGCGATCGAGGTTGGACCGGGCGGTATCCGCATCGGCGCGGCGGCGAAGATGACGGACGTCGCCGAGCATCCGGCAGTCGCGCGCGACTATCCAGGGATGCGCGAGGCGCTGCTGCTCGGCGCGTCGACGCAGCTCAGGAACATGGCGTCGATCGGCGGCAACCTCATGCAGCGCACGCGCTGCTCCTACTTCCGCGACCCCAGCTACGCGCAATGCAACAAGCGCAAGCCCGGATCGGGCTGCGCGGCGATCGACGGCGTCAATCGGGGCCACGCGATCCTGGGCACGTCCGAGCTGTGCATCGCCACCTATCCCGGCGATTTCGCGGTGTCGCTGATGGCGCTCGACGCGACGGTGCACGTCCAGAACGGCCGCGCGACCGCTTTTCCCATCGACGACTTCTTCCTGCCCTATGGGCCAAGTCCCCACATCGAGCATCCGATCGGGCGCGACGAGCTGATCGTCGCGGTCGAGGTTCCCGCCTCGGCCGCGGCGCGCCGGTCGCACTACCTCAAGGTACGCGACCGCGAGTCGTACGAGTTCGCCGCCTGCTCCGCCGCGGTCGGCCTGGAGCTGGAGCCGGACGGACGCACGGTAAGAGACGTTCGCGTCGCCTTGGGCGGCGTGGCGAGCAAGCCCTGGCGCGCGCGCCAAGTCGAGGCCGCGCTCCGGGGCAAGACGTTCGACGAGCCCACGATCCGCCGGGCGTGCGAGCTGGCGGTCGAGGGCGCGAAGGACTGGGGGCATAACGGTTTCAAGATCACGCTCGCGCCGCGCGTCGCGGCCAGGGCGCTGATGCAGGTCGGAGGGCTGGAGTAATGGCGACCGCGTTTACCCCCACCCGCGCCGGATCGCCGCTCGGCCGGCCCACCGACCGGATCGACGGGCCGCGTAAGGTAGGCGGCCATGCCGACTACGCCGCCGAGCATTTCCCGCCGGGCGTGGTCCACGCTGTACTCGTCCAGAGCACGGTCGGTAACGGCCGCGTCGCACGAGTCGACCATGCGTCCGTCGAGAGCATGCCCGGCGTTCTGGCGGTGATCAGCCACCGGAACGCGCCGAAGATCGCGACGCCCAAGGTCTTTCCCATGGGCGCGGCCGCGTCGAGCTTCGTGCCCTTCCAGGACGACCGAGTCCGCTACAACGGCCAGCATGTCGCGTTGGTGGTCGCCGACACGCTGGAGCACGCCACCGCCGCGGGCCGCGCGCTCGCGGTCGAGTACGCGCCCGAGCCCGCCGTGTCGGGCATCGCCGATCCCAAGGCCGAGCCCAAGCCCGCAGCGGATTTCGGCGGCCAAGCGCCCGATGCGGAATGGGGCGATCCCGACGCCGCGCTGGCAGACGCGCCGGTACGGCTCGACCTGCGCTACACGACGCCGCGCGAGTACAACGCGCCCATCGAGCCGCACGCCACCGTCGCGCAATGGGGCGAGGACGGCTCGCTCACCGTCTGGGAGCCCAGCCAGTGGGTCGAGGGCGCGCGCCAGGTGTTCAGCGAGTGGTTCGGGCTGCCGCTCGAGAAGATCAGGGTCATCAGCCCGTTCATCGGCGGCGGCTTCGGCTGCAAGGCCTGCCCGCAGCCGCACGCCGCCGCCGCGGTGCTCGCGGCCAAGATGGTGGGCCGCCCCGTCAAGCTCGCCGTCACCCGGCCGCAGATGTTCACCAGCCACGGCGGCCGCGCCGCGACGCGCCAGACGCTGTCGATCGGCGCGGATCGGGACGGCAAGCTCCAGGCGATCGTGCAGGAGAGCGTCAACGAGACCTCGCTCGACGACGCGTTCGTGGAGCCCGGCGGGTCGGTAACGGCGCTGATGTACGGCGTCCCGAACCTGCGCACGACGCACAAGCTGGTGCGCTGCAACGTCGTCACCCCTGGCTGGATGCGCGCGCCGGGCGAGGCGGTCAGCAGCTTCGCGCTCGAATGCGCGATGGACGAGCTCGCGCATGAGCTTGGGCTCGACCCGATCGAGCTGCGCCTGCGCAACTGGACCGACACCGATCCCCACGGCGGCAAACCCTGGTCAACGCGGCGCCTGCGTGAGGCGTACGAGGCCGGCGTGCGCGCGATCGGCTGGGAACGGCGCAGCACCACGCCCCGCTCGGTCCGTGAGGGCCGCAAGCTGGTCGGCATCGGCATGGCGGCGGGCACCTACCCCGTCATGCGCACGCCGTCCGAGGCGCTGGTGCGCGTGACCGCCGACGGCGAGGTGCAGGTCGAGTCGGGCGGCACCGACATCGGCACCGGTCTCTACACCATCTGCGCGCAGACCGCCGCCGAGGTGCTCGGCGTCGACGCGGCGGACGTGCGCGTGCGGCTGGGCGACACGGAGCTCGCCCGCGCGCCGCTGGCCGGGGGATCGCAGCTGTCGGGCGACCTGCTGCCCGTGATCCACGGCGCGGCCGAGCGGGTGCGCGACGAACTTCTTCAGATCGCCGCGCGTGAGCTTCAAGCGAACGACTTGGCCGTCGAGGGCGGTCGGGTGATCGTGCCCGGCGACCCATCGCGCGCGGTCGGCTTCGCCGACCTCGTCCGCCGCTCGGGGAAGAACGCGATCGAGGTGCTGCACGACAATCTGCCGCCCGACGCCAACTCGGAGGAGGATCGCCGCCTGACGTTCAACGGCGTGTCCAAGCTCGATTTCGACCCCTCCCCCAACTACGCCATGCACAGCTGGCAGGCGAGCTTCGTCGAGGTCCATGTCGACGAGGATTTCGGCACGGTGCGCGTCAAGCGGATCGTCTCCGCCGTCGATTGCGGACGGCTCTACAATCCCAAGACCGCCGAGAGCCAAATCCAGGGCGGCGTCATCATGGGACTCGGCATGGCGCTGCTGGAGGCGGCCGAGGTCGATCCCACCTCCGCGCGCATCACCAACAACAACCTCGCCGAGTACATGCTGCCCGTCCACGCCGACGTGCCCGACATCGAGGTGATCTCGGTCGGCGAGCCTGATTACGAGGCGAATCCGCTGGGCGGGAAATGCGTGGGCGAGCTCGGCATCACCGGCATCGCGGCCGCGATCGCCAACGCCGTGTTCAACGCGACCGGCAAGCGCGTGCGCGACCTTCCGATCACCTTGGAGAAGCTGATCTAACCGGGAGGACACGCATGGGCGTGAAGCGGCCGAGCACGGATCCCGGCGACCTTTATTATCGCGACCGGCTGGCCGCCGTCGCGCCGTTCGACCCGGTGGCGTTCGCCCGCACCTTCGAGCACCGCCGCGCGCGGATCGGCGGGGTGAACCTGCACTACGTGATCGGCGGGACCGGCCCCGTGATCCTGTTCGGCCATGGGTGGCCCGCATCCTGGTACGAGTGGCGCAAGGTCATGCCCATGCTGGCGGACCGCTTTACCTGCGTCGCGTTCGACATGCCGGGCATCGGCGACTCCTCCGCCCCGCCCGCCTTCGATAAGGTCACGGTCGGCGACATCATCCGCGACTTCGTCCGCGACGAGCTGGACGAGCGCGAGCTGTTCGTCGTCGGCCACGACGTCTCCGGCCCGCCGCTCGCGGCGATGGCGGCCTATAATCCCGGCTTGGTGAAGCGGCTCCTCTTCACCGAGACGTCGCTGCTGGACGAGGAGATGGGCCCCATCCTCCTCGCGCACCTGAACGAGATCTGGCATTTCCCCGTCAACGCGGCGCGCCTGTCGCCCTCTTTCGCGAGCGGGCGGGAGGACCAGTTCATCCCGCAATTCTTCACCGACTGGGTCTACAATGTCGGCGCGATCGGCCCCGAGGACGTCGCCGAATACATCCGCGTCAACAAGCGGCCGGGTGCGCTGGAGTGCGGGGCGTCATACTACAACGCCCGGCCCACGCCGGCCGACGGCGGCGGCGAGCTGCCCGCCGCCTCGCTCAGCATGCCGCTCCTCTTCATCGGCGCGGAGCTGGGGTTCGGCGGCCATCTCGGCGGCGACGAACGCCTCGCCTTCCGCACGATCGAGAAGTACGCGACGCAGGCGCGATATGAGGTGGTCGACCGGTGCAGCCACTGGGTCTCGGAGGACCGGCCCGTGTTCCTGGCCGAACGCATCGCGTCGTTCTTCGGCGAAGCATGATCCGGGCGATGCCGCTGGCGGCGATCGCCGCGCTCTGGCCGTCGCCGGTCACCCCACGACCCATGCCCTTCACCAACGACGATCTTGTCGGCGAGTGGTGGTCCGGCGGATGCCGCCGGACGCAGCTGGCCGAAACCGGTGCGCCCGTGTTCCTGGAGCGACGCTACCAGTACAGCCGGACCAATTACGTCGTGCGCTATTCCTTCTTCGAGGACGAGGGCTGTCGGAGCCCCCTCTACAGCTTCGTCGCGACCGGCCCTTATGAGCTGGGCCGCGTCCATCCCACGCTGCCCGACACGCGAGAGGCGACGATCTTCATCGACTCCATGTTCTACGTCGCGGAGAGCGAAGCGGGCCGTCGCGCGCTCGGCGCGTGCGGCCGGCGCCTCGCGATCGGGGCCTATAAGGACGTGACGGAGACCGGGTGCGGCGATTTTCCGCCGCGGCGCGACTGCATCGGCGACTATGAGCTGTTCCGCGTCGAGGCGGGCGTCTTTTACCCCGGCCTGCGGACCGCGGACATGTGCCGGCCGGAGGGGCGTCCGCGGGCGACGCAGACGGTCGGCGCGGCGAAGCAGGCCGCGCGCTGATGGCGACCGCTTCCCCGGCCGCACCCGCGACGCGGGCGACCTGGGCCGTCCCGCTCGCGCTCGGCGTGGTGTGGTTCTCGTCGGGCGCGAACTTCCTGGCATTTAAGGTGGCGGTCGGGACGATCCCGCCCTTCCTGATGATCGCGGTGCGGCTGCTCGTCGCGGGCGTGCTGCTGCTGCCGATCAGCCTGTGTGTCGAGCGCGGCGGCTGGCCGAGCGGGACGCAGTGGCGCAACGTGGCGGTCATGGCGGTGCTGCTGCTGGTGATCGGCCAGGGCGCGGTGGTGTGGGGCGTGCAGTATCTGCCCGCGGGCACGACGGCGGTGTTCGTCTCCTCGACGCCGCTCTGGCTCGCGCTGTTCGAGCGGCTGCGCGGGCACCCGCTCACGCGGCGGGCGCTGATCGGACTCGGACTGGGCTTCGCGGGGCTGGTGGTGCTCTCGACCGCCGGTGGCGGCGAGGGCTCGGTCGATCCGGTCGCGGTCGCCGCGGTGCTCGCGGGCGCCGCTGCCTGGGCGGCGGGGTCGCTGGTCGGGCACGACGCCGACGTGCCGCCCGCCTTCACGGGCACCGCGCTCCAAATGCTGATCGCGGGCGCGGTGCTGGCGGCGGTGGCGTTCGGATCGGGCGAGGTCGCCGGGTTCGAGCCCGAGCAGGTCTCACGCCGCAGCATCCATGCGCTCGGCTACCTGATTGTGGTGGGCTCGATGATCGGTTTCGGCGGCTTCGTCTGGCTGACCCACGCGGCGTCGCCGACGTTGACCGGCACCTTCGCCTATGTGGGGCCGGTGGTCGCGCTCGCCCTCAGCGCCTGGCTGCTCGACGAGCCGCTCACCGCGCCCAAGCTCGGCGCGGCCGCGCTGGCGCTGGCGGGCGTGGCGCTGATGGCGACGGGCGCTCGGCCCAAGCAGCGCCCTTGCGGGCAGTAGGTCAGCGGTTCTTGCGCACGATCGCGATGATGAGGACCAGGAACGCGAAAAGCCGGATCAGGTAGAGCCCGCTCCGCTCCTCCACGGGGATGTCGGTGAGCGCGAGCAGCGCCTGCGTCAGCCCGAGCAGCCAGAAGCAGGCGGCGAAGGCCAGGAATAACCCGTCGCGCGTCCGCCGCCAGAAGCGCAGGAAGAACAACCCCGCGACGAGGAAGCCCATCACCGCCGCGCCGGCGATGAAGTCGTAGGTCACGGCGCTCAGCATTCCTCCAGGTCCCAGATGCAGCCGAACAGCAGCACGCCCACCGCCGCCAGCGCGAGCAGCACGCGGGGCGAGCGGAAGTCGCTCGCGGTGAGCACCAGCAGGTCGATCACGAGCAGCAGGTTCTGCGCGGCCAGGAGCACGAAACAGAGCGCGCTCCACAGCAGCAGCCGCGCGCCGGTCCGGCGGAAGCTGCGGCCGAGCAGCCAGGCGCACGCCGTGCTGGTGGCGAAGCACAGCACGTACACCGCCGCAGGCAGGAATTCCCCCATCAGTCCTTCCTCAGCTTGAACGCGTCGGCGAAGGCGGCGAGGTCGCCGCCCCGATTCGCGCCCGCGATGATGGCGCGGCGCACCCGGTCGGGGCGACGCGCATATTCCAGCTCCACCTCCTCGATGAGTTGGTCGAGCGCGGGCGTGGCGGGCTGATACCGCGCCGAGCCGTCCTCGCCCAGGTCGATCAGCCCGGCCGCGAACAGCGCCTGCGCGCTGCGGGCGACGAGCAGGTCGCTGCCGCGCAACGACGCCACCATCTCCGCGGGCGACCAGCTCCGGTCGCGGTGCGTCTTCAGGAACAGCAGGAGCTCGAGCGACCAGATGCTGCTGAAGGTCGAACCGATGAAGCTCGAAAGTTCCTGCTTCGAGGTCATTCGTCCCGACCCGGTCCTCGCCTGCGCCCCCACCTGCGGACGTCGAGGACGACCGCGGCCGCCCTGATAACGTCGGGCCTCGCCCTGACAACCCCTTGCGGCGGCTCGTCGCATGGGCCAATTTCCCACGCGCATGGGGGAGCATAACCTGCTATAGCGGCGGAACTTTCCTCAACATCGCCAAGCAGTTGGAGCACAGCGTTGCAGACCGAAACCTCGCGTGAGATCATCGACCGCCGTCAGCTCGTCTCCGCGTTGCGTAGTTTCAGGAGGGGAGACTTCGCGGTCCGCCTGCCCGAGGACATGCCGGGGATCGACGGCGAGATCGCGACGCTGTTCAACGAGGTCGTCTCCATGAACCAGGAGATGACGCGCGAGATCCAGCGGCTTTCCGTCGTCGTCGGTAAGGAAGGCAAGATCACGCAGCGCGGCCGCGTGCCGGGTGCGACGGGCGGCTGGGAGGCCAAGCTCAACGCCGTCAACGAGCTGATCGAGGACATGGTGCAGCCGACCGCCGAGGTCAGCCGCGTCATCGGCGCGGTGGCGAAGGGCGACCTGTCGCAGTCGATGACCGTCGAGATTGACGGCCGACCGTTGCGCGGCGAGTTCCTGCGCATCGGCAACGTCGTGAACACCATGGTGGAGCAGCTCGCCTCGTTCGCCTCCGAGGTGACTCGCGTGGCGCGCGAGGTGGGCACGGAGGGCAAGCTGGGTGGGCAGGCGACCGTGAAGGGCGTGGCCGGCACCTGGAAGGACCTGACGGACAACGTGAACGCGATGGCGACCAACCTGACGGGTCAGGTGCGCAACATCGCCGAGGTGACGACCGCGGTGGCGAGCGGCGACTTGTCCAAGAAGATCACCGTGGAGGTGAAGGGCGAGATCCTGGAGCTGAAGAACACCATCAACGTCATGGTGGACCAGCTCAACTCGTTCGCGTCGGAGGTGACGCGCGTGGCGCGCGAGGTGGGTACGGAAGGCAAGCTCGGCGGCCAGGCGCGCGTGGAGGGCGTCGCCGGCACCTGGAAGGACCTCACGGACAACGTGAACCTGATGGCCGACAATCTGACCGGCCAGGTCCGCAACATCGCCGAGGTGACGACGGCGGTGGCGTCGGGCGACTTGTCCAAGAAGATCACGGTGGACGTGAAGGGCGAGATCCTGGAGCTGAAGAACACCATCAACGTCATGGTGGACCAGCTGAACGGCTTCGCGTCCGAGGTGACGCGCGTGGCGCGCGAGGTGGGTACGGAGGGCAAGCTGGGCGGCCAGGCGCAGGTGCCCGGCGTCGCGGGTACCTGGAAGGACCTCACCGACAATGTGAACCTGATGGCCGACAATCTGACCGGCCAGGTGCGCAACATCGCGGAAGTTACCACCGCCGTGGCGTCGGGCGACTTGTCCAAGAAGATCACGGTGGACGTGAAGGGCGAGATCCTGGAGCTGAAGAACACCATCAACACCATGGTGGACCAGCTGAACGGCTTCGCGTCGGAGGTGACGCGCGTGGCGCGCGAGGTGGGCACGGAAGGCAAGCTCGGCGGCCAGGCGCAGGTGCACGGCGTCGCGGGCACGTGGGCGAACCTGACGGACAACGTGAACCTGATGGCGGCCAACCTGACGGGTCAGGTGCGCAACATCGCCGACGTGACCACCGCCGTCGCCAAGGGCGACCTTTCCAAGAAGATCACCGTGGAGGTGAAGGGCGAGATCCTGGAGCTGAAGAACACCATCAACACCATGGTGGACCAGCTGAACGGCTTCGCGTCGGAGGTGACGCGCGTGGCCCGCGAGGTGGGCTCAGAAGGCAAGCTCGGCGGCCAGGCCAAGGTGGAGGGCGTCGCCGGCACCTGGGCCGACTTGACGGACTCGGTGAACCTGATGGCGGGCAACCTGACGGGTCAGGTGCGCAACATCGCCGAGGTTACCACCGCCGTGGCGCGCGGCGACTTGTCCAAGAAGATCACCGTGGACGTGAAGGGCGAGATCCTGGAGCTGAAGGACACCATCAACGTCATGGTGGACCAGCTGAACTCGTTCGCGTCGGAGGTGACGCGCGTGGCGCGCGAGGTGGGCTCGGAGGGCAAGCTCGGCGGTCAGGCGCAGGTCGTCGGCGTGGGCGGTACCTGGAAGGACCTGACCGAGAACGTGAACGCCATGGCGGCGAACCTGACGGGTCAGGTGCGCAACATCGCCGAGGTGACGACCGCGGTGGCTTTGGGCGACCTGTCCAAGAAGATCACGGTGGACGTGAAGGGCGAAATCCTGGAGCTGAAGAACACCATCAACACGATGGTGGACCAGCTGAACTCGTTCGCGTCGGAGGTGACGCGCGTGGCGCGCGAGGTGGGTACCGAGGGCAAGCTGGGCGGCCAGGCGCAGGTGCGCGGCGTCGCGGGCACCTGGGCCGACCTCACCGACAACGTGAACCTGATGGCCGCGAACCTGACGGGTCAGGTACGCAACATCGCCGACGTGACCACCGCCGTCGCGAAGGGCGACCTGTCCAAGAAGATCACCGTGGACGTGAAGGGCGAGATCCTCGCGCTCAAGGACACGATCAACGTCATGGTGGACCAGCTGAACGGCTTCGCCAGCGAGGTGACCCGCGTGGCCCGCGAGGTGGGTACGGAAGGTAAGCTGGGCGGTCAGGCGCAGGTACCGGGCGTGGGCGGCACCTGGAAGGACCTGACCGACAACGTGAACCTGATGGCGACCAACCTGACCAACCAGGTGCGCGGCATCGCCAGCGTCGTGACCGCGGTGGCGCAGGGCGACCTCCGCAAAAAGCTGACGCTCGACGCCAAGGGCGAGATCGCGGCGCTCGCCGAGACGATCAACTTCATGATCGAGACGCTGGCGACGTTCGCGGACCAGGTGACCAACATGGCTCGCGAGGTAGGCATCGAGGGCAAGCTGGGCGGCCAGGCGCGCGTGCCGGGCGCGGCGGGCCTGTGGCGCGACCTCACCGACAACGTGAACCAGCTCGCCGCCAACCTGACCAACCAGGTGCGCTCGATCGCCGACGTGGCGACCGCCGTGACCAAGGGCGACCTCACCCGCTCGATCGCCGTGGAGGCGTCGGGCGAGATGGCGGCGCTCAAGGACAACATCAACGAGATGATCCGCAACCTCGCGGAGCAGACGCTGAAGAACGCCGAGCAGGACTGGCTCAAGACCAACCTCGCCCGCTTCAGCCGCATGCTCCAGGGCGAGCGCGACCTGGCGACCGTGTCGAACCTGATCATGTCCGAGCTCGCGCCGCTCGTGAACGCGCAGTACGGCGTGTTCTACGTCGCCAAGCGCGAGGAGGACGAGACCAAGCTGGAGCTCGTCGCCAGCTACGGCGCGGAGAGCCCGGCGGAGCTCAAGCACGAGTTCCGCCTGCGCGAGGGGCTGGTCGGCCAGGCCGCCGCCGACAAGCGCCCGATCATCCTGGAGAACGCGCCCGCGGGCTTCGTCCGCATCGGCTCCGGCCTCGGCCACGCCGCGCCGTCCACCATCGCCATCCTCCCCGCCCTGTTCGAGGACGAGGTGAAGGCGGTGATCGAGCTCGCCTCGTTCAGCGAGTTGAACGAGACGCACCGGACCTTCCTCGACCAGCTCATGGAGTCGGTCGGCATCGTGCTCAACACGATCGCCGCGACCATGCGCACCGAGGGCCTGCTCAAGCAGTCGCAGCTGCTCACCACCGAGCTCCAGGCGCGCCAGACGGAGCTGACGACCAAGCAGGAGGAGCTGCACGCCACCAACGAGGAGCTGGGCGAGAAGGCGCAGCTGCTCGAGAACGAGAAGAAGCAGGTCGAAGCCAAGAACGTCGAGATCGAGATGGCGCGCCGCGCCGTCGAGGAGAAGGCCGAGCAGCTGGCGCTGACCTCCAAGTACAAGTCCGAGTTCCTCGCGAACATGAGCCACGAGCTCCGGACGCCGCTCAACTCGCTGCTGATCCTGTCCAAGCTGCTGGCCGACAACCCGCAGGGCAACCTCAACGAGAAGCAGACGGAGTTCGCCCGCACCATCCACGGCGCGGGGTCGGACCTGCTCTCGCTCATCAACGACATCCTCGACCTGTCGAAGATCGAGTCGGGCACGGTGTCGATCGAGCTGGGCGACATGCCCCTGGTCGGTCTGAAGCAGCACATGGAGCGCACTTTCCGCCAGCTCGCGGCGGACAAGAGCCTCGACTTCAACGTCGAGTTCGACACGCGCCTGCCGTCGACGATCCGCACGGACGAGAAGCGGTTGCAGCAGGTCGTGCTCAACCTGCTCTCCAATGCGTTCAAGTTCACCGCCCATGGATCAGTCACGCTGGCCGTGCGCGCCGCGTCGTCGGGCTGGTCGACCAACCACCCCGTGCTGCGTGGCGCGAACCAGGCGATCGAGATCGCGGTGACCGACACGGGCATCGGCATCCCCGAGGACAAGCAGAAGCTGATCTTCGAGGCGTTCCAGCAGGCGGACGGCACCACCAGCCGCAAATATGGCGGCACGGGCCTGGGCCTGTCGATCAGCCGCGAGATCGCGCGCCTGCTCGGCGGCGAGCTGCAGGTGCGGTCCAAGCCGGGCGAAGGCTCGACCTTCACGCTCTTCGTGCCGCTTCAGGCGGCCGCCCCCGTCGTAGCCGCGACCGGCGGCACGCCGGCCCGCTACGACAACTCCGGCGCGCTCGTGCCCTCGGCGCTGCCGACCGAATATGAGCTGACCGACGACCGCGACCAGTTGGGCGACGACCCGTTCGTGCTCATCGTCGAGGACGATCCGACCTTCGCGTCGATCCTGCTCGACCTGGCGCGCGAGGCGGGGCTGAAGGGCGTGGTGTCCACCGCGGGCGCGGGCACGCTGCAGATGGCGCGCAAGCTCCAGCCGGACGCGATCACGCTCGATCTGGGCCTGAGCGACATCGACGGCTTCGTGCTCCTCGACCTCCTGAAGCACGACCCGCAGACCGCGCACATGCCGATCCACGTCATCTCCGGCGCGGATAAGATGTCGAAGGTGCTCGACATGGGCGCGTTCGGTGTCACCGCGAAGCCGGCGGAGCAGGCCGCGCTCACGGCCGTGTTCCAGACGTTCGCCGACCTGGTGCGCGACAAGGGCCCGCGTGAAGCGCCCGTCGTGCCGAAGCTGGGGAGCTACACGCCCCTGAGCTCGCGTCAGGTGCCCGAGCTCGCGGGCGCGAAGATCCTCATCGTCGACGACGACATCCGCAACATCTACTCGCTGACCAGCGTGCTGGAGAGCTACGACGTCGAGGTGCTCCACGCCGAGCGCGGCCGCGACGGCATCCTCATCCTCGAGCAGACGCCGGACATAGACATCGGCCTCATCGACATCATGATGCCGGAGATGGACGGCTACGAGACGATGCAGGAGATCCGGAAGCGGCCGAGCCTCGCCGACGTGCCGCTGGTGGCGGTCACCGCCAAGGCGATGAAGGGTGACCGGCAGAAGTGCCTGGACGCGGGCGCGTCCGACTATATCGCCAAGCCCGTCGACATCGACCTGCTGCTCGCCCTACTCCGCGTCTGGATCGCGCGCTCGCGCGAGCGTAAGCCGGTGGAGATGACGATCACGCCGGTAATCCAAGGCTAAGGGTTGAGCGTGTCTAGCGTAGTACGCATGAAACCGGCCATTCGAAGCCTGACCGACGCACTCGCGCCGGGTAGCGACGAGCGCGCGCGCGTGCTCGTCGTCGATGACGACGACCGCAACCTCCTCGCCATCCAGACAGTCATCGAGGACATCGCCGACGTCGTCGTCGCGCGCTCGGGCGAGGAGGCGCTCCGGCACCTGCTCCGCGGCGACTTCGCGGTGATCCTCTTGGACGTCTACATGCCGGGTATGGACGGCTACGAGACCGCCCAGATCATCCGCTCGCGCGAGCAGACCAAACGCATCCCGATCGTGTTCCTGTCGGCCGTCAACAAGGAAACCGAGCATCTGATGCGCGGTTACTCGATGGGCGCGGTCGACTATGTCTTCAAACCCGTCGAGCCGGTGGTGATCCGGTCCAAGGTCACCGTGTTCGTCGACCTTTTCACGATGCGCCGCGAGATCCAGCGCAAGGCGGCGCAGGAACAGCAATTGCTCGACGAGAACCTCCGCGCCAACGCGGAGCGCCTGCGCGCCGAGCAGGAGCTGCGCCTGGCCGAGCAGCGTCAGAACGCGATCATCGCATCGCTGCCGATCATACTCTACCTCGAGAGCCTGGACGATGGGCCGCGCGTGCCGCGCTTCGTCAGCGGCAACTTCTCAGGGGTCACCGGCTACGACTTCGCCGAGCTCGCGCGCACGCCCGACCTCTGGGCGGACCGCCTCCATCCCGAGGACCGCGGCCGCGCGCTCGCCGCGCTCGCCGCGCGCAAGCACGGCGGCACGCTGTCGGTCGAGTATCGCTGGCGATGCGCCGACGGCGAGTACAAGCACTTCCTCGACCAGGCCGTGCTGCTCCGCGACGCGGGCGGCGAGCCCGTCGAATATGCCGGCACGCTGCTCGACGTCACCGACCGGCGCGAGCTGGAGAACCAGCTGGCGCACGCGCGCAAGATGGACGCGATCGGCCAGCTGACGGGCGGCATCGCGCACGATTTCAACAATCTGCTCGCCGCCATTCTGGGCGGCGTCGGGATGATCGAGCGGCGCATCCCGCTCGACGAGAAGCAGGCGCGCATCGTCGAGATGATGCGCCACGCGGCCGAGCAGGGCACCGAACTCGTCCGCCGCCTCCTCGCCTTTGCGCGCCGCCAGACGCTGGAGCCGGCGGCGGTGCCCGTCGACCAGCTCGCGCGCGCCGTCAGCGATCTCCTCGCCCATACGCTGGGCGGGCTGGTGCAGCTCGAATGGGACGCGGCCGAGGACGTGGGCCAGGTCTACGCCGACGCCAGCCAGCTGGAGCTGGCGCTGATGAACCTCATCATCAACGCGCGCGACGCCATGCCCGACGGCGGCCTGATCACGGTATCCGCCGAGAACCGCGCGATCGCGGACGACGGCGACCTGCCTGCCGGGCGCTACGTCGTACTCACCGTCGCCGACACGGGCTGCGGCATCCCGGCCGAAATGGTCGAGCAGGTGCTGGAGCCGTTCTTCACGACCAAGGAGGTCGGCAAGGGCACGGGGCTCGGCCTCTCCATGGTCTACGGCTTCGTGAAGCAGTCGGGCGGCTCCATGCGCATCGACAGCGAGGTCGGCCGCGGCACGCGCGTCGAGATCTGGCTGCCCATGGTCGGCGAGGCGCCGATGCTCGCCGAGGAGATCGTGGGTCCAGTCGACCAAGCGCCGCAGCGACCCTTGCGCATCCTCCTCATCGACGACCACGACGGCGTGCGCGCCACCACCGCGGCGCTGCTGGAAGATTTGGGCCACGAGGTCGCGCAGGCCGAGTGCGGCGCGAGCGGCCTGGAGCTGCTGACGGCGCGCGCGGGCGCCTTCGACCTCGTCGTCAGCGACTACGCCATGCCGCGCCAATCGGGCGTCGACGTGCTGGAGCGCGCCCGCGCGGTCACGCCCGGCCTGCCCGGCATCATCATCACCGGCTACGCCGACGCGCAGTCGGTCGCGAGGCGGCCGGACGACGTGGTGATCCTGGGCAAGCCCTTCACCAGCGACCAGCTCGCGGCGGCGGTGCGGCTGGCGGGCGCGGCCTAGGCCGCGCGCGAGCCGCCCCGCCGCCCGGCCGCCCGGCCGGCGGGGCCACGGCCCCGTTCGACGACGCGGGACTTGCTCCCGTGTCGGCCTCCTCGCGCCTTTTTCCGTCACCCCGAGTGACGTGGAAGGGACGGTTGCCGAACGGCAAAAACCCCGGAAGCGTCGCCGCTTCCGGGGTTTTTAGATGGTGGGCGTGGCAAGGATTGAACTTGCGACCCCTGCGATGTCAACGAACATTTTAGTACTGTTTTCCTGTATTTTCATCCGCTTAGCGGTCACCCAAGAACGGAACATACCAAAAACGAAGGGCGAGTTTCGACTGCTTTCACCCAAAACTCACCCAACGTAGATTCGCGGATTTTTGGGCTCGCAAAGGTCCTCGAGATGGAGCGGCTAGCAATCTTCACAGCGACGTATCGACCTTCCGCCAGATGCAATCTGTCCGATGGTCTGCTCCTCGCCAACCGCTCTGACCCACTTGCAGACGCTCAACGCGCCCGAGCCGCTTCCCACAATCAGACATCCATTCATCTCGGCTCGGACCAGAGCGCCAGATGAATGAATTTCAGCTATCGGTCGACGCCGCGTCACTCTTCGTGTCGGAGACGGGAATTGGTGCGGGCGGCTGATGTCGACGTTCATCCCATAGATGATGCTGGGCAAATCGCACGTCCGACAGGGAAAGTCGGTCGAGCGCCTTCCGGAAAGTGCCGTTCCCGAACCAGTCGCTGGACTTCGCGCCGGGGATCTCACGGACGACCTCGCTGGAAAGAGAGGACAGATTCAGCGGCGCACGCGCATCGTCATAGCGGCGGCGGACGAGTGACGCGAAAGCCTGTTCGTCAGCCGAGGCATCGTTTTCCGGCTCTGACACTTCCACGTCCGCAGCTTTGACCAGTTCACCGCTTGTGCTTCCGAGCAGCGTCCCGATCCGATCGAATCCCAAGACCCGATCTGCTACGGCAGAGTACGCCGATGATAGACGGCCAGGCGCGACAATCGCTGTCCTGCGATCCTCGGCTCGCAGCCGATACAGCAACGGCGTGAAGTCGGAGTCGCCGGAAATGAACACCAACTCTCCTAAGCGGGTACGATGGCCAAGCAGGTCGAGCGCGTCGATGACGATGCGGATGTCCGCCGCGTTCTTCGCCCCGCGCGTGAGCGTCGGGCAGTCCAGCACTTCGAAGCCCGCCTTCACGAAATCCGCGCGAAACCTGGAAAACCAGAGCCGATCATTCTGCTCTCCCGGTGCACTGACCCAGCCGGACGGATTCATGTAGCAGCGTGCCACCAGCCATCGCCGCGGTCCGTCCACCGCATCCATCTCCGCCAGACCCGTTAGCCAACTCGCCGGGTCGGAAGCGAACCGGATCGCGAGCCCGCCATCAATGGCCCACAATGCGGAAAAGACGTTGTCGAAATCTACGAAGACCACGCTGCCATCGTGCATTCAACTCACCCCCCAAGCGCTTTTCGACTCACGTATGTGAAGATCGCGTTGTGAGCGACTTTCATGTCGACTTTCTACGAGGGCCAGCACCAGCTTGAACCGCTATTCAGTCGATGTAACTGGCGCGAACCGGGGCGATCAGCGACGGATCTAGGCGCGCCCGATATTGCGGCCCTTGGCTTCCGCAATCGTCACTCGGAAAGATAGACCCAGACGCGGACATCCACGTTTCCTTTCAGCTGCCCAACTTCGAGCGTTCATTCAGGTTCGACTTTGCCTTCAGGTAAGCGGTGCTGAGCAGCCAGTGTCCGCAACGATTTGGTAGCAGAGCCGCCGCGAGTGTTGGCTGAGAGCCGAGAGCGGATCTCGGTTAGTGGCCGGTCAGATAGGGTCGGGAAGCGCCTCCCCCTTATGATCGCCGATGCAGCCTACGCTAGCTTTCCTCCGAAGGTGACCCGAGGGCGTATCCAGGCCCAAGCAGATCCCGCACGGCGAGGATGGCCTGCGTCCGGTTGAGCACGCCGAGCTTCCTGAAGATGGCTGACATGTGCGCCTTGATGGTGGCTTCGGTCACGTCGAGCTCGCGCGCGATCTGCTTGTTCACCCGTCCGTTTACGAGGGCGAATAGCACACGCCGCTGAGCCGGCGACAGGCTCCGAATGCGGTCCCGCATGGCGCTGAGCGCCGGGTTTGCTCCTGCCTCACATTCGAAGAGGATTCCGCCCTGCGCCAAGCTCGCGAGCTGTCTAGCCAAGGTATCAAGCGTTGAGCGCTTGGACAGGAACCCGCATGCACCGAGCAGGCGCGCGGTCTCGGTGAGCTTGGGATCGACTTTGGCGCTGATCAGCACGATGGGCACGCCAGGCAGCGCGTGCTGTAGCCGGAACAGCCCCGAGAACCCGCAGGCGTCAGGCAGGAGGTAGTCGAGCAGCACCAGCCGGAAGTTGCGCCGCTGGGCGGCAATTGCCTCGGCCGCGCTGATGCTCTCTGCACAGTCGACCGTCGCGCCGGGCATCGCTGCGCGTACTGCGATCGCCAGCCCCTCGAACATCAGCGGGTGATCATCGACGATCAGAACACGACCGGTGCGCCCGAGCGCGCCGGCACCTTCTCGACCCCTCATGATTGGCACAGCTCTCCCGGCTGATGACCAACATGGGTTACTATCGCGGCTAACCTGGATCAATGGAAAAGGCGTGAGCAGCGCCGTTTTATCGATCAAGAACTGGAGCTTAGCCAATCTCCGGTCCTCACCTCGACAGGCTGGTTGCGACCATCACCTCCGTGGCGCTCGCGACAACCCGGCGAGGGATCAGTTTGTGCAGTGCTCCCGCAGCTTCGCCGAAAGCTCAAGCAAGGGCGTCACATCTCATCGCCGGAGGCGAGAACCTGCACCATCATGGCGTGCAGGTGCGTAAGCGCCTGCTCGCATTTCGGATCAACCAGCACCACCAGCGCCTCAATCACGTCGAAAGCTCCCCAGCGCGAGCACTGACATAGGTTTAGGGCTGTAAAGGAACTGTGTAGTTGGGCAGCAACCTAGATTTGCGCTGCACAACGAGCTCGTCACCGCTCGGTCAGGACCGATTGTCGATAAGCACAGCCACGGCTCTCAGCACGCGCGGGGCGAAAAAGAGGAACCGGACGGGGCTGTAGCGCAATCTCCGTCCTGCTTTCCCTTACCCGCTAACGCGCTACATAGCGCGAACGGTCAGCCTTTTCGGCTGCGAGCCGGGAGGAGCATGACCAAGCTGATAGGATCCGACGCGGCGTTCCGCCGCGACCCTTGGCTTGGTCATGGGCTCGCGCTGGCGGCGTTCCTCGTCGCGCTCGGGTTGCGGCATCAGCTCGCGTCCGTGCTGCCGCCCGGCTACCCATACATCACCTTCTTTCCCGCCGTGATCCTGACCGGCTTTCTTGCCGGTCTACGCCCTGGGCTCGTCTGCGCCGCATTGTCGGGCTTGGCGTCGTGGTACTACTTTCTTCCGCCCGCAAACTCGTTCGTCCTGGACGGTCCGGCGGCGATCGCGCTCGCCTTTTACGTATTCGTCGCCGGTGTCGACCTCGCGCTTATTCACGTCATGCAGCGATCAACCGACCGGCTGGCTGCGGAGCGCGAGGCGCTGGCTCGCGAACGCGAGGTGACAGCGGGGCTCTACGAGCAGCAGCGAACCATGTTCCAGGAACTGCAACACCGCGTGGCCAACAACATGGCATTCGTGGCGTCACTCCTCCACCTCCAGCGTCGCAAGGTGGTCGCCGACCCGACCACGGCAGCCGAGGCACTGGACGAGGCGGGACGCCGCATCGAGGTAATGTCGCGCATCCACCGACGGCTATACGATCCTGCCGCCGTGGAGATGCCGCTGGGCGAATACTTTCAGGAGGTCGCCCGCGATCTCCTGGACGCGACAGGCGCGCACAGCATCGTGGTGCTCGTCGACATGCCTGCGATCAAGCTCGACGTTGCGCGGCTCATGGTGCTCTCGCTGCTTGCGACCGAGGTTGTCACTAACAGCCTCAAGCACGCGTTTGAAGATCGTGGTGAAGGCACCATCACGCTCAGGCTCGAACGATTGGACTCTGATCGCCTGTCGTTCACGATCCGGGACGACGGTCGGGGCTTCACCGTTGACCGTGCGTCCGTGCCTGCCCGTTCGGCCGGGCTGGGCACGCGCATCTGCCAGGGCTTGGCGGCCCAGCTCGCCGGTGAGCTCACCGTGACGAGCGAGCCTGGGCGAGGTACCACGACGTCGCTCGCATTCATCGGCTAGCGATTGCGTGATCGGCGCTGCATTGAACGCCTTCCCGCCCTGCTAAGCTATCTTCTCAGAGGTCGCAGGCATTATACGCTTTCCATCGTTCGGCATCACGGCAGTAGCTACCCAGTACCTGCTCGCGGTTGCATCGACTGCCAGCATTCGCCGGGGGTAAGAAGCCGGGCGCGCAGCACGCGCCTATACCCAGACCGTCTCCGGACTGCGAAGCGGGATGATACTCCGCTGCAGGGCGACAGGATAGAGCAAGTCATTCTCCGCCTGTAAGCGCGCGCGAATACGCTTCAGCATTGCGTGCCCCTCGTCGAGAAAAATGGGCCAGTCGTCTCGGATCGCCTCGTCCGACCACTCGATCCGGAATGCCTGCCAATCCTGCTTAAGCGCGGCCAGCTCAGCGTTGAATCGCTCGGCTGTAGCCGCGGCACCGGGATCCGCGGCCGTGATCAGGCGCGGGTAGATCGCGCTGTCCTCGATCGCCAGGTGCTCGTGCAGCTCCGTCGCCAGCACGCGGAATGCGGCGGCGGTCGCTTCCGGATCCGGCTCGGGCAGGTCGAGCATGTCGACCAGCCCGGCGGCGAGTTGCTCGATCGCGCCATGTTCTTTCGCAAGTTGCTCATAACTCGCCATACTTAGGCCCCGCCTCCAGGCCGCAGCTCAATCAGTACGGGCGCAGGACTTATAAACTCCTAAGTCGAACATATTCGGCGCGCCCTTGGCCGCTTCAGCCCCGCTGCCGCTGAACCTCTGTAGCCATGCCCCGCTGAAGTGATGCTCGGTCGGGCCGTACGGGCACTCGCCCGCCCTCTGGGCGGACCACCTAGAGGACATCCGTAGCGATACGCCGCTTCGGTTTCCGCCGCTTCCCTTATCGGCGGCGGAATGAGTGAAACTGCCGGCTACGCCACTCCTCAGGTTAAGGCGCGGGACGATCCGGCGTCCCTGCCGGAGCTGCTACGCCGTGGGTGCGAGGAGCCGGTCGACCGTGGCGACGATTTCGCGCGTGTCGTACGGCTTTGCCATGAACGCCGCGTCGGCTGCTAGCTCCTGCGCGCTGGGCAGCGCACGGCCGGAGACCACGACGATCGCGCAGTCCGGGCACCGTTCCCGAAACGCGCGAGCCAGCCCCAATCCGTCCGGGTCGCCAGGCATCTGCACGTCGGTGACGACCGCGCGCACGTCGCTGCGGGTGTTCAGCAGAACCAAGGCCTCCGGCCCGCTCGCTGCCGCAATCACCTCATATCCTGCATCCTCGAATATGTCGGCCGCGAGCATGCGAAGCGGTGCCTCGTCATCCACGACGAGGATCAGGGGTGGTCGCGATCGGCGCCGTTCCGTCATTCACGGTGAACGCAGATCACCTAAGTTAGTTCGTCCGCCCCCAGGATGAGGGCGCTGGTCGGGTGAGCACAGCAGCGGTGGTGCGCTAGGCGGCCGACGTGGGCCCCTCGTACGGGTGCAGTGCTCTGGCCAATTTCGACCCGTCTTCGGATTCATGCCGCCGTCGCGACGACCCCAGTGCGGACGCGCAGCGAACGCTGAGCTGTCTCCGAAATCGGAACCCAACCAACCGGCGGCAAGGAGCCCTTCCGCTTTTCTACTTAGCGAACCAGCGTACCCGCCTAGGTATCCTCTCCACACGCAAACCGCGGCAGCGCTGCGGCCGTTGGCGCACTTACGAACGGAGCGCGCAAGATTACACCGACTACTCCTCACGGTTCGCCAGGCGGCAGTGCAGAAGATTCTGCTAGGACGATGTCGAATCCTGAGGGCCTCGTTCGTCGTAGGAGCGGCCCGACGGCAATGGCGGCCTCGCAAGGAGAATGATGATGCGCGTGATGGTGTTCGTGAAGGCGACCGAGGACAGCGAGGCTGGCATGAAGCCCTCGCCCGAGCTCAGCCAGATGTTCGTGGACATGGGCAGGTTCAACGAGGAGCTGGTCGCTGCCGGCATCATGGTTGCCGGCGATGGGCTCAGGCCCTCGTCGAGCGGAAAGCGCGTGGCGTTCGACGGTCCGAGCCGCACGGTGATCGACGGCCCGTTCGCCGAAACTCGCGAGCTCGTGGCGGGCTACTGGCTCTGGGAGGTCAGGGACATGGACGAGGCGGTCGAGTGGGTGAAGAGGTGTCCCAACCCGATGTTCGGGCCGAGCGAGATCGAGATCCGCCCCCTCTACGAGGCCGAGGACTTCGCCGATCTCATCCCGCCCGAGGCCGCCGCAATCCACGACGGCGTGGGCGAGACGCTGGCGAGGCGCTGACGAGCTTGCCCGCCGCGGCCATGGTCTCGTAACCTTCGCCCATGGCGGCGGATGCAATACAGCGCGCGATCGAGACGGTGTTCCGGATGGAACGGCCCCGCCTCGTCGCGAGCCTCGCCCGCATGATCCGCGACGTCGATCAGGCCGAGGAGCTGGCCCAGGAGGCGCTTCTGGCAGCACTCGCCGAATGGCCCGGGAGCGGCGTTCCGCGCTCTCCCGTAGCCTGGCTGACCGCCGTGGCCAAGCGCCGCGCCATCGACAAGATGCGACGCGAGCAGATGCTGGAACGAAAGCATGCCGACATGGCCCGCGAACTCGGTGAGGAGCAGGAAGGCTTCGGCGAGCGGATGGAGGCGGCGCTCGACGACGAGATCGGCGACGAGTTGCTCGCGCTCATCTTCACGGCCTGCCATCCGGTGATCCCGTCGGACGCGCGCGTGGCGCTCACGTTGCGCCTCGTGGGCGGGCTGACGACGCAGGAGATCGCGCGCGCGTTCCTCTCGTCGGAGCCGACGGTCGCGCAGCGGATCGTGCGCGCCAAGAAGGCGATAGGGAAAGCGGGTCTCGCGTTCGAGGTGCCGCGTGGTGCCGAACGTACCCGCCGGCTGAACTCGGTACTCGAGGTGGTCTACCTCATCTTCAACGAGGGCTACGCAGCGACGGCGGGCGATGCGCTGGTGCGGCCGGTGCTTTGCGCCGAGGCCCAGCGGCTGGGACGCATTCTCGCCGGCCTGTTGCCCGACGAGCCCGAGGTGTTCGGGCTGCTTGCGCTGATGGAGCTGCAGGCCTCGCGCCTGACGGCACGAGCGGGGCCGAACGGCGCCTTCGTGCCGATCACCGAGCAGAACCGCGCGCGTTGGGACCAGTTGCTGGTCCGGCGTGGGCTGCAGGCGCTAGCCCGGGCTGAAGCTCTGGGCGGTGCCGATGGTCCGTACGCCCTGCAGGCGGCGCTCGCCGCATGTCATGCGCGGGCGTTGAGGGCCGACGATACCGACTGGCCGCGGATCGCCGACCTCTATGATCGACTGAAGGAGGTCGCACCATCGCCGATCGTGGATCTCAACCGCGCTGTCGCCTACGGGATGGCCTTCGGACCGGAAGCAGGTCTGCAGCTTGTCGAGGAAGTCGCCGGAGAGGCGCTCCTCCGAAACTACCCGCCCTTGCCCGCGGTGAGGGGTGACCTACTCTTTCGGGCAGGTCGCCGGTCGGAGGCGCGCCCGCACTTCGAGGCTGCGGCCCGACTGACCCGCAACACGCGGGAGGCATTGTTCCTTCTCACCCGGGCCCAAGCCTGCGAAGCTTAGAGCTGTGGCCTGGGCACCAGTGAGCTGATGCGGACGTTCATCGACTTATGCCAAGCTCAGCTGCCCAGCGGCGCAGCCCTCATATCAGACCGTCGTGCGCGCCAAAGAAAGCGGCTGTCCGGACCCGATTTCGGGCGTCCAAAGCGGCTCTAGCGCTCCCCAGAATCGGACATCTTCTGATCATATCCGATCCCGGCAGCCTTGCGCCCTAACTACCGAGTTGAAGCAGCTAGGTGGGACGGCCGCTGTGAGATCGACGTCCGCTATTTGGCAGCTAGGAAGCCGCGCAGCTCCCGACCGAATCGCGCCGGTGCGTCGATCTGCAGGAAGTGCGCGGCGTCGGGCACGCGGACGAGCGAGGCTCCTTTCAGGTTGGCGTAGTAGTTCCGGTACAGCGCATCCATCTGCGCCTCGGTGATCGGCACCGCCGCGGGCCTGACATAGAGGACAGTTGTCGGGACTGTGATGCGGCCCAGCTCCGGCCGCAGGTCGGTGGTCATCAGCTCGTGGTAGCTGTTGGCGACCGTGGTCCGGTCGCTCGT
This sequence comes from Sphingomonas lenta, assembly GCF_002288825.1. Taxonomy (GTDB): domain Bacteria; phylum Pseudomonadota; class Alphaproteobacteria; order Sphingomonadales; family Sphingomonadaceae; genus Sphingomonas; species Sphingomonas lenta. Next base: position 494,657 of record NZ_NSLI01000002.1, read on the forward strand.
CCGGCTGTCGTTCAGGATGCCGGGCCGCGCGCTCTCGGTGTTCGCCATGCCGTTGACCATCTGTGTCATCATCGCCTCGCCCTGCGGCGTCGGCGGCGCCAGCATCTGCTCGCGCATGCGGTCGGCCATCGGCCGCATCTGCTCCGCCGTGGCGTTCGGCATGCCGAAGAACGCGCCCATGAACGGCGTCATGTCGACCACCATCAGCCGCGCGATCACCTCCGGATGGCGCGCCGCCAGCATCATGCCGATCGTCCCGCCCATGGAGTGCCCGACCACCGCCGGCCGCTTCAGGCGCGCTTCCCGGATGTAGCGCGCGATCTCCTCCGCCACAGGCGCGGCCACCGGGCCGTTCGCGTTGGCCCCCGCCGGCACGCCGCTGAAGCCCCTCACCTGCACGAGGTAGTAGCGGTAGCCCGGCACCGCGTCGACCGTGCCGGCCCATGCCCGCGCCGGAGAGGAGGTGAGGCCCGGGATCAGAATGACGTCCGGGCCCTTGCCTACCACGCTGACCTCGATCCGGTCGGATTGGAACTGGGCAGGCTTCGCGGTGGCGAAGGTGGCGGCGCCCTGCCGCGCGTGAACCGGCGCGGCCAAGGCCAGCGCCGACAGGCCGATGATCAGTGAACGCATGCTCAAGCTCCCCCGTGCAGATGATGGCATGGCTGTAGATCGGATTCCGCGTCGCCGGAGGTGACACTTGTCACCCCGGCGACGTGACGCTCCGCACTGCCGCGATCCCTTCCCGCGCGGCAGGTTGCTCTTCGTTCAAGGAGATCCTGATGCGCGAAGACCTGTCCGCGGCGGCGACGCTGGCCGCCATTTCCAAGAAGCTCGGCGGCAAGCCCGTCCTGGACGGGCTCGACCTGGCGGTCGGGGCCGGCGAGGTGACCGCGCTGCTCGGCCCGAACGGCGCCGGCAAGACCACGGCGGTCGGCCTCATCACCGGCCGCCTCCTGCCCAACGCGGGCGAGGCGCGGCTGTTCGGGCTCGACCCGCGTCGGCCGGCGGCGCGGGGGCGCATGGGCGTGATGCTGCAGGCGGCGGGGCTGCCCGACGTGCTCACGGTCGCCGAGCTGGTCGGGCTCCACGCCGGCTACTACCGCGACCCGCGGCCCTTGCACGAGACGCTGGCGCTGGCAGGCATCGCCGACCTGGGCCGGCGGCGCTGCGGCGCATTGTCGGGCGGGCAGGCCCGGCGCGTCCAATACGCGCTCGCCATCTGCGGCCGGCCCGACCTCCTCGTGCTGGACGAGCCCACCGCGGCCATGGACCGCGACGCGACGCGCGCGCTCTGGGCGACGGTGCGCGACGCTGCCGACCGGGGGGCGGCCGTGCTGCTGACCACCCACGACCTCCACGAGGCGGACGCGCTCGCCGACCGGGTGGTCGTGCTCGACCGGGGCCGGATCGTCGCTGACGGCGGCCCCGCCGCGATCCGTAGCCTGGCGGGCGGCTCCGTGGTGCGCTGCCGGACCGAGCTGCCCCTGGGGCGGCTGCTCATGCTGCCCGGCGTGAGGCGGGCCGAGCGGGAAGGCGCGGACACGCGGATCGCGACGGGCGACGCGGTCGCCACCGTGCGCGCGCTGCTCGCGGTGGACGGCGCGCTCGCCGACCTGCGCGTGGCCGACGCAGCCCTGGAGGACGCCATGGCGACGCTCCTCGCCGACGGGCGGAGGGCCGCGGCATGAGCGCCTACGCGCAACCGGCCGGCCTGTGGCGCCGCGAGTGCCTGGTCGAACTCAAGCGCTCCTGGCGGCTGCCGCAATTCATGGTGCCGACCGTGGTCACGCCCGCCGCCTTCTACGCGCTGTTCACGCTGGCGCTGGCGCGCACGCCCTCGCTGTCCGGTGCCGCGGCGTCGCTCGCGTGCTACGGCGTGTTCGCGGCGATCGGCCCTTCGCTGTTCGGCTTCGGCGCGGGCGTCGCGATGGAGCGCGAGCAGGGGCTGATCGAGCTCAAGCGCGTGTCGCCGATGCCGACGGGAGCGTATCTCGCGGGCAAGCTCGCCGCGGCCGTCGCCGCGACCGCGGCGGCCGTGGCGCTGATCTACGCGCTGGGCGTGATCGCTGGCGTGCGGCTGTCGGCCGGCCAGTGGCTCGCGCTCGCGGCCCTCCATCTGCTCTCCACCGTCCCCTTCGCGCTCCTCGGCTTCGGCTTGGGCATGCGCATGGGCGGCAAGGGCGCGGTGGCGGCCGCCAACGCCTTGTTCCTCGGCGCCTCGGTCGTGGGCGGGTTGTGGGCGCCGTCCGCGATCCTGCCCGGCTGGATGCGGCTCGTGGGCGAACTCGTGCCGTCCTATCACCTAGGCCAGCTGGCACTCGGGATCGTCGGCGCCGACACGATCGGATCGCCGGTCGCGCACGTCGCCGCCATCGTCGCCATGACCGCGCTCGCAGGCTGGTGGGCCTGGAGCGGTTGGCGGCGGAGCGCGGCTTGACGGGCGCGGCAGCCGGGGGGAACGTCGCGTCCATGACCGGGCGCGAGGGGAAGAGCTGGATCGACGGGCCGCTACCCTGGCTCGTCTGGCTGCCCTTCTACGCGCTGCCCTGGCTGTGGCGGACACCGAGCGCGACCGAGCTGCTGGCGTCGGCGGTCGGGGTTGCGCTGTTCCTGCCAACTTATCTGCTCGGCTACGGAATGGGTGGCGTGCGGCTGATCGCCGCGGCGACTATTGTGCTGGCGGTGGCGCTCGCGCTGGCCCCTTTCGGCGTCAACTGGACGGTGTTCGCGATCTATGCGTCCGCTATGTTGGGCGTGCTCCGGCCGGCACGCCGCGCGACCGTCGCGATCGCGGGCGTGGCGTTCGCCGTGGCGACCGCCGGGCTGCTGCTAGGCCAGCCGCTGCTCTGGTGGCTGCCAGGCCTGTTGCTGGTGATCATGACCGGCTTCGCCACGCTGTCGCGCGAGACGCTGTACGACCGCAACGCGGCGCTGCTGGCCACACAGGAGGAGGTGCGCCGGCTGGCGGGTGCGGCCGAGCGCGAACGCATCGCGCGCGACCTCCACGACCTGGTCGGCCGCACGCTGACGCTGTCGGCGCTCAAGGCCGACTTGGCCGCCAAGCTCATCGCACGCGACGTGCAGGGGGCCGAGGCCGAGATGCGCGAGGTGGCGCGGATAGCGCGCGAGGGCCTGGGCGAGGTCCGCGCCGCGCTCGCCGGCATGGGCGGCGGCGGCTTGGCGCGGGAGGCGGCGGCGTCTGCCCAGGCGCTGGAGGCCGCAGGCGTAGAGGCCCGGCTAGCGGGTGACCCCGCAGTGATCCCCGCCGACGCGGGGGCGGTCCTCGCGATGACGCTTCGAGAGGCGGTAACCAACGTGATCCGGCACGCGGACGCCGCCCGCTGCATCGTCGAGCTCGGCTTGGACGGCGGCGCGGCGCGATTAGAGGTGGCCGATGACGGCCGCGGCGGCTCTTTCCGCGAAGGCAACGGGCTCGCCGGCATGCGCCAGCGGCTCGCCGCCGCGGGCGGGACACTCCTGATCGAGGCGAACGACTGCGGCACCCGACTGGTCGCGAGCGTCCCGGCCGCCGCGTGACCTGCCGACCATGATCCGGCTCGTCATCGCGGAGGATCAGGCCATGGTGCTGGGCGCGCTCGCCACGCTGCTCGGCTTCGAGCCCGACCTGGAGGTCGTGGGCCGCGCGACCGACGGCGACGCCGCGCTCGCGCTCGTGCGCGAGCTGCGGCCCGATATCCTCCTCACCGACATCGAAATGCCGGGCATGACGGGCATCGACGTCGCCCGCGCGCTCGCGTCGGAGGGCTCGTCCACGCGCGTCGTGATCGTCACTACCTTCGCGCGGGCGGGCTACCTCGCCCGGGCGCGGGCGGCGGACGTGCGCGGCTACCTGCTCAAGGACGCACCCGTCGAGGAGGTCGCGGGTGCGGTCCGCGCGGTCGCCGCCGGGCGGCGCGCGATCGCGCCTGCCCTCGCGGCGATGGCGTGGGACGCGGGCGCGGATCCGCTCACCGACCGCGAGCGCGACGCGCTCAGGCTGGCGGAGCAGGGCCTGTCCAACAAGGAGATCGCCCGCCGGATAGGGCTATCACCGGGTACGGTGCGCAACTACCTGTCCGAAGCGGCGGCCAAGCTGGGGGCGGGAAACCGTGTGGGGGCGGGGCGTGTCGCTCGGCTGAACGGCTGGCTTTGAATGCTCGGCTCCGGCCGGAAGCTGAGAGGCGACTTCGAGTGCGTGCTTGCGGTGAGCCAAACGAGGTGGCCGGTGTAATGGCCGTTCGACTTTGATGCCCAAGCCAGAATGACGGCGAAGCACCGGGCTATCCGCGTGCCGATCCACGCTGGATCAGGAGCGTCGCGCCGCACGGCGGTCCGCAAGCGTCTCCACGAGTTCGTCGTGCCGTTGCTCGACACAGGTCGCCAGACGCCGGCTGATCTCCGTGTTCACCCGGTTCCGGACCGCCTTGTCGCGCGTAGTCGAGAGCACCGCCTTGAACTCGCCCTCGAAGCGCGGGAAGCACGTGACCATCGCGTCGCAGCCGATTTGGTCGACCTCGCGGTCACCGGTCGACTTCCTGGTGACGCAGCGGACCGTTCCGTTCCTGGTCTTCAGCGAGCCGCGCCAATCCCGGAGCTTTCTGCCGATGACGGTGATCTCTTCCTGGACGGCGGGTTCGGCGATCGGAGCTTGCACGCCGGCGGCCTGTACGCCCGCGAGCAACGCAATGGTGGTGAGCATGGCGATCCCTTGTCGTTATGGGGCGATGCTGCCGTCCCGGAGTACCAGATGCAAGACGCGCGGGCCGACCCAGATGGCCGGCGTCACCGGTCGCCGATCATACCAGTGGATTGAGTGTGGGCGTCTCTCGACCGGCGCGGATCATTGCAGCGGATCAGGGCGTAGGTGAACACCAGCCCGGCGGCCGCGCCGCCCGCTACGTAGAGAGGCAGAACCGCAGGGTCGAAGCGAGCGCCCGTCAGTCCGACCCCGAAGCCGCGGGAGTAGGCGGCAGGGATCAGCAGAAGCGTTCCGAACATAGCGAGCACCCCCGCAGCCATGTTGCCGGCATACCGGACCGGCGTCGCCCTGGGCATGAACCGTTCGGCTGCGACGAACAGGAGCGCGAGCAGGCCACCCAGCAGGAGCTTCGCCGCGGGACCCACGTCATCCGCGACCTTCCAGGTCGCAGCGGGCAGATCACCGAGTTCCGCGCCGAGCAGCGCCGCCGACGGCGCCAAACCGAACCAGGCGACAAGAAGACTGGGCAGGAATATGGCCGTCGCCCAACCAACCAGCCAAGCCGGGCCGCTGCAACGAAGCGCGGTTGCTTTGAACATCGGCACCTCCCGCACGCCTTCTGCACGAACTCGGAACGGCACGCTTGAGAAATCGTGAGCCGGTTGCGATCACCGGGTTGATTCGGGCGCGATGAGAGGCAAGGAGCAGAACCGTTCGGTTCCGATACCGGCAGGCCATCACGAACTGCTGGCGTCCCGCCGTTCCTGTGCTTAGATCAGGCCCGCAACACGCAGCTCCGGCATGGACCGATCGGTGCTCCGATCAGTGACCGGCTGCGATCCGGACGCGTTCGCACCGCTGGTTCCACGAACGCCGTTGGGCAGCAGCGCGACGCTCAACAGGTAGCCCAGCACCGCGCTTCCGCCGTAGCCGACCAGCGGCGTGGGATGATTGTCGAGCGCGGCCGCGACCACCACGCCGAACCAGCACCCGCCGAAGGCCAGCAGAGCCGGCCGCTCTCCTCCTCCGCGCAACGTGCCGATCACGGCAGGCATCACGAGGGCGACCGCTCCGATCACCACGGCCAAACCGGCGAGCGGATGCACGTCGAATGCGGTGTAGAAGACCTGATCGACGAAAGGCGAAGCGGGGAGCGTATCCGGCTTCAGCAAGGTCCAGCCGAAGGCCAGTGTCGCCGCCACCGCGGCCGTGATCGCATGACGGCTCGGCGCCACGCACAGGAGAGCGACGAGCGCCGCCAGCAGCACGCCCGCCATCGCGCGGTCGGGTTGAGCCGCCAACGCCAGAGCGGCGACGACCATGCCGATCGTCCCGATTGCGTCCGGCCTTCTAGCATACAGGACGATCATGACCGGAAGGACGATGAGGCTGACCTGGAGACTTATCGGCCCGACGCTCACCCATCTCCACGCTCCGTCGGCGGCGACGCCGAACAGAGCCGTCAGCAGGATCGGCAAGGCGAGCGCAAGCGCCGCCGCTCCCGCCCAGGCGGGACGTGCACGCGCCGTCCGGGTAAGCACGAGCCATGCGGTCGCCCCGATCACCAGCGCAGCCAGGTTGACGAGGAGGTAGCGGGACGGTGCTCCAGCCGCGAGCATGTACGCCAGTCCCGACGCAACGGCGCCAGCGCCGCAGATGAGGCCGAGCAAGCGAGGTCGCGCCGAAATGCCGTTCATCGTTGTGGAGCTCCAAGCCAGAGGTGCGGACGGAAACAGGAGGTCGCGGGCCGACCGCAGCCTTGCGGCGATCACCAGCGTGAGGGTCGCGCGTAGGCAGCCGACCGCGAACGCCAGGGCGGCGCGATCATCGGGTATCTCCGCCAACTCGCTCCCCATCGCGCGGGACCAGGATGAGAGGTGAGGCGGAAGGGCGCGCGAGACCATCGACAGCGCCCGTGACGCGAGGCGGCGGATGATCCCGTTCACGACGCCGTTCCGCCGGCGAGCCTTCCGGCCGCAGAGGCAGGCCGATCGGATGCGATTGCCTCACGGTGCGCGAGCTGACGGCCCGAGGCGGTCAGGCGGTAGGCATGGCGTGGCGGTCTTCCGCTCGCGACCGGCTGTTGCCACTCCGCTTCCAGATAGCCTTGCGCTTCGAGGCGGATGAGGAGCGGATAAAGCGTGCCGGACTTGATGCCGGTCAACGTTGCGAGCTCGTACCCGTAGCTCCACCGTACGCCGGCATCGAGCAGGGCGGCCAGCAGGGCGCGGGCGTGTTTGGACAGAGCGCGTTTCCGAGTCACGCCACCATAGACCTACCTAGGTAGACTTATGGTCAAGCGAATTGATGAGCACACTCATCGCTGCCCGGGCGTTTGGGGTGTCAAAACCGGTCGACGCTGTTGAAAAGCTCGCGCTTGCGGCGAGTTGGACCCACAATCGGCCATTCAACCGTGCTCGGCCGCCACCATAAGCAGAAGTCCACTCCTGCCGGGCCAGCGTGACAGGATAGAGTTGGTTGCAGCGCGAAGCCGAGACTGCCAGCAGCGTCACTGATCGATAGAGACCGCAACCGTCACCGAGAGCCGTCGCAACTCGCGCGTTCCTCGATCCTGCACCTCGCACCGCAGGCTCCGGCACCCAGGAGTCATCTCTTGGTCCGACACGATCGCCAGGGCTGCCCGCACGGTGGACGCGACCGCTCGTTCCATGTCCGGGAACTCCACACCGGGACTTGACGCGATCAACTCTCCATCGTCGATGAGTACCGCATATTTCCGCATACCGGCCGAATACACCCACGTGCTCCTCCAACAATCACCTGGGTCACTATTTGGAGCCACTCACATCCTCCCTGTGGGTCGCGCAGTGACCTGGGAGGAGAGCTCGCCAGACACGAGCACGCTTCTTTTGTGCAGCGCAGCAACGATCGGCTGCGCGCAACGTTCTGTCCCTATCCGGCCCCGTCCCTGGCAGCCGTAGGGAGTGTGGGCAGGATGAGATCACTATCGCAGAACATATCCCGGCTCGCCGCGGCGCGAGCCGGAAATCCGGGCTCACCCGGCTTCATTGATCGACTGGCGGACCTGCCCTCCTTCGGTTCCAACCCGGGCGCACTCCGCGCTCGCGTTCACGTTCCGGCCGACCTTCCGCCGGGCGCGCCGCTGGTCGTCGTCCTCCACGGCTGTACCCAGACCGCCGCCGGTTACGACCACGGCTCCGGCTGGTCCACGCTCGCCGACCGGCACGGCTGCGCGCTGCTCTTCCCGGAGCAGGTCAGGGCCAACAACCCGAACCTCTGCTTCAACTGGTTCGTGCCCGGTGACATCGGTCGTAAGGGCGGCGAGGCGGAGTCGATCGCGAGCATGGTCAAGGCCATGCTGGACGAACATGATCTGGACCGCGGCCGCGTGTTCATCACCGGCCTGTCCGCCGGCGGGGCAATGACAGCCGTCATGCTGGCCATCTACCCTGAGCTGTTCGCGGGCGGAGCCATCATCGGCGGTCTCCCGTATGGCTGCGCGTCCGACATACCCGAAGCGCTTCGGCAGATGCGCGAGCGGAGGAGTGCTGATGGCCCTTCGTTGGCGGCCGCCGTCAGACGTGCGGCGAGTGGACACGAGGGCCCTTGGCCCACCCTGTCGCTGTGGCACGGCACCGCTGATACCACAGTTGATGTGTCCAATATGGATCGCCTCGGCCGGCAGTGGCGGCACTTGCATGGGATCGAGGACGCGGCTCCCGTGGTGACGCGGGGGCCGGGCTCGGAGCACCGTACTTGGCGCGCGCCGGACGGAGGTCATCTGGTCGAGGAATGGCGGATCATCGGCATGGGGCATGGCGTGCCGCTCGACCCGACTGGTTCCGACCGCCTGGGCGTGGCCGGTCCATATATGCTCGATGTCGGCATCTCGAGCACCGCTCACATCGCGCGATCATGGGGGTTGGTGACGCAGGACGTGGCGGCAGCCGATCTCCCGGTTCGAAGGAACCTGCCCCGCCTAGCGCATTCGCCTCCTCCGGAGTTCGTTGGGCATCACCTGGAGGACGACCGGGTTGCTCCGCCCGCCACAGCTCCCGGCACCATCCAGCAGACGATCGAGCGGGCGCTGCGCTCGGCCGGGCTCATGCGCTAGCAAGGCCCCGAAGCGAGCGCATTCGGAGCTGCGCGCCAGGTACATCGTGCTCCTGTTCCTGACGCTGATCGTCGCAACGCTGTCGCTCGGCACCGGCCGCACCACGATCCTGCAGGGCGCGGTCCACCTCATGATCCTGGCCGTCTACCTGTTCACGACGGTCGTGCCCTGATCCGGGCGAGTTCGTTAGGTGCGGCCCTTCAACCATGCTATGCTCGCCCATCATCTGGTCCCGCCCGCAAGCGCCACGTGACAGGGAGACGCCCTCGTGCTCCCGCTTGCATCGGACAAGGTGAGCACCATGACCTCCTCGACTCCGGCCGAGCCGTCCCACGTCGCGCACGACGACATGGAAGCGGCTCTGAAGCAGCACGGCATCGTGCGCGTCCCCGCCGACACCTTCCACTATGGCGGCTACCGCTACACCAACATCAAGGACGCGATCGCCGAAGCCAAGCGCCACCCGGGGCGAGCGGCATGATCCCGCCGGTCCAGTCGACGGCGGCTCGTGTGGCCGCGGAAGTCGAAGCCGCGGCTCTGACCGAGCTTCACGGCGAGCGCTACGCGGCCGGCTACTACTCGAGCCGGCGAGGTTTGTACGAGCATCACCTGCGCGTACTTCGGCAGCGCCGGGCCGATCTGTTGGGAGAGCCGGACGCGTGAAGAGCACAGGCACCATGCTGCCCAGGCGTAGCTCGACCGTGGAGCGCGCCTTCGCGCTTGCGCGGGATGGGGCGACGAGCATCGGCCAGATCAGGATGGGCTTGCGCCTGGAGAGGTGCGACAATGTCGACGCGCACCTTGCGGGTTCGTCGATCAGGAAGGATCTGCAACGGGCAATGGCCACCGCCGCAGCGGCCCGGGGAACCTGACGACCCCGTCGCTACGCGGTACAAGAAGAGGCAAGCCGGAGCGCTCAGCTCCCAGGAAACATCGAACTAGATGGGGCGACCTTACTGCCGGATCGGTGTGCTGCTGCTCGCTGCCACGGGCTGCGTTCCCCGTCCGACCGGGAGTCCGTCCCCGATCAGCTATACATGCGCGGACGGTATCGAGTTCTCGGCCTCATTCCGCTCAGGCGCGGTTACCCTTCGCACCGGAACCCGCACGTACCATCTTAAGCGCCGGGGCGGTTCGCTTGACCGCTACGGGTCTGAAAGCGTGGCGTTCGTTCGAGACGGGAGCACAGCGGTGCTGATCGGCGCCGAAGGCGGTCCGTTCGAGCAGTGCGCCATGACCAATAGGTAGACCTAGCCAAGCTTGGACGAACGGCCGCTCTTGCCGGTCTGCCGCTCCAAATCAGACGGGCAGTAAAACCACCACTCACGCCCTTGCGAGCGCACGGCACCCTTGGGGCTCAGCAGAGAAGCTCTTTCAAAGCGTTTGCTAAACCCGATCGGCGCATGACGGCCAAAGTCGCGTTACACGCGCGAGCCGATCAACGCTGACGGAAGTGGGCGTCTCGCTCCGGTGCCATTCACCCTCCACTTGCCGCAGGAAAGCAGTTTGTGGATACTAAGTTGGGATGTAATAACAAGTTAGGGGGCGAGGCGCTCGCAGACGGGCGTTTCTGAAAGGACCCTCCTCACCCCCATGTAGGCCGACCTCTGCCTCATCGGCTACACCCACGTGCACGAGGACGACTTCCGATGATGGATGAGCATGGTCAGGCGGGCGGCCGAGACTCAGACGGCACCGACGAGGGCCGCCGCGAGGACGGCGGCTCGGACGGCCGGGTCACGGGCGTGCCCGCCGGCGACACGCTCGCCGACGGCTCGTTCATGCCCGCCGGTCGGCACCAGTCCCGCCACTGGCGCGAGAGCACGATCACCGACGACGACCTGACCGACCGTGGAGGCGTGTTCTTCGCAGCCGTCGAGATGACGCGCATGCCGATGATCCTCACCGACCCCCGGCAGCCCGACAACCCGATCGTGTTCGCGAACAAGGCATTCCTCGACCTGACCGGTTACGAAGAGCGCGAGATCCTGGGGAGGAACTGCCGGTTCCTGCAAGGGCCGCATACCGACCGCGAGCATGTGGCCCAACTGCGCGACGCTGTCGCCGCGCACCAGCCGATCAGCCTCGAGATCCTCAACTACAAGCGCGACGGCACGCCGTTCTGGAACGCGGTGTTCATCGGCCCGGTCAGCAACACCGACGGCGAGCTCCTCTACTTCTTCGCCAGCCAGCTCGACGTCACCAAGAGGCGTGAGGCGCAGGAGGGGCACCGGCAAGCGCAGAAGATGGAGGCGGTGGGCCAGCTCACCGCCGGTCTCGCCCACGACTTCAACAACCTCCTCCAGGTGGTCGCGGGCAACCAGGAGCTGCTGCTGCGCGAGATCGAGGCGCCCAAGAGCCGCCGCCGTTTGGAGAACGCGCAAGCTGCGACCGAGAAGGCGAGCCGGCTGACGCGTCAGCTTCTGGCGTTCGCGCGCAAGACGCGGCTCGACCCCAAGCCGGTCGACCTCAGCCAGGCGGTGATGAGCTTTTCCGACCTCCTCCACGCGAGCGCGGGCGCGAGTAACGACATCCAGATGAACCTCAGGAGCCGGCTGCCCGCGTGCCTCGTCGACGTCGCCCACCTGGAGACGGCGCTCCTCAACATCGTCGTGAACGCGCGCGACGCCATGCCGCGCGGCGGCACGATCACGCTCTCCACCGCCAAGCTCCACCTGAACGGCGACGCGGCCGCGCGCGAGCTTACGCCGGGCGACTACGTCACCTTGTCGGTGACCGATGAGGGCGACGGCATGAGCCCCGACCTGATCGCGCGCGCGATCGAGCCGTTCTTCACGACGAAGGGAGTGGGACGCGGCACGGGCCTGGGGCTTCCTCAGGTCCATGGCTTCCTCCAGCAGTCGCGCGGGCGGCTCGAGATCGAGAGCGAGGTCGGGCACGGCACCACTGTGCGAATGATCCTGCCCGTTCACGAAGGCGAGGCGCTACCCGAGCCTCAGTCGCTTGAGCCTTCAACCGTGGCCGGCAAGGCCGATCGCGCCGAGCAGGCGCAGGGCTCGGGCGAGGTGATTTTAGTCGTGGAGGACTCGGACGACGTCCGTGCGCTCGCGCGTGAGCACCTCATCGACCTCGGCTACAAGGTGGTGACCGCCGTCGACGGCGACGACGCGCTCGCAGTCCTCGAGCGGATCGAGCACAAGATCGACCTCTTGTTCACCGACCTCATCATGCCAGGCTCGGTGAACGGGCTGGCGCTCGCGGACGAGGTGCGCCGGCGCGCGCCGCATGTGCCCGTGCTGCTCACCACGGGCTACAACGAGGAGCTCGCCCGCAAGGGTGGTCCGGCCGCCTCGGGTGCGGACGTGCTCGGCAAACCCTATCGCCGCGCCGAACTCGCCGACCGGATCAGCTCGGCGCTACGCTCGGCCGGCAACGACAACCCGCGCCGCAGGCAGTCGGACTTCGGGGCCGCGCAGGCTTGATTGATCGGACCCGGCTCGCGCTTAGAACGATCACCGTGAAATCGTGTCCGTACAATGCACCGATGCCATGACGCCTGGACCGGTCAATACGGTGTGGCGGCAGACCTAGGCTCCGAGCCATTCGGAAAAGCTCCGTGCTGGTCTCAGGAACAAGTCATAGAGTCGAGCAGGTCGCGGGTCGAACCCTGGACAGAGGATGCGATCGGCGGGCTGGCGGAACGCGAGCGCTACATCAACGCGAACCGTCAGGCCGGCGCCACGAGCGCTGACAATTCTTGATCACGTCGTATAGCTGCTGGCTATCGCCCACGCCTCTTCAAATCAGTTGGCCATGATCGTGCCCGAACGGTAGTCGTTACTCACGGACCGGGCCCCTCTGGCGTGCATACTCAAGCTCGCGATGTCGGACCGTGATCGAGGCGACCTCGATCCTCGCCGGGTCCGGATTTGCTTCCCATACGCCGGTGATGGCCCGAGCGCCTCGATCCTTCGATGGAGAGAGGCGATGTTTCGTTACCTGGTGCGGTTCGCCGGCATTCTATTCTCCGCCTGGCGTGAGGCGCGTCGGCGCAAGCGCTTCGGCGGTCGGCCGATCCGCTGGCGCGGGCGGTCCGGTATCGTGGCCGGCCGTCATGCTCTGGCGCTCAGGCTCGTGCTCGGTGCGTGGCGCATGGTGCGGGGTCGCTGATGCCGGAGTTCCTGCTTGCCGAGTTCCTCGGCACGCCCGGCTGGATGTGGCTCGGCTTCATGACCATCGTCGCAGGGCTGCTCGTGCTCGACCTCGGCGTGCTCCACCGAACGCAGCGCGAGATCGGCGTCAAGGAGAGCCTCGCGCTCTCGGCCGGCTATGTGACGCTGGGGCTCGCCTTCGGCGGCTGGGTCTGGTGGTACATGGGGGCCAACTCCGGCCTGGACTACGTCACCGGCTTCGTGGTCGAGAAAAGCCTCGCCATGGACAACGTGTTCGTGATCGCCATGATCTTCGCCTATTTCGGCGTGCCGCGCGCATACCAGCACCGCGTGCTGTTCTGGGGCGTGCTTGGCGTGATCGTGCTGCGCGCCGTCATGATCGGGCTTGGCGCTGCGCTGATCGAGCGGTTCGAATGGGTGCTCTACCTGTTCGCCGGCTTTTTGATCGCCACGGGCGCCAAAATGTGGGTCACCGCTGATAAGGCGTACGACGTGGGCTCGTCGCCCGTACTGCGCTGGATGAAGCGGCGCTTCGCGGTAACGGACGAGCTGCACGGCGAGCGCTTCTGGGTGCGCCGCACGGACCCGAAGACCGGCAGGCCGACCTGGGCGATGACGCCCTTGTTCTTGGCGTTGGTGATGATCGAGGTGGCCGACGTGGTGTTCGCGGTCGACTCGGTGCCGGCGATCTTCGCCATCACCACCGATCCATTCATCGTCTACACGTCCAATATCTTCGCGATCCTCGGGCTGCGCGCCCTTTACTTCGCGCTCGCCGCCATGGTGGACCGGTTCCATCACCTGAAGTACGCGCTCGCCGCGCTGCTCGTGTTCATCGGGTCCAAGATCTTCGTGGCCGACCTCATCGGCATCGACAAAGTCCCGGCCACGGTGTCGCTGAGCGTCACGTTCGCCATCCTTGCCGCGGGGGTCGCCTATTCGCTGTGGACGACCAAGACGGGTGTCCGATCTTCAGCCCCTCAGTGACTGACTGATGCGACATCTGCTATCGCCGCGATGTTCATCGACCTTTGCCCAACACCGCGGCGGCTGCGCTGACCTCGGCTCCGCTGCCGAGACACTTAAATTGACGTCAGACCTCCGGATGCCAGTCGATCATCTCCGCAATCAGTAGGTCGAAGCGTTGTGCGCCGGCGGCTCAGAACCTGAACGCCAAGCCGGCGCTAAGCACCCACGGATCGAGATCGTGATCCGTCCGAAGGGCCGTCCCCTGCCCTCGTCGGAAGGTGGCGGTGGTGCCCACGAAGTAGCGCTTGGCGTCGAGCGAGAGGCCGAGCCCGCGGTCGTTGAGCTTCACGTCCACGCCCGCCTGCAGAGCGAACCCCAGTTCGTCGGACAGGTCGACCCGACTCACGCCCAATCCGGCGGCGTCGGGACCGACATCCTCGCCGAAGATGAAGAAGTAGGAGGGGCCGGCGCCGACATAGGGCTTGATCCGCTCGCCCAGCTGAAAGTGGAACTTGGCGGTGACCGTCGCCGGAAGGATGACCGCGTCGTCGATCAGCCGCGCTCCCGCCAGCGCGCCTGTCCCACGCACATCGTGCCGCGTAACGCAGCAGATGGTCTCGATCGAGAAGTTGGGGGTCAGGAAGTACTCGGCCGCGATAGTGGGCACGAGAGCGTCTGTCGCCCGCACCTCCGCGCCGACGGGCAGGCCGATCGCATCCGTCTTCACCTTGTCGATCCCGCCGTCGGGGAGCACGCCGGTGGCGAACGCCTTCACCTGGATGCGGCCGTCCTGCCTCTGGGCTGCGGCGGGAGTGGCGACGGTGACTACGGCGATCACAGCGATCGTCAGACCTCCCCAGGCGCCGAGGCTTGTGGGGCGCGTCTTCGGCTGGACCTCCGCAGCGGCGTGCGGCTGAGCGCGATGGAGAGATGCGATGCTCGTGAGCGACATGGTTGGCGATTCCTTTTCTGTCCTGCCCGGACCTGTGATCCACATGGCGTTCGTCCGACGGCACGAATCGAAGCCGGTCGTCCTTTCATTGACGCGGATGCAGGGCGGGTAATCAGCCGAACGGCAGGACGCTCGGCCTATGCCGGGCGGCGGATAGGCCGCACGTCGTCGCGATCGGCGCATCTCCGGCCGATCGTCCTGCTTCGCGCTTGATACGCAGGCGGCGTTCCGAAGCGCTGCATGCGGAGGGGAGCGGGAGGCCGTCCCGCGGCGAGTTCAGGGTAGCAAGGGCGATGAACGACGTTCAGATAGTGAAATGCGCGTGCGCCGACTGCGTGTTTGTGGTGAGCACAGCCGACGCGGTGGAGGCGGACGGCCGCAAGTTCTGCGGCGACGCGTGCGCCGACCACCACCAGTCGGGCGCGGGCTGCGACCACGCCGGCTGTACCTGTAACGGCTGATCGGATCGGGGCAACCGGCGAAACAGCTCGCCGCCCCGTTCAGAAGCGGTAGAACAGCGTCAGGCTCGCCACGTGGTTGACCCGGTCCTCGCCGCGGCGGAACACCGTCTGGTTGAGGTAGCCGGGCTCGGCGGTCAGGCCTTCGGTGATCGGCACGCCGAGGCCGATGAACGTGCGCACTTGATCGAAGCCCTGCCGCTGGCCCCAGTCGGTCGAATCGAGATTGTAGAAGGGCTCGGTCCAGGCGATCGCCTGGAGCTTGCCGCCGCGGACGTCCTTGACCGGAGCCTGGGCGCGGATCACCTGACGAAAGCGCCAACCCGTCTCTTCCGCGCCCACCACCGTGCGCTGCTCCAGCCGCGTGCGCCCGGTAATCGTGAGCCCGCCGCCCCCCCTGTACAGGGTCGAGTTGAGCTGCTGGAAGAAGCGGTGCTCGTCTGTCGCACGGCCGCCGAGCGGGTCCGTACGGACGTAAGCGTACCCGACGAGCGCCGTGAAGTCGTCGTTGATCCGGTAGCCGATCGCGGGGCGGATCAGGAGCTGGCCGAGGCGGCTCACTTCGTCGGTGAAGCGCGGCTGCACCTCCGCGTAGACCACGACCCTATCGGCCACCTCGCCCTGCGCGGCCAGCAGCGTCCACTGCTGCAGGTCCTGCTCCTGCCCGTGCGCGGCGGCGGGCAGCCCAGAAGAGGCCAAAAGGGCGATCGCGACGCGCCTCATCACGCGGCCTGCGGGCGGTCGAAGAAGTCGACGCGACCGGTGCCGAGCTCGTAGTACGCGCCGACCACCTTCAGCCGGCCCTGGCGTTGCGGCTCGAGCAGCAAGGGGTCGCTCTCGTTGCGGAGCGTCCGCACCGTTCGCGAGACGTTGGCCTTGCACGCGGCCTCCAGCGGATCGCCCGCGCGGCCGCGTGCCTCGAGCACCGCGGGAATGATGGGCTCGACCATGTTGCCGATGCGGCCGGGGAAGCGCGCGTTCTTCGCCACTACATCCATCGCCGCCTTAACCGCGCCGCAGCTCTCATGGCCCATCACCACCACCAGTGGCACGCCGAGTACCGCGACCGCGAATTCAAGCGAGCCCTGCGCCACCGTGTCTATGGTGTTGCCCGCGTTTCGGATGATGAACAGCTCGCCCAACCCGCGGCCGAAGAGAAGCTCGGGCGGCACACGGCTGTCGGAGCAGGTCACATAGGCGACGAACGGCGCCTGGCCGCGGGCAAGCTCCAGTCGGCGACGTGGGCTAAGATCGACGGTCGGCATCTCGTTTTTGAGGAATGCCTGGTTCCCTTCCATCAGGAGCGCCAACGCCTGGTCGGGACTGAGCGCCGATTTGCCGTCCTTGGTGGGCGCAGGCCGCACCGCCTGGACAGGCCGGGCACCCGCGTTGGCCAGCGCGGGCGAGCCCATGCCCAGCGCGGGCGAGCCCATGCCCAGCGCGGCCGCGCCGAGCAACCCGCTACGAACGAGCGCACGCCGGCTCAGCGCAGCGTCGCCTGCCGGTACGTCCGAATGCGCCTTCGCGTTGGAACAATGGTCCTGACACATGACTGCCTCCTTCGTGCTGGCAGTCATCTGCCCGGCTCGGGACGTACCCGCATCCGCTGATCAGCTTGCCAAGTGGCGTATGCCGTGCGGCATACTACAAGAGCAGAGAATCGCGATAGATGGGCGTGATGCTGACGGATCAGGTTTCACCGCCGGACACGGCGCTCGATCTCAGACGGCTCTACCGTGACGCGGAGGCGAGAGCCGCGCGGCTAAGGGTCCTTGTGGACGCTGGCCGGGCGCTCGCCAGCGCGCGGGGCGCCGAACTGGACGCCGCTGGTACACAGGCGGCGCAGCAAGCGGCCCTGCTTCTCGGCTACGCCAACGGCCATGTCGCAGAACCGTCGCGCACCCTTAAGGATGAGCAGGGCGGAACGCTTGTGCTACCCTTGATTCCGTCCGGCGGTGGGCGGCCCGTCGCCGAGCTAGTCCTTGTCGGCCGGGCCTCCGCAACTCAACCCGATCCGGCCGATGAGGAGGCAGTCGCCGTCTTGCGGCAACTGCTCGCCGGCGCCCTCGCCGCCCGAGCGCGCGAGGCACATCTGCAGACGCTCCTCTCCCAACTGCTCGTTGCGCAGGAACGCGAACGCGCCCACGTCGCGCGCGAGCTCCACGACGGCGTCGCCCAGGTCGCCGCCGCGGCGCTGCGCCGTATCGAGCTCGCGTCCACAAGTGGAGATCCCGAGGACGCGGCGCGTGCCGTCGAGCTTCAGCGCATGGCCGTATCCGAGCTCCGCCAGGTCATCGCAGGCATGCGCCCGACGATCCTCGACGACCTCGGCCTGGAACCGGCGCTGCAGCAGCTGGCGTCGGCCCTCGCCGACGACGGTTTCGAGGTGCGGGTCTCGGTCGACCTGCCGACGCGGCTGCCACCGCACCTGGAGGCGGGCCTGTTCCGGCTCGCTCAGGAATCGCTCAACAACGCCCGCGCTCACGCCGGCGACGGATCCCGTATCGAAGTCGAACTCCGCCTTTCGGCCGACAAAGGAGAGCTTGATCTGCGGATCAGCGACGACGGACGCGGCTTCGACCCCGACCCCAACCTCGTCCTCGACCGCGACGCCCCGCCCGACGGACGCGAGCATCTCGGCCTGGCCTTCATGGCGGAGCGTGTGGCGACGCTTGGCGGTACGTTCCGGCTGGAGAGCGCTCCCGGGCGGGGAACCACCGTCTCCGCTACGGTGCCCTACCCGTGAGCGCCGCGCGCGTCGTCATCGCCGACGACCATCTCCTCGCCCGCGAGGGCCTCCGCGCGCTCCTTCAGCGCGAGCCGGAGCTGGACGTCGTTGGCGAAGCGTCATCGGGCGAGGACGCAGTGCTGCTCTGCCGCGAACTCCAGCCTGACCTCGCGCTGCTCGACCTTCGCTTCGGCTCCGGCATCGATGGCCTGGAGGCCACGAGGCACATCACCGCCGAACGCGGCGACGCCCGCGTCATCATCCTGACACTGCACGACACCGCGGAGTACGCGCGCGCAGCGCTGGAGGCAGGCGCGATGGGCTTCGTCACCAAGGACGCGAGCAGGGAGGCGCTGCTGGGCGCGGTGGGTCAGGTGCTGGCGGGCGGCTTCGCGATACCGCCCGAGCTGATGCGCCGCGCCGTCGCCCGCGACGCCCGCGCGCTGACTTTGGCCGCGCTGGATCGCCTGACGCCGCGCGAGCGCGAGGTGCTGGATCGGCTAGCCGGAGGCGGAACCAACAAGGAGATCGCGCGCGAGCTCGGCATCAGCGCGGGCACGGTGAAGGTCCATCTTGAGCGCCTCATGTCTAAGCTGGGCGTGCGCGATCGCACCCAGGCCGCCGTGCTCGCGTCCGAGGCGGCGAGGCTGAGCCGATCGTGAGCGCCTTCCCGAGCCGCGTCGCGCGCTGGTGGGCCGATCGCCCGCTGGCCACCAAGGGCCTCGTGGTCGTCGCGGTGCCGCTCCTGGCGCTGATTGCCGCCATCGTCGCGCTGACGTTGGTCGGCCGCGCGGAGGCGCGCGCCGAGCAGGACGTGCGGCTCACCATCGCCATCCAGACCGACGTGCACGAGGTCCACGCGCTCCTCGCCGAAGCGGCCAGCGGCGTGCGGGGCTACCTGCTCACGGGCGAGCCCCGCTTCCTGTCGCCCTATGTCCGCGCGGAGGCGGCGCTGCCGGCGGTGTTGGATCGCCTGCGCGGGCGCATCCGCGACCGTCAGGCGGCCGAGCGGCTCCGTCGTATCGAGCGGCTGACGGCGCGGAAGCGCGCAGGGTTGGCGGCGCTTCGCGAGGCGCGCGGTGCGGGCGGCCCCGCCATCCTGGGGCGCGCCGACATCCTCCAGGCGCTCACCGCCAACAAGGCGGTGCTGGACGCGCTGCGGCTCGAGATCGCGCTGATGCAGGATCGCGAACGCGAGCTCCTGGCCGAGCGCCGCGCGCAGGCCGACGCAGTGCACCGCCGCGGGCTCCTCGTGACGGGGCTGACCGGGCTCGTCGGGCTGGCGGGCAGCCTGTTCGCCGTGTTCCTCTTCTCCTCCGGCATCGTACGCCGCGTGCAAAGGCTGGAGCGCGACGCTGTGCTCCTGGCGCGAGGTGAAGCGGTCGATCCCGCGCCGCCCGCGCGCGACGAGGTGGGCCAACTCGCGGCCCGGCTCGCTGAGGCCAGCGCGCTGCTCCGCGCGCGGGAGCAGGCGTTGCGCGACAGCGAGGAGCGCTTCCGCCTCGTGGTGGAGGGCGTGCGCGACTACGGCATCTTCGCGCTCGACCCGGACGGGATCGTCACCAGCTGGAACGCGGGAGCCGAGAGGATCAAGGGCTGGACCGCCGACGAGATACTCGGCCGGCACTTCTCGGTGTTCTACCCCGAGGATCAGCGGGCGGAACGGCCCGCGCGGAACCTCGCCGAGGCCGCCGCGAACGGGCGCGCGGAGGACGAGGGCTGGCGCGTGCGCAAGGACGGCAGCCGGTTCTGGGCCAATGTCGTCATCACCGCACTGCGCGATGAGGCGGGCACTTTGCGCGGCTTTTCCAAGATCACCCGCGACATCACCGAGCGACGCCGCGCCGAGGAGGCGCTGGACGCCGCCAGGTTGGAGGCGGAGGAGGCGAGCGCCGCCAAGAGCGCCTTTCTGTCGCGCATGAGCCACGAGCTGCGCACCCCCCTGAACGCGATTCTCGGCTTCGCGCAACTGCTCGAGCTGGAGGGCGACGCGCTGCCGCCCGGTCAGCGCGCCGCCGCCGACCAGATCCTACGCGCCGGCCGCCACCTGCTAACCCTTATCGACGAGGTGCTCGACATCGCGCGGATTGAGGCGGGCAAGCTCCCGCTCGATCTAGAACCCGTGCCGCTGGACGTGGTGATCGCGGAGGCGGTGTCGCTGTCCGGTCCTCAGGCGCGCGGGCGCGCCGTTTCGATCGAGGTCGCGGACGCGACCGGTGCTACCGTGCTCGCGGATCGGCGGCGGCTGCTCCAGGTGCTGCTCAACCTCCTGTCCAACGCGGTCAAGTACAACCGCGACGGCGGGCGAGTCGCCGTTGCGGTCGAGCGACGCGACGGCGAAGCGCAAGTCGCGGTGACCGACACCGGGCTGGGCGTCGAGCCGGCGGTAGCGGGCCGCCTGTTCCGCCC
Organism: Sphingomonas lenta; assembly: GCF_002288825.1. GTDB lineage: Bacteria > Pseudomonadota > Alphaproteobacteria > Sphingomonadales > Sphingomonadaceae > Sphingomonas > Sphingomonas lenta. The sequence continues at coordinate 515,104 of NZ_NSLI01000002.1, forward strand.
CTTCGAGCGGCTAGGCGAGGCGGCACGGACTGCTGAGGGCACCGGGCTCGGCCTCGCCCTGTCGCGCAGCCTCGTGGAGGCGATGGGCGGCGCGATCGGTTGGAAACCGCGCCCGGACGGCGCGCCCGGCGCATGCTTCTGGTTCCGGCTGCCGCTCGCCGCGGACGTCGTCGCGCCCGCGCGGTCGCCCGAGCCCGCCACCCCGGCTGGCTTCGACGGCCGGGGCCGCACGATCCTGCTTATCGAGGACAATCTCGCCAACGCCGAGCTGATCGAGGCGCTGGCTGCGCGGTGCTGGCCCGACGTCAGGCTGCTCGCCGCCATGCAGGCGCGGATCGGGCTCGCCATGGCGCGCGAGCATCGGCCCGACCTCGTACTGCTCGACCTGCACCTGCCCGACGAGTCCGGCGCGTGGGTGCTCGACCGGCTCCGGGCCGAGATGCCGACCGTGCCCGTCCTGCTGCTCACCGCCGACGCGCCCGCGGCGCGGGCCGACTGGCGCGCCCGCGGCGCGCGCGCGGTGCTCACCAAACCCGTCGACCTCGGCGCGCTCATCCGCGCCGCCGAGGAGCTGCTCGCGGAGGAGCCGGCATGATCCCGTCCGAGCACTTGCGCGCCGCGCGCATCCTGATCGTCGACGACGAGCCGGCCAATGTGGCGCTGCTCGAAGCGGTGCTCCGCCGCGAGGGTTACGAGGCGATCGAGGGCGTCACCGACCCGCATCTGGCGGTCGAGCGCCGGTTGGCGTTCGAACCCGACCTCGTCATCCTCGACCTGATGATGCCGGGCATCGACGGCTACGCGCTCCTCGACGCGCTCCGCCGCGTGCAGCCGCCCGACGACTTTCTCCCCGTGCTGGTGCTCACCGCCGACACCACAGTCGAGGCGAAGCGCCGCGCGCTGGCGCTGGGCGCGCGGGACATCGTCACCAAGCCGTTCGACGTGTTCGAGCTGGGTCTCAGGATAGCAAATCTTCTAGAGTTGCGTTTCCTATATCGCACGTGCCGCGCCTGAGCTTGGACTGGATGCGTACTAACACAAGCGTCCTAGGAGCTCGGGCTTTTGTCGAGGCACGCAGGGCATCGGAGTGCGGATCCCATAAGGTGGGCCGCAGACCTACTTCGAAGCCGGCAAAACGTGAAAGGACCCTGAGCGAAGCGCAGTGCCTGTCCGATAGCGACCATAGAGGGGTCGAACACCGACCCGCGAGATTAGCAGGTAGTGCCCGGGGCGATAGATCAAACGGAGAAGAGATCGCGGCTTGGCGTACGTTCTCGAGCCTCTTCATTGGACCCTAGCTTGTTTGCGAGGCTTTGACGACCGAAATACGAGTTGCTTGACGCGCGGCCCAGCTATCCCTTGCAATGGCCAAGCCTCAGCGCCTCCTGCTCAGCATTACCGAGTGTCGTGCGGCTATGGCTCAGGATGTTCGTTTCGGGCCGCCTCCGCTGTCCGCACCCGACAGAGAGTATCGCCCGCCTATGGGCACTAGCGCCCCCGAAAACAGCAAGAGAGCGGTACGCGCGACCCATGTTTCATCGCGATCCGGGTTGGCGACGAGAGGATCTTCGATAAGTCTCACCTTCAACGCCAGCAGCCAGACCGCAATCGTCACGCCTGCCACCATGAAGCTGAGCTGGTCGTCGCTGACGGAGAACGTCAATCCGACCGCGGCGGTCCCCCCGAGCGCGACAACCCCCGCGCGCAGAAATCCGGTCGGACGAAGATCGCCCTTCAGCCACGGTAGGAGGCCGAGTTCGAGCCCAGCGAACGTGACGGCCAGCATCAGGAAGACCGGGGCCGAGTGGTAGCCGAAGCTCGCGAAGAGCAGTCCCGCCGCGGTTCCGACGAGAGCCGCCAGGCCGAAGAACATGGCTTGCGCCGCGGGCTTGCCGACATGACGCGCGATGCGGGCGGCGACGATCGCCAGCAGGAACGAGGGCGGCAACAGCAGCCAATCGACAGCGTCCCCGAGCCATGACCTGAGCGTTGTGTAGGCTATCGTCGCTTCGAAAGCCGTGAGAGCGGTCATGCCGAAGCCCAGCGCCAAGTAGCCGGGCACGCCCGGGCCCTGCGTCCGCCGCGCGCGCGAACGCGCCCCGCCGGTGGCGGGGCGCGGAGTGGTTGCCGAGTCTAGGAGGCCGGTCATGACCTTACCCCCACGCCGACTGGCCTGCTGAGGCGCTTCAGGGCGGCGCGACCGGCGCAGCGCATCTCGCTGACATCCGGGAAGATGAGCGACAACCGATCCTTGATCGCGAGCCTGCGCTTCTTCAGGCGCGCGAGCTCGAGCGAGTCGGCGCCCGGACGGGCACGCTCCTGCCGGATCGCGCGCGACAACGTACGGTGGGCCTGAACGAGACGGTCGACGTAGGCGGACATGAAGAACTCCCTGTAGTTGGACCTTGAGCGAGAACCGGTTCCGGTCTGGCTCGCTCGGCAGAAGCTAGGTCGTCGCCGCCACCCCGACTAATTCCAACTCGCCTCGCCACGCTATAGCATCCAGCTATCGCGGCGTCCGGCCAAGTCAGCGAGCGCAGACCAGCCATATCGGGCCTGTCGCACTCGCGGCGGCCTGCGCGGCCATAGGCGGCTACTATGCATGCGAACCAAGCGTTGCGATTGGCCCCGCCGCCGCAACAGACTTAATCAGGGGTTCGGCGGGACCGGCGTGCGTCTCCGGAGCAAAGCCTCAAAGCGCCGACCTGCCGGAGCGAAAGCCCGGCTCCGATGCAAGAACAGGAGGATCTCGTGCGGAGACTGGCCAGCTCGTCGGCCGTCGTGACCGGACCAGGCGCTCGCGCGCGAGCCGTCGTTCGGCATCCGCACGAGTTGGTTCGGGACGGTATGGTTGAGCATGGCCCCGAGCCCGCCAGCCTGATCCAGGACCGGAGGTGAGCGATCTCGGCAGCACGGCGGACGTCGACCGGGTCGCCGTTGCGCTTGGCCTGGTCGGTGGCCTGGCCTTGTTCCTGTTCGCGTTGGACGAGCTCGCGCGCACGCTGAAGGAGGCGGCGGGCGACCGGATGCGGAACTGGCTCGCCCGCGCTGCGGGGACACCGTTGCGAGGATTGGCGGCCGGAACCGGGGCGACCGTCGCATTGGACTCTTCGACCGCCACGATCGTCATGCTCATCGCGTTCGTGGATGCGGGGCTGCTCACCGCCGCACAGGCGCTGCCGGTCGTGCTCGGCGCCAATGTCGGGACCACCGTCTCCACCCAAATCCTCGCGGCAGGGTTGGACGATTTGGCACCCCTGCTGTTCGCGCTGGCGCTCGCCGCGCAGGTCGCACTCAGGTCGCCGGCCGCGAAGCGCTACGCCCGTATCGCCGCAATGCTTTCGCTGCTGCTGTTCGCGCTCAATCTGATGGGACGAGCCATGGAACCTCTCGCCGGCAATCTCGCGGTCGCGGACTGGCTCGGCGGACTGGACAACCCTGCGGTGGCGCTCGCGGTCGGGGCCGGCGTGACGGTGGCGCTCCAGTCTTCGTCGGCTACGATGGGCCTCGTCATCGCGCTCGCCTCTACCGGCGCGCTGCCACTTACCGGCGCGCTTGGCGTCATGCTCGGGGCCGAGATCGGCACCTGCGCGGACACGCTGATCGCGGCTCTGGGCCGCTCGGCGGCCGCGGTGCGGGTCGGCCTCTTTCACCTGGTGTTCAACGTCGCAAGCGCGGGGCTCGCGCTCCTGTTCCTCGACCACCTCGCCTTCTTCGCGCGCTGGTCGGCTCCGGACGTGGCGGGGCAAGTCGCGAACGCGCAGGTCGCGTTCAACCTGGTCGGCGTCGCCGCCGCCATGCTGCTCCTCGCCGCGGTTCGCACACGGCCCACGACGGGAGGGGCGTTGGCTGCCGTTCAGCCGGCTGACGCACGAGCAATCACCAGCGATCGTCGAGCCGACGCCGCCGCCGTTGCGGGCGGCCTCGTTGAACCATTACCTCGGGAGCTGACCCATGGTGAGTAGCCGGATCCTTGTCGCCACGGATCTTAGCCCTCGATGCGATCGCGCGGTCGATCGCGCTTTCTCCCTTGCGGAGCAGCTTTCGGCCGAGCTGACGGTGCTCCACGTCGCAAGCGGCGATCGGGCCGATAACGGTCGCGACGCCCGCCTGCGAGATGAGCTCGGTCGCCAGTGCCTCGGTCGCGCGAGCCTGGATCAGTTGCTGATCGAGCGCGGCCCAGTGCCGGCCACCATCGTCCGCGTCGCGCGCGAGCGCCGAAGCGACCTGATCCTGACCGGGGTGGCGCGGTTCAACGACGTGCGCGATCATGTTGTCGGCACGGCCGTCGAGCACCTGATCCGCTGCACGAACATACCGATCCTCATCGTCAAGCAGCGCGCGACAGGTCCCTATAGCAGGTTACTTGCTCCGGTCGACTTCGGGCCTGCGTCAAGGGCCGCGCTCGCCTACGCTTTCGCGCTGTTCCCTGCCGCCGGCTTCCACGCCGTGCACGTCGTCCCGCCCTCCTTTCCGGCAAGGCTGGACCAGACCGAGCTGTTCCGCCTTGGTCGCGCGGAAGCCGAGCGGAAGATCGAACCCTTTCTCGACAAGCTGCCCTTCGACCTCCGAAGCGGCCTGCAACTCTCGATCCTGTCGGGCGAGATCAACCGCGAGATCCATCGATCCGCGCGCGAATGGGCCGCCGACATGCTGGTGTTGGGGGCCGAGGACCATAGCGACTTGGCCCTCGCGACGATCGGAAGCCGCACTGTCGATCTATTGCGGTGCGAACCCGCGGACACGCTCGTCGTCCGCGCGGTGCAGCCGAACCGGCGGGCGGCATAGGGTCTTCGAGCGCCCGGGGGTCGCCCATGTCGGCCGGCTAGGTGCGCTCCGCGAGCAGGAAGCTCAGGTACGCCAGATAGGCCAGGACGAAGCCGACCCCCTCGGCGCGGCTGACGATGCGCCCGGTAAGGAAGACGGGCACGCAAGCCAGCGCCACCGCCACCATTACGGGCACATCCACCCAGATCAGCGCCTCCGCCACGCCGATCCCGCCCGCCGGCACGAGCGACGTGACGCCAAGAATGATCAGGATGTTGTAGGCGCTGCTGCCGATCAGGTTCCCGATCGCGATGTCGCGCTGGTCGCGCATCGTGGAGACGACGGTGGTGACGAGCTCGGGCGCGCTCGTTCCGATCGCGACGATCGTAAGGCCTATGAAGGCGTCAGACACGCCCCACAGTCGAGCCAGGTCGACCGCTCCGTCGACGAGCCAGTCCGCGCCGAGTACCACCACCGCGATCCCGCCGACGAGCTGGGTCACCTCGCGGAGCATGCCATGCCGATCTTTGGACCGGCCCCCGTATTCGGCGGCGAACTCCTTGCGAACGGTGAAGCTCTCGTCCCGCGAGGCCCTGACGATCCCGATCGTGAACAGAAGCCCGAGTGAGACCAGCACGGCACCGTCGAGGCGCGAGAGCACGCCGTCGGCGACCATGACCGCTTTCAGGACGGAGGCGCCGACGATGACCGGGAGCTCGAGCCGGAGCGTCTGCAGCCGGAGCGGCAGCGGCCGCATCGCGGCGCTCAGCCCCAGGATCAGCAGGATGTTGACGCAGTTCGTGCCCGCGATGTTGCCGACCGCGAGCGATCCGTTGCCCTGGACGGCGGCCTCCACCCCGATCGCGAGCTCCGGCGCGCTCGTACCGACGGCGACGATGGTGAGCCCCACGACCAAAGGGGAAATGCGGAGCCGTGCCGCGAGCGCGCTGCCGCCGCGCACCAGCGTCTCCGCCCCGATGATCAGGAGCCCGAGCCCGCCCGCGGACCAGATCAGCGCCTGCAGCACGGCGGGCCGGTCACGGTGCCGGCATGGGTGGATCCGAGCCGCACGACGGGTCCGCCGGCATCCCGGCCGCTTCGGTCCTGAAACGCTCGGTCAGCTCGCGATGAACACGCGTGCGCCCCGTGCCACGTCGCGAGACCAGAGCGATCTCGCGCCCGTGCTTCGGGTCGGGAAGCGGTCGTACGACGAGGCCTGCGCAGCCGCGCATGGCGCGGCGGACGAACAGCTCGGGCAAGAGCGCCAGGCCCATGCCCGCCGCCGCCATCTGCCCGACCGCGTGCAGGCTGGCGCCCTCGCCCTCCCACGACACCGCCATACCCTCGTCCTCGGCGAACGCCGCCGCGCACGCCTCCATGCCGTGACCGGGAGTAAACGCCAGCAGCGGCCGGCCGGAGAGGCGGGTGGCCTCGGCAGGCTCCGTGTTCGCCAACGGGTCGTCAGCCGCTACGGCCAGGAACAACCTCTCGCGCAGGATGACCTCGACCTCGAATCGACTCTCGTGCATCGACACGGGCGCGAGCAGCAGGTCGTGGTCACCCGCCGCCAAGCCGCGTGCGAGCGCGGCCGGCATGTCCTCGCGGACATGGACGCGCAACGCCGGATGATCCCGGTGAAGCGCCGCGATCGCGGTCGGCAACAGATAGGGACCTATCGTCGGGCAAGCGCCGAGCCGCACGGTTCCCGACAGAGCGTCCGTATCGCGGATCGCGTCGATCTCCCGCAACGTCAGGAGCACGTCGCGCGACTTCTCGAGCACGGCGCGCCCGGCAGGGGTCAGGATCACGTCGGGTCCGCGCTCCACGAGCTTCTCGCCGGTAGCCCGCTCGAGCGCGTTGATCTGTCCCGAGAGCGTCGGTTGCGATACGCCCAGCCGCTTGGCCGCTCGCGTGAACCCGCGTTCCTGGGCCAGCGCCACGAAGCATTGAAGCTGCCGCGCCGTCGCGTGCGGACGCTTGATCGGCGCACCCGAGTGTCGTGCGGCATGGATGTTTCGAGCCGACCTTGTCATCGGGTCAGCAAGCTCCAGCCGCCATAGCGCTGACGGATCGGCCCGCGCCGACGGGCGAGCACAACGAGAGCCAGGCCGCACACGACGCTGTTCACGGTCGCGGCCGCGCTCGCTTCGTACAGGAACGGCGTCGCGAGCAGTGCGAGACCCAGCGGCATGACCAGGAAGCGGACCGCGCGCGTCGGCTCCGCGGCCGCGATCGACAGCACGGTGAGCACCAGGAGGCCGATCACATGGTCGGCGTTCGCCATATCGCCGGTCGTGCCGAAGGCCAGGCGCGTGAACACAAGCCAGATCGCGATCAGGCCGCACAGGGCCATGTTCCAGGGGAGGCCGACGCCACCCCCGACCACGTCCTTGAACACCGCGCCGGGCGGCCGGTCGAACTCGTCCGTCGGGGCGGCCCGTTGCGGTCGCGAGGGCTCGACCTCGTCCGTGTCGCCGAGGAAGAAGACGCGGACCCAACTCCTGCCAGCACGCGCACGCCTGCGCACGAACTGGAGCGAGGCGAGGAGCTCGTCGACGGCGAACGGGATCTGGAGGAGCATGGCGGCGGCGCCGACGAGCGCCAGCGTGCTCCAGGTGCCGATCACCACCGGCTGGATGATGACGAAGGTGATGGAGGTGACGCTCAACGGCACGATCAGGAGGCCGAACAGGACGACGAGCCAGGGCATGGTGCGCCACCGCGCTTTGAGCCCGATGATCCCCGTCACGATCTCCAGGATGTAGGTGACCCCGCCCAGGCCGCCGTCCGAAATGGGCCAGGCCTCGGCCACTGCGGAGGTGATGATCTCCTCCGTCCCGTTCTGCGGGTCGGCGGCGCTGCCCGCGAAGAACGGTTCCCACACATGTGGAAGCTGCTCGAGCTGGTAGCCGGCGAGGTAGCGCGACACATAGAGCCCGACGAGCGCGAGCGCGATGATGGGGAGCCGCTGCGTCCAGGCGGACGGATTGTATGTCCAGCCGGGCGGCACGTCGGGTCCGGCGGTCGCCGCCAGCGGCGACACGCCGGGCTCGGGCGGAAGCGCCAGCGCGAAGCTCATCACCAGCGCGCCGACCAGCGTGTCGTTGAGATACGCCGCCGCGTTCGTGGTCCAGAAGATCAGCGGCGCGAAGAGAAGATAGAACCCGACCAGCCCAGCTCCCCAGCGCGCCCAGGTCGCACGCCACGAGAGCGCCGCGAAGGCCAGGAAGATGAGGATGCCGCCTGCAAGCAGGTCGCTCCAGATCATCTCGGGCTCGGTCAGCCCAAGCAGCGGCGGCGAGGTCACGAGCCAGGTGCCGAGCGCCATGTTGGCGAAGTGCGCCCAACGGTAGCGGCCGTGCTCAGCGCGTCGCGTCGCCTCGTGCGTTGCGCGCAACTCCTCCGCGTTGAGGCCGGCTTCGCCCGCCGAAACCATCCAATCCGGGGGCGCGATCCCGTGGCGGCGGTACCAGGCGACCGGATCGCGCTTCAGGCTGGCTACGATGGCCGGCAGTTCGCGCTTCAGCGCGTGCTTCGGCTCCCAGCCGATCAGCGACCGGGCGCGGCCGATGTCGAGCGCGTAGTGGTGGTCGCCCATCAAGGCCATGTACGGCCGGACGAACGGCTCCTCGCCCCCGTCGATCGCGTCGGGGATGAGCGGTTCGAGCTTGGCCAGCCCCCATGCTCCGACCGCGGCCACCCGCTTGGGCACGCGCATCGTCGGCCAGTCCTCGGCACCGTGGAGAAGGTAGCCGATCTCGTCTTGGAGCGCGTCGTAGCTGACGGGGTCCGGCTCGCCGATCAACATCGTCGCGCGCTTGGGCAGCAGGCTCCGGCGCTCGATCGTGCGCCTGACGGCGTCGACCATGTCGCCCATGTGGAGCAGCGACTGGCCGGTCAGCGGCGACCCCGCGTAGACATGGCCCTGTAGATCGCGCGCGTGGATGCGCGCGATCTGGTGCGCGAGCGTCGGGATCAGCCGCTCCTCGTCGTACACACCGGCAAGGCGGAGGATCGCGAACGGGATCCGGCCCGCCTCCTCCTCGACGACCCGCTCGGCGAGCACCTTGGAAGCCGGGTAGGCGTAGGCCGGATCGAACCGCTGGTTCTCATCGATGCGCTCGCCGGGCCGGCACGGCGCATGAACGAGCATCGTGCTCGCGTAGACGAACTGCTCGACGTCGAACGCCTGGAGCGCGCGCAGGAGACGGCGCGTGCCCTCCACGTTCACCGCACCATATAGCGGGTGCTCTTCGCCCGTTTGGTCGAAATAGGCGGCGAGGTGGACCACGCTCGCGATCCGCGGCCCGAAGCGCTCGCGGACGCGCAGGAGCGCCAGCTCGACCGCCGCGTCGTTGGTGAGGTCCGCCTGGAAAACGGGGAAGCCTCCATCCGAACTCGCAAGGTCCAGCCCTGCCACCCGGTAGTCGGCCGAGAGCGCCCCCGCCAGCAATCGGCCGAGATTGCCGGCGGCCCCCGTGATCAGCACGACCGGCTTAGACTCCGGCCTGACCTCCCAAGCGCCCGCCTGGGTCGTCGCCAGCATCCGCTCCTCCGCTGGGTTCACCGCCGAGCGCCTATCGGGCCATGAAGAGAGGCAGGGCGGCGTTATCCAATACGTGGTGCGTGACCCCGCCGAACAGCGTCTGGCGGAGCCGGCTGTGCGTGTAGCCGCCCATGACGAGCAGGTCGGCCGAGAGCTCCGACGCCTGTTCCAGCAGCTCCTCGCCCACGGAGCCTTCCGGCTCGCGCACGTGCTTTTCCGCCGCGATTCCGTGACGCGAAAGGTAGCTCACGAGCTGGTCGGCTTTCGACCCTTCCGTTCGCGACGTCGCGAAGGTGAGCACATGGACGCGCTCGGCGCGGGTGAGGAAGGGGAGCGCCGTCGTCACCGCCCGCGCGGCCTCCACGCTGCCGTTCCAGGCGATCGCCACCGTCTTGGGAAAGTCGAGCCCGAGCTCGTCGGTGACCACCAGCAGCGGCCGGCCGGCGGACTCGAGCGTGCATTTCAGCAGCGAGGAGGTGGGCAGCGGCTTCGCCCCGTTGGCCGAGCGGCGCGGAAACAGGATCAGGTCATGGGTGAGCGCGCAGTCGGCCACGACCTCGTCGTCGTTCCCGAAGGCGACCCGGAGCGACAGCGGCGACTTCGCATCCGGCGAAGGCTCCGCAGACTTCAACGGCAGGACGCCGAGTTCGTCGAGAAGCCGCCGCACCTCGATCTCGCGGCGCTCGGCATGCTGGTGAGTCCGCTCCACGAGTTCACCCCAGCCCGCGGTCATGGGATAGTGACCGTAGACGTGGAGCGACGAGAAGTCGGTCAGTGCGAGGAGCGCCGTGACGTGGGCGTCGACCTTGCCGGCGAGCGTGAGGGCGAGCTCGACCGAGTGCCGGTCGAGCTCGGGTTCGACCAGCGGCAAAAGAATGGCGCGCATGGTGTTCTCCTTTCGAACGGGAGCGCCGGCCGCCGCCGGCCGGACTGCCTCAGGCGGTTTGCGGGGTCGGCTCGGTCGAGCCTACCTGCCGCAACGCGGCCTGGAGCCGCGCCTCTTGGTCGGGCGAGAGGGAGGAGCGCATCACCCGGCCGCCAAAGCCCTTCAGCTCCGCCAGCACCTTCTCGGGCTGTGCCTTGCGGACGAGGAGGAAGAGGGCCGACGTGCCAGGCTGGAGCGTCTGCCCCATCTCGCGGATCAGGTCGTCGTCGATCCCGAAGTCGACGAGGCTGCCCGACAGCGCTCCGGTTCCCGCGCCGACCAAGCTGCCGACCGCGAAGCCGGCGATCGGGTTCATGAACAGGAGCCCGACGAGCGTGCCCCAGAGGGCACCCGACAAGGCGCCGTAGCTGGCGCCGTGTCCGACCATGCTGACCGACTGCTTGATATGTACCTTGCCCTGCGGCTCGCGGATCGCGACTACGGCGTCGCTAAGATCGATGAGATATTCGCGGCGTAGCTTGTTCAGCTCGTTGAGCACGCGGTCCGCGTCGTTTTCCGTGTCGAACGCGACGACTACCAGTTCAGCCATGGGTCGGCTCCGATATCAGCCAATCGCGGCGGCGGGCGCACGGGCGGAGTACGTGCCCGGAACGGGGTGCGTGCGAACCGCGATGCGGTTGTCGATATGCGTCCGGGACCGGGGGCGGGGTCCCGGACGCCGCGAGAGCGTCCGGTTAGGGGTGGCGAGCACCGGCCGCTACGCAGGAGATAGCAGCGCCTCCCGCATTGGAGGAAATAGATTGACGCCCGTTCGGGCGTTAGGCCGCGACTATGGGATCGAGGATCAGCCGCGCGGCCGCCTGCACCTGTTCGGCGATAATCCGGAACGCGGGCGCCATGCTCGACGACTGCCGCCAGGCGAGCGCGACCGAGCGATGCGCCTTCCAGCCTGCGACCTTTAGGACGGCGAGTCCCGTGGAGCCGCCCACATCCGATGCTAGATAGAGCGCGGGCAGGACGGTGAGCCCGAGGCCGCTCGCCGCCATCTGGTGAAGGCTGTCCAGGCTCGTGCCCTCGTAATCGGGCGAGAGCCGCATCCCGTACGACTTCGCGATCTCGGCGGTCTGCCGATGGAAGTGATGCCGGGCGTCGAGCGAGATCACGGGCTGCCCCGCGAGATCAGCGGGCTCGAGTACGCGCCCGGTCGCCAGCTCGCAGTCGACCGCGCACACCAGCAGGAGCGGTTCGCGGAACAGCGGCTCCACCGCCAGATCGTCGCCGACGATCGGTAACGGTCCGAGGTGCACGTCCAGCTCGCCGCGTGAGAGCTCCAGCGCCTGCTGGTCGGGTATGCCCTCGCGAATATAGAGCCGCAGCTCGGGCGCGATGCGGTGCAGCTCGGCGATCATGGGAGACAGGAGGTAGGGGCCCAGCGTCGGCGTGGTGCCGAGCCGCAGCGTCCCGCTGAGCTGGTCGGACGCGCTGGCGGCGAGCGCCTCGATGTCGCGCACTTCGCTTAGGACGCCGCGGGCTTTGGCTACGATGCTGCGGCCGATAGGGGTAAGGATCGCGCCGGACGTGCCGCGGTCGACGAGCTTGACGCGCAACCTGTCTTCCAACGCCTTGATCTGCTGGCTCAGCGTCGGTTGCGACACGTTGGCCAGCCGCGATGCATGCACGAAGCTCCCGCAGTCGGCGAGCGTAACCAGATAGCTGAGCTGCCGGAGGGTGGGCACGGCCCAGTATAGTCACAGACTATCGCATTTTGGCAAGCCTATCGATTTGGTCGGACACGTTCGAACGTAGTAGCGTCCGTTCGGCAAAAGAGTTCAGGCCGCTTAGGCGGTTGATGGTCCAAGACCTTTCGCCGGGTAAATCCGTGTCTCCAACAATAACTTAGGACGGGAGGGCCGCTCCTGCGGTGTCGTAGTGGCACACGATGTGCGCAAACCGTCCCGAACAAATTTCAGCCTTTTGACGGGCTGACGACCAGGCCTTCGGGAGATGAGCAATGCGCTTCGCAATCCTATCATTGTTTCTGCTCGGCGCCTGCGGGCGCGAAGACGCGCCCGAACGCACCGTAGTCGAGGCGGCTGCGCCGGCGCAGATGACTTCGGTCCAGCGCCGGATCGTGGACCTGCCGGCTGGTCAGCGCGATGCGGTGCTGCTGCGTGCCATTCTCGACGGCGGCGCGCCCTGCCAGGGCGTGGGCGAGGTCGAGCGGCGTCCGGACGCGAACGGCGCTCCCAACTTCCTGGCCCGGTGCGTCGACGGGCCGATCTACATGATCGCCGTCTCTCCGACGGGCGTGGCCCAGGTCGCGAAGATCGGGCCGCGATGAAGGGCGGCGACCCGGAGACCTACAGCGGCGGACCACCACCTCGCCTCAGCGGCGCGGTCAATCCGGACATGGCGGACCGCAACAACGACGTTTTCTTCGCGGCGGTTTCGACGACGCGCATGCCGATGATCGTCACCGACCCGAACAAGCCCGACAACCCGATCGTCTTCGCCAACCCGGCGTTCATGAACATGACCGGCTATAGGCGGGACGAGCTGATCGGGCGCAACTGCCGCCTGCTGCAGGGTCCCGATACGGACCTTGAGACCATCGCCGAGCTGCGCGACGCCATCCGCGAGCGGCGCGAGACCGCCGTCGAGATCCTCAATTACAAGAAGGACGGGGCGACGTTCTGGAACGGCCTGTTTATGTCACCCGTGTTCGACGCGGACGGCAACCTCGTCTACTATTTCGGCTCGCAGCTCGACGTGAGCCGCAGGCGCGACGCCGAGGAGGGGCTGCGTCAGGCGCAGAAGATGGAGGCGGTCGGCCAGCTCACCGGCGGCGTCGCGCACGACTTCAACAACCTCCTGACCGTGATCCAGGGGTTCACCGACCTGGTCCTGACCCAGCTTCGCATCGATCCCGCCGCTTTCGACGCAGGCAGGGCGATCCGGTCGCTGGAGGCCGTCATGCAGGCGGCGCGCAGGGGCGCCACGCTCACCCAGCAGCTTCTCGCCTTCGCGCGCAAGCAGACGCTGCGGGACCGCGTAGTCGATCTGGTCACCCTTATTCGAGAGCTCTACCCGATCATCGAGCGCACGGCGGGCGGTGCGGTGCGGGTCGACATCCGCGCCGAGCACGGCGCGTGCAACGCCCGCATCGACGCGAACCAGGCCGAGCTCGCGATCCTGAACATACTCATCAACGCCCGCGACGCCATGCCGCACGGCGGCGGGATCACCATCGACTGCGCGCACCGAACGATCGACGCCGGAGATCAAGGGTTCGGCGAACTCGAGCCGGGCGACTATGTGATGCTGTCGATCACCGATACGGGAACCGGCATGTCGCCCGAGATACTCCGGCGCGTGACCGAGCCGTTCTTCACGACCAAGGAACCCGGCAAGGGCACCGGGCTCGGCTTGTCGATGGTCTACGGCTTCATGAAGCAGTCGGGCGGCGCGCTGCGCCTCTACTCGGAGGAAGGGCTCGGCACGACGGTGCGCATGATCTTTCCGCGGGCGAGCGGCGCGGCCGAGCCGCCCGCGCTGCCGCAACAGCGGGACATGCTCGACAAGCGCGGCCATGAGACCGTGCTCGTCGTCGAGGATCAGGCGGACGTCGGCGACTATGCGGAGGCGGTCCTGCGCGAGCTCGGCTACGCCGTGCTGAGAGCCGGCGATGCGGACGAGGCGCTCCGCATCCTCGACCGATCGACCCACATCGACCTGCTGTTCAGCGATCTTATAATGCCGGGCGGCATGAACGGCGTCATGCTCGCCCGCGAGGTCAGGCGGCGGCGTCCGGGAGTGAAGGTGCTGCTGACGACCGGATACGCCGGAAGCTCGATCGAGCGCGTGGATGCCGAAGGTGCGGAGTTCGACGTGATCGGAAAGCCCTACCGGCGAGCCGAGCTCGCGAGTGGGGTGCGGCGAGCGCTCGACGGCCCAAGCGGCACGGTCTAGCCTATCCTCCTCGCGGCCGACCCCGAGTACCGGTATCAGGCCGGCGGTCTTCGCTTCAGGCTATAGCGGCGGTGCGGCAGCTTCGGTTGGATCGCCCACCTACTCGCCGGTAGGACATGACGCGTGGGCCGGGCCCCTCTGGCGAGATCGCATCGCGGTCTTGCGATGTCGGACCGCAGCGGGTCGCGACATCCCGTCTACCGACGAGCTTCGCGAGCGCTTAATGCCGCGACGGAGCAGGTCGGATGCACACCTTGGTCGAGAGGCTGCTCGCCGCATACCTCATGCTCTCGCGCGAGATCCGACGCGCCCGCCGTCGCACGCATCCTAACGCCGAGCGCATCGCGAGGCTCCGGGCGGAGCGACAGGCGGTGAAGAGCAAGCTCGCCCGGCACTGGCCGACGCCGAACAGCGCGCTCGCATTCGTGCGGCAATCGCTGCGGCGCATTCTTCAGCGGGGCCGTTGATCGGTCGAGCGGGTCTGGTCGCGACCGCGCACGGGTGGGCCATAGACGACTTCTATACTCCCGGTGCTCGCCTTTCGATTGGTAACGCCACCCTGCCTGTCGCTAGATCGGAGGCGCCGGAACGGTCGAGGTCCATGCGAGCCCTGAGCCGATCCCTTTCGGGCCCATTAGGCGCGACCGTTCCGGAATCGCTCGCCGCCATCCGCGGCGGCTCAATCCGGAGGTGCGACGAGCTTCCATGTTCCCCCATCTGCCAGGTGCTACGCGATCCCTGCGGCTCGGCATGCTGGCCAGGGAACCAGCCCTGCACACCGCCCGGTCGAAAGGAGAGGAACATGCGCAAGCCGCTGATCGCCTTGGCCCTGATCTCCACCTTGGCACCGTCCACCGCCGCTCTGGCGACGACGGTGACGGTGCACAACCGCTCGCAGCAGCCCATGCGGTTGGCGGTGGACAAGCCGTTATCGGGCTATGAGGAACCGCTCAGCGCGTCCGTCGAGCCCGGCTTCGTCGCCCTGACATACAAGCCGGGCGGCAAGGTGCTGATGCCGCACGCCGAGGCCGAAGGCGCCGCCTTCTCGGTCCGCTACGTCGACGAGCGCGGCACGGGTTGCCGCTTCTCGGTCACGCCCGTTCGCCACAGTAGCGCTTACGCGCGCGCCGTGCCGGTCGCCGAGCCGATCGGAGGCGCGCGCTGCGAGGCCGCGACCGGCTCGACCATCGGCGACTTCGTGTTCACGGTGCGCTGATGCCGCCCGAAGCAGCCCCCTTCCTCCTCGACAGCGGAGCCGGCCCTGCGCCGCGCCCTGCCCGGGCGCATGGTCCCGACCTTCTCTCCAAGCCCCGCCTCGTCACCCACATGCTCGACCTGACGGTCACCCGACACGGTGCGCTGCCGGCGATCGACTTCATGGGCCGGATCACGACCTGGCGCGAGCTGAGCGAGCTGGCGGACAGTGCGGCCGCTAGCCTCCAGCTTCTCGGCGTGACGCCAGGCACGCGCGTCGCGCTCTGCCTGCCCAACACGCCCCATTACCCCGTCCTGTACCTCGCGACGCTGCGCGTCGGTGGCGTCGTGGTCAACGCGAACCCGCTCTATTCCGAGCGCGAGCTGGAGCACCTCATCGCCGACTCGGGCGCGGAGGTGGTCGCGACCTGCGACATCCCAGACGTGCACGCGCGCGTGACGGCCGTGGCCGCGCGGCTGAGCCTGCGCCACGTGATCACCTGTCCGGTCGCGGACGCGCTGCCCTGGCCGAAGCGCTTCGCCTACAAGCTGCTGAAGCGCGGCGATATAGCGCCGCTGGACGAGGACGCGTTCACCTTCGACCGCCTCGTTTCCGGCCCAAGACGTCCCAAGCCGGTCTCCGTCCGCTCCGACGCGCTCGCCGTGCTGCAGTACACGGGCGGCACCACGGGCACGCCCAAGGCGGCGATGTTGAGCCACGCCAACCTTGTCGCGAACGCAGACGCCATGGTCGCGCATATGGGGGAGGCGCGTGGCGCACCCTGCGTCGTCATGGGCGTGCTGCCGCTGTTCCACGTCTTCGCATTGACCACGGTGCTCAACTTCGCGCTGCGCACGGGCGCCAAGATGGTGCTGCTGCCCCGCTTCGAGCTCGGCCAGCTCATAGCGACGCTCGACCGGACACGGCCCGATTACTTGCCCGTCGTGCCGACGATCCTGCACGCGGTCGCCCGCGCCGCGGAGAAGCGCCCGATCGACCTGTCCTACGTTGGCGCCTGCATCTCCGGCGGCGCTCCGCTCGCGCCCGAGACACGCCGCGCGTTCCAAAATGCGACGGGCGCCAGGGTAGTCGAGGGCTACGGTTTGTCGGAAGCCTCGCCCATTGTCGCCTGCCAGCCGCTCGGCGGCGACGCGCCGGACGGGTCGGTAGGCCGGCCCTTTCCGGGCACCGACGTCGAGATCCGCGACCCGGACGCGCCGGACCGGCTGCTCATGGTCGGCGAGGTTGGCGAGATCTGCGTACGCGGGCCGCAGGTGATTTGCGGCTACTGGAACCGCCCGGACGAGACAGATGCAATCTTCGTCGACGGTGCGCTGCGCACCGGCGATCTCGGCCGCATCGACGAGCGGGGCAACCTGTTCATCGTCGATCGACTCAAGAACATGATCCTGTGCGGCGGCTACAACGTCTACCCGCGCGTGATCGAGGAGGCGCTCACTGAGCATCCGGCCGTCGCCGAGGTGGTCGTGATCGGCGTGCCGGACGAGTATCGCGGCGAAGCGCCCAAGGCGTTCGTCGTGCTCAAGGAGGCGACCGCCGCCACCCCCGCCGAGCTCCGCGCGTTCCTCGCCGATCGGTTAAGCCGCATCGAGCTGCCGCGCGAGATCGAGTTGCGGGAGAGCCTGCCCAAGACGCTGATCGGGAAGCCGTCAAGGAAAGAGCTGGTCGAGGAGGAACGCGCCAAACGCCTCCGGCCGGTCGCGGGGGAGAGCCGTTGATGCCGCGCGCCGTACCCGTCACCTGCCCGGTGTGCGGCGGCGCCGGCGACATCGTCAGCTCGGGGGCGATCGAGTACGACCGGTGCGGGTCCTGCGGCGGCGTCTGGCTCGACTGCGGCGAGCTGGAGGTGCTGCTCGCGCTTGCGCACCGCTCCGGCAAGGAGAAGGCTTTGCGGAGTCATAGCGCCAACGGACCGGCGCTCGTGCCCGCCTGAAAGCGGCCGCTCTTGCGGCCAGCCCTCAAGGCGGCTTCTATCGATCTCAGGCCGCTTCGTTGAGGCGCTTCTCCGGCTCGTCCTCGACCTTGCGCAGCCGGCTCAGCGGTACCAGCGCCTCGCCCCTAAAGGTACCAGGTTCGCGTATCCAGGCGGTCTCGCCGCGGACGGCGGCGATCTCGTAGGTGGGACCGGTGTTCAGGCCCAATTGCACGAGATCGCCCTCCCGCTTGGGACGGCTGCAGCCGGTGTGGGTCGAGTGATCTAAGCGGAACGCGTCGGCGAAGCTCATGCCCTTCTCCCTGATCGGTCCGGCCATCCCGCTCCGGGTCCACCCCGCTGCGGATCGCCTTTGCTCAGGTCGGGAGATGAGGTGGAGGTGGAGCATCCGCAAATTCGAAGCTTCCTGGCCCGAGCATAGCGTCGGCCTATGACAACCCCGCCTATGAAATGTGATCAAGACAAGCCTTCTGACCGACCGAGAGCGGGTGTGTCTGGCAAGTCCGATCTAAGGGCGGCAAGTTCTCGATAGAGCGTCGATCGGCCGAGCCCAAGCTGCCGCGCTGCCTGAGTAGGGGTAAGTCCTGCCTCCACCAGCTTGAGCGCGGACGCGAGCTTCTCCTCGTCAAGCGGCGGCCGACCGGGCACTTTGCCGCGGGCGCGAGCTGCCGCGATGCCATCACGCGTGCGTTCCACGATGAGCCGCCGCTCGAAGTGCGCGATCGCGCCGAAGACGTGGAACACGAGTTCGCCCGCGGCCGACGACGTGTCCAGCCGCTCCTCGAGCGAGCGGAAGGCGAGCCCCCTGCCCTTGAAGCCGTCCACCGTCTCGAGCAGCTCCTTCAACGACCGCCCGAGCCGATCGAGGCGCACCACGCACACGATGTCGCCCGGGCGCGCGAAGTCCAGCAGCGCCGTAAGCCCGGGCCGCTCGAACTGCTTGCCCGACACCACGTCATCGAACACGCGGATCGCGCCCGCCTCGTCGCGAAGCCGGCGGCGCTGCACCTCGAGATCCTGGTCGCTGGTCGATACGCGCGCGTAACCGAGTACGTCGGGCACCCTCGTTTCCTTGTCTCTCAACCGCTCGGTTGCTGGACCCGGGCGCAGCGACTCCCATTTCCGGTCGCAAGTCCTCCCTAAATACCGTCCCTGTACAGCACCCGTTGAGGAACTCGCTGCATCCTATGTAGGATAGTCCGATACGCATGGCCCCCTTCATGGCCTCTCAGTTCTCATCGCGCAGCGCCTAGCAATCGGTAGAGCCACCTACACTCGCGTTACACTTATTGCGTTTATTGGTCGTCCGGCTTACTTTCGGGCCGACGGAGACGAATCATGGCCGCCCTGGCATTCAATTTTGAAGAGCTACACGAGCCTACGCCGCAGGAGATCGCCGCAGCGAGCGACGCCGCGCGCGCGCTTGCTCGGGTCGACGGCACGCGTCCGGTGCGCCTTCAGGTCGAGGATGACGAGGCCGCGAGCTTTACGCTGCCGACTGGTGTATTCGGCACGCTGGTCAAGATGCTGGCCGAGATTGGCAACGGCAACGCGGTCACGGTGGTGCCGGTGCTTGCCGAGCTGACCACGACGCAGGCGGCCGACCTGCTCAACGTCTCGCGCCCGCACCTCATCAAGCTGATCGAGCGGGGCGAGCTGAAGCACAAGATGGTGGGCACGCACCGGAAGCTGCTCGCGCGCGACGTGCTGGCCTATCAGGCCAAGGTCCACGCCGCGCAGGGCGAAGCGCTCGACGCCATGGCCGCGCTCGACCAGGAGATGGGGTTGTACGACGAGGCCGGCTCGGCCGACGATCGGGCGCGCAAAGCCGCCTGATGCTCGTCGGCCGGTACGGCGTCGTGCTCGACGCCAATGTATTGTACCCCGCAACCCTGCGCGGCGCGCTGCTGCGCATGGCTCAGGAACGGCTGTTTCGGCCCATGTGGAGCGATCGCATTCTCGACGAGTGGGAACGCAACGTCCGAGCCAATAACCAGCACCTGGTCGATGACCAGTTCGCGCGCATGCATGCGATATTCAGGCTTTTTCCTGACGCCTATGTCAGTGGCCAGCAGCATCTGCGGCTGGCCGAGCCTCTTCCCGACCCCGACGATGAGCATGTGTTCGCGACGGCGGTCGCGGGGGCGGCCGACGCGATCGTCACCTTCAACATCAAGGATTTCCCAGCCGAGGTGGCTGATGATCTTGGCGTGGAGATCCGCCATCCCGACCAGTTCCTGGTCAACGTGATCGACCTCGATCCGGCTCGCGCGCTCAAGGCGCTCAGGCTACAGCGGGAAGCGCTCAAGAACCCGCCTATGGTCGTGGGAATCTACCTCGAAAAGCTGCGTGCAGCCGGGCTCGTCCAGACGCATCTGCGGCTCGCCGGTCTCGCTGGCCTGCTGTGACCGGCCCCGATGACCTTGAACTGGGCCGCGGAGGAACAAAGCTATGGGGCGAGCTTTTCGGCGGCCTGGCGATGACCGAAGTAGTCGAGGTCTTTCGATGTATAAGAGCCGTAAGCCGCGAGCTCACCCACGTGGCAGTAGCGCTCGGCCCACGGGTTCAGGGCTCCGCCTCCAACAATGAAGGCCCGGTCACTCAGCTTTAATGTGCTCGCCAGATCATAGGCGATTTCGGGAGCCAGACCTACGTCGCTCAGTCGAATCTCTCTTGGCAGATCACCGAGGAGCTGAGAACCTCTAGCGAGGAGAAGAACCCGTTGCGCGCGCGCAACTCGCCTTGCGACACGTAGCCATGATCCAGCTGAAACGCGTCGAACGCACGACTGCGCTCCTTCTCGCGCTGCCGCTCGGCAGGATGATAGTGGCAGACCTGTCGCATTGGCTGTCTCCAGAGTCAGGATATCTGCCTCATCCGGTTACCGGTCAATGATCCGCTCCGGGACGGCCTCAGTTCCTTCAACTTGACCGCCCGGCAACCGGAGCGCCTCCTCTGCGGCGAGTGCTTCAGCCCGCACCGCCGATCGGCACCCCGGATACCGGTACCGCATCCGTCTCACGAACAGGTACATGCGCGAAGGACTCAGAGTCGCAGCCGTGGAACTTTGCCGGGCTCCGATGAAGTGCCACGGGCGGCATAAGTGGAGGGCGGCGGCCCCAAGGGGGATTCACAAGAGTCGGCGTTTGTGGTCTGTCCCTGCTATGTTCCAGACCGACATGTTCTCGATGCTGGCGGACGCGGCTCCCCTCCCCCGACCGGAACAGGTGAAATGTCACGAGCGACACGAGCGGCTGGACGCGCCGGCGGTGATCGCGCGCATCGCCCGGGTCTCGAAGCGGCCCCGCTACACGCTCCTCCTTCTCAACCTGATCGCGCGCGTGGCCGACGCCAAGGGCAGCGCGGGTCCATATGTCTGGGAGGACGGCCGGCGCATCGGTATACGCGACTGGCTGGCGGACGCGATGCTGCCCCTGGCGCAACGCGACCATCGCCGCCTCGCTGTCGTGGAGAAGGTCCGGGCGGATCTCGCCCGGTGCGGCGCCCTGCCCGCCGACCCGGTCCGAGCCGAGCGGGTGATCGAGGAGGAGGTGCGCTCGCGCGTGCTGCAGTCAGGCCGGTGCAGCGTGTCGCGCAGCGTGTCGGACCTGGTGCGCGCCGGCCTGGTCCGGCGCTGGTACCAGGGCTACCGGGTCGACCACCACAACCGCGGCGCGCAGCGCGAGGCGGTTTACACGATCCCGGTCGAGGTCAGGCGCGCGCTGGGGCAAGCGGGCTAGTCGATCGCAGCCGCAACATATAGCCTCGCGTGTGGTATTCGGCAGCCGAGAGGCAGTGACGCGCCTGAACCCTTAAAACCTATGGAACTCGTCCAAGCGTCCGCGCACCGTATCCTCCACGCGCTCAAGTACGTCGGCGTGCTCACGGCTTATAATGACGCTGCAGGCTGCCATGGCATACTCCAGCGCCACCGCGAAGCGGGCGATGTTAAGGGACGTGCCCAGTCGAGCCATAGGCAGTCCGTAGTGAATGACGAGGCGCAGCGCCTCGCTTCTCGAGCAGCCATGGTCTTTGGCAAGCTCGTCTACTTGAGCGAGCTGCGCTCGGGGCAGGCGTACGCCGACATGGGGATCACGTTCAGTGGTCATAAAACCAACTCCTAAAAGTGGAGCTGGTGGGGACTGCGCAACCCACATACTTGAACCCGAAACCTAGATATTTGCAAGGGTGTTCCAGACAGGGGGCGGTTCACCCGGGTGAACCGAGATTAGCGGGCGCGAATAAGGGCTTGCTTCGCTTGACCTCCGCGGGTTCACCCGGGTGAACCGGAGAGGTCGCCTGTAAGTCACTCTTACGTCAAGGAAAGCACACGCGGTCGCCGCATAGGGTGTGCTTGTCAATCAGGGACTTTGGCATCGTTCTGTGGTCGTGAAAGGCATCCACTTCATCGGCAATAAAACCGCTTTCCGGCAGGCACTTGGGCGCGCGGGACAGCGCGCCATTGACCGATCGACCCGTATCGCAAGCGCGGTAATGTTCCAGCTTTGATCCGGATTTGGGACCAAATAGCCATCACCTGCATACGCGCTGGATCGCGCCACGGTCGGTCGCTCGTTCGGTGATTCGGGGGCAGCACAAACGACCCGCTGGTGTATTGGTCGGGCGATGGAGACACCCCCGACCCGGCTCCCGTGGCCTCCCGATTTCCCGGACGTAGTGGTCCACACGACGGTCGCGCAGCGCGATGGTCATCCGGGCTACGCCCGCGCCAAGGCGGGCGATCCTGACGCCGCTTTGACGCTTGCGATCGACCTTCTTGACGGCGCTGCGATCGAGACCTTGCAGAGTGCCATTGCGGGCCGTCCAGCGCTCCTGCTGCCGGTCATCGCTGACGAAACAACGGGCTTCAACGCGATCCCGGATGCGATGGCGCAGGTGCTCGGCCGCGCCCTCGACCTACCCGTAATCGCGGGCGAGATCGTCCAGACCAACAAGGTCGGACACACTCGCGCTCCGGCGTTCCAACGGCTGGTCACACCAGCCATGTTCGACGGCCAAGTGCAGCAGGGTGCGGCCTACGTCCTGGTCGACGATCATGTAGGATTGGGCGGCACTTTGGCGAACCTGCGCGGCTATGTTGAGGCGCGGGGCGGATCGGTCATCGCGATCACGACGTTGACGGAGAGCCGCGACGCAAAGCGCATTTTGCTGAGACCTGAAACGCGCGATGTGCTATGGCAGCGGCATGGCGAAGAACTCGACCAGCTCTGGCGAGCCCAATTCGGGCATGGGATCGACTGCCTCACCGAGGTCGAAGCCCTCCAGCTATGTCGTCAGCAATCCGTTGCCGGCATCGAGGGTTTCCTGGCTAAGGCAGCAATCGAAGCACGTGGCCGCGGTCTCGCACCTGCGGTTTAGCCAGTACGACTGACGCTGCTTCCTCGGTCGACGAGCGCCGCGTGTTACATTGGAGCGTCATATTTCACTTAGGTGGGGCGCTTGTCTGATACGCGCGCCCGTCCGCTTTCGCTCATGCCCGCCCGTGACGTTTAGGAGTTGCCGCGAAGACGGGTTGTGTCATTTACCCATCAAGTGACACTGGTTTTTTTGAACGCTGAAGGGGGCCGCGGATGCGGAGGATTGTTCTGTTTGGTTTGATCGGTATCGCCATAGCTGTTGCGGGACTAGTTTTTGCGAACAGGCGGGTCATTTGGCCTATCGAGAAGCAGGTAGCGATCGCAGTTCAGCTCGATGCCGAGAGATGTACAGGACCCAGGCGCGATGTTCTTATCGCCTTTGAGAATGGATCGGGTCGGACAATCCAGAGTGTCAACGCAGAGATCGAGGTGCGGCGACAAGGCTACTCTAGCGTTATTGCGACCGACCGCTTCTACAGCGATAAGATTATGCCCCCGGGATCGAAGGAGGAATACTGCGTTATCAGACCGGGCTCTCAGATTGGTGGGGTAGCAGTAGCAACCGCGGCACCGTTTGCCGATCCCTATCGCGAAACGAAGGACAGCGACTTGGTGCTGTCAGGAAGCGTAACGATGGTAAGTACCGAATAATTCCTTTGCTACCTATCAACAAAAGCGAAATTTGATCGATGGACCTGTATCAATAGTTTCTGCCTAGGATGCAGCGTGAGGCCATAATGGCACGGAAAAAGGACTATTGGCAGGTTATCGCGGCTCACGTTGCAGCGGTTGTCAAAGATCGCGAGATTGAGCACGTGCTGCATTTTACCCGCCTTGAGAACCTTCCCGGTATTCTCGAGCACGGACTGCAACCCCGCTCGAACCTGACGCTCGCCAATCTCGATTTTCGCCCAAGCGATACCAGTCGCTTAGATGAGAAGAGCGATGCGGTTTCAGTATCAATCTCCTGCTATTACCCTGCTATGTTTGCAGCCAAACGGTTCCGCGCGGGAAGTAAGCCTTGGGTTATTCTTTTTCTAAATCCAAGTCTGCTTTCGAACTGCCACTGTCTCTTTCTTCAGCGAGGTGCCGCGACGACCGCAACAATACAGGACCGCAGCAAGAGATTCGGCGGATACGCATTGTGTAATCTTTTCGACGATCTCCCGGTCGGAATTGACACGAAAGATAAGAGTTTCCGCGAATACTGCCACCTCCCACGGAGTTGGCCAACATACCCTGACTCGGAGGTTCAGGTAGTGGGTTCGATCCACTCGAGCTACCTCACGGGCGCTTGGGTCGAGACGATCGAACATGAAGAGTACGTTCGTGCGGCATTCAACGCCGCGGGCCGAAGAGACTGCGACGTGGGCATTCATCCGTTTGAGCCGAGAATTTGCTGCAAGCCGTATAGCTGGGGCTAAATCGTTCCTGCGCCGCTGTATCTTAGAACGTGCCGCCTTGCCTCGCCGATTGCTGCTACGTCATCATCCGCTCAATAGCCGCTCCAATTTGCTCGGCCGCATCCAGGACGTGCTCGTCGTCAAGGTGCGCATAGCGAGCCGTAGATTGGTGGTTTCTGTGCCCTAGCAGCCTCCCGATCATCGGCAGGGTTTCCTTGTTCATGGCCGCGTGACTGGCGAAGGTATGCCGAAGGTCGTGCAGGCGCACCTTGGGCAGGCCCGCCCGGTCGCGAAAGTCGTGCCAGTAGTGGGTGACGGCTCGGATGGGCTTGCGGAAGCGCGCGTTCCAGAACAGCCAAGGCACATTCTTGAGCCGTGGCAGCGTGCCGATCAGCGCCCGCGCCTCGTCACCCAGCCATACGGTTCGCGGGCCGGTTTTGCTGTCGCGCAGGTTCAAGCGGTTGCCGCGCACGTCCTGCCATTGCAGGCCCAAAATCTCGCTCACGCGGCAGCCGGTGAGCAGCAGCAGCGTGATCGCGGTCGCCATGATCGGCCTGACCCTGTCTTCTCCCGCGCGCTCCTCCGCCAGCAACCGCCCAAGCTGTCGCATCTCCGCGGTGCTCAGGAAGCGCTCGCATTGCCGCCTGCGATTGAGCCGCACAGCGCGGCAGGGGTTGGTGTTCTCCAGCCGGTAGCCCCACGCCTCCGCCTTGTTCAGCATGTTGTTGAGGATGCTCATGACGCGGTTCGCCGCGCCCGGCCCCGTCCGGTTGTTCAGGTCGGCGAACCACTTGGTCACGTCCGCCTCGTTCAGCGCGTCGATGAACACGCCGGGGAACGCGCCGTCGAGGTAGAGCGCGCGATAGCCGCACTGGGTGTCATACGTCGACGCCTTCCAGTGCGGCGACCATCGCGCCCAATACTCGTTCAGGAAGTCGTCGAACCGCGGCGCTGAGCGGATGCGCTTGCGGTCGGTAGCGGGATCAAGGCCAACCTGCGCATGTGCGATTACCCTCCGCGCGACCATCGTCGCCTGATGGCGCGTGATGACCGACGCCGGGCCGATGGTCACCGTCCGCAGCCGTCCGGCCATGCGGGTCTGGACGATGTAGACGTTCCGCCCCGTCGCATAATGGCGGATGCCAAATCCGTGCTCGACGCCGATCCATGTCGTTGTGCGCGGCTTGCCCTTGGGGAGCCGCAGATAGACGACGTTAGCGCCAACTTCGGCCAGGGCGTCCGCGACAACCTGGCGGAGCGCAAGGGCGGTCATGCCCGCAGTCCGATCGCCTGGGCGAGCGAGCCGGAAATACGCTGTGCCGCATCCGCGATCACATCATCCGAAAGGTGCGCGTATTTGGCTGTAGTCTCGGGCAGCAGATGCCCGAGCAGCTTCCCGATTGTGGCGAGCGGCACGTTGTCCATGATCGCCGTCGAGGCGAAGCTGTGACGCAGATCGTGGATGCGCACGTCCGGCATAGAGCAAGTGCGCCGAAAGGCGTTCCACCAGTTGTCCAGCTTGACCGGTGCGGCTCCCGAGCGGTTCGGGAAGACGAAGGGGCAACCATCCCGTCGCGGAACGGCATCAAGGATCGCCAGCGCCTGGCTGTTCAGCCAGATCGTTTTCGCGCCGGTCTTGCTGTCGGGTAGCGCCAGATGCGGCGGGCGCACCCATTCCCATCGGAGGTCGCGTATCTCGCTGACCCGCGCGCCGGTGTAGAGCAGCAGGCGGATGATCGTGACCTCGGCGGGGCTGGCGGCCTCGGCGGCGCGCAAGGCCGCTCCGAGGCGGCGATACTCCAGCGGCGACAGGTAGCGCTCGCACGGTTGCCGCTTGTAGCGGGGCGTGCCGCGGCATGGGTTCGATCCCTTGCGCCTCAGATGCAGCTGCTCGGCATATTTCAGCAGGGACGCGAGCACCGGCAGGGCACGGTTGAACCTTGCTTCGTCCGCGCCTGCACAGCCGTCACGCCAGCGGATGATGTCGGCGGGCACGATGTCCGCGACGCGGATTGAGCCGAACACGGGCGCGAGGTCGAGCCGCCACGCATTGCGGTTGCGCGCGGCGGTCGATGGCTTCCAATAGCGGGCTATATCGGTCCAGTAGGTTTCAACGTAGTCGGTTAGCTCAGGCGTCGACTTCGCAACGGTGCGCTTCGGCAAGCCGTCCAGCGCCACTTCTGCGAGAAGCCGCCGTGCCTGGGTCCGGGCAAGCACCGCGTCCAGCTCGTCGCTCCGACCCAGCGTAATCCGCCGATGCTTACCGCGATGCCGGAGCCTGACGAACCAATGGTAGCGGCCGGTTGGGTGAATCCGCAGCCCGAAGCCGGGCAGCTCGGTGTCCCAGATGCAGTATTCCGACGCCTGAACGGGATGCTTCCGCCGGGCAAAGTTACCATCAAGCAATGCCCGGCGACCGGGCTTTCGCCGGTTTGGGACCATAAGGCCATCAGACATACCCGAACCGGAGCCGAAAGTCGCGGAAATGTGCGGATTTGCTGGGACCAGATAGCCATCCGGAGCATCGGTGCCGCGAAGTGTCGCAAGCATTTCCTGCACTGATTTTACTGCACTTTTTCCCATTCTTCTGCGGCTAGCCGCGTAGGGTGTGCTAATAGAAGGGACTGATTTTTTGCCTCAGTCGGTCAGCCAAGGTCAGCGGTTCGGATCTGATCCGGGCCACCTCCGGTAGGGGGTTGGAAGGCCCGTAGGCGCCTGAACCTGCGTCACGCCCCGTTTAGAAATCCATCGCGATCTGGCCCAACTGGATGGGCGTCTTCGCCCTCTGACGCGGAGATTTGACGGATCTCCCGCCCCGATTCTCGGACGTGAATGTCGCATGCGCATCCAGTGCCAGCCCACGGATCGCGATCTCGGCGACGGCCGTCAGCGCCTCTCGACCTGCGCCGCCCGACGCCTGTACGGCGATGCCGTGGAGCATGGCCATCACGTACTCGGTCACGAGGACGACATCCGTACCAGCAGGCAGATCGCCCTCCCCTGCCCCACGCTCCAGACGTGCGCGGACTGCGGCCTGCCGGCTCAGCCGCTCCGTCGTCAGCAGGTTTCGCGCGACGGCGCCCTCCTCGCCTGAGGCGAGTGCGCCATGGACGACGAGGCAGCCCGGCGGGCAATCAGGCGCGGTGACGGCGATCGCCGCTTCCAGCAGCAAGGCACGGATCGCTTCGACCGTCCGCGGCCGCTCCAGGGCTTGGCGGAAGTACGAGCCTGGTCCGGCGACATAGTGGCTCAGCACCGCCCGGAACAACTGCTCCTTGTCGCCGAACGCCGCGTAGAGGCTGGCGCGCGAGACGCCCATCACTTCGGTCACGTCGGCGATCGAGGTGCCCTCGTACCCATCGCGCCAGAACAGCTCCAGCGCGCGATCAAGCGCCTCCCCTTTGTCGAACCCGCATGGCCGTCCACCCGGCATATGCGCTCCCGTCCAGGTTCTGGTACGGCCGTTCTACAACTGCTGGCGATGCTGCGCTATCTCGTTCTGGACCGCCGAGTCCAGAATTGGGTGCGATTTGCATGCGGCACACGGTCCCGTCCGTCGCGGCGGTATGAAGCGCATCAAAGCTGCTGCTCCTTGGGACTCCGGCCGCCTACCCTGTCCGGCACCTCCCCGACTGGGTGGCCGTAGCCGCCCCTGTCGCCGATCGCCAGGACAGCCGGCGCGCGCCTGCTCACGATGCGGTGCTCGTTCGGCGCAAGCTCACGCCGCGGGCGCGTGCCGCCGCATCGCGCGCCCGCTGACGCTGGATCGCGACCGCCTCGACCACCTCGCGACGAGTAAGGACGTGGTCGGGATCGCGTGCGTGTTGCCCGTCGAGGTCGACCAGCAGCTCGGTCATGGCCTCGTCACCCACCACGCCGCGCACTGCATGGAGCCAGCGAGCGGACGCGTATGGGTGCGACCAGCCGTACATCGTGCGCGCGCACCACAGGGCAAGCCAGATGACCGGCACGAGCGAGAGGGCGAGGGCAACGCCCGCGAACCACTTCTCGCCCACAATCAGGACGAGCGGCGGCAAGAAAAAGGCGACAGGTATGGCCAGCGTGGTCGGCCACACGGGCAAGCCGCCGTTCGCGAGGTCGGCCCGGGCGACCAGCCGGTCGAGATAGGATGCGCGGCCGCCCTCCCCTGTCCCGTCCACGATCACCAACCCCGCGACGGATCGTAGCCGCCGCTGAAGGATGCGGACGAGCTCGACGAGTGATCGGGCCCGGAGCTGGACACACCCGACCAGGATGAGCTGCTCCAGTCGTTGCTCGTCAGCCTCCCGGCGTGGTTATGATAATCAGATCCAGCTGGGTCGGCGCCCTTGCCGGATGTCTCGTCGCAAGGGTGCCGGTCGGTTCCGTACCGGTTGCCGGTTACGTCGACAGCACGGTCCATCATGGAAAGCCCGGTCGACGGGTTGACGCCGGGGTTGGAGCCCAGGTCGGGCGTGCCGCGCGTTCCCCATTGATCGAACAGGTTGGTAAAGAAGCTGCGCATGCTCACAGGGCTCCCCTGGTCAGGACACGCCAACTATATCGGTCGTATAACGCACAATGAGTACTACTGCGGGGGATAAGGTTGGTTCCCCTGCCCCTGCTTCGCGATGCGCTCTGCGGCTCGAGAGCCGAAGCTTTGGTCGTCCCCAGACTGAAGGTCCTGCCCTCGATGACAAGTATGAGGTAGTCACGCGAATGACGATGATGTCCGATGCTAGTCGGGCCACCGCTCGCCTTCCGGTATGTCGACCTCGAACAAGGCGGCCAGAAGTGCTTGGCGTTCATCGTACGGCATCGAGTTCAGCGCGATCACCTTTCGGTCGCGCAAGCAGGCGCGCGCCGCCCTGGCGACCCGCTCCAGCGCCGGCGCGGCGTTCGGCTCGCCGATCGAGCGACCATCCCACGCGATGCGGACCCGGAACGCGACCGTGCTTGAGTGCACGTCGATCACCGGCTCGGGCCTGGTGAAGAACTCGGCGGCGACCACCGCATCCAGAAGTTCGGCGACGTGCTGCTGGTCTAGCTCATTAAAGTCGCGGGTCGTCGCGACGTTCCAAGACACGGGCGTCCCATCCGTATTCAGCATCTCGAGCGTCAGCTGTCCGTCCAACGTCCGTCCTCCTGAAGCACCATCCGATCGTTAAACCGCGGCCGCTCCGCTGCCCGAGGGAACCGTTCCAAGCCGCGCGCAGTCACCCGCCGATCTCGTCCCTCTCGTGCGCCGCGGCCCAGACGATCGCGTCCGGATCGTCATCCAGCAGCGAGGTAGGTGCGGGACCACCCAGCCACGAGTTGCTCGATACGAACCAGAAGGCGGTTTGCCAGGGCGACCTCTCGGCCGGCAGCTCGGCGAGCGCTCGGGCGATCACGGGCCTGGGCGCCCCGTCCTTAAACTGGAACGTCGGGAACAGCCAGGCAGCGCCGACTGGAACACCTATGACTTGGCCCTCTGCCCACCACCTGTCGAGCGTGGCCGCGTCCTCGCCCACGAGCCAGGCCGCGTCGGGGGTAGGCAGCACCTCCACCTCATCCAGGAAGCGGGCACGCAGGCGCACATTGTCGTGCGCGATCGCAAGGTGGATCTCCGCCATCTCCTGAGCGCGACGGACGTCCCCTACCCCGCCCTGGAGCTCGGCGAATATAGTGTCCGCCTCGCCCGCCAGCACCTCCTCGGTGGGCCGCGGATCGAACTCGGTTAAATAACCTGTGGCATGATCCGCAGTACGGCGGGCGGCAAGCCTTGCCGACCAGTAAGCCTCGTCCGAACGGCGACTGATCGCGTCCATGCCGTCCCCACCCTCCTCGATCATGTGCTCGGTTATGTCGCTGGGCAGGAAGCGCGACCGGGTCACAGCTCGATAGACCTCACGTTCGTGCTCATTCGGACAGTCAGCGTTCCGATCACCTGCGTCCCTCCCCTACCATGTTGGACGGGGTCGGCACATGTTCAGGATCTTCCAAAGCTTATGGAACCGGTCTGGACTCAGCCGGAGCGGACTCGTCCAGCTTAGGTATTTCTTGGTCCTTCATCGCCGCGCGGCGCTCACTGAACGCGCGGTCGATCCTGTCGCCCTGCTCCTCAAATGATCGGTCGAATGCGTTCTGGCGCGCCTCGAATTTACGATCGAACTCATCGCGCTTAGCCTGGAACTCCGCCCGACGAACGTCCGCCTTGGCCTCGGCGCGCTCGAATAGGTCAGTGCCCTCGTCCATGATCCGCGTCACCATGCGCTGCTGCTGCACCTCGACGTATATGCCGAGCGCCAAGAGCACGGCCGCGGTAGCGCCTGCGCCCCAAAGGAGCGGTTGTCCTTTCTGGCGCTCGACCGCGCCCGAGCGCATGCCCATCGCGGCCCAGGTCGCGATCCCGGCCGCGGCTGCGAACAGGATCCAGATCACCGCTCGTCTCCCTGATTGAGGACCAGCCTCGAGAGCTGGTCGGCGATCCCGCCGAGCTCCGCCTCGGTTTCAGAATGCTCCCCGTCATCAGCGTAGGTGCCGTCGCAGATGCCGAGGACGTGCGCGCCGCCGCCGATGCCATCACGAACGAGTGCGGACCGAATCACCTGCCCGAGCGAGGTGCCCTCCCCTGCCCTCTCCTTCAACGCGTCCAGCATGGCCTCGGGCAGGTCGAGGGCGATGCGATGCATCCACTCGCCTGACGGCAACCGGGTAGGTGGACCGCCATCCACCCGCCGCATCAGCCTCGTGCCGGCCAGGTTACGCTCTAACGCCTGCCGGTCGATCCTATGCGAGATCGGGGCGCGCGGGTTCGGCAGGTCATCAACTAGTTCGCCGACGCTGCTCTTCTGCGTCATCATCGCCTCCCTTCAGAATGGAGGCGATCCGGCCGGGAGCCGGGTGTTCGTAACCCTGCATTGCACAAGGCGCCGCCACCTTTAGGCGGACCCTGGACATGCGTGACGGCCACCCGGCCGACATGAATGTCGACCGGCTGCAATGACCTGAGGTTACGACGCCTCACCGCCGGGACTGACCGAGCGGCGTGCGCAGACTATCACGCTATACGACGGTCGCAACAGCTGGCTTGACCTTGCGAGGACGGTGCGCGCAGCCCGCAATCAGATCTCGGCTGTCCCAAGCCGCTCCGACCGGCTCTCGATCGCCGCCTGAACGCTCGCGTGGAGAGCCCCGCGGAAGTCGCGGGGCGACGCCGCCTCCACTCGGTCCCTCACCTCCTCGGTCGATGCGCGGATCTCGGCCAGCGCTTGCCGGATCACGGCCAGGCCTAAGCCCGCCTCGCGTCCAATCTCGACGAAGTGGCGGCCGTGGACGCCGGTAATGCGCAATCTGCGGTTCCCGCCCATCGACATGGCTAGCCGGAAAGCCCCGGTGCGGACCGTGGCCTTAATCGACGCTCTGCTGCACCGTCAGGACGCGTTAAGGGGCGTAGGGCGGAACCGACTGCCCGGGCGGCTGCTCGGCGTGTGGTCCGCGCGCACGGGACAACGGCACAGAGCGATGGGGCCGAGCAACACGCCACGTGGTGCGCCGACGAGGCCGACGAATTTCTTGCTCAAACGATCTGCGGTCAGCAGCATCGCCTTTTTCCTCGCTCGCGATCATTCTCCTTCCCCCTCCTGGTGTTCTCCGACATCCTTAAGTCAGATTTTCAAACCACCGCTGCCTCGCAGCGGAAGCAATTCTCGATTCCCGGATTCTGATTCACGACAGCGTTCGTGGCTGTTTTCCGTGAGTCGTTAGCTCTAGACCTGACTTCCTGGGGGAGTTTGCCTGACCGGGCGGGGGCTCCAGCCTGTCGAATCGGGGGAGATGGCCTGACCTGACGGGGTTATCCTGACCGGTTGGGGGCATCCTGACCTCTTGGGGGTCTTCGATAGCGGCAGAATCCTGACCTGACTTGACCGTCCAAGTCAGGTCAGGCAGCTTTGCCATGAAAGGGCCGGTATGAATGGCGTCGATCCAGTTGATGAGGAAGACGGGGAGGAGTCCGCGGTCGTGGGACGCGCGATGCGTGTCGCCTCGGCCTTGTCGGCCAAGCGTACCGACGAGTTTGCGAAGCCGGGTCGGCTCGTCGAGGTCCGTTTCGTCAAAGGGCAGTCGCTCAGCCTGACCGCCTCGCGGCTTTTAGCACTCATGATCCTGGCCGCAGGCGGCGACGCATGGCGCGACACGCCCCACCGCATGCGGAAGGCCGACATTAGACGCGGACACAAGAGCAATGAGCGGATCTCCGACATGCTCGAGGAGCTGCACCGGACGTTATTCGCGGAGGATGACCGCAGCTGGCGCGGGAAGAAGGCGACGCGGCGCTTCTCGCTTATTCAGATGTCGAAGGAAGAGGCAGAGGACGAGGACGGCGTCGAGGCAGGCTGGATCGAATGGCAATTCACGCCCGACGCGCGCAAGCTCATCCAGGAGTCGGAGACCTATGCGGTCCTCAACCGGCAGGCAGTGCTGGGCTTTCGGTCTGCCTATGCGCTTAAGCTTTACGAGCTGGGTGCGCTGCGCATCCATCGGCGGCAGCCGGTCTGGCGCTGCGACATGCCGGCGCTGCGCGCGGCACTGGGCATCGCGCCCGACATTTATAAGGATTTCGCGCAGCTCCGGCGCAAGGTGCTGGAAACGGCCAAGGCCGAGATCGACCAGCTCGCGCACTTCCAGGTGCATTGGAAAGAGGTTCGTCAGGGTAGGACCGTCGTCGAACTTGAATTCCGGTTCGAGGCCAAGGACGCGCCCGCTCAGATCGGCACAGTCGATGAGCTGGCGCGGCACTCGGCAGGGCGGCGGCCGCGACGCGACGGTGCCGTTGAGCAGCTTGTTGTAGCGGAGGAGCCGAGCGGCCCCGCGGATCGCGTGGCGCCGACGACAATCGACGCGGTGGTGGCGAAGGTCGCGGGAGCGCTGAGCGCGAAAATTATCGGGCCCTCCCCTGCCCCAGCAGCCGGTTTCCCCACTGGCTCGCTTCGTTGGGCCGGCGGCGAGGAGTTCCTAGCGATTGGCCGCACGCACGGCGGAGGCTGGGACATTGACCTGATCGCCGATGCTTACCGCACGCATATGGGCGAGCGGCTGGAGCGATTGAGCGGAACGAAGCTCACGCGCAGCTGGCAGGGGTTCTGCGAAAGCTATGTGGCGCGCAAGGGTCGCCCGGGTTGATTTTGCACCGGTGCAAAACGCGTCCGATAAGCCCGGACCGCCCCCATCAGGTCAGCCGCTCGATATTCTGGGCCATGGTTTCTGCTGGTTTGCACAAATACGCTATGCGTTGACGTAGAAGCGCAAATCACACATTCTCGGCTGCGTTTGTGAAAGGGGATATGTGGCGACAGCGCTTAGGCTGGCGGGGCAGGCCGACCAGGACCGCGTAGCGGCGCTTGCCGAGCGGTCTTCCGTGATTTTGGAAAAGCTTCGCAACGGCGCGCAAAGCCGGCGCGCTGATGAGCGGCGGGAGCCGTTGTTCACGATCGGCAAGGCGGCCGACTTGGTGGGGCGCACCCCCGCCGCGATCCGCGAGGCCGAGAAGGACGGGCGGTTACCCGCGGTGGACCGGACGGAAAGCAACCGGCGCGTGGGCTACACGCTGGCGCAGCTCAACGATATGCGCGGCGTCTTCCAGACGCGGCCCTGGCGACAGCCAGACGATCCATGCGCGGTCGTAGCGGTGCAGAATTTTAAGGGCGGCGTAGGTAAGTCGACACTGTCGGTGCACTTGGCGCAGTACCTCGCGATGCGCGGCTACCGTGTGCTGCTCGTGGACTGCGACAGCCAGGCCTCGGCGACGACGCTGTTCGGTTATGTGCCAGATCTTGATCTCGACGAGTCGGAGACGCTGTATCCGTTCCTGCGTGAGGACGAACGGGTGTCGCTCGACTACGCGATCAGGCGCACGCATTTCGACGGTCTCGATCTCATACCCGCCAACCTGCGGCTCTTCCAGTCCGAGTACGAACTCGCGGCGCGCATGGCGCGGGGGCAGGGGGCACTCCTTGACCGGCTGCAGCAGGGCATCGCATCCGTTGCCGACCGCTACGACATCGTCGTGATCGATCCACCCCCGGCCTTGGGCGCTATCTCGCTGTCGGTGCTCCGCGCCGCCAACGCGCTGGTCGTGCCTGTGCCGCCCACCATCATGGATTTCGCGTCTACCGCAGCGTTTCTGGCCATGCTGGACGAAACGATGCAGGTGCTCGCGCAGCACGGCATGGACACTCACCTGGCCTTCTTGCGCTTCGTGGCGTCTAAGGTCGACGAGAATAAATCCATGCAAAAAGAGCTGATGCGTCTCATGAGCCAGCTCTACGGCCACTCGCTCGTGCGTACGCCGCTCAAGGACTCGGCCGAGATCGACAATGCGAGCGCCCGGTTGATGACCGTCTACGAGCTTGAAGGTCCGACGACGAGCCGATCGGTGCGCGACCGCTGCCTAGCGTATCTCGACGGCGTCAATGGCGAGATTGAGATCGACATTAGGTCCATGTGGCCGAGCCATGACGCGCGCCTGCGGCGCGAGGGACTGGCGTGAAAACCGGATTTTGCACCGGTGCAAAATCGAGTTCGGAGGCGAACCAGTGAGCGGAAAGAACAGTAGTTTCGCGGCCGATCTGGCGGGCGCGATCGACAGCTCGACGGCCCAGCCGCCACGAGCCGCGCGGCTCGCGACCGGCGTGCTCGCCGGCCGCAGCAACCGCCTGGCTGACTTGGCCTCAGGCTCGCTCGTCAACCGGGCGGTGGAGCTAGTCGATCCCGCTCGCTGCCGGATGTGGCCCGGGCATAACCGCGATTATGCGGCCTTGTCTGAGGAGCGCTGCCACGATCTGATCGAGAGCCTGAAGGCACAAGGCAAGCAGGAGATGCCGGCCTTAGTCCGCAGGCTCCAGAATGACCCGACATACGACTACGAGGTGATCTCGGGCGCGCGCCGGCACTGGTCGGTGAGCTGGCTGCGCAGCCATAACTACGCTGAATTCCGCTTCCTCATCGAGATAAGAGACCTCACTGATGAAGAGGCGTTTCGCCTCTCGGACCTCGAGAACCGCGCCCGCGAGGACATTTCGGACTATGAGCGCGCGCGCGATTATCTCCGGGCGCTCAACTTGTACTACGGCGGCAAGCAAGGCGCGATGGCGGAGCGACTCAAGGTGAGCGGCAGCTGGATGAGCCGCTACCTTGATTTGGCGCGACTGCCGGACGCGCTTTTGTCGGCGTTCGCATCGCCGCACGACCTCGGGATCAAACACGTCACTATGCTGAAGCCGCTGCTGAAGCCCGAAGACCGCCGCGCGCGTGTCGAGCAGGCCGCGCGCGAGCTGGCCGCCAAACGCGGGCGAGGGGAGGGCGGTCCCGCCTCGCCTCCGGACGTGATCCGTTACCTGACCGTCGCGGCCAACGCCCCCAAGAAGTCAGGATCCCCCAAGAAGTCAGGATCGGCAGATATACTCGCCAACGCCGACGGAGTGCCGTTGCTCCGCGTCGACCGCCGGACGCGCAAGGCCGTGACACTCACGTTGTTGCCGCGCGACGGCGGATCGCGCGCCGACGCGGAAGCCGCGTTCCGATCGGTGCTGGAGCGGCACTGGCCGGACTAAGACGACCCTGACGTTATCGGCCTCGGGCGGTGGAACACCGGCCTGACATCATCGGATTATGGCGGCTCCTATAATGGTTGGGGATCGTATTATTTTGACGGAGGCGGACGGCTTTGCGGTTCATAATTCGGTGAGCGGCTCGCTCCCGTGATCGGTGTCGAAGGCGAGCAGCGCGACGAACTGATCCAGCCGCGTGCGAAAGAGAGGGGGCTTCTCGCGGTGCGCTGGCGCGGGAAGCCGGCGCCAGCCCGAGGGCTAGTCACCAGCCTTGTGTGACGCGGGCGGCAAAGTCGCGAGTGCCAGCGATGGTGGGCACGGCCATGGCACCGCGGACGCGGTCGGGTCCGACATGTAGGCGGCGAGCGCCAGGTCAACACGGCCGAAGGCGGTCAGCTGTTGCTGGAGATACCGCGCGCCGCCTCGCAGGTTGCGCAGGGCATCGAGCGGGTCGGCGATGGCGAGGTCGCGCTGTGCCGGGCAGATGAACCTGCATGGCGCCGCGCCCCTCTTAGTTGGAAGGGTGGGTGCGACGTCACATCTTGAGCGACAATGGATCAGCGGTCCCTATGATCTCCTCGGGTTTTGCTTCCTCCCACGCATTCGTGGTCGCCTCCATAGTCCAGCCCTTAATGACGGCTGGCCTTGTCGGGAAACGCAAATCAGGGCTGTCCTACAAGAACATAATGTGAACAGTGAGGCATGGTCTCAAGATTCGGAGTCGACCATGACCATGCCAGACGGAGCGACCCTGACCGGTGTCGCCGCGATCATCACCAGCATCACGGGCCTGATTGCCACGTTGCGCGCGAGCAGGAGCCAGGCGGCAGGCGTAAAGCCGGCCACCCCTGTTCGCCCGCCTCGACGGCGTACCCGCCGTGTCGGAAGAGCGACACACACCGACCGACGGGAGAGCTGACAATCCTCAGGCTTTTCACTCCCCACGCACGCGACGCTCTCCCGGTCACGCCGCTTCCCGAAGGTCGTTCAGCTTCTGGAACTCGGCCAATATGTCGGCGTGGTGCTGGGCGAGGTGGCGCACCACGCGCGCGTTGGCGAGAAGGCGATTCACGTATCCAGTGGCCAGCATGAGATCGAGGTGGTCGGAGCTGTAGCTCTGCTCCACCAGCCTGAACTGCCGGTCCACGTTCTCGCTCTCGCGCTGCATGGTGGCGATCTGGTCGTCGGTGAGCCCCGGCACCTTCCGGGGCTTGCCGGCGACGAGCTGGTCGGCGGGCGTGGAGGCGACGAGCGACCGCGCGTAGCTGACCGAGAACCGGTTCATGGTGATCATGTTCATGGCCACCTCGACCTGGCGCACGGGCTTGAGGAAGCGCAGCTCGACAAAGACGTTGAGCGGCACGTGCCGGTCTTTGAGCAGGTCGGCCGCTTCCGGGCAGATGCCCACCAGCAGGTTGCGCTTCATGCGTATGTTGGCGATGTCGACGTTGAGCGCGCGGGCGAGCCGCTCCTCCGATACGCCCTTCTTGATCGCGTTCAGGATCATCCTGTGCTCCTGGATGGTGGCGATCCGGCTCACCCGCTTGTTGTAGGTGAACGCCTCGTCGTCGGTCGCCACCAGGCACACGACCTCGCTCTCGCCCCGCTCGCGCATGATCTCGACGCGCAGGTGGCCGTCGAGCAGGTGAAAGCGGCTGGCGTCGGCCGCGTCTCTCGCGACCACCGGCGGCTCGATGATGCCGACCTCGGCGATCGAGGCGGCGATCTGGCCGTATTTGACCGACTTCTTCACGGCCGCGGACACGAACCGGAGCGGCATGATGGCGCCGATGGAGATGCGAAGGCTCGCCTCCTCGAACGCGAGCCGGACGGGCATTGGTCGGTTGGCGCTCATGGTCTTGCTCCCGCCTGGGTAAGCCTGGCTGCGATGTTCTCGGGCATGGTGGCGAGGTCCTCGTCCTCGAGCAGCGCCATGAACTGCTCGGATCGCCTAAGCCGGCGCAGCGCCTCGGTGACGAGCAGAAGCCGGTCGCGGGCGGCGTCGGCGCGCCGGATCATGGAGCGCTTGCGGTCGACCTCCTCCTGGTAGGCTCGGATCAACGACGCGGGCGAGAGCTTCTGACCGCCAGGCGTCCTGCCGCTGTGCTGCTTCAGGTGCTTGCCGCGCCGGCGCCGGTCCTCGACGATGCGCTTAGCTGTAGCGGCCTGCAATGATGGTCGGCCCGGCGCGAGATTATAGGTCTATTCTGGCGCACGCTCCGTGAGACCGAAGCCGTGCTCTAGCGCACTATAGTTGAGAACGGGCGCACCTCGGGTGA
This sequence comes from Sphingomonas lenta, assembly GCF_002288825.1. Lineage (GTDB taxonomy): Bacteria > Pseudomonadota > Alphaproteobacteria > Sphingomonadales > Sphingomonadaceae > Sphingomonas > Sphingomonas lenta. Next base: position 553,051 of record NZ_NSLI01000002.1, read on the forward strand.
AACGGACGCGAGACGCAGGCCACGCGACGCACGCTACGTGAGACGTTCATATTGGCAGTCCCGCGATGCGCATCTCGTCCGTTAGTTCGGTCGCCCGTGTACCCTCCAGCTCGCCGCGCATGAGCTTCCTGATCTCGGCGGGCTTGGCGTCGAACTGGTCGCACAGCGCCTTCACGTCGTAGTCGTGCCGGTTCAGCTCTGGCTCTATGTCGTCGAGGCGGCGCGACAGCACGCCGTCAACGATGGTGCCGTCGATCGGCTTGGCGCCGATCCCGAACCCCGCCTCGAACGCGCGGACGAGGTAGCGGCTGAGCTGGAGCGGCGTCTTCAGCCGCGCGGCGAGCAGCGTCGCCGCGTCGTCGGTGATGACCTCCTCGGGCTCGACGCCCTCTTCCAGCGAAGCCCGGAGCACCCAGTCGATGAAGTCGCGCTGCCGGTCGCGCAGCCCTCCGAACTCGAACAGCGTCGTGCGGTCACCCACCTCCTCCATGGTGGGGCGACGCAGGTCGTTCTTCAGACGCGGGTAGCCCAGCATGACGACCGAGAGTTGCCCGCCACCCTCCTGAACCAGCTCGACCAGACGCTTGAGCGCCTTCAGTGTGTTGGCGTGGAGGTCGTGCGCGTCGTCGACGAAGAGCGCGACCGGCTTCTTAGCCTTGCGGAACAGCTCCTGGAGGTCGCGCTCGCGGCGCTCGGCTTGGCGCGAGATGGTGGGTAGCTTGTCCGGGCTGAGGTCGTAGAACAGCGCCGACACGAGCAGCGGCACCGTGATCTTGGCCTTCTCCAGGCTGAGCGCGCGCGACACGATAACGCGGTTCTCGCGCTCCAGCGCCTCGCGCAACCTGCGCACCAGCAGCGACTTGCCCGACCCGATCACGGCCGTGAGCGCGATCAGCCGGCCCGCCATGATCGTCGTACGCAGGTCGTGAACGATTTGCTTGTGGTGCTCAGTCTCGTAGAACCCAACATCGACTGGCGGTCGGGCAAGCCGGTAGTGGTGCATGACTTCGGTCAGCATGGGGCAGGCTCCTCATCCCGCATGGGCGCGGCCGGGCGGGAACCGTTCGCGGATGGCGACCATCACCTCCGCGCGGACCAGCGTGCGGGCGAGCAGGTCGGCGATGAATTGGAGGTCGTCCGCGCTGAGCTTGCCGAGCGGCACGCGCAGCTCTTCCGCGATCGCCGCGCGCGCCTTCAGCGGCGTGGCGAACGCCAACTCCTCGAACCGGTCGGGACCGTCGAATGGGCGGGTGGCGAGCATGGCGCGGTGCGGCTCGCGCGCGATCAGGTCGGGCTCACCCGACAGCGCGGAGCGCGGGATGGAAATGCGGGTCGCGAGTTCGGCGACGCGGTCCTGGCGGACATCGCGCCTGCTCTTGCGGTGCTTGCGGTAGCGATGGAGCGGTACGGGGCCGCCCACGGGATCGAACGGACCGTAGCGCTCGTCGCCATGCTCGGCGAACAGCTCGGCGTCGAACAACCCCCACCACAGCACGACCGCCTCGCCGGCAAGCTCGGGGTCGAGCTCGTAGGTGACCCCCGCGACCGACACCCGCGCGTCCAGCCCGACCATGCGCCGCTCGGGCTCGCGCGCGAACGAGCAGAACCGCTCCCACGCGCACATCGCGCGGACCCCGCCCTCGGGCTGGCGCTCAAGCCAGTCATCGACGCGCGAGTGAGCCTCGTGCCGGTGATCGCGCGCATTTTCGCGATCGACGAACCGGGTCAGCCAAGCGTTCGCCTCGGCTTCGGTGTCGGGCTGGTGATGATGGTAGAGTGTCTCGTGCGCCTCCTTCACCGTCCGGAACGGCCGCTCGACCTTGCCCTTGGCGCGTGCGGTCGTGCGCGCACCGTCCGATCCGGCCGGCATGTGCGGAGTGACGATCACGTCCAGGCTCTCCATTACCCGCTTGAACACGGCTGACTTCGCGACGGGGCCGTTGTCGAGGTGGAGTTGCTTGGGGATACCCTGGAGCGGGTTGGTCGTGCCGTCCGGCTTGGCCGACATGGCGCGGAACAGGAAACCGAGCGCCGCCTCGACATCCTCACCATATACGCAGTGGTATTCGAGGTAGGCGAGCCCCGACCGGTCATCGACGACCGAGAACAGCATCAGCGTGGGCGCGCCGCCCCGTTCCAGGTCGACCCAGGGCGGGGGAACCGCGAGTTGCTTCAGGTCGGACGGGCTCAGGTCGAAGTGCCACAGGTCGTTGGCGTGCTCCGCCTGGAAACGGACGGCCGCGGGCTCTCGTGTCAGGCGCGCGTGGTCATACCCGAGCCGGCGCATATGTCGGTTGAGGGTCGAGATGGTGAGCAACCCGGGCGCGAGCTTGCGATGGCCATCGGGCGTGTGGACCCCATGCTCCTCGACCAGCCTGAGCGCCCGCGCGGTCGAGAGGTGGCGGCCCTTCCTGTTGGTGGTGCTCTTCTTCACCGCAGCGACGATCTCGCACCAGTGTTCGATCTCGCCGTCGCCCATGACGCGCGCGTGCCCGCGATCGGAGCGGTGCGCGTCGCGGGGACGGTGCTCGCCGCGTAGCGCACGGTACAGGGTGGCGCGCGACACGGCGTAGAGCCGGCAGGTCGACGCCATCATCTCCTTGCGGTCGGGGTGCCGGGGCGGCAGCGCCGCGAGGCGTCGTTTCAGGGTCGCGAGCGCCTCGGCTGGAACGGGCGCTCGCCAGACGGTCACGCCGCTTGTCGCTCTTCGCGAGCCCGGGTGGGAGGTTTGGGCATCGCCTTCCCGTCGAGGAGCGCCTGGCCGGGGGCCTTGGGCGTGCCGTCGCCGTTGATGTAGTGGTAGAGCGTCGTGGTCGTGATGCCGAGCCGCTTGGCCACCTCAGCCGCGACCGCCTTCCGGTCGCTCATCGCCGCCATTGCCATTTGCAGCGTCGAGCGGTCCATCTTGCGCGGGCGCCCGCCCAACCGGCCCCTGGCGCGCGCTGCAGCGAGCCCGGCGCGCGTACGCTCGGTGATCAGCTCGCGCTCGAACTCGGCAAATGCGGCGAAGATGCCGAACGCGAGCCGGCCATTGGCGGTCGTCGTGTCGATCTGCGCGCCGGCACCCGTCAGCACCTTCAGCCCGATCCCGCGCGAGCGCAGATCCTCTGCGGTGATGACGAGGTGACGGAGATCACGGCCGAGCCGGTCGAGCTTCCAGATCACCAACGTGTTGCCGGGCTGGAGCGCCTTCAGGCACGCGGTCAGGCCAGGCCGAGCATCGTGCCGACCCGATGCGAGGTCCTCGTAGATGCGGCTCGGGTCGACGCCGCCCGCGAGCAGCGCGTCGCGCTGCGGCTCCAGCGTCTGGCTGCCGTCGGCTTTCGAGACGCGGACGTATCCGATCAGCATGAGAAGGCCGGTTCACCCGCAAGGAAAGACAGCTACCACCCTGCATTCTGACGCTGGTTTCCGCAACGGCTTTTCTCGTTCTGAACGGCCGCGATCGGGTGGCCGATTGCGACCACAAGGAAACCGGACGTATTTCTTGCGAGCCGCGCGCGCTGTTGGGAGAAGCGGTAATGCACTGCCGTCTTAGGCAGGAGACAGGGCTTCAAGGATGCCGCACTCGGCAACGGTGCCGTGTCCGCATCGGTCGATGATACGCGCCAGCTCGCCATCCAGGGCTGCCAAGTCGGCGATCTTGCGCTCGATCGCCGCCCTGTGCTCGCGCGCGATCGTCTCGACCGCGGCACAGGACCAATCGCTATGGTCGGCCAAGCCCAGCAGCTCTCGCACTTGGTCGAGACTGAAACCAAGGCCGCGCGAGCGGCGAATGAATGACAGCCGGCGAAGGGTCGCCGAAGCATAGGTCCGGTAGTTGCCTTCGGTGCGCGCCGGCGCGGGCAGCAAGCCGATCTCCTCATAATAGCGGATCGTCTGCACCTTTGTGCCGGTCGCCTTGGCGAGGTCGCCGATTTTCAGAGCCACGGCCCTTGACCCTACAGTTGCTGGAGGGTGCATATAAGGTTTCGACTATGATCCTGTCGAGGAGCCAAGGCGAGCGCGGTGAGTCGCTGCGGCGGAGCGGGTGAAAGGAACGGCTGTGCCTACTGAGGACTCCCTAACGCGAACGGCCGATAAAACGGGTGTGATCGGCGCGATCATCGCCTCGTTCGGCTGTGCGGCGTGCTTTCCCGCCCTTGGCAGTCTCGGTGCCGGGATCGGCCTGAGTTTTCTGAGCCAGTATGAAGGCCCCTTTATCCGATACGTTCTGCCGCTCTCCGCGCTCATCGTATTGGCGGCGAACCTCCGCACCGGCCTTCGTCACAAGACCTGGCTGCGCCTAGCGTTAGGCGTCACTGGACCTGTGCTTGTTCTCATCGCCGCCCTGCTGATGTCGCTTCGCGGCGTTCGGGCGGAATGGGTGCTGTATGCGGGGCTGGTGTTGATGATCGGGGTGTCGATTCTCGATCTTGTTTCGCCTCCGGGGCGGCGGTTCAGCAATCCGATCCCATCGAGGAACAGATAATGACGGATACCGTCGCAAGGCAACCCTCAACACCGGGTGGGCCGCCCGTCCGGGGTGTCGCATCAATAGCGGCTGCGTTGGGCCTGGGCGCGGTCACGGCCGCCGCGGCCTGCTGCGTTCTGCCACTCGCGCTCGCCTCGCTCGGCGTGGGTGCTGGGCTCGCCGGCAGCTTCGTAGGGCTGGCGAGCATTCGCGCGCCGCTTCTGGTGCTGAGCGCGGTCGCGCTCGTGGTCGCTTGGGCCATGTGGTGGCGCAAGCGCGAGACGGCCTGTGCGCCGGGGGACGCCTGTGCGGTTGATGTCAGGTCGCGCCGGATCGTCGGCCTCCTGATTGCGGCAACTGTGCTGGTCGGCCTGGCCGCTATCTGGGGCTCGATCGAGCCTATCCTCATGAATTGGGTGTTGTAATGCTGCTCACCTCCACGTTGACCTGCCCCAAGTGCGGCCACCAATCGACCGACACCATGCCGACCGATGCGTGCCAGTTCTTCTACGACTGCAAAGGCTGCGCCGCGGTGCTTCGCCCCAACGCCGGGGACTGTTGCGTTTATTGCTCCTTCGGTGACGTGCCCTGTCCCCCGATACAGGAAGCGCGCGCGTCGGGATCAACGGCGAGCTGCTGCGCCTGACGGCACGCCAGCCGGGGAACCTGAACCACGCCAAGGAGAAGCTCGTGCCCGACACCTATGATCTGGTCGTCATCGGCGCGGGAACTGCCGCGCGGGTAGCGGCCATGCGCGTTCGCAAGGCCGGCAAGAGCGTCGCCGTGATCGACTGCCGACCCTATGGCGGCACCTGCGCCCTGCGCGGCTGCGATCCGAAAAAGATGCTACGCCACGGGGCCGCTGTGATCGACGACGCGCGCCGGATGCGGAGCAACGGCGTGGTGGGAAAGGACTGCATCGACTGGCGCGAGTTGATGGCGTTCAAGCGCACCTTCACTGATCCGGTGCCGGGGAAACATGAACGAAGCTACCATGAGGCCGGGGTGGATACCTACCACGGCCCGGCTCGCTTCACCGGCGCGAACAGCCTCGTCGTGGAGGGAAAGACGCTGGTTGGCGGCCATTTCCTTGTTGCCAGCGGTGCCGAACCGGTCCCGCTCGGCTTGCCCGGCGAAGAGCACGTCATCGACAATGAGGCGTTCCTGGCGATTGAGAGCCTGCCCCGGCGCATCGTGATCGTCGGGGGTGGATACATCGCGGCGGAGTTCTCTACAATCGCGGCGAACGCCGGGGCGCAAGTGACCATCCTCCAACGCGGGCCGCGCATGTTGACCGGCTTCGACCCCGATCTGGTCGGCTGGCTGATGCCCCGCCTGCGCGATGCGGGGATCGACGTGCAGCTCGATACGGAGGTCGAGGCGATCGACAAGACAGGCGACGGCTTCTCGGTTCGCGCCTCCACGGGCGGGGTGAGCAAGAGCTTCGCGGCCGATCTGATCGTCCATGCTGCCGGGCGACGCCCGGCGCTCGAAGCACTCGACCTCGATGCGGCGGGGATCGCACACGAGCGGGGCCGCCTCACGCTCAACGAGCATCTGCAAAGCGTCTCCAACCCGGCGGTGTATGCTGCCGGCGACGCGGCCCAGATGGGGCCTCCGCTGACGCCGGTATCGAGCCATGACGGCAAGGTCGTCGCCGGCAACATGCTCGAAGGCAACCACCTCCGCCCGGACTATCGGGGTATCCCCAGCGTCGCCTTCACGCTTCCTCCCATCGCTTCGGTCGGGCTCAGCGAAGCCGAAGCGCGCGAGCGGGGCCTGCGCTTCCGCGTGAAAAGCAATCTGGTCCCCAACTGGTACTCCGCGCGGCAAGCGGCCGAACCGGTTTATGGGTTCAAGGTGATGGTCGATGAAGGCGACGACCGGGTGCTCGGGGCTCACCTGGTCGGACCGCATGTGGACGAGGTCATCAATCTGTTCGCGCTCGCGATCCGGCATGGTCTGACGGCCGACGATCTGAAATCGACCATGTTCGCTTATCCGTCCGGGGCTTCGGATATCGGCTACATGCTGTGATTAAGCGGTCCAATGAACACCAATTCAGTGGGTCCGAAGGCGATAGCCGCTAACTCGGCGTCACATCAATGGGGCTCTCACGATCGTAACATGCGCACAGTCCAGCGACGGATGCGCGTCGCCGGTGCCGATTTGAAGGTCTCACAAAGCGTGCGCTGACTGATGACCGTCTCGCGTCCGTCTCAAAGATCGTACGCTGGTTCTCGAATAACGTGCGCCCAAGCACCTCGACGGTCTCACAGACTATGCGCCAGAGTGCGCCCTTTATCTCGCGTCGAACCGATCATCATTGCAGGCCGTCACACTTAGGTAGTACTGGACCTGGCGGACGCTCTTGCCGAGCTTCTCGGCCAGCTCCTCGTTGCTCGGCCAGACGATCGGTTCGTGCGCCGCTTGCCAGTCGGCATCCTGGGTATATCCGAAGAGCACATCCACGAGCATCACGACCCTGAAGTCAATCCCGAGCGAGGACGCTGCGCCCTTAAGCGCTGCCAGGACCTTACCCCTCGTGACCCCTTCTGGCAGGCCACGAAAGCCCTGTGCGAGCTGGTCAGCAGCGACCGCGGCGGCATCGTGCCGACGCAATCCGCGGCCTGGATTCAAGGCGCGACCCATCGTTCGGTTCTCCCCAATCGGAGCCCGTTCGGACGCAACGATCGGTGGCGTGAATCACGCGTCGATCTTGCTATCTCAGGTGAGACCGACTAGCTGTTGGTTTCCTACGCCGCTGCTAGTCAGCGCCACGAGAGCCCGGCTTCGGCCGGGCTTTTTGTTTGTCCGTTCGAGCGTTCCCCTGTTCAGTGCCACCAGGCCGATCGGCGTGGCGGGGACGGCGCCGTCGACTCCATGGTCGATCGGGACGCGCTCCCGAGTGGGAGCCTACGCGAACATCGCCGCAGGCGGCGGCAGGTTTGACTCGTGCTATCGCCGACAACGTGGGTGAAAATCTCGTGCTATCGCTGACAACGTGCCTGGGTGCGGCTCGTGCTATCGCCAACAATGTCGGCTTTTGAGCGAGACTCTCCGACGCCGATGAAACTCAGTCGTGTCGATCAGGTCGCCAGCTCGCGCGCAAAGCGGCCGACTCCGCCGCCTGACGATCTCGCTCGTCACGCCACCGGTCGGTCCTAAGTTCTCTCAGGACCAAGCTCATCGCGCGCGCCTTACGAGCGACGGTTTCGCTCCACTTACCGTGAGCGTTCTTGCGGATCGTAGTCGCCGTGTCCCAAGGCAGTTTAAGCATCGCGCTCAGAAGCCATACCCATCCGGCAAGAGACGCCGGGACTATGGCATCAATCGACGTCAGACTTAGATCAGAGAATGCGCGCTCAAGCGGCTTGGCAGTTACGACGACCATTGGGATCATGATCGCCGGTGCAAGACTTGCCCAGAACACTCCCTGGTATGTCGTCGTCCTTTCTCCTAGCGCGCGAAAGCGCCCGCCGAACTCTACAGACGTAATGGTCATTGCAACAAGGCAAGTGATCAGCAGGAGAAAGCGCCACCATCCAGTTGAATGTACGGTCAGCCAAGCGAGGCACTGCAAAAATGCCAACCACGTCACAAGCATCAACATGATGCTCAGGACCCAACCGTCCATAGGCTGTAGAAAATGCGTTCTATAGAAGCGAGCGAATCGTCGCCACCTCCGTCTACCGACGATCCTGATCACCCGCGTGAAGCTCACATAAAGGCCTTTCCGGCGTGATCGCGGTAGCGCTCGGTATCGCGGACGTACTCCGCAACCATGTCGATCGATGCGTGTCGGCTGTGCTCGCGCATCTTGAATAGATTGGCGTTCTGTCGCCCTGCCTCGGTGAGAAACCCTGCGCGCAACGAGTGCCCGGAGAACGCTTCGGGCGGATAGCCTGCCGCAGCTGCGGCCGCCTTGACCACCAGCGCCACTCCCTTGGTGCTCATTGGCTTGTCGGTAAGGCGCCCCTGGGGTGTCAGCTTGCGGAACACCGGCCCCTCGGTGATCCCGGCGATCGCGATCCACGCCTCGTAATGACGAACCGGCTCTAGCCGCGGACCGTCCAGCACGGCCACGCCCTGGCCCTCGCCATATTGGTCGGTCTTTGACGATTTGACCCTGACCGTCAGTCCCTCGCGGTCTCGCGTCACCTGGGCGACGGTGATCGCCACCAGCTCCGAGCGCCGGAATGCGCCGCCCATCCCGATCGCGAGGAGCGCGCGGTCGCGGTGCGCACGGAGGTCGTCGCCGGCGATTGCGCGGAGCATGTCGCGCAGGATGTCGCCGTCGGCCGCGCGCTTCTTCTTCTTCTCCTCGCCAGCCTTGGTGCGCCGGATGCCTCCCATGACCAGGTCGAGATCGCTGGCGCCGGGTTGCGACGTCGGCGGCTCGACCTTTGCCATCCGGTGCGCGAACACGATCGCGGCGAGGCGTCGCTCGATCGTCGACCGGGTCAGCTTCCGGGGAGCGCGGGGTGCGCGCAGCTTGCCCGTCTTGGTGCGCTGCTCGGCCGCGGGGGTGAAACCGGTGGTGGCGAGCTCGCTCAGGAACGCCGCGACCGTCGCCGGCGACGCCGGCAGCGGCCGGTATCGCCGTTCGAGGCACCAGGCCACAAATAGGTCCCAGTCGGACTTGTAGGATTGGAGCGTCGCCGGCGCGCGGCCGCGCTTGGCAAAGCCGTCGACGCGCTCCTGATCGGTGGGTGCAAGCTCCGGGAGATAAAGGTCCTGCGGCTCGGCACGATCGAGGACAGTGAGTGCGCCCGCGATGATCGCGTCGAGGTCGGCCGAGCCGCTGGCGACATCCGGAACGCGACCGCCAGCCAGCTCGTCGCCTTGCCCGCCAGTCTCATCAGCCGTGACAGAAATCTCATCGTCGGTGACCATCGGCCGTTTCGTTCGTCATCGTGGTTGAGACTCGTTGCACTGGCGTGAGACTGGTCTCGCATTTCAGGCAAAATCCGTAGCCGGAACGTTGTCGGTTTCCCCAAAAGGGTGGACATTCTGCCCCGAGCGATCGTCACCTGAAACGGTGGACTTGCACCTGAAACAGTGGACGACGGAGCCGTCTAACCCACCCGCGACATGCTCGCAGTCAGCCACGGGCGCCGATTGAGCCGCGCGGCTCCCTTTGCGCGAGCGCAACCGCATTTCTCGCAAACGATCGATTTTGATGCGCTACCATGTGAGAACGTCTAGCAGGGGATACGGGCGTATCAAAACACATTCTCGATTGCAGGGGCTCGTGCTAGGCACGCGAGATGAGTTTTGAGAACCTTTCATGCTGATCGGCTACGCCCGGGTCTCGACCCCCGAACAGGATCTGACGCCCCAACTCGACGCTCTGCGCGAGGCGGGTTGCGAACGAACCTTCAGCGACAAGGCCAGTGGTGCCAAGGCGAACCGGGTTGGCTTGGCCGACGCGCTGTCGCACGCGCGCGCCGGCGATGTTCTGGTGGTGTGGAAGCTCGATCGTCTCGGCCGAACGATGAAGGGGCTGGTCGACCTGGCCGCTGATCTGGCCGAACGAGGAATCGGGTTCCGATCCCTGACCGATGGGATCGACACCGCAGGCACTGCCGGCAAGCTCGTCTTCCATATCATGGCCGCGATGGCGGAAATGGAACGCGACCTTAATCGCGAGCGCACGACGGCCGCCCTGATGGTGGCGCGGCGGGAGGGCAGGGTAGGCGGCCGGAAAACGGTGATGACGCCCAAGCGGCTCGAGGCGGCTCGCAAACTTCTGGCGTCCGGCATGCCAATGCGTGAGATCGCGCCAGCGATCGGCGTCTCGGTGCCAACCTTGTACCGCCACCTTCCGGCACCGGAACAGGAGTCCTTCGTCGCGGAAGGGTAAGGTACGGAAGCACAGACCAGGGCGACTAGCCTACCCCCATATATCCGCTATGCTCGATATATGGAAAACGAGTCGGCCATCTCCGCTTTGAGCGCGCTCGCGCAAGCGACACGCCTCGATGTGTTCCGCCTGCTGGTGCGGCATGAACCCAACGGTATGGCAGCCGGTGACATCGCCCGTCAGCTCGACGTGCCGCAGAATACCATGTCCGCACACCTCGGCATCCTTGCACGCGCGGGCCTCGTGCGATCCGAACGTCGCAGCCGATCCATCATCTACTGCGCTGACCTGGACGGCCTGCGTGCGCTCACCCTCTTCCTCGTCAAGGACTGCTGCGCCGGCAATGCCGAGCTGTGTGCGCCGCTTGTCGCGGAACTCGCCCCCTGCTGCTGAAAGGACGCTTCGTGCCTGTCGATATCGTCATTTACCACAATCCCGAGTGCGGCACGTCCCGCAACGCACTGGCCATGATCCGCAATGCCGGCATCGAACCGCATGTGGTCGAGTATTTGACGACACCGCCCTCGCGTGCCCTGCTGGTCGAGCTGATCGATCGTGCCGGCATAGCGCCCCGCGAGCTCCTGCGAGAGAAGGGCACGCCCTATTCGGAGCTGGGCCTGGGTGACACGTCGCTGTCCGACGACGCACTGGTGGACGCGATGATGGCGCATCCGATCCTCATCAACCGGCCTCTGGTCGTCTCGCCACTCGGCGTGAAGCTGTGCCGGCCCTCTGAAGCCGTTCTCGATCTGCTGCCAAGCGATCAGCTCGGCGCGTTCACCAAGGAAGACCGTGAGCAAGTGGTGGACGCTTCGGGCCAGCGCGTCGCCTGATGCTCCTGGCCGTCCTGATCTTCGCCGCCACGATCGCGCTCGTCATTTGGCAACCCAAGGGCCTTGGCATTGGGTGGAGCGCCATGGGCGGGGCGGTCGTGGCGCTGCTAGCGGGCGTCGTCACGATGTCCGACGTGCCTGTGGTGTGGGGCATCGTGTGGAACGCGACCGCGGCGTTCGTTGCCATCATCGTCATCAGCCTGTTGCTAGATGAAGCCGGATTCTTCGAATGGGCTGCGCTCCATGTCGCGCGGTGGGGCAGGGGGCATGGTCGCCGGCTGTTCGTCCTGATCGTGTTGCTGGGCGCGGCGGTGTCCGCGCTGTTCGCCAACGACGGCGCAGCGCTGATCCTGACGCCGATCGTCATCGCGATGCTGCGCGCGCTGGGAGTCAAGGACAGGGCGACGCTGGCGTTCGTCATGGCGGCCGGGTTCATCGCCGACACCGCCAGCCTGCCGCTGGTCGTGTCGAACCTCGTCAACATCGTGTCGGCCGACTTCTTCAAGATCGGGTTCGGCGAATATGCGGCCGTGATGGTGCCGGTCGATTTGGTGTCGATCGCGGCCACGCTAGGCGCGCTGCTGCTGTTCTTCCGGCGGGACATACCCGCCGACTATGACGTGGGAGCGTTGCGTGTGCCGCATGACGCGATCCGTGATACCGCGACGTTCCGCGCAGGCTGGATTGTTCTCGCGCTGCTGCTCGCCGGCTTCTTCCTGCTCGAACCGCTCGGCGTGCCCGTCAGCGCCGTCGCCGCTGCCGGCGCGATCCTGCTGCTGGTGATCGCCGGACGTGGGCACGTGATCGAGACGCGTAAGGTGCTGCGCGGCGCACCTTGGCAGGTCGTGATCTTCTCGCTCGGCATGTACCTGGTGGTCTATGGCCTGCGGAACGCCGGCCTGACCAATCATCTGGCTGCGCTCCTCGATCGCACGGCACTAGGCGGTGTCTGGGGTGCCGCCTTGGGAACAGGCGTGATCGCAGCCGTCCTCTCCTCGGTGATGAACAACATGCCGACCGTGCTGGTGGGCGCGCTGTCGATCGATGCGGCCCATGCCACGGGCGCAATCAAGGAGGCGATGATCTACGCCAACGTGATCGGCTGCGACCTCGGTCCCAAACTCACGCCGATCGGATCGCTCGCGACGCTCCTGTGGCTTCACGTTCTCGGCCAGAAAGGCGTGCGGATCGGGTGGGGCTATTATTTCCGCGTCGGCGTCACGCTAACCGTGCCGGTGCTGCTCATCACGCTTGCGGCGCTCGCAATCAGGATCAGCATCGCATGATGGCGATGACGGCTACACGTCTTGAAGCAAGTGAACTGGCAGGACTGGCGTGGTTCCTTGACAACGCGAACCTGCCGAGCGCCGATCTCGCGGAGCCTGATCGCGTGTTCTTCCGGTTCGATGCAGATAGACTCGTCGGCTATGGCGGTCTGGAAGGCGGGGGAGCCGACCGCCTGCTCCGCTCCGTCCTCGTCCTCCCCGAGCGTCGTGGTGCCGGCATCGGCCACGCGCTGGTCGCGGCGCTCGAACAAGAAGCGCACGCACTCGGCGTGCAGCGGCTGCATCTGCTGACCACGACCGCGGCCCCGTTCTTCCAAACGCTCGGCTATGCGGCTGCCGATCGGCATGCGGCACCCTCAGCTATTGCCGCCACGCGCGAGTTCAGCTCCCTCTGCCCCGCCTCGGCGAACTACCTCGTGAAAGCCCTCTGATGCCGCTTCGCACCCTTGCCGATCCGTATGTTCTGCCGGCGCTCGACCCGTCTTATATTCGCCAATATCCTGCCGAGGGTCTTGGCCCGACCGAGCCTGCCCCGCGCATCCTGTTGCTCTATGGGTCACTGCGCGAACGCTCGTTCTCGCGCCTCGCCGTCGAGGAAGCCGCCCGCCTGCTGCGGCTGTTCGGCGCTGAGACGCGCATCTTCGATCCGTCCACGCTGCCACTGCCCGACCAGGTCCAGGGCGACGATCACCCGGCCGTCCACGAGCTACGCGAGCTGGCGATGTGGTCTGAGGGCCAGGTCTGGTGCAGCCCTGAGCGGCACGGCCAGATCACCGGCATCATGAAAGCGCAGATTGACCATCTGCCGCTCGAAATGAAGGGAATGCGCCCGACGCAGGGGCGCACGCTCGCTGTCATGCAGGTGTCGGGGGGATCGCAGTCGTTCAACGCGGTCAACACGCTGCGCCTGCTCGGCCGCTGGATGCGCATGTTCACGATCCCGAACCAGTCCTCGGTCGCGATGGCCTACAAGGAGTTCGATGAAGCGGGGCGCATGAAGCCGTCGAGCTATTACGACCGTATCGTCGATGTAATGGAGGAGCTGGTGCGCTTCACCGTCCTGCTGCGCCCATATGCAACCCAGCTCGTCGACCGCTATTCCGAGCGCAGGCACGCCGGCGTGCCGGTCGACGTCAGAACCGATCTGTCGAGCATCGCCATCGCCCGAGCTGACGCTCAAGCGTGATCGAAAGCCGCCAGAATAGGGCACGGTCCCGCTGATCCGTTTCCGCACTCGTGTGCGAGATGCCGCAGTGACGCGCGTACCCGCTCAAGCTCCTCGATTTTGGCGTCCAGCACCGTAATCCGCTCGCTGGCAAGCTCGCGTGCGCGTGCGCGATCGTCGGTCGCGTCGAGCGCCAGCAGCTCGCCGATCTGCTCCAGCGTGAAGCCGGCGCCCTGGGCCGATCGGATGAAGCGCAGCCGGCGAACATCCCCCGGGCCATAGCGGCGGATACCGCCCCCGGACCCGGAGTTTATCGGCCTGTCGGGCGTGTCGAGAAGACCTCGGCGCTGGTAGTAGCGGATCGTTTCCACGCCCACATCGCCTTCTCGAGCGAGCCCTGCGATCGTCATGCCGGTCATGCCTTGACTCCGTACTATAGTACGGATGCCATATAGGTCGGGCACAGAGGCCGGAGAAGACGAATGGCGACGTTCGCGCCCAAGAAGGCGACGATCTATCGGATGGTGATGCCGACCCACACCTGTCCCTACGGGATCAAGGCGAAGGATCTGCTGCGCCGGCAGGGTTATGAGGTCGAGGACCATTGGCTACGCACGCGCGAGGAAACCGACGCGTTCAAAGCCGAGCATGGGGTCAAAACGACGCCGCAGACCTTCATCGGTGGCGAGCGGGTAGGAGGCTACGACGATCTCCGCCGGTTTTTCGGTAAGACCGTGGCCGACCCCACGGCGGTGACCTACCGGCCGGTCGCGGTTGTGTTCGCGATGACGGCGTTGATGGCGCTCGCGGCCAGCTATGCCGTGCTCGGCACACCCTTCACGGTACGCGCGGGTGAGTGGTTCATCGCTTTCTCGATGTGCGTGCTGGCGCTGCTGAAGCTCCAGAACGTCGAGAAGTTCGCGACCATGTTCCTCAACTACGACCTGCTCGCGAAGCGCTGGGTGCCATACTCCTATATCTACCCCTATGCGGAAGGGGCGGCGGGCGTGCTGATGGCGGCCGGCGTGCTGTCCTGGCTGTCAGTGCCGATCGCGCTGGTGATCGGGACGATTGGTGCGGTCTCGGTGATCAAGGCTGTCTACGTCGACAAGCGCGAGCTGAAATGTGCGTGCGTGGGGGGCGACAGCAATGTGCCGCTGGGCTTCCTGTCGCTGACCGAGAACGTGATGATGGTCGTCATGGCAATCTGGATGGTGCTGGGCGTCGCGCACTGATCTGGCGCGGCGGCCCGGCGCACCCTAGAAGACCCGCATGAGCATCGGGCGCCTTCTCCGCACGCTGACGCTTGCCCTATTGGGCACGATGCTGCTCGTGCGGATGGGGCCGATGTGCGAGGCCCTGGCGCAGGCGGCTCCGCTCGCCGAGGCGCATTCCGCGATGGCTGATTGTGATCGCGCGCCGCCCAACCCGATAAAGAAGACCCTTGCGATGGACTGCGTGGGTGCCTGCATCGCGACCGCACCCGACGTCCATGCGTCTCCCGCATCGGAACTCGCCGCGCGAGAAGACCCGCCCGCACGCGAGCATCGTGCCCTCGATGGCCGCTCGGGCGGCCCTGCGCCGCCACCTCCCCGAACCGCCTGATCGACCTGGATTCCGATCAATCAATGCATTCGAGGCCAATAAGACATGAAGACCATCAGGTTCATCGGCGCGGCCATCGCGCTCGCGCTCGTTCCCGCCACGGCCTTTGCCGCCGCTGACTGCTGCGCGGGGAAGGAGTGCTGCAAGGACGGCGCCGACTGCTGCAAAGACAAGGACGGCGCAAAGAAGGACTGCTGCGCCGACATGAAGGACATGAAGCACGGCGAACATGCCGGCCACGACATGTCGGGCATGCAGAAGAAGTAACGACGGGAGGGGAGGCGTCCGCGCCTCCTCTCTTAGTGGTGAGCAAACACCCTGCGGCCGCTCGGCCCGAACGCGATCACGTCATAGGACTGAGCCTTCATGCCCGGCATCTCCATGCCGGGTGAGCCCATGGGCATCCCAGCGACGGCGAGACCGGTGACGCCCTTCGGGTGCGTGGCCAGCGCGCGCTTCATGTCGGCGATCGGGACATGCCCTTCGAAGGTCATGCCATCGATGATGGCAGTGTGGCACGAGGCGAGGTCTTGAGGCACGCCGCGTGCCTTCATGAAAGTTGGCCGGTTCGCATCGTCGACCACGCGCACGGCACGGCCGAACTGCGCCTTCACCTGCTGCGCCCATTTCTCGCAACACGGGCAACCCGGATCGCGATGCATCAGCACCGGTCCCGCGGCGACTGCTCCCACAGGAAAAGCGAAGGCCAGCGCGGCAGCAACAAGGCGGAGGTGGGTCATGGCTATATTCCCGGGTGGCCGTCCCCCCGCAATGTGACGGGGGGAGGGACGGAAGTCGATTACTGGACGCGCTTGCCCATCTTACGAAGCATCGCATTCAGCGTCGCGATCTCGCGGTTCTGGCTGGCGATGGTCTTCTGCGCCTCGCGCCGAATTTCCGCGTTCTGGGTGCTCCGAAGCGCTGTCTGCGACATGGCGACCGCGCCACGGTGATGCTCGATCATCTGGCGGATCCACGTCTCGCCAGCATCGGCACCCTTCGCCGCCATCATGCGCTCGTGCATCTTCATCATGTCCGGGCCGTAGGGATCAGCCGCCGTCGGCTGCATCATGCCGGCATGATTCATGCCCTGGTGGTTCATGCCTTGGTGACCGGCTTGCTGCGCCAGAGCCGGCGAGGCAGCAAGCAGGGCGGCGGTCATGGTCGCTATCATCTTCATCTGGGTTCTCCACGTGGCCCCCGCCCGTGAGGATGATACGCGCCCCGAAGCGTCATCCCTCAGGGCGGCCGGATTTACCGGATCGGCTGAAGCGTATTCACGCCGACGCTTTCATCCGTTTCCGGCGGAGGGGGCGCCGCCTGCTTGTCGCGGTAAGAGGGGAGGTCGGGGGCATCGTCGCGCGTGGGCTGCGCCTCGAGCCGAGCGATGTAGCGCTTCATCTGCGCGATCTCGCGAACCTGAGCGTCGATGATCCCGTCCGCGAGTTTGCGCACCTCCGGGTCTTTGATGTGCGCGCGTTCGCTGGTCATGATCGCGATCGAGTGATGCGGGATCATGGCCCTCATATAGGCGACGTCGCCGACCGTTTCCTGGCTGCGCACGAGCCACAAGGCGCCTGCGAACACCGCGATCGATGCGGCCACGATGCCGAGGTTGGCGCGCCGGTTGGGGTACATGCCCCACATGAAACCAAGCATGATGATCGCCATCACAGCACCCATGACGATCGCCATCCACGTCCGGGTCTGGCTGTATTCGACATGGGAGAGCGCGTAGGTGTTGAGATACATGAGGCCGAACATCACGACCGTCGACGTCGCGATCATCGCGGCGAAGCGCCCGTAGCTCATCCCCATAGAGCCGCCCTGTTTGGAATTGGGGTCGTGGTCCATCTCGCGCTCTCCTGTTCGGCCCCACCCACTGAAGGATACGCGGCTCTCTAGCGGACCCCTTGAGCTTTCCTGCGGCGTCGACGGGGCCAGCGCATGAAGAGCAGGATCGCGCCGGCGACAGCGAACACGAGACCGCCCGCGGCGAAGGCGTTGAGCCATGGCGTGTTGAACCGTTCGTGCTCGGTCCAATCCATGATGTGGAGGCCCCAGAAGAAGTCGTAGAGCCGCCACGTGCCGGTTCGCACCGAGGTCAGCCGCCCGGTCTCAGCCGCCACGTAGATACGGGTCCCGTCAGCATCGGGGAAGGAAGCCCACCAGGCAGGGAGGGCACCGCGGTACTCGGTGCTCGGGCGCTCGATCCGCTCAACGACGGGCGCCGAGCCGGGATCGCCGCGATACGCCTGCCTTGCGATCAGCGCGCCGGCCGCTCGGTCGACCGCGGGCAGCGGCTTCGCGGTGCGGGCGTCCAGCAAACGCACCTTGCCGTTGTCAAGCTGGGCTTCGACTATCGGCCGCCCCAGCAGCATCCGGTGCTGGAGCTGACGCACCGGCGCTCCGGCCGATGCGAGAAGGGCAGGGACCGGCGCGAAGTCCTGGCTCGCCACCAAGGCTGGTTCGACGTTTCGGTCAATCCGGTGATCGCCGTGCACCGTGTCGATCGGCAGCAGGCTCATGATGAGCCCGCTGGTGAACCAGACGATCGCCTGCGCTCCGATCAGGAGCGCGAGCCAGCGGTGGACCTTGCTCGCACCGACATGGAGGCGGAGCCGCGGGCTCAGAACCAGGTCCTCACGCCCGCAACGAAGCTGAAGCCGCCCGTACTGTCGCCGCGTGCGCGGGTGAAGCGCGCGGTGTCGCCGAACTGCCGCTCCCAAGACACGCCGATGTACGGGGCGAACTCGCGCCGGCCCTCGTAGCGAAGCCGAAGCCCGGCCTCGAGGTCGGTGAGACCGGAGCCGGTGCCGGTTTCGGGCACGTCCTGCGCGGAAAAGTTGGCCTCCACCCTGGGCTGCAGCACGAACCAGTTGGTGATGCGCTGGTCGTAATAGCCTTCGGCACGGCCAAGCACGTCGCCCTTGTCAGAGAGAAACACCGCGCCCTCCACCTCGAACCAACCGGGGGCCAGCCCCTCGATCCCTACCGTTGCATAGGTGCGTGAGGGGTTGGGCTTGAAGTCGTAGCGAACGCCAGCTTGGAGGTTCCAGTAGGGATCGAGAGCGCGGCTGTAGAGCGCCTGCACCTCGGCTTGTTCGAGCGGCTTGCCGAACGTGCCTTCGCCCTCGGATTTCAGCGTGAAGCGATTGATGTCGCCCCCGATCCAGGCCTCTCCGTCCCAGCGATAGCCGTCGCCGCCCTTGCGTGCCTGATATTCGGCGAGGTTGAAGAGGATCTGATAGACGGTCATCCCGCCATGCTCGCGGCGCAGATCGTTCTCGCGCGAGCTGGCCATGGCGTCAGCGCCCCAGAAGCGATCGGCGAGGTGGTCGCCGGCCGGGGCGGGAGCGGGCTTGTTGCCGGGGGGAAGGTCGGTTCCGACCTTGGCAGCGGGCTGAGCGCCAGGCATCGCCATGCCCGGCATCGTGCTCATGTCGTGGCCGGCATGCGGATCCTGGCTCGCATCTGTCGATGCGGCCATGCCGGGCATAGCGGACATATCGTGCCCGGCGTGCGGGTTCTGGGTGGGCGCAGCCTGCTGCTGACCGCCCATATCCATCCCCTGCATTCCGCTCATGTCATGCCCGGCATGAGGGTCGGCAGCCTGCGCCTTCGCCGGTTGCGCGCGGCGTGGCGCGGTGCGTCGGACGGGGGCCTTACGCTTGGTCGCGGGCTTGGCCGCAGCCTTCGCTTTCGGTTTGGCCGCCGGCTTTGCCGGCATCGTCATGCCCGGCATGTTGTGCATGGAATGGTCCATGGTCTGCCCGAGTGCTGGGGTCGCAAGGGCGAGCGGCGCTATACCGGCGAGAAGAAACGCCCGGATCACGCCGCGGCCTCCCCGGCCTTGCGGACCTGGACGACACGCATCATGCCCGCGTGCATGTGGTAGAGCATGTGACAGTGGAAGGCCCAGTCGCCTTCCTCGCCGGTCACGTCCCAGCTCACCGTCCCTCCTGGCTGCACCAGCACCGTGTGTTTGCGGGGCGCGTAGGGGCCCTTGCCGGTCACCAGGTCGAAGAAGTGGCCATGGATGTGGATCGGATGGCCCATCATCGTGTCGTTGATGAGCGTTACCCGCACGCGCTCGCCGTGGAGGAGCGTGATCGGGTCGGGGTTCTCCGACAGCTTCTCGCCGTCGAAGCCCCACATGTAGCGCTCCATGTTGCCGGTGAGGTGGAGCTTGATCTCCCGCTCCGGTGCACGCGTGTCCGGGTTGCGATCGAGCGCCATCAGGTCGCGGTAGGTGAGAACGCGGTGTCCGACGTTCTCCAGGCCCTGCCCGGGATCGCCGGTGCGATCGACCGGCATCGGCGAAATGGTCTGCACGCCCGGTCCCTTCTTCACCTCGGGGGCATTGCTGAAGTCGCGCATGGAATGGCTCATGCCACCCATGTTCATCCCGCCCATCTGATCGCCGGTCGTCGTCGACATCGTGCCGGAACCGTGATCCATTCCGGCCATGGCGCCGCCCTCGGGCTGGCCGTGGTTCATGCCCGCCATGCCGCCGCCCGCAGCAGCGCCAGAGGCGCCATGGTTCATCTGGGAATGGTCCATGCCCGGCATCGTGCCGACGCTTGCACCATGCCCCATTGCAGCATGGTCCATGCCGGCCATCGATCCCGCGGCGGCGCCCGTCGCGCCATGGTTCATGGCGCTGTGGTCCATCGTACCATGATCCATCCCGCCCATGCCCATGTCCTTCATGGTCGCGAGTGGGCGCTTGCGGAGCGGGGGCACCTCGGCCGCCATGCCCTCGCGCGGAGCAAGCGTCGCGCGCGCCATCCCGGAGCGGTCGACGCTCTCACCTACCAGCGTATAGGCGCGCAGGTCGGGCGGGGTGACGATTGCGTCATAGGTCTCAGCCGGGCCGAACTGGAACTCGTCGATCTCGACCGGGCGCACGTTCAAGCCATCGGCCGCGACGATCGTCATCGGCAGGCCTGGAATGCGGACGTTGAAGGTGGTCATCGACGAGGCGTTGATGAAGCGCAGCCGCACCCGCTCGCCGGGGCGGAACAGCGCGGTCCAATTGTCCTTGGGGCCGTAGCCGTTGACCAGGTAGGTGTAGACCGAGCCCGTGACGTCGGCGACGTCGGCGGGGTCCATCCGCATCTTGCCCCATTCCACCCGCTCTTTCAGCGACTGATCCTTGCCGGCGAGAAGCCCGGCCAGGGTCTGGCGCTGGCGGTTGAAGTAGCCCGACTCCTTCTTCAACCGATCGAAGAGGTAGTGCGGGTGGTGGAAGCTGTGGTCGGACAGCACGATCACGTGCTCCCGGTCGAACTTCACCGGATCGGGGTTCTTCGGGTCGATCAGGATCGGGCCGTAATGTCCCTCCTGCTCCTGAAGCCCGGAATGGCTGTGATACCAGTAGGTCCCGCTCTGGATGATCGGGAACTCGTAGGTGAAGGTCGAGCGCGCCGGAATGCCGGGGAAGGCGATCCCCGGCACCCCGTCCATCTGAAACGGCAGCAGCAGCCCATGCCAGTGGATCGAGGTTTCCTCGTCGAGCTCGTTGACGACGTGGAGGCGGACGTTCTGTCCCTCGCGCAAGCGGATAAGCGGCGCGGGCACGGTGCCGTTGATGCCGATCGCGTGGCTCTGCCGCCCGTCGATCATCATCATCTGATGGGCGACCTTGAGCGTGATGTCCTCGCCCGACACCGTGGGCAACGGCTTGGCGATGCCGGCGGAGACGGGCTGTGCCCATGCCGGCATATAGGCCGACAAGGCGAGGCCGCCTCCTGCCAGACTGGCACCGCGCAGCACCTGGCGGCGGTCGAGAACACGCGACATGCAAGCTCCTAAGAATGGGGCCGTGAAAGGGCCGTCGCTTCTTCTACGCGGCCGATCCGTCCAGCCCTCAGCGGTTCCCTAGTTTTTCGAGCAGCCGTGCTCGCGCGCGATAGAGGCGGGTTTCGACCGCCTTCTGGCTGATCCCCAGCACCTCGGCCGTCTCGGCCTGGCTCAGGCCTTCTATCGTCCGAAGTACCAGGGGCTCCTTCAGGTTAGCCGGCAGGGTCGAGATGGCGCGGGTCACGCGGTCGAGTTCCTGCCGATCGCCGGCCGCGTCGTCGATCGGCACCTGTTCGTCAACGATGCTCTGGACCTGTTCGTCGTTCGGCAGCGCGAACGACAGAAACCGGCGCACGGCACGCTTACGCGCCCAATCGCGGCATTTGTTGACGGCGATGGTCGTGAGCCACGCCTGCATCGATCGGTTTGGGTCGTAGCGCGACAAGGCCTGATGCGCGGCCACGAACGCTTCCTGCGTCACGTCCAGCGCTTCGTCGGCATCGCCGAGGAAGGCGCGCGAAAGCCGGAACATCGGCTGCCGATAGCGTCGCACGATCTCGGCGAAAGCGGCTTGTCGGCCGGCGATGCTGAGCGTCGCCAGTTCGCCATCCGACAGCGCGGTCCAATCGAGGCTCACCCCTGGCCGTCGGTGAGCGCCTTCACCACCGCGTCATCGAATTGAGAGGTCTGATCGGGCCGGAGAAGCTGACGCATGGCGAAGATATGCGCCAGCGTCGCCTTCTGCAGCTCGCCCATCGCGGCATGGCTCTGGTCGACCGCAGCGGCCACCCGCGGACCATTGCCGTGCTCGGCCTCGATCGCCTCGGCAAGGCGGGCATTGGCGGCACGCATCTCCAGCTCGAGGGCGCGGCGTTGCACCGCGAACCGGTCTTCGAGCACCTTCAATCGGGCCTGCTGGTCGCCATCGAGCGCGAGCTTGTGGTGCAGCACCTCGTGGAGCGCCGCACCGGGTTGCTTGGGCTGCGGCAGCAGCGCGCGCCCGATAAAGACACCACCAATCGCTGCCAGGAAGGCGAGCAAGGCGCACAGGACAACCCGCTTGGTCGAGGTCATGGCTCGCCGATCAGCAACGCGGAAGGAGCGAGGGGGGAGGCTCCGCCGAGCGGCGCGAGCGAGACAGCAGGGCTTGCCGTCGCGGGCAGCTCGGCACCGACGATCCCGATACCGAGCGCCGCGGCGGTTATCACACCGATCCCGAGCCCGGCCCCGCGCACGGCGGGGCGGCTGCCGATCCGTGCGAGGATCTGGTCCTCGATACCCTCCAACGCGGCCGGAGCGGGTGCGCCCGCTAGTCGCGCCAATGCTCTGTCTAGATCGTCCATGCTTTCCACTCCGCCCCTCTATCATCGGATACGCATCGCTGCCCATCATCCCTCAACCGCTGGTGAGGGGTCGGGCAGCGCGCCGCGTAGAAGGGTGCACGAACCTCGTCGGAGTAACCCATGCATAGTCTCGCTCTTCCTGCCGCCCTCGCTCTCCTGAGCCTCGCCAGTGCGGCGCAGGCCCACCCGAAGCTCGTTGTGGCCTCCCCCGCGCCCAACACGACCGTTGCCAAGCCCGCGCGTGTCGCTTTGCAGTTCAGCGAGAAGCTGATGCCGAAATTCTCCGGCGCGGACCTGATGATGACGGGGCATGGCGGCGCCACGCACTCCCCGATGAAAGTAGCAGCCACCACCCAGGTTGCATCCGACGGTCGAACGCTGGTCGTGGTGCCCAAGTCGCCGCTCGGTGCGGGCCGCTACAGCGTCGCATGGCACGTCGTCTCGGCCGACACGCATCGGGTGTCGGGCAACTTCGCCTTCGCGGTGAAGTGAGGTGGACGCCGACTGGCCGCTGATCGGGGTCCGCTTCGCGCTTTATGCGACGTTGAGCGGGCTGTTCGGCCTGTCGGCGTTCAGCCTCTACGGGCTCAAGGCCGGGGAGCGCGCAGACGCACTCGCCTTGCGCCCCTGGCTGGTGGGGACCGGGCTGCTCGGCCTTCTGTTTTCCGGCATCGCGCTCGTCCTCCTCGCAGCGGCGATGGCCGGCGCGCCGGCATGGCCGATCGATCGGGAAGCGATCGGGATGCTGCTTACCGGGTCCGCGCCGGGCACGGCGTGGGAAGCGCGCATGGTCGCGCTGATTGTGGCCGTGATCGCGGCGCTGATCGCGGCAGGACGTACTGCGCCGCTCGGCCTGGTGGTGCTCGCGGCAGGCATTGCGCTCGCGACGCTCGCCTGGACGGGCCATGGCGCGATGGATGAGGGCGCGACGGGCTGGGTCCATCTGCTGGCCGACATCCTGCACCTGTTGGCGACCGGAGCCTGGGTCGGAGCATTGCTCGGCTTGACGCTGCTCGTGGTGCGGCCGGCAGCTCGTGTCGACGTCGCCCATCTCAAACTGACCCATCGGGCACTGCACGGCTTCGGTCTGGTCGGCACGATCGTGGTCGGCACCATCGTTGTGACGGGGCTGGTGAATGGCTGGCTCCTGGTCGGCGCCGGCAATCTGCCGAGACTTCCCACCAGCCTCTACGGCCAGCTCCTCCTCGCCAAGCTGGCGCTGTTCGGCGCGATGCTCGGGCTGGCATCCCTCAATCGCTTCCGGCTGACGCCGGCGTTCGAGCGCTCGCTTGCCGCGCGCGATCATCGGGCTGCGCTCGGTGCGCTGCGGCGCAGCCTCGCAATCGAAGCGAGCTGTGCCGTCACGATCCTGGCGCTGGTTGCTTGGCTGGGAATGCTCGAGCCTCCCGCAACGGCGATGTGAGAAGCGGGCGGCCGACCGCCGCCCGCCCGTCGCCGATCAGGCGGCCATCTTCTCGCATGCATCAGCACAGCGCTCGCACGCGGCGACACAGTCTTCCATGCCGTCGAGACCCCGGCAGCTCTCCGCGCAAGCCCGGCAGATCCGGGCGCAGATGCCGCATACGAGCTTATGCTGGTCGGACCCGCGCGCCATGAAATCGAGTGAGGTGGCGCAAATCTGCGCGCAGTCGAGCATGATCTTGATGTGGTCGGGCGCGGCATGTGCGCCGCCCACCTGAAGGCAATGCTGCGTGGTCATCGAAAGGCAGGTGACGTGACAGTGGTGACAGGCGTCCATGCAAGCCTGCATCTCGGCGCTCATATGATCGTGCATCGGTGATCTCCACGTGAGCCCCCGCTCATGGAGGAGTACGTGCGGCGCCGGCTCGTCCCTCAGCCGGATGCCTTCATTCGTCACCTTTAGCCTGATCCTTCATCGGCTTCGGCGCAGGCCCCCGCTTCACTGTTTCACGCCAGGGCCGCGTAGGAGACGGAAGAGCGACCCGCAGCGCAGCCGCCCTCCCCCGAACGCCATCCATCGTTCTATCCATCTCCCTCGCGATCGTCGCCAATGGCTGTTTCGCGACGATCCGCTGGCGAAGCTCTGCGTCGGCTTCTTCCGTCCAGCGCCGCGGCTTTCTCATGGCCACCGCGCGTTCACGGGTGCAGGTGCCCTGTGTCCTCGCACAGCTCGGCCGCTGCCTCGGTCTGGATCGTACAATGCTCGATCCCAAACCGGCTATCGAGCATGTCCGCGACCCTCTTCCTGACCGCATCGGCATCGGCACCCTCGGCAAGCGTGACGTGTGCGGTGCAGTTGATGTCGTCCGAGGCCATCGACCAGACATGGAGGTCGTGGACGCCAGCCACGCCGGACAGGCCGGCGATGCCGGCACGCAACTCGGGCAGCTTGATCCCTCCAGGAACGCCCTCGAGCAACACGTTGGTCGTGTCCCGGAGCAGCACCCATGTTCGGGGCAGCACCCATAAGCCGATCCCCACCGCGACGATCGGATCGACCCACGTCCAACCGGTGAACCGGATCGCGAGCGCACCCGCGATCACGCCTACCGACCCGATCATGTCGGCCCAGACCTCAAGGTAGGCGCCCTTGACGTTCATACTCGCATCCTTGCCCGACGTGAGCAGCTTCATGGATATGAGGTTCACCACCAGGCCGATCGCGGCGACGATCATCATCCCGGTCGACTGGACCGCCTCGGGCTGGCGGAAGCGCTGCACCGCCTCCACCAGCACGTAGATCGCCACACCGAAGAGCAGCAGGGCGTTGAAAGCAGCGGCCAGGATCTCGAACCGCTTATAGCCGAACGTCCGCTTGTCGTCGGCCGGCTTCTGTCCGAACCGGATCGCGAGCAGCGCAATCACCAGTGCTGCCACGTCTGTCAGCATATGAGCTGCGTCAGATAGAAGCGCGAGGCTGTTGAAGACGAACGCACCAACAACCTCGGCAACCAGATAGGCGGTCGTGAGCGCCAGCGCCCAGCTCAGCATCTGGGCATTCGCGCCATCGGTGTGGTCGTGGGCATGCCCCCCATGGTCATGGCCTGCGCTCATTGATTGGCTCCTTTCGTGCCCGCGTCCGAGCGAGCGTCTCGCAGGATTTCGAGGCCGCCTTTCACCGCGATAGCGGCAACAGCGATGCCGACGATAAGGTCAGGCCAGTTCTGGCCCGTCCAAACGACGATCACGCCGGCTAGAATGATGCCCCCATTGGACACGAAGTCGTTGAGGCTGAAGGTTGTCGCAGCGCGCATATTCACATCGGGCTCGCGCAATCGCTTCAACAGCCACAAGCAAAGCCCGTTAACGACCGCCGCGATGATCGCCATCCCGATCATAGTGGGGCCGAGCGGCTCGCTTCCCGAGAAATAGCGCCGCCCGGCATCGAGCAGCACACCCGCGGCAAAGAGCAGCAGCAGGATGCCCGATGTCACCGCGGCCCCCCGCTTCCACGCCTGTGAGCGCGAGAGGGCAAGCAAGCTGATGATGTAGACGATGCCATCGGAGGCGTTGTCCAAGCCGTTTGCGATTAGGGCGCTGGAATCCGCCATGACGCCGGACACCCCGAAGCCTGCCGCCAGGCCCAGATTGAGCAACAGGACTATCCAAAGCGTCCGGCGCTTCTCGGCCGTGTCGAGGTCGAAGCTCTCTTCGCTCATGCCGGCACCTTCTCGTCAGGAGCGGCAGTTTGCCGATCGCTTTCCGGGACCGGCAGCTCTCGGCTGCCGAAACGGGCATAGAGCGTCGGCAGCACGAACAATGTGAGCAGCGTCGCGGATATGAGGCCGCCAATAACCACGGTTGCGAGCGGTTTTTGCACCTCGGCGCCCGCTCCATGTCCCAGCGCCATCGGTACGAAACCGAGTGAAGCCACAAGCGCAGTCATCGCGACAGGCCTGAGCCGGGCCAGCGCGCCTCGATGCGCCGCAGCCGCGCGATCCATGCCATCGCGCATCAGGTCATGGATGGACGTCACCATGACCAACCCGTTGAGAACTGCGATGCCGGATAGCGCAATGAAGCCGACGGCCGCGGAAATGGAGAAGGGCATCCCGCGCAGCACAAGCGCGAGCACCCCTCCCACCAGCGCCAGCGGGACGCCGGTGAACACAATCAGCGCATCCCGAACGGAGCCGAGCGCCCCGTAGAGCAGCAGCATGATGACCACGAAACAGATCGGCACCACGATAGCGAGCCGATCCCGAGCGGACGCCAGGTTCTCGAACTGGCCGCCCCATTCAAGGTACGTCCCTGCCGGCAGCTTCACCTGGGCGTCGATCGCCGCCCGGGCATCGGCAACGACGCCCGCCACGTCGCGGTCACGGACGTTCGCCTGCACCACCACACGCCGCTTGCCATTCTCGCGGCTGATCTGGTTTGGTCCATCTACGACGGCGATATCGGCCACGGTCGAGAGCGGTACGAAACCGCCGCTCGCGGTCGGCACCGGCACCTGGGCGACCGCCGTCAGGTCGGACCGGGAGCTTTCCGCCATCCGGATCATGACGGGGAAGCGGCGATCTCCCTCGAAGATCACGCCGGCCTGTCGGCCGCCGATGGCGGCGGCGACCGTGTCCTGCACGTCGCCGGCGGTCACGCCGACGCGCGACATAGCGGTGCGGTTCGGCCGGATGTCGAGCATCGGCAGGCCCTCGGTCTGTTCGACCCGCACGTCTGCGGCACCCTGGGTCCGGCGAAGGATGCCGGCGATCCGATCCGCGGTCGCATTCATCTCGCCGAAGTCGTCGCCGAACACCTTGATGGCGATGTCCCCGCGCACGCCCGCGATCAGCTCGTTGAACCGCATCTGGATGGGCTGGGTGATCTCGTAGGCGTTGCCGGGGAGGGTGGAGAGACGCTTTTCCAGACGCTCCACCAGCTCTTCCTTGGAGAGACCGGGATCGGGCCACTCCGCCTTCGGCTTCAGGATAACGAAGGTGTCCGTGGCGTTCGGCGGCATCGGGTCCGATGCGATCTCGGACGTACCTGTCCGCGAGAAGGCAAAGCGGACCTCCGGTGCCTTGGCCAACGCCTTCTCAACCTGAAACTGCATCGCCTGGCTTTGGTCGACCGACGTGCCGGGGATGCGCACGGCCTGCACAAGGACATTGCCCTCGTCGAGCTGCGGCAGGAACTCCTGCCCCAAGGTGGTGAAGGCGACACCGGCGAGCGCCAAAGCGCCGATCGCGACGCCGATGGTGAGCGTCGGACGACGCATCGCCGCATCGAGCCCCGGCTCGTAGCGCTGCCGGAGGAAGATGACGACCCGGCTTTCCTTCTCCTCCACCCGCTTGCTGAGCCAAATGGCGATCGCCGCGGGCACGAAGGTCAGAGACAGGATGAAGGCGAACACGAGCGCGATGATGACGGTGAGCGCCATCGGCTCGAACATCTTGCCCTCGACACCGGTAAAGGTGAGCAACGGCGCATAGACCAGGATGATGATCGCCTGCCCGTAAACTGACGGGCGGATCATCTCGCGGGCGGACGCGGCGACCAGCCCGAGCCGCTGTTCCGTCGTCAGCTCGCCGTCCCGGCCATGCTGGGCTTCGGCAAGGCGCCGCAATGCGTTCTCGACGATGATGACGGCGCCGTCCACAATCAGGCCGAAGTCGAGCGCGCCGAGGCTCATCAGATTGGCCGAAACGCCCGCCTCCAACATACCGATGCTGGTGAGCAGCATCGTGATCGGGATGACGAGAGCTGCGATCAGCGCCGCCCGGAAGTTGCCGAGCAGGGCAAACAGGACGACGATGACCAATAGCGCGCCTTCGGCGAGATTGCGGGCGACCGTCGATATGGTGGAGTTCACCAACTCGGTGCGGTTCATCACCGGCTTCACGACAACGTCGACCGGCAGCGAGCGGCCGATCTGGGTCAGCCGTTCGGCGACCCCGGTCGAGACGGTACGGCTGTTCTCGCCGATCCGCATGACGGCGGTCCCGACGACCACCTCATGGCCGTTTTCGGACGCGGAGCCCATGCGCAGAGCCTGGCCGGTCCGAACGGTTGCGATCTGGTTGAGCAGGATCGGCACACCCTCGCGGGTGGCGACGACGGTTCGGGCAAGCTCGTCGGCGTTACGCACGCGCCCATCGGAACGGACGGCGAGACCTTCGCCGTTACGGTTGACGACACCGGCGCCGGCACTGGTGTTGTTGCGCTCCAGGGCCGTGGTGAGATCCTGCAGCGTCAGCCGCATTGCGGCCATGCGCTGCACGTCGGGGACGACGAGATATTCCTTGGTGTATCCGCCAAGGGAGTCGACCCCCGCCAGTCCCTCCGTGCTCTTGAGCTGCGGCGTGACGATCCAGTCCTGGACAGTGCGCAGGTAGGTCGCCTTGTCGGCCTCGCTGACGAGGTGATCGCCTTCCGGCGTGATGTAGCTGCCGTCGCGTTGCAGACCGGGCTCACCGTTGCGGTGATGGACCTGATCCAGTTCACGGTACTCGACCGTCCACATGAAGATGTCGCCGAGCCCGGTCGCGATCGGCCCCATTTCAGGGTTTATGCCCTCGGGAAGGTCTTCCTCCGCAGTCCGCAGCCGCTCCGCCACCTGCTGACGGGCGAAGTAGATATCGGTCTTCTCGGTGAAGACGGCCGTGACCTGGGCGAAGCCGTTGCGGCTGAGTGAACGGGTATATTCGAGGCCAGGGATGCCGGCGAGCGCGGTTTCGACCGTGAACGCGACCTGTTTCTCGATCTGGTCGGGGGAAAGGGCAGGGGCGACGACGTTGATCTGCACCTGGTTATTGGTGATGTCGGGAACGGCGTCGATCGGGAGTTGGCGCAGCGCGCCTATCCCGAGCAGCGCAGCGGCGACGGTGAGAAGCAGGACTAGCCAACGCTTCTCGACGGAGAGGGTGACGATGCGGCCGATCATGGTTCAGTCCTCGTCCCCGCCTTCGCCCTTGCCGAGTTCGGCTTTGAGCGTGAAGCTGTTGGTGGAGGCGATCCGCTCCGAGCCGGTGAGCCCGGAGGTGACGACGACCTGGCCGCCGTTGGTGCGCCCCAGTGTCACCGGGGTCGCCCGGAACCCCGTCGGGGTCCGCACGAAGACGAACGACTTGTCCTCGATCATCTGGACCGCGGCCGATGGCACGGCGACCGTGCGATCCCCGCTGGCCGGCACCAGGATCGAGACATTGACCGTCTCGCCAACGCGCCAGTTGCTGCCGTCATTGTCGAGCGTGACGATGACCGGCACCAAACGTGTCGTCTCGTCCAGAATGGGTGAAACGAACGTGACACGCCCTTCCTGACGGCGACCCGCTGCTGTCACCTCGACGCGGGCACCGGGCTTCACCCGGCCCGCATCGCTGGGCACCAGCGAGGTCGCGACCGTGACCTTGGAGAGGTTGGCGACCCGGAAAAGCTCGGCGTCGGCGGCAACCGTCTGCCCGAGCGTGGCCGAGCGCGCGATGACCTGACCGGCAATCGGCGAGCGCACTGCGATGCGGTTGAGCGCACCGCCCCCGCTGCCGGTCGCGGACAGTTGCTGCTGCGCTAGGCGGAGCGCGATGCTGGCTTCCGTCGCGGCGGTCCGCGCCGCGACAAGATCCTGTTCCGGCGAGACGCGCTCGGCGAACAGGCGCTGCTCACGACGAAGGTTCGTTTGCGCGAGGGCGGCACGCGCGCGAGCGGCCTCCACCTCTGCCTTGAGGGAGGTTGCTTCGCGGCTCTCGATAACGGCGAGCGGATCGCCGCGACCGACAGGCTGGCCGAGATTGCGGGTCAGCGAGACGAGCCGCCCGCCCACCGATGCCGATACCACCTGCACGCCTTGCGGATCGCCTTCGATCGTTGCCGAAAGCTCGATCGCACCAGCCTCCCCGCCGACCGTTGGCCGCGTGACCTCGATCCCGGCGTCCGCGATCTGCTGCGCAGACAGCGTGACGGCATCCTTCGGACCTTCCTTGGCCTCGCTGGCCTCGGCACCTTCGGCCGTCTCGGCTCCGGCCTTCTCGCCGGCGTCACCGCCGCTGCCGGTCCCGCCGCATCCCGCAAGGATGAGGGCCAGGGTCACGGGGGCCAACGCCCGCATGATGATCTTCGTCATTGGTTGTTTTCCTCAGGAGAGGGCGCGGCGGCAACGAGCCGTTCCAGGCGTGCCTTTGCGTCATGATAAATGGCGAGCGCGTCGATCGCGGCGGTGCGCGTCTCGGACAGGGTCCGCTCGGCATCGAGCAAGTCGAGCTGGCTGAACTTGCCCTCGCGGTAGCCGATCCGGGCAATGCGCGCGGCCTCAGCTGCGGAGGCCAGCACCGGACCGCTCGCATTGCGTGCGGAGGTGGCGGCATTCGCCACCTCGGCCTGGGCGTTCGCGATGTCCTGCGCTGCGTCCAGCTCGGCGGCACGCCGAAGGGCCTGCGCCTGATCGCTCTGCGCGCGCGCCTGGGCGACGGCTGCCTTGCCGTTGTTGAAGACGGGAAAGGGAATGGACACCCCGAACACCGCAGCAACGTCATTGGTCGCCTCGAGCCGCCGCGCGCTGGCGCTCAACGTCACATCGGGAACGCGCTGCGATCGGGCGAGCCGGACCTGTGCCTCGGCCGTCGTCGCGTCGGCCCGGGCGGCCGCCAGGGCGAGCGTACCACCCGGCTCGATCGGCCTTGCCGGTCCAAAGCCCTCGACACGATCATACCATGCGAGGTCCAGCGGCCCGGTTACGGACTGGCCGATCCGGCGCGCGAGATTGTCCCGCGCTACCTCGGCAAGCCGCTGCGCACGTTCCACGGCCGTCTCCGCGTTGATGCGCAGCACATCGGCACGCTGCTGTTCGAGCGGTGACGCTCGCCCCGCCTGCACGCGGACACCGGCTGCGCGTAGCGCCTCCCGCGCGATCCCGGCCTGTTCGCGGGCTGTCACGAGGCGGCGTTCCGCCGCTGCTGCTTGGATGTAGAGCTGCGTGACGGCGAGCCGGAGATCGGCCTCGGCCAACGCCGTTCCGATCCGCGCGCGATTGCCGATAGCATCGGCGACCGCGATCCGGGCCGACCGTTTGCCGCCTAGCTCGATCGGGAGCGCCACGCCGGCGGTCGTCTCCGCACTGCGCAGGCCACGATACTGGCCGCTTCCGGCGATGTTCTCGGTTTCGGCAACGATCGAGGGGTTGGGGCGGTAGCCGGCGACGGTCCGCGCCGCCTCAGCTGCCCGTACCCCTGCCGTTGCGGCTTCGAGGGTGGGCGCGGTTGCGCCGGCGAGCGCCAGCGCCTGCTCGAGCGTGAGCGAGGGACTGGTCGAGGCCGGCTCGGATGATTGCGCGTGCGCGATCGACGCGCACGACGTCACGGCCAATAAGGCCGCGAGAAAACGGGACATGGTGACGAACTCCTGACGAACCTGGATTACCGCGCGGGAAGCTTCCGGCGGATTAGGCGCTTGTCAGGCTTGGGGAGGTCGCAGAGCTGGGCCCGATGACATCCGTGCCATCGGATCGTCGTTCCACGCGGCAGGCGCCATGGGCAGCCCGCTCACGGAGGCGACACGACCAGTCTCGAACGGAACCCCGATATGATGGCCATGGCAACCGCCATGATGGTGCGGATAGGCCTTATCGGCATCAGCCGGCACCTGGTCGGCGTCGCCGTCACTATGTTCGAGCGAGCTGGCAGCGGTGGTATCGACGCAGCCCACCGCCTCGGTCGCATGCGCGACCGATCCTAGCCCAAGCGACAGCATGAGCATGAGACAGAGGAACAAGGCGGAAAGCCGGTGCATCGGCCTACGCCTTAGCATCTTACCGGCTGCCATGTAACGGCTGCCTGTAAGTGGAGGGGGCCGACGCGTAACCGGATCGCAATTCGGCCTGCGCCTGCCGCATGATCTGGAAGCCACCTGACAAACCGAGCATGGCCATCAAGGCGGCCACCGCAAGATCGGGCCACGCGCTATTCAGGCCGAACACACCGCCTGCCGCCAGCACCACGGCGATATTGCCGACAGCATCGTTGCGCGAGCAGATCCACACCGAGCGCATATTCGCGTCTCCGCTGCGAAAGCGGTACAACATCACTGCGACCACGACATTCGCGATCAGCGCCGCAACGCCCACCACACCCATGACCTCGGCATGGGGCACAGCGCCGTGGAGCGCACCCCACCCCGCCGCGAGCAGGACATAGAGCCCAAGCAGGGCAAGCGTCGCTCCCTTCAGCATCGCCGCACGCGCGCGCCAGGCTATCGCCATCCCAGCGACACCCAGGCTGATCGCGTAATTGGCAGCGTCACCGAAGAAGTCGAGCGCGTCGGCCTGGAGCGCCTTCGAGCCGCCCGTGATCCCTGCGACGATCTCGATCGCGAACATGCCGCCATTGATCGCGAGCGCGATCCACAACGCGCGCCGCCACTTGGGGTCATTGAGGGTGCCCGCCTTGTCGGATGCGCAGCTCGTGCAGGCCATTTCGCCACCTCGATAGAATCGATCTGGCAGCCTATATGCACCCTCTAGTCGCTAGAGGGTCAAGCGCTGTGTCTGAAAAACTGACGATCGGGAAGCTGGCCTCGGCGACGGGCACAAAGGTCGAGACGATCCGCTATTACGAGCAGATCGGCTTGCTGCCGACGCCAGCGCGGTCGGCCGGGAATTACCGGACCTACGAGGGCGAGCATCTGCGGCGCCTGTCCTTCATCCGTCGGGCGCGCGACCTCGGCTTCTCGATCGAACAGGTTCGGGAGCTGATGGGGCTCGCCGATCGTCGCGAACAATCCTGCATGGCCGTGGACGTGATCGCCAACCAACATCGAGATGCCATCGCGCGAAAGATCGCCGACCTGACGGCGCTTGCAAGCGAGCTGGACGCGCTGATCGACTCCTGTAGCCGCAACACCGTGGCCGACTGCAGGATTATCGAAGCCCTGGGTCCAAGCTGATTGTCTGATCCTTGGCCTCTGGCGGTTACGATAACAGAAGCCTTTCTCGAAACGCTTTCTCGAAATCGATAGTTTGTGTCGCTGCGTGGGGCAGGACACGGCAAACCCCGCGATCTGACGTGCCGCATCGATCCACCTTAGCGACCCTCAATCCGGCAGGATCCTCCACGCCTCGCGCGATCCGCTCGTTTGAAAGATTGTCCACTGTATTAGTGATCAGGCGCTCAGACAGGGGCACGGGACCAATGTCCAGCAGTTCGAGAATGCCGACAAACGTGCCCGATCCGGCTACCTTCTTTTTTCCAGGAAATAACATTACTGGAATAAACAATGTGCATCCTTGCCGGGTGAACCAGGTCTTGACGGCTTCCCGGATTATCCGCATGATCCGGCCTGTCAGCCTTTCAGGCTGGCTTGCTCCAGGTAACGCTCGGAAACAGACAAACGCAACGCAACAAGACCGCCATACACGCTGAAGACGTCCCGATGTGCAAAGAGAACGGCCGCTAGGCCAAGCGGAGATCCGCAACGCACTGAAGGACAGCCCGCGGGCAGGCGGTTCAAACAGATCCTACCACGGTAACTGCGACAAGATTGGAGCGCCGCTCATGGCGAAGAGCATGGAAATCGTGCCGTCCGGCACGCTGCAGAAGCAGTTCGGCCATTATTCCGACGAGGCGATGATCCGCCCTGTCGGCGTCAGCCGCAACGGCCGGGTGCGCTTCATCATGGTTCCTGTGGACGAATATGAGCGCCTGCGACGCCGTGAACGGGTCGCCGGGCGCACGGAGGATCTGGATGAAGAAACCCTCGACGCGCTCCGTGCCGTCAAACCCGGGCCAGGCAGCGAAGAAGCCGAAAGGCAGTTCCAAGCTGCCGGAGCCGGGTGAAGTCCTTAACTACAGCTATCTTTGGGAGCGTGAGTATCGCGAGGGTCGCGACGAAGGGATCAAGGACCGACCTGTCGCCGTCGTGCTGATGACAGTCAGCCGCGATGGTCTTCCCCTCGTCCATGTCGTTCCCTTCACGACCAAGGAGCCCGGCGCCGACGACGTCGCGATCGAGATGCCGCAAGCTGTTCGCCGGCAGCTCGGGCTTTCCGGCGAGCGGTCGTGGATCGTGGTCAGCGAGTGGAACCGCTATGCCTGGCCGGGCTACGATACGCGGCCGATCCCCGGGCGCGAGCCGTCCACCAGCTACGGCTTCCTGCCGTCCAGCCTGCTCCAGCGCGTCCTCGATACGATGGTGGCGGTCGGGATCGGTCGGCCGGTCGACCGCGACTGAATAGTCAGGTGGCTTGTCCCCGTACCGTCGAGATGGCCTAAGGCGATCCGTTGTAAATGGGCGAATAGCTTGTGTTGGGGGAAGGCACAGATGCGAACACGGAACATCGCTTGCATAGTTGGGCTGGCGGCCCTTGCGGCCTGCTCGGGATCACCGGAGTCGATGCTTCAGAGCGGTGATCCCAAGGTTTGTGTCTCTGATGCCATTCTGTCTCAGGCGTATGACGTCGTCCGAGAGAACGCGCAGGCGCCCCGCGACGAGCTTCTCGCCGAGCGATATGACGAACTTAAAGCCGGGTGGCTGGCCAAGCTTTCCTTCGTTGCTGGCGACGTGACCAGTACCTCTGTGGACCGTGCAAACCAGAGCGTCGAATGCTCGGGCACACTTCATATCTCTGCTGAAGGGGTGGAGGGTAGCGAAGATGCGCCGTTCGCATACCAGGTGAAGGCGAACCTTTCGGATCCTCGCAGCCCAATCATCTCCGTCGACGTGTCAGCACTCCGCGGCCCGCTGGCTACAATGCTTGGCAAGGTTGCTCGGCCGGACATTGTAAACGCCCAGTCGAGCCGCGACGAAAGCGATGATGCCCTGACCAAGCTGGATGAGGATGAGGTGAGGAATACGCCGGGTGCGCTCGAAAAGCTGCAGGCCCGGTCCCGAGAGAACTTGGTCCAAAACAATTTCAGCGCTTCGGAGCTGGCGCTGGTGGACCGTGTCTACTCCTCCCACATGATGTGTGCTGCCTCGGACGCACGCAATCGTGATGCCCACTGCCGCAAAGAGCGGCGTCTCGAGCAAGAAGCGAAGGCGATCGACTTGTGCCGAACCGCGGGCAACGAGTGGTATCATTGCTCACGCGAAGCCGAGCTCCAGGAACAGAGGGACGCGCTTCGCGGGACCAGAAATGATGATGTCGTCGAAGGCGCGTTCTGACCCACCGCAGGAGGCGAGGTCCAGCAAGTGTCTATAAGATCCTACGTAACCAGACAGTTCCGCGCTTATGCCTGGGCCGTTCTCGTTGGGGAGCGAGGTAACGACACCGGGCAACCCCGGTATATAGGCGGCCCTACATGCGACGAAGCTATCGGCGATCTGCTTGCTCTTCTAGGTACGTGCTCCAGGCCTCTAAAAGCTTGGATCGTCTCGGATCTCGATACGTTCGGGCACGGTGACCACGCGCTCTTGATCGAAACAACTGACGGTGCCGTTGTTGTACGCGGCGGGCTCACCTCTGGTTACAACGGCCAAGGTGCTCGAGCACTAGCGAGTTCAATTAAGCTTCTGGTCGATCGCGACTGCTACCCCGAAGATGCGGTTGTAAGGAGAGACGTCCTTTTACGCGCGAGACACTGTGCGCTCTTGGATGAGGATATCGAGCTCATTCGCAATGGTGGTGACGTACGACGGAGGCAGCACTTCACTCATTACCTCGACGCGCCTTACTTTCGTGAGAGAAGTACTTGGGAGTACGGCCGACCCGTCCTGCCCTTATCCTTGCTTCATCCTTCTCTACGCTCAACCGCGCAAGAGTTCTTTGTAAAGCCAGGCCAGGTTCTGCGTGACGTCGCTCGAGACATCGAGCATCGAGTGAAGACGCAGCTGCCCAAGGCCAGGTCAAGGGGTCAGCGCGAGGGTGCATTTTGGAACAACGCCTTTTCTGAGGACAACGCACCTCTCGTATGGCCCGACTTAGAG
Source organism: Sphingomonas lenta (assembly GCF_002288825.1). Lineage (GTDB taxonomy): Bacteria > Pseudomonadota > Alphaproteobacteria > Sphingomonadales > Sphingomonadaceae > Sphingomonas > Sphingomonas lenta. Next base: position 589,240 of record NZ_NSLI01000002.1, read on the forward strand.
AAGGGCGAGGTAATCGCGCGGGTGAAGCTCTTTGAGGGAGCCTTTGGCACGATCAGGAACCCCCGTGCGCATCGACCGGATGTACCAGACGATCACGCGTTCGAAGAACTTCTACTCCTGAATATGCTATTGAGCTTTGTCGATGAGGCCGAACCACGACAGATGGACGGGACCAGCGGAACGATGGAAAACGGAGTCCCTCCCGCTTCCGAGGAACGCACTAGCTGATGCCTGACGACATCGTGCCAGCGTACCCGGGTTCGGCGGCGAGCGCCTGGCAGATCCTCAACCTCGCACACGAGTTTCGCGGTAGCTGCTTGCATCTGATGGCGCGGTCTCACGGATCGGAGCCACACCAGCTCGCTCCGGCCCGCGTTTTAGCGATCCACGCGATCGAGCTCTACCTGAACGCGCTGATGCTTGATGCTGGCGAGACACCCCAAGCAGTCCGTGGGCTGCAGCACGACCTCGGGGCGCGCGCGAAGCGAGCGGGAGAGTGCGGTCTCGTCCTGCGCCAGCGGACGGCCGATCATCTGCACCGGCTTACCAGCGGGAGGGAGTACCTGACAGTCCGCTATGGACCAGAGCTGTCAGGGACGCTGTCGCAGCTCAACAGGTTGACGGCGACGCTTGAAGAAGTCGCGCAAAAGGTCACGCAGCTTGTTAACAGGAGGATCGAGGCACGGTTCGCAAGCCGGGTGTCAGCGTGAAGGGGCAGCGTGGCGTACAATCCTGAACAGATCGCGGAGGAGTTCTTCGAGGCCGTCCGCCGGGTCCATGCTTTAGGGGCCGGCACGCCAGAGACCGCCTACTACCCTGCGCTGAACACACTGTTCGAGCGCGTGGGGGCTTCCCTCCGGCCCAAGGTGCTGCCCGTTTCGCAGCTCGCCAACACCGGCGCCGGCAGCCCCGATTTCGGTCTGTTTGCAGCGCGGCAGATTCAGAAGGGCGCACCGCGGCCGGGGCAGGCGCCCGAGCGCGGGGTGGTAGAGGTCAAGGGCGTCGCCGATGACAGCCTGTTCAAATCGACACCCAAGCAGCTGACTAAATACTTCGAAGGCTATGGACTAGTCCTCGTGACCAACCTGCGCGCCTTCCAGTTGGTCGGACGCGGACCCGACGGCCAGGCCGCACGTCTCGAAGCGTTCGCGATCGCGCAGAGCGCGCCCGAGTTCTGGTCTCTCGTTCAGGAGCCGGCTGAAGCCGCCAAGTCAGTCGGCCGCGCGTTCGTCGAGTACCTCCGGCGCGCCTTCACGCAGAATGTCGCTCTCGTTCAACCCAAGGACGTTGCCTGGTTTCTGGCATCCTATGCTCGCGACGCACTGGCGAGGGTCGAGGCCGCTGGTGATCTGCCGGCGCTCAAGACGATCCGTACCGCGTTGGAGGATGCCCTCGGGATCACCTTCGAGGGCGAGAAGGGTGATCATTTCTTCAGGTCCACCCTCATTCAGACGCTCTTCTACGGGCTGTTTTCGGCATGGGGCATCTGGGCGCGCACCACACCGCGCAACCCTGCGCGGTTCGATTGGCATTCGGCTGCATGGACCCTCCATGTGCCGTTCGTGGCGACACTGTTTCAGCAGCTCACCGCTCCAAAGCACATCAAGAAGCTGGACCTCGTCGAGGTGCTCGACTGGACCGGCGAGACGCTCAACCGGATCGACGCCAAGGAGTTCTTGAAGCGCTTCGAGGAAGGGCGGGCGGTCCAGTATTTCTACGAGCCCTTCCTCGAAGCGTTCGATCCCAAGCTCCGGAAGCAGTTCGGGGTCTGGTACACGCCGGTCGAGGTGATCGACTACATGGTCGCGCGCGTCGATCGCGCACTGAAGCACGATCTGGGCATTGCGGATGGGCTCGCTGACGAGCGGGTCTATGTCCTCGACCCGTGTTGCGGGACCGGGGGCTTCTTCAACTCCGTGCTTCGCCGGATCGAGGCGAACCTGGCGGCACATGGGCTAGGCTCTGCCGTCGCCGACCGGCTCCGAAGTGCCGCCTGCAACCGCGTTTTCGGCTTCGAGATCATGCCGGCGCCCTTCGTCGTCGCCCACATGCAGGCGGGCATCACGCTCTCGAACATGGGCGCGCCGCTACCCGACGATGCGCGGCCGGGGATCTACTTGACCAACGCTCTCACCGGGTGGGAGCCGCACACGAACAAGCCCCTGCCCTTCGCGGAGCTGGAGGAAGAGCGGGCCTCGGCCGATGCCGTGAAGCAGACCAGGCCGATCCTCGTCGTGCTTGGAAACCCACCCTATGACGGCTTCGCCGGCGTGTCCTCCAACCCGGAGGAGCGGGCGCTCTCGAATGAGTACCGTAAGGTCAAGAAGGTCGCGCCTGCTCAAGGCCAGGGTTTGAACGAGCTCTACGTCCGCTTCTTCCGAATGGCTGAGCGGCGCATTGCCGAGAAGACAGGCCAGGGCGTGGTGTCGTTCATCTCCAACTACAGCTGGCTGGACAGCTCTAGCTGTTCCGGCATGCGGGAGCGGTATCTGGAGGCATTCGACACGATCAACGTCGATTGTTTGAACGGTGACAAGTACAAGACCGGAAAGCGCACGCCGGACGGCTTGGCCGACCCGTCAGTGTTCGCCACCACGGCCAACCCTGCGGGCATCCAGGTAGGCACGGCGATCGTCACGATGGTGCGCCACCAGGATCATCAGCCGACCGATGTGATCGGCTTCCGTAACATCTGGGGCGCCGGCAAGAGGGAGGCGCTTGCCGCGACGGCGGAAGCCGACCCGGCGACCCTCTACGAGTCCGTGGCTCCGACCTTGCCGATGCGATTGCAGTTCATGCCGTTCGACGTCGATCCGGCGTACTTTGAATGGCCTCTGCTACCCAGCTTGCTGCCTGTCGGGTTTCCGGGCGTCAAGACGAGTCGGGACGAGTTCCTGGTCGACGTCGATCGGGACGCGCTTGAGCGCAGGATCGAGCGTTATCTCGACCCGAAGACGACGGACGCCGAGCTCGCGAAGTCGCACCCTGCTCTCGTGAACACGACCGAACGGTACAACGCGGCAACCACGCGCAAAGCGCTGATCGAGCGGAAATATCAACTCGGCCAGATCGTGCGCTATGCCTACCGGCCCTTTGACGTTCGTTGGGCATATTGGGACCCCGACACCAAGCTGATTGACGAGAAACGCCCCGAGTTTTTCGCCAATGCAGAAGTAGGAAACCGATTCCTCACGGCCGGCGTCCGGAACCGCATGGGGGTCTATTACAAGCCCCAGTCCGTCAGCGTTCTCGGCGATCACCACCTTGTCGAGAGCAACGTGTCGATCTTCCCGGCCCGGGTTCGTCAGGACACCCAGAATGTCGAGCCGAACCTCGCCAAGTCGGTGAAGACGATGCTGGCCGAGCGGGATCTCACGAGTGACCAGCTGTTCGACCACGTTCTCGCCACCCTGAATGCGCCGGTCTACGAGGCCCGGTACATCGATGCCCTGCGTGTCGACTGGCCGCGTATCCCGATCCCGGCGTCGAACGAGACGTTCGCGCGCTCTGCGGCGCTGGGGGCGAGACTTGCGGCGCTCCTCGACGTCGAGGTGGGCGTGGATGGGGTCAGCCGCGGGGCGCTGTTGCCGGGACTGTCCTCGATCGGATTGCCCTACGGCTCGTCCTACGAGGTCACCGCGGGCTGGGGTTCGGTACAGCGGAAGGACAGCGGAACGCGACTGATCATGCCCGGCGCGGGCATGGCGACAGAAAGGGAGTGGACCGAGGCGGAACTGGAGGCTCTGCGCCAGATCGCAAACCGGCACGGCCTTTCGTTGGCTGCATTGCTGGACGTCACCGGTGATCGAGCCGTCGATATCGAGATGAACGGGACGGCGGGTTGGCGGGCTGTGCCGTCCAAGGTGTGGAGCTACACTGCGGGCGGCTACCAGGCCCTCAAGAAGTGGCTTTCGTACCGCGAGACGGCGATCATGGGGCGGCCGCTTCGTGGTGAAGAGGTGCTCCACTTCGCACAAACGGTGCGTCGGATCACAGAGATCCTCGCTATGGGACCGGCGCTGAATGCGACGCATGACGAAGCGCGAGCGGACGCGATCGTCTGGACCGCGGGGGATGAAACGGGCCAGGTCGTCGTCGATGACAGCGAGGTGGAGCAGGTCGATGGTGAGGAGGAGGCTCTCGTCACTGACAATGCTTCGGAGGCGCCGTGAAGCACGCGCCGCTGGCCGCCCTACCGGTTGCAGCGATCCTGGTCGTGGCGGGTGTGTATGGAGCCGTAGAAAGTCGGCGCTCTGAGGCACCTTTTGCGGAAGCCCAGTCGCGAGCAAGGCAGGCGGCTCCGCAGACAATCTTCGTCAAGCCGTGGGACAAGTACATTGAGTGCGGTGTTCAGCAACGCGATTTGCGTGAGTGCCGTCGGGAATACTGGCCGGGGCAGGTCTACCCGGATGAGGCAATCCCGGGCGAGAGGGAGCCCGGTCTAGTCTGGCGATGCGAAAGCAAGCGCGGTGACAGGGGATCTCCACCCCGGAAGGTGTGCTACGCCGATGCCAGCGACGCGCGCAAGCGTGCATACCCCTGCCCTCAGACCGTCACCGGCCCCCGCCTCTCGATGGACGAGCCGGTCTGCGCCCCGGCGAAGTCCGTTCGCAATGGTGGGAAAGCCTGACGAGCAGCACTGGATAGTGCTACGCTAGGCTCGAAAAACGGGGAGACGGCAGGGTGAAGGCAGTGTTGCTGATCGCGTTGGCGGTGGTGCCGCAGCCCGCGTTGGCGAAGGCGAAATCCGATGTCACGGGCTTTACCTGTACCGCGGGTAACGGCGAAACCAAGCGGCTTAATGTGGATCTGAAGCGCGGCCGGTACGACCAGGGCGAGGGTGAAAAGCGGCTCGCGCGCGTGACCGACGGCACGATCGTGATCGACGGCCCGAACCCGGACCTGATGCGGACCCCGATGGGCCCGGTACTGCGGACCGTTTCGCTTGATCGCACGACGCTCGTCCTTACCGATGAAACCCTGATCCCCGATCGCTCCATCAACCGCACCGCCAGCTACCAGTGCGCCATGGGGCCGGCTGTCGACTTTACCGCCGGTCGACGGTTCTAATGGCTGTGGAGCAGGCGCATAGCCCCGATGGCAGCGCTTCGAACGACAGCCACACTCTCACGTGGTCCGTCGACGGCTCAAGGTTCGAGCTGCAGGTTGGCAGCGACGCGGCGCGGCTCTGCCTGCCGGACGGGCAGCTGATCGATCTAACGAACCGGGAGTGGGCGGGTCTCGCCAACGCGATCGGGATGGTCGTGAAGACGCCCAAGCAGGTCACAAAGCCGGTCGCGAAGAAGCAGTCCACCCAGGAGAAGGGGACCAACACCGGCGTCCGCTGGACCGAGGGCGACGATGCGGACCTGCTGCAGCGCTGGTCGAACGGGGCCACGCTCTCCGAGCTGATGACCCGCTTCGACCGCAACGAGGGTGGCATCACGTCGCGCTTGGTCAAGCTGAAGGCGGCACCGACCCGGGAGGACATCCGCGTCGAGGACGAAAGGCGCCGGAAGGGCTGAACCCGCGTGAACGTAATCACGCCCCCGCTTTCGCCGGCCGGACCGGTCGGAGACGCGCCGGCAGCGTCGACCTGGGCCGAGACGCGCCGCGTCGTCCACGCGCGCGACGGTTACCGCTGTACCAGCTGCGGCTGCGAAGTCGGCCGCGATGCCGATGTTCACCACTTGCTGCCGCGATCGATGGGCGGGACCGACGAGCTCGCGAACCTCGTGACGCTCTGCGACGGCTGCCACGCAGCACACCACCCGATGCTCGCCGGTGGCCTTGCGCGGCGCGTGATCGAGCGCTGGGCCGTCCGTATCGCGCGCCTGTTCGGGGGCGCACACGAGCTCGATCAGGCAACCGAGTATCTCGGCCCGGGACTTCGCCTACTAGGGGTGACTACACGAAAGTGAGTTTTACGTACGCGATATACGAACGAATGCAGTACGATGCGGGGGAAGGCTGCTGCAGGCGCCAGCGCTCCGTAACGCAGAAGGTTTTGCGGGCCAAACGAACGGTAGCGAGCCTAGGATAAAGCCCAAGAACGTTGCCTGAAGCGGCACCGAAAAGCCAAATGCCGGAATGCCTAAGGCTACCAGAGCGTAGGTGTTTGCAGCGACGTCACCGATCATAATAGACGCGGCCAAAACCAATCCTGCCCGTTTGAAACGCGAAAGAAGTAGCACAATAGCAAGCGCGTCCAAGAATATCAGTGATGTCCAGAATAGTTCGAGTTGAAACGGCCCCCAATCATAGGGCCTCCATCCGTATGCTACAAAGTCTCGCGCATGATTGAAAAAACCGAACCCAAAGCAGGCTATGTAGATTCCTATGATAACCCGAATGCGTGCGTCTGCGCGGGATCGCGCTGGTGTAACGTGGTGACGGATCTGATCGATATTTGGTGCCATAGCTATTCCGCCGTTGCGCCTTCCAACGCCTTATAAAGGGCGGTTTTCCCGATTTTTAGGCGGGCGGCGGCCTCCCGCACAGTAAGGCCTGCTGCGATGTGCGCCCGGGCCTTGCGCAGCTTGTCGGGAGTGACGACAGGGCGGCGGCCACCCTTGCTGCCGCGCTCGCGCGCGGCTCGCAGACCCGCCTGGGTGCGCTCACGGATCAGATCGCGCTCGAACTGCGCGAGGGAGCCGAAGATGTTGAACACCAGCATTCCCCCCGGCGTGGTGGTGTCGATGTTCTCGGTGAGCGAACGGAACCCGATGCCACGGGATGCCAGTTCGCCGATCTTGTCGATGAGGTGGCTCATCGAGCGGCCGAGCCGATCGAGCTTCCACACGACCAGCGTGTCGCCGGCGCGCAGATAGGCCAGCGCTTCGGCGAGGCCGGGTCTGTCGGTCCTGGCGCCCGAAGCCTGATCGTCGAAAACACGTTCGCATCCCGCCCGCTTCAGAGCGTCATGCTGGAGCGAGAGCTTCTGGTCGGGGGTGGAGACCCGCGCATAGCCGATCAGCGCCATGTGCTGCCCCGAAGTGTCCGTTTTCCCATCATCATGCGATCTTGTCCGAATCGCCATCGAAGGTCCAGAATTAACGGACACATTCCCGGTGGCCGTCCAACGGACGTCTGACGGACAGCGACATGGAGGGGTTCGACCTTGGCAAGAAGACACCTGCTGACCCGCGAGATGCTGGCTGGTCATTATGATCCTTCGCTCGATGAACGGGAGATCGCCCGCCACTTCACCCTTACCAGGGATGACCTCGATCTGATCGCGTCCCGGCGCGGCGACGCAACCCGCCTCGGCTATGCCATGCTGCTCCTCTATCTCCGCTGGCCGGGGCGCGTGCTGGAAGCCGGCGAAGCACCGCCCATGCCGATCCTGGCGTTCGTTGCCCGCCAGTTGAATGTGTCGCCTATGTCATGGCGCGACTATGCGAGGCGCGACGAAACGCGGCGAACTCACCTCGCCGACCTGTCGCGGCGCTTCGGTCATGTCGTTTTCGGCCGCGCGGATTTCTACGCGCTGGTCGCGTTTGCCATGCCTATCGCGCAGACCGTCACCCAGCCCTCGCGGCTTGCCGGCATCGTCATGGATGAGATGCGGCGCCGGCGATTGCTGCTACCGCCCGTGACAATTGTCGAGGCGATCGTGCGGCGGGCCCGACAGCAAGCCGGCGATCTGGTCCATGACGTGCTCGCCGGAGATCTCGGCGAACCTGAACGCGCACGGCTCGATGCCCTGCTGTCGCGCAGGGATGAGAAAAGCGCGACCTGGCTCTCATGGTTGCGCAACCCGCCCCTGTCGCCCGCGTCGCGCAACGTCCTGCGATTGATCGAACGGCTCGACCACGTTCGTGCCTTGGGTTTCGCGGCGACACGCGCCACGACGATCCCGCAGGCTGCATTCGACCGGATCGCGGACGAGGCGGCGCGCATCACACCCCAGCATCTGGCGGAACTACCGGACAGACGCCGCCATGCGATCCTTGCCGCAGCCGGCATCCGGCTTGAGGAAAGCCTGACAGATGCGGTGCTGACGATGATGGACAAGTTGCTTGGCAGCATGATGCGCCGGGCCGAAAACCGCACAAAGGACAAGGCGATCGGCACGATCCGATCGCTTCAGGCACAGCTTCGCCTGCTTACCGGCTCGTGCCGGACCCTGCTCGACGCGCGGGCGCGGGGCGTCGATTCCCTTGCCGCCATTGGTTCGATCGATTGGGAAAGGCTGGGGACGGCGGTCGTGGACGCCGAGCTGTTGATCGCGCCAGAAACGATCGATCGCACAGCCGAACTGATCGAGCGGCAGCGCTCGCTGCGCTCCGTGATCGGGCCGTTCCTCAACGCCTTCGAGTTTCGCGGCACCGGCGCGGTGCAGGGTTTGCTCGATGCGGTTCGGCTGATCGCTGATATCTATCGCATGGGTCGACGGCGACTGCCCGACAAGCCGCCGCTCCGCTTCGTGCCGCCGTCATGGCGCCCGTTCGTGCTGCGCGATGGCGAGGTCGTCCGCGCTGCCTATGAACTGTGCGTGCTGACACAGTTGCGGGACCGATTGCGCGCCGGCGACATATCGGTGGCGGCAAGCCGTCAGTATCGCGCCTTCGACAGCTATCTGTTGCCGCCTGCTACCTTCGATGCGATGCGCGCGCGGGGACCGCTGCCACTGGCGATCGACACCGATTTCGACAGCTTCATCGCCGGACGCCGCGCCAGCCTCGACGCCGCGATCGAACGCGTGACGGTCCTGGCCCGCCAAGGCGAGTTGCCTCAGGTGCGCCTCGACGGCAACGGCCTCGTCATATCGCCACTCAAGGCCCTCACGCCGCCCGACGCAGAGGATATGCGCCGCGTCGCCTATGAGCGGCTACCACGCGTGAAGATCACCGATCTCCTTCTGGAGGTCGATGGCTGGACCGGCTTTTCCGAGTGCTTCACCCATCGGCGCTCCGCTCGCGTGGCGGATGACCGCAACGCGCTGCTGACCGTAATCCTGGCAGACGGCATCAATCTCGGGCTAACGCGCATGGCCGAGACCTGTCAGGGCGCGACGCTGCGCCAGCTCGCCCATCTGCACGACTGGCATATCAGCGAGGCAGCCTATGGCGAAGCGCTGGGACGGTTGATCGACGTTCACCGCACCGTGCCGCTGTCCGCGCTGTGGGGCGACGGCACCACCTCGTCGAGCGACGGCCAGCTCTTCCATGCGGGCGGACGAGGCGCCGCGATTGGCGACATCAACGCGCGCAACGGCAACGAGCCCGGGGTCAGCTTCTACACCCACGTCTCGGACCAATATGATCCGTTTGCGAGCCGAGTGATCGCGGCGACCGCCGGCGAGGCACCCTATGTCCTCGACGGGCTTCTATACCATGCCACCGGCCTGTCGATCGAAGAGCATTATACCGACACCGGCGGCGCGTCCGATCATGTGTTCGGCCTGATGCCGTTCTTCGGCTACCGCTTTGCGCCGCGCCTGCGCGACCTGAAGGACCGGCGCCTGCATCTGCTACCGGGCCAGGAAGCCGGGCCGCTGCTGGCCGGCATGACCGGCGATCCGGTCGCCATCGGGCATGTCGCCGCCCATTGGAACGAACTGCTACGCCTCACCACCTCGATCCGCAGCGGCACCACCACAGCGTCGGCAATGCTGCGCAGATTGTCCGCCTACCCTCGCCAGAACGGACTGGCGCTCGCCCTGCGCGAGGTTGGGCGGATCGAGCGTTCGATCTTCATGCTCGACTGGCTGCGCGACCTCGACCTGCGCCGACGCACTCAGGCCGGGCTCAACAAGGGCGAGGCTCGCAACGCGCTCGCCCGCGCGCTCTTCTTCAACCAGCTCGGCGAGCTGCGCGACCGGCGGTTCGAGAACCAGACCTATCGCGCCTCCGGTCTCAATCTGCTCGTGGCTGCCATCATCCTATGGAACACCCGCTATCTCGAACGGGCGGTCGGGGCGCTGGCGATCCCGGACGACGTCGCGCGCCACATCGCCCCGCTGGGATGGGAGCATATCTCGCTCACCGGCGACTATCGCTGGAATGTCGAAAGCCGCCCCGATCCGGGCCAGCTCCGCCCGTTGCGCACGCCTTCATCGCTCTTGGCCGCATGATGGCGCATGCCCGCGTTCACGAGAGGTTCTCTCTTAGCGTACGTAAAATGCACTTTCGTGTAGTGACCCCTACCTGACGCTGGCCGCCAGCCTGCGCCACGGGCAAGGGCTCACCATTTTCGAGCCGTTCCTCGGCATCACCACGCGCGCGCTGTTTCCGCCGCTCTATCCCGTGCTGCTGGCGGGGTGGAGCATTGCGTTCGGCTTCTCCACGCCGTCGCTGCTCGCATTCGGCACCCTGACCGACCTCGCCACGGCCGCGATGATCGCGGCGCTGGGATCCCGCGTCGGCCGCGCCGGGGCTGGGCGGGGCGCGGCGTGGCTCTATCTGATCTGGCCGTCGGCGCTGTTCTCCGCTCCGCTCGCGCAAAAGGAAAGCCTGTGCGCGCTTCTGGTCGTGATCATCGCGACGGCGTGGGTGTGGAGCGATCTGCCCGGCTGGAAGCGTGTCTCCGTCATTGGCGTCGCCGCCGGCCTGCTGGCGCTGACGCAGCCGGGTGAAGCGCCGCTTGCCGGGCTGTTCGGGCTGGTCTTGGCGGGTCGCCTCGGCCTCGTCCGGCTGCTGCGGACCGGGGTTCCCGCAGCCGCCATCGCCTGCCTCGTGCTGCTGCCGTGGTGGGTCCGCAACTGGCTCACGTTCGGCGCCTTCGTGCCGCTCACCACGTCGAGCGGCGTGGGCCTGTGGATCGGCAACAACCCCGGCGCGACCGGCAACTGGATGGCGCCGCCCGCCTCGCTGCGCGGCCTACCCGAACTGGAATATAGCCGCCAAGCGGGGCTGATCGCGCGCGAGTGGATCACGGCCCACCCCGTCGCGTTCGTGCGGCTGACGCTCGCCAAGCTCGCCCGGTCCTGCGGCGTCGCTGACTTTGGACTGGTGCGGCTCGCGGCGATGCGCCCGGCGGTGTCTGCTTGGATAGCGGCGCTGCTGCTGCCGCTCTCCCAGGGCGCGCACCTTGTCATGCTGGGCGGCGCGGCCGTCGCTGCCCGGCTCCGCGCTGATCGTGCGCTCGAGACGGTGCTGTTGCTGGTTGCCGCGTGCGGGCTGCAGATTGCGGTGTTCGGGGTCTGGTTCGAGTTCGCGGAGCGGCATCGCGAGTTCGCGACGCCGTTCCTGCTGCTCCTGCTCTGCCTTGGGCTGGACCGCGCTCAGCGCGGGCGGTCGTCGCCCGTCGCCCCGCGGTCAAGCAGGGCATCGATCGACCATCGGCCGCTGCCGACGATGAACACGTAAAGGCAGCTCAGCAACATGGTCAGGTCGGCGCGCGCTTCGTGCTGCGCGCTCCAGAAGCCGTAGCGCTTGAGGTCAGGCAGGCTGAACGGTCCTACCCCGTGGCCGACGAGGACAGGAAGCTTGGTCGAGACGAGCGCCACGATCATGGTGATGACAAGCGGGATCGCCGCCGCCCTCGTGAACAGCCCGAGGACGATGAGCGCGCCGCAGACGGTCTCCACAACGCCGACGAACGGCCCTAGTGCCTCGGGCCAGGGTATGCCGATCTTGGCGAACCGGCCCGCTCCCAGGATGGCGGGGAAGATCAGCTTCTGGATGCCTTCGGGGAAGAATACGGCGAGCCCGACCGCCAGCCGGATCAGGATCGTCCAGGGGCTCGCATCGCTGTTGACCACCCGCCGGAGCATGACGCTCAGGCCGTCGCCGGGGGCGGGGCCGCGGTGAAGCGGGCGAGGTCGGCAAGCCCGAGCGCGCCTTCGATGTTCGTGACCTTGTCGAGCGCCATGTCGAAGCCGTCGCCCCCGAACTGCTTGCGCTCGATCTCCTCGAACTGCTCGCCCAGCTCCTTGTATTGCTTGCCGAGCGCCTTCTTGAACGAAGGGAACACGATCGTGTCCTCCCGCGCGGCATGGGCCTCATACATGCGCGAAAAGCCCGTCATCGCCTTCGCCAACCCCTCGGCCTGTCCGGTCGCGATACTGCCGCCCTTGGTCTGGTCGATGATGTAGTCGGTGAGCTGTCGGCCGCGCTCGTGCTGGGCGACCAGCAGGTCGGGATAGCGCGCCGCGTCGCCCCCCGCCTTGCGGACGGCCGGGAAGACATGGCCCTCCTCCAGCAGCTTCTCGTGATATTGCTCGCCGAACGTCCTGAACAGCGTTGCCGCCCGATTGAGTGCGGCCGCATCCACCTTTGCCGATGAAGCGACCAGCGGCGCGGCTTCGCGATAGACGATCAGGATGCGGCGCAGCACGCCATGCTCGCGCATCAGGTCTTCGTTGGCGGCAACCTCCTGCTCCTCACCGCCTTCCTTCTCGTCCTTGTCATCGCCTTCACGCGAGCACGCGGTCGCAACCAGCAGGGTGGGTACGACCAGGCCGACCGTCGCCAGCAGCGCGCGGCGGTTGACGTTCGGATCGTCCGCGGGTGAAGCCATGATCCATCTCCTGCCGGCCGGGCGCCCAGGGCGACAACGGGGCATTTTAGGAAACCGACCGGCTCACTATCGGTTCCCGATAGCGAAAGCCGTTCCTATAGTTTCGGGGATGCCGGATAATGGACCACCGCGAACTGCTGTCGGGCTTCGTGCGGCTGCACATCCTGCTCCACGCCGCCGACGCGCCGATCTACGGCCAATGGATAACCGAGGAGCTGGCGCGCCACGGCTACCGGCTTTCCGCCGGCACGCTCTACCCCATGCTGCAAGGGATGGAAAAGAAGGGCTACCTCTCCTCGCACACGGAGCGCCACGGCCGAGCGGTCCGCAAGCTCTACGTCGCGACCGACCTCGGTCGCGAAGCGCTCGCGCTCGTTCGCGACAAGGCGCGCGAGCTTTTTGGCGAACTGGTCGAGGGGCACGGGCGTGAACGCATCCCGAAAGGCTGAGCTTATCGGGACCCCGGGGGAGGTCTTCGGCGCTTTTCTGAAACTCGGCATCACCTCGTTCGGAGGACCGATCGCGCATCTCGGCTATTTCCGCGACGAGCTGGTGATCCGACGACGCTGGGTGAACGAGCCGGCCTATGCCGAGCTGGTCGCGCTGTGTCAGTTCCTGCCCGGTCCCGCGTCGAGCCAGGTCGGGTTTTCGCTCGGCCTGGCGCGCGCCGGGCCGCTCGGCGCGCTGGCCGCCTGGGTCGCGTTCACGCTTCCCTCGACCGTGCTGATGCTCGTACTCGCGCTCGTCTCCGCGCAAGTCGACGGTCCGGTCGCGGGCGCCGTATTCCACGCCCTCAAGCTCGTCGCGGTGGTAATCGTCGCGCAAGCGGTCTGGGGCATGGCGCGCAGTCTCACGCCCGACCTGCGCCGGGTGCTGATCGCCGTCGCCGCCGGGCTGATAACGGGGGTGATGGGGGGTGCGTTGGGGCAGGTTGCCGCCATCCTGCTCGGCGCGGGGGCGGGGGTCGTCGCCTGCCGCCACCTCCCGATCGCGCCCGGCGATTGGGCACCGATCACGGTCCGACGCCGGGTCGGCGCGATGTGTCTCATCTTTTTCGCACTGCTGCTCGTGATGCTGCCGCCCATCGCAGGGGCGCTGGGCTGGCGCGAACTGCGGCTGTTCGACCTGTTCTACCGCGCGGGCGCGCTGGTGTTCGGCGGCGGCCATGTCGTCCTGCCGCTGCTGCACGCCACGTTGGTGCCGATCGGCTGGATCGACGACGGTCGCTTCCTCGCCGGTTATGGCGCGGCCCAGGCGCTGCCGGGGCCGCTGTTCACAATCTCCGCCTATCTCGGGGCGTTCGCGGGCAAAGGCGTCGGCGGGGCCGTTGTAGCATTAGTCGGAATATTCCTGCCAGGGTTCCTGATCCTGGTCGGTGTGCTGCCCTTCTGGACGGCGCTGCGCCGGAACGCGCTGGTTCGCGCCGCGATCGCTGGCGTTAATGCGGCTGTGGTCGGCATTCTGGCGCTCGCGCTCTATGATCCGCTATGGACGAGCAGCGTCCGGTCCTGGCGCGATACGCTGCTAGTCGTGGTCGCATTAATCGCGTTGCTGCGGTGGCGCCTCCCGCCGCTTGCAATCGTCACCGGGATGGTGGGGGGGGCGCTCGGCCTGCTAGCTCTCTGACGTCGGTCCCGCATCGGCTCCTGCGGGAGTTGTAGGCGGCAAGACTGCCGTGGCGGCGGCCTAGCCCACATCCACAGGACACCGGCAGCAACTGGAGTTCACGCCGGTGCCAGTGCCGTCATGTCGCCCGCGCCGATTCTCCGTCGATCTGCTGGACCGCGCTGACGAAGGCGAACAGCTTCTGCGGGTCGAGATGACCGCCCGTCCGGACGCCGGAGCACAGGTCGACCCCATAAGGGCGGACCTGCCTGATCCCTCCCGCAACATTCGCGGCGGTCAGGCCCCCGGCAAGAAACACCGGTTTTTCGGTCGCCCGCACGTGAGCGGCGCTGACCGCCCAGTCATGCGCGCGGCCGGTTCCGCCCAGCCTCGCCACCGGGGCGTTGGGCCTGCCCGAGTCGAGCAGGAAAGCATGAACGCAAGGCTCATAGGCCGGGATTAGCTGTAGCGCGTCCGGCCCTTCGACGTGGATGACCTGGAGGTGGCGGTCGTGCGGCTCCAGCGCCGCCAGCTTCCGCGACTCCGCGGGATCGATGTGCGACACGATCTGGACCGCTGACGGAGCGGTCGCGCGGACATGGGCGGAGATGGCGTCCGCGGTCGTCTCGGATGTCAGCAGGAAGGTGGCTACCGGCGGTGGCACGAGCGCCGTCACCTCTGCGATCGCCCTGTCGGAGATCGGACCGGGGCCAGAGGGCATGCGCGCCACCAGCCCCAGCGCATCAGCCCCCGCCGCGATCGCGATTTGCGCTTCATTCGGGGAGGCGATGCAGCAAACCTTGATCCGCGTTCTCATTGGAACGAGACATGCCGCCATGCCGCCATGCCGACGCGAGGGCAATGCGGTCCGTGCTGGTACCGTCGCGAGGTCGGGCATTCTCTATCGTGGCGCAAGGCTGATCGTAGCCGTGCCGCGCCCCCATACGGGCAGGTAAACGCCTTGCCCGGCCGCCTTCAGCTGGCCTGTGCGCACGTCCGTGATATGGGCGCGCACGACCACATTGCCGATCCGCTTCTCGTCGATCGCACGGGTGATCTTGCCGAACAGCTTGTCGAAATCCTTTTCAAAATTCTGGGTCAGTGCGGCGGACACGGTGCTTGAAATGCCGGGGGCATTGGCGAGCTTCAGGAGCAGGCTTGTCCGCACCGAGTCGGTCACACCGGCGACGGTGAGATCGTCAAACGCGACCCGGCGATCGTTGACGGCGTTGCGCGGCGTGGCGGTAAGCCAGATCGTGCCCCGCGATGGCTCCCCACCATCGGCCGCCGCGCTGAAGCGAAGCCCGACCGCGATCTTGCCGCCGGTCGTGCCGTAGATGGTCACCTGGTGAAACTGCGCTCGCACGGCACCGACACCCGGCACCTCGAAGGCGCGGCGGGAACGCTTCACCAATGCCTTGGCGAGCACCGGCTCCAGCTGACGATAGTCGGCGATGACGGGTATGGCGAACAGGATGCGGCTGGGTCCGGGCTGCGTGCGCGTCATGTCGGGGAGCGGCTGGCGCTGCGGATCAGGGGGCCGATCGCCGACAAAGGTTTCCGTCCCCGCCGTCAGCCCCAGCGCCAAGGTCACCCGGTTGCGCGAGATGGTGTAGCCTCCGTAGCTTAATTGCCGAGGCGTGATCCGCATCCACACCGGCGGGTTCGCCCGGTTCAGTTGCACGGAGGAGAACGCCGCGCCCCAGACCTGCGCGACCTGCTCACGCAGCTGCAATTTGGCGAGCTCCTGCGGCAGCGTACGTTCCAGGCGCGCGACGACGCCGGCGAGCTTGGCGTCGGCCTTGCTGGTGAACTCGATGCGCTGGCCCAGGAAGTCGACGTGCGGCTCGTCGGTCCAGTCGTAGGCGATCGATACCGTGCCGCGCGGCGACCAGTCGCGGGCGATGTCGAGCCTGATCGCGGCCCGGACGCGGGCGTCCGCTTGCGCCGTCTCCCGGCTGAGTACGCCTCCCACGTCGCGAGCGCTGATCGCGGCGTGAAGCGGCATGGTGACAATGATCGTTTTCCCCGAGCCTTCCAGCACCAGCGGCCCTCGGACGACGGTGCCGGTGATGCGGCACTGGATGGCGGGCGTCTTTGTCTTCGCGAAGAGGATCTTGACCTTCTTCGGCGGGAGGCAGGTCTGCCCCGGCTTGTCGATCGACCAGAGGCGACGCGGAACCGCCCGTTCGAGGGTCGCCGCCAGCTTGCCCAGGTCCGCGACGATCGGCACGTCGATGGTGGAGGTCTGCGCGGGCACGCTGATCGTGTCCGTCGCTCGCGGAGGCGCCTCGCGAGGAGTTCGGTCGCAGCCACTAAGGCATGCGACGCAGAGCAGCCCGGATACGATCAAGACACTGGAGAGTTCGTCCCCGCGCAAGAGAGCCCCGGCAATCTGGCCTGCCGCTTCAGCTATCGCTCCAACCGGCCTGGAGAAGGTTGCCCGAGCCGTCGTGTTCTTCATCGCCGCGCATCTCCAGCCGTCCGAGCGGCGTCCCATCCGATAGGTTTACCAGACGAGTTTCGTAAAAGGGAACCGTTCCGTTTCCTTATCGTTCGACCCGTTGATTTCGGTCAGTGCCCGACAACACCAACGGAGGACCTCAATGAAGACCGCGATAGTTGCTGCGCTGCTCACCCTGGCGCCGGTACCAGTGTTGGCGCAGGCCGTTTCGCCCGCCACTTCGGGAACGATGACCAGCGCCGACGTCGGCGTCTCGCCGATTGCGAGCCAGAGCGGGCCCAATTACGTGCTCGCGGCGGCCGACGCCAACCTTTACCAGATCAAGGCCGCGCAGCTCGCCGCGACGCGCGCGCAGCGGGACGACGTCAAGGCCTATGCGAAGCGCGTGCTGGCTGAGACGCAGAGCAGCCACAAGGCGCTGTTGGCAGCGCTGAAGAATGATCAGCGCACAATCAAGGCGCCGTCCGCGAACCTGTCCGCAGACCGCGCTGCCCTGCTCAAGCTGCTCCAAAAGGCTCCCAGGAGCGCCTTCGACAATCTGTATCTGACCCAGTCGGCGCAGGTCCAGCAGGCCGCATGGGCGGTGAACAAGGGCTACGCGCAGGACGGGACCGACCCCGCGCTGCAGCAGGTCGCCGGCACCGCGGTTCCGATGCTGGAGAACGAGCTCACCACCGGCAAGTCTCTCACTCCCTCCGGACTTGCAGGCTAAGGTGACCCTTGTCGGACCAGGCTGCTACTCCCGTCGGCCTGGTCCGACACCCTTGTTCTCATGGCGGCCCGGAGTCGGCTGAACTGGTCGCGGGCTTCGCCGTTCATGAGGTGCTGCATCAGGATCCAGTAGCCTGTCACCGCAGTCTCACCGGCTTCGTGGTACGCCCTGGCCATGTTGCGCTTCAGGTCGTCGAACAGGTTCGCTTCGAGTTTCTGCCCTTCAGGTGTGAGTGCCAGAAGACGTCGGCGCCTGTCCTGCGTTCCCGGTCGGGCAACGATCAGTCCCCGCTCGATCAGGTCCTTCATTACACGACCGAGCGACTGTTTGGTGACCCCGAGAATTTTCAGCAGGTCGCTTACCGACAGGTCAGAGTATCTGCCGACGAAATACAACAGCCGATGGTGCGCCCGTCCCAGACCACGCGCCGCAAGTTCGGCATCCGCATGGGCAAGGTGAGATCGGCGAGCGAAGAACAGAAGGTCCATTCCGCCTCTGATCGCGTCATCCCGCAGGTACTGGGCAGGCGGGGGCCGCAGCGGCATCGTCATGCGTGTCGTGTCCTGTGACGGACTGAGCGCCAGCTTCTCACCACTATTCCCATCCCAACCCGATGGATTTCTGCAAGGCGATGAAGGCGCGATCAAGCTCGCCGGTCGCCTCCAGCACCGACTGATCGGCCGCAAGGGCCGCGCGCTCCGCATCCAGGGATGTTGTCAACGGTACGGCGCCGCGACTGAAGCGCTGCGCCGCATACGCCGCGGACTGCCTCGCTCCATTGCGGCTCTGGACGCTGGAGGCGAGGTTCTTCCGCTGGTTGCCGAAGCGCGTCAGGCTGGTCTCCGCGTCCGACAGGGCCGACAGGACCGCCTTGCGGTACTGCGCTTCCGCCTCGTCCCGGTCGGCCCGCGCCTGCTCCACCCGCGCCCGATTGCGGCCGAAATCGAGGAAGCTCCAGTTGATGCGCGGGAGCAGCAGGCTGGAGACGTTGTCGGGATCAACCACGTCGCCGATGTCGGGACCGCCGAGGCCGACGATCCCCATGATGCTGACCGATGGAAACTGCCGGGCGACGTTGACGCCGATCTGCGCGTTCGATGCCGCCAGCTGCCGCTCGGCGGCGCGGATGTCTGGGCGGCGCCGCAGCATGGCGGCGGGATCGCCGATCGGAACCGCTGCCGGGATTGTCGGAATGGGGGCGGGCGCGGAGAGCGCCGCGTCGTGTGCGCCCGGCTCGTCGCCGGTGAGCAGGGCCAACTGGTCCAGCGTGGTCGCGATCTGTCCCTCGAGCGGCAACAGTTCGGCCTCCGTGCGGGTCAGCTCGGTCTGGAGCCGGACCACCTCGTCGCGCGACGATGCCCCGCGCTGCTCGCGCTGTTGCAGCAGGGCGAGTGATCGCTGCTGAAGCTGCGCGGAGCGGCGGGCCAGGATCAGGCGCTGCTGGAGTTCGCGCAAGGTCACATAATTCTGGGCCACCTCCGCCGAGAGACGAACCTGCGCATCAGCTCTATTGGCTTCGGCTGCCTGAGCCTGGGCCTCGGCACCTTCGGCGGCGCGGCGCCGTCCGCCGAACAGATCGATCTCCCACGACGCATCAAGGCCGGCATTGTAGAATTCGGCCCTGATACGATCGGATTGCTCGCCCTGCGTCGGCAGCGCGAGCGAGCCTGCGGGAAGATCGGCGACGATCGCAGTGCCCGACGCCGATACGGTGGGAAGCTGGTTCGCGCGCTGTTCGCGCAAGCTGGCGCGCGCCTTGCGGATGCGCGCCTCCGCGATCGCCACGTCGGGATTTGAGGCAAGCGCGCGGTCGATCAGCGTCGTGAGCTGCGCGTCGCCCATGCCTTCCCACCAGCGTGCGACAGGGGGCTGCGGTACCGTGACTGCCTGATCTGCGCGGCGAAATGTCGACCCGGGACGCTCGCCGCTCGCGACGCCCGGCGGGCCTTCATAGTTGGGTCCGACGACGCAGCCGGTCAGGAGGGCGGGCAGAATGGTCCAGCTAAGTCGCTTCATCAGTGCATCGCCATCTGCGTGTCGGAGGAGATCGGGCGGAGGAACAGCGCCAGCGGTGTGGTGATCGCGATCGCGACGCCAAGGGCGAAGAACAGGTCGTTATAGGCCATGACGGTAGACTGTTCGAGGAGTTGCCTGGCGAGCTGCCGATAGGCGCCGGCTTCGCCGGACGGCATGGACATGGCCTTCGCGAACCATTCCTGCGTGGTCGCCGCGTTGGCCGACACCGTTTCGCCCAGTCGGTTGAAATGAAGAAAGGTCTGCCGGTCCTGGAGGGTCGCCATCAGCGCGAGGCCGATCGATCCGCCAAGGTTTCGCCCCGCGTTGAACAGCGCGGACGCGTCGCCGGCATCCTCGGGTGCCACGGCGCTGATCGCGGCCTGGTTGAGGAACATCATGGCAAAGATCTGCCCGAAGCCGCGGACGAGCTGTGAATTCGTCAGGTCGCCCCCGGCTGACTGCGCGGTGAGGTGCCAATCCATCGCGCAACTGACGCCGATCAGCGTCATGCCGACAAAGACAGCCAGGCGAACGTCGAGATATTTGAACGCGAGCGGAAGGAACGGCATCAGCATCAGGGCAGGGATGCCGGAGACGAAGACCACCTTGCCCGATTGCAGCGCGCTGTAGTCGGCCATCGACGAGAGGAACTGCGGGATGAGGAAGGTCACGCCGTAGAGCACGACGCCGATGATGAGGCTTAGGACGAAGACGCTGCCGAATGAGCGGCTGAAGATCAGCGATAGCTTGAGCACGGGGTGCGACGAGCGGACCTGGCCCACGGCAATGAGGGCAAAGCCGAACACCGTTGCGATCGCGAGCTTCACGATCATGGCGGACTCGAACCACATCTCGCGCTGCCCCTCCTCCAGCATGACGGTGAGGGCACCCAGGCCGATCGCGAGCCCCGCGATCCCGAGCCAGTCGGCATGACGTAGCTGGTCGAGCCGCAAGTGCTCGTGCTTGAGCCCCAGAAGCAGCAGAAGCACGAGTCCGGCACACACTGGCACGTTCAGAAAGAAGGCGTAGTGCCAACTGTAATTGTCGGTGAGCCAACCGCCGATGATCGGCCCGAGCACCGGACCGAGGATCGCGGTGCCGCCGAACGCGGCGGTCCCGATCGGCTGCTGTGACGGCGGCAGCCGTGTGGCGATGATCGTCATCGCGGTCGGGATCAGCGCACCGCCGGTGAAGCCCTGGCCCACACGGCCGGCGATCATCATTGGCAGCGTCGTCGAGATGCCACACACGACGGAAAAGCCGGTGAAGCTGACCGCCGCGCCCAGCAGAAAGTTGCGCAGGCCGAACAGGCGCACCAGGAACGGGCTCAGCGGGATCATGACGATCTCCGCCACGAGGTAGGCGGTCGCGACCCAGGTGCCCTCGGTTCCGCTCGCGCCGATCTCGCCCTGGATGGTGGGTAGAGCCGCATTAACGATCGAGATGTCGAGCAGCGCCATGAACGACCCGATCGTGCCCGCCGCAACGGCGAGCCACTCGCGCAGGCCGGCGCGTTGGGCCGCCATCAGCGCGCGCCCTGCGTCTCGCCGCGCTTCAGCCGCTCGGTTTCCTGCTTGATTTGCTCCCGGCTTCCCTTGGCGCTGATCGTGTCGACCGTGACCTCCACCGAGAGGCCGGGACGCAGCACCCGGCGCGCCTCCGGACCCGCTTCGATGCTGACGCGCACGGGCACCCGCTGGACGATCTTCGTGAAGTTGCCTGTGGCGTTCTCGGGCGGGATGAGTGAGAACTGTGCGCCCGTCCCCGGAGAGAAACTGGCGACCCTGCCGCGCAGCTCGGCGCCGTCCAGTGCATCCACCTTGATGGTCACAGGCTGCCCGACGCGCATCAGCGCGACCTGCGTTTCCTTGAAGTTCGCCTCGATGTAGAGTTGATCGACTGGCACCACCGACATCAGCCGGGTCGCCGGTTGGACATATTGCCCGGCTCGGACCGCCTTGTCGGCGACCACGCCGTCGATGCTACTGCGGATCTCGACCGCGCCGAGGTCCGTCGAGGCGCGCGCAAGCTGGGCCTGCGCGGTGCCGCGCTGGGCCTCCGCCTGGCCGATGCGAGCCGATTGGGTCGCAACCCCGCGACGGGCGGCCAGGTAGGCGGCGCGCTGCGCGCGCAGCTCCGCGGCGGCTCGATCGCGCTGCAGGACGAGGCCGGCGAGGCGCTCGCGCGATTCCGCACCGGAGCGGGCGAGCGGCTCGTAGCGCTGGACCTCCCGCTCGGCAGCGACCGCTGCTGCCTCGGCGCTCGCGACCTGGGCAGCAGCCTGTCCGACCCCGGCCTGCTGTTCGTCGAGGGTCCGCTCAGCGGCCCGGATGTTGGCGGCGGCCGCGGCGATCTGCGCCTGCGCCTGCTCCACGTTGGCGCGGTAGTCGCGTGGGTCGAGCACGGCCAGCAACTGGCCCCGGCGGACAGGCTGATTGTCCGCGACGAGAACACGCTCGACATAGCCGCCGACCTTCGGCGAAACGGTCACGAAATCCGCGCGCACATAGGCGTTGTTGGTCGACTGCAGGTATTGGCCGCTCGCGCGGTAGTTCATGTACCAGACGACCGCCGCGACGATGCCGGCAACAAGTGCGGCGATGAGGACGTAGCGGATGATCGGAAAGCGCTCGAGAAGCGACGGCTTCTTTTCGCCGCTCTGCTCCTCGGAACCGTCCTCCGATCTGGCTTCTGTCTGGGAATTCGCGTCCGGGTCGCTATGCGGCGCGTCGCCGCCTCGATCTTCAGCCTGCTCGTCAGCCACCCAGCAACCCTATCGTATGTAAACCAAGCCGTATCATAGTGTTCGGCGGTCGGCATTTCCACCCACTCTGATGGGCTCGTGCACCGCAAACTCGAGCTGCGCGAAACACACAGCCGCTGGATCTCCGCGGTGGAATGCTTCGGCATGAACGACTGCGATCCGACGTCCGACACGCCTGACCTTCGGCGTCGTGACAAGTGCATCCAGCCGCGCAGTGGCGAGAAATTGTAGGTTCACACTGATGAGCTGCGAGGGCTGCCCTGGCGAAAGTCGGCGGTGAAGCGCACGCTTCGCGGCCACTTCGAGAAAGGATGCCACAGCTCCGCCATGCAAGGCGGGAAGGAGAGGGTTGCCGATCAGGTACTCTACTGGCGCCAAAACAAAGGCGTCACCGCTCTCTGAAATCATGGGGCCTAGCAGCTGCGCGAAGCCGCTCATGGCCCGACAGCGCGATTGATCGAAAAGACGCCTTGGGCAGTCGCGATCAGGTGAGACGGATCGGTATCCCAGACTTCGGTCCGTACGAACGCACGGTGCTCGGTAGCGTCGTAACAGTGTGCCCACGCTGTCGCGGAGCATCTCGCCTCGGCAGATCGCACATGGTCCACCTTCAGGTTAAGGGTCGAGATTGCCAACCGCCTTCCCAGTCGGGACATTACGGCAACGCCGCAGGCCTGATCGATAAGGCTCGTCAACACGCCCGTTGCTAAAGTCTCGTCCTCGTCAGCCAACTCCTCACGCCAACCGACACGTAGCGAGCTGAGGCCATCGCCGATCGAAACCAGCTCCAGGCCAAGCCTGTTGCCCCACGGTATGTCGCCCGGTTGTAGGCTCCAGTTTCCAGCCACGGTTCCATCCTTGTCCTGATCAGGCCTCGCCACCGTCGAAGGTCGCCTTTGCTCCGGCCACACGGAAACGGTACGGTTTACATATAAGGTCCGGTCTCTTAATGGTTATGGTCTCGCATGGAAACGCGGTCGAACAAATTCCTGGTGCTCGTAGTGACCGGCTTTCTGCTTGGCACGCTCCTGATCTTCACCCTGTGGCTGTTCGACGCACGCGATGGAGACGGCAAACCCTATATGATCCGCTTCACCGGGAGCGTCGCCGGCCTGGAGAAGGGGTCGCCGGTGACCTTCTCGGGTGTACCGGCCGGTCACGTCACGTCGATACGGTTCGACAAGGAGGACCCGTCAGCGGTTCTCGTCACCGTCAGCCTTGAACCGCGGATCCCCATCGTCGCAGGCGTGAAAGCGTCGATTGCAAGATCGGCACTGGCGGGCACCGCAAACATCAGCCTCGACGGTGCAACATCTGGGGCGCCCCCGATCGTTGCGGCGAACGACGGGGAGGTTCCCGTCATTCCCGCCAAAGAAGGCGGGCTCCTTGGCGGCGGAGGGGACCCGGTCGCACTGGTCGAAAAGATCAGCCGCACCGTTGATTCTGTTTCTCGCAACCTTGATGCCGCTCAGCAGCAGCGGACCAGCGATCGGCTTGCGGCGCTCGCGGAGAGTTCCGCGAGCTGGGCAGACAAGGCTGGCGCGACGTCTGACGCGCTTACCGGCGCGCGCGGGCGTGTCGTGGCCGTGGGAATCGCCTTGCAGCGATCCGGCGACAGCGCCGAACGGTTGGGGGGCTCTCTGGAGGAAAGCCGCGCGACCATTCTCGCCAAGGCGAACCGTGCGTTGCTGAACGCTCGTGACGGAGCCGAGCAGCTTACGGCTCGCATCGAGGCTGTTCGACCCACGATCCGCGGCGCGACCGCGAAACAGGCCCAACTGCGTGAGACCGTTCGTTCAGCAAGGAACAAGGTGGGCGCTGTCAGAGATACGGCCGTTCGCCTCGATCAGGAGGGGCTGGGTGTGGGTGCCCCGTCCCTCCCGACCTACAAGCCGGGGTCACGGCATTGATCGACCGCGATACGATAGGTCAGCTCTTGGCCGAGAGCGGGCTGGCAGGCGAGCGACCGACCGTCCCGGCGTGATTTCTCGTCAACCGGTCCGGATCGCGCTACCCTCGATCGGGGAGAACGAGATTGAGCGATGACGAGAAGAAAAGCCGGCGCCCGGGGAAGATGGGCAGACCGACGACCGAGGACGCGCTCCGCCTAACCTCGCACATCCTCAAGAGCGCCCGCGAGCTGTTCTTCCAACACGGGTTCGACGGCGCCAGTGCCGACATGATCGCCGAACAGGCGCGCATCTCGAAGCGGACGTTGTACGCGCGCTTCGGCAGCAAGGCGCGCGTGTTCGAGGCGGTCATCCTGGACGAGATCGACACGCAGCTGCGCGCGCTCGAACCCTCCGGCAGCGACGAACCCGACATCGCATCGCGCCTTCGCGTCATCGCCGATCGCCTGCTCGAGTGGCTCCTGACGCCTCGGATCGCCTCGATGGAGCGCGTCGTCATCGCCCAAGCCGTGCGCTTCCCCGCGCTTGCGGCGAACATCCACGACTTCGGTTACCAGCGGGCCGTCCAGTGGGTGGCATCGATCCTCGCCCACGCCAATGCCAAGGGAGAGCTGTCGCTAGCCGATCCGGTGTTCGCTGCCGAGCAGTTCGTCACGCTCGTCGTGGTCGCGCCCATGCGCCGTGCAGCGCTCGGGCTGTCTCCTCCTGCGTACGATGAGGCAGCGCGCGATCGTATCGCGCGCGGTATCGACCTGTTCCTCAATGGCTGTCGCCCGCGAGAGGCGGATGGTTGCAGCGCCTGATGTCCAACGCGGTCGACGAGCCTCAAATCGGTGAGCGCACGCGCCTGGCCGAACTCATCCAGATCATGAGCCGCCACGGCCTGAACGGGCTCGCCTCGCGCCTGGGCTTGCTGCCCGGGCGCTCGGAGCAGCCCGTAGACCTCGGTACGCCCGAGCGGGTCGTCGCGCTGCTGCGGGACCTTGGACCCGTCGCGGTCAAGCTGGGGCAGGTGCTCGCCACCCGTGAAGACCTGCTCGGGCCGGAATGGGTGCGCGCGCTGTCGGCGCTGCAGGACCAGGTGACCCCGCTGCCGTTCGAGGCGCTGGAGCCGACGATCCTGGCCGCGCTCGGCTCCCCGATCGAGGACGTGTTTGCGAGCTTCGACCGCGACCCGATCGCGGCGGCCTCGATCGCGCAGGTTCATGCTGCATCCTTGCGCGACGGAACCGAGGTTGTGGTCAAGGTACGCCGGCCGGGCATCGCGGAACGCGTCGATGCCGACCTGCGGCTGCTCCGCCGCATCGCGCGGCTTGCCGCGAGGCACTCACCGGAGATCCGCCGTCTGAAGCCCGACGAACTGCTCCGGTTCTTCGCGGAGAGCCTGTCGCAGGAAATGGACCTCAGTGCGGAAGCGGCAGCCTGCGAGAGCATCGGCGCGTTCCTGCAGCCGCTCGGAGTCCGTACGCCGGCCTTCTACTGGGATCAGGTCGGCCGTCGGATCAACGTGCAGGAGCGGCTCGACGGCATGCCCGTCCGCGCGATCCTCGACGGGGCGGGTAGGGGCGGTGCGGATGTCGCCGGCAAATACGCCGATGCAGTGCTGCGGATGATCATCTTCAACGGCCGCTTTCATGCCGACCCGCACCCCGGCAACGTCTTTATCCTGACCGATGGCTCGCTCGCGTTCATCGACTTCGGCGCGGTCGGCGTACTCAGCCCCGCCCGGCGGAACGAGGTGGTCACGCTCGTACTCGCTATCGCCGGCGAGGATACGCGATCGGTGACGGACGTGCTGCTGCAATGGTCGGGCGAGACCGACGTCGATCGCCAGGCGCTGACCCGCGACCTCGACGCGCTGATCGGCCAGTTTCGCGGTGCGGTGCTCCAGCAGATCGATCTCGCCGACATCTTCGGCCGCGTCTTTACGCTGCTGCGAACCTACCGGCTGGCGCTGCCGCCCGATCTCGCCCTGCTGCTGCGCACCCTCTTGATCGCCGAGGGGTTCGTGCGACGGCTCGATCCCGGCTTCGACATCGCCGCGCGCGCCGCACCGATCGCGCGCGAACTGCTACGGGAGCGAATCGGCCCGGCCGGCCTCAAGCGGGGTGGACGGCGGCTGGCGACGAGCCTTGGCCGTCTGGCCGCGGCATCGCCCGAGTTGGTGACCTTCGCGGAGCGGGTCGCACGGTCGGGCGCGCTGCCGATCGAGTTGCAGAAAGGCGCAGTCTCCTCACCCCCGGCCTTGCTCCGGCGCGCCGATCCCAACGTCCTGTCTGCCGGAATGCTGGTCGCCGGCGCGATCCTTCAGCGCGACCATGATGTCGTCGGCACGATATTGATGGCGTCAGCGGTACTGCCCGCGGGCTGGGCTTGGTACGCCAACCGGCAGCGGCGCTGACCTCTTGTTGTCAGGCGATCAGTACCCGGTTCCGCCCTTCCTCTACCGCGCATCCGTTTCGCCACTGATATTTCATTCCCAAGGTCCGGAACAAGCCAATCGAGTTGACGTTTTGCAGAAAGTAAACCGGTCAGTACCAGAAACATCTGCCTGGTTCACTGAACGAGGAGTTATGCGTGTCCGAACAAACGGTTTACGAGCCGCGTCTATCACCTGAGGACTCGTCGGACTTCGGTGTGGCGCTCAGCAAGCTTATGCCCAGTCTGGCGAGCTATGCGCGATCGCTGGCCAGGAATCCCGATACTGCACAGGACCTTGTTCAGGAAACCGTGCTGAAAGCATGGCGCAGCCGGGCATCCTTCGAGGCCGGTACCAATTTGAAGGCGTGGACCTTCCGGATCCTTCGCAATACATTTCTGTCGCAGGTGCGTCGTCGAGGCGCGGAACAGGCGGGCGGGACGGCCGAACTAAGCGATGTTCCGGTGGCGGCAAATCAGGAATGGGTCGTGACAATGAGCGATGTCCGCCGCCTGTGGCCGCGCCTGACACCCGAGCAGCAGCGGTGCATTCAATTCGTGGGGATCGAGGGGCAAAGCTACGAGCAGGCGGCCACGATCGAGCAGGTCCCCGTCGGCACGATCAAGAGCCGCGTGGTGAGAGGACGGCAAATGCTCCGCGCACTCCTGGATCAAACCAACAGCGCACCAGCCAAGGTCGTAGCACCCCGGATCCTGTCGCTCGATACGTCACCTCGGTATGAACCATCGCCCGTCGATGATGCACACTCCAAACAGATCGAACTTCTGCGAATCTGGCGCGCGAAGCGCGCCGCTGCTCGCTGCGCCGTTGAATGACTTTCTTGTAGTCCGCCTGATCCCATTTGTGGGCCTTTCGTTTTCAGCTCTACACTGGACTGTCATGCCCCTACGAGTTGGCGATGGCACGACGAACTCTTCGTGCGGCGTCGCCAGTGTTATCGGTCCCAAACTGGCCGGACTGCCTCCAATTGAACCCCTCTGCCAGCGTTCACCGCCAATCGTTGCAACGTGGTGACAGTGGCAGAAGAGCGCGGACTGCCACGGCCTTCATCCAAAGCTTCGAAGTCCGCTGGCGACGATCCTCATGGCGCGATCCAGCATATCGTCCTGATCGCCATCGAGATAAGCGGCAACACCAGCAATCATCCTTGCCGCAAGCTGGACATCTTCAGTCGAAATACTGCTTGGAAGCGCATTACAAGCGATCGCGTGAGACAGCATGTGCTCCATGACTTCGTCAGCTTGCGATCTTAACCTCGACACTTCCCTGTCAAGCAACTCGCTGCCGATCCCTATGCTGGCTTTGGCGTGAAAGGCGGCCACTCCGCCATAGTGCTTGATGAACTCTTCGAACAACCGGGGTTCATCGGCAAGCTCCGAGACCACGGCTCTGAGTTCATCAAGGCGACTCTCGAGGACTGCCACGATCATCGCGTCGCGGTCGGGAAAGTTGCGGTAGAGCGTTCCTCGGCCAACACCGGCACGTTGTGCAATCTGCTCGAGTGCAACGCCGTACCCCTCCTCCCGGAAGGCATTCGCAGCCGCGGCGATAAGGCGGTCGCGCCGCGCTCGAGCATCTTTCCGCATACTTGTTCCGCTCCAACCTGAACGATATAACCGGACAATCAATGTCCGGTTAGGTTACGCTCGCTCGATGAGTTCGTCCACGGCACGTCCGGGGCCGGTCCTGCTGGAGCGTACGCCTGAATGGCACCCCGATGAGGTGCCGATGATTCCAGGCTCGCCGGCGTCTATCCGGCATCGGCCGTCCCTCCGTGTCGCTTACCTCATCGTCGGGGTACTCATCACGATCACCAGCGGGCTCGCCAACGCGCTTGTTTCGGCGAATCTGCCGCAGATCCAAGGAGCGCTGGGTCTGACCCCCGTCCAGGGGGCATGGCTGCCGGCGGCGTACGTGATGGTGAACCTCTCGGCGAACCTCATCCTGTTCAAGGCACGTCAGCAGTTCGGCATCCGGCGGTTCGCGGAGGTCGCGCTTGCGGCTTATCTCGCCATCACCGCGCTTCACCTGTTCGTCGATGATTATCCCACCGCAGTGCTTGTCAGAGCCGCGTCGGGCTTCGTCGGCGCCCCACTGAGCTCGCTCGGCTTCTACTACGTGATGCAGGGCTTTCCAAAGCATCTGATGGGCAAGGCGATCGTTGTCGGCTTCGGCTTGACTCAGCTGGCGTTGCCCTTGGCGTGGTTGCTGTCACCAGCCCTTCTGGACCTGGGTGACTGGCATACGCTCTATACCTTCGAGTTCGCCCTCGCGCTGTGCACGCTCGCGGCAGTCATCTCGCTCAAGCTGCCGCCGGGGATCAGGATAAGGGTCTTCGAGAAGACAGATTTCGTGACGTTCCTGCTACTGGCCCCGGCATTTGCCTTGATCGCGGGTGTTCTGGCGCAGGGACAGCTGCAATGGTGGAGCGAGCAGCCGTGGATGGCTTGGGCCCTCCTCGTCTCCCTCGCGCTGTTGCTGCTGGCGTTCTTCGTTGAGCATCATCGTGCCAATCCGCTCATCCAGACCCGCTGGATCGGTACCGGCGAGGTCATCCGGTTCGTGGTCGCAGCCCTGGCCTTCAGGCTCATTCTTTCAGAACAAAGCTACGCTGCAGCCGGCCTTCTGCGAACGTTGGGGATGGGGCCCGACCAGTTTCGGCTCTTTTACCTGGTGGTGATCGCAGGCGTCCTGTCGGGAATAGCGATCGGCGCGGCGACGTTCGGACCCAAGACGATGATGCCGATGGCGATTGCTGCGGTGGTCCTCGTCCTGATCGCCAGTCTGCTCGACAGCGATGCCACGAGCGAGACAAGGCCGAACAACATGATGGCAAGTCAGGCGATGATCGCCATGGCAGGGGCACTCGTCATGGCGCCGCTCATCCTCCATGGTGTCATGGGAGCGCTCAAGAGAGGTGCGGACCACATCGTCACGTTCGTGGTTCTGTTCACCATGACGCAGAGCGCCGGCGCCCTGCTTGGACCAGCGATCTACGGTACCTTCCAGCAATACCGTCAGCATGAGTATTCCGGGCAGATCACCAGCCACGTCGACCCGACCAACCCCGTTGTAGCGCAAAGGCTGGGGATCCAGCGCAGCATCTATGCAGCGCGTGTTTCTGATCCTGTGCTTGGCCAAGCCGGTGGTATGGCCCTGTTGCAGCAAGCCGCCACGCGCGAAGCGAGCATCCGCGCCTACAATGATGTCTTCCGGCTGAACGCAGTAATCGCCTTTGCCTTCCTTCTGTGGTGCCTATGGCGTGTCACCGTCCAGCTGCGCGCCGCTCGCCAAGCTCCCTCGCCACCTTCGGCGGCTTGATCCATAGCATGAGAACTCGATGACGCAGCCAGAGCAGACCCAGGATCGACCGCCTTCGACCGATCGGGCAGATCAGGACCCGGCAACCGATGCAGGCATTCCGGACACGCCCCCGCCCGCCAAGACCATCAAGGCCCGGCCGCGCACGCTCGCGATCATGGCAGCGATCTTCGTGGCGGGTAGCTTGCTGATCCTCTACGCGTGGCGATTGTGGCCGTTCACCAGTGCGATGGTGCAGACTGAGAACGCCTATGTCCGCGGCCAGATCACGGCCATGGCGCCGCAGGTCGCGGGATATGTCGTTGAGGCGAACGTTCGAGATTTCGCGCATGTGCGACGCGGGCAGGTGTTGCTGCGCATCGATGACCGAATATACCGCCAGCAGCTGGACGCGGCACTGGCGCAGCTCAAGGTGGCAGAGGCCGAACTGCGCAACTGGCCGCAAACGGTGGCCCAGAACGAGGCGGCGCTGCGCACCCGTCAAGCCGACCTGGCGCAAGCCAACGCTGAACGTGCGCGCGCCCGCGCCGACATCGCGCGCGTTTCGGAGCTGGCTTCCAAAGGATCGGTCAGCGTTCGCGAACGCGATCAGGTGCTGGCTACCGAACGCACGTCAGCGGCGGCTATCGAGCGTGCACAAGCTGCCATTGAAGGGCAGCAACAGGTAATCCTTGCAAACCGCGTGTCCCGCGGTGCGCTGGAGGGCCGCGTTGCACAGGCACAGGCTCAGGTCGATCTTGCCCGGATCAATCTTGCCAATACCGTGATCCGTGCACCGCGCGATGGACAGATCAGCGAAGCCTCGGTTCGTGTCGGCCAATATGCACAAGCCGGTACCCAGCTTATGTTCCTGGTGCCCGAGCAGCTCTGGGTGGTCGCGAATTTCAAGGAGACCCAGACCAGCCGGATGCGACTCGGTCAGCCCGCTACGTTCACCGTAGACGCTCTCGACGACGCCAGGTTGACCGGGCGTATCGAGGAGCTTGCTCCGGCAACGGGATCCGAGTTCAGCGTTTTGCGGCCGGACAACGCAAGCGGGAACTTCACGAAGATCGTCCAACGCATTCCCATCCGTATCCGCATCGATCCGGAGCAGCCGCTCGCCCGGCGGCTTCGTCCCGGCATGTCAGTGGTGGCACGGGTGGATACGGCCGGGACGTCATCTCCGAAGGAAGTCGCGCCATGAAGCTCGCGGGCTGCCCGGCGCTAGCGCTGCTCGCTCTCGTCGCGGGATGCGCACCTGCGTATCTGCCCGCGCCGCCACGATCGAGCGTGACACCTCCGGAGCAATGGCGCGATCGAGCGGGAATCGATGGTAGCGCGATCTCGAACGACTGGTGGAAGCAGTTCGCCGACCCGGCGCTGAGCGCTGCGATCGTCCGGGCGATGGCGAACAATGCGGACGTTCTGGCAGCCGCGGCTCGGATCGGCGAGGCAGAGGCACAGGTACGGCTTGCGAGAGCCGCCCGGGCACCCACGCTGAGCGCGGGCGCCGGTATAGCCTACGACCGCGCTCTGAGCCAGGTCACCGGGCGACCAACCGAGGTTCTTGCCATACAGCCGCAGCTCGGCGCGAACTGGACGCTCGACCTCTTCGGCCGCCTGCGGGCGCTGAGCGACGCGGCCCGCGCGAATTACGTCGCCAGTGCGGCCGACTATGGTGCCGTCAGGCTCTCTGTCACCGGCGCGACGGCGCAGGCCTATCTCACCCTGCTGTCGATCGATGCGCAGCTCGATGTGACCCGGAAAACGCTGGCTCTGCGCACCGAAGCGCGGCGGATCGCGGAGGATCGCGCGAGGCTGGGCTACAGCTCGCAGCTGGAGCTGACGCAGGCGCAGTCGGAGTATGAGGCAGTGGCCCAGGCCATCCCCCAGCTTGAACAGGCCAGGCGGTTGCAGGAGAACGGCCTGCGCTTGCTGACCGGCGACCTGCCGGGAGCGGTAGCGCGGGGCGAGCTTGCGAACCTCTCCACGCCGGGAGTTCCAGGGCTGATGCCGTCTGAACTGATGCGGCGGCGACCAGACATTGCGGCCGCGGAAGCCCGCCTGGCCGCCGCGGATCGGACTATCGCCTCGAGGCGCGCCGAGTTCATGCCGGATGTCGCGCTGTCCGCGGCTGCGGGTGCGCTGATCGTCGATCAGCTGGACTATGATCCAGTTTCCATCTGGAACATCGGGGCGAGCATCCTCGCGCCCCTCTTTCAGGGAGGCCGCCTGACCGCTCAGGTCGATCAGGCGAATGCGCGCCGCGATCAGGCGGCGTATGCCTATCGCGATGTGGTCCTGCGCGCATTCGGCGAGGTCGAGAACGCTCTCACCAGCGAGCAGCGGTTGCGGGAACAGATTGTCCACGTATCGGCTCGACGGTCGATCCTGCAGCGATCGCTGAGTCTCGCTCGCGATCGTTACCGTGGAGGATATGCCTCGTATCTCGACGAGCTTGACGCTCAGCGAAACCTCTTCGCGGTTGAGCTCAACGCCATCACTGTCCGGGAGCAGCAGCTGAATGCGCTGGTCCGCGTCTGGGCATCGCTCGGGGGAGGGTGGGGCGATCGGCCAATCGCGGAGCGTTCGGCGCTGCAACGCTAGGCACTGCTCGTCTGGCCGATGCTGCGATCGTGAAAGGGCGGGGTCCCGGCTGGTCAGGCGAGTGCTGCTTCGTGGCTGTCCTACCAGGCGACATTCTCGAGCGCGTCATGCCCCGGCGCGCCCGCCGGCTGCGGCCCCGTCCACCGCCGGGCATCCAGCCGTTTGCCCGTGACCGCCGCGGCAGCATCGGAACAGAGCCAGAGCAGCGGCGCGACCACGATCTCGGGCGACAGCAGGCCGGCGCGCGCGCCGTCCGGCAGTTTTTCGGGGATCATGCCGGTCAGCGTCGCGCCCCCTGGCAGGAGCGCGTTCACCGTGATGCCGCTGCCCTCTAGGTCCTGCGCCCAGATCGCGGTTTCCGATTCCAGCGCCGCCTTGGATGGGCCATAGGGCGAGAAGCCGCGCCGTCGCATCGTCTCGCGGTTCATCGACATGTTGACGATCCGGCCCGATCCCGCCTCCAGCATGGCGGGCACGGCGGCGCGCGCCATCAGGAACGGTCCGCTGACATTGGTGTCGATCACCATGCGCCAGGTGTCAGGGGCGACCTCCCAGAACCGGGTAGGTTCGGTCAAGAAGGTGTCGCTCACATACTTCATGCCGCGCCCGGCATTGTTGACCAGGATGTCAAGCCGGCCGAAGGCCGCGACCGCCTCGCGCACGACCGCGGCACAGTCCTCCGCCCGCGTCACGTCGGCGAGCAGCGGCCGTACCCGGTCGTCGCCGCATGCACGCTCCGCCTCCTGTGCGACCGCCTCGACCTCGGCGAGTTCGCGCGCGGCGGTGGCGACGAGCCGCACGCCGGCGTGCGCCAGCCCGAGCGTCATCGCGCGACCAAGACCGCGGCCGCCGCCCGTCACGATCGCGACCCGGCCGGCAATGCCGTGTCCGTCGCCCCCGCTCATCGGTTCAGCGCCTGCATTTGCGGCGCGGCGTAGCGCTCGCCCGCCGTTGCTCCCTTCGGCGCCGCGCGATCGAGCCGCTCCAGTTCCTCGCGGCTGAGCGTCACGTCGAGGACGCCGACATTCTCCTCCAGGTAGCCGCGGCGCTTGGTGCCCGGGATGGGTACGATGTCCTCGCCCTGCGCCAGCACCCAGGCGAGCGCCAGCTGGGAAGGGGTGCAGCCCTTCTCCCGCGCAAGCGCCTCGACTGCCGCGACGAGATCGAGGTTGCGCTGGAAGTTCTCGCCCTGGAAGCGGGGGCTGTGCCGGCGATAGTCGTCAGGCGCGAGATCCTCCACCCGCCGGATCGCGCCGGTCAGGAAGCCGCGGCCGAGTGGGCTGTACGGCACAAAGCCGATGCCGAGCTCGCGCACCGTGTCGAGGATCTCGCCCTCGGGATCGCGGCTCCACAGCGAATATTCCGTCTGCAGTGCCGCGATCGGATGCACGGCTTGCGCGCGCCTGACCGTGGCGGGCGCCGCTTCGGAGAGGCCGAGGTGGCGCACCTTGCCCTCGCGGACCAGCTCCGCCATCGCGCCCACCGTGTCCTCGATCGGCGTGTCGGGATCGACCCGGTGCTGATAGTAGAGGTCGATCGTCTCGACGCCGAGCCGGCGCAGGCTGGCCTCGCAGGCGGAGCGGACGTAATCCGGCCGGCCGCACACGCCCTTGAAGCTTCCGTCTTCGCCGCGGACGTTCCCGAACTTGGTCGCGAGCACCACCGCGTCGCGCCGATCGCGGATCGCACGCCCGACCAGTTCCTCGTTGCGGCCGACGCCGTACATGTCGGCGGTGTCCAGAAACGTCACGCCGAGATCGATCGCCCGGTGAATGGTCGCGACCGCCTCGGCCTCGTCGGCCTGCCCGTAGAATTCGGACATGCCCATGCAGCCGAGGCCCAGCGCGGACACACGTAGCTCGCCGCCCAGCGTTCGTTGCTCGACCATCAGTTGTTCCTCTGTTGTTGGATCATGCCGGTTGGCCCGTCGTCGATGGCGACGACGGGCCGGCACCGGTTCAGGCTTCCGACAGCAACTGCTCGGCGAGCTGGTTGTGCTTCTCGTCTGCCTGCTTGGCCTCGTCCGCGCACGCCTTCATGTCGCGTGCTGCATCGTCCATGCCGGTCTGCCGGCAATAATTGGCCATTGTCCCGAACGAAGCGATCCAGTAATGGAGCGCGAGCTGCCCGCTGGCGATGATGCCGAGGTCGCGTGAAGCATCGTCCGGAGCTGCTTGCCGGATTTTCTGGCTTACCTCGTAATGCGCTTCCAGCACGGGATTGCCCTGCTGTTCGGCCGGGCCCGCCTGCTCAGCGGCGCGGCGGATGCGATCCGCCCATTGGCGGGACGTCCGGTTGCCCTCCTCGAGCGCAGATCGCAGCGCCGGGTGGCGCGCGTCGTTGTTGATCTCGTCCGTCGCCTTGGCCGCAATGTCGCTCCCGGCCTGCATCGCGGATAGTCCTTGCGCGACCAGCTTCTTCAAATTGTTCTCGTTCATTGGGGGGTCCTCGTCCTGCCGGGCCTCGGGTCGGGCACGGTGAACGGTTCTAATCCTATTGCTCCGTTCGGTTCCCCGTTATGCGGATCGTAAACGGCAGTTGAGCGATGGCAGCGCGTGCTGAGCATCGCCGGCTGCTTGACAGGACCGCGCGCGAGGACGCGGGAGCCGCGTTATGGGGGCAGATATCTGCCGGCGAAGCGATCAACGGCAGCGAGGAGGCTAGATCACATTCCGCGCCCGTTCCTGATCTGCGCTCCGTGCCGCCGCCACAAAGCGGTGAGTTTCACCGGGTCGAGCCGACCATAGGTCCGCACGCCTGAGCAGACGTCCAGTCCATAGGGCTGGACCTGATCGATGGCTCGGCCGACATTGTCGGCCGTCAAGCCTCCTGCGAGGAATACGGGGCGCGGGCTCGCCTCCACGAATGCGGCGCTGATCTCCCAATCATGCGCGCGTCCGGTGCCGCCTAGTTCCGCCACGCTTGCATTCGGCCGACCGGAGTCGAGCAGGAAGGCGTGAACGTGGGGGCTGTACGTGGGGAGCAGGTCGAGCGCTGCGCGATCTTCCACGTGAATCACCTGAACCCGGCGGACATGCGGTTCCAGTAGTGCGAGTCTGGCGGACTCGGCGGGAGCGATGTGTGAGACGACCTGAACGGTACTGGGCTGCGTGCGACGAACATGCGCCGATATGGCGTCTGCGCTGATCTCCGAGGTGAGAAGGAAAGACGCCACGGGCGGAGGCACAAGGACCGCGATAGTTGCGATCTGGTCATCGCTGATCGTCCCGGGCCCGGACGGCATGTTGGCCACCAAACCCAAGGCATCCGCTCCTGCCTGGATCGCCATCCAAGC
The DNA here is from genome assembly GCF_002288825.1 of Sphingomonas lenta. Classification (GTDB taxonomy): domain Bacteria; phylum Pseudomonadota; class Alphaproteobacteria; order Sphingomonadales; family Sphingomonadaceae; genus Sphingomonas; species Sphingomonas lenta. Next base: position 624,821 of record NZ_NSLI01000002.1, read on the forward strand.
TTCGTCGGCCGAAGCGATGCAACAAACCTTGAGTCTTGTTCGCATGTCCACTTGCCTCGGGTTGGGCGAAAGTGCCGCATAGAAGCATGGATCATGACCATTGAGGCAGCGACGGCATCGCACAAGTAGAAAGCGTGCCAAAGTCGCTCGAGATCGAGGAGGCTGAGACCAGCCCAGACGAATCTCGTCAGCGCCATTTCGGCGTTCTTGACCCGGGCGAGACGTTGATGGCGAGCGTCGCTAACTCGGGGAGCCGTCATTTTTGAGTCGCCCGTCTTCCGAGCGAGCGGCTTCATTGTTTCGCGGCTCGTGCCAAGGAGCAGGGCAGTGCAACGTCGTGACTTCGAACCGCACGAGTGCCACACTCGGGTGTGTGTGGGGAAGGGGCCAGCCGTGACGAAGACGAGATCGTTGACGCTGATGCGCGAAGCTTTGGTCCTTCTGGACCGAGGGGGCAACGGAGCCACCATCGTGGCATGCCATCTTCAAGCGGCGAAAGACGCTGCTGAGGGCGCAAAGCCGCTTCGCAGAAGCGAAGAGATCGATGATGACCTGACCTGCGAGTTTGGCGACGCCGGTCATGTTGCAAGGGATAAGCAGGGCGAAGAAGGATAGCGGCTACGTTCCGAATGTGGACCCAAGCTCCCGGCGTCGCTTACTAGGTGTAGGCGCTTGCAATCGTAGCGGCGTCTGCTCGCAAACAGCCGGTTTTTCTGCTCACGCTCTCTGCCACTGGCGGGTAGCATCCTGCTCAAATTAGCTGCCAGCGTGCTCGCCATCATCCGGGGCTGCTCGCAATCGGACATGGCTGCTCACATTATCCGCTCCGGGCGGATGTCAAAGGCGGGTTCATTTCACGGGCCGGATCGTCCCATTTCTCCGTCTCCAACCGGCCATTTTGGGAATGAGCAATCGGGAACATATTTTGGGAAAACGGCTATTTCCCTGCCGTCCGGCGCGCCTTGCGACCGTCAGCCGTCTCCCTGAACCTTCCCAATCGGGAAAGGTGCCTCAGCGTGTTTCCCATCCCCATTTTGCAAAGATCGCCCGGGCAGCCGGCGTCGTGAGCCAGCCTGCAAAAGCAACAGCGTCGGGGTTAGCCTTTCCGGCGATGGTCAGCCCCGCGCCCGCATCGCGGTAGATACGATAAGGCTCTTCGACCGCAACCGTGTCGGCAAGTGTCGGATTTGCCGTCTGCCAGATGCCCCAGATGATCCAGGCATCAAGGGTTGGGTCAGCCGCCCAGGCTTTTTTCGCTTCCGCGCTGTTCTTTGCGAATACGACGATATTCGATCGCAGGGCGCGGACCTTGGCTATGTCGCCCGTGCGGCCCGCCATATCTTCCCAGAGGCCGTTCTGTCCCGCACCGTTCACGACAAGCACGCGGTGGCCGGGTCGGAACAGGTCGCCCAGCCCGCGAATCTTTCGGGGGTTGCCCGGACGGACGAGGATGTTCGACACGCGCAGATATAGCGGATTGATCGTCGAGGAATCGATCCGGTCGCCCATCGCGGCCTGAAGATCGGTCATCATCGTCTCGGAGCCGCTGTAGATCACGTCTCCCGTTTGCCTCGCGGCCTCGATCCAGTCATTCGTCGGCCCGGCCACGACGTCGACGCGCACGCCGCGCAGCCTGGAGAACGTCGCGGCCGCCTCCTTCATGGCCGGCGCGGGACCGCCCGGTCCGAACACGTGAACGGGGCCAGCCACGGCAGGCGTAACGGCGAACGTCGTTGCAGCGAGGGCGGTCAGGATGAAGGCGCGCATGGAGGGTTGTTCCTTGAGAATGAGGTGAGACACAGATGGTGTGAAGGGTTTTAGCCTCCCCCGAGAACCTTCCTTCCGATCGTCGTGCCGTAATAATCACCCTTTGCGTGGAAGCGTTTGCGGGCATCCTCGACCGTGCCGGTCTGCCGGGGATCACGGGGACGTTCCCGGCTGTCGACATAGGCTGCCACGTCCCACGCCTGCTGATCGGTCAGCGTGTTGCCCTGCCCATAGGGCATGTTGGCTTTGATGAAGCCGGCCGCCGATGCGATCCCGGCCATGCCGGCGCCCCAATTATAGGAATGCGGTCCCCACAGCGGCGGAATGGAATAGCCGCCGTCCGGGTTTGCTTGCCCTTGCCCCCCGGCACCGTGGCACGAGGCACACTGTCCGGCGAACACCGTGGCACCGCGATCCGGATCGTGGCCGAGCGGTGTCGCGGTCAGCTTCACGAAACCGCGACCGGGGAGTGGCTTGCCCGTTGGAGCGCCTGTGGCCAACCAAGCGAAGTAGCTTTGCAGGTCTCGGTAGATATCGTCGCCGTAGGGCGGCGGGGTGCCCGCCTTCGAGGCTGGCGCGTTCATTGAGTAGAGGAAGCAGTCGCGGATGCGATCCTCCATCGTGTTCACGCGACCGTTCTTCGCCCGGTAGGCGGGGTAGCTTACCCATGCCGCCCACATCGGCGAGGCATTCGCCTGGCGTCCGGCGTCGAGGTGACAATTGCTGCACGTCAGGCCGTTGCCGACATATTGGCCGGCATGGGCGGAAGTAGCGGTGAAGATCATGCGACCGTGGCGGATCGCGTCGCCGGCCGGGCCGGCGGGAATGGTGTCCTCGGCAGGCGGCGCGAACGGCGCGTCCGCGGCAATCTGGTCGACAGGCGCCTGAACCGGCGCATCCGACTGGCCGATCTTGTAGGTGACGACCAGCACCAGCAGGGCGGCCGAGATCGCGAAGATGATGCGCTGCGCGTCACCGTCGTCGCCAGGAGTCGGGGGCAGCGGCTCGCTCATTCGTCTTGTCCGAACCGATTGAGCGGCACCTTGAGGAAGGCGGTGCCGCACGGTTCCGCGTCCGGCAGCTGGCCACCGCGGATATTCACCTGGAGCGCGGCAAGCATCAGGTCGGGCAGCGGCAGCGTCGCGTCGCGCTTCTCGCGGGTCGCGACGAACTCGGCCTCGTCGATGCCGTCATGGACGTGGATGTTGTCGCGGCGCTGTTCGGCGACGGTCGCACGGCCGTTCACCTCGCGGCCGTCCTTCCCGTAATCGTGGCCGACATAAGTCGCTGTGGCCGGAGCCAGGTCGAGGATGGCGCGGATCGAACGCCATAGCGCGTGCGCGTCACCGCCCGGGAAGTCGGCGCGGCTCGTGCCACTGTCGGGCACCATCAGCGTGTCATGAACGAACGCGGCGTCGCCGACCACATAGGTGATCGACGCGAGCGTGTGGCCGGGCGACAGCATGACGCGGGCATCAAGCGAGCCGATCCGGAACGTCTCGCCGTGAGCGAACAGCCGGTCCCACTGGCTGCCGTCGACAGGCAGATCGGGCAGGCAGTATATATCCTGCCACAGCTTCTGCACCTCCACGACCTTCTCGCCGATCGCGGTCTTCCCGCCCGTCTTGCCGGCGAGATACGGGGCAGCCGAGAAGTGATCGGCATGTGGGTGCGTGTCGAGAAGCCATTCGACGGTGAGCCCGTTCGCGCGCACATAGTCGAGGATCAGATCGGCGTTGCGCGTCGAGGTGGCGCCAGCGCGCGGATCATAGTCGAGAACCGGATCGATGATCGCCGCGACCTTGGTCGCGTCGTCGACGACGACATATTGGAAGCTGCCGGTGCGCTCGTCGTGGAGCGATGCGACTGTCATGCCCTCCTGGCGGTATTCGATCATAGATAAGTCCTCTCGTATTCGTCAGTTCGCCACCCGCGCCCGCGCGAACAGTCGTCCGAAATCGCCCGCGTCGATCGCGCCCATCACCAGCATCGGTCCCGCCAGGAACCCCGGCGTGCCCGACAATCCGATCGAATAGGCTTCCTGCCCGTTGGCACGCAGCCGGCCCGCGACCAGCTCGGCGTGCGCCGCCAGCCAGCGCGTCGCGCGCGACCAGTCGCCGCCTGCGCCGGTCACGACGTCGCGCAGCATGTCGTCGTCGATGATCCGGCTGTCGGTCATCAGCCGGCGATGAACCGCCGGGTAGATCCCCTGTTCGGCACTGGCGAGCGCGATGCTTGCTGCACGTTCGGACGGCGGGCCGAAGATCGGCCAGTCCTTGTAGATGACCCGCACCTTGCCGTCGCGCCGCACCGCCTCTTCCATCGCCGGGAAGGCGTGGCGACACGCCGGGCATCGATAGTCTGTGAAGACCGCAAGCCGCAGCGTGGCATCGGCGGGTCCGTCTTGGGGCGAGCCATCACCAGCCATGATCGCGTCCGCACGCGGACCGATATCGCGACCGATCGGCGTGGTCCGGCGCAACACCTGCCCTACCGCCCAGCCACCGACGACAATGGCGCCGAGCTGCACCGCCTGTCTCCGGTTGAGCGGTCCCGGCACGGTCAGCGCGCCTCGGGCTTGGCGCGCGCAGAGGCAACGAGTTTACGCAATGATGGCAGATCGACCGCGCCCGCGACGACCTGCGACCCGACGATCAGCGCCGGCGTGCCGTTGAAGCCGATCGCCTCCGCGATGGTGTTGGTACGGGCCAGAAGCGCGTCGATCTCCGCGCCATGCGCCTTGAGGTCACGTTCAAGTCGCGGCCAGTCGACCTTCGCCCGGGCCGCAGCCGCTTTGACGCCGGCGCTGTCGAGCCGTGCCGGGGAGGTCAGCAGCGCCTCATGGAACGCGGCGTGGCGGTTCTGCCACTGGCTGGCGATCGCAGCCCGTGCGGCCTCCCGCGACGGAGGACCGAAGATCGGCCAGTCGCGATAGACGATCCGCACCTTGGGATCGGAGGCGAGCAGGGTGTTCAGCACCGGCTCCATCCGCCGGCAATAGGGGCAGTTATAGTCGAAGAACTCGACGATGGTGACGTCGTAGCCGGGACGGGCGCGCTTGGGTGCGATGGGATCGTCCGTCACCGCCTTGCGCGACATATCGGGCCGCTGCTGCGCGGTTGCGGGCGCCATCGGCAACGTGAGCGTGAGCGTGAGGGCGGCGGAAACGCCGCGAGCGAGCAGGTTTCTACGGTTCATCGGTGTTTCCTTGCGAGATCGATGCCGTCCGCCAGCGCGGCGCGCGACAGCTCGCCGAGCTGGAGCTGGACGATCGTGCCGTCCGCCGCGACGAAGGCGGTGGCGGGGTAGCCGGCGACCTGGAGGGTGCCGTTGAGCGAGCGGGACGGATCGAGCGCGATATGCTTGGCTCCGACCCCCTCACGGGTCAGGAAGCCGGCGACGATAGCCGGCGCCTCACCCTGATCGGCGAGCAGGATCGGCACCTCGCCGCTGCGCGACGCCGCGGCGTCTAGCATCGGCAGCTCGCGCCGGCATGGGCCGCACCATGTCGCCCAGAGATTGACGACGAAGGGACGCCCGCGAAAAAGATCGAGCGGCAGCGGTGCCCCCGCCGGTGTGGTCAGCATCGCATGATAGGGGAACGGGCCGTAGGTGACGGGCGGGATCAGGGCCTGGAGGACGAACCATAGTCCGCTTGCCGCCGCCAACGCGCCCCATCCGGCCAGCAATGCACGAGTACGGCCGAGCCGGATCGCCAGTGTCATCGCGGCGCCGGCGATGCCGGCAACGGCCGAGAAGCCGCCCTGCCAGACGGCCAGTGCCGACAGCGGCGCATCGGCGGAGCTTCCCCAATGCGCGGCGACATAGCCGATCCGCGCTGCCACCGGCCCGACGACGATCGCGCTCGTCGCTACCGATGCGACGCGGGGAAAACGGAAGCGCCCGGCGAGTGCGGTCAGGCCCAGGAATACGGCGATGCACAACACCGCCAAGCCGCGATCGACCGCGAACATGAGCGGCCCGATAACCACCGCGCTTCCCATCAGAGGAACGCGCCCGAACTCTTCCAGAGCATGTAGGCGGCGACGACGAAGATCAGCACGGCGAACACCGTGGTCAACGCACCCCGGCTCTCCGACAGCCGGCGCGCGGCGGCAAGCCCGACCAGACCGCCGACGATACCGCCGGCGATGAACACCCCGGCGAGCGGCCAGTCGACCAAGCCCGAGAAGGCGTAGTTGAGCGCGGTGGTTAGGCCGAAGGCGGCCACCGCGACCAGCGACGTGCCGACCGCGTTCAGCATCGGCATCCGCGTCGAGCCGATCAGCCCGGGCACGATCAGGAATCCACCGCCGATGCCGAAGAACCCCGAAAACAGCCCGGTGACGAGGCCGAACCCCATTACCTTCGGCGCGTTCTCGCGACTGCATTGTGCGCCGGGAATGCCCTCGGCCTTCCGCCCGCGCAGCATGACGATGCCGACCAGCACCATCACCAGCGCGAACAGGAACAGGAGACGGGTGCCGTCGAATGCCTTGCCCGCCGTCGAGCCGGCGAGCGCGCCGACGATCCCGGCCGCGGCGTACATGCCGCCGCAGCGCCATTTGACCGTGCCGGCGCGCGCGTGCCCGATCAGCCCGGTTGCGGCGTTGGCAGCGACCGCGAACGCGCTGGTGCCGATCGCCATATGGGCGCTCGGCACGCCGACCAGATAGACCATCAGCGGCACGGCGAGGATCGAGCCACCCCCGCCGACAAGCCCCAGCGTGAACCCGACCAGCGCGCCCGATATGCTGCCGAGCAGGTACTGGATCGGCTCCAGTGTCATGCCGCCTTGCCAATCATATGGGGTGCGGCCATCGGCTCGCGGCCCTTGAGCATACCATGCCAGTAGATCGCGGGCAGCAGCCGTTCCTTGAGATACCAGGCGGCGCGTGTCGGCTTCGACCCGTCGATGAACCAGCGCGGGAAGCTCGGCAGCAGTTTCCCGCCATAGCCGAACTCGGCCAGCACGATCTTGCCGCGCTCGACCGTAAGCGGGCACGAGCCGTAGCCGTCATAGTCGGCGACCGGCGGCTTGCCGTCGAGCGCCGCCAGCACGTTGACCGCGACCACCGGGGCCTGCTTGCGCGCCGCGGCAGCGGTCTTGGCGTTGCTGGTCGCGGCGCCGTCGCCGAGCGCGAAGACGTTCTCGTACTTCTTGTGGCGCAGTGTCGGCTCGTCGACCTCGATGAAGCCGGTCGCTGCCGCGAGCGGGCTGCTCGCGACCCAATCGTGCGATACCTGCGGGGGCACGACGTGGAGCATGTCGAACCCGCGCTCGATCCGGACCGTCTCGCCCTCCTTCTTCTGCGCGAAGGTGGCCACCTTCCGGTCACCGTCGACCGCGACGAGGTTGGATTCGAGGCACAGGTCGATTCCGTACTTCTCGATATATTCCATCAGCGCCGGGACGTAATGCGCGACGCCGAACAGCACCGCGCCGGCGTTGTGGAACTCGACGTCGATCCCCGGCAGCACGCCGGCCTCGCGCCAGATATCGCACGACAGGTACATTGCCTTCTGCGGCGCGCCCGCGCACTTGATCGGCATGGGAGGCTGGCTGAACAGCGCTCGCCCCTTCTTCAGCTCCTGGACGAGGCGATAGGTGTAGGGCGCCAAGTCGTAGCGGTAGTTGGAGGTGACGCCGTTGCGGCCGAGGGTCTGTTCCAGGCCCTCGATCTTCTCCCACGCGAGCCGCAGGCCCGGCGCGGCGACGAGGACGCGGTAGGTCAGCGTGCGGCCGTCTTCCAACTCGACTGTGTTGCGGTCCGGGTCAAAGCCGCTCGCTGCCACCCGCAGCCACTCGACGCCCTTCGGCATTACGTCGGCTTCGGCCTTGCGGGTCTGCTCGGCTGTGAAGACACCGGCCCCGACCATCGTCCAGCCAGGCTGGTAGTAATGATCCGTCGCCGGGTCCACGATCGCGATCGTCACCTTGGGCTGGCGCTTGAGAATGCTGGCTGCGGTGGCGATGCCGGCGGCTCCGCCCCCGACGATAACGACGTCGTAGGTCATGCTATGGGCCTTTCTGCGGCGCTGGAGCGCGGGTTCGAGAGCGGCGAGATTGTAATCCGCGTCAGCCGCCAACCGGATGAGATCGCCGGGCTCGGCATTGTCGGCGTTCGCCAGCGCCCACAGCGTCGTCGAACGCGCGCCGCTGCGGCAGTAGGCAAGGATGGGCTTCGGCATGGTAGCAAGCGCCTGTGCCATCGCGTCACCATCGGGGTCGCCGGCTTTGCCGGAGACGATGGGGATGTGCGCGAACGCCAGCCCGTTGCGCTCTGCTTCGGCCTGGATCGCCGCGGCCTTGGGTTGGCCGGCCTCCTCCCCGTCAGGGCGATTGGAGATGATCGAGCGATAGCCTTCGCGCGCGGCCCGGCCGATATCGGCGAGGCTTAGCTGCGGCGAAACCGCGATGCCGTCATCGAGCTGCTTGAAGGCCATCGCGTGTTCCTTTGCGGGTGGAGGAGGGCGCCGGCACGAGGCGGAACAGGGCAAAGCCCAGCACCATGCCGGCACAGAAGATCAGGGCCGGGATCGGCGCCACGCCGAGGCTGGCGATGGCGGGGCCAGGGCATAGGCCCGCCAGACCCCAACCGATGCCGAACAGGGCTGCGCCTGCGATCAGGCGACCGTCGATCGGCCGTGTCGCGGGAAGGTGGAACTCTGTTGCCACGATCGGACGGGCGCGACGGCGCACGATTGCCCAAGCGACGATCATGGGAAGTATTGCGCCGCCCATGACGAAGGCAAGCGTAGGGTCCCAGGCTCCACCCACGTCGAGAAAGGCGCGCACGCGGGCCGGGTCGATCATACCGGAGATCGCGAGGCCGGCCCCGAAGAGCGTGCCGCTTGCGAGCGAGACGAGCGTCTGCCGGTTCATGGCACCACGCCCCACAGGCGCAGCGCCGTGGCGGTGACGATACCCAGCGCCATGAACGTCGCGGTTGCGGCGATCGAACGCGGCGACAGTCGCGACAGGCCGACGACGCCGTGTCCGCTGGTGCAGCCCGACCCGAGCCGGGTGCCGAAGCCGACGATCACGCCCGCGACAGCAAGCAATACGAACGATGCCGGAAAGCGAGCTTCCACGCCCATCGTCACACCGACGACCGCGGCGCCGATCGGCAGCCCGATGGCGAAAGCAAGCGCGAGGCTGCGCGGCATGTCGCCGTTGCCGATGCCGGTCGCGCGCGCGAAGAGGCCGCTGCATCCTGCTACTCGACCGTTGGCGAGCAACATGAGGGCGGCGGCCAGCCCGATCATCAGCCCGCCGATCAGGCCGTGGAGTGGCATCGCCTGCGGAAAGCCGGGCATCAGAACGAGTCCAGCGGGATGCGCAGGTAGCGGGTGCCGTTCGCCTCGGGCTCGGGCAGTTTGCCAGCGCGCATGTTGACCTGGATCGAGGGCAGCATCAGTCGCGGCGCGGAGAGCGTCGCGTCGCGTGCCAATCGCATCGTGACGAACGCCTCCTCGTCGATACCGTCACGGACGTGGACGTTGCCGGTGCGCTGCGCGCCGACCGTCGTCTCCCACACGAACTCCTCGCGCCCCGGAGCCTTGTAGTCGTGGCACAGGAAGAGGCGGGTCTCGTTGGGCAGCGTAAGCAATCGGCGAATCGAGCGGAACAGCTCGCCCGCATCGCCGCCCGGAAAATCAGCACGTGCGGTGCCGTAGTCGGGCATGAACAGCGTGTCGCCGACGAACGCGGCGTCGCCGATCACGAAGGCAACGTCCGCCGGTGTGTGGCCGGGAACGTGAAGCACGGTGCAGGCAAGATCGCCGATCGCGAAACGGTCGCCATCGTCGAATAGCCGGTCGAAGTCCGATCCGTCGCGCGCGAACTCGCTGCCGGCGTTGAACATCTTGCCGAACGCGTCCTGCACGCGCGTGATCGCGCGTCCGATCGCGAGCTGCCCGCCGACAATGCCTTGGAGGTACGGCGCGGCCGACAGGTGATCGGCATGGACATGGGTTTCAAGCAGCCACTCGACCGTCAGCTCATGCTCGCGGACATAGGCAACGATCGCGTCCGCCGGTGCCTTGTCCGTCCGCCCCGATGCTGGGTCGAAATGCAGTACGCTGTCGATGATCGCGGCTCGGCGCGTGGCGGGATCGGAGACGACATAGCTGACGCTGTTCGTCGGCTCGTCGAAGAAGGCACGGATATCGGCCGTCTCGCTGGACCGGGCAGCCGCGATGATGCCTGCGGCCTGTTCAATATGAGAATCAAGCGACACTTACGACTCCTGCAAATTCACTGTTAAAGTATGTCTGTAAGTGTCTTGCGTCAAGCAGCGCCGAGTGCCATGTTTGAAGCAATGAACGACATCGCCCCTCTCCCGCGACCGCTCCGTCTCGGCGATCCCGCCCCAAATTTTACGGCGCGCACCACCAGGGGCGACGTCAGCCTCGATCAGTATCGGGGCCGCTGGCTTGTGTTCTTCTCGCATCCCGCCGACTTCACGCCGGTCTGCACCAGCGAGTTCATCGCGCTCGCGCACGCCGCGCCGGCGTTCGAGGCGATCGACTGTGCGCTGCTCGGGCTGTCGGTCGACAGCCTCTACAGCCACGTCGCCTGGATGCGCGCGATCCGCGAACTGGCGGGGATCGAGGTGCCGTTTCCGGTGGTGGAAGACCCCTCGATGGCGGTCGGGCACGCCTATGGAATGCTTGACGCCGATGCCACGGACTCCGCGGCGGTGCGCGCGACCTTCTTCATCGATCCCGAAGGCGTGGTGCGGGCGATCAACTGGTATCCCATGAACGTCGGTCGATCGATCGAAGAGATGCTGCGTACCGTCCAGGCGCTCCAGCGCGCCACCAAGGGCGATGCGTTGACGCCGGCGGGCTGGCATCCCGGTGACGATGTGTTGCTTCCGCCGGCGTTGCCGGTCGATGGCGAGGCGGACTGGTTCCACCGGCTGAGGCCGGACGCATGAGCCTCGACCGTCCCCAGGCCGATGCGATGGTGGAGCGGCTGCGGATGCTCGCGCAGCCGCAGCGGCTGATGATCCTCTCCGTCCTGCTGGACGGGGAGCGCGCGGTTGGCGAGATCGAGGAGGCGACCGGCATCGGTCAGCCCGCGCTCAGCCAGCAGCTCGCCGAATTGCGGCGCGCCGATCTCGTCGCGACCCGCCGCGAAGCGCGCCAGATCTACTACCGTATCGCGAGCGAGGACGTTGACGAGAGGGTGCGAGCGCTGTTCGCCGCCTTCGGCGCGACGCGGCCGGCCGCCAGATTAAAACCTGTCGCCGCCCGTGCATCCGCCCCGGTGCGCCTGACGGGCGCGGCGGCCTTTGCCCGGATCGGATGAGCGAGGAGTGTCACATGGTCTTCAAACTGGGTCTGGTCGCGGCAGCGACGGTGCTGACGTTGAGCGGCGGCGCGATGGCCGCTGATCCTCGTCATCCGGTGATCCAAGGCTATGGCGCGATTGCACCCATGCCCAATGCCAAGGAACGGCCCGATCGCTCGCTACACTATCGCGTACTGTTCAGCGTCACCAAGGCAGCCGCGTCGCCGGATCAGGTCAACCCGAACCTGGAAAAGGTCGCGCGCTTCGTGAATCTGCTCGGAGCCGATGGGGTCCGGCCCGCTGCCGGGGACGTTGCCGTCGTGATCCACGGGCCGGCGACGGCGCTGGTGATGAACGTTGTCGCTTATGGAGAGCGGACCAAGGTCGCCAAGAACCCTAACTTGCCGCTGGTGGCGGCGTTGCAGGCCGCGGGCGTATCGGTGCGGGTGTGCAGCCAGGCGCTCGTCGGCAACAAGGTCGATCCGGCCACTGTCGACAAGGATATCGAGATCGACGTCTCGGCGCTCACGACGATGGCGACGTTGCAGCTTCGTGGTTGGGCGCTGATCCCCGACTAAGCGCGACGTCCCAAAATACCATCGTTTGCGAGACCCTTGATCGGCAGTTACGATCGCAGCGATGGTCAATGTCTGGCTGCTCTTCCCACTTAGTGCTCTCGCGATGGCCGGCTGCTCGCCCGACCCTGCTCCCCAACAAAGGGTCACGGGAAGTGACGCTGCGGTAGCTGGTTGGCCGCATCAACCGACCCATGGCCGGTTCCTTATCGAGAATTGCTGCACGCTTCGGCTCGCTGCCGATGCCCGGTTCACTCAGGGGCAGGGCATTGACTCCATCATCCACGATGTATCGGGGCCAGGTTACGTGCTGAGTATCGTCTTCGGCCCGTATGATAGCGGCAAACCCCTGCTCGGCTATCAGGTTGAGAGTAAGCGCATCATTGATGGCGTAGAACTGAGCGCCTTCCGATGGGCTGATCCAACGCGTGATCCCCCAGAGGGGAAGTTGCTTTGGCTTGCGCAGGTGGGCGGGGGAATCGTCGGCGGTGTGGAACACACGCCTTGGGGCTTAAGGATGAAGGCCGATTGCACAACTCCGACCGCTTGCGGTGACAGCGCGGCGCTGGTTGGGACGATCCGCTTCTAACCTTCCCGCTTCTTGATCCCAAACGGGACGATCGAGGCCAGCGCAGTTCGACTGGTTCGGTCATAAACGTATATCTGTGCGCGTTCTATGCGTCGTCCGCTGTTCGCGAAAACCTTCCTTTCTGACGACCTTGCCGGCGGCCCATGACCGCAACGCATTTCTGCGGCCCGCTGCTTGTCAAAACTGTTCTGAAAACCTGCTTCTCAAAAGCGGCTGCCGGCGACGGGTTTGGAGAACCCATTGGCAGGAAGCGTGAGCACGACGCCCCGTTTGCAAGCAGCGCCGGATGATGGCGAGCACATTGGCAGATAATTCGAGCAGGATGCCACCTGCCAGTGGCAGAGAGCGTGAGCAGAAAAACCGGCTGTTTGCGAGCAGACGCCGCTACGATTGCAAGCGCCTACAACTAGGTGTCAGCTGGGCGGGTGATAAAGTCGCTGTGCTGGCAGCGCAGAGTAAATGCGTTACGCAACCTCCTGGGTGAGAATATACGCCTCGATGATCCATTATTTGACGAGGCGCTCACATGCAGGGCCGAGTTCCAGCCTCCGACGCAGGCTCAAGCGTTAGCCTCCTCGATTCCAGGCATTTCCCTGCGCGCTTAACATAATCTATGTTCTCGAACTCGGCACCTGTAGGTGCAAAGTAGAAATGACACTCCTCCGGTAGATAGAAAAGGCACACAGCGCGAGCGGATCGCGACGCTAGGGCCAAATGTCGATGAGCTAAAAAGATTCTGTTCGAGTGGGCGATCAGGTCCGCACGCGGGAAAGCACCCGCGCCGCGACGCCGCTCTGGGCCTGCAGCCGACGGCCGTAGCGCAGCGCGGTGGACGGCGACGACCAGCGCAGCGTCAGGGCGATTCCCGCGCCGTCCTCGCCGGCGGCAAACAGGTCCTGAGTCAGCCCGACCCGCAGCGAGTGGGTGGAGAGCGCCGCGATGGCCGCCTCCAGGTCGCCCGCCGGCAGCTCGACCAACCCTGCATTGAAGGCCGCGAGCGCGATCCGCCGATAGATGCCGGTGACGCCTTGGCGGGAGAGCGGCGCGTCACCGACCGTGTAGGTTACCAGCAGCGCGGCTGCCTCGGTGTCCTCGTCGCCCCAGCGCGCGTCGGCCAGCTCCTTCGACCGCTGCCGGCGCCGATCGACGCCGACACGGCGGAACAGCACGCCGTCCGCAATCGCGCCCTCGGCGCGCCAAGCGGCGACGCGACGCATGGTGTCGGCGGACAGCCACGCCCAGGCACCGATCCCCTCCTGATCGGTCTTTGAACGGGGCAGGTGCAGGAGTCCGGTGCCGTCGGGCTGCGGGCCCAGGTCGGTAACCGAGACCGCGATCAGCTCGCTGACGCGAAGGCCCGCATCATAGCCGAGCGAAAGCAGTGCCGCGTCGCGCAGGCCTTGGACGTCGCCGGTGCAGGCCGACAGCAGCGCCGAAAGGGTAAAACCACCCGCCTCGCCGAGCCCGCCACCGAAGCGGAGGGGCGCCGCCTGGCGTTGGGCCGCGCCCTGGCGGCGGCGATTGCCACGCAGCGCGTTGCGGACCATCGGCGCCGACGTCGGCAAGGCGTCGTCGAGGCCGAGCAGGCGGTGGACGGTAGCGAGGCTGGCGATCCGGCGGGCGAGCGTCGCGGGCTTCTTGCCGTCGGCCTCGAGCGCGCGGAGATAGCGGACCAGATCCTCGGGATCGGCCGGACACGCGCGACGACGCTCGCCGGCGCACCAGTCGAGCCAGCAATCGAGGTCGGCCGCAATCGCGAGCTTGGAAGCATCGGCCATCGCCTCGAGCGCGGTCTCGACGCCGAGCGCGCTGACCGGCGGCAGGTCGGCGGGCGCAACGCGGCCGAGTACGGTCAGCAACCGCGCGTCGGGGGTGGCGGCATCGTCGCCGCCGGCGCGCCGCGAGCGGCGCTTTGGCAACACGGCGTCGGTCCGGACCACCAGCAGCGTGGTCGGCACGGCTTGCTCGCTGGCCTCTGACACGATGGTGTCGCTTGTGTCATCTAGCGCTGCGTGTGGCACGTCGCCGAGGCTGGGGCTCGTCGGATCGGGTTTACCCTGGTCCGGCGTGCTCGGCGCGGGTGTGTTGCTGCCTTCGTACACTGCCCTGCCCCGCCATCCTGTTCTGATCAATAACGCGCCTGTTCTTACCATAAGCCACGATTATGGAAAGTGCCTGCGTACGATGTGGCAGAGGGGAGGGGGTGTGTCACGCATCGGCGTGCATGACACGTGGCTGCGCCTGTTGAGCGTCGCTGGCGACGCGCCTATGGTGTCGCCGTAGACACATACCAACGACAGGCTGCCACCATGACCGTCCAAGTCAACATCACGCCGAATGGGCGCATGAGCCTGCCGGCCGACATCCGCAAGCGGTTGGGGCTCACCGGCGGCGGCGCGGTCTATCTTGACGAGACCGCCGATGGCGTCGTGCTGCGCACCGTGCCGCAGATCGTCGCACAGGCGCAGGCGCTCGCGCGCCACTACCGCGACGCCCCCGGCGCGAGCGTCGACGACTTCCTCGCCACCCGCGCTGCGGAGAACGGCGAATGAGCGTCGTGCTCGACGCCTCGGCGCTGCTCGCGCTGCTGCGCGGCGAGGCCGGCGCCAAGAAGGTCGAGGGCGCGCTCGCCGGCGCGCGCATGTCGGTGGTCAACATGGCCGAGGTCGCCTCGCACTACCACAAGCTCGGCATGCCCGACGACGAGGTCGACGCCATGCTGCGGCCGCTCCCCGTCGAACTGGTCCCGGCCGACGCGGCGCTCGCGCGCGAGGCGGGGCGGCTGCGTCGCCATACGATCGAGGGCGGGCTGTCGCTCGGCGACCGCTTCTGCCTCGCGCTCGCCAAGCGCGACGGGCTGCCCGCCTGGACCTCCGACCGCAAGTGGAAGGAGATCGCCGCCGCGGCCGAGGTCAAGGTGGTCGCGATCCGCTGACGCCTTCGTGCTTTCGGGTAGGATATCGAGGATTACCGCGTGCAGGACCTGATCGAACAGCCGGCGCGCTATCTCGCGACGGTCGAGGAAATGCTGATTGCCGAGCGCATGACCCAGGCGGCCGACGTCGTGCGCGCCGCCACGCCGCGGATCGAGCGTACCGGCTACGACAACTGGAACGGCGGCACCGAGCAGTGGACGGTGTTCCTCTCGATCGATCCGGCCGAGTATGCGCTGCTGGGCGGCGCCAAGGACGGCGTCGAGGAGCAGATCACCCATCGCCTCAAGGCCGTCCTCGAACCGTTCACGCAGGATTGGTACAGCGCCAAGCTGGTGCCGCGGCTCGCGGCGCCGGGCGCCCCCGCCAGACCGAATGACCGGGTCCGGCGACAGACGCGACAGAACATCATCGACGGCCTGCGGATCGACCAGGTCGCCTGGTGCGGCACGCTCGACGATGTCGACTTCCTGGCCCGGCTCTACAGCCTCGATGCGCTGCCATCCTATGACTCGCGCTACAAGGATGCGGCCGGCGACATATACCAGCACCGCGTCAACAACTTCGATTGGGGCGAGGACTGGGTCTATGACGATGCCCGGTTCGGGCTGTCGAGCGGGCCGGACGAGGTCTTCCTGCGCTTCCTCTGCGAGACCGTGCACCCCGTCGTGCGCCCCGACAAGGACGAGGCGATCAGGCTGGTGGCGCAGTATAATGACCAGCTGCGCCAGGACGGCTGGGAGCTGGTCGAGGAAGAGCGGATCGCCGGACGGCCGCGCTTCGTGGCCCGGCGCGCCGGGCTTGCCGGCGGGCGATCGGTTTCCCGCGCACGGACAGTCGCGGACGCGCTCGACGCAGGCTGGATGCAAAAGGAGATCGAGCGGCTCGAGGTCGCGGTCGAGGCCGACCCCGCGCTCGCGATCGGCACCGCCAAGGATCTGGTCGAGACCTGCTGCAAGTCAATTCTCACGCGGCAGGGGATCGCGTTCTCCAAGACGGTGACGCTGCCCGAGCTGACCAAGCTGCTCACCAAGGAACTCAAGCTCGTTCCCGAGGGCATTCCCGACGAGGCCAAGGGCGCGGAAGCGATCCGGCTGCTGCTTCGAAACCTGACCACGATCACCCAGTACCTCTCCGAGATCCGCAGCCTGTACGGCTCAGGCCACGGCCGCGACGGCCGCCACCGCGGGCTCGAGCCGCGCCACGCCCGCCTCGCCGTCGGCGCAGCTGTCGCATTCATCGACTTCGTCTCTGACACCTATCACCAGCGCATCCTTCCTGGTGCGGCCCCCTCACCATCGCTAACCGACGCGCGCAGCGCGCGGCAGGGCTGACGATCATCCCTCGAAAGGCTTTTGCGTGTTCGATCATCCAATGAGCGACCAGGACCGACAATATCTGATCCGGCTCGCCCGGATCGCGGTCGCCAACTTCAACGCCGGCGACTGGAAGGAGCTCGGCGTTCATCTCGGCGCGCTTGACGTCATCACCGGCCACGATCGCCTACTGCGCAGCCTCAGCTTCGCGGATCCCGACTATTCGGGACACGCACATGGCGTGCTATTCTCGCTGGCGGAGCGCAACCCGCGCAACCTCGGCACGATCGCGTCCTTTGTCCGCGACAAATACGGTGACGACGGCGAGCTGGTGTCGACCAGCGGCGGGCGGTCTCGCACCGTGGTGTTCACTCCCAGCGTGTTCGATCTGCCCGACGGCGGCGTCGAAGCCGACCTGATCGCGGTGATGACGCCGTTCGCGCCTGAGTTCGAGCCAGTGTTTCAGGCGATCGGCCAGGCGGCCGCCCAGGCCGGCTGTCGGACGCTGCGCGCAAAGGACATCTGGCAGCACTCGGCGGTGATCCAGGACGTGTTCGCCCTAATTTTCCGGGCCCATATCGTCGTGTGCGACTTCACGGGGCGCAATCCGAACGTCTTCTACGAGGCCGGCATTGCGCACACCCTGGGCAAGCACGTTGTGCCGATCACGCAGTCAGCGGGCGACATCCCGTTCGATTTGCAGCACCATCGCTACCTCGCCTACCTCAACAACAACGAGGGGCGGCAGTCTCTCGCCGCTGGCCTGCAGACCCGTTTCGCCGCACTGCGAGGCTGACGACAACCATCAGACGCGACAACCCTGCCAGATCAGCGCGGTGAGGATGCTCGAACATGCTCACTATGTGCGGCGCTGCGGACAGAGATGGCGCCGCGGAGGTGCCGATGATTGATGAGAGGACGAGGCCGAACCATGGCGAAGACGCCGCAGAAGGTGGATCGGGCCGCCTTCATCGCAAGTAACCCGCGGTGTTGCTACTGCGCCGGAAGGCGGCCGACGACGGAGATCGATCACGCCCCTGCTCGCATCGTTTTCATCAAGAAACATGGGCCCGAAGGCTTCCTGTTTCCGTCCTGCTCGGAGTGCAACCGGATCGCGGGGGTAAGCGAGCAGGTGATGGCGTTCTACATCCGCAGCTTCGACCGGTCCGCTTGCGGCCTCGACGAAGCCGAGTTCGAAAAATTGGTTTCAGGCCTGGTCAACAACGCGCCTGAAGCGGTGCCTCGAATGCCGCCCCGGCCATCTTCGGGCCTGGCCCTACTTACCCATGGCATCTACGAAGCCGATCGCACGACGACGGTGCCCCCCGCCGCGAAGGCTCATATCGAACTGTTCGGCCTCAAGGTGCTCTACGCCTTATACTACCGGGTGACGGGCCGCTTTGCAGGCTCAAGCACTCGCTACCTCCTCAACTGGGCGCAGGCCGGCACGGATGCAGCCCGCTTAATGCACGCCGCCGCCGACAAGTGGTTCAACGAGCATGAGGTCGGGAAGCGCCGCAACGTCGATCTGGGAGATCAGTTTAGCTTCCATTATGGCTACCACGAGGCCCATGGTTTCTTCGGCGTGCGGATGAGCTTCGCAGGGGCGTTCGTGATGTTCGGCGTCATCGGTCCGGCTCGACCGATGGCGAAGCTCAAGAACCGCGATCCACTTTGCCCGTCGATTTACGAAACGGGAAAAAGGATCAAGAAACAATGGGGCAAGCGCCGCCGCGGCTCCGCGCCGGCGCTCTCCGGCTAGAAGCGGGTGCAGGGCTGCACGTCGACTGACCCATCCACCCCGCTGATCTTTCATTCTTCAATGCCCGACGATGGTCTGTACCCGCGCCTGGATCGCGGCAGCGAGGCTCCCTCGCCCCTCGCCATTATTTAGGTACGGAATATAGCGCAGGTGGCGGAGATCGAACGGAATGTCCTGGCCGTTCTGCGTGATCAGGATCACCTCGCGACCAAGCGTATGCGCAATCCCCGCCTCGTAGAAGACGTTCGGGTTGCGGCCGGTGCAGTCGCAGATCACCACCCGTGATCGGTCGATCAGCGATACCACGTCCTGGATGATGGCCGGTTTTCCCAGATGTCGTCGGCACGTCGGCACCGCAGTCCCGCTGCCTCGGTCGCCTGACGAATGCTCTCGTACACAGGCGTGAAAGCCGCGTCGAACGGCATCATCGCGGAGGCGAGTTGCGGCTCGATGTTCTCGTGGTCGGGAAGCTGGAAGACGCTTGGCCGCTGCCGCCCCGGGCGCACATTGCGCATCAGGAAGCGGTAAAGGTCTACATCCTTGACCGCCCAGTGATTGCGCGAGAACTCAAAATCGTGCGGCATGTCGAGCTGGCGACGGCCGGCGAAAATCGTCGCGTTGGTAAGCGGCGGCACCTCGCGGTCGAGTACGAAATCAAAATGGACTTCGCCATTGGCAACCCGCGCGCGGGTGATCGTGCCGATATGACAGACCTCGTCGCCCGTGCCCTCGCCCATAAACAGGCAAGGCAGCCGGGATAGCCGATCCACAAGCGGCAGCCGCTCCTGCCGGAACTGCTCGGCCACATGGTCCTCGGTGTACTCGAACATGCGGCCGACCGGCATGCTGCCGACTCCATCAGCCCAGTCGAACCAACGCATGATCAGGTTGAACATTCTGGTCGCTTTCGGGGCTACGCATCGTGGCGCTGGCGGGATGACACCATCACCGGTTAGAAGTCGGAAAAGTCCAAAGCGACAAGCGGCTTGTTCAGATTGATCCCCTTCGCCTCCGCATATTCGACGAAAATCATATGAAAATTCGTGCCCCAGCCTGGAATCATCAACCGCCAGAACGGCGCCCTGCCGTCCCCCCAATCGGTATAGTCGACCAGACCGGCGTCATCGAGCAGTTGCAGGTCTTCGGGTAGGTCCTCCCGGGGGTAGATGCGACGCAGGGTGGCATCGTGGATGAAGAAGCGGTCCGTGGAGGCGTTCTCCGACCGCCTCCGCTGGACCATCAGCCGGAAAACCTCGCGTGTCTGCCGCGGCAAAGGCGTCAGCATCTCCGACAATGCCTTGATGCTGTCAGCTGCATCCTGCCGGTCGAAGTCCACGCCCACCTGAGCATAGTAAGCGTCCATCTTGGCCGCGTCGGACAGCGTCGGCTTAGGCAGTGCCTCGACATAGGCGTCAATCGAACTTTGCGTGAGGCCGTTCTCGTCGGGAATCTCGAGTTCGACGATAACACGGCGCATCTCATCCCGGACGTACCTGGCGAGGCTCATTAGCGCGGGAAGGCCGAGAGGCATCAGCGCGGCGCAGAGATCATCGAAATCGACAATATTGGCTTTGGTGAATCCGAAGCCGGTGAACGGCTCGTCGTCGAGCGTGTAAGAGCTCTGCTTCTCCCCGATGACAAACACGCGAATGGTGTCGTACGCCGCTTTGTCAGCAACGGAGACCTTCTTCAGCGTCTCCCGCATCTTGTTGGAGGACTTGTCCGCGGTGATCTGGTACGCGATCCGCTTGGCCTTGTCGCCCAGATCGAGGCCGGGATGGTTCAAACTGTCCTTGTTGAGGTTGACCAGCGCGAGCCCGTAGATGCTGTTGAGGACCTCACAGATGAAATCCTCTACATAGGTATGGATGTCGAACAGGTGGAGCTTGCCGCGCTGCCGAGCCTGCGCGGCAACGCTTGCAAAATCATCGACGAGCTGGCCGATCAGGTGGCCTCGTGTCAGCATCATTCATCCTTCGGTTTGATCAGGCCGGCACTCGACCGGCTGTAAGTGCAGCAGATCCTCACAATCGCCCAGGCTGCGACAGCTCGACCTGACCCTTTTCGTCTAATCGGCGGAGACTCGTGACGTAGCTTATGGTACCACATGGTAGCCTACCACTTGGTACCATCGTTTTCCGGTGAGAGACAAGGAAGGTTGGAGGGAGTGCCAGTGCACTCACCGCTAGTCACCTGACTCGGAAGTGTATTGACCAATGGTCAGGCAGTGCCGGAACGGCTGAGCGACCGCGGAGTGAGCATCCGTATAGATAGTCCCCTCTTCGTGCCGAGTTGTTCGAGTAGCGCGATGCTATGTTCCTCCAGGTCTTCGGGATGCTCGAACACCTCCATCGTGTAGCAACCCCGCGCCATGTCGCAGCCGGGTGTGTCCCTCGCGACGCGCGAATATGGCTCCGGCCAGCGGCAGACCAGCACCCAAGGCCACCCCTCCTCCGGCGGCTCGTAGCGGGAGATCAGGACGTTGTCGGCGACCATTGCCGACGGGCGTCGATCGAGGAGGTCAGGCGCGACAGCGGCTGAGCGTGGCTCGTCGAGAAAGCGGTCCAGTTCGGCGCGTTCCTCGTCGGTTTCCAGGATGATTGCATAGTAGCGGCCGAGTGCCAGCCCGCCCCCGCGGTGTCGGACGGGCATGTCGATCAACATTACGCTCGGCGCGGCGATCATCGGCGGGGCATAGAGCATGCGCTCGCGCGCAAGGGTCTGCGAGAGGGGGTACATAGTGCTGATCGGCCGTTTCCAGTTTACCTGTGCGGTCGGGGAGATATGCTCGCATGATGACCGAAGCCGAGCAACTCTCCGCGGAGCAATGGCGCGAACGGATTCAATCGCTTGGCGACCGTGAGGTGATCGCGCTGTACGAGCGGGAGGAAGGTCGCGGGCCGATCGCCGACGTCGCCGCCGATGAGATGGAGCGCCGCAATCTCGATTACTAACCCTCGGTCGACCGGCGCTGCCACAACCCTGTCCGTGAACGTCAACGCATGGCGCTGACGTTCAATGCCCTGCTCGACGACGCCGGGGTTGCGCCGGCCGAGGTGAGGCTCCTCCGGCATCAGACCCAGGCGGGCGCGGGCCGCACTCCCTACTCGCTGTGGCGCGATGATCGAGCGGGCTTCCTGACCTACCAGAGCCTGCAGACGGCTCAGAACCGGCCGCGCCTCGCCGGCAGCTACTGGGCGAGCTTCGTTGTGACGCCCGCGGTCGCGACGCTCTTCGTCGGTCTGTATGAGGTGTCGCTGATCGGGGACGCTCCAGATGATCTGGTCGACCCTCTACGTCACAAGCTCGCGACGGAGGGCGGCGCGCGGCCGCTTGATCTCTACGCGCAGCGCTCGATCGCCGCGCTAGAAGACCTGGTCGGTCGCGTGACGATCGATTGGGGTGCCGGGACCCGCAGCTGGATCCAGCGCGCCGGCAGTCAATCGAAGCCGATCGTCGAACTGAGCCGGTCCTTTCAGGAGGAAGCATTCCCCGGCTACGTGCGGTTCCTCGGCAATCTGTCGACGCTCGAGGCGCTGCCGAAAGGGTGGATCGCGGCGCTGTCGGCCGCGCGCGGGGTGTACCTGCTGACCTGCCCCCGCACTCGCGAGCAGTATGTGGGGTCGGCGACCGGCGAGAGCGGGTTCTTCGGCCGCTGGCTGACTTACGCCGGCGACGGTCACGGCGGGAACGTTGGATTGAAGAGCCGTGACCCGAGCGACTATCAGGTGAGCATCCTCGAGGTGAGCGGATCGAGCGCCACAGTCGAGGAAATCATCGGCGCCGAACAGCTCTGGAAGGCCAAGCTGCAAAGCCGCGAGATGGGCCTCAACCGGAACTGATTGCCGGGTCTCAGCGGCCGGGGTGAAGCGCGCGGCGCGCCTCGTCCGTAATGGTGTAGACTGCCTGGCGCTGGGCACCGCGGTTGTGGTGGTCGACCCGGTAGCCCTGATAATGGCGCCTGACCAAACCGGCCCTGACGAGCTCGGAGACGGCACGGCTGACGTTGGTCCGGCCGGACTGGCGGACCCGCTTGCGAACCTGCGCGTCGACGATCCGCTCGGCCGCGTCGGGGTCCAGCGGAAGCGCGCGCTTCGCTTCGAGTTCCTGGCGCACCTTGTCCGCGATCGCGCGTCGGCGGGGATCGCGCTGCGCGACCGGCACGAGCGCGTCGCATAGCCAATCGCGCACCGGGATGCGCCGGCTTCCCTCGCGGATGTACGGACCGGCCGAGCCGGTTTGTGCGCTTGCCTGGGCGATCAGGTTCAGCACCATGAAGGGGGCCGGTGAGAGAAGGCCCGCAAACGTACGCTAAGCCCGGCGGTCGCCCGTCGTAACGCGGAGCGGCCTGTATCGCCCACGCGGACGGTCGATCTCACTCCAGAGATAGTCACCGGTAAGCCCGACATGCTCCCAGCCGAGCGGGGCGACATGGGCGAGCAGTTCGTCGGGAACCTCAACACCGGTCGAGCGCAGGTGTTGGACGGCGCGTTCGAGGTACACGGTATTCCAGAGCGCGACCGCGGCCGTGACCAGCGTCAGCCCGGAGGCGCGGTGCCGCTGGTTCTCGAATGTGCGGTCGCGGAGTTCGCCTAGGCGGTTGAAGAAGATGGCGCGGGCAAGCGCGTTCCTGGCCTCTCCCTTGTTGAGAATGGAGCTGGTGCGTCGCCGCTGTTCGGGATCGTCGAGCCAGTCGAGCATGAACAGGGTGCGCTCGATGCGTCCGATCTCGCGCAAGCTCCGGGCGACCGGGTTCTGGCGCGGGTAGCCCGCCAGCTTTTTCAACATGGCGGACGCGCTCACCGTGCCCGCCTTGATCGAGGCGGCGAGCCTGAGCGTCTCGTCCCAGTTCTCCTCGATCGCGCGGACATTGACCGGACCCGCGGCAAGGGGCCGGAGCGTCGGCCAGGGGTCGAGCGGGGCCAATCCGTACAGCCGCCGCTCGTTCAGGTCGCGGATGCGCGGCGCGAACCGGAACCCGAGCAGGTGGCAAAGCCCGAACACATGGTCGACGGCTCCGGCCGTGTCGGTCGCGTGCTCGCGGATGACGAGTTCGCTCTCGTGGTCGAGCAGGCCGTCGATGACGTGGGCGGCCTCGCCGGCGTTCGCGGCTATGACCTTGGTGTGGAACGGCGTGAACCGGTCGGTGACATGGGTGTAGAAGAGCACGCCCGGCTCCGAGCCGTAGCGGGCGTTCACGTCGGCACGCGCCTCGCCGCGACCGCCCGCCCGAAAGAACTGGCCGTCCGACGACGACAGCTCGCCCGAGCCCCACACCTTGCCCAGCGGGTGCGCGTTATGCGCATCGACGATGCTGGCCAGCGCCGACAGGTACGTCTCGTCGCGCACGTGCCATTCGGCCGTCCAGCGCAGGCGGGCGAGCGTCAGTCCACGCGAGCTCTCCGCCATGCGGCCGAGTCCGAGGTTGGTCGCGTCCGCCAGGATCGTGCCCATAAGCGCGGCCTGGTCGGACGCGGGCTCGCCGCTGCGCGCGTGAACAAACCTGTCCGCGAACCCCGACCAGGCGGCGACCTCGACCAACAGGTCGGTCACGCGCACGCGGGGAAGCAGAGCGTACAGCCTACTCTTCAGTTCCTCGGCGTCGTCGGGCACGGCGCGCCTGAGCGGTGACACGGTTAGCTCACCGCCCGTGATGGCGACGTCGACCAGTTCGCCGGCCGCGGCGGCGCGCTCCACCTCGTCCATGCGCTGGATCAGGGTGGCGCGGCGCTCGTCGTGCCACTCGGCGAACCCGGACGGAACGGCCAGCCCCAGCCCACCTTCTTCGCGCATCGCCGCGTACGCCGGCTGGGGCAGGATGTAGTCGTCGAGCGTACGGTAAGCGCGGCTGCCGTCGACCCAGACGCTTCCCGACGCGAGCCGCTCGCGCAGGTGGACAATAACGGCGACCTCATAGGCCCGGCGGTCGATCGCACTCCCACCCGGGAACACCACCTTGCGCCAGCGCGGGCGAAGGAACGCGGTCGGCACGCGCTTGGGCAGTGCTGCGCGGCCGTCGCGGTACATGCGCCGGAGCACGTCGATGGCGCCGAGCAGCGGATCGCCCGGACGCGCGGCGCGGAACGTAAACGCACGATAGAGCACGGG
Organism: Sphingomonas lenta; assembly: GCF_002288825.1. Taxonomy (GTDB): domain Bacteria; phylum Pseudomonadota; class Alphaproteobacteria; order Sphingomonadales; family Sphingomonadaceae; genus Sphingomonas; species Sphingomonas lenta. Next base: position 649,172 of record NZ_NSLI01000002.1, read on the forward strand.
CGCAAAGCGCCGGACCTCCGGATAGCGCTGCACTACCTCGTCCAGCCCGTCCTCGTTTCCACGGGTAAGCTCTTCCGCGAACCGGACGCTGCGCTCCAGCTGTTCCCAGCCGATCCGGTCGTCGATGGCCCGTAGCGGGTCGCGGCCGCTCGCGCGCGCGTCGATCAGCAGGCGGCCGAGCCGGGCGTGGACACGCGCCGTGTCCTTGAGCAGCCGCGCCTCGCCCAAGAGCCGCTCCGACCGGGTCCGGTCGGCGCGCCTGAACAGCGAGCCGACCATCTTCTCGACCATGAGCAACGCCGCGTCGGTGAGCGCGGCTTCCAGTTCAATCGCGAACGCGACCAGCGTTGCCAGCCGGCGACGTCGCTCCATGCGGCGCAGCGCCTGCGCGGTCACGATGCCGGCGACGCGGGCGATGACGGCGTAGCGCGCCGCGTGGATGCGTCGCGCCCGGTCGGGCTCGACCTCAAGCGAGCGCATCTGGTCGAGCCGTTCCACGACCGTCTTGAAGTTGGCTGCCGTGGGCGCTTCCGACCAGTCGCGAACCCAACCCAGACCCGTGCGGCCCTGCTCGCCGGGATCGACCAGGCCCATGAGCGCCGCTTCCTGCTCGGGCGTGAGATCCCGGATCAGCCCGGAATGGGCGACCCGGCGCGCCTGGGCGCGGGCGATCAGCGCCACGCGCTCCAGCGTCGAGGCCGCGGGCACGACCACGCGGGCGTGGCGGAGCCGCTCGACCATGGCGGCGACGATCGGCTCGCCGCGGTCGGTCGAGGTCGCGACCTCTATCCCGAGCGCCAGCATGGCGCGCAGGTCGGGTCGCTCGAACGGGCGCAGGCCAAGGTACGTCTCGATCTCGGCCCGATGCTCGCGCAAAGTGGGCGCTCGCTCGGCATAGCGGTCGAACTCGTCGGCTGACCCGCCCATTTGCTCGCCGAGCAGCTCCAGCATGGCCGCCGGAGGCGCCTCGTCCGGGCTCAGCGCCCGACCGGGATGACGCAGGTAGCAGAGCTGGACGGCGTAGCCGATGCGGTTGGGCCCACGGCGTCGCCGGCAGACCTGGACCAGGTCGTCGGGGCCGAGCGTGTACAGCCGTTCGGTAGCAGCGCGGTCGCCGGGTGGATCGAAGATCGCGGCCCGCTGCCCGGCAGAGAGGATCGTCTTAGCGGGCATGGTCGACCCCTCCTGCTGCAAGCGTCACGAATCCAGGCACCCTGGTCCTTCACGGAGCATAGACAGGAACACGGGTTAAGTGACAAAGAAGAAGCGCGTGACGGACCGGATCGGGATTGTCACGCGAACGAGCGTATAAGTGACAGAGGAGAAGGCGGGTGCTGGTCGGCTACATGCGGGTGAGCAAGGCCGATGGGAGCCAAGCCACCGACCTGCAGCGCGACGCGCTGGTCGAAGCCGGCGTCGATCCCGAGCAGCTTTATGAGGATCAGGCCTCCGGCAAGCGCGACGACCGGCCCGGGCTCGACGCATGTCTCCGGGCGCTCAGGGCCGGCGACACGCTGATCGTCTGGAAGCTGGACCGGCTCGGGCGCAACCTCACCCACCTAGTCGAAACCGTGAACAAGCTGAACGCGCGCGGGGTGGGGTTCAAGGTGCTCACCGGTCAGGGCGCGTCGATCGACACAGCGACGGCCAACGGCCGGCTCATGTTCGCCTTCTTCGCCGCGCTCGCCGAGTTCGAGCGCGAGCTGATCGTGGAGCGCACCCAAGCCGGTCTCGCGTCTGCCCGGGCTCGCGGGCGGCATGGCGGCCGCCCGTTCAAGATGACCGCCGCCAAGCTCCGGCTCGCTCAGGCCGCGATGGGCAAGCCGGAGACCAAGGTCGCCGAACTCTGCGCCGAGCTTGGCATCACACGGCAGACGCTCTATCGCCACGTCACCCCTGACGGGCAGATCAGGCCGGATGGCGAGAGGTTACTCAGTCGGCGGAACAAGACGGCGTAAGGGGCGCGAATGCCAGACGAAGACTAAGCCCGTCAGAGTTTACAACCGGGTGGTGCTCAAGAATCGGTCGCCGATCTCGTGGTGCCGCCGCGTCGCCCAAGCGTGATCGCCTCGCTCTCGCCGGTCAGTACATCAATCCGGCTAGCGAGCTCGGCGGCGCGGAACGGCTTGGCGAGCCGCGGCAGCCCGCCATCGGCACCTTCGGGCAGGTTCGCGTAACCCGTCATGAGTAGGATTGGCAGGTCCGGCCGCACCCGCTTGGCGTCGCGCGCCAGCTCGATCCCGGTCTGTCCCGGCATGAGGTAATCCGTCAGCATCAGCTCGATGTCGGGCCGAGCCCGCAGGTGGTCCAGCGCGCGCGGCGCGCCCGCCGCCTCGATCACATCGTGACCCATGTCTTCCAGCATCGAAACGGTGAGCGCGCGGACAAGCTCCTCGTCATCGACAACGAGAACGGTCAACCGGCGCATCGCCGGAGCTGCGTCGGCCTTGGCGTCCGCGAGCGCGCGTGCGGTGGCGACCGTGACGGGAAGCCACAACTCGATCGCGGTGCCTCGGCCGGGCTCGCTCTCGATTCGCAGGATGCCGCCGGACTGCGCAGCGAGCCCGTGCGCCATGGACAGTCCCAGACCCGTACCCTTGCCCACACCCTTGGTCGTGTAGAAAGGCTCCACCGCCTTTCGCGCCGTTTCCGCGTCCATGCCGTGACCGGTGTCGATCACCCGGAGCCGCACGTACTCGCCCCCAGCAAGGCCAAGCCCGTCATCCGCCTCGACCTGCTTCGTCCGCGCGGCGATGGTCAGGCGGCCGCCTTGGGGCATGGCGTCGCGCGCATTGACCGCCAGATTCAGGATCGCAAGTTCGAGTTGGCCGGGGTCGACGAGCACAAGGTCGAGGCTCGCCGGTGCGTCGATCACCGTTTCGATCCGACTGCCAAGCGATCGGCGCACGAGGTCGTCCATGCCCCGCAGGAGTGCCGCCACGTCCACGGCTTGCGGCTCCAGGTGCTGCTTACGGGCGAAGGCGAGCAATCGCTGGACAAGCGTCTTGGCGCGCTCGGCGCTCTCCATCGCGCCGGTCACGATCCTGTGCAGCCGTTCGTCGGATCCGCCGACCTTGCGCTCGATCAGATCGAGTGCGCCCATAACGGGAGTTAACAGATTGTTGAAGTCGTGTGCGACGCCGCCCGTGAGCTGGCCCAGGCTCTCCAACTTCTGCAACTGCGCGACCTGTTCATGCGCGGCCTGCGCCTCGGCGGTGCGCTCGGCCACGCGCGTTTCGAGTGTGGCGTTCAACCTTCGGAGTTCGCGTTCGCTGTCCTTCTTCTCAGTGAGGTCGCGCGTGACGGTGGCGAAATGCGTAATCCTGCCGTTCGCCTCGCGGACGGGAAAAAGGTTGTAGAGCACGGGGAAGGTCCGGCCGTCGTCGAACCGGCGGAACATCGCCTCGCCTTCCCAATAGCCCTTGTCGCGCGCCGTTGGCAGCGCTTCGGCGCGGATGCGCTCTTGGTCGGCCGGCGCGAAATAGTCGAGCATCGTGACGCTCAGCGCTACCTCCAAATCAGGCAATCCGGCCATGATCCGGCCCGCCTCGTTGACGTAGACCGGGCGGCCGCTTGGGTCGGCGACGCCAACGAAATCGCGCGACTGGTCGACCACGGCCGCGAGCTGCGCGAGCCGCGTCTCTGTCGCCTTGCCGTCATGCACGTCGGTGCAGGTGCCGTACCAGCGTTCGATCCGACCCGCCTCGTCGCGCACACACTGCGCGCGGCCGATAACCCAGTGATATTCGCCCGAGCGGTGCCGCAATCGGTACTCGATATGATAGGGCTCGCCGGTCTCGAGACTGCGCCGCCATATCGTCCAGGCGCGCGCCTGGTCGTCCGGGTGGAACATGCCGTTCCACGCCTCCCCATCGGTCGAGCCGGGAGGAACGCCTGTGAACTCGTACCAACGGTCGTTGTAATAGTCATGGAAGCCGTCAGGCCTCGTCGACCAGATCATCTGGTCGACGGAGTTGGCGATGGCCTGGAACTTGGCCTCGCTCTCCCTGACTGCCGTCTCAGCGCGGCGCTGCGCCGTCACGTCCCGGAATGCGCCCACAAGACGCCTGCCGCTGCCGCTGTCCTCGACCTGGCCCGTCGCAGCGATGACCCGCTCGGCCCCGTCCACGCCGGTAAGCCGGAACTCGTTGGAGTAGCGCCCGCCATTCCGGCCAGCGAACGCCGCCTCGACGCGTGCGCGATTAGCACCGCGGTCGGCGGCGTCGATCATGCCGAGCCATTCGCCGTATCCGATCTCCGTTGCCCGAAAACCGTTCAGGTCGCGGCACGCCTCGGTAGCGACCATCCTGTCGGCGTGAGGTTCCAGCCACCAGAGTCCGAGCCCCGCCGCCTCGACGGCGAGCGACAGGTCGCGCTCGCTATCGCGCAAGCGCGCTTCGGCGCGCTTGGTGTCGGTGACATCCACGGACACGCCGACGAAGCGCCGTGGCCCGCCGTCGTCCTCCATCAAGCGCGAGCGCGACAGGACCCAGCGTTCCTCGCCCGTATCGGCGCGCCGAATGCGGTACTCGCGGCTGACGCTGATGGCGCCGTCCTCCGGGCGAAAGGCATGGGAGCGATCGTCGGGATGGATTAGCTCGGTCCAAGCGGCGACGCTCGGGTCGCCGCGCAGCGGGTCGAGCCCGTAAAGGCCGAACAGGCCAGGCGACCAGACGAGCCGGTCTTCGTCGGGTCGGTACTCCCAGGTGCCCAGGCCCGCCATGTCGAGCGCAAGCGCCGCCCGCTCGGCGTCGTCCCGCCGATCACGGCGCTCTCGGCTGCGCTCGATCGCGAAGCACACGGCGCGGGAGACGAGCGCGATGGCTTCAACGTCGGCGAGCACGGGCTCGCGGGGCTCGCCATAGTAGCAGGCGAAGGTGGCGACCACGCGACCGTCCGCGGCGCGGACCGGCTCGGACCAGCAGGCGCGGATCCCGTGCGCGGTCGCCAGCTCGCGGAAGTCGGTCCAGAGCGGGTCGGTGGCGATGTCCGCCACGTGGACCGCCGTCCCCCTGTGTGCGGCCGTGCCGCACGAGCCCACGCCCTCGCCGACCGCGATGCCGTCTATGGCCTCATTATAGGCCTGGGGGAGGCTCGGCGCCGCGCCATGCCGAAGATGACGACCGGCTTCGTCGAGGAGCAGCACCGAGCAGCGCAGGCCATCCGACGAGGACCGTTCGACCGCGTGCAGAAGGCCATCCAACACATCGGGAAGCGGTGCGTCGCGATCGATCAGCTTGATCGCTTCGCACTCGGCGGCGACCAAGGCCAGGATGCGGCTGGCCTCGGCGGCCGGTTCGGGTGATGTCATCAGCGTCTCCGACGCCGGCCCCCTCCGCCCGACGATCAGGGGTGGATAGCACGGCACATCCACTTGGGCGAGAGCGCCGGTCGGATCAAAGGTGCGGTGATCGGAGCGTCCGACCATCGCGTCGAGCGCGCTCAGCATAGCCTTGATGCCGACTGACGCACCTTTAGAACGGCTTGCGCTCCTTAATAGGCCGTTACGTCAAACAGAAAGCTCCGGCCCAACTCGGCACAAATGATCTAAGCGTACGTTTTTGGGCCTTCTCTCACCGGCCCCCATAGGGCCGGTGGCGAAGCTCCTCGGGTTGACCTCGCCCGGCGGCCGGGGCGTGCTTATCGTGGGTTCCACACCGTGGGGATTGCTGCTCGCGCGGCAGCTCAAGACTTTGGACGTGCCGGTGGTGGTCGCCGACACGAGCTGGCAACGCCTGTCGGGTGCGCGCGACGGCGAGGTCCCGTGCTTCCACGGCGAAATCCTGGCGGAGGCGACGGAGGAGCGGCTAGACTTCGCACAGTTCAAGATGCTGGCCGCGGTCACCGACAATGAGGCGTACAACGCGCTCGTCTGCAATGAGTTCGCGCCCGAGATGGGTCGCGACGCCGTGTACCAGCTCGGGGATGCAGCCGGCGACGACCCGCGCGCGCTGCCCGCGGCCCTGCGCGGACGAGCCTTGTTCGCCTCAGGTCACGGCGTCGAGGAGGTACACGCTCGGGTTGCGTCCGGTTGGACGCTGGGCAGCATGCGCTTCGAGCATGCACAGGATTTGGCGACGCTCCAGGGGAGGGTGCCCGACAGTGGCGACCCGTTGCTGCTGCTGCGCGCCAACAGGTCGGTGCGCTTCTTCACCCACGCTTCCAAGCCGACGCCGGAAGCGGGCGATACGGTGGTCGCGTTTGCACCCGCAGCGGCGCTGGAACGGGCGAGTTGGACGATCGCGCCCGGGTCGCTAGCCGAAGAGGCGGCTGCACCCGCGTTCAGTCACGATAGGACCGACCCATGGCCGTCCCCCGCCACCTCCTGATCGCGCTACTGCTTGCGTCGGGCGCTTGCCGCGAACGTCCCGCAGGCGGGAACGCGACGGCGAGCACTGCCGAACCCGCACCAATCGTCGACGCATCACCTACCGCCGTCGCCGCCGCATCCAACGGCTCGATCATGCGCCCGTCCGTTGTCGAGGAAGTCGAGAAGGCTGCGCCCGCTCCGCCCTCGCCGCCGCGGCCGATCCGCGCAACGATCGGCTTTCCGGACGGAGGCGCGCGCCTAGATGAGGCCGCCCGCGCCACGCTGGACGCGCTGGCCTCGCGACCAGAATTCGCCGGCGTCGGTCCGATCACGCTTCGCGGCCACACCGACTCGGAGGGCGACGACCAGGCGAACTTGCGTGCGTCGCGCCGCCGGGCGGAGACGGTACGGGATTACCTTGTTGAGAAGGGCGTGGCGGCTGAGCGCATGACCGTGATCGCGCTCGGCGAACGCCGGCCGGTCGTGCCGAACGCGGAACTCGACGGTTCCGATTCGGAGGAAGGCCGCCGTCGCAACCGACGCGTGGACGTCGAGGTCTCGCCCTCTATCGCCGCCACTGCCGAGGGCGACGCTACGGGTTCGATCGGCCCGCAATCACCGGCCCCGATCGAAGTCGGGGCCGGCGGACGCGGTCAGCGCGTGCCGTAGTAGCCGGTGATCCGGTCGTCGTAGGACCGGTCCCAGGTCGGTTCCTGGTCGCGCTGGTAGCGCGGTCCGCCCCGCAGATGCTCCGCGTCGCGGTTCACGACATAGCCGCCGCGGCCTTCGTCATAGGTGAGCTCGTTCCAAGGCAGGGGAAAGTAGTCCTCGCCTAGTCCCAAGAACCCGCCATAGCTCACGATCGCGTGGCGGACCTTGCCGTCGCGCTTGCCGATCATCAGGTGGTGGACCGATCCGATCCGCTCGCCGTCACGGCCGTAGACGGCGGTCCCGTCCACCTTCTCCGACGAGATCATGTCCTGCGTCTCGTCCCGGTTCATCGTTTGCGTGGTGTCCATATCGCATCTCCTTGGGTTTGTTGTTCCCTTTTGGGCAGTTCCCTGAACCGGCCGATGGCGCTCCCGCGCCGAGCGCGCGTCCTGGCGCGCGGCAATGCCCGGCGTACCACGCGCATCTCGGATCATCGCTCAGGCTGTGATCCATCAACGGGTTGATGGTGCCGATGTTCCGGCCAGAGAAGCTGGCCCGCTGTTGGTCGGCTCGGCCCAAACCAACTCCTATCGTGCCCGGAATTGAACGGCCCGGGCTGTCTGTCGTTCACCTACTGCTTGCACCCGATCATGGTGTGGAGCGCCGGGCGGCACGGCGGGAGAAGTGATGTTCTTTTCAGGAGTGGAGGGCGTCTGGCGCACCCTGATCGTGGGTGCACTCGCTTACGCGGTTCTGGTGATCGTGCTTCGGTTGACCGGCAAACGCACGCTGTCGAAGATGAACGCGTTTGATCTCGTCATTACGGTGGCGCTGGGCTCCACGCTTGCGACGATCCTGTTGTCGAAAGACGTGGCGCTCGTGGAGGGCGTTACGGCGTTCTTGTTGCTCGCGGGAGCGCAGTATGCGGTCACGTATACTTCGCTGCGGTCGGCGCGCTTCCGGCGCTGGATAAAGGCGGAGCCCCGCGCCCTACTACGCGATGGATGCTACCTTGAGGCGGCGTTGCGCACGGAGCGGGTCACACGCGACGAGGTGGACGCCGCCGTGCGACAGGCCGGCTACGCCGACCCGTCCGGCATCGCATTGGTCATGCTGGAGACGGACGGCAGCATGAGCGTGGTGCCGGTCCGGTGCCGGCGCGACGCCTGATGTGGCTGCGTACCCGCTTGCTCGGCATCGCCGCCGAGATCCGCGACAGCTATTGGTTCGTGCCGGCGCTGATCGCGATGATCTGCTTCGCGGCGGGGCTAGGGCTGATATACGCCGACGCCGTGCTCGGCGACGCTTGGCTTGGGCGGTACGAGTGGCTTTACGGTAGTCGGCCGGAAGGCGCGCGCGCCGTGCTGTCCACGGTGGCGGGCTCCACCATCACGGTGGCGGGCGTGGTGTTCTCCATCACGCTGGCCGCCGTGACCTATGCGTCGGGCCAGTACGGCCCACGCCTTCTGAGCAATTTCGCGCGGGACCGCGGCAATCAGGTCACGCTGGGCGTGTTCATCGGCACCTTTCTCTACTGCCTCGTGGTGCTTCGCACGATCCGGAGCGCGGAAGAGGCGAGCGCGGAGACGGCGGGCGCAGTTCGCGACGCGTTCGTGCCGCACCTGGCCATGTTCGGCGCGCTGGCTTTGGCGGTCGCGTCCATGGCGGTGCTGATCTACTTCGTCCACCACGTCACCGACGCCATTCATGTCAACAACCTGATCGCGCGGATTGGGCGGGCGCTGCTCCGCGATGTCAAGCGTTACCGCGACGACTCGGCCAAGCACGGCGCGCCGGTCACGCCGCCCGGCCCGGACGCATGGGCGTGCGGGGCACCCGCCACCGGCTACCTCCGGTCGATCGACGCCGACAGCTTGCTAGAGTCGGCCGCCCGACACGAGGCGCGAGTCACGCTGCTCGCGGGACCAGGCGACTTCGTCCATCGCGGTCGTCCGCTGCTGCTCGTCGAGGGTCCCCGCACTGCGGAACTGCGTAAGCTGGCGGGCGCGGTCGCGGTTGGACGCAAGCGGTCGCCCGACCAGGATCTGCGGTTCCTTCTCGACGAGCTGGTCGAGATCGCCGCGCGCGCGCTGTCGCCGGGCGTCAATGACCCGTTCACGGCGGTCGCCTGCATCGACTGGCTCGGTGCGGCGCTGTCCGAACTCGACCGGCTGCCGCCGCTTGGCGGCACGCGCAAGGGAGAAGGCGGCCGCGGCGCGCTGACGATGCCGGCCCTAGGATTTGTCGATTTCCTGGACGTGGCGGCGGGACGGCTGCGCCACTATGCGGCGCGCGACCCCATAGCCGGCGCGCGGCTGCACTCGGCGTTGCGGACCGTTGCGGCGGGCTCGACCGAAGCGGCGCACCGGGCGCTTTTGGAGCGGGAGATGGCGGCGCTTCGAGACGCTATGGACAAGGGGACCGACTAGCGTGACTGCCGCTCCAGGCTCTTCGGATCTGATTGACGCCAACACATCCGTAATCTGGCGCACGGTGGACCGGCTGCTCGACGACTTCCTTGCTATGCTGCCCCTATTGTTTGCGGGCCTGCTCGCATTCCTGCTGCTCTGGCTTATCGCTAAGGTCGTGCGAGCTGGATTGGAACGCGTGCTGGCGCGCTCGTCGAACCGCAGTGCGGCGACCGCGATCGGGCGTATCGCTTACGTGCTTCTGCTTGCACTGGCGGTGCTGATCTCCGTCACAGTGGCGTTCCCCAGCATGACGCCCGGCCGGCTGATCTCGGTGCTGGGGGTGGGTGGTATCGCGATCGGCTTCGCGTTCAAGGACATCTTCCAGAACCTGCTCGCCGGCATCTTGCTGCTGCTGCGCCACCCGTTCCGCGTCGGTGACGAGATCACCACGGGCGAGTTCACCGGAACCGTGGAGGCGATCGAGACGCGCGCTACGCACATCCGTACTTACGACGGTAAACGGGTCATCACTCCGAACGGCGACGTGTACACCAAACCTGTCACCGTGATCTCCGCCTACGACATGCTGCGCAGCGAGTACGACGTCGGCATCGGCTATGGTGACGATTTGGGGAAGGCCAAGGAAATCGCACTGGAGGCGATCCGGAGCGTCGAAGGCGTGCTTGAGGACCCGACACCCGACGTGTTGGTGTGGGAGCTGGCCGGCTCGTCCAAGAACCTGCGATTGCGCTGGTGGACCAGACCGCAGCGTGGCGAGGTGCTGCACGTTCGCGACCGGGTGTTGCGCGCCGCAGCTGAGGCGCTGTCGGGCGCGGGCGTAGACTTGCCTTTTCCGACGCAAGTCGTGCTGTTCCACGATCAGACGGAGGCGACCGACGGCGACCGTCGTCGCCAGCGGGAGGGCTGGCCCGCAGGCGACAGCCCGCCTGAGCCTCGGCCGCTGAGCCGGGTGGAACTGGTCCGGTCGGACGGCGAGCGTGGCGACGGCGATGGTAGGAGCTGACGTCCTGCTCGGACGCGCGAGCCGTGGCGGCCTGCGGACAGCCGGGCGGGCAGTGCGGGCCGGGTGGACGACTGCGCGAGGCGCGGCTTACGACGATTTCGGCATGGTTGCGAGTTCCATCGCCTTTTCGACCTTTCTGTCGTTGCTTCCGTTGCTGGCGCTCGTCGCGCTCGGTTACGGCGCATTCACCGAGCCGCGGGAGGTCGTGGCCGACCTGCGCTCACTGACGCGCGTCATGCCCTCCGAGGCGCGCGGGTTGGTCAACTTATGGTTGGGTGAGGCTCTCCTATCGCGCGACGGGCGGGGTGCCGGGCTCGTCCTATCAACCGTCCTAACTCTGCTGAGCGCCAGCCGGGCAGGGCGCTCGCTGTTATTCGGCTTGAACGTGGCATGCCGCGTAGAGCGTCGCCGCGGCTTCATCACCCGCCGTCTCACCGCCATAGCGATCGTGCTGGGGGCGGCTGCGCTACTCATAACCGCGTTGATGGCCGTCTCCGCTTTCGCCGTCCTCGCCCGGCTGCTCCCCGCCTTACCGTTCGCCTCTGAACTCGCCCGCGCACTCTTCTGGTCGGCGACCGCAGCCGTGACGGCGGCGATGCTGACCGCCATCTACCGTTACGGGCCGGCGCGCGCGGCACCGCCTTGGCGCGACGTGGTGCCCGGAGCGGCTGTCGCGACGATGTTGTGGCTCGCCGCCACCGGCCTGTTCAGCCTATACCTGACGCGTTTCGGCGACCTCGGTCGGGTGTACGGTTCGCTGGGCGCCGTCATCGTCCTGCAGCTCTGGCTTCTGGGTTCCGCTCTGGCGTTCCTCCTTGGTGCGCGGTTCAACATCGAGTTTGCGGCCGGTGGCCAGGCGCTCACAGAATGAAGCGCGCGATCGGCAAGCCTCGTTTCTACCGCCGGAGCGGTTTGTCCCAGCGGTTCGCGCTTGGTCTCCGGGTGGGCGCGGCCCTGCTGTTGGTCGGCATCGCGCTGGCGGGTCACTGGCTCGACCGCGAAGGCCTGCGCGACAATGCGGACGGCAGCGTCTCGTTCCTGGACGTGCTCTACTTCACCATGATTACCGTCACCACGGTCGGCTACGGCGACATCGTGCCGGTGACGGATCGCGCGCGCATGTTCGACACTTTCGTGGTCACGCCCGTGCGCGTCTTTGTTTGGCTGATCTTCTTGGGTTCGGCGTACAACTTTCTTCTCCGAAACACTTGGGAGCGATGGCGCATGGCGGCCATTCAGCGGCAACTGGACGATCACACGATCATCTGCGGTTACAGCGCCACCGGCCAAGAGGCCGCCAACGAGCTGATGCGACGCGGCTGCCCGCCGGGCGAGATCGTCGTGGTCGACGAGGCGGAGGACGCGCTGGAGGTCGCTGCCGAGCAGGGCTTGGCGACCGTGCATGGTGACGCCACGCACAACGCGGTTCTGGCGGCGGCGGGTCTCGCACGGGCGCGGTCGCTGATTGTGACGCCGGGCCGCGACGACACCGCCATCTTGATCGCGCTCACTGCTCGCCGGCTCGCGCCGCAGGTTCCGGTCGCGGTTGCGATCCGCGCGACGGAGAACGAGGTGCTGGCGCAGGATGCGGGCGCGGCGGTGATTGTCAATCCGATCAGCTTCGGTGGGCAGCTCCTGGCCGGGTCGAGCGTCGGGCCGCACTTGGCCGACTATGTTTCCGATCTCGTTACATCCCACGGCCGCATCGCGATCCGCGAGCGGACAGCCGCGCCGGACGAGCTGGGCCGGCATCTGCGTGATGTCCGGCCCGGCCAGGGCCTGCGCATCTACCGCGGCGGCCAAGCGATCGGCTTCTGGGAGGACGAGGCGGTGCTGCGTGAAGATGACGTCGTGATCGAAGTGGTGCCGCAAGGGGTGGTCGGATCGCCTCAGTAGGCACGGCAACTCTGTCGAACCTGATTTACGCGCCGACCGCAGCTGACCCGCCTTGACGCGGGCAGGTGACAAAAGCGGCTTCTACTCAGAACTCTGAGCCGCTGGTGACGTTGACCGGCATGAAAGAACGCCCCGTCGCTTCGAATGGCGGGCTCACGCTCTCGCCGTACGTCCCCGCGCCCTGGGGGCTCAAGCCGACCAGGAGATACAATCCATGCCCAACCTTGAGAACTTCATCGCCTTCGAGAACTGGCAGTACGAGGTCATTCGGCACCTGCTCCAGCTCACGGTGGCAGCGTTCGCGGCGGGGCTCGTGTACTTCCTAGCAACTTCGCAACAGGTGTCACCGCGCTACCGGCTAGCATCCACAATCTCGGGCGTGGTGATGGTCTCGGCGGTGCTGGAGATCGGGCAGCTCTACATAGTGTGGTCGTCGGGCTTCAACTATGTCGACGGGCTGTGGCGGCCGGCCGAGGGCTATCTGTTCTCCAACGGCTTCCGCTACATAAACTGGTCTATCGACGTACCTATGCTGCTGACCCAGCTGCTCGTGGTGCTGGGGCTTACGGGTCGGCCCTTCTGGTCCGAGTGGTGGAAGCTGACCATCGCGGGAGTGCTGATGGTCTGGACCGGCTATGTAGGCCAGTTCTACGAGCCAGCGGTCGCCGGGTTAACGCCAGATGTGTCGGGCGCGCCCTTCTGGATCTGGGGCGCGGTGTCGACCGTGTTCTTCGTTTATCTGCTCTACAAGGTGGGCATGCTGGTCGGACGGCCGCCCGAGCCGCTGGATGAGGACTCGCGACGCAATCTGAAGTACTGCTGGTGGATCCTGCTATTCTCCTGGACACTCTACCCATTCGCCTACGGCGTGCCTGCGGTCTGGGCGAACGGCAACGGCATGGTCGCGCGGCAGATGCTGTTCACGGTCGCCGATATCACCTCCAAGCTGATCTTCGGCGTGGTGCTCGGCCGGGTCGCGCGGTTGCGCTCCAAGCAGCTGGGTTGGGAGCCCGCGCTGCTCGTCGACGCGGAAGTGCCGCCGCCTCGCGCGCCGGTGCAGGCCTCGGTCGACCGGGCCTGAAGCGACGTGGCGATCCGCGCATGTGACCGGCACCGCGCGGTCGCGGTGACCCTGCTGGTGGCGGCTGCGCTCGCGGGCGCGGTGCTGCCGACGCCGTCGGTCACGGTTCAGCTCTGGGCGCTCGTAGTGGGAGTGGCAGTCGGGTTGCCGCATGGCGCGCTCGACCAGCCAGCCGCAAGGGCTGTACTCCAGGGCCGGTTCGGTCAGTGGTGGCCTGCGCCGTTCATCGGCTTCTACCTGGGCCTAGCCGCGCTCGTGCTGCTGGTCTGGTCCGTCGTTCCAGTGATCGCTCTTGCGCTGTTCCTCTCCCTATCGGTCGCGCATTTCGGATTGGGCGATGCGGAGCCGGACGGTGCTCTCCGACCAATGGCGGCGTTCGCGCACGGCGGCGCGGTCGTGATTGCACCCGCAACATTCTACCAAAAGGAAGTAGCGAGCATTTTCGAGGTGCTCGCTTCGGGTGGAGGCGAGCTCGCCGCGTTTTTAGCGGGCCCGATCGCCGTAATGTGGATAGGCAGTATCGCTGCGCTCCTTATGGCAAGGCGAACACCCGATTGGGCGTCGAGCATCGAGCTGCTGACAGTGGTGGCCGTCTTCGCGGCGCTGCCGCCTCTAATGGCGTTCGCGCTCTACTTCGGCGTGCTGCACGCGCCGCGCGCTACGTTAGCCGAGACAGCGAGCGCGGGTGAGGCGACCTGCGCCACCCTAGGTCGGCTGCTGCGGACGGCCGCGCCGGCTAGCCTCGCCGCAGCGGCGGCAGGCGGGGTCGCGTTCATGCTGCTGCGGGACGGGATGAGTACGTCGGTGGCGGTGACGTCGATCATCTTCATCGGCCTCGCGGCGCTCACTGTACCGCACATAGCGCTGGGCGTCGCGCTTCGCTGGACGGAATCCCGGCGATCGTCTCATTACCGCTCGCTGTTGACCGGAGCGGCCGCAGCGCGGCGTTGACCGGGCTGGCCCCGGTCACGCCGGCGCGCCGCGCTGTCTCGCCTGCGGATCGTGCTGATCGAAATGCGGGTAGCGGGGCGCGAGCTGGCGCAACTCATGAAGGTCGTAGATCGAGAAGCCCACCTTGGAGAAGATTGGCAGGATTACGAACAGCGCAACGTCCGTTGTTCTATCGAGCAGGCCGAGCCCGGACGGCCCGAGCGCCCAGACCAAAGGGTAGCCGAACCACAAGGTAGTGAAGTACGCCGTGACGCGCGTATAGGCGCGGCCGATATCGTCGTTGTGCGCGTAGGCCTCGCGCCGGATCCGGCCCCAGAGCAGCGTCAGGATCAGCGCCAGGCACACGCAACCGACGATGTACCAGAACCACTTCACGCCCGAGCGTACGGTCAGGTCGGCGATCAGACCCGACATAATCATGATGACGTCGAGCCCGATCAGCGTGGCGATGGTGGACTTATCGAGCGGGCGGAAGAACATGCCTGTAGAGGCGAGCGCGACGAGGAGTAGCGGTGTCGTGACCAGCCAATCCAAATAGCGCGCGACATGTACGGTGCGCCCGGCTACCTCGACAATGCCCTGGTCGAACGCCATAGCTGTGTAAGCGAGCCCTGACCAGACGGGGATGAAGATCGCGATAACGTATTCGTACTGCGGCACGTGGCGCGGGTTGCGGCTCCAGGCGGTGAACAGCAGCGCACCTGCCGCCATGCAGGCGACGTAGAACCATAGCCAAGCGGTCTCGGTCATGAGCGCTTCTCCTTCGTTTCAGATCGAAAGCGAGCGCTCCCGTAGCAAACTGAACAGGTGAACGGCGCGAAGGTTCTGCTGCGGACGCGCAGACGAACGTTCTAGCGACATCGCTGCTCGGGCCTCCTCGACGTAGTCTCTGTATTTCTGCACCCTCAGCGCGCTTCAGCCACGACGCATGAGTCGAACTGACCGCCGTCGGCACCGACGAGTACACCTAGGTCCTCGTCGCGTATGAATGCGACGCTTTCCGACCCGTAACGCTCGAGCGAGCCGCCTCGCCGCGGCAAGCGGTACAAACCTGCGACGGTTCGGATCACAACACCTTCAGGCGAGAAGGAAGCTGAAAAGGCGTCGCCGGAAGCACAACGGTACTGCGTCGTTACAGGGCTTCCAGAAGTCGGCGTGACGCAGCCGGCCAGTCCGAGGGCGAGCAGGCTAATCCAGCATCGCAACCCGCTCACCCCAATTAACGCTTTCCGGCACCGGCCGTCATCGGGCTGGCTGCTGCTCATCAGCCAAGGCAAGGTGCCGCTTTGCTGCTGGCGCGAACCGAAGGAGCAGGTATCCGGACAAGGCCGAGAGCACGGACCCGCCGAGCACGCCAATCTTCAGCTCGGCGATCAGGACAGGGTCGCTGAACGCGAGCCCGCCGATAAAGAGGCTCATCGTGAACCCTATCCCGCACAGGAGTGCCACGGCGTAGACCTGTAACCAAGTCGCACCTGTCGGTCGGCAGGCCCAACCTAGCGCCACCGCCCCACGCACGGCCGCGAAGATGCCGATCTGCTTGCCGAGGAACAGGCCAGCGGCGATGGCGAGCGGTAAAGGCGCGAACAGCTCGGAAAGCCCGATCCCATCCAGCGACACGCCCGCGTTCGCGAAGCCGAATAGCGGCACGATGCCGAACGCAACCCAGGGGTGGAGTGAATGCTCCAGCTGATGAAGCGGCGAGTTTGGCGAGTCCGGCGCTCCCGGGGTCCGCACGATCGGGATCGTGAAGGCGGCGAGCACCCCCGCAACCGTCGCATGGACGCCCGAGAGGAGCACCGCTAGCCAAAGCGCAGCCGCGAGCGCCAAGTACATCCAGAGCCGGCATTCGCCGCGGCGGTTCATCTGGGCCATGAGAAGCAGGAGTAGGCCGCCCGAGACGAGCGCAACGAAGTTCAAGCTGGCGGTGTACGCCAGCGCAATGATGACGACCGCGCCCATGTCGTCGACGATCGCGACCGTAGTCAGGAACAGCTTGAGCGAGGTCGGCGCACGGCTGCCGAGCAAAGCGAGAACGCCGATCGCGAACGCGATGTCGGTGGCGGCCGGGACGGCCCAGCCCCGCACCAGCGCAGGATCATTGCTCGCAACCGTCAGGTAGATGGCCGCGGGCACGACCATGCCGGCGAGCGCGGCGATGAACGGCAGCCGACGGTCCGCCCAGGTCGCGAGCCTGCCGTCGACCAGCTCGCGCTTGATCTCAAGTCCCACCAGCAGGAAGAACACTGCCATGAGGCCGTCGTTGATCCAGTGCAGCAGCGAGAGCGGCCCCAGGTAGGCGTGGAGCACGCGGTCGTACGTCTCGCCAGCCGGGCTATTCGCAACTGCCATGGCGAGGGCTGCGGCGGCGATGAGGAGGACGCCGCCTGCGGCCTCGCTCGCGAGAAAGGAACGCAAGGCCGAGATTGGGCCACGGCGTTCGGGGCGCTGAAACATTGCTACTCGCTGCTCGTGGTTGGGGCCAAGCCTATCCGTGTAATCCAGAGCGGATTCAACAGGTTTGGCGCTGGAAAATCATCTGACTCCGGGAGAGACGACCTACAGCTCGGGTGATCAGCACTGGCGCATTGCAAGGCGTCAAAAGCGGGATCGGGCAGCACCGGCTTGAAATTATTCGGCTCGCATTAGCCAGATTGAACCGGAAATTGAGCCTGAACGAACGGCTGAAAGCGGGAGAAGGCGCTTGGCCCAGGAACGGCCGGAGATGGGTCTTCAGTGCTATCTCGCTTACTCGGAGCTACCTGTCTGCTGCCGGCGGTTGCGCAGTTTGGTGTCGCTCGCGCTTTAGGTGATCTGCCCTACGCCGTGGGGCGACGCAGGTGTGTTATGCTGATCCCGACGTCGACGCTTGCGAGATCGCCGTCCGTCGTGAACATCTCCGCGTTCAAGTCGATAGCCAAGGCAAGACAGGCCCGGTCACCTAAGGACAAGCCCAGCTGCTTCGTCGAGGGACGCAGGTCGCCGATGATCAGCGCCTGAGCAGGCGACAAGGGGCGAATGTCGAGATGCAACCCCCCGAGCGCCTCACGTACCTCATCGAGCGGCAAGCCTCGCTCGCGAAGCTTCGACACTACCTCGGCAAGGTTCGTCGTTCCAATGACGCATCGCGTTAGCGCATTGACGACCTGATCGGCGCCCGGCTCATTATTGAGCAAGCAGAGCAACGCGGAAGCGTCGAGTACGACTTTGCTACTCACGCTCAGCCTCGCGGCGGCGCTCTGCGATCAGCTCATCGGACAGGCCTACGCCCTCGGGAACGTACTTGCGCAGGATCGCTCGCGCTCGTTCAACCGCGCGGCCGACAGACCGGACCCGTAGCTCGCCCTCGTCTATATCAACGAGAACGGTATCACCGGTCGCGAGCCCGAGCTCGCGTCGCATGGAGGCAGGAATGACGAGCTTGCCGCCATCTACTATCTTTACGCGCTGCGCTTCCATCTGCACCGATCCTCCAATCTTGCCCGATTTTGCATCTGATACCAAAGTGGTGAAGCCGATTCTAACACAATCTAGTGCGGCACGGAGCATATGAGACCGGCGCCAACTCCAAGCCGACCGATAAGGGTATACCCAAGCGGGACGGATACTCGAAGCAGCTACTCGCGTCCGATTAGGGTTGCTACTCGCGTTTTCGGACGCTAGCTGTCGTGTGTCTAGACCCACACGGGACAGTTAGGGATCAACATGGCCGTATACGGCTACGCGCGCGTGTCCGCGACCGACCAGGACTACTCGATCCAGGAGCACGCACTGCGTGCGGCTGGCTGCCAGGTGATCCGCTCGGAGAAGCGAACCGGCACCAAGCTTGAGGGCAGGGCCGAGCTCGACCTGCTTCTTCAATTCCTCCGCGAGGGCGACACACTGGTCGTGACCCGGGTGGACCGGCTCGCGCGCTCGCTGCGCGACTTGCAGAACATCGTGCACGAGCTGAAGGGCAGGGGAGTGGCCCTGAAGGCGACCGAGCAGCCGATCGACACGAGCACCGCGGCAGGCAAGGCGTTCCTCGACATGCTGGGCGTCTTCGCCGAGTTCGAGACCAACCTGCGCCGCGAGCGGCAGATGGAGGGCATAGCAGCCGCACGTGCGCGCGACGTGTACAAGGGCAGGCCACCCACGATCGACGCTGCCGAGATCAGGCGACTGCACGATGAGGAGAAGCTCGGACCCGCTGCTATCGCACGGCGGCTCGGCATCTCGCGATCGTCGGTGTACCGCGTCGTGCCTAATCTCGTAAGCAAAGTCGAACGGGGCTAAGTGGAGCCGGACGTTAGTGCTAATCCTCCATCGCCGGGTGCAATCGATCTCGCACGCGACGGCGTAGGAGATCGCTGGCCAGCTCCGAACTTAGAGAGCCGACCGAGCCCCCGGCAAACGGCAACCCCGAGATTAGCGCGTGCGCAGGATTTTCCAACTTCGCCAGCTTTGCGGGTTGATCGTTCCTCGCCGGCTCGGCCTCAGCCGCGCCGAGGAGGATGCGATCCATGCGGCGGAACCCGCCTTCACCACGCCGCGGATGATGGAGGACGAGTTCCCCGCGCTCGGCGCCACCTACCGCAAGGCACCGCCCCAGGAGCCGATGGTGGTCGTCAGCGGAGGGGGCCGATTGGTGACGGGCCAGAACCCGGCGTCCGGGACGGCGGTCGGCGAGGCGCTCGTCGCCGCTCTCGACCGGCGTGGGGCGTCGCGCAGCCCCGCCCCGGGCAACGGGCGTACCGTGAAGGTCCTGGCGCTCGACCGGATCGTTCCTGGTCGGACGCGGGCGGACGCGATGCCGCACGTCAGGGCAGAGGCGGCTCGCGCCTGGGAGTTGATGAAGGCGGGCGTCATCCGGGAGAACTACCTCCGGGCCGACGGAAGCGGAGCCGTATGCATGCTCGAGTGCTCGGGCGTCGAGGAGGCACGCAGCATCATGGAGGCTTTCCCGCTCAGCACCGCCGGCGTCATCGGGTTCGACTTCATCGAGCTGAGGAACTTCGACGTGCTCGAAATCCTGTTCGACGAGTCCAATGAAGGTTCTTCTTCAACATCGCATTGAAGGTGGGCGCTGTCGAAGATCAGGCAGGATCGCGGCGCCGCGCAAGGAGCTTTTCACCGTCCGGGCGGAGCCGCCCACCCGAACCGTCGCAAGCGGCCTAGGACAGCTCGGGTTATCGGAGACCGGCATCCTACATAGCGGGCGTTCAAGGAGGCGGCAGGCGGTGCACATCTTTTCCGACGCGCTGTTCGCGCCCGAGCTGGTGTCATGCGTTTCGGCGGGAGGCGACCCGAGCGTGACCGAGCTTTTCTTGGTCGCGCGGCGGGTCTGATTAGAGGGGGCGTCCGATCGCTCCGCGTTTGCATGGGGTCGATTGTCGCCGGCGGATCCGCAGCGGGTCTGCGCGCTTCGCGTGGCGCATGCTGCGATGGCCGGAAGCCTGGATCGCTTACTAGCATGCCCGGTCCGCTTGCCCGGCACCGGCCCGTCGCTATGCTGGCCGGCTTCTGGATCAGCGGAGAGCAATGAAGCGATGAACACGAAGGATCTCGCCAAGCACGTGGCCGCCAAGCACGGCATCACAGAGAAACAGGCGCGCGAGGTGATGGACAGCCTGCTCGATGGCATCGGCGAGGCCGCCGCAAGGGGCGACGAAGTCTCGCTGCCTGGTTTCGGCAAGTTCAAGGTGAAGGACACGCCCGAGCGCTCCGGGCGTAACCCGTCCACCGGCGAAGCGATCACGATCGCGGCGTCGAAGAAATTGACGTTCACGCCGGCCAAGGCGCTCAAGGACAAGCTCTGAGCGGACGTGGTAAGTGCGGGAGGGGCCGCAACCGGCCCCTCTCCTTCGTTACGCTATCAGAACGATAAGAACGGTTATGTTAAATTGCGGCTAGTCGAGCCGGTCCGCCATTCACACGAGGAAGACGCCTCCTTGCCTGACAACGTGCCGGTCAACTCGAAGCGCGTGCAGGTAGCTCGTCCGATTGAACGAGCAGGTTCTGCCCTGCCGCGCGTCTTGATCAACCCTGGATCGTGGACAAGCCTGCGATGTCCGGTACCGCGCTAGGCAGCAGCGCGGTATCGTCCATCGTCTCGGGTGCCTTGTGCCGTTGGCCATCCCAAAGCATGTGCTGCGAGAAGCGGACGTTCGGCAGGAACAAGCCCTCGAGAGCCTTCCGGAAGGTGCCTTTCCCGAACCACTCGCTCGACTTCGCATTTGGGATTTCGCGGCGTACCTCGTGGGACAGGGCGGAAATGTTAAGCGGCCTAAGCGCCTCGTCGTAGCGACGCCGGACCAGCAGTGCGAAGCTTTCCTCGTCGCTGGAGGACGGTTGCTCGCCCTGTTCTCCCCCGCCTTCGAGCGGTTCACGTGGCTGGTGGCGGGCGCCGTCCAGCAGCGCGGCGATCCGGTCAAAACCCATCACATGCTCAGCCACCGCCGCGTAGGCGCTTGAGAGGTGACCCGGCGAGATGATCGTCGTCCGGCGGTCCTCGGCCCTGAGGCGATGCAGAAGCGGCGTGAAATCCGAGTCGCCAGACACGAACACGAACTCCTCGAAGCGGGTACGATGCCCCAGGAGGTCCAGCACGTCGATGACGATGCGGATGTCCGCGGCGTTCTTCGCCCCGCGCGCCAGCGTCGGGCAGTCCACGACTTCGAAGCCTGCCTGCACGAAGCACCCCCGGAACTTGTAGAACCAGATTCGATCCCTCTGATCGCCCGGTGTGCTGACGCTGCCGGACGGGTTCATATAGCAGCGTGCCACCAGCCAACGCCGCGGCGCATCGCCCGCACCGGTTCCAGCCAAGCCGGCGAGCCAGTCGGCCGGATTGGAGGCGAAGCGCATGGCTAGGTCCTCGTCGAGCCCCCACAGCGCGGTGAACACGTTGTCAAAGTCGACGAAGATTGCGCTTCCGGTGTGCATGCTTCCCCCTCTTTCCCTACCTGAACGAGTACACGCAGCGCGTGTGAACGTGAACCGGAATAGAGACAGAGGATGGTGACCAGAACGCAGCCGATGCTTCCCGGTCGGCCTGTAGCGGCAATCTTCGACATGGACGGCGTGCCGTTCGATACCGAGCGGCTGTACCAGTAAGCGGCACCCCTTGCGTGCGCCGACCTCGGTTACACCTTGCCTTCGCGCGTCATCGACGTGACAGTCGGGCTGTCCTGGCCAGGCACACGAGCACTGTTTGCTGACAGGTTCGGGCCGGACTTCCCGCTAGACTTGTTCATAACATACTTTGAGGCGCCCTCGTCTATGTTGTTGATGCTTTTCGACAAACGATGTGCCAGCGTCGGGGCAGCGCAAGAGAGCTCCAAGGAAGCGACCTATGGAGGACGAATACGACGACGAAGATCAGCCCGAGGTCGTGCTGACTAAATGCGATGCGCCAGGATGCGATGAGGTCTTCTACGTCATGGAAGGGGCAACCGGCCCCGACTTCGATTTTTGTCCCAAGCACGCCGTACCGAACTTCAACAGCTCTGGGCCGCTAGATCGGTAAAAATGCCACCTAGGCCTCAGAATTGAGGGTGCGCGTCCCCCGCTCGAAGCAGCAACGGCATCACATCGTCCAGGCGAATAGCTGCAACCGCAACACTCAGCCGGTTCCTGTTGGCCTCATGCTGCCCCGGCGCATAGCGCCGGGAGTGAGCAAACCGTTGGCGCCGTGCGGCCGCCTCTCATTCATCGCGGGATCTGTGGAATGCGAAGACAGGTAGGTTCGGGCCAGGAGGTCGCGATGGATACAGAAGTAGCAGCCTTTGCTGCGCGGGTTCGAAATTGCTGGTCGCGACAGACCGCCACGACCTACAGTGCCGAATGCCCGGCCAGGGGGCAATGCAGCGTTACCGCCCTACTCGCGCACGAAGTGCTTGGGGGCGAGCTGTTGAAAACCAGGGTAGGCGAGGCATGGCATTTCTATAATCGCATCGGGGGCGCACCGGTGGACTTCACCAGCGAACAGTTCGACCACCCCGTTATGTACGATAACGTTCCGGCGACCCACGCCGAAGCCATGCGCGATACCAGCCCCAAGCAGCTCGCCGCGTTGCGTCGCTCGTTTAAGAGCCGGTCCGCCTAGCTCAGAACAGGATCATACCGTCGGGGTGTTGCACCCTGTGGTGTGCGAAACGGGTTTCCAGAGAGCCGGCGTGCAACTCCAGCTCATGTCCGTCCGGATCGAAGAAGTAGAGCGACGATCCCGCCGAGTGATCATCCCGGCCAGGGGAGCCAACGCAGTAACCCGCCAGCTCAGCATCGCAAAATCGGCCGCGCTCGCATCGAACGCAAGGTGGGAGTAATCCGCTTGAGGCCGGGAGGCCGGGGCCGAGTCGACCGATACGCGATGCCAGAGCGGCCCAGCTTAAGGGATCAGCAAGGGCCCGAAGACGTATGCTAGGGCCGTCGCACGATTGAGGTGGTTTTCGGTGCCCTGGATCACCATCGGCCCAATTCGCTTGTCGAGGCAGTCATGGGTGAGCTCAACATGCACTAAGCCGAGCTCGCCGACTCAAACGAGCGGTCCGCTCCTCAATCGCTGCCGTCGGCCACTTGCCTCAATACGCGCGACAGCGCCTCGACCGAGTAGGGCTTGTGGAGCAGCCGGAACCCGTGCGTGCCTTCCTCGGCCAGCACATGGGCGTAGCCGGACGTGAGCACCACGGGCAGGTCGGGCCGCTCCTCTCGTAGGCGCTGCGCCAACTCGACGCCGCCCATGCCCGGCATCACCACGTCGGAAAACACCAGGTCGAAGCGGTCCGGTTGCTCGGCTACAAGATCGAGCGCGGCCTGCGCGCTCTCCGCCCATCTGGTCGTATAGCCGAGGTCCTCGAGGAGCTTGGCCGCGAACCCGCCCACGGCCTCGTTGTCCTCGACCACGAGCACGCAACCCTTGCCCGGCGTGAACTCGACGGCAGCGGCGGGCGTTGCGGCTTCGCCCGCGCCCTGCTCGGCCCGCATGTGAGGCAGGTAGAGGGTGAACGTCGTGCCGCGCCCGACCTCGCTGTCCACGACCACGTCGCCGCCCGACTGCTTGGCGAAGCCGATCACCTGGCTGAGCCCTAGCCCGGTGCCGCGTCCCACATCCTTGGTCGTGTAGAACGGCTCGAAAATGCGGCCGATCCGATCGGGCTCGATGCCCGTCCCCGTGTCGGTCATCGACACGGCGATGAAGTCGCTCGCCTCGAACGCGTGGCCCCTACGGCTGGGCAACCCGGACGCGAACGCGACCCTGATCGTCAACTCGCCCTCGCCGTCCATCGCGTCGCGCGCGTTCACGGCTAGATTCAGGACGGCGGTGTCGAACTGGTTGGGGTCGGCCCTGACCGTGCAGTCCGCGCACGTGACCTCCACCTGCAGCCGGATGCGCGAGCCGAGCGTAGCCGTCATCAGCGAGGCGATCTGGCGGACACGCTGGTCGGCGTCGAACAGCTCGGGCTGGAGCAACTGGCGGCGCGCAAAGGCGAGGAGCTGGCGCGTGAGCGCCGCCGCCCGGTCCACCGTATCCGAGATCGCGTCGATGTACTGGCGCCGCTTCTCCGCTGGGAGCTCGCGCCGGCGAAGGAGGTCGACACCGGAGCGGATGATGGTGAGGAGGTTATTAAAATCGTGGGCGACGCCGCCGGTGAGCTGGCCGATCGCCTCCATCTTCTGCGCCTGCCGGAGCGCGTCCTCGATCTTGGCCCGCTCCGCGATCTCGTTCTCCAGGTTCTCGACCGCGGTGTTGAGGTCGGCGTCGCTCCGCGTCGCGCGGTGCTCCAGGCTGACCGCCAGCCGCTCGATCGCGGCTCGCGCGCGCGCCTCGTTCTCGACGTCGATGCAGGTGCCGAGCCAACGCGTGATGCGCCCCGCCTCGTCGCGGTCGGGCACGCCCCGGCACGCGAAGCAGCGATACTCGCCGTCATGGCGGCGGAAGCGGTAACGCGCCTCATAAGGCGCGCCCGTCTCGACCGCGGTGGCCCATATCTCGGCCGCACGCGCCCGATCGTCCGGGTGCAGCACCTCGAGCCAGCGGTTGCCGTTCAGCTCGGCCTCGCTGCGGCCGGCATAGGCTCGGAACTGCTCATTGGTCTCGGTGTTCGCGCCGTCCGGGTCGGTCACGAACACGAAACCCGGCAGCGCCGCCGTCATCGCATGGTAGCGGCGCTCCGCGTCGCGCTCGGCCGTACGGTCGCGGATGATCTTGACGAATCCGCGCAATCCCCCGCCGTGCAGCGGCATCACGAGGCCCGACCCCCAAAAACGCGAGCCGTCGCGGCGCACATGCCAGCGCTCGTCGATGCCGCGCCCCTCGTCCACGGCGCGGGTCATCTCGTGCTCGGGCGCACCCGTCTCCCGGTCCTCGGGCGTGAAGATCTCGGCCAGATCCATGCCGATCGCCTCAGCCGCTTGCCAGCCGAACAGCTTCTCGGCTCCCGCGTTCCAGCTCGTGACCCGGCCGTCTATGGCGGTGGTGATGATCGCGAAGTCGACGGCGCTCTCGACGATATGGCGCGCGAGCTCGGGGTCGAGCCGGTTCGGGTTCGGGACCGGCATCAGCCGTTCCGCACGGTGGTGACGAGGGGCTCGGCGGGGATCGGTTCGGCGACGAGCGCCGAAGACGGCGCGCTCGCATCCTGAAGCTGGCGCAACCCGGCGCGGATCACCTCGCTGGCGCTGCGGAAGCGCCCGGAGGCGACCTGGTGCTCCACCCACGCGATGAGCTCGGGCGTGAGGGAGACGTTGAGGCTAGAGCGCGATGGCATCGCCTCGCTTAACGATGCCGCGTCTCGGGTGTCAAAGCCTGTGGTGGACGGGTCGCCGCGCGTGAGCGCGATTCGTGCTAATTCTCTGGAACGACGGGCGAGTTCGGCTATTCTCGGCAACATGGATCAATGTCGATCGATGTCCGCCCGCGGCCCTGATAATGCGCCGGCGATCCTGGTCGTTGACGACGAGCCGCTGGTCCGCTTTCTCGCGGCCGAGATTCTGGAGGAAGACGGGTTCCGGGTGGTCGAGGCCGGCGACGCGCACGAGGCGCTGGCGGTGCTGAGAACGGAAGCCGTACCCGTGCATCTCGTATTCTCCGACATCCAGATGCCGGGCGGCCTCGACGGCTGCGACCTGGCGCGCTGGGTGCGTGAGAACCGCCCCGGCTTGCCCGTCATCCTCACCTCCGGCCGGATCGGCGACGACGCGCTCCCCGGGGAGCTTCGCCAGCTCGCCCCGATCGTCGGCAAGCCGTACAGCTTCGACCACCTTACCTACTGTATTCGCGCAGCGCTCGGCCGCTGATCGCGAGGCAAGCGCGTTCTCGAGCGGCTCACGGCCAAGCCGGATGGATGTCGTCCGAGCGGTAAGGCGCCGAGCTTACACCAAGTCCACGTGTGATCGGTTGCGCGCCCTTGAGGTCGGAACCTCGTCACGCCAGCGCCACGGGATCCGACTGTTCCAGAGCGCCCCGCCGGCCGAATTACGCCGCCAGCCGGACCCGGTTCCGGCCGCTCTCCTTCGCCGCGTAGAGCGCGGCGTCCATGCGAGACATCAGCTCGGTCGCCGGCTCGCCGACAACCGCCTTGGCGAGGCCGGTGCTGATCGTCACCCTGACCACCGCACCGCCTCCGACGACAACGTGGTGGCGTGCGACCGCGATGCGCAATCGCTCAGCCACCAGGGCAGCGTCACCCTCGTCGGTGTCGGGCATCAACACTGCGATCTCCTCGCCGCCGATCCGGCCTACAAGATCGGTGATCCGCACCGTGGCGTTCGCGACCGCGGCCACGGCGCGGAGCACCTGGTCGCCGGCTGCATGCCCGCGCGTGTCGTTGACGCGTTTGAAGTGGTCGATGTCGAACAGCGCGAGCGTGAGCGGGCGACCATGGCGCGATGCGCGCTCCAGCTCGGCCGTCAGCCGCTCGGTGAAGTGGCGGCGATTGGCGAGCCCGGTCAGCTCGTCCACCGTCGCCCTCTGCACCAATTCGGCCTCCAAGGCCTTGCGGCGGCGAATGTCGCGGAGCGCGCATACCACGTCGACGCGCCCAGCATCGGGCGAGACGACACGGCGCATGTTCGCTTCGAACCATAGCCATGATCCGTCACGGTGCCGCGAGCGGAACTCCACGCGGGAGGCGTCCGTCACGCCATCCCGTACCGCTGCCAGAGCGGCTCGTGCTTCCGCCTGGTGGTCGCGATGGATCGTCACCATGACCTGCTGACCGAGATACTCCTCGGGCCGAAAGCCGGTCAGCTCGAAGGCGGACGGCGAAACGTAGGCGCAGACTTCGTTCTCGTCCAAGCGCATCACCAGATCGGACGCGTGAACCGCGAGCAGGCGGTAGCGCGCCTCGCTGTCGGCCATATCGGCTGCGGCGGCCTGGGCACGGACATAGCCGCGAAGGGCAGATAGCAGGCCGAAGCCCGTGGCGACGAGCAGCGCCGCACCGAGTGCGAGCAGCGCCCGGATGTTGCGGCCTTGAGCAGCCTGCATCGCCCCCTCCCGCGCGAGCCGCTGACCCAGCAACCGGCGCTCCTCGGCGACGATAGACGCCAGCTCCTGCTCTACCTGGCTAGGGTCGGACCTCACGCTCTGTTGGATCAGCATCCGCCGGAATCGGGCGATACGGCGCTGCTGCGCGGCATTGTCGATAGTGAGGGTTTGTAGCCGGTCGACCTTCGCCAGCGCTTCCTGGGTCGCCACCGCACGGCCTCCGCCGTAGAGCGCCGCATCGACCTCGCCCGCGGCGATAATCACTTCGAGTGTATGGTCGTGCCAGCGCTCCGCCACCCCTCGGGCTTCGTAGGCCCGCACCGCGCCGATCGCCAGGTAGGAGAACAGCATGACGAGCGCGCCCAAGGCGACGACCGACGCCGCCAGCGATCGGCGAACGAGATACTGGCCCTTGATCACCGGCGCACCATCATCAGCCGCCGATGTAAACCTTATCGGGTTAAGGATGGATTAGGCGCGTTGCGTCCAGAGGATCTTTCCCGGCCAGGAAACGACCGCCTTCATCGCGTCGACGCTCAGGCCGTGTTCGTCCGGTACGGAAGACGGTGCTGGCCGATCGAGGGATCAAGACGTGCATCGGGCTTAGGACGAGAGGACGGCGCGACATGCCGCCCACAACAGACAGGAGCGGGGTTCGTTTCGGTCGCGCTTTAGATAACATCATCGAGGATGCCCGAAGCCCGATGCTAAGCCGCTCCCCCTCTCGCGTGGGAGGCACCAACTACCGGATGCGCGGCGCACCGTCCGGCTCGCCCACGGCGACTATCGGACCCGTGCCGCACTTCACCCGGAGCAGCTTCACGTTCGGGTCGGTCTCAGAGAAGCCCTGCGGCCCGCCCCACGTCATCCGCTCGCCGATGCGCGGCATGGCGCGGCCGGAGCCGGTGTTCTTCAGGGCCATGTAGCCTTCCGCGTCCAGCCCCAGCTCCACGTCGCGGCCGAAGATCACCAGCGGCTCGCTACCCTCGACGTGTTCGGTCAGGCGAAAGCACCCGTCGCGAAGGATGACGCGCCCGCCAAGTAGCGCCTGGTTGATGATCGCCGGCCGCCGATCCTGTCGCGCAAACATGCGCACGTAGCGGGTCAGCGCCGGGTCGATCGACCGCGGGTTGCGCGGCCGGGAGAAGTTCAGTTCAAGCCTCTCGGGCAGCACCCAGCACTCGCGCGCGGCGATCTCCCGAAAGCCCGCCTCGTCTATGTTCATGTCGAAACGGACCACGCCGTCGAACTCGTACACTGCCCCGCCGCCGACCAGGCGATACGGCTCGAACCGTCTCCACCACTCGTCGAAGATGGGCTGGAGCTCCGCCGTGGTGAGCCCGCCTTCGCGGGACGTGAAGCGCGGGTCGCGCGTGTAGCGCGCGAGCGTCGCCGCGGCGTTGCGGCGGAACTGGAAGGCGAAGCGGGGCTTGGGATCGCGGACGACGCGCATGCCGACATAGTTGCCTCGCTCGGCCGTCCTGAGACGCCGGTTGAGCGCCTGCGCGGCCTCGCGCGCCGCGTCGTCCGGGTTCGCCATGCTCTCCCGGGCGGCGATCGCCTCCTTGGTCATCGGCAGAGGAGTAGGACGGCCGTCGGCAGGAGGGGGCGGAGGTGCTACGGGCGGGGCTGTTAAAGACCCGGTAGGCGGCGCGGAAAGGATGGTGGCGTAACCGGACGGGCCGATCGTCGCGCCGCGGGGAACGGACGACGCGATTGGAGCGGCGTCGGTTGCACGGCCGCCGCTGATCGACTGGGTGGCAGGAACGACTTGGTCCGTGCACGCGGCTATGAAGAGGACGATGCTGCTCGATACGGAGGTTCTCATTGGACGGCCTCCGGATCGGCGATGCGCCCGAAGAACAGCACCGCGCCGCTCTTCCGATCCCGCAAGGTGGCGAGGAACGGACGGTCGAACACGATCTCCGGCACCTTGGGCTCGATCCGCGCGGCCGTCACCACGATCTTGACCGCCGTGACGGCCGCCGCCTCGGTGCCTTCCTCGTCCACGCGCAGGAAGGTCGCGTGCGCCACGTCATCAATCGCCAGTCGCGGGCCGCTTGCGATGCCGGAGAAGTCGGCTCGCGCCCGGTCCAACGCGGAGGGCATGCCGGCTGCAATCAGCGCCGCTTTCACGCTCTCGTCGAAGCGCGCCTCGAATCGCGGCAGGATCACGCGCACGTCGCGCTCGGGCTCGGCCGACAGGTCGAACCTGGACGTGCCGCCCTGCTCGCCGGCGAAGAAGTCGACACCCCTCACCTCGCGCTCCCATCTGCGCAGCGTCGCCGTGTCTCGGGGCAGGAACAGCTCCATGATAAAGCGGCCGTCGCGGCCGTAGGGCAAGGTGATTGCCTGGCCCTCGCGGGTCTCGCGGTACTGAAACCGGCCTGTCCGCTTCATCATCGTGATCGGCGCACGAGACCCGTCGCCGCGCGTGACGGTGCGGGTCTCGGTATCCTCGAACGGTGTGGTCCACTTGGCCTTGAAGTGAAGCGCGTTGGTCAGGACCGCGGCCGTGTCGGCGTTCAGGCCCGAGGCGGAGACGATCTCCGTGATTTGGCCCTTCGTCTCGCGCGAGACCCAGCCGTTGATCCTGGCCGCGGCACCGCCGGGATCGCGAGCGTAGTCGACCGTTTCGGGAACGGATCCGAAAGCGGAGCGCGCCTCGGCGACGTACTCGCCGCGAACCGGCAGACCTTTCGCCAGCCAGAGCGCGTTCGCAATGCCGAGCGCTATGTCGGCATCGCCGGTGTCGGTAAGCTGGGCGTTATAGGCCCTGGTTAGCGCGGCGGCGTTCGACACTGGGCTCCAGCCCAGCACGCGGCCGATCTCGGCGCGCGTCTCGCCGCGCGCGCCGATGAATGCGAGCCCGAGACCCTGTGACAGGCTGACGGGCGAGACGAACAGGTTGGCGTTCGAGCCGGCGGCAGCGGAGAGCTTCGGGTAGACCGTTGCGGCCATGTGCGCCGCACCAAAGGTGAGGTCGTGCGGGGTGGCGGCTTCCGCGACCCCGCCCGGCCCGGCCGCGGCCCTCTCCGACGCCACGCGCCGTCCGTCATCCCGGGCCGACATGCACCCGCAAGCGGCCAGAGCCGTCGCGAGGAGGATCAGTACGCGACACCACATCAATATCCTACTCCCACCCGAAGGCACCGGCCTAGAGTATCAACTCCAACCCGGCGCGCGACCCGTCCGCAAAGGTGATCCACAATGTCCCGCCATCACGGGCCCAAGTTCGCGCCTGCCTCATGCGGCTCCAGAACTTGGCGCCGACCTCGCCAATGCTGGGCTCGGGACAGCCGATCACCGTCGACAACGGTACGGCGTAGGCGTCGGCCGGCCTCTCGAACCAGCCCCTATGCCAGCGGCTGCCGCCACCCACGTCGTTGCAGGCGTTTGTGCCGCCGAACGTGCCGCTCTCGCGGAAGGTCAGCGTGGCAGCCGGGTACGGGCCATCGGGCGCGCGCTGTCGGTCCAGCTCGCGAAGCGCCCACGTCGTGCCGGCGATCGCGGCGGGCATGATGCGCGGCCCTCCGCACCCGCGGTACAGGTGGGGCGGGTAGCTCGTCGTCAACCGGTCCGGCCGCGCGGCGTTGCCTGAGCAATCTCCCGCCTCGATCGTGAGGACCATGTCGCCGATGCGGTGCGTTCGCGCCGTCCCGTTTTCCTGCCGCGCGTCGATGGTCGCCTGAAACCATCCTGCGCTCCCGGGCGTGCGGAAGGTGATCCGGTCGCCGGAAATGATCCCGCGTCCGTTGCGCGTCCTGCCCGGCTGGCCGGGCATGTCGAACTGGTAGGTCGTCCGATCCAGTTGCGCCGACGGATCGGCAGCCGGCTGCGAGGAGCAGGCGCCGAGCATCGCCGCGCCGAGGACCGCAGTGCTTTTGAGGCTGACCCTGACGATGTTCATCTCGGATTCGGTACCACCGCCCGCCGCCGCGCATCCAGTCCGCGAACACGGCCTGCGTGCAGACGTCGAGGGGCTCGAACACGCTAGGCGCGACGCGGCCGAGCAGCACGGGGCCGGTCCGCCCCGGCCGAATGCCGATCTCACAGCTAGCCATCCGGACGGAGCAGTAGCCGTTCACGCTCTCCATCGGGTTGTCGCGAAGCAGGATAGACCGGTGTGAACGACCCATTATAACCGAGAGCACGCGCGCCGGGTAGTCGCGGTCGACCCTCATCCTGGGCCGAACCATAGGCGGGCGCGTCCGTCCGCGTGACAGTAGCGATTGACCGCAAACGATGCCTGGTCGATCACCAGCTCCGCAACCAAGTCCGCCCTGGCGAGCGCCGCCCGACCCTCTCGTTCCAGATCGGCAGGCGGGACGCAGGAACAGGCAGAGGCGGGCGAGGTCATGCTCGCGAGCATGCCAGCGAGTGCCGCACCGACCGCGCGTAAGGACCGAAGCGTCGTCACGGTAAAGGAATGGACACGAGTGCCTGAACGACTCATTTCGCCTGCTCTGGCATGCGGGCGATCTTAGTGCCCCTGCCCAACAGCCTCTCGCCACCGAGCCGGATCTGCCGTTCAAGCGTGACATACGGCATAGCGTCTGCTTGACAACGCTGGGCTCGGTGCAGAGCTCGCCTTCCGCAGGGTAAGTTCTTGGTCGTCGATAGGCCCGCGCGCATACCCGCCAAGCAGCAAGACGGGTGGTGTCATAAGCGGAGTGCGCGGGTCGCAGAGCAAAAGTTTCTTCTGCGACGTTGTCGAATCCTGAGGGCCTCGTTCGTCGTAGGAGCGGCCCGACGGCAATGGCGGCCTCGCAAGGAGAATGATGATGCGCGTGATGGTGTTCGTGAAGGCGACCGAGGACAGCGAGGCTGGCATGAAGCCCTCGCCCGAGCTCAGCCAGATGTTCGTGGACATGGGCAGGTTCAACGAGGAGCTGGTCGCTGCCGGCATCATGGTTGCCGGCGATGGGCTCAGGCCCTCGTCGAGCGGAAAGCGCGTGGCGTTCGACGGTCCGAGCCGCACGGTGATCGACGGCCCGTTCGCCGAAACTCGCGAGCTCGTGGCGGGCTACTGGCTCTGGGAGGTCAGGGACATGGACGAGGCGGTCGAGTGGGTGAAGAGGTGTCCCAACCCGATGTTCGGGCCGAGCGAGATCGAGATCCGCCCCCTCTACGAGGCCGAGGACTTCGCCGATCTCATCCCGCCCGAGGCCGCCGCAATCCACGACGGCGTGGGCGAGACGCTGGCGAGGCGCTGACGAGCTTGCCCGCCGCGGCCATGGTCTCGTAACCTTCGCCCATGGCGGCGGATGCAATACAGCGCGCGATCGAGACGGTGTTCCGGATGGAACGGCCCCGCCTCGTCGCGAGCCTCGCCCGCATGATCCGCGACGTCGATCAGGCCGAGGATCTGGCCCAGGAGGCGCTTCTGGCAGCACTCGCCGAATGGCCCGGGAGCGGCGTTCCGCGCTCTCCCGTAGCCTGGCTGACCGCCGTGGCCAAGCGCCGCGCCATCGACAAGATGCGACGCGAGCAGATGCTGGAACGAAAGCATGCCGACATGGCCCGCGAACTCGGTGAGGAGCAGGAAGGCTTCGGCGAGCGGATGGAGGCGGCGCTCGACGACGAGATCGGCGACGAGTTGCTCGCGCTCATCTTCACGGCCTGCCATCCGGTGATCCCGTCGGACGCGCGCGTGGCGCTCACGTTGCGCCTCGTGGGCGGGCTGACGACGCAGGAGATCGCGCGCGCGTTCCTCTCGTCGGAGCCGACGGTCGCGCAGCGGATCGTGCGCGCCAAGAAGGCGATAGGCAAGGCGGGTCTAGCCTTCGAGGTGCCGCGTGGCGTCGAACGGACCCGCCGG
Organism: Sphingomonas lenta; assembly: GCF_002288825.1. GTDB lineage: Bacteria > Pseudomonadota > Alphaproteobacteria > Sphingomonadales > Sphingomonadaceae > Sphingomonas > Sphingomonas lenta. The sequence goes on from NZ_NSLI01000002.1 coordinate 681,786, forward strand.
CTGAACTCGGTACTCGAGGTCGTTTACCTCATCTTCAACGAAGGCTACGCGGCCACGGCGGGCGATGCGCTGGTGCGGCCGGTGCTTTGCGCCGCGGCGCAGCGACTGGGACGCATTCTCGCCGGCCTGTTGCCCGACGAACCCGAGGTGTTCGGGCTGCTTGCCCTGATGGAGCTGCAGGCCTCGCGCTTAGCCGCACGAGCCGGGTCGAACGGCGCCTTCGTGCCGATCACCCAGCAGAACCGCGCGCGTTGGGACCAGCTGCTGATCCGGCGTGGGCTGCAGGCGCTCGCCCGGGCTGAGTTGCTGGACGGGGCCAACGGTCCCTATGCTCTGCAGGCAGCGCTCGCCGCATGCCATGCACGGGCGGTGAGGGCCGACGATGTCGACTGGCCGCGGATCGCCAGCCTCTATGATCGACTGAAGGAGGTCGCACCCTCGCCGATCGTGGATCTCAACCGCGCCGTCGCCTACGGGATGACCTTTGGACCGGAAGCAGGTCTGCGGCTTGTCGAGGAACTCGCCGGAGAGGCGCTTCTTCGGAATTATCCGCCTCTGCCCGCGGTGAAGGGTGATCTGCTCTTTCGGGCGGGTCGCCGGTCGGAGGCGCGCCCGCACTTCGAGGCCGCGGCCCGACTGACCCGCAATACGCGAGAGGCATCGTTCCTACTCGCCAGGGCACAGGCCTGCGATAATTAAAGCTCTGGCTTAGGAAGCAGTGGGCCGATGCGGATGTCCGTGTGCCTATACCAGCTCTGCCGCCCGGCGATATAGCGTGAGAGTTCTCCGGCCACCCGCCTCAGCAAGCGGCTGCCCGGACCCACTTCCGGTCGCTCGCCGCACCTGAGCTGCGCCCCGGAACCGGACGTTCGTTCATAGTGCTTCGCGGGCAAGAGCCGGAAGTTCGGATAGGCGTTTCGAGATCGCCAGACAGCGCGGCGCGGGCCTCAGCCGGTGCCGCGCCACGTCCGTTCACAGCATCAGATCGATCGCCGAGCCTCTCTTACCGTCGGAAGCATCCGATCTAGGATCAACACGCGGTCGAGCAGCTGGTGCTTCAGCGCGCCCGCGACGTGTAACGCGATCAGCGCGAGCATGCAGTAGGCGAGCAGGGCGTGCGCGCTCCGGACGTCCGCGTTGACCGCCGCGTCCGCGCCGACGGGAAGCGGAGGCACGGCGAACAGGCCGAAGGTCGTCGGCCGCGGCGTGGCGCTGGCGGACGTGAACACCCAGCCCGTGAGCGGAAGCGCCACCATGAGGCCGTACAGCCCCCAGTGAACGCCGTGCGCCAGCCTTCTCTGCCATTCCGGCACCTCGGACGGCAGCGGCGGCGGGCGGTGGCACAACCGCCAGGCGAGCCGTGCGAGGCTGAGCGCGAGCACGGTAAGGCCGATAGATTTGTGCAACCAAACCCAGCCGTCGAACAGCGTATCGTGGCCGAGCCCGATCGCCAAGTTGACGCCGATCAGCGCGGCGATCGTCCAGTGGAACACCATTGCGACGCGGCCGTAGCGCGCCGTCGCCATGTCGCCGCGCGCCATCCGCATGCCCGTCTCTCCACTACGCTGAGCCCCTGTCCGCCACAAGCTGCGCTACCACGGCCGGATCGGCAAGCGTGCTCGTATCACCGAGCCCCGACGTCTCGCCTTCAGCGATCTTGCGCAGGATGCGCCGCATGATCTTGCCCGAGCGCGTCTTCGGCAGTGCGGGCGTGAACTGGAGCGCATCGGGCGTGGCAACAGGGCCGATCTCGCGCCGCACCCACTGGCGCAACTCGTCGCGCAGGCGCTCGGTCGCTACCTCGCCCGCGTTTAGCGTCACGAATGCGTAGATGCCCTGCCCCTTCACGTCGTGGGGCATGCCGACCACCGCGGCCTCCGAGACCTGGCGGTGCGCCACCAGCGCCGACTCCACCTCCGCCGTTCCCATCCGGTGGCCCGACACGTTAATGACGTCGTCGACGCGGCCCGTGATCCAGTAATAGCCGTCCGCGTCGCGGCGGCAGCCATCGCCCGTGAAGTACTTGCCCGGGTAGGTCGTGAAGTAAGTCTGGAAGAAGCGCTGGTCGTCGCCCCACACGTTGCGCATCTGGCCCGGCCAGCTATCCGCGATACACAAATTGCCTTCTGCGGGACCATCCAGTTCGTCGCCGTCGGCGTCCACGATCACTGGCCGGACACCCGGTAGCGGGAGGCAAGCAGAACCAGGCTTCAGGTCGGTGGCGCCCGGCAGTGGCGAGATCAGTATGCCTCCTGTCTCCGTTTGCCACCACGTATCCACGATCGGGCAACGACCGTCGCCGACGATGCGGTGATACCAGTCCCAAGCCTCCGGATTGATCGGCTCGCCGACGCTGCCCAGCAGCCGCAGCGACCGTCGTGAGTGACGCGTCACCCATTCGTCGCCCTCGCGCATCAGAGCCCGGATCGCTGTGGGCGCGGTATAAAGCGTGTTCACGCCCAGCCGGTCCACCGTCTCCCATAAGCGACCATGATCGGGGTAGCTGGGAACTCCGTCGAACATGACGGTAGTGGCGCCGTTCGCGAGCGGGCCGTAGACGACATAGCTGTGTCCGGTCACCCAGCCCACGTCGGCCGTGCACCAGAATAGCTCACCGTCGCGATAGTCGAACACGTCACGGAACGTGCTGGTCGTCCACACCGCGTAACCGCCCGTCGTGTGTAGGACGCCTTTCGGCTTCCCCGTGGAACCGGACGTATACAGGATGAAGAGGGGATCCTCAGCCCCCATCGGCTCGCTTGGGCATTCCGGCGACGCGTCGGCGACGAGCCGATCGTACCAGAGGTCGCGGCCGGGGGTCATCGGCACGTCGGCGCCCGTCCGGCGCACGACCACCACGCGCTCGACCTCCGGGCAGCGTGCGAGCGCCTCGTCGACATTGGCCTTCAGCGGTATTCGCTTTCCTCCGCGGCAGCCCTGGTCGGCGGTCACGACGACCTTTGAGCCACAGCCCTGGATGCGCCCCGCCAGCGCATCGGGCGAGAAGCCGCCGAACACGACCGAGTGGATTGCGCCCACCCGCGCGCAGGCAAGCATGGCGACCGCCGCCTCGATGATCATGGGCAGGTAGATGGTCACCCGGTCGCTGCGGCGGACGCCCTGCGCTTTCAGGACGTTCGCGAAGCGGCAGACCTCCGCGTGCAGTTCGCGATAGGATATGCGCCGCTCGTCACCCTGCTCGTCGCCTTCCCAGATGATCGCCACCTGATCGCCGCGTTCGGCCAGGTGGCGGTCCAGGCAATTGGCCGACAGGTTGAGCTCGCCGTCTGGAAACCAGCGGATGCGGAAATCGACTTCGTGGAACGAGACGTCCTTCGCGCGGGTGTAGGGGCGGATCCAATCCACGCAGAGCCCCTCGCGCATCCAATACGCTTCGGGATCGGTCGCGGCCTCTGCATAGCGCCGCAGATAGTCGGCGCGCGTGATCCGCGCGTCGCTCGCCGCATCGCCCACGGGATAGAGCTTGCCCGTCACCTGTCCTCCGGGGCCGCGCGTCAGAAGAACAGGATGGCGCCGGCGGCCAGCGCGTCCGACTTCGCGTCGTTGCCGTTGTGCGCCTCCGAACGCGTCCGGGTGTACTCACCTATCAAGGTGACCCATCCGGTGAGGCCGTAACGCACCTGTCCCACATAGCTGGAATTGGACCGCACAAGCGTCGAGACCGCTTCGCCGTCGGCGAGTTCGAGGTTGCTCTCGCCGTAGCTGCCGGCCAGCGTGAACTTGCCGAAGCCCGCCGTGCCCTGGACATAGAAGCCGTCGCTGTCGCGCCTGCGGCCAAGCGCGTCCGTAGAGAGCAGGAACAGACCGGTCGTGCCGAGCCCGGTGCCAGCGTAGTAATAGCCGAGCAGGCCGAAATTGGCGTAGGAGAGCTTGGCGCCGAAATCGATGCCCTTGCCTGTGTACTCCGGCAAGCCGTTGATGCTGTCGTGCCGCTGGACGATGCCGCTGACCCAGGCGTGCGCGCCGAGCCCGCCATCCGTCGGCACCAAATCATAGGTGAGTTTCGCCTGAAAGCCGGGCGTGCCGTTCACCTCGTCGTCGCCGATCGTGGTCAGGGGCTGGAATACGCCGACCGCGACCTGGAAGCCGCCGAACTTCGGGCTGGCATAGCTGATCTGCGGCTGGAAATCGGTGTAGATGTAGCCGGTGCCGATCCGGCCGAGCGACGTGTTGGACGGCGCCGCATTGCCCGCCGCGGTGCCGACGGCGAGCAGGGTGATATCGTTCAGGATCGCTTCGGAGGCGAACAGCCCGATGTCGCGGCCGATCTTGAATTCACCGAGATCGGGCCGACCGACCGTGATGTAGGTCTGGCGGAAGTCGATGCCCGACGTGGTGAGCGCGGTAGGCTGGCCGGGTGAATTGGCGTTGAACACGACCGGGTTCACACTGTTGATCCCGGGATAAATGCCGAAATGCGCGCCCACGTCGAAATCCGCCTGGTTGGTCGTAACGTCCACCTTGAGGAAGCCCGGAAGCAGGCCGTTGCGGATCGCCGACGAGCTGTCGCCCACCGTGGCGACGCCGCCGGCAACCAGGTTGCCCGGCACCGCATCGTCGCCGTTGTCATGGACGTAGAAGCCGTTGATCGAGCCGGACAGCTTAACCGCGACCTCGCCGATTTGCAGGCCGACGCCGGAGTCCATCATCCGCACCAGCTTCTTGTCGTCCAGCCGTTCGGCCGCGGCCTGCTGCGCCGATTCGGACGAGGCGACCTGCGGCGGCACCGTGGGTTGCCCCTCCGCGACGGGTGCGGCCTGAACGGGCTGCGACTGCTTCCGCGCGACGAGCGCGTTGTACTCGTCGTCGGTCAGGATGCCTTTCTCCTTCAACCGCAGCAGCAGCTCGTCGGTCGCGTCCTGCGCATGCGCGGGCGTGGCCCCCACCCACAAAAGCGCCGCGGCTGCGGCGGCGCCCAGAAGCTTGCCCCTACGAGTCATCCGATCCTCCCCTATTGCGGCGGTCGTGACCGCGCCTTGTTGCCTCAGGCTGGGGGAGTCGGAACGGGTACGAAATTAGACGTTGGAAGGAAGACTAAGGTGCAATGGCGACGCCCCATGGGGCGCGTCCGGCAGGTATCGTCGCGACCACTTTCGCATTGACGATGTCGATCACCGATACGCTGTCGCTCAAGCCATTGGCCGCGAATGCGCGCTTGCCGTCCGGCGTCACCGCAAGGTGCCATACGCGCCGGCCTACCGGCACCAACGCGGTGACCTTGCGGCTCGCCCGGTCGATGATCGCCACGTGGTCCGCGCGGCCCAGCGCGACGAGCACTTGGCGCTGATCGGGGGTGAAGCGCACACCGACGGGCAGCACCTTCTCCGGCGCGACGCCGGGCACCTCGAAACGGATCGTGTCCGTGACCTTGCGGGTCGCCGGGTCGACCACCTGGACCGTGCCGCCGATTTCCGCCGACACCCAGAGCTCGCGACCGTCGGCGGTGAACTCGGCGTGGCGAGGACGCTCATCAACGGCGGTGGTGCCGGCCAGCGCCCGCGTTCCAATGTCGATCCAGTGCAGCGCGTGGTCCGTCTCGGACGTGGACACCGCAAAGCGGCCGTCCGGGCTCACCGCCATGCCTTCGGGCTCCACGCCCACCACGACCTGAAACGCGACCGCGCGCTTCAAAACGTCGATCGCCGTCACCGTCGAGTCCCGCTCGTTCGACGCGAAAAGCAGCCGCCCATCGGGCGACAACGCGAAGGTTTCCGGGTTCTCGCCCGAGGGCAGATCGTGGAGCACTTCGCCCGTGGCGCGGTCGACGACCTGCACCGAATTGTCGTCGGACGCGCAGATGTAGAGGTGTCTGCCGTCCCGCGACAGCACCACGCCGCGCGGGCGTTTGCCGACGGTCCAGGTAGCGGTGGGACGGAGAGTCTTCGCGTCGATCACGGTGACGGACGAACCACGCTCGTTGGTGACGTAGATCGTCTGTCCGGCGGCCGGCGCGGTGAGCAGAAGAAGTGGCGGGAGCAGCTTGTACATGGGCGGGGAGATTAGCCGCGCACGCGCGCGAGGCACGTCGTACCAAAGTGCAATAGGCCCTCCTCACCCGCCGCCTACCATCCCTGCGCCGCCTGTGGACGATTGTCGGCGGCCGGTTGGAGGGAGTAGCATGGCGATTACCGGATCCCGATTGATGCTCGCGTTATCGACGATGCTCTTCGTCGGAGCCGTGGCGAGCAGGCTTCCCGCCCATGGTCCGGTGACGCCGCAAGCCGTGGACACGAGCAAGCTGCCCGACATCGGCGAGGCGATCCTGACAAAGAACCCGTATCGCGGCAATCCGGTCGCCATCAAGATCGGCGAGTCGGCATACGGCCAGAACTGCGCGCGCTGCCACGGCCTCGACGCCGTCTCCGGCGGCATCGCGCCCGACCTACGTTACATGGACAAGGGCGAGGCGGGCGACGAGTGGTACATGGAGCGGTACCACAAGGGGGCGGTGCGGGACGGCAAGGTGTACATGCCGCCCATGGGACCGATCCTGGGCCAGAAGGCCGGCTGGGCCATCCGCTCCTGGCTCGACACCAAGCACCAGGAGTAGGAGGTGGTCCTCGCCCGCCGCGCCTTCATCGGCGGTGCGCTCGCCGCGCTCGCCCTTCCCCGCCCCGCCCTCGCCGCCTCCCTCGACAAGGTGAAAGCCAACGGCGTGCTCCGCGTTGCGGTGTACCGCGACTTCGCGCCTTGGTCGTGGCGCGACGCGGCCGGTAAGCTGCGGGGGATCGACGTGGAGCTGGCGGAGGCGATCGCCCGGCGCCTAGGCGTGCGCTCGGAGGTCGTCGACTTCATGGCCGACGAGAGCGTAGACGACGACCTCAGGAACATGGTCTGGCGTGGCCCGCTGATTGGCGGCCAAGTCGCCGACGTGATGTTCCACGTGCCCGTCGATCCGCGCTTCTCGCGTCAGAACGATCGGGTCGCGATCGGCGCAGCTTACTATCGCGAGAGCTTCTCGATGGCGTGCGCGCTCGACACGGACTGCGAGGTCGCGCCGCCCCAGCTGAAGGGCAAGCGGCTGGCGGCGGAACTCGACTCCATCCCCGACTTCTATTTGTCCGGTGGCTTCGGCGGCGTGTTGCGCGGCGACGTCGCGCACCTGCTCAGTGGTTCGGCTGCGATCGACCAAGTGGCGCAGGGCAAGGCGGATGTGGTGCTCGCCACGCGTGCGCAGGTCGAGCATGCCCGCACCACGGCGGGCGACCGGCTCAAGCTGCGGCGGGGCCCGCTACCCGCGCTGCCGAGTCCCGGCTGGGACGTGGGCATAGCCGTCAAAGACGACAGCCGCGATCTGGGCGACACCATAGAGGCATTGATGGGAGAGTTGCGCGGCGACGGCACGCTCGCTGCCATCTTCGGTCGGTACGGCGTCACGCCGGCCGCTCCGCTTTCGGCTTGATCCAAGGTCCAATTCAGCGGGCGCGCGTCCGGGCGTAGCTTGCGCCGACAAAGCCTCGGCGACCTCTCGCCGCCGAGCAGGAGGGGAGAAGAAGCATGAGTAAGCTTTCGCTTGGGGCCGTCCTGCTGACGGGCGCAGCCTTCGTCACCGCGGCGCCGCTGGCCGCCAGAGACAAGGACGAGCAAGGCGCGGCGGTGGTGGCCGCGGCGGCGGGTCCGTCCGATGTCGACCTGATGAACGACGAGCGGTCCACCGGCGACGTGCTGACCTATGGCATGGGGCCCCGCGCCCAGCGGTTCAGCCCGCTCCAGACGATCAACGCGTCCAACGTGGCGCGCATGGTGCCTGCCTATTCCGCGTCGCTTGGCGGCGAAAAACAGCGCGGCCAGGAGGCGCAGCCGATCGTCTATGACGGGATGATCTACGTCACCGGTTCGTACAGCCGCCTGTTCGCGTTCGACGCGAAGACGGGTGAGGAGGTGTGGCAGTACGACGCCCGCCTGCCCGACGGCATCATGCCGTGCTGCGACGTCGTCAACCGCGGCGCCGCCATCTACGGCGACAAAATTATCTTCGGCACCCTCGACGCGCACCTGGTCGCGCTAAACCGCAAGACCGGCAAGGTGATCTGGAACAAAAAGCTGGCCGACTATTCCGCGGGCTACAGCTTCACCGCGGCGCCGCTGATCGTGAACGGCAAGGTGCTCTACGGCAACTCCGGGGGCGAGTTCGGCGTGGTGGGCAAGGTGGAGGCGCGCGACGTCAACACCGGCGAGCTCGTCTGGTCCCGACCCACGATCGAGGGCCATATGGGCATGCTGAACGGCAAAGAGTCGACCATGACCGGCAAGCTCAACGCGACCTGGCAGGGCGACCAGTGGAAGACAGGCGGGGGCGCGACCTGGCTCGGCGGCACCTACGATCCCGAAACCAAGCTCGCCTATTTCGGCACCGGCAACCCCGCGCCGTGGAACAGCCACCTGCGCCCGGGAAACAACCTTTATACCTCGTCGACGATCGCCCTCGATCCCGACACGGGCGAGGTCAAGTGGCACTACCAGACCACGCCCCACGACGGCTGGGACTTCGACGGAGTGAACGAGTTCATCCCCTTCGACCATAACGGGCGCAAGCTGGGCGCGAAGGCCGACCGCAACGGGTTCTTCTTCGTGCTCGATCGCACCAACGGCAAGTTCGTGTCCGCCACGCCGTTTGTGTCCAAGGTGACCTGGGCCAAAGGCTTCGACAAGCAGGGCAAGCCCATCTTCGTGGCGGAGAACCGGCCGGGCGCGCCGACCGCGGAGAAAGGTCCGGCGGTCTTCTCCGCCCCTTCGTTCCTGGGCGGCAAGAACTGGATGCCGATGGCGTACAGCCAGCAGACTGGCATGTTCTACGTCCCCTCCAACGAATGGGGCATGGACATCTGGAACGAGCCGATCGCGTACAAGAAGGGCGCGGCCTATCTGGGGGCGGGCTTCACGATCAAGCCGCTCTACGACGACCATATCGGCGTGCTCCGAGCGATCGACCCTGCCACTGGCAAGATCGCCTGGGAGTACAAGAACAAAGCGCCGCTCTGGGGCGGTGTGCTGACCACGGCAGGCAATCTGGTCTTCACCGGCACGCCCGAAGGCTTTCTCAAGGCGTTCGACGCGAAGACAGGCCAGGAGCTCTGGAAGTTCAACACCGGCTCGGGCGTGGTCGGCTCGCCCGTAACCTGGGAGCAGGACGGGGAGCAGTACGTGGCCGTGATGTCCGGATGGGGCGGCGCGGTCCCGCTATGGGGCGGCGAGGTTGCCAAGGCGATCCAGAACATCAACCAGGGCGGCGCGCTCTGGGTGTTCAAGCTGCCTAAATCGTGATCGGGGCGATTGGGGCGCGGATCTCACCCGAGTCCCTTTCCTCGCCGCCGGTCTGCACGCTAGACGCTGGTCCGGGGAGGGGCTCGGGGGTGGAACGCGTTCTCATCGCGGACGATCATCCGCTGGTGCGCGACGGATTGCGCACCGTGATCTCCGTCGCGTTCGACGGCACGGAGCTGTTCGAGGCGTCTTCGGTCGCCGAAGCGGTCGGCATCATCGAACGGGAAGGCGACTTCGATCTGGTGCTGCTCGACCTCAACATGCCGGACGCCAACGGCTTCTCCGGCCTGGCGACGCTCAGGGATCGTTTCCCCTCAATCCCTGTCGTGGTCGTCTCGGGTGCCGTCGAAGGCGGGCTCGTCGGCGAGGCCGTCGCGTGTGGGGCCGCAGGGTTCATTCCGAAGTCGCTGAAGCGCAGCGCCATCGTGGACGCGATCCGGCGCATCCTCGCCGGCGACATCTACACGCCCGAGGAGTTCCTGGCCGTTCCCGACGCAGAAGCGGAGGAGATCCGCCGACGCATCGATACGCTGACGCCTCAGCAGCGCATCGTCTTGGGGCTGGTGGTCGCGGGGAAGCTCAACAAGCAGATCGCCTACGAACTCGACGTGTCGATGACCACCGTCAAGGCGCACGTTTCCGCAATCCTGGCGAAGCTGAACGTTTATAGCCGAACGCAGGCGGTCATACTGGCCAACAAGGTGCGCTTCGTCGGCGCGACCGCCCCACGGCATTGAAGACCGGTGGCGCAGGCGGGCGGACGAGCCCATAAAGCGCGGGGAGCGTTGGCGATGGGCGGCTGGCGGCGGATCAGGGCCTGGGCCGCATCGATGAAGCGGAACACGCTTGCGCTCTGGATCGCCGCCCGCGACCCCCGCACGCCGGCGGCCGCGAAGCTGGTCGCCGCCGTCGTGGCCGCCTACGCGCTCAGCCCCATCGACCTCATTCCGGACTTCATTCCCGTTCTGGGATTGCTCGACGAGCTCCTCCTCCTGCCTGCCGGGATCGCGGTGGCTCTGCGGCTGATCCCGACAGTGTTGATGGAGGAATTCCGGGCCGCCGCGGCGCAAAGGATCGCCAGGCCGAGTAGCATCGTGGCAGGCACGATCATCGCGGTGCTTTGGATGGCCGCTGCGGCGCTCGGAACGGCGTGGTTGCTTGACCGGCTCGATTGAGTACGGCTCAGCTCCCCAACCGCGCGAGCAGAGCGCGAAGCTGCGCAGGCTTGACTGGCTTCTGAAGCACGTGGAACCCGTTGGACGTCAATTGGTCACGGAGATCGGGCATTCGATCCGCTGTGATGATGACGGCGGGCACCGCACGACCGAGCAGCTGGCGAAGGCTGGCAACCACCTCGTCACCAGTGGCCCCATTATCGAGATGATAATCGGCTAAGATGACATTCACCGCCTCATGCGCACACGGCGGCGCGGCGCGCACCTCCGCCTCTCCCAACGCGGTGAAAACGCGGCACCCCCACCCTTCGAGCACCGCACGCATGCCGTCCAATATCGATTGCTCGTTGTCGACCACCAGCACGGTGCGCATGCCGAGCCCTTGGCGCATAACCGGAACAGCGGGCGCCCGGCAGCGAAGGCCCAGCGCGGCGATCGGCACGGCCACTGTGAAGACGGACCCCTGGCCCGGAGCGCTGCGGAGATCAATCGGGTGGCCGAGCATCCGGCCAGCGCGCTGTACGATCGCCAGCCCAAGTCCTATACCCCGCGCGCGACCATCGTCGAAACGTCGGAACTCCTCGAAGATCTCCCGATGATGCGCGGGGTCGATGCCCGGCCCCGTGTCCGTCACCGCAATTACTGCGCACTCGCCCTCGAGCCGCACCGACATTGTGACCCCGCCTTCCCGCGTGTAGCGAAGGGCATTGGACAGGAAGTTCTGGAGGATGCGGCGCAGTAGCCGGGGGTCGGACCGAACCCAGGCATCCGTCGAGTCCACCTGGAACCCAAGGCCGCGCTCGTCCGCGATCAACGCGAACTCGGCCCGAAGAGCCTGAAACAATTCGCCCAGCGGGACGTCGCCGATCTCCGGCGTGATCGCCCCGGCGTCGAGCTTCGAAATCTCCAGCAACGCCTCGAGCAGATCTTCGATCGAATCCAGCGCCGACGCGGATTGCGAAACCAATTGCCGGTTCTCGGGCGCGAGCCGGCGGCTCGCGAGCGCGGACACGAACAGGCGCGCTGCGTTCAGAGGCTGTAATAGGTCATGGCTCGCAGCGGCGAGAAAGCGCGTTTTCGACAAATTGGCCTGCTCAGCCGCGGTCTTGGCGTCGCGCAACGCGGCCTCGGCGGCGACGCGGTCGGCAATCTCCCGCTCAAGCTCAGAGGTGCGCTCGGCGACGCGCGCCTCCAACGTCTCGTTCGCCTCGCGCAGTGCCTCCGCTGCGCGGAGACGGCGGGTGACGTCATGGAACGTGATCACCATGCCACCCTCCGGCATGGCGCGCCGTCGCACCTCGACGCTTCTCCCGTCGGGCTCGGTACGGATCACCACGGCCTCGCCTGCGGACAACCAACCGAGCACTTCCTCCGCATCCGTCCACAACCGGCTTTGGCACCAGCGTACCAGAGACTCGTGCTCACCCAGCCGCAGCTTGGCCGTTGCGGGATTGAGCCTCAGAAGCGCCAGAAGAGGATCGTTCCACGCAAGCAGTCGACGCTCGCGATCAAAGACGCAGACACCCTGCGGAATTGCGTCGAGCGTGCCCTGGAGCACCAGCGCCCGCTCCGCCAGCTCAACGGCGCGTCGACGCGCATCTTCCGCGCGGATGTCAGTGATATCGGTATAAACGCCGACCACGCCGCCCTCGCTGGTGCGACGCTCGTTGACTTGGATCCAGCGCCCATCAGCGAGCGCGATTACCTGACCGCCGCCCGCGATCTGGTGCTGCGCCACGCGTTCGGACACCCAGCGGTCGGGGGCGACCATCGCCCCCAGAGACGCGCCGCTGTCGCCGATCGCGCCGGCTATGTCTTCGAACCGAGCGCCTGGCACGATGCGGTCGGCGACGTCGGGCCAGAGTGAGAGGTAAGTCTGATTGCAGAGCACCAAGCGATCCTCCGCGTCGAAGATCGCGAACCCTTCGTTTATGCTTTCCACAGCGTCCACGAGGCGCCGGCGCGCGCTGTCCGCCGCGTCACGGGCATGAGCTAGCGCCGCATTCGATCCGGCGAGTTCATCGAGTGTGCGCTCCAGGTCCGCGGTGCGCTCGCGCACTTTGCCTTCCAGAGATATGGCCGTCTCGAAGACGGAGAACGCGTTGCCCTGAAGGTCCGTCGAGCGTTCCACGCGGCTCATCAGAGCGGCGTTGATGCGCTTGAGCTTGGACAGTTCGGCCTCGAGCGCGGCGACCCGAGCGTCGACGCCCTGATCGTTCGCCGCCGTTAGCATCCCCGACCGATCGCCAGGCCGGTGAAGGTTTGGTTGACGTGGAGCGCATGATACTGCTCGCCATAGGTGTTGAACCCGATCACACCCTGCTTCGCATAGATCGCCGACACGGTTCCACGAAGCTGCCGTTGCTCAATCTCGACGGAGTTCAACACGCAATCGAACCCGATCACGCGGTCGACACCGCCTACGTCGCGGTCGAGGCGATCGAACAGGGTCTCCAGCCCCGCGACGATGTCGTTGCCTTCCCCGAGAGTCAGGACGACTCCCTCATCGATCGCGCAGTAGAAGGTCAGGCTGCCGTCCGGATTGGCCTTCTGTATCGACCGAACGTAATGCTCGCCGCCCGCGCGAACCATCGGCGGGTGGGCGGCGAAAATGGCGGGCCCGAGCTCGTCGGGCTGGGCGCCGACCAGCCGCGCATACTCGACCGCAGCGGGTTCGGCGTTGATCTCGTGAACGACGCGCGTCATCGGGTTGGCCGCCGTAATGACCATCTTTGTCGCACCCGGCACGTGATGCTGGGTGCGGAACACGCGCATCGGCCGCTCGGCCGAGAGTAGCGCGACTACCGCTGCGTCGCGCCGAAATTGCGTGCCACAGAAGATAAAAGTTTCTTTGAAGTCGAGCCCGTCGCCCGACGAGCCGCCGATCAGCGGCACCTCACCAAACGCATCCTGAAGCGCCAGTGTCAGCATCTCCTCGCGATGTGACAGACCGTCGACCAGGAAGATAGCGGCGTGGCTGGGTTGCGCGTCGATGCGGCGCGCCCACTCGTTGGCGTCGGCAACCAAAGCGCGGATCCGGCCTTGCGCGTCCGCCGCTTCGAACCGGTCGAGATCGGCGAAGCACTCCACGGCGAGCCGGAAGCCCTCGGCCGGAAAGCCGACCGCTGTGATCGTGCCCTCGGCCATGCCCTCAGGCGTGATCTCGCCCGACGAGGTGCAACCGACGACGACGAGATCGCCCGCACGCGCCGCCAGCGCATCCGCCAAGCGGTCGAGCGGGTATCGGCTGGAGCAGAAGAGGATGACGCCGGCGAGGTCGGACGCGCCAAGCTTCCCGAACAGGTCCTGCACGGCCAGTTCGGGATCGTCGACGCGCGTGCACGCCACGCGGATCGGTTGCCTCCCCTTCACGTCTGCGATCATGTCATGGTCGAGCGCGCTCGTCATGCCCTATTCGCCCCTGGGCGGAGGCCCCGCAGCGTCTAAGGCCGCGGCCTCGCCGTCGGTGAAGACGCGGCTTCTGATAATGAAGCGAACGCCCAGCGGCCCCTCTAGCGAGAAGCCCGCACCACGACCCGGGACCACGTCGATGGTCACCTGCGTGTGGCGCCAATACTCGAATTGCGCCGCACCGATCCAGACCGGCACGTCTTCCGCGATATGGCCGAGCAGGACGTCCTGGCTGCCCACCCGGAAATCGCCGAGCGGGTAGCACATCGGTGCGGAGCCGTCGCAGCACCCGCCCGACTGGTGGAACATCAACGGCCCGTGATGCGCCGCTAGGGCTTGCACGACGAGGTCGGCTTCGGGCGTGGACAGGATGCGCCGCGGTGGCATGCTGGGCTCCAAACAAGGGCGGCGGACCCGAGGGCCCGCCGCAGTTCATTCACCGCGAGTTTCAGGAGAGAGGATGCGGAAGTCGCCTCGCGGAGAGCAGATGGAAGGGTCAGAAGAAGCCCAGCGCCTTGGGGCTGTAGCTGACCAGCAGGTTCTTGGTCTGCTGGTAATGGTCGAGCATCATCTTGTGGTTCTCGCGCCCGATCCCCGACTGCTTGTAGCCGCCGAAGGCCGCGTGGGCGGGGTAATGGTGGTAGCAGTTGGTCCACACCCGCCCTGCCTTGATGGCTCGGCCGGCGCGATAGGCGGTGTTGCCGTTCCTGGCCCACACGCCCGCACCCAGTCCGTAAAGCGTGTCGTTCGCGATCGCGATCGCGTCGTCATAGTCCTTGAACGGCGTCACGGCGACCACGGGGCCGAAGATCTCCTCCTGGAAGACGCGCATCTTGTTATGGCCTTCCAGAATTGTCGGCTGGACGTAGTAGCCTTCGTCGATCTCACCGCCTGGCCGGTGGCGACCTCCGCCGGTCAGGACCTTGGCGCCCTCAGCCTTGCCGATGTCGATGTAGGAGAGGATCTTCTCTAACTGGTCGTTGGACGCCTGTGCGCCGATCATCGTGGAAGGGTCGAGGGGATGGCCCATCTTGATGGCCTGAGTTCTCGAAATCGCGCGCTCCATGAAGCGGTCGTAGATTGACTCGTGCACGAGCGCGCGGCTGGGGCAGGTGCATACCTCGCCCTGGTTCAGCGCGAACATCGCGAAGCCCTCGAGCGTCTTGTCGAAGAAGTCGTCCTCCTCGTCCATCACGTCGGGGAAGAATATGTTAGGCGACTTGCCGCCCAGCTCCAGCGTCACCGGAATCAGGTTCTCGGTCGCGTACTGCATGATCAGGCGACCCGTGGTGGTCTCCCCGGTGAACGCGATCTTGGCGATGCGGGGCGACTGGGCGAGCGGCTTGCCCGCCTCGACACCGAAGCCGTTGACGATGTTCAGCACGCCGGGCGGCAGCAGATCGCCGATGATCTCCGCGACCACCATGATGCCGAGCGGCGTCTGCTCCGCGGGCTTCAGGACGACGCAGTTGCCCGCGGCGAGCGCGGGAGCCAGCTTCCACGCCGCCATGAGCACGGGGAAGTTCCAGGGAATGATCTGCCCCACCACGCCGAGCGGCTCATGATAGTGATAGGCGACGGTGTCGTGGTCGATCTCCGCGATGGAGCCTTCCTGGGCGCGGAGAACGCCGGCGAAATAGCGGAAGTGATCCACCACCAACGGCATGTCGGCGTGGGTGGTCTCGCGGATCGGCTTCCCGTTGTCGATCGTCTCGACCAGCGCAAGAAGGCTCAAGCGCTCTTCGATACGATCGGCGATGCGGTTCAGGATCAGCGCGCGCTCGGCCTGAGAGGTGCGGCCCCAGGCGTCCTTCGCCTTGTGCGCGGCATCCAGCGCGAGCTCGACGTCCTCGGCGGTCGAGCGCGCGACCTCGCATATCTTTCTGCCGGTCACAGGTGACGGGTTGTCGAAATACCGGCCGCGCACGGGCGCGACCCACTGCCCGCCGATGAAGTTGTCGTAACGCGGACGGATCGCGATCGAGCCGTTCAGTTCGTCCAGAGCCTGTTGAAGCATGGCGTACCTCCTTCGGCCGTGCGTTGCGGCCTTTCTTCCCGGACCGCTTTTCCTCCTGCGCGCGGCACGTCGCCATTGCACCAAAGGTCGATTGCGCGGATGCGCTGAGGGCTGCTCATCGGTCGCCGGAGTGAAACGGGCTGAGTAGGAGAGCATCGATGAAGGCAGCGTATCTGATCGCGGCGGCGGCTCTGGCGACCGCGACGCCTGTCGCGGCGAAGGATCATGTGGTGCAGATGAGGAACATGGGGAAAGCCGGCGCGATGGTGTTCGAGCCCGCTTTCGTGAAGGCGCAGCCCGGCGACCGCATCCGCTACGTGCCGACCGATCCGTCGCACAACGCGGAGACCATTCCCTCCATGCTGCCCGCGGGCGTCACCTCCACCAAAGGTGCGATGAACAAAGAATTCGTACTCACCGTCTCCAAACCCGGCCTTTACGGCATCAAGTGTCAGCCGCACTACTCCATGGGCATGGTGGGGCTAGTGCAGGTAGGCAACGGTCCATCACTCAACCTTGCCCAGGCCCGGGCCGCCAAGCTGCCGCCGTTCGCCGCCAAGCGCATGAACGCTATGCTCGCGCAGGCGAAATAAGGGAGATCGCCGTGGCGATACTGTTGGTGAGCTACCCCGCCGGGGACGGAGCGCGGTTCGACCGGAGCTACTACGTCGCAACCCACCTGCCGCTGGTGCGGCGCGTGCTGGAGCCACACGGATTGGTCGGAGCCGAAGCTTATTTTCCCGATGATCAGGTCGCACCGATGTTCGCGGTCGCCGTGCTGCGCTTCGCCGACGCGGCCGCTCGGGACGCCGTGCTCGGCCACCCGGACGCCGGCCACGCGTTCGCCGACATCCCCAACTTCACCGACGTGCAGCCTGCCGCCACGCGCATGTCGGCCGCGTAGCGCCCGCTCCGGTCACCCGCCCCTGAACCGCAGCCCCACCCAGATCGTGCGGGGCGTCGCACGCTCGACCACTTCCGCACCGGTGTTGGCGGTCTCGACGCGCTCGTCGAGCAGGTTCTCGGCGCGCGCCTCCAGGCTCAAGCCCCGCGCGAGCGGCACGGAGGCGAAGGTGTCGAGCGTCGTCGCGGACGCCAGGTCGCGCGTGTTCTGATCGTCCTCGAACTGCCGGGCGGCATGGCGGATGGTGCCCGACACGACCATCTGCCCCTTGCGCCAGCCGAACGTCGCCGAGAGTAGGTCGCGCGGAGTCTGCGCGGGACGCAGCCCGTCCAGCGCCGCCGCCGCGCCCGACGCCTCGACGCGCGGGTCCACACGGCTCCAGGACGCCTGCGCGAAGACGGGGCCGAGCTCGGCGCGCGCGTCGAACTCGACGCCGGTCGAGACGATCGCGTCCAGGTTGCGCCTGACGCGGTAGACGCCTCCGGCCGCGACGAAGCCGACGCCGGGGAACACGCCCGGCCCGCGCCCCGCGGTCACGTTGGCGACCGCGCCCTCCAGGCGGTTGTGGAATACGGTCGCCGCCAGCGTCACGCCGCGCGCGGGCGCGAGCGTGACGCCGCCCTCCACGCCCTCCAGCCGCTCGGGCGCGAGCTCGGCGTTGGCGGCGACCGCGTCCGCGCCCACGCGGAACGGGCGGTACAGCTCGTTCAGCGTCGGCAACCGCCAGCCGCGATAAGCGGCCGCGCGCAGCGTCAGCGCGTCGGCGGGCCGCCACGCCAGCCCGGCGCGGCCCGTCAGCTCCTCGCCCGACCGGTCGCGGAACTTGAGATCGGTCAGCGCCGCGCCGCCCGCCAGCGGCCGCTCGGAGAGGAACCCGTCCGCGATGCGCCACCGATCGACGCGACCGCCCAGCGTCACCGTGAACGCGCCCAGCTCCGCCGCGCCGTCAGCGAACAGGCCGACCGTGCGGTTCTCGCCGCCCGCGACGCGCCGCCGAGTCGGCCGGGCGTTCACGAAGGTGAAGTTCTCCTGCGTCCGTCCCTCGACGTCCCGCCAGTCCGCGCCGAGCCTGAGGTCGACCCCGCGCCCGAGCGGCGGGGCGATCTCGACCCGCGCGCCCAGACCGGTCGCGGGCGTGCCGTACTGGTCCAGCGTCTGCGTGGCGGTCGTGCGGGTCGCGTTCACGCCCGCGAAGCTCGACGCGAACGCCCGCGTCTGGAGATAGGCCAGCGCCGACCAGCCCCAGCGCCCGCGCCCGACCACGCGCACGCTCACGTCCGCGCCCTCGCTCCTGTTGCCCGTGAACACCGTGCCGCGCTCGCGTGTGTCGGTGAAGACCGACATGTTGGCCTGGAGCTCGGTCGCCGGCGCGACCTCCACGACGCCGCGCACCGCGGCCGACGCCTGCTCGTACGGCGCCCGGCGGTCGACGGACCCGCGGTCCTCGCGCACGATCGGCACGAAGCCGTTGCCCCACGCGTACGCCGCCGACAGCGTGGCGAAGCCGCCGGGGCGCTCCAGCGTCGCCGCCGCTTGCGCGTCGACCGAGTCGCGGCTGCCGTAGAAACCTGCCGCCTCGACGGCCGCGAGCTGGTCGGGCGCGGCGCTCTCCAGCTCGACGATGCCCGCCAGCGCGCCCGGCCCGAAATAGCCGGAGCCGCCGCCGCGCGTCACGCGTACCTCGCCCAGCCGGTTGGTCGCGTAGGCCGGGAACGCCACCCATCCGCCGAACGGGTCCGCCTGCGGCACGCCGTCGAGCACGAGCAGCGCGCGGCTCGACGCGTTGCCGCCGATGCCGCGCAAGCTGATGCCCTGCGCCGTCGGGTTGGCGCTGCGCGAGTCGGCGCGGCGGAACTGTTGCAGTCCCGCCACGTCCGCCAGCACGCTCTCCAGCCGGTTCGCGGCGTTCGCCTCGATTCGCGCGCGGTCGATCGTCACGACGTCGAGCGCCCGGTCGGCCAGCCGCTCGTCCAGGCCTCGGCCCGTCACGACGACATCGCCCGGCTGGGCCTGTTGCGCGACGGCGGGAACGGCGGCGGACACTAGGAGGAAGGCGGAAAACCGGGTCATCGCGTACTCGAACCGAAGGGGGCGGCGGTGACGAGCGGGCGACCGAGATCGCGCCACCCGTCCGTGCCTTCCCCGAACCAATGGACGCGGGGGTAGCCCGCCCGCGTAAGACGCAGGGACGCGTTCCAGCTCATCCAGCAATCCGCAAGGCAGAACAGCACGATCGGCCGACCGGGCTTGCCGCGCGCGAGCTCGGCCACGCCGTCCAGGAACCATCGCTCCACGCCGGGATTCACCCGACCGCGCCCGGCTTCCGGGAACCAGGCCGCGCCGGGGATCGTCCGGTGCGTCCGCGCCAACCGCCAGCGGCCGGTCGCCGGATCGCGCACGCCGCCCTCCGCCGGGAAGACGTCGATCAGCACCGCGCCACCCTGCCGGAGCATGCGGGCGACCCCGGCCGCGTCGACGCGCGGCACGCCCGGCGGGGTTCCGGGCACCACCGCGCGATACTGGCCGATGCGATAGCCCGTCGCGGGGTCGAACGGCGCGGGCGCGTCCTGCGCGCTCAGCGCGAACAGCGACAGGACGGCGACGGTCGTCCGGATGACGCGACCCTGCTTTCCCGTTTCCGCCCGCATGCTGCACCCCGCCTTCTACCAAGGTGTGATGGCCGCTCGCGGCCGCCCGGCGTACTGGACTTTGGGATGAAACGGATCGCCGCCGCCCTCGCGCTCGCCGCGCCGTCCGCCGCCGTCGCGGGCCCCTTCCCCGCCGATCCGCTGAACTCGCCCATGTGGGAGTTCGTGGCGGACAAGTATCTGGGCGAGGGCGCGGCCGTCCGCTTCGACCCGCGCGTCAAGGTGACCTTCCCGGAGGTGGCCGAGAACCAGCGCGTCTTCCCCGTCCAGGTCGACGCGCGCGGGATCGCCGACGTCGCCCGCGTCATGATCCTGATCGATCTCAACCCCATCCAGCTGCCGATCGACTATCGGCTGGGCGACGCGGAGGCGTTCGTGTCCACGCGCGTCAAGCTCGACCAGCGCACGCCCGTACGCGGGCTGGTGCAGCTGAAGGACGGGACGTGGCTCGCGTCGGGCGGCTGGATCGACGCGGCGGGCGGCGGCTGCTCCGCCCCGCCCGTCAGCCGCGTCAAGGGCGACTGGGCGCAGCATCTGGGCGAGGTGCGCGGCCGGCTCTGGAGCGGCGCGTCGGGCGCCCGCGTGCAGCTCGCCTTTCGCCATCCGATGGACACGGGGCTCGTCGACAACATCGCCATCTACCATATCGACGACCTCAGGCTGACCGCCGCCGACGGCCGGATGCTGGGCGAGGTCAAGATGCAGGCGGCGGTCGCCGAGGACCCGGTGCTGGCCCTGATGCCGCGCACCCGGCCCGGCGAGGCGGTGCGCTTCGCCGGGCGCGACACCAACGGCGTCGAGTTCGCAGGCACGCTCGAGGCCGGCGGCGGCGCGGTCGCGAGCCGCTGACGACGCGCCGCGCCTTTCTCGCGGGCTCGGGCGCGACGCTCGCCGCGGCCGCGCTGGCGCAGCCGCTCGCCTACCGGCTCCTGCCCGAGCAGGTGGCCGACCGCGCCTGGGTGATCCGCGGCGCCGACACCTATATCGCGCGCGACAACGGCGGCGCCGTCGCCAACATCGCGCTGTTCGCGACCGAGGCGGGCGCGGTGCTCGTCGACGCCGGCCCGTCGCTCCGCTACGGCCAGGCGCTGGCCAAGCTGGCGCGCGAGCTGACGGGGGAGCCGGTCGCGCGCGTCTACCTCACCCACCTTCACCCCGACCACACCTATGGCGACGCGGCGTTCGCGCCCGGGACCATCGCCGCCACCCCCGCGCTCGCCGCCGAGCTCAAGCGCGAGGGGCCCGGCTTCTCCGACGGGATGTACCGCATCCTGGGCGACTGGATGCGCGGCACGGAGCTGCACATGCCGGGGCACGCGGTGACCGCCGAGCGGGAGACGCTGGGCGGCCGCAGCTTCCGCCTGCTCGCGCTGTCGGGCCACTCCGCGTCCGACCTCGCGGTGCTCGACGAGCGCACGGGCACGCTGGTCGCGGGCGACCTCGTCTTCCACGACCGCGCGCCGACCACGCCGCACGCCGACCTCCCCAAGTGGCGCGCCGCGCTCGACACGCTCAAGGGGCTTAGTCACCGGCGCGTGGTGCCAGGCCACGGCCCGCTCGACCCGACGCCCGCGGCAGCGATCGACCAGACGCGCGACTGGCTCGACTGGCTGGAGGGCGCGCTGACGGCGGCGGTGCGCGACGGGCTGGACATGGTGGACGCAGGCCTCATGCCCATTCCCGACCGCTTCGCCCGCCTGAAGGTCGCCCGCTACGAGCTCCAGCGCTCAGTCGCGCATCTCTACCCCGCGCTCGAGGCGCGCGAGTGGCCGAGGGTGGACGGGCGCTAGAAGCGCGCCCTCGCCCCGACACGCACCGAACGCGGCGCGCCGGGCGCGAAGAAGGTGGAACTGCGCACGGGCGCGTCGCCGTCGCCGGGCGGTGCAGCAAACGGACGCTGCACGAAGCGGCCGTCCGCATCGAACGCCGCCGCGCCCAGCTGCGCGCCCGTCGCGTAGTCGCGGTCGAACAGGTTGTCGACGCGCGCGTGGAGCGACAGCCAGCTCGCCGGCCGCATCTCCGCGCCGAGCCCAACGACCGCGTAGCCGCCGCTCCGGCCCGGCCCCAGGTAGAAGACGCCGTCGGGCCGGTGCGCGTTGTTCTCGTTCCCGCGCGCGAACGCGCCGGACGCGGCGTAAAGGTCGGCGGTTAGCGTGAGCGGCGGCGCGGGCGACCAAGCGAGGCTCGCCTTGAACTGGTGACGCGGGATGAGCGGGATGCGGTCGCCGCGCGCGACGTCAATGTTCCCCTCGAAGCCCGGCCCCTCGTCGTTCGCGCTATTGGCCGCGCCGTTCACCGTCTCCGGGCTGCGGAAGGTCGCGTCGAGCAGCGTGTAGTGCGCGGACGCGCTCCACGTCCGCCACTCGACGGCGAGGTCGAGCTCGACCCCCTGCCGACGCGTCCGGCCGAAGTTGCGGAAATAGCCGAAGCCCGACTGCGGCGCGGCGACGAACAGGATATCGTCGCGGTTTTCGGTGCGGAACGCGCCCGCGCGCGCCCGGACGCCGCCCGCGGCGTAGCCCAGCCCGACCTCCAGCGTGCGCGCGACGACCTGGTCGAGCGGCGGGTCGCCCGCCAGCGCGTTGGGCAGGCGGCACGGGCTCTCCGGATCGGCGCAGCCCAGCTCGATCGCGGAGGGGGCGCGGCTCGTCTGCGCCAAGCTCGCGTCGGCCGACAGCGCGGCGGTCGGCGTCCAGCGGACCGACACGGCCGGGTTCAGCCGGTGGAAGTGGTGGTTGCCGTCGAGCGACCCCGGTCCGCCGCCCGGCTGGATCCGGTCGCGGTTGCGCACGACCGTGCGGTCGAACCGCGCCGCCAGATCGACCGTCAGCGCTCGCGAGAGCGTCGCGGAGTCGAGCAGATAGGCGCTCAGCACGCGCGTGCGGCTCCTCAGGTCGACCAACGCCTCGTCGTTCTCCGCGTCCACGCCGTCGACCCCGCGGTCGGGCCGCAGGACGCCGAACTGCGACGACTGGCCGAACCGCGCCCGCCCGTCGACATAGCCCGCGCCCATCGTCACGCGGTGCCCGGGGAACGTCCCGTCCAGCGTCAGCTCGGCCGTGCCGCCCCATTCGCGCTGCCGCGTGCGCGAGCGGTTCAGCAGGCCGTCGCACGCCTCGTCGGCGTCCTCGCCCTCCGCGACCGCCTCCAGGCACGCCTCCTCCGTCGCGTCCTCGTCCTCGCCCAGCACCTCCTCGTTCAGGTCGCCGTTGAGCGTCCGCGTCGTGATCTGGCGACGGAACAGGCCCGTGGACAGCGTCGCGCCCTGACCGAGCCGGTGACGCCCGGTCAGGTTGAGGAGCAGCGCCCGGTTCCGCGTCTTGTCCGGATAGGTGTAGACGCTCTCCCGGTCGCGCCGGAGCAGCGTGAGCTCCTGGAGGCCGTTGCCCGTCAAGTCCGTCGCGGCGTAGGCGGCGGACAACGCGACATCGTGGCGGCCGTCCTCCCAGCCGATCTTACCGAACGCCTGCCCGGCTTCGGACGGCGAGCGGTCGCGCCAACCGTCCTCTCGGAACCCATCGCCGGACGCGAACCAGTGGACCTCGCCCACAGAGCCGCCGGCGCTCGCGCGACCGATCATCCGGTCGAAGGATCCATAGGCGAGCTCCGCACCGAAGCCGGGGTCGGAGCGCCCGTCCTTGGTCCGGATCGAGAGCGCGCCGCCGAGCGAGTTCCGCCCGAAAAGAGGATTGGAGCCCGGCACCAGCGTCAGCGACCGGATTGCGGAGAGCGGGATCAGATCCCAGCTGACGACGTCGCCGAACGGCTGGTTCACGCGCACGCCGTCCAGGTAGACGGACAGACCCTGCGGGGTGCCCAGCAAGGGCGAAGCGGTGAAGCCGCGATAGTTGACGTCGGGCTGGAGCGGGTTGCCCTGCACCTCGTTGACGAACACGCCGCCCACACCGCGCTTAAGATAGTCCGTCAGATCGATGGCCGGGGCGCGGGCAATCTGCTCGTCGGATACGGTCCGCGCGGGAAAGACGAGCGTATCCTCGCCTGGCTCGAACAGCGGCGTCGCGGTGACAACGACGTCCCCGCCCCCATCGCGCGGGTCCTCCACCTGCGCCTGCGCCGCCGACGACGCGATCAGCGCCGCCGCGCCGACACTGAGCCATCTCCCGTTCCTCATCGCGAAGACGCTAACCGGGCGGAACGGGCTTTGCGCATGATACCTTGGTGGGGCTGGACTTCAGGGGATCACGCGCCCGGCAATGATCGCGCCGCCGTCGGCGCCCTTCGCCAGTACGGCCTGACGCAAGCCCGGCCGCACCAGCAGGAAAGTCGCCGCCGTGCCTATCTATCCGCCGAGCCTGCGGAGGGCGCACGCGGCGCTGCGGTCCGCGAGCGCGCGTCCGCCGTTCCGCCCAGCGTGCACGGGCGTGCGGATCGTGCGCGGATCATGTTCGACCAGCCACACCGCCACGTCGCGTGCGCTGCGCGCGTCCGCCCCGATCACGACGCCGCCCGCCCGCAGCGAGATCGCCGGCCCGGCTGCTTGCCTATCGGCGCTGTCGATCGCGCGCGCGAGCGCCGCGTCACCGCGGTACGGCGTTGCGAACCGGCCGTTCACGACGAATTGCGGCGCGCCCGCCTCGCGCTGTCCGGTGCGCGCGTAAGCATATTGCCGCTTGGTCAATTCGGGCCGCGCAAGCGGGTCGCGCCAGCCGAACCGATCTCAATAAATCACCGAGAAGCTGAGCGGCAGTCCGTACGCATCGCCAGCCTTTCCGGCGCCGCATCGGCCGGAGAGAGGCAGCGCAGCCTTGTGCGTGAACAGTTCGACGACAGTGGGATGTCCGCGGTCCGCAGCCGCGACCGGAGCGACACCTGCCGCCCGGCTGGTCAGCACGACGGCCAGAGCGAGGTGCAAACTTCTCATCGAACCTGAGTGACTGAGAGATCACGGGCGGCCGATTAGACCCATCTCTGGACGTTCGAGCCATTGTCGCGGCTGCCTGGAACCGGACACTCGTTCAGCGTCAGGTCTGGGCGACTCTTGGCCGCTTACAGCCGGGCAAAGGAAGGTCGCGAAGGCTAGGTGAGTACATTGTAGGATTATAGCGGATGCGCCTCGCTGGTCCGTCTAGGCCGAAGCGCCCACGAGGCAGCGACTGTAACCACACTTGATCGCTTCGCTGGCGTTGGGCAGGGACGCTCATACGAGGGGGAGCCGGTTTATATATGTCGAAGACCGCCGCTGCGTTTGATCGCTTTCGTAATCAGTACCCAGCTAAGCCGTGCAACATGGATCGTGTCGCCAATGCCGGCGAACTCGTTCAGCTCGGCGAGTTAGACGGATTGCAGCTCTGGAAGGACGGACTGGGGGCGATCAAGGGTGAGCTTCCGATAATCGATCCTAAACCATCGGCTTCCCATCTGTGGGTAGTGCGAACCGACGATGTGGTTCATGCAAGCGAGAATACCCCGTTCGGAGCGAGTCTCGAAAGCAAGGTGATTAAACACAGCAACCTGACCGGCGGCGCGAATGCGCATTGTGGAGGCGAGCTGCTGTTCCTTTGCGATAACGTTATCGCCCTGACCGGCTCGTCCGGGCGTTATGGGCCAAACTCGGCTGCAGAGATGACAGCTGTCGCCCGCGCGTTCCGCGCCTCTGGTTACGGCGTGTGGTCGTACGGCTTCAGCGAAGAGACGATGACTGCTTATAGGTTCGGAGACAAAGATCCGGAGTGGGTGGGTTGAACGATATAGTGGATCCGAGCGAATTGGATCGCGTCTTTGGAGCATCCTCGTCGGGGGCTACTCCTTTGGCGCGCGCGCTTTCCTCGGACAGGCTCTATGTTCGAGGGCAGGCTCAGGTTGCGGAAGATAGACCAGAGGCAACTGGGCTACGAATGAATGCCACTCAGGTGCTGCGGAGCTTCGGCTACGAAGCACTGCGTGCAATCGCCGAGGATGGAGCGTTCCAAATTACATCTGCACGAGAGGAACCCGCTCGTACGCTTCTGGCACGTCGGGAGCAGCTTGGACTCGATCATCGTCAAGTGGCCCGTGCGGCCGATCTCACGCCAGCCAAGGTAGCAAAGGCCGAAACGCCCGGGCAGGTCACGCCAATACGTGAACTGCAGCGATTGGGTCAGACACTTGCGTTGGACGAGCAAGTTCTAGGCTTCATTCCGGGTGCCGGCGGTGACGAGGAACTGGGAGTGCGTCTTCGCACACTGTCGCGCAATCGAGAGGATGCGCCGGTTCTATCGGTTAATCTTGTCTTGCAACTTGCCGAAGCCGCGTGGGTAATTGCACGCGAGCGTGAATTGGCTGAGCTGCTGGGCGATGTTCCCGAGGTTTATCTTGGTGAGGAGTGGGACGATGACTATTATGCCCCAGTATTCGAGAAGGGTTACAGACTAGCAGAGCGAACGAGATCAGAGCTAGGTTTGCCGGAGCATGAGCCAGTTCGAAGTCTTCGTGAAATTCTCCGTCGACTCGACATCCCTCTTATACAGGTTGAGATGGGTGCAACCTTCGCGGGTGCAACGGTTTCGAACGGCGCTTCGCGTGGTGTCATTGTAAATACCCAGGGTGCTAATCAGAATGTCTGGGTGCGTCGCATGACAGCAGCCCATGAGCTTGGGCATATTCTTTGGGATCCGCCGTCGCGCCTTGGCCGGGTCCGGGTAGATACCTTCGACGAAATACAGCAATTATCGGGCGATCAGGTTGAGACGCGAGCCAATGCTTTCGCAATTGCGTTCCTTGCTCCCCCACGTGCGGTCGAGCGGCTCTATGATGAGCTAAGCGATTACGCGACAATGATTGCAGTACTGATGGACCGGTTTGGCCTGAGCTTCACCGCAGCGCGACTTCACCTGGCAAACGTGATCAAGAACCGACGCGGCGTTGTTCTGAACCTTCAGAATGTGAAGGGCGGGAAGATGCCGAGGCCGTCGGAGGATTGGCAGATTCGTGAAGACTGGACTAATGACTTTTATCCTGTCGCGACTGTTCCGATAACTCGGCGAGGAACGTTTGGCGCTCGTGTTGCAAGGGCGGTGCGCGAGAGGCTATTGACGCTCGACATCGCTGCCGAGTGGCTGCGTTCAAGGCCCGATGACATTTCTGGTAAGATCGAGGAACTTGTCAGTTTAGAAAGACAGTCTGCGACTTGAGCCAAGATCGACCCGCCACCTTCAATTCTATAAGCGATGAAGATACTTCAAGCATTAGTGTTCGGTGTTGGAAAGATGTATTAGATCGTGGTATAGCGAGGCATATCGCGCTCAAGAGCATTTCTTTCCTCTCACCAGCAACTTGACCCAGAATCGGTCACTGAGATTGCCATTCTGCTCATCAAGCTTCGGCCGTTCGTCCAAATTGGTCGTCTCAGCGCCGATTGGCCGCTTCACAAGGACGCCCTTCGCCCGCCTCACAAACGGCCTAGAAGCCTCGCCTTCGTTGTCTCATCGCAAAACGCCGCCGCGATAGCGGCGCGGGTGATCCTCGCCTCGATATTCGGGTCGCTAATCGCGCGCTTCGCCAACTCGTATTCTCTCGCAGGCGTAGTTGAAAAGAACCCGGGATCATCAGTCCCGAGCGTTAATACGCAGCCCGCCTCCGCCAGTGCCGCAATTGGATGCTCGCCGATGTCTGAGCAGACGCCGAGCGCGATATTGCTTGTAAGGCAAACTTCCAGCGGGACGCCGAGCCGGGCCAAGGCAGCCATCACCGCTTGAGACTCGGCCGCGCGCACGCCATGACCTACGCGGTCAAGGCCGAGCGCCTCAATTGCAGGAAGGATTGTCTCTGGCCCGAGGTGCTCGCCAGCGTGGGCGGTCGCCTTGAGACCTTCCGAGCGCGCGATGGCGAACGCCGGGCGGAAGTCCGCCGCATCATGCATCCGTTCGTTGCCGGTCAATCCGAATCCAACCAATCGTGGCGACCGGCACGCGATGGCAATCTGCGCCGAGTCGATCGCCGCATCGGGCCCAAGCTGTCGGACGGCGGTCGCGATCACGCAGCATTCAATGCCGGTCAGCTCGCGTGCCCGGTCAGCGGCGCGATCGACCGCTGCCAGCTGGTCGGCGAAGGAGATGCCGACACGCCGTTCGTGCGGCGGCGAGAGCATAAATTCGACATAGGCCGTGCCGGCGCATCCGACGCGGACGAGGTGCTCATACGTGACCTCCTCAATATCGCGAGCGGTGCGGATTGCGGCCGCTACCTCGTCGTAGACTCGCAGAAAGGAGGGAAAATCGTGCCAGCCGTAGCCTGGCGCGCGAAGCGTCCCCTCGCGTATCGCCACGCCGTTCCGCCGCGCCAAGCGATTAACGGTGGCCGGGGCGATGGTGCCGCGAAGATGGACGTGAAGATCGACGTACATGGGCGAGGCGACTAGGGTAGGTCGTCCTTAATTGTAACCGGCGCCAAGCGCTGCGCGAAAGCCGATTATGACGCCGATCCGATTCCTTTCCAGGAACGAGCACAAGACGGCCGAGGCCGCCCGAATACTTGCTGGCGCGGACGTGAAGGTCGTCCCTATACACTTCCCTCTAACCGAGCTCCAGACAGACGACGTGGCCGCGCTCGTACGGGACAAGACGCTCAAGGCATTCTACAAGGTGGGTCGCCCGCTGTTCGTTGAGCAAACCGGTCTTTTCCTCGACCGGCTTGAGGGCCTGCCTGGTGGCCTAACCCAGGTCTTCTGGGACGCGCTCGGCCCCGATCGAGTCAGCTCGCTGTTCGGCCAGGGCGAGGGCACGGGCGTGATCGCACGCACCCGGATCGGCTTTTGTGACGGACGCACGATACATCAGTTTGAGGGCGAAATCCGTGGGCGGATTGCCGCCGAACCCCGAGGCGACCGAGCCTTCCAGTGGGATTGCGTCTTTATTCCGGACGGCTTCGAACAAACCTTTTCAGAAATGGGTGAGAATAAGGATGAGATCTCGATGCGCAGACGCGCCCTCGACGCCTTCGTGCAATTCCTGAAGGGGGGCACACGTGCTTGAGGACCTCGCCAGGCAGATCCGCGATCGCAAAGTTGTCTTATTTGCCGGGGCCGGCCTGTCCGCCCAGCTCGACCTGCCTACCTGGAGCGGTCTTATGGCTCATATGGCGAGAGAACTGGGCTACGATCCCGACGTCCTGATTAGACCGGGTGCCGACTATCTCCAGATTGCCGAGTACTATCGCTTGGAGAAGGGCAGGCTTGGTCCGCTCCGAAGCTGGATGGACCGGAGCTGGCATGTAGAGGACGACCGTCTTCGGTCGTCCCGTGTCCACAATCAGATCGTCGACCTAGACTTCCCCTTCATCTACACGACGAATTACGACCGCAACATTGAGCGAGCGTTCGATCTTCGGGGCAAAAAGTATTCCAAGATCGTCGCTATGCTCGACGTCGCAGAGGCTCAGGCCGAACTACCCCATATTGTAAAGTTTCATGGCGACTTCGATGATGACGAGTCGCTCGTGCTAACCGAGTCGGATTATTTCGAGCGGCTCGACTTCGACACCCTTCTAGACGTCAAATTTCACGCAGATGTGCTCGGCAGGAGTATTCTATTCGTTGGCTACAGTATTTCCGACCTTAACCTCAGGCTGCTACTTTTCCGGTTACAGCGCCTCTGGAAGCGGTCCGGCCAGGCAGAACGCCGCCCAAAGTCGTATATATTCCTGATGCGCCCCGACCCGGTACAGGAAAGCGTGTTCGCGAGTCGTGGCCTCACGCCGCTGATCTACGATGGCGAAGCTACGTCTGACCCGCTCGCCGACTTGTTCGACCAGCTACTTCAGATCGTGCGCAACAAGGTGTGAGGTACTGTATTTGATTGAGGAACACCTGCTCGTCAGAGATACGTGAACCTCACGCAACCGCGCGCGGAACCATGATAAGCAACCCCATTTTTAGACGTCCGGGGCAGCTAGACTGTAATCTGAAACCGGCCATTCGTTCGCGTGAGGTACTGAATGTGTCCGGCACTTACCAATCTCACGTGCCGACGCGGCCCGGCTCAGTTCGGGCGAAGCGACATGATCGTCTCGGTCCGCATGCGTTTGGAGAGGGTTCCGGCGCTCAGGGGTAAGTAGCGGTGCTGCGGCGGAAGATCTCGTTCGAACCGCTCGACCACCTCTAAACCGGCGAGCCGACCCGCCGCCGCGAGGGCCTCGGCGTTGTTGACGTACACACCCCTCAGGCACGAGTTCCCCA
The DNA here is from genome assembly GCF_002288825.1 of Sphingomonas lenta. Taxonomy (GTDB): domain Bacteria; phylum Pseudomonadota; class Alphaproteobacteria; order Sphingomonadales; family Sphingomonadaceae; genus Sphingomonas; species Sphingomonas lenta. The sequence continues at coordinate 711,397 of NZ_NSLI01000002.1, forward strand.
TGACAAACGTTGCCTCGCCGCTCGTCGTGAGCACGCGGCGTACCTCGCGCATCATGCCGCGCAGGTCGGTAGCATAGCGATCGATCATGCGTCGTTCGCGTCTAGGAAGCTCATGGACGGGTCCCATCGCCGTCCGGATCGGGTCGTCCTCGCGGTTCTGCTCCGCTCCGCGCTCGGTTCCGACCGAGGTGCCGCGCACCCCGCGCAGGTCGGAGATGCGATGGCCAAACCAGACCAGGGACATGCGATGGCCGCGCATGTAATCGATTGCGTTCAAGTAAGGTGGGGAAGTGAGGACGGTGCTGACCGATGCATCCGCGATGTCGAGGTTGCGGCAGTCGCCCTGTATAACTTGCGCAAACCGACGTAGCGGACGTTCACGGAGCCGGCGTCTAACCCAAGCGACGGAACGGTCGAACTGCGCCACTACGTCGAAGTCGTTGTCGAGCGCGACGCGATGCGGCCGGCTGTGGGCGGTGTCGCGCGCGAGGGACGCCCCGTTCTCCTTGACGATGATAAGGCGGCTGAGCGCCAGGCGCAGGACGTCCAGCGCCATCGCGCCGGGCGTCTCTCTTTCTAGATCGGCGATGACGCGGGCGAGGCGGCGCAGGGCGTCGCGCTGCCTGGGCGCGAACCAGAACTCGACGAAGCGCGTCGTCTCGGCATCCTCGTCGATCCACTCCAGCGTCTCCGGCGCGCCGATCCGCCGAGCGACCGACGCGACGTGCCCGCCCGCGAGATCGACCGACCGGTCGTCGACCGCTCCGGCGGAAACGCGGCTCAGCATAACTGCAAGGGGATCGACGTCCACGCCGATCGCGCGGTGCCCGGCCGCGCAGGCCTGCTGGATCACCGTCCCCGATCCGGTCATCGGATCTAGCACGATGCTGTTCGGCTGCAGGCGCACCAGCCTGTCGAGCGCGAGGTCGGGCGCCATGCGCGCCGGAAACGGATGAAGCGGACGCGGCACCTTTTCTTTCCCCCCAATGATCACTCTTGGTGACAACCGGACGAATGGCAACGGCCTCAAGGTGACGTGCCTGCGTGTGGGGTACGGGAACGGCGTTCCGCAAGATTTTTTTATCGGTCGCGTCCGAGAACGTCGACGAGCGGTGGATAAGTACAGGAGAAACGATCGCGGGCATCGACGGACTGGAGCGCCATGGAGATCAGCGGATGACGAACGACGAGTTGCTCACCCTCCACGGTCGCCTGGTCGGAGGTGAACTCCAGGTCGCCTCCAGGATCGTGGAGCGAGTGCTGCCTCGCCTGGTCGCGACCGTGCGGAGCACCGTGCCCGAACTGCACGACCGGCAGGATGCGGAGGAGGCCAGCCTTGAGGCCCTGCTCCGCTACCTCGAAGCCCCGCAGCGCTATCAGCCCGGCAAGGCCCAGCTCACCACGTGGCTGGCGCATGTAGCACGGCAGTATGCGCTCAATCTGAAACGCGGGCAGGCGCGGCGCCACGGGCACGAGTCGGACGCCGCGGCGACGTTCGCCGCCCAGCGTGAGGTGGACGATTTGCGGCCTGCGGAGGAGCGCATGCTCCAGGATCTGGAATGGTCCAATCTCCGCGACCGCTTCCACGCGCGGCTGTTCAAGGACGAGGGCGATCGCGACGTGTTCGCGCTCATGTCCAAGGGTGAAGTCGATCCCGCGCTCCACGCCCGCATGCTCGGGCTGCCCGACGACGAGAGCGGATGGAACGAAGCCGCGACTCGGGTCGAGCGGATGCGGGGCCGCATACGCCGCATCGGTAGGGAGAACGCATCATGAGCGAGAATGAGGACGTGACGATGGAGGTTCCGGCCGAGGTGGAGCGCTTGGGCGGCCTGCTGGCACGGGCGGCCCGGTCCCGCTCCGGCCTGATCGCGAGCGCGCTCGCGGTCTGGGAGCGCGCAAACCCGGACCGCCCCGTGGCCGCGCTGCTGGGGTGCGGCGACGAGGCGCTGTGGCGCGTGGCTGTGACCCCGCGGCCGGGTGGGCGGGATATGGCGGCGCAGGCCCAGCGGATCGCCGCCGAGCTCGGCGTCAACGTCATGGGCCTTCTCAACATCCTGCGCTTCGCCGAGACAACCGCGCGCTTCGAGACGGCCAACGACGATGGCGAGCTCTTGATGGCGGCGCTTGACGCCGAGGACGACGGCGAGGGAGACGACCGCTGATGCGGTTCGACGCCGCTTTCGTGGCGGATCGGATCGTGGAGGGTCTGCAGGAGGCGCGGGGCGTGTTCCCGCGCGACCTCGAGCGCGCTGCCCTGTTCGGCTTGCCGGTCAGCGTGCTGACCGTCGCCGAACTTACCACCACGGCAATCGAGAACCGCCTCGGACGCGTCCTCGCGCGCCTGGGGCGGGGCGTGGCGAAGCGTCGGCTTCGGGGCTGCCTGGTGGCCCTGGGCGGAATGGGATACGTGTTCCTGGACGAGGACGACCCCGCCGCCATGCGCTTCGCGCTCGGGCATGAGCTCGCCCATTTCGTCGGGCACTACCAGGATCGCCGGAACGAGGCGGTCGCCAGGCTGGGCGAGGGTATCCTGGAGGTGCTGGACGGCGCCCGCGAACCGACCTGGGAGGAGCGGCTGGGCGGCCTGCTGGCCCATTGTCCGCTCGGGGTCTTCGGGGACGCGATGGTCCGAGACGGTTCGCAGGCGGTCGACGCGCTCACCGAGCGCATGGAGGCGGAAGCGGACGAAGCGGCTTTTCTGGCGCTGGCTCCTCCGGGCCGGGTGATCGCCGCAGCGGTGAGGGCGGAGGGCGTCGCCGACCGGCAGGCCGTTGAAGCCGCCCTCGCCCGTGACTTCGGGCTGACCGCGGCCGACGCGGTGCGGCACGCGCCTAGAGTCCTGGCCGTCGTCGCGCGCAGCCGGCCGACGCTCGTCGGACGTCTGCGGCAGGCCGCAGGCCGGGCCGGGGCGGCCCATCGCAAAGGCGAGGAGGCATCTCATGGCTGATCGCGACGAGTCGCCGTCCGGCGCGCGGACGGCGACGTCGGCGTCTCCCGCCGGGCGGAGCTATCTCGAGGCAACGGGCGAGCGGATCGAGCAGACGCTCGACATCGACTCCTGGGATCCGGCGCACAAGGTGGCCGAGCAGTTCGACCGCCTCCAGAATGAGATCGTCCGCGCCCAGATCTCGGAATTGGAGACCCGTCGGGACATCCGGGCGCGCATCTTTCCACTCCTGGGCGACCAGCCGGGCGCGCCCGCCTGCGCCGGCGTTCACGGTGTCGCCCTGGACGACCTGCGCCAGGTGCAGAGGCAGCTGCTGTTCAGCGGGCACGTCCAGGCCGTCGACGGCGCCTCGGTAGTCCACGAGACGCTGCCGATCACCATCGTCCAGACGGCCGTCGCGCTCGCCAATTACTTGGGCGAACACGGTACGTGGGGTCATCGCATCTTCCAGAAGGATCTAAAGGTGTCGGGGCAGGACCCGATCGAGCGGACCATGGCGCTGCTCGAGCGCAGGGCGGAGGCGGATGAGGCGGACGGCTCCGGCATCTCGGACATGCTGCGGCGCGGGCTCATGGCTAACGCGGAGCTCGCGGTGCTGGCCTCCAAGGCTAACGCGCCGTGGCGGATGGGGCATGGGCACCCGCTGCCCAAGGAGCTGCTCACGGGTGCCGGCATGCCCGAGCTTATCGAGTTGTCGGTGCCGCTCTTCCGCAAGCTGCTGCTTGAGCACCGCCGGTTCGTCTACCTTCCTCGTGGAACACGGAGCAGGCTCCTGCAGACGATCGGCGACGCGCTGGTGCCGCTGGAGTTCGCCATCGTGGAAGACGTGTCGGGCTATCTAAACGACGTGATCGAGGGCGGCCACTACGGGCAAGGCAAGTTCCAAGCCGCCAAGCGGCTGCTCGACGACTTCAAGGCGGAGGCGTCCGCCCGGATCGTGGTGGGCGCGTTCCGCGTCTCTCCGCACTCGTCTAGCCAAATCTTCTACGCGCACGCCGACTTCGCGGCGGAGGCGGCCGTGGTCGCGATGGCGGACGCGATCCTGGTCGAACCGAGGGGCTTCCCCATGCTCCTCGATCTGGCGGGCGGCATCTGCCGCGATCTCTTTCCGCCCGACGCGATCTTGCGTCCGGCCGCGGCGCTTTACGCGCGCGCGACCATGGGCGTCTGAACCGAAGCGAGGAGACGAAGATGGGCACGATGGTACGCGGAGGCGCACCGGTCGCGGTCGGGACCGACGGCGCGGAGAAGCGGGCGGTCCCGGTCGAGCGGTCGTCGTTGGGACAGGAGGCAGTCCGTCGGCTGACGGAGCTTGCCGAGGACCTGGGCGGCGTGCGCGAGCTGCCCGCGGCGTACGACGGTTCGTTCGGGCGGACGCTGTTCGACACGCCGGGCAGCGCCGACGGAACAATTACGGTGGTCATGGGGCCTGCGGAGATCGAGCGGATCACGTCGCAGGCGCTGGTGCGGATCAGGAGTCATCCGGACGGGCGGCGGTATGTCGGCACCGTGGCCGCGGGCCCGTTCTACGACCCGGACGGCATCAGCGCCGAGTCGACCGCGATGGTGATCTCGGCGGTGAACGGCGCGATCGGCATGCCCGGCCATCACGGACGCATCGTGGTCCACATCCTGGGCGAGGAGAGCGAGGGTCGGATCGGACCCGCGAACCGGCGACCGGTACCCAACTCGCCCGTGTTCACCGTAGGCGACGAGGAGATGGCCGAAATCCTCGGGCTGGAGGGCGACTTCGCGATCGGCCGCGTGATGGGGCACGAGTCCGTCGAGGTGCCGATACCGGTCCACAGGAAGTCGGTCCTCTATCGGCACACGGGGGTGCTGGGCACGACCGGAGGCGGCAAGTCGACCACCATCACCAACTTTGCGGCCGGGCTCTCGGGCCAGGGCGCGGCGGTGATCCTGCTGGACACTGAGGGCGAGTACACCACCATGTACGAGCGCACCAACGACGCGGACATGCTCGCACTCGCAGAGCGCCAAGGGATCAGGGGCGGGGGCGTGGAGAACACGCACGTGCTTACCCTAGTCGGCAGGGAGCCCAGCAACCCCGAACATCCGAGCTCGGCCGAGTTCGCGCTCGACTTCTCCGTGCTCTCGCCGTGGGCGCTGATCGAGATCCTCGGGATGAACGACGCGCAGCAGGGCCGCTTCCTCGCCGCCTACGACATCGCGCGGCGGCTGCTGAACGAACTCGGCATCTTTCCGGAGAAGAGGAACGGCGCTGAGGAGGAGGCAGCGATGGACTGGGACGAACTCGACTCCGGCTATCCGCGGCTTAGGCTCGACGTGCTCATCGACGTGGTCGCGGCCTGCATCGGCAGCGTGTCGAGGACTCCGAACGAGTTCTGGGCGAGCCCGACGTTCAGGAACAACTCGAAAAACCAGCGCGTCCTGGACGATCTGGTCGGCCGCGCCCAGCTCGAGACGAACGCGGCGAGCTGGAAGAAGGTGTCGGGCCTGCTGTGGCGCCTGCAGCGGCTGAAGATCTTCGATCGCGCACCGGCCCTGAACCTAGACGTGCGCAAGATGCTCGAGCCCGGCCGGATCAACATTGTCGATCTGTCCGACCTGGACAGCCCCGTCCTGCGCAATCTCGCGATCGCGCAGATCCTGCGGCAGCTGCAGGCGGTACAGGAGGCGGCGTACGCCGCGGCCACGGAGGAGGGGCGCACGCCCACGCCCGTCAACGTGATTGTGGAGGAGGCGCACGAGTTCCTGTCCACGTCGCGGATCAAGCAGATGCCGATCCTCTACGAGCAGGTGGCCCGCATCGCGAAGCGTGGACGCAAGCGCTGGCTGGGGCTGACCTTTGTGACTCAGCTGCCGCAGAACCTCCCAGACGAGGTCCTGGCGCTCATCAACAACTGGGTGCTGCACAAGGTGCAGGATGAAAGCGTTGTGAGCCGCCTGCGGCGCACAATTCCCTCGATCGACCAGGCGATGTGGCGCGCTCTGGCCTCCCTGCAGCCGGGTCAGGCCGTGATCAGCCTCGCGCACATGCGTCGCCCGATCATGACACAGATTCTGCCGTCAACCGCGAGACTGCGCCTTGAAAGCTGACGCGCGGGCGCGAAGTGTAGTTGTTTTCATGAGCTTGAAGGGTGCATGCCGGAGCTGTGAACTCCAGACCGGGCCGAAAGTCCCCATCAGCGACATGCGTTTACGCCATTCGCCCGATGTATGAATGAAGGGCAGCTAACCGTAGTCCCCTGACCGAAAGCGGTCGGGCGGGAGTCCACCAATCCTAGGCTTAACTAGCGCGGTGCACATCCTGCCTTTTCCGAGCCGGTCTCTCCCGACGCACCATCCTTCCCCGGCGGGGAGTTCTGCGTGTGAGTCATGCGCCTTTCGTCGCCGACGAGACCGCAAGCCGTCGGAACCCTACACCGCTCCTTTGCGCTTACCCGGACCTAGCCGTGAAGGCTGGACGTTGGAGGACGACATGGCGGAAGCGACCTGGGGTGATGCGAACACGCCGCCGGACATCGACTGGCGGATGAGCGCGTCGCTTCAGAACGTGCCGCGCGGCGGCGAAGAGGTAGCCGAGGTGACCAGCCTCGAATCCGCCGTACGCGCATGGCTCGAGCTCGATGATGAGCACCAGGTAGCCGCCCTACTCACGCCGGAGCACCCGATTCGGCTGAATGAAGGAGCTCCGCTCGCGCACTTCTCCGGAGAGGGCATTCGTGCGCTGGCAGATCGCCTGTAGGCGGCCGGCTAGCTTCGGACATGGTGTCTAGCGGCGTGATCACCCGAGTTCACCCGACGCCGACCTGATCGGGACCTCGCGGCAGTCACTAGCCAGTCTCGGTCGGAACGTGAAAGGAGGAGGCCATGCTTCGCGTTCCTGAGCTCACGACCGCACTCGCTCTTATCCTCACTGGCTGTACCCCACCTGGCACTCCGTCCGGCGGCGGGACGTCTGCTAACGGCACCGCTACGCCGGCCCGCCTCAAGGTCGCGAGCTGGAATGTGGAACACCTGGCCGAGCGCGACGGCGAGGGCTGCCGGCCCAGGCAGGAAGCCGACTACGCCGCACTGCGCGGCCACGCCGAGGCGCTCGGCGCCGACGTGATCGCGTTCCAGGAGGTCGAGTCCAAGGCCGCCGCCGAGCGGGTGTTCACGCCCGACAAGTACGAGGTGGTGATCGAGGAGCGCGCCAGCGCGGGCGCACAGGGCGGCTGCTACGGCATGCCCGGCCAGCGGCTCCGCCCGCAGAAGGTCGGCTTCGCAATCAGGCGCGGGGTGCCGTTCACGCGCAACCCCGACTTCACCGCACTCGGGCTCGGGAACGACAACCTGCGGACCGGCGTCGACATCTCGGTCGGGGCTTCGGCCCCGCTCCGCATGCTCGCCGTGCATCTCAAGTCGGGCTGCAACTCGGGCCGGGCGCCCACCGACCGCGACTGCGACACGCTGTTCGCCCAAGTGCCCGTGCTCGAGCAATGGATCGACACGCGGGGCCAGGAGGGCGCGCCAGCGCTGGTGCTCGGCGACTTCAACCGACGCCTGGCCAGCCGGAACGACCTCGTCTTCACCGACCTGGACGACGGCGAGCCCGCGGCCTCCGACCTGTCGCTCGCGAGCGGCACGGCGGGTGCGACGTGCAAGTCCAAGTATCGCGAGTTCATCGACTTCGTCGTGCTGAACAAGTCAGCCGCGGAGCAGGCAGTCGCGGGCAGCTTCCAGGAGTACACCTACGACCTGCCCGAAGAGCAGCACCCGTCCGACCACTGCCCAGTGTCCGTGTCGCTCCGAACGGCGTCGTGAGGCGTCCGGAACGCGCGCACCTCCATCCATCAGAACCGTTCAACGCTTGAACCGCCCCCAAGCGGCTGTGGAGACCATGATGCGCTTCGTGCAGATCGACATCCTGCCCTCGGGCAAGGCGCTCGTCGACATCGACAAGCTCACCCACGCGGTGCCGGAGGGCGAAGGCACCCGCCTCTTTCTCGGCGCGCAGCATCTGGACGTGCTGCACACGCTTGAAGAGCTGGAGAATTTGCTCGCGGGACGCGAGCGGACCGACAACGGCGAGACCAGTCGGGCCGGGTTCGGGCTGCGTTAGCTATCGCCGCAGCCCAACTGCGGTCTCGGCCCAGTCGATCGTTGCTTAGGCGACCGACATCAGCTGGGACGGGAACGCGGCCTGCAGCGCCAGCACGTCTTCCATGCTCCCGCGCAGCCAGCGGTCATGGTCCTCGGGCAGCAGGATCACCGGCATGGCTTTGGGGTGCTTGGGCGCAACCAGCGGATTGGGCTCGGTCGTACAGAAAGCGTATACCCGGTCGTGGTCCTGGTCGACCTTCCACACGCCCGCGAAGCAGGGCAGCTCCTGGTCGGCGACCGAGAACCACCAGTTCGTGTCGCCGGGAGCGGCTCGGTCCTTGACCGCCTTCGGCTCGGCGAAACGGGCGAAGGGAACGAGGCAGCGGTGCTCGGGCTTCAGAAGCCACGACCGCCACATGTTGTTCTCCAAGTTTCGGGCGTTCGTCCACCAGTCATAGAGGAAGGGCAGCTCTCCTTCCTTGGCGGGGCGCTTGCGCGGCTTCCTGGTCGGGAACCCCCACTTCATGGTGCTGAGCACCCGCTCGCCGTCTTCCAGCCGGACGACGTAGCCGGGCTTGCCGGGTGCTGCGTAGTCCTTCTCCACGTCGAGCTCATTCCGCTCGTCCCAGCGCGCTTGGAAGTAGGTCAGATACTCCCAGCGCTCGACCTTGAGGTTGTACAAGTTGCACATGCGCGCGATCCGATCACGACCGGTAGCGCGACACAAGCCTTCGCCACTCGTGCTTGTCGGGATAGGGTGGCTGCGGCCCTTCCGGCATCTCGCGGGTTACCGTCCAGCTCGGGCGGACGACCCGGTCGTTTTCGTCGCGACACCGCTCGCAGCAGAGCCGCTTCGCCACCTCACCGAGCGCATTGTCCCATCCCTTGCGCCGGAACAGCCACCAGAGCGCGGCCGCGTCCATCACCCGCGACCGTTCGCAGCCCGGACAGGTCAGCCGAAGCGTCCGCTTGTGGAGCGCGCACTGCTCCAGCGTCCGGAGCTTGCGGCCGACATGATCGACGTCGGCGGACGGCGCGGCGCTCACGAGCTCGTCCCCTCAGGGTAGCGGTCCGCCGCCTTGAGCTGGCGACAGATGCCGTTGAACCCCGCCGTCGTCCCCTGGGCCCGACCAATGTCGTTGTCCGCACCGGCCGCGTCCCAGAACGCCTCGAGCGGCCATTTCTCCGGGCAATGGTGGAGCAGGCAGCGGAGCGCGAGCCTGACCTCGACCGTGTTCACCTTCGCCTCGCCCGAACGCGCCATGGCGGCGCGCAGGATGCGCAGCGACAGGTCGATCACGACCCGCTGATGCAGCCCCCAGGAGATTCTCACCGGAAGTCATGGCTCTTCACGCGGATCACGTCCTCGGGATCCATGCCGTCGGCGTGCGGCGGCCAGTAGCAATCGCGCGGGGATGGGCTCCAGCCGGCGTCGCCGCGATCGGGAGATCCCGCATGGCGCGCGCCGTCGCCGCGCCCGGTCCGGTGCGGGAACGACATCGCGCCGACCTGGGCGAGCAGGTCGCCGCGGTCGACGATGCGGTCGCAGATGACGTGGATGACCTCGCCCTCGCGCTGGACGCGACCCTTCATGCCGATCATCGGCGCGCTCATCACCGTGCGCCGCTGCGCTTCGAAGCGATCGGGCCATAAGATGCCGTTGGCGATCCCGGTCTCGTCCTCGATGGTGATGAAGAGGACGCCCTTAGCGGAGCCGGGCTTCTGACGGACGAGGATGACGCCTGCGACCTCGACGTGCCGCCCATCACGCATCTGCTCGAGATCGGCGCAGCGGGTCACCCCCTGGCGGGTCAGCTCGTCGCGAAGGAAGCTTAAGGGATGCGCGCGAAGCGACAGCTGGAGCGACCGATAGTCCTCAACTACCTCGCGCCCGTCGGTCAGCGGCCGAAGGACGACCTCGGGCTCGAGCCCTTCGACCGAGAAGTTGCTCTCCCGCTCGTCGGCGGCCGCGAACAAGGGCAGCGGCGCCTCGCCGAGCCCCCTCACCTTCCACAGCCCCTGACGGCGATCATGCCCGAGCGAGTGGAAGGCGTCGGCTTCGGCCAACCGCTCGATCGCGGCGCGGGGCACGCCCGACCGCCGCCAGACCTCCTCGACCGAGCCGAACGGCGCCACGCCGCGGGCGACGACGATCGCGGCGCCGTGGATGTTGGCGAGCCCGCGCACCTGACGGAAGCCGAGCCGCACCGCCAGGTGACGGCCGCGGGTCCGCTCCAGGGTGCAATCCCAGCGGCTCGCGTTGATGCACACCGGCCGGACCTCGACGCCGTGTCCTTGCGCGTCCCGCACGATCTGGGCGGGTGCGTAGAAGCCCATCGGCTGCGCGTTCAGGAGCGCAGCGCAGAACACGTCCGGGTGGTGGTGTTTCATCCATGACGACGCGTATGCGATCTTGGCGAAGCTGGCCGCGTGGCTCTCGGGAAAGCCATAGGAGCCGAACCCCTCGATCTGCTTGAACGTGCGCTCGGCGAAGTCGCGGGGGCACCCGCGCTCGACCATGCCTTCGACGAGCTTGTCGTAGAAGTGGCTGACGCCCCCGGTGAACTTGAACGTCGCCATGGCGCGCCGGAGCTGGTCGGCCTCGACCGGCGTGAACCCGGCACCGACGATCGCCACCTTCATCGCCTGCTCCTGGAAGAGCGGCACGCCCAAGGTCTTCTCGAGCACACCGCGGAGGTCGGGATGCGGGTACTCCGGCTTCTCCAGCCCCTCGCGCCGGCGGAGGTAAGGGTGCACCATGTCGCCCTGGATGGGACCGGGACGCACGATCGCGACTTGGACGACGAGGTCGTAGAAGCGCGCCGGCTTCATCCTGGGCAGCATCGATATCTGCGCCCTGGACTCGATCTGAAAGGTGCCGAGCGTGTCCGCCTTCTGGATCATGGCGAAGACGTCCGGGTCGTCGTCCTGGAGGTCAGCCAGGCCGATCCGGATCCCCTTGGCCTCCTCGAGCAGGTTGAACGCCCGGTTCATGCAGCCGAGCATGCCGAGGCCCAGAACGTCGACCTTCATGAACCTCAAACAGTCGATGTCGTCCTTGTCCCACTCGATGATCTGCCGATCGTCCATCGCCGCGGGCTCGATGGGGACCAGGTCGTCGAGGCGGTCATGGGTGAGCACAAAGCCGCCCGGATGCTGCGAGCTGTGCCTGGGCGTGCCGATCAGCTTGCGCGCGAGATCGAGCGTCAGCTGCAGCCGGCGGTCGCTCGCATCGAGGTTGAGCTGCTCGACATGTTTCTCGCCGACGCCCTCGGCCGACCAGCCCCAGACCTGGCCGGCGAGCGCGCCGGTCAGGTCCTCAGGGAGGCCCAGCGCCTTGCCGACGTCGCGCACCGCGCCGCGCGCGCGGTAGCGCGTCACCACGGCCGTGAGCGCCGCGCGGGTGCGGCCGTAGGTCTCGTAGATCCACTGGATGATCTCCTCGCGCCGCTCGTGCTCGAAATCGACGTCGATGTCGGGCGGCTCCCTCCTCTCGCCCGACACGAAGCGCTCGAAGAGGAGCTCGTGCCTGATCGGATCGATGCTGGTGATCCCGAGCACGAAGCAGACGCACGAGTTCGCGGCCGAGCCCCTGCCCTGGCACAGGATGCCGCGCCGCCGCGCCTCGGCGACGATGCTGTTCACCGTCAGGAAGTAGGGCGCGTAGCCGAGGTCGCCAATGAGCCGGAGTTCGTGGGCGATCTGGCTGCGATACGCGTCAGGCACGCCGTCGGGGAACATACGCTCCGCGGCTTCGCGCGACAGCTTCTCCAGCGCGCCTTGCGCCGTCATCCCCTCGACCACGCGCTCGTGCGGATATTGGTAGCTGAGTTCACCCAGATCGAAGCGACAGCGGTCCGCGATGTCGCACGTTGCTGCGATCGCGTCCGGATAATCGGCGAAGCGGCGCACCATCTCCTCCGGAGATTTCAGCGCCCGATCGGCATGCGCCTCGCGCCGGTAGCCCAGCTCGTCGACGGTGCACTTCTCCCGGATCGCGGTGACCACGTCCTGGAGCACGCGCGCCTCGGGTGCGTGATAGAGCACATCGCCGGTCGCGACCGCTCGAACCCGCGCCGCGCGGGCCTGGGCGGTCAGGCGATCGAGGCGAACGGCGTCCTCAGGCCGCCGACGATGGCTCAGCGCCAGATAGGCGCGATCGCCAAACAGGTCGGCGAGTTCGCCCAAGTGGAACGCATTGGTATCGTCGGGCTCATCCGGTACCAGGATCGCGATTAGGCCTTCAGCCCAGGCCGCCACGTCCGCCCAGCCGAGCGTGCATCCACCCTTCCCCGCCCGTGCCTTGCCGATGGTGAGCAGCCGGGTCAGCCGCGACCAGGCAGGCCGGTCGGTCGGGTAGAGGAGCAGCCGCCAACCATCGTCGAGATCAAGGCGGGCGCCTGGGATCGAGCGGACGCCCGTGGTCTTGGCCGCCTCGTAAGCTCGGACCATGCCGCCGACGGTGCCCAAATCGGCGACACCGAGCGCGTCATAGCCGAGCAGCGCCGCGGCCGCGAAAAGCTCCTGCGGATCGCTGGCACCGCGCAGGAAGCTGAAATGCGTGAGCATCTGCAGCTCGACATAGGGCGCTGCCATCAGCCGAAGACCCCGTGGAGCCACCAAGACAGGTTGCCGGTGGCGGCGTCCACGCCGTCGCCGCGCCGGAACACCCAGAAGCGCTGCCCGGACACGTCTTCCAAGCAGAAATAATCCCGCACGCCCCACACCTCGTTTTTGCTGCGCCACCATTCGCCGTGGATGCGCTCGGGCCCGTCGGCGTTCGCCACGCGGTAGATTTGCCCGCGCCATTCGAAGCGGCGGGGCGGCTGGTCGGGAAGCAGCGCCACCACCTGCGCCAGCAGCTCGGGCCGCGCGAGCAGGCGGGCAGGCCGCCTCCAGGCCGGCCAGCCGTCAGGCCTCGCCAGCGGCGCCGCCCTCGCCACCGCGCGTTCGGGCACATGGCTCTCGACCGAGCCGATCCGGAACAGCGCGTCACGACCCGCCCGGCCCGCGAGCGTGTCGACCAGCTTCGGCACATCGACGGCCTGAGCATCCCCGGCCAGGATCGTAGCCAGCGACGTGGCCCCGAGCGGTTCGGTGTGCGTGGCCGTCAGCGCGAACTTCTCCAGCCCCAGCCCCGGATCGAGGCGCTCGATGCGCATCGAGAGAAGGCGCAAGAGGTGCTTGGGGTCGCGGTTCGGGCGCGAGGTGCCGATCGAGACCTTCTGCTCCGCGCCGTCCACCCGGTCGCACGCGAACTGCAACGCGCGCGCGCCGAGCCCGCGCGCCCGGAGCAGCTCGACCAACTCGTCGAGCAGGTCCGCCATGACCTGGCCGATCTGCTCCGCCGCGCCGATCGGCTCCAGCAGGCGACGCTCGACCGCGGGCGGCGCCTCGTCCACCACGGGCACGATCGGCTCAGGCGTACGGCCGAGCGCCTCGTCGAGCCGCTCGACCGTCACCAGCCCCAAGCGCCGGGCGAGCGGCCCGCGCGGCATCGAGATCAGGTCGCCTATTCGCTCGAGCCCGAACCGGCGCGCCGCGGTGAGCGCATCATTTGGAACGCGAAGCGCCGCGAGCGGCAGCGGCAGAAGTGCTTCAGCCGTCTGAACCGGAGGCACGAGGCTGATCGGCTCGGTGCCGTACCGGGCGATGGCGTGCGCCGCGCCCGGCGTGTCGGCGACCGCGACGCGCGCGGTGAACCCCGCCCGGCGGCAAAAGGCGACGATGCGGCGGCAGAGCCGCTCCTCGTCGCCGAACAGGTGCGCGACGCCGGTCAGGTCGAGCCAGAGCCCGTCATGGCCCGAGACGCTGGCTACCGGCGTCCAGCTCCGCACCGCGCGCAAAGCAAGGCGCTCAAGCAGGTGTGCGTCGGCTTCCCGGTCGGCCGGACGCACGTCCAGATCGGAGACGAGCACGCGCGCGTGCGTCGCCGCCATGCCGACGCCGATACCCAGAGCGAGCGCGGCCGGGCACGCCGCCGCGACCTCCTGCCGACGTCCGACGACGTCGACGAGCACCAGCGGTCGCCGGCCCTGCGCCTTGACGACAGGAGACTGCTCCGAAACGCATGCATCACCGTCCGGCATCCGCCGGAACGGATGCTCGGCTGCCTCCGATCGCCGCCCGAGCTCCCGGATCGAGGGTTGCCGATGCGCCGGTAACGCCGCGATCTCCGCCTCGACCGCGCCGCGCGTGCAGGCGTCGTCCCGCGCCCAGCGCGCGCCCGGGCGCCAGCCGCCGCCGCGCGGCACCGAGCAGGCGCCGGGATCGTCGTCGACCGGCGGCTCGAAGCGCCGCCGCGCCTCAGGCCGCGAGATGCTGGGACGTTCCTGCCTGCGCAGCCGCTCGATGGCGAGCTGGGGCAGGAACAGCGAGGCGACCCGTCGCATCGCAGCCCTCCACGATCCAGGAACAAGCCTCGCCGCCCCGCTGGCGGACGAGGTCGACCGCCCATCGCGACCGGCCGACGCCGGCCACGCGGAGTGGGGTCGAGGGCGCACAGCCCACGCGCCATCGCGTCGAGGCCGCCGAGGGCTCCTCGAACGGCTCGCGCCCGAGCTTGCGCCAGCGACGGAACAGGATGACCGGCACGCCCCTGGCGGCGGCCGCGAGCTGGAGCCGGCGGGTGGCGACCATGGAGGCGCGCCGCACTTCGCCGATCACGACCGCGGGCGAGCCGTCGCGCACCGCGTCCTCGATCAGCGCGAGCAGCGCATTGTCGTCCCGGAGCTCCGCGTAGAGCACGTCGGCCGGCCTCAGCCCCGCCTGTTCGAGACCCGGCGCATAGAGGTCGAAGCGAGTGGTCGCCCACAGCGCCTGGCCAGTCGAAGCGGCCACGAAACGCGCGGCCACGCCGGCGATGAACAACGTCGCGGCCGCATCGTCGGCGAGCGATGTCGACGCGCCAGCGACCTCGTGCATTCCGCCGACCGCCAAGCCACCAGCGGCCAAGCGGTCGTCGACCGCGTCGATGCCGAAGGCGAGCACGCCGTGATCGACGTTCCGCTCGGTGACGGCGTCAACCTTGGAGCGGAGCTCGGCGAGTCGGTCGGCTTGGGCGGGTACGGTCAGCATGGAATTACGGCTACTCTCGTTCACTTTATGTTCCGTTAGCGAACCGACCTCGTCAACGCCCGATCGACTCCGTGCGCGACGAAGCTGGGGATAACTCCAGCATGGGCTGCCCCTCCGCGACCGAGCAGGATCAAGGATGGCGAACCTATCGAGGCGGTGACGTCGAAAGCCCCACGCCGCGCCATCAGTGCCGCCCCGCCGACCACACGACCCGCCCGATCACCGCGATCGTGGACACGTCCACATCCTCCCAGCTCGGATAGGCCGGATTGTCGCTGCGGACCGAGATACGGCCCTTCACGGGACTGCAGGCGATCCGCTTCACATGGAGATCGTCCCCGCGCCGAAGGACGTAGATGCCGTCCCGGAGACGCGATACGCCGTCGTTGCGATTGACCATGATGTCGTCGCCGTCGCTCAGCGTCGGCTCCATCGAGTCACCTTGCACCTGGATCAGCGATAGCCCGTCCGGGCTCCCATGGGCGAGGTCGCGCAGCCAGCGTTCGCTGAAACCGAACGTGTCGGAGGCGAACTCGGAGAACGCCGTGGCTCCGGGACCAGCCGAGGCGCGGACGTCGAGACGCGGCACCTTGCGCAGCTTCTTCTTGTCGTCGGCCTGCGGATCGGCGCCCAGCATCGTCTCGGGTACGCCGAGCGCCGACGCGATCACGCGCCGGTCGCGTTCGTCGAGCCTGCGGGGAGTGCCGCGATGGATGAACTGGCTGATATAGGACGGGTTGCGCCTGATCATCCGCGACACCGCGGCATAATCCCAGCCGCGCTCGCGAATGACCTGATCGAGATAAGCGCGGGGGTCCTGGACGACGGGCGTTTGCACGAGCCACCTCTGGCTGCTGAAAGGTTCGGATCGGAGGGTACACCGGATCTCAGGCGGGTCCGTCGTCCTCCGCCGCATACGCGCGGCGACGGAGCGGCGCTGCCGCTCGGTGCTAAGCATCAGAAGCTCTCCCGCGACGACAACCAGCGGCCGATCACCCGGCTCACATAGACCGGCGTCTCACGATTGCCGGGAATGCCGCCGGCCTTAGCGACTGCCCCTGGCCCGGCATTGTAGGCTGCGAGCGCCAGCGATACCGAGCCGAACCGGTCGAGCATCTGGCGCAGGTAACGCGCCCCACCCTCGATGCTCTGGACGGGGTCGAACCGGTCCGTGACGCCCAGATCCACGGCCGTTCCCGGCATGAGCTGGGCAAGCCCCGCGGCACCGGCGCGGCTGACCGCGAACGGCAGGTACGCGGACTCCGTCGCGATCAGCGCGTCCAACAGCCCCAGCGGCAGACGGTGACGGTTCTCGGCGCTGTTGATCCAGGGAAGCACGCGCTCGCGCGCCAGCGACGTCGCCGGTCGCCTCGCCGCCACATGCGGCCGGAGCGCCGACATCGAATGGACCGTCGCGGCGGGCGCGAGCGTCGGCTGACGAATTGCGATCCGGTGCTCGATCAGCGCGAAGCCCGGCGCGTCCGGCGCGAAATCGGGTTCCGGCTCCGCCGCGTGCGCGGCGGACCCGAGCAGTGTCGCAACGGCCAGAGCCGTTCGACCTAAGCGATTGGGCGTGAACATGATGGTCGTCCTTGCTCGCATTCTGCCCTTCCGCATAGAACATAGACGGAACAGACAAGCGGATGACAGCGGCCGCGGGAGGTGAGGCGGCGGGGCAAGCTGACGGAAGCTCGCAGCAGGAGAAGGCCCGTGGGCACCTCACCTCACCCTTTCAGTCTCGCCGATGAGGGCCGATTCATCGTCGAGCATCTCGGCGGGCGCTGGTCGCACGGCGGCGGGATGTGCCGCTGTCCCGCCCATGCCGACCGCTCGCCATCCTTGAGCGTCCGGGTCGGGACGACGCGTCTGCTCCTCCACTGCTTCGCCGGCTGCGCGGCGCCGGACATCCTGCGCGAGCTCCGGCGTCTCGGCCTGCTGTCCGGCCGGCCGGCCGTTCATGGACGCGCGAACGATTTCGCGGGCCACGCGAAGGATTTCGCGCGCGCCGCGACGCGCGTCTGGCGCGACGCGCGAATCATCGCGGGAACGCCAGCGGAGCGCTATCTGCGGAGTCGCGCGATCACCCTGCCCTCGCCCGAGCTCCGCTACCATCCGCGAGCACCCCACGGACCCAAGCCGTTCACGCAGTTCCGCCCCGCGCTAGTGGCCGCGGTGCGCGACGACACGGGCCTGGTCGGCGTTCACCGCACCTTCCTTGACCGGCGCACCGGCCGGCTGGCGCAGCTGCCCGAGCCGAAGCTTGGGCTCGGCCGGTTCGGCGGCGGCGCCGTCCGGCTTGGCGGGTCAGGTCCACGGCTAGGGCTGGCCGAGGGTCTGGAGACGGCGCTGTCCGCGGCCATGCTGTTCGGCGTGCCGTGCTGGGCCACGCTCGGCACCGAGCGCTTCCGTCACGTGCGACTGCCGGGCGGCATCGAGGAGCTCATGCTCTTCCTCGATCACGACGCAGGCGGCAGGCGCGCGGAGCGGCTGGCGCGCGACGCGCACGCCGCCATCCCGGTGATCACCACCTACTTCCCGCGCCGCTGGAGCTGCGACTGGAACGACGTGCTCCGCGCAAGCGTGCAGGCCGACGCGGCCTGAGAGGAGAGGGATCGGCAGGTCTCGCGACCCGACCGCGGCGATGGAGCCCGGCGGGCCGGAGACAGACCATGGCCAGCCTCGCCCTCGACCTCCCCTCTGCCCCGCCACCCCATGTCGCCGTCGCGACGCGCCTCGCCGACTTCCTGCGCGCCGGCGAGCCGATCGACGCCCGTCTCCTCCGCCAGCTGTTCGAGGCCGCCACCGGCCGCTCGGACGCGGACGCCGGCTGGTCGATGCGTCACGCCTATGACGCGCTCGAGCTCGCCCAGGCCAAGCTCGCGAGCGATCCTGCGTCCGGACTGCTCGCGGGCAGTCCGCGCACCGTGCTCGACAGGCTCGCCCGGATCACGGCCTCGCTTCCTGTCCAGAGTCACCGGAGCGAGGATCAGGTCGCTCTTCAGCAATTCTCGACGCCGCTGCCGCTCGGCTATCTAGCGGCCCTCGCCGCGGCGCCGCGCGCGGGCGAACTCCTGCTCGAGCCCTCGGCCGGCAACGGCCTGCTCGCCGGGCCCGCATCGGCGCGAGGCGTGACGCTCGTCCTCAACGAACTCGATCCGCACCGCCGGTCCGGGCTCGTCTCCGTCTTCCCCGAGGCACCAGTGTTCGGTCACGATGCCGAGCTCATCGACGACCTACTCGCGCCCGGTCTCCGGCCGAGCCTCGTCCTGATGAACCCGCCTTTCGCGCGCTCCAGCGGGCGCGGGAACGATCGACATGCCGCCGCACGGCATCTCCGCGCGGCTATTCGGCGGTTGCGACCCAATGGGCGGCTCGTGGCTTTGATGCCGGAGGGCTTCGATCTCCGCGCTTGGTGCGCCGCTTACCGGGGCGACGTCGCTCCCAGGCTGGACGCGTTCATCGACCGTGGCGCGTTCGCACGACATGGGACCGGGGTCGCGGTGCGCCTTGTCGTCCTGGACAAATTCGCCGGACGGGAGCCTGCCCAGCTGATACGCGCGACCATGCTCGGCGACCTGATCAAGCCGCTGCTCGCGCTCGCGGCCGATCGCGGCGGGGGATCGGCCGTTGTGGCTCCACGACCGGCAGCGCAGCCACTGCCAACCCAACGCGCCTCTTCGCTGTTCGGCCGAACGGCGCGGCCAACCAAGCCTTCACCCCTCCTGCCCCGGTCGCCCGCAGCGGCATCTGCCGACGCCGAACCGGTCCTGGTCGAACCGCTCGACGAGCCGGCACCGGCCGACGCCCAGGTCGGCATCTACCTTCCCTGGCGCGCCAGCCGCTTGAGACTGCCCGGCGCGGCCGACCACCCGACGCCGCTCGTCGAATCGCTCGCCATGGGCTCGATCGCGGCACCCAAGGTGGGACACCGCCCCCTGCTCCCGTCCCGCCTCGTCGCGGACGGGCTGCTGTCCGAGGCCCAGCTCGAGACGCTCGTCTATGCCGGCGCCGCGTTCGAGCGCGACCTGCCCGGCCGCTTCGTCGCGGACGAGGAAGGATGCGGCCTCAAGGTGTCCGAGGCCGGCCAGTCCTATCGCTGCGGGTTCTTCCTCGGCGACGGTACGGGTGCCGGCAAAGGACGCCAGATCGCGGGCGTGATCCTCGACCATTGGCTCCGGGGCCGCCGGCGGCACATCTGGATCTCGAAGAATGAGACGTTGCTCGAGGATGCTCGCCGCGACTGGACGGCGCTCGGCGGGCTCGCGCTCGACATCCAACCCCTGTCGCAATGGAAGCTGGGCGTGCCCGTCGAGCTCGACACCGGCATCCTGTTCCTCACCTATCCGACGCTGCGCTCGGGCCGCGAGGACGCGACGCGCCTCGCCCAGATCCTTGCCTGGGCGGGCGAGAGCTTCGACGGCGTGGTCGCGTTCGACGAGAGCCACGCCATGGCGAATGCGCTTGGCGGCGAGGGCTCGCGCGGCCGGGTGAAGGGCTCCGAGCAGGGCATGGCGGGCCTCCGGCTCCAGAACAACCTGCCGCGCGCGCGCGTGCTCTACGCGTCCGCTACCGGCGCGTCCGACATCGCCAACCTCTCCTACGCGGCCCGGCTCGGCCTCTGGGGGCCAGGTACCGCCTTTGCAGACCGCGAGGCGTTCATCGCCGGGATCCGCGCAGGCGGCATCGCCGCGATGGAGCTGGTCGCCCGCGACCTGAAGGCGCTGGGCCTCTACCTCGCCCGAGCGCTGTCCTTCGCGGGCGTCGAGTATGACCTGCTGGAGCATGCGCTCACCCCCGATCAGGTCGCGACCTACGACGCTTATGCCGACGCCTGGGCCATCATCCACCGAAACCTGGAGGAGGCGCTGGAGGCGACCCGCGTCGTCGACGGCGAGAACGGGGCGACGCTCAACAGCAACGCCAAATCGGCCGCGCTGTCGCGGTTCGAAGGAACCAAGCAGCGCTTCTTCGCGCAGCTGCTCCTCTCCTGTAAGCTGCCCAGCCTCCTTCCCGCGGTCGAGGCCGACCTCCAACGCGGCGACGCCGTCGTCGTCCAGCTCGTCTCGACGGCGGAGGCGATGCTCGACCGCAGGCTGGCCGATCTCGACCCGCTCGAACGCGAGCTGCTCGAGATAGACCTCAGCCCCCGCGAATATGTCGTCGACTATCTCGTAAGCGCGTTTCCGACGCGTCAGATGCGCGTCTTCACCGACGCGGAGGGCAACAGCCGTTCGGAGCCGATGAGCGACGAGGAAGGTCGCCCCGTCCACTGCCACGCCGCGATGGCCGCGCGCGACGCGCTCGTCGAACAGCTCTGCGCCCTGCCTCCGATCGGCACCGCGCTCGACATGATCATCGAGCGTTTCGGGACAGAACAGGTGGCGGAGGTGACCGGCCGGACGCGGCGACTCGTCATCGGCGCTGACGGCAGCCAGAAGCTGGAGCGCCGCACGCCCCGCGCCAATATCGCCGAGGCGCAGGCCTTCATGGATGGGGCCAAGCGCGTGCTCGTCTTCTCGGACGCGGGCGGGACGGGCCGCAGCTATCATGCGAGCCTCACCGCCCGAAACCAGGCGCGACGCATCCACTATCTGCTCGAGCCAGGCTGGCGCGCCGATGCCGCGATCCAAGGTCTCGGCCGCACCCACCGGAGCGCCCAGGCGTCGGCACCGCTCTTCCGGCCGGTGACGACCGATGTGCGCGGCGAGCGGCGGTTCATCTCCACGATCGCGCGCCGGCTCGACAGCCTGGGCGCGCTCACCCGCGGCCAGCGCCAGACCGGCGGGCAGAACCTGTTCGACCCCGCCGACAATCTGGAGAGCGACTACGCCAAGAGCGCGCTGACGGCCTGGTACCGTCTGCTCTTCGACGGCAAGCTCGGCTCGACCACCTTCGAGTTGTTCCAGGAGCGCACCGGCCTGCGGCTCGAAGCCGAAGGCGGAGGATTGCGCGAGGACCTGCCGCCGATCCAGCGCTGGCTGAACCGCATCCTGGCGCTGCCGATCGCGCTTCAGAACGCAATCTTCGATGAGTTCATGGGGCTGGTCGAGGCGCGGGTGTCTGCCGCGCTCGAGGCGGGCACGCTCGATCTCGGCGTCGAGACGCTTGCCGTCGAGCGCTTCAACATCGTCGACGACGCGGTGATCCGGACGGACGCGGTGAGCGGCGCGACGAGCCATCTGCTCAAGGTCGAAATTGAGCGGCGCGGCAAGCCGATGCGTCTCGACGCCGTCCGGCAGTTGGCGGCCAAGCGCCCGGACGCGCAGTTCGTGCTCAACGCCCGCTCGGGCAAGGTCGCGCTTCGCGTCAACGCGCGTAGCCTACTCGACCAGGAAGGCAGCTCGATCGGGCGTTACGAGCTCATCCGGCCCGGCAAGCGCGAGCACGTCCGGCGCGATCAGTTCGAGGAGTCGAGCTGGGGGCCGATCGACCGCGACAGGTTCGGGGCCGAGTGGGTGCGGGAGGCGGACGAGATCGCCGCCACGGTTGATCACGAGACCCTTTACCTCGCGACCGGACTCCTCCTGCCGATCTGGGACAAGCTGCCCGCCGACCATGTCCAGGTGGTCCGGCTCGTCGACACCGAACGCAAGTCATCGCTCGGCAGGTACGTGCCCGTTGACGCCGTGACTTCGCTCGGGCGAGCGCTGGGCGTCGGCTTGGACGTTAAGCTCGATCCTCGTCAGCTCGTGAACGTCATGTTGAAAGGCGGCAAGCCGGTTGTGCTGGATGTTACCGGCCTCACGGCCAAACGGTCGCTGGTCAACGGTTCGCAACGGGTCGAGCTGCTCGGCTTCGAGCCCAAGCGGCTGCCCGAGTACAAAGCGCACGGATGCTTCGTCGAGATCATCCGATATCAGACCCGGCTCTTCGTCCCGCTCGACCGGGCGAACGCAATCCTGACGGCGCTGACAAGCTGGCGGCCAGCCGGCTCGACACGCGCGTCCTCATGATCTATTTAGGTGTTACCACTAGAAGGGACCGACGTGGAACGCGCGATCACAGCAAGCGACGCCAACCAGCGCTTCTCCGAGCTGCTGCGCGAGGTGCAGGACGGCGAGACCTTCGTCGTCACCTCGCGCGGCCGCCCCGTCGCCAAAGTGGTTCCAGTCGATGATCTCGACCGGCAGGCGCCCGCGATCGACGCCCTGCTCGCGCATGTCGAGACGCTGCCCCGGCGTTCGCTGGCCGGCTGGGCGCGCGCGGATCTCTACGAGTGAGCCGCGTCGCGCTCGACACCAATATACTCGCCTATGTCGCCGGCGTGAATCGCCACCCGGACGACGCCGCCAAGATCGACGCATCCCGCACATTGCTGAAGCGGCTGCGCGGGCGCGCGTCACTGGTGGTCCCGGTCCAGGTCATGGGCGAGCTGTTCGTAGTGCTCACCCGTGCCGGCGCCAGCCGTGGCGACGCGCGTGCGACGGTTCTGCGCATGACGGAGGCGTTCGGCGCCGCCGACAGCAGCGCGTCCGCGCTCTTCTCCGCGCTCGACCTCGTCGCGGCGCACCAGCTTCAGTTCTGGGACGCGCTGATCCTCAACGCCGCGGCGGAAGCGGGCTGCACGCTTCTGCTGTCCGAAGACATGAGCAACGGCTTCAGCTGGCGCGGCGTGACCGTGCTGAACCCGCTCGCGGCGACGACCGACGATCGGCTGGCGCGGCTTTACGCCTAAGCGCTCAAGGAGAGGAAAGGCTGGCGCCGGGCAGGTGAGCCTCGGGCGCAATCGGGCGTCCGGGCTCAGGAGCCTGACCGATGATCCAGACGATACCGCTCAACAAGCTCGTCGCGTCCAAGCGCAACGTGCGCCGCCAGTCCGACCCGCTCGCCGACGCCCAGCTCAAGGCCGACCTCCAGGGGCGCGGCCTGCTCCAGAACCTCGTCGTGACGGTGGCGGCGAAGCCGAAGGGCAGCTTCGCGGTCGAGGCGGGCGGCCGCCGCCTGGCCGCTCTCAAGGCGCTCGCCGCCGACGGTGCGCTGCCAAAGGATCACGGCGTGCCCTGCCTCGTTCTGACGGATAGCGGCACCGACGCGGCCGAGGCGAGCCTGGCCGAGAACTTCCAGCGGCTCGCCATGAACCCCGCCGACGAGTGCCTCGCCTTTCAGGCGCTGATCGAGCTCGGCTCGGATGTCGACGGCATCGCGCGCCGGTTCGGGCTGACGACCCGCTTCGTCGAAGGGCGGCTCCGGCTCGCTAACCTCGCGCCCGTAGTCTTCGAGGCGCTGGGTCGCGGCGAGATCAGCCTCGATATCGCCAAGGCGTACGCCGTCACCGCTGATCGCGAGCGCCAGGCGCTCGTCTTCGAGCAGATGGCGCGCAGCTATTCGTCGCCCCACCCCGACAGCATCCGGCGCATGATGACGCAGGCGACCGTGAGCGGGGCCGATCCCCGCGCCCGTTTCGTCGGCGAGGACGCGTATCTCGCGGCGGGCGGCCGGGTCGAGCGCGATCTCTTCTCCGACGAGGCGTCCGCCCGCTGGCTCGACGTCGCGATCCTGGAGCGATTGGCGACCGAGAAGCTCGACGCTGCGGCGGCCACGACGGCGACCGAGACCGGCCTCGCCTGGGTCAGGCCCTCGCTCGACGAGCATGTCGGCTGGGAGCGGACGGAGGGACTCCGGCGACTGGTGCTCGACGCGCCCGAGCCGACGGACGATGAGAAGGTCGAGATCGAGCGGCTCGAGGCCGAAGCGACCGACTGTCAGGGCGTGCTCGAAGACGAGGAAGCAAGCGACGAGGAGCGCGCGGCGGCCGACACGCGTCTGGACGAGATCGAGAGCCGGATCTCGGCCCTGGCCGAGAAGGCCCCGGTGCTGGCCCCCGAGCAGCGCGAAACCGCCGGCACCTTCCTCGTACTCGGTCGCGACGGCGTGCCGCGGCTGCACAGCGCCTTCTACGCAGGAAAAGCCGAGACCCCGCCCGAGCCCGCTGTCGGGGACGCGGCGGCAGGAGAGCCGGCCGAGACTGATAAGCCGGCCGCGTTGTCGCAGCGGCTGGTTGAGGAGCTCGCGATGCAACGTCGCGACGTCCTGGCCGCACATGTCGCGGCCGACCCGGATTTCGCGCTCGACCTCGCGATCTTCCTCATGGCCGACCAGCAGACCGGCTACCGGTCCGAGCGCGTCGGCTCGTCGCTGCGAGCGGCCAAGCCGCAGGATCCGGTGATCGGGTTCAAGACGCCCGACGCGGCCGCTTCGATCGAGCGTGACCGGCAGCTCGCTGCGCTGGATCGGTCCTGGGCCGACGGCGAGTCGCTCGCGGCGCGCTTCGACGCCTTCCGGCAGCTTCCGCCCGACGCGCGGGCGGCCTGGCTGGGCGTGCTCGTCGCCGGGACGTTGGAGGCGAGCGCCAATCTGCCTGGCCAGCACCTCTGCCGGTTCCACGATCACCTCGCAGGACTGCTAGGCATCGACGCCGCCGCCTGGTGGCGCCCGACGGCGACCGGCTATTTCGACCGGGTCACCAAGCCCGTCATGTTCGACGCGCTTCGCGACGTCGGCGGCCCGGTGCTGGCTGCGCGGTACGTGTCGTCCAAGAAGGCCGATCTCGCCGCGACCTGCGAGAAGATCTTCTCGGGCGACTTCATCGGTGAGGTCGAAGTTAAGGCGGCGGCGGTCGCCTGGGTGCCGGATGCGATGCGCTTCGGTCCGATCTCGCCGGTCGAGATCGGCGAGCCGCAACCGGCGACGGAGCCGGAGGCGGCTGCTCGGGTCGGCAAGACGACGAGCTCGACCATGTCGCAGTATCTGGCGCTGAAGTCGGAAGCAGGCAACGCACTTCTCCTCTACCGCATGGGCGACTTCTTCGAGCTGTTTTTCGAGGACGCCAGGGCCGCGTCGCAGGTGCTCGACATCGCGCTCACGACGCGGAGCGAACCCGGAGGCGACCCGGTGCCGATGTGCGGCGTGCCGGCGCACGCCGCGACCAGCTACGTCGCCCAGCTCATCAAAGCCGGCCACCGCGTCGCCATCGCCGAGCCGACCGAGACGCAGGCGGAGGCTGAGGCTGCACGCGGCCCGGGAGCCCTGGTCGGGCGCGGGATCGTCCGCGTCGTAACGGCGGCCTCGACTACTGACGAGGTCGGGGACGACGGGTCCGAGACCGGCGGTGGCGACGGCACTGACCAAGCGGAAGCGCAGGATCGCGAAGCCGCCTGACAACTTCTGAGGACGGCCGGCCTGGGGCGACTTCCCGATCGGGAGGTCGCCCCTTTTCGTGCCCGATCAGAGGAGAGCGGGCCCGGACGGGCACGAGCCTGAAGGCTCGTCGATCAGGAGAACCGTCATGCACTCCCAGACCAACCCTCGGCCCAACCCGGCCGAGACGATCACCCGCGCCATCATCGAGCGGCTCGAAGCCGGCGTGAAGCCCTGGGTTCAGCCCTGGACCGGGGCGTCCATCTCGCGACCGTTGCGCGCCTGCGGCACGCCTTATCAGGGCATCAACGTCGTATGGCTCTGGATGACGGCCCAGATGGGCGGCTTCGCCTCGCCCTACTGGATGACCTATCTTCAGGCCCAGAAGCTCGGCGGGCAGGTGCGACGCGGCGAACGAAGCACGATCGCCGTCTTCTATAAGAGCTACTCGGCCGAGGTGGAGGACCGCAACACCGGCGAGACCCAACAGGAGGCGCGGCGCGTCCTGAAAAGCTTCCCGGTCTTCAACGCGTCGCAGGTCGACGGGCTGCCCGAGCGCTTCTCCCCGGCCCCGCCCGCGCCCGTGCAACCGGCCGACCGCGACCCCGCGCTGGCCGCCTTCTTCGCGCAGGTGCCGGCCTCGCTCCGCAACCAGGGCGTCGAGGCCTATTACGAGCCCGGCGTCGACCGGATCACCATGCCGCCCGAGACCCTGTTCCGCGACCTCGACCATTACTGGGCGACGCTCGCCCACGAGCTCGCCCACTGGACGGGGCACCGGACGCGGCTCGATCGAGACCTGGGCCAGCGCTTCGGGACGAGCGCCTATGCGATGGAGGAGCTGGTCGCCGAGCTCGCGTCGGCGCTCATCGGAGCCGATCTTGGCCTGCCGGTCGCGCATCTCGACCACCACGCCAGCTACATCGCATCGTGGCTGAAGGTGCTCCGCAGCGACAGCCGCGCCGTGCTCACCGCCGCCGCGAAGGCCGAGCAGGCCGCCCAGCTGATCCTGTCGCTCGGACGCCCGACTGCGGAGCACAGGTTCGAACCGGAGCTTCTCGCTGCCTGACGTGTTGTTCTATGGAACAGAACTGCTATATCTTGTTCAGGAGAACAACATGGCCACCGTGCTCACGACGAGACAGGACGACCGGGAACGCGCGCTGAGCACGGCGGTGGCGCGCATCGCCGAGCACTGGAAGCTAACGAACGAGGAGCTCGGCCTCATACTCGGCATATCGCATCCGAGCGCCTCGCGCCTGCGTGCGGGCAAGCTCCAGCTTGAGGCTCGGTCCAAGTCGTTCGAGGCGGGGCAGTATCTGCTCCGCCTGTTCCGCAGCCTCGACGCGCTGATGGGCAGCGACGATCAGGCGAGCCGCTCATGGCTCCGCACGCCCAACCTCGATCTGGAGCGCGCGCCCGTCGAGCTGCTGTCCACCTTCACGGGCCTGTCCCGGGTCTGCGACTATGTGGACGCCTTCCGCGCTCGCGTCTGAGTTCCAGGCCTATAGGGAGCGGGTGTGGCGCGTCGTCGAGGCGCAGCACCGCATCTCGACCAATCGTCTGGCCTCGAGCCTGGAGGACCAGCGGATCCTGGAGGAGCTCGCGGACGCGGTGAAGCCTGAGCTGCCGCGCGACGCGCGCCACCTCCACTATCTCCTCGCCTCGCCGTTCCGCTACGGGCACCGCAGCGCCTCGCGCTTCCGCCGCGCCGATGAGCGGCCGGGCATCTTCTACTCGTCCGAGCATGAGGCGACCGCGATCGCCGAGACCGCGTACTGGCGGCTTCGCTTCCTGTCGCGCTCGCCTGGGCTCACGCCGCCGCGCACCGTGACCGAGCACAGCTCCTTCTCGGTCGCTCTCCGCCTCGACCGGCTCGTCGATCTCACGCGCCCGCCGCTCAACCGCGACGCGGATGCGTGGGTCTCGGACGACTATGCCCCCTGTCAGGCGCTCGCCGCGTCGGCGAGGATGGCCCAGGCACAAGCGATCCGCAGCTTCTCCGCTCGCGATCCCGCCGGGCGCTGCAACGTCGCCCTGCTCGACCCCGCAGGGTTTGCGGACCGGGCGCCGCGCACCGGCAAGACCTGGCACCTTCGCATTGAGGGCTCGCCGCTGATCGCATTGGCGGCCTTTCCGTCCGACCTGCAGGCGCGCTTCACCGCCGAACAGTTCGGGCTGACGATCGGCTGAGGAGGAGAGCCGGCTTGGAGATGGGCGGGCGCGGAACGGCGCGCCTGACCTCCCGGAGACCGGCCATGATCTATGACATGCCCCACCGCCACGCCCAGGCGCTCGACCCGAGCGGCCTCACCACCATCGCCGCCTGCCTGCACGCGATCCAGGCCGCGGCGAAGGACTGCCTGAACGCGGGCACGTCGTTCGAGCACGATCCGGCGGTGATGCTGCTCGCCCAGCATCTCGGCGCCGTGGCGACGCTCGCCTACCCGGACCGGCCCACGTTACGTGGCCTATGCGCCACCGCCATCGCCGACCTGCGCGAACGTCCTGTGCTCGCCACGCTCGCAGCCCGCGGCGTCGCCTTCGACGCGGATGCCAAGCGGCTCTTCCACGCAGAGGCGCGACGCGCGCTCGGGCGGCTGGCCGATGCGCTCGGTCTCGCCCCGGACAGCTACGACCTGCGAGTGAACGCCGGAGGTCCGGTCGTGTCGGGCGAGGTCACTCTTCACACGGATCGCGTGTACGTCCAGGTCTCGATCCGCGGCTACGGCCCGGACGACGTCCTGTTTCGGTCGGTGCGCGGGCGGCGCGACTATTGCGGCGGGCGGAACCACTGGGCCCGCGTCGACGAGCTGCTCTCGCCGCAGCGACTGGCGGAGCGGATCGCGCAGGCGATCGGGCTCGAGATACCGGCTAGCAGCGAGCTGCGGCTGGTCGCCTGACAGCCTCTCGCTCGCGCCGTGCCCGCCGGGAGAGGCCCTCCTGCCCGGCGGCGTCCGGCCCGCAACCCGCACGCCTGCGGCCCGTGTTGCCCCTTCGGGGCTGCCCGCGCCGGCCTTGGCGTGGGGTCGAGCCGCCGCGGGAGCGCGGCGGTGCGGACCGGCCTCGTGCCGCCGGGCCTCCTGGGCTCCCGGCGCCGGAGCACCGGCGCTGCCCAAGGAGACCTGATCATGCCGTCCACGCTATCGGCCCAGCTTGCCGCCCTCGAACTCGGCCACCTCTCGATCGCGAACCGTCCCGAGGTCGACCGGTCGCTCGTCGCCCCTGACCCCGAGGCGGTCACGCATACGCTGACCGCCGTCTGGTCCGACCTGTTCGCGCTCCTTACCGACACGAACCTGGAGCCAGAAGCCGAGGAGCTCGCCTGGGGTTTCGTCAACCTCTTCCACCGCGCCGCAACCAAGAAGGCGGGCCTGATCGACCGCGCGACCGACGAGATCCGGCTGCTCGTGGCGAGCGGCGACGGCTCGGAGGTGCATGCGTCGGAGCTCGAGAAGCAGGTCGACCGGGCGCAGGCGGCTGAAGCCGCGATGATCGCCCTGGAAGGCCTGCGCGAGACCGCGGCGCAGCTCTACATGCACGAGACCGGCCACTCCTGGCGTCCGGCCGGCGGGTCCCGGCTGAGCCACGACGCGAACGCCACGTCCGCGGTCGTGCAGGGCCGCGAGTTCCTCCGCGCCCGGGCGGAGTCGAAGCGCAAGGCCGCCATGCCCGCCGGCAAACCGGTCGTCTTCGCGGGCGGTCGCCAGTCCTTCCCGACGACGGACGAAGCCAAGCAGTTCGGCGAGAATATCTGGGCGACGCTCGACAAGGTCCGTGAGCATGTCGCCGAAATGGTCCTTGTCCATGGTGGCGACAGCAAGGGCGCCGACCGGTTGGCCTCGGCCTGGGCCGAGGCACGCCGCGTGCCTCAGATCGCCTTCGGACTCGATACCCGGCTCGGCCAGCGTGCGGGGTTCCGCCGCAACGAGCAGATGCTCTCGCTCGATCCTCGCTTCGTCGTCGCGTTCCCCGGCAACGGGGTGCTCGAGCGGCTGGTGATCCAGGCCAAGGAGCGCCGCATCCAGGTGGTCGATCGTCGCGGTCCGCTCGGCACCAATCCGAAGCGCGCGGCGGCGCCCGCAGCTTGACGCCGCTATGGGCCGGCTCGCCGGGCCGGCCCTCCCCTCAGCCTTCCCAAACCCGCTCGGCTTTGCTCTAACGAGCCGCAGCCCAACACCGCATCAGCGGCCAGGGCGAGGGGGAAACATGCACCGGAAGCTCTCCAGGGTCACGCCGGCTCGGCGCGTCCGCACTCGGCTCGGCGGCGGTAAGCGTTTCCGGAGTAGCTCCCCCTTCGGCAGGTCGCGCACTAGGACGGCGATACCGGTGGGGCGATCGGTTCGACCTCAGACCGCGGGAGCGATAATGGCTGACGAATGGTACCGCGCGTGGCGCGCGCATCCGCGGGTGACGCCTACTGCAACGAGCCGGCTGATGCGCACCTTCATGACTCTACTCGCGACGGCGTTCCTGGCCGTCCTTATCGCAGGTCCATTCTTCTGATCGACGCGGTAGGGTCGATCACTCAGCCCTGGCAAACAAGGGGCCTGACCTCCCCGAGAGGAGATCAGGCCCCCGCTCCCGAAACGCTACGCGGGAGCTGAACACACTGCCGTCAGCGGCAGTAACCGGGCCGATCCGAGCGATCGATCGCGCGGCCGGCGAGCGCGCCCGCGCCTGCGCCCAGCACGGTGCCGAGCAGGCGATTGCCACGAGTGTCGATGGTGCGACCGAGCAGGCCGCCGGCGATCGCGCCGACGATGGTGCCGCCGTCGCCATCCGCGCACTTCTGCTGGGCCCGGTAGCTGTTATAGCCGCGATAATCGCGGTACTGACGATCGTAGCCGGCGTACTGACGGCTGTGCGTGTGGCGGTAGCCCGTACGGTGGGCATCGGCCGCGGTTGCCGGCAGGACCGCGCCCGCCGTCATCGCCAGGGCAGCGCCTGCTATCGAGAGCTTCTTGAACATCGCTGGTACTCCTTGAACACGGTGGCGGCACCGCCGCCTTCCTTGACCGCGCTTATGGTGCATCGGCATTGAGCCGGGCCTGAATGTCGCCGTTATCGACCGTTCAGACCGGAGGCGGAGAGCAGCGCGGACGGATCCTCTCGACTTGACCTCGCCGGCTGGACGGCGGGACTTCCCCTTCACCCCTGCTGCCCCGCCCCGGCCTGTCGTAAGCGGCCGGACCGGCTCCCCGGCGGGGCGGATCGGGCCGCCCGGCAAGCACGACGAGGGAGGCCTGGGGTGAGCGTCTCGTCCGGTCTCCCCGCCGGACCGATCCCTTCGACTTCATCAGCCCTATGGCTCGAGGCGTCGACCCCGCAACCCGCTTCGCGTCGGCCCGTGTTGGCCCCTGACGGGGCCTGCCCGCGCCAGCCTCGCTCCGGGGTAGCCTCGTCGCCTCTGGCTCCTCGGTGCTGGTCCGCCGCGACCCTCGCCATGCCCGGGCTTCAGTCGATCGGGACGGTCCCGACGACGACCAGGAGAAGCGTCATGACCAACACCGTTCTGCTCGTCGGCAATCTCGGTGCCGACCCCGAGACCCGCTCCACCCGGGGCGACACCCGGATCACCAACTTCAGCCTCGGCACGAGCCGCCCCAAGCGGGACAGCGAGGGCAAGGTGATGAAGGACCCGTCGACCGGCTACACGCTCAAGGACACGGAATGGCACCGCGTGACCTGCTTCAACGGCCTCGGCAAGACGGTCGAGCAGTACGCCACCAAGGGCATGATGGTCTCGGTGCGCGGCCGCATCCATTACTCGCAGTACGAGAAGGACGGGATCACCCGCTACGCCACCGAGATCATCGCCGAGGACGTCCAGTTCCTCAGCCGCGGCCGGCAGGGCTCGGACCAGAACGGCGGCCGCGGCGGCCAGCTCGACCTCGACGACGACATTCCCTTCTGACGGGACGACCGGCTCCGGCGACCTCCGCCGCCGGAGCCGCTCGCTATTGCGGTCGCGGGTTCCCGAAATGCCGCGCGACGATGGCGTCCACACGCCGGGTAAGCAGCGTCGAGAGCAGGATCGCGTCCCGCTCAGCGTCGAACGGATCGCGGTCGAGCGCGGCCGCGAGCGCCTGCTTCAGCCAGTAGCTGACGCTCGGATCGGCTACGATCGCGACGATCTCCGCGACGTCGCTCGGGAGCGGTTTGCGCGTGGTCTCAGCCATGCTGAGGCTCCTCGCTCAGGGCGTGAGAGTTGCCGCCGCTCTGCTCGGGAGCAGCGCCGCTCGCACTCATGACCGCCTGCCGGTCGACATTCTTCTTCCCGCTCCCCAACGCCGACGAGATCGCCTGCCGGACCTGGGTTAGACTGAGCCCGGCGCCGCCCGCGTCGAGCACAGCGAGCCCAAGTTCCAGGGCCGCTGCCCTCTTCAGTTCCGCGCCACGATCCTCCATCGCACGACGCTCGTCATTGTGTCTCGCGAGCGCGTCGAGCGCGCTCGGCTTCTTCTTGGCCACGACCTGTTCTCCTTTGCTGGTCGAAGCCCCTTCCGAGCAACAGGAGGACACGATCCCGGGGCCGCCTCAACTGTCCTGAGGCTGGAACCGACGATCGCAGCAGCTGCACGACATTGAACGCCTATTCAACAGAGTAACGGGGCCGAAACCTCGCGCGCGGCGCGATAGACAGGCGACATCGCGCAACCGGTTTTAGCGCCGGACGCGCGAATCAGCGCGCCGTCCGCGCACGGAAGTTCGGGTGCGATCTCGACCCGCCAACGGCATCGCTACCATCGCCCGTCACGGGCATCGAGCCCGTGACGGGCGAGCTCTTCTGCTCGCTCAAGCACCTCCATGATGACGGGGCGAGAAGCCGGGCCTCAAGGACGACGGGGCCCCACCATTTTTCCGGCCGATCGAAGGTCAACCCGCACGAACCGGCGACAGCGCACGGCCGGAAAAATCGTGACCCCCATCGCCGCTGACGCGGCCGCGCCAAGGCGCGGTCCTTGACCCCCGGCTCCTCGCCCCGTCGCAAGCCCATGCCGTCTTTCGATTGCATGGAGGAGACGGTCATGACCTACTTTGCCCAAATCACCACTCTGGACGCGGCACCCTACGATGCGGCGGAGCACGAGGCCTACCTGGAGGCCCTGCGGAGGGCGCAGGCGAGAGCGCGGCACAGCTACTTCGACCAGCACATCGTCAGGATGGACGACGGCACCTACTGGGTGGCGGACGAGGGCGCGTACGAGACGCTCATCGAGGACTTGGTGGACCGCATCGTCCACACGGTCGACGCCGGCCAATCGGACGAGTGACGACGGCGCGAGGGGCTCCGGCCCCTCCCCTTTCTCGTGCTCGCGAAGAGCGCACAGGACGACCGAAAAGAGGCCCGGCCGGACCGTTGATCGGACCAGGCCTGAAGATCGGAACCTCCGACTCGGAAGCCCCTCGGGTCGCTCGATGTTGGTACCGCAGCGTTCATGCGTAGTCTCGCGGGATAACGTACAAGCGATACGACCAACGTGCTCGCGTCAGCGTCCCGCCGGTACGCCGTCACTGGCCGAACGACAGGATCACATCCGCAACCTCGGCACCATGTCTCAGCTGGGGAAAGAACGGCACACCCTACGCGGCAAGCCGCAGCCCAGAAGAAGAAAACCGCAGAAATCCGCCACTCCCACTGCCGCAAGTGGGCGAGCGTTCCGCCTTCCGTAAATGGCCCCATGCCCGCCCGATCGGCCGCGGAAGCGGGGCCGACTCGCGGCAAGCGGAACGTCCCACCAGTCCGCCTGAACGGCCATGTCGCGCGGCGGAAGTGCCCGCCCGAGCCGTGCGTGCTGTGGGACAGCGAGCTTCCGGGCTTCGGCCTGCGCATGCGCCCGACCGGCTACAAGTGCTGGATCGTCACGCACCGGGAGCGCGGCATCAAGCGCACGGTGACGCTGGGCAGCGTCGCCGAGGTCAGCGCCGACCAGGCCCGCCAAGCGGCTAGGCGGCGGCTGGCGGCGAACCGGCTGGACGGCCTGCCCCGCCCGGCGGCGCCGCGGAGGAAGGAAGACCCGCCGCTCTTTCGCGATTACGTCGAGGGGTTCTGGGCCGACTACGCCCGGCACTGGAAGCCCTCCACCCAGAAGCGCAACCGGTGGCTGATCGCGAAAGAGCTTGTGCCCGCGTTCGGCGACGTGGCGCTCGACGCGTTCACGCGCGCCGACGTCGTCTGCTGGCGTGACGGGCTCGCGACGCGGCCGTGCGCGTTCAACCGCGCCCTCCCGGTTCTCGCCGTCATGCTCGCCTATGCCGAGCAGCTTGGGCACCGCCGTCGAGGGTCAAACCCGTGCAGGGCCATGCCGCGCTACAAGGTCAAGGAGCGCG
Organism: Sphingomonas lenta; assembly: GCF_002288825.1. GTDB lineage: Bacteria > Pseudomonadota > Alphaproteobacteria > Sphingomonadales > Sphingomonadaceae > Sphingomonas > Sphingomonas lenta. The sequence goes on from NZ_NSLI01000002.1 coordinate 744,965, forward strand.
AGCGTTACCTGTCCGCCCCCGAATACCGCCGCCTCGCGCGTACCATCGACCAAATCGAGCCCGATTGGCCCAACATCGCCGCGGCGATCCGGATGCTGATCTACACCGGCGCGCGCATGGGCGAGGTGGCGTTGCTTCGATGGGAGCACGTCCACCCGCCCCGCTTGGCGCTCCCCGACAGCAAGACGGGGCCGAAGACCATCTACTTGAACGCGCCCGCCATGGCCGTGCTCGACAGCCTCCCGCGACGCGCGAGCGGCTACGTGTTCGCCGGCCCGGACGACCCGGAGCGCCCGCCCAGGGTGGACAACCACTGGCGCAAGGTCCGCAAGCTGGCGGCGCTGCCCGACGTGCGGTTACACGACTTGCGCCACAGCTTCGCGTCGGTGGCGATCATGGACGGCGTGTCACTGGGCCTGATCGGCAAGCTGCTGGGTCACGCGCTTCCCGAAACGACGGCGCGCTACGCGCACCTAGCGGACGAGGCCGTCATGGACGCGGCCGAGCGGGTCTGTTCGTCGCTCGCGAATGCGCTGGGGCTGTCGGCATGACCGCGCAGAGCCTGGCCCGCATCGTCGCGGAGGAACTAGCCTGCGTCGGCATCGGCGCGGAGCGTGGGCTTGGCGCCTGGGGCAGCCCGCGCCGCACCACATGGTCGCAAACACTCCCCGGCTTCGGCATACGCCACTATGGCGGCGGGCGGCGCGTGTACGTCGTCCAGTCGTTCATGGGCGGGCGGACGCGGACGGTGACGATCGGCAACGCCGCCCTGTTCACCGACGCCGAGGCGGTCGCGGTCGCGCGCCGTATTCTGCTTCGCGCCCAAGTCGGTGGTAACCCGGCCGAGCAGCGTAAGCGCACCCGCGCCGCCCCACTCTTCGGCGAGTTCGTGTCGCTCTACTGGCAGAAGGTAGCGCCCACCTGGAAGCCGAGCACGCGCGACCGCTACGAGGACTACCGGCGGAACCACATCGACGACGCGTTTCCCAAGCTGTTCATCGATGAGATCGAGCAGCCCGACATCCTGCGCTGGTTCACCGCCGTATCCGACCGGAGCGGACCGGGGGCGGGCAACCGCTGCTTCGAGATCATGCGCGCGCTGTTCAACAAGGCCGAGGCCTGGGGCGTGCGCGAGGAGAACACCAATCCCTGCACGGGCGTTCGCCAGAACCGTCGCCGCAGGCGCGAGCGGTTCCTGTCCGGGGACGAGCTTGCGCGGTTGGGCGCAGTCCTGAACGCGGCGCGGCAAACGCACCCACAGCACGCGACGGCGCTGCTGGCACTGCTCCTGACCGGCTGCCGCCGCGGCGAGATCGTGAACCTGAAATGGACCGAGGTAAAGGGCCAGCGCTTGCTGCTCACCGACAGCAAGACGGGGCCGCGGACGGTTTGGATAGGTGCGCAGGTGCGGGCCTTGCTGGACGCCTTACCGCGCCAAAAGAACCGGGCCGAGGTATTCTGGGACGAGGCGCGGGACCAGCCCTTGTCGCTCGACTATCAGTGGCAGCAATGGCGTGACCAGGCGGGCTTGGCGGGCGTGCGAATCCACGACCTGCGCCACAGCTTCGCGAGCCACGCGGCGGGGTTGTCCGAAACGCTCCCGATGATCGGCAAGCTGCTCGGGCATGCCAAGATCACGTCCACGGCGCGCTACGCGCACCTGGACGACGCCGCCGTGCTGGAAGCAGCCGAGCAGGTTGGGCGGGCGATCACGAAGCAAATGGCGTGACGGCCGGGATGCGAAGGCTCCCGGCGTTACTCCGCCGCCGTTGCCATGCTCGCCAGATCGACCGCGGGTTCGACCGGCACCCCGGCCGACTTACGTTCGGAGTAGCGATCCACGAGCTGACCCGCGTGGGGGCGCAGCAGGACCGTGAACCGCACCAATTCCTCCATCACGTCCACGATCCGGTCGTAATAGCTGGACGGCTTCATGCGCCCGTCCTCGTCGAACTCCTTGTAGGCCATCGCCACCGAGGACTGGTTCGGAATGGTGAACATCCGCATCCAGCGGCCGAGCAGGCGCAGCGTGTTGACGGCGTTGAACGACTGCGACCCGCCCGAAACCTGCATGACGGCGAGCGTGCGCCCTTGCGTCGGGCGCATCCCGCCCATCTCCAGGGGCAAGTGGTCGATCTGCGCCTTCATGATCCCGGTGACTTGCCCGTGGCGCTCCGGCGAGCACCACACATGCCCTTCCGACCACATCGACAGTTCGCGCAGCTCGCGCACGGCCGGATGATCGTCGCCCTTCACCTGATCGGGCAGCGGCAAGGTGGAGGGATCGAAGATGCGGGTTTCCGCCCCGAACAGCCGCAGGAGCCGCGCGGCCTCCTCGACAGCCAGGCGGGAGAACGACCGCTCGCGAAGCGAGCCGAAGAGGAGCAGGATGCGGGGCGCGGGATCGAGCGGCCCCAGCCCTAGCGCAGGGCGCTGACGGACATAGGCGGGATCGAGCGCCGGCAGATGGTCAGGATCGGGGACCGGACGGAGCGGCATCAGAGGGCTTTCACGAGGTAGGCGGCCGAGGCGGGGCAGAGCGCGGTGAACTCGCGCGAGGCGGCGATCGGCGCAGGAGCCGTGGCGCGATCGGCGTCCGCATAGCCGTTCGCGCGGAAGAACGGCGCGGCCGTGGTGGTGAGGAGGTGGAGCCGTTCGACCACGCCGGCAACACAGCCCTCCAGGCGCTCGACCAGCTCCCGGCCGTGACCGAGGCGGCGACGGCTCGGGAAGATCACGAGCGAGCGGAGCAGGCGATCCGGCCCGTCACCTTCGAGCCCGACATAGCCGATGATCCCCCGATCGTCCGACAGGCCGAAGAACAGCCGGCCGGGCTCGTCCAGGTCCGATGTTGGCAGGCCCGCTTGCTCAAGCGCGACGCGGAGAGTGTCGTATGCCCCTTGCGGCACCTCGTAGAACACTTTCCCGCTCACGCGGCAGCACTCCGCTCATACCAGCCGCGCGTGCGCTTCACGATCGACACGACCGAGAGCATCACCGGCACCTCGACCAGCACGCCCACCACCGTCGCCAGCGCCGCGCCCGAGTTGAGGCCGAACAGCGAGATCGCGGCGGCGACCGCCAGTTCGAAGAAGTTGGACGCGCCGATCAGCGCGGCCGGAGCGGCGACGCACCACGCCACCCCGAACCGGCGCGAGAGCCAGTAGGCGAGCCCGGCGTTGAGGTAGACCTGGATGAGGATCGGAACGGCGAGGAGCGCGATCACCAAGGGCCGCGCGAGTATCTGTTCGCCCTGGAACCCGAACAGCAGCACTAAGGTCGCGAGCAGCGCGACCAGCGACACCGGGCCGAGCTTCGCCAGCAGCCGATCGAGCGCGGGTTGCCCGCCGCTCGCCAGCACGCCGCGCCGGATTACCTGCGCGACGATCACCGGCACGACGATGTAGAGGCCGACCGAGATCAGCAGCGTGTCCCAGGGTACGGTGACGGCCGCGACGCCGAGCAGCAGCGCCACCAGGGGCGCGAACAGGAACACCATCAGCACGTCGTTCAGGGCGACTTGCGACAGGGTATATGTCGGCTCCCCGTCGCAGAGGTTGGACCACACGAACACCATAGCCGTGCAGGGCGCGGCGGCGAGCAGGATCAGCCCGGCGATGTAGGACGGGCCTTCCCCGGCCGGGAGCAAGGGCGCGAACAGCCAGCCGATGAAGAACGCGCCGAGCGCCGCCATCGAGAACGGCTTGACCGCCCAGTTGATGAACAGGGTGACGCCCACCCCCTTCCAATGCTGGCGAACGCTCCCGATCGCACGCAAGTCGATCTTGAGCAGCATGGGGACGATCATCAGCCAGATGAGCACGGCGACGACCAGGTTGACGCGCGCCAGTTCCGCCGCGGCGATGGTGGCGAACAGGCCGGGCATGAGCGACCCCAGCCCGATCCCGGCGACGATGCACAGCGCCACCCAGAGCGTCAGGTAGCGCTCGAACGTCGACATGCCGGGCCGCTGCGCTTCGGATGCGAGCGTCGCCATCAGCGCACCCGTTCGCCGGAAGCGTCGACCACCAGCTCGCCATCCTCCTTCGCGAACGCGCCCTGTTGGGGCGCGGGCAGCAGATCGAGCACGGCTTCCGATGGGCGGCAGAGCTTCACGCCAAGCGGCGAGACGACGAGCGGCCGGTTGATGAGGACCGGATGCGCCATCATCGCGTCCACCAGCGCGTCTTTCGACAGCGAGGCGTCGCCCAGCCCCAGCTCCGCATAGGGCGTTCCCTTCTCGCGCAGCAGCTCGCGCGGGGTGATCCCGGCGCGGTCGATGAGCTGGACCAGGAGCGCGCGCGAGGGCGGGGTCTTCAGATACTCGACCACATGGGGTTCGATGCCGGCGTTGCGGATCAGCCCGAGGACGTTCCTCGACGTGCCGCAGTCCGGGTTGTGGTAGATGATGACGTCGATCATGCCCGTCCTCCCGGCGCGTCCGCCGCTTCGAGATCGTCGTGGATCGCCTGGAGCCGCCGCCGGAGCGCCGGGGCCGGCACTTGCCGGTCTAAGATGGGAAGCTGGACCAGCTCGCCCATGCGCTTCGACAGCGCCGCGTGGACGGCCTCGAAAGCGGCGTCGACCGCGGCCTCGTCGCCCTCGACCGCGGCCGGGTCGGGCAGGCCCCAATGGACCGTGACCGGATGACCGGGCCAGATCGGGCAGACCTCGCCCGCCGCGTTGTCGCAGACGGTGACGACCACATCGACGGGCGGAGCCTTGGGGCCGGCGAACTCGTCCCAGCTCTTGGAGCGTAAGCCTTCGACCGGATAGCCGTGGCGCTGGAGGAGGCGCAGCGCGCCCGGGTGGACCGCGCCCTTGGGAGACGAGCCGGCCGAGAAGCCCCGGAAACGTCCCTCCCCCAGCCGGTTCACGATCGCTTCGCCCAGGATGGAGCGCGCGGAATTGCCGGTGCAGAGCACCAGCACGTTGACGGGCCGGGGCATCACGCCGTTCCCGTCGGGCCGCAGCGGCTCCGCAACGCCACGTCGGCGAGCGGCGCGCATATCTCGGGCGAGCCCGCGCAACAGTCCTGGATCATGAACTCCAGCAGCTCCGTCATGTTCTCATACCGCGCCGTGTAGATGACCGACCGGCCCTCGCGCCGGTTCTCGACCAGGTTAGCATGCGAGAGGATGTTGAGGTTGGACGACAGCGTGTTGGGCGGCACGCCGAGCCGACGCGCGATCTCGCCGGCCGCCAGCCCGTCGCGCCCGGCCTGGACCAACATGCGGAACACGGCGAGGCGCGCGTCGTGCGCGAGCGCGGACAGGGCCGCGACGGCTTGCTTCATTTCCATGTTTCGCATGTAGCGGAACCGTCGCGGCGAGCAACGCCGCGCCGGTTCGGCCGAGGCCGTCACTGCGCCAGGTCCCGCCGCGTCACCTCGAACTGCCCCGAGCCGCCGGCGGGGATCGTCTGCTCGCACCCCTTCCGCGTCTTGGTCGCGAGCGGGCAGCCATACAGGCCGCCGCGCTTCGTGATCTCCAACGGCTTGTCGGGCGCGGCTTGGTACGAGCACGATCCGCCGCGGGCGTCGAGCATGGTAAGGCGTTGCCAGCCCCGCCCGCGGCCGACGATCTCGCGCGTGACCGTCTCGCCCTTCCTGTCCTGGAGCTGGCACCGAACGACCCAGGGGCCTTCACCCCGGGCCTGGAGCACCAGCACTTCGGACGTGGGTTCCCACTGCCCGAGCGCGGCGCTCGGCAGCATCACGATCGCGGCGGCCATCATCCAGCTTTTCACGTCGGCGTCCCTTCCCGTAACGGCGAGCGCTCGATCGCGACTCGCTTCCATTATTCTACATTACTGGAAACGAGGAGGGGTGAAAAGAGAACCGCTACTCCGCTTGCGCCGTGGACGGCCCGAACGCTTCGAGGATGCGGCAGTCGGACACGGTGCCGCCCCGGCACGAGGTCAGCAGTATCGCCAGCTCGCGCCGCAGCGCCGTGAGGTCCGCTATCTTGCGGTCGACCTCGGCCAGGTGCCCCGTCGTAAGTTCATCGACCGAGCCGCAGTCCCGCCCCGGATCCGTCGCCAGGTCGAGCAGCGCTCGCACCTGGTCGAGCGAAAACCCGAGATCGCGCGCCCGTCGGATGAAAGAAAGTCGCGCCAGATCGTCGGGCGAATAGGCCCGATAGTTGCCGCCCGTGCGCGCCGGGGGTGCGATAAGCCCGACCTTCTCATACCAGCGGATCGTCTCGACCTTGGTGCCCGTCGCTTCCGCGAGCTTCCCAATTTGCAGTTTTTCGGCCACGGCCCTTGACCCTCTAGCGACTACAGGGTGCATATAGGGCGTCGCATCGAGTCGTTCGAGGTGACATTCATGGCTTGCACCAGTTGCGCATCCGACCAGCGGAGCGCCCTTAACAGCCCGACTTGGCGGCGCGCCCTGTGGGTCGCGCTCGCGATCAACGCCGGCATGTTCGCGGTCGAGATGGCCGCGGGCATCGCCGGCGGATCAAAAGCGCTTCAGGCGGACGCGCTCGACTTCTTCGGCGACGCGGCCAATTACGCGATCAGCTTGGGCGTCGCCGGCATGGCGCTCGCGTGGCGTGCGCGGGCCGCGCTTCTGAAAGGTGCCACGCTGGCGTTGATGGGCCTGTATGTGTTCGGCGCGACCCTGTGGGCGGTGTTTCATGGAACCATGCCCCAGGCCGAGATCATGGGAGCGATCGGCGTAGCGGCGCTGCTCGCCAACGCCTTTGTCGCATTGATGCTCTACCGCTTCCGGGCCGGCGACGCGAACATGCGCTCGGTCTGGATTTGCTCGCGCAACGACGCGATCGGCAACGTCGCGGTCGTGCTTGCCGCGGCCGGCGTGTTCAGGACCGGCACCGCATGGCCCGACCTTGTCGTCGCCGGCATCATGGCCGTGCTCGGCCTCTGGGGTGGACAACAGATCATGTCGCAAGCATGGCGGGAACTGAAAAACAGCGCGTCATCTCGCTCGAATAGTAATCTTGATCGGTTACACCGGGCCGGATAGCTGCTAGAGGAACGCTCGCATGCGACCGCTGCTGCGCCTTTTCCTGTTCGCGATGCTGGCCTTGGGGCTTAGTCTTGGCTCGACGGCCCATGCCCGGGAGGCGGTCAACTGCGCCGACGTGCCGGTGGCGTCCAAATCTTTCGCGTCCGATCATGCTCGGGATGAAGGACAGAAGCAGAAGACGCCGGACAAGGCTTGCCTGGGTTGCTTGGCCGGCTGCCACGGCCACCACGTCGCGACGTCCGCGGGCGCCGAGCCGGTGCCCGAGACGCTCGCGCTCACGCCCGCGCCGCCGATCTGGTCTCCCGGTTTCAGGGCTGCGATCGAGCCCGACTCGGCGCTGAGGCCGCCGCAAGCCTGACGACCCTCTCGACCTGCGCTTGGTGAAGCGCGGGCCGTTCCAGATTCGTCAGGAGTTCATCGAATGTATCGTGTCATCGCGGCCGTCATGGCCGTGGCGTCCAGCGCGACGATCGCGCAGGCGCAAACGGCGGGCGTAGGCGCGGCCGCCGCCCGGTTTCCGGGTTCCGCCGGCTCCCTCCTCCCGATCGCCGCGTCATCGGCGCAGGCGGGCGGCTCCGTCACGGCTCCGATCGCGCAGCCCGCGACGACGCCGACCGCGCCTCAGCCGTCGACGGTCTCGGGCCCACCATCGCCCGCCGCTCCGCTCGCGCCCCGGACGGGTCCGTTACCGCAGGCGCTGACGCTGGAGCAGGCGCTGGACGAGGCTCTCGCGCGCTCGCCGACGGTGGTCGCCGCGCAAGCTGATGTCGAGGCGAGCCGGGGGCGGCTTCGCCAGGCGGGGTTCCGGCCCAACCCGCAGCTCAGCGTCGACGTCGAGAATTTTACCGGCAGCGGGGTCTATTCCGGCCTGAACTCGGTCGAGACCACCGTCACGGTCAACCAGCAGCTCGACCTGTTCGGCCGTCGGTCGGCGCGCGTCAACGCCGCGCAAGCGGCGCTCGCGGCGCAAGAGGTGCGGCTCGCTATCGCTCGCGCGGACCTCGTCCAGGCGGTCCGCACCCAGTTCGCCGGCGCGGCCGCCGCGCGCGATCGGCTGCGGCTGGCCATCGACAACGCCGAACGCGCGCGCGAGCTCGCACGCATCGCCGACGAGCTCGTCGCCGCCGGTCGGGAGCCCCCGCTTCGCGCGCTGCGGGCGCGCGCCAACTTTGCCCAAACGGAGGCGGCGCTCCGCGCGGCGGAAGCGGCGGACCTGACGGCCCGTCGCCTGCTCGCCGGTCTGTTCGGCGTCGCGGGCGAGGTGCGCGCGGTGACCGGCCCCCTCGCGCCGGTGGCGCTGGGCGTGATCGAGCCGCGGGCCACGCTGGAGGTACGGCTGGCCGAGGCCGAGCGGCTCCAGGCGCAAACGGCGCTCCGGCAGGAGCAGGTGGCCCGTCGATTGAACCCGTCGGTCGGGGTCGGCGTGCGCCGGCTGGAGCAGACCAGCGACACCGCGTTGGTGGCGGGCGTGTCGGTGCCGCTGCCGCTGTTCGACCGCAACCAGGGCAACATCGCCGCCGCGAGCGCCGCGATCAGGGCCGCGGAGGCGCGGCGCGACGCAGCGCTCGCACTCGCGACCGCCCGGATCGGCAACGCGCAGACCAATCTTGCCGCGGCCCGCGCCAGGGTCGACGCGCTCGAACGCGCGGCGCTCCCCCAGGCGACCGAAGCGTTGCGGCTGGCGAACCTCGCCTACCGCGCCGGCCGCTTGACGCTTCTGGAGCTGCTCGACGCGCAGCAGGCGCTCGCAGCCGCCCAGGGTGAACTGATCGACGCGCGCGCGGCGCTGGCGGAGGCTTCCGCCACGCTCGTCCGCGCCGCTGCCCAATAAGGATGAACGCAATGGATCTTTCGAACAACAGGAAGCAACTGCTCGCGGCCGCAGGCGGGCTGGCGCTGGTCGTCGGCGCAGGCGGCGTCCTTCTCGGACGCACGGTGTTGGCCCCCGAGCCGGCCGCGGCGCCGGCCGCCGCTCCCGCCGCCGCGGCGGAGGAGGGCGAGGAAGCCGAGCACGGGCCGGAAGGGTTCGTCGCGCTCGATGAGTCGAAGCTCGCCGCCGTCGGCATCCAGACGGAGACGGTCGCGGCCGGAACGCTCGGCTCCGAGATCATCGCGCAGGCGACGGTGGAGCCGTCGCCGCAGGGGTCGGCATCCTTGGCCGCCCGCGCGGACGGCGCGGTGAGCCGCATCCTGAAGCGCCTCGGCGACCCGGTGCGGGCGGGCGAGGCGGTCGCCTATCTGGAGAGCCGCGACGCCGCCGCGTTCGCGGCCGAACGTGCGGCCGCGCGTGCGCGCGCTCAGCTCGCCCGCGCCGCCGCCGCCCGCGAGAGCCGGCTCTACAACGCGCGCGTGACCGCGCGCCAGGACCTGGAGGCGGCCCAGGCGGCGCTCGCCCAGGCGGATGCGGAAGCGCGGCGCACGCAGACGGCGGCGTCCGCCGCCGGCATCTCGGCGGACGGGCGTTACCTCATCCTGACCAGCCCCATCGGCGGGCGCGTGACGGCGACGTCGGCGCAGCTCGGGGCGTTCGTGTCGGCGGGCACCGAGCTGTTCAGGATCGCCAATCCCAACCTCATCCAGATCAACGCGGCCGTGCCCGCGATCGACGCGCGGCGGATCTCGATCGGCGACCGCGCCGTGATCGAGCTTCCGGGCGGCGGGACGGTCGCCGCCACCGTGCGGTCGTCTACCCCGAGCCTCGACGCGGAAACGCGCACCGCGACCGTCGTGCTGGCGCCTGCGGGAACGCCCGCGGGGCTTCAGCCCGGCCAGTCGCTCAGGGTCCGCCTGTTGCCTCGCGACGCGCCGGGAGGCGGTCGGATCGTCGTGCCGGAAGAGGCCGTCCAGCAGATCGAGGGACGCGATCAGGTGTTCGTACGCCGGCCGAACGGCTTTCAGGCGCAGCCGGTCACGGTCGGTGCGCGCAGCGGCGGCCGCGTGGAGATCGTGGACGGGCTTGAGCCCGGCGCGGTGATCGCGACGCGCGGCGCCTTCGTGCTCAAGTCGCAGCTCGGCGCAAGCGAGGAGGAGCATTGAGCGTGAGTTCCTCGATCGGGCCGCGCGACCGTCGCGGTGCCACCGAGCGGGCCGGCATGTTCACCGCGGCGACGCCGCGCGAGATGATCGGTCGCGCTCTCAACCATTCAAGCGTCCGCGACACGCCTAGCGCATGCGTCGCGGCACGCAGCCCGGGACTTCTTTCATGATCGACCGCCTGATTTCCGCCTCCGTCCGGGGGCGATGGGTCGTGCTCTTCATCACGCTTGTGGTCGCCATCTACGGCGCCTTCCAGCTCACCCGCGTGCCGATCGACGCGGTGCCCGACATCACCAACAAGCAGGTGCAGGTGAACACGAGCGCGTCGGCGTTCGGACCGCTCGACATGGAGCGGCTCGTCACCTTCCCCGTCGAGACCGCGATGGCCGGCATCCCCGGCATCGCGAGCACCCGGTCGATCTCGCGCAACGGCTTCAGCCAGGTCACCGTGATCTTCGACGAGGACGTCGACATCTTCTTCGCCCGCCAGCAGGTCGCCGAGCGCCTGACCCAGGCGCGCGACGCGCTGCCCGACGGCGTGGAGCCGCAGCTCGGCCCGCTCAGCACGGGCCTGGGCGAGGTGTTCATGTACGGCGTCGAGTTCGCGCCGAGGCCGGCGCCGGGCGCACGCAAGGACGGCCGGCCAGGCTGGCAGTCCGACGGCTCCTATCTCACGCCCGAGGGCGAGCGCCTGACCGACGAGGTGTCGCGGCTCGCCTATCTGCGCACGGTCCAGGACTGGATCATCCGTCCCCAACTCCGCTCGGTGGAGGGCGTGGCCGGCGTCGACTCGATCGGCGGCTACCAGAAGCAGTATGTGGTCCAGCCGGACCCCGCGCGCATGTCGGCGCTCGGCGTGTCCTTCTCCGACCTGGCCGACGCGCTGGAGCGCGCCAACCTGTCGGTCGGCGCCAACTTCATCCAGCGAGGCGGAGAGGCCTTCCTCGTCCGCGCGGACGCCCGCTTCCGTTCTTTCGACGAGATCGGCCGCGCGGTGGTCGCCACGCGCGAGGGCGTGCCCGTCCAGGTCCGCGACGTCGCCCAGGTCGCGATCGGCGGCGAGCTCCGCACGGGCGCGGCGAGTGTCAACGGACAAGAGGGCGTGGTCGGCACCGCGCTCATGATCGTCGGCGGCAACAGCCGGATCGTAGCGCAGGCGACGGCCGATCGGCTCAAGGTGATCGAGAAGTCGCTGCCGCCCGGCGTGCAGATCCGGGTGCTCCTCGACCGCTCCAAGCTCGTCAACGCGACCATCGGAACCGTCGAGAAGAACCTGACCGAGGGCGCGCTCCTCGTCATCGCCATCCTCTTCGTGCTGCTCGGCAACATCCGGGCGGCGATCATCGCGGCCCTGATCATCCCGCTGTCGTTCCTGCTGATGGCGATCGGCATGAACCGGTTCGGCGTGTCGGGCAATCTCATGAGCCTGGGGGCGCTCGACTTCGGTCTCATCGTCGATGGCGCGGTCATCATCGTGGAGAACTCGCTCCGGCGACTGGCCGAACGCCAGCACCATGAGGGACGCCTCCTCACCCTTCGCGAGCGGTTGGAGGAGACGATCGCGGCCTCGCGCGAAATGATCCAGCCGACCATCTACGGCCAGGCCATCATCTTCCTCGTCTTCGCGCCTCTGCTCACCTTCGAGGGCGTCGAGGGCAAGATGTTCTCGCCCATGGCGACCACGGTCATGCTGGCGCTCGCCGGCGCGTTCGTGCTCTCGCTTACCTTCGTGCCGGCGATGGTCGCGGTGCTTATCCGGGGCAAGGTGTCGGAGAAGGAGGTCAAGGTGATCGCGGTCGCGAAGGACCGCTACGACCCTTGGCTCCGTCGCGCGCTTGCGCGCCCCTGGCCGTTCATCGGCGCAGGGGTCGCGATCTTCGCGGTCGCGGGCCTGGTGTTCACGACGCTCGGCCGGACGTTCATACCGACCCTGGACGAGAAGGACCTGTCGGTCGCGGCGATCCGTATCCCGTCGACCTCGCTCGACCAGTCGCTCGCCATGCAGCGCCGGATCGAGCGCGAGCTGTCGGCGTTGCCTGAGGTGGCGGTCGTCTACGCCAAGACCGGCACGGCCGAGGTGGCGACCGACCCCATGCCGCAGAACATCTCGGACGGCTTCGTGATCCTCAAGCCCGAGGATCAATGGCCTGCCGGCGTGGAGAGCAAGGAGCAGGTCGTCGAGCGTGTCCAGAAGAGGCTCGAAGGCCTGCTCGGCAACGCCTACGAGATCAGCCAGCCCATCCAGCTCCGCTTCAACGAGCTGATCGGCGGCGTGCGCGGCGACCTCGGCATCAAGGTTTATGGCGACGACCTGGACGCCATGGGTCAGACCGCAAACCGCATCGCGGCGGTGCTCAACACCATCCCGGGCACGGCCGACCTGCGCGTCGAACAGACGGCGGGTTTTCCGACGCTCAACGTCGAGTTCGACCGCGACGCGATCGCGCGCTACGGCCTGTCCGTCCAGGACGTCGCCGACACGGTGGCGGCGGCGCTCGGCGGGCGCGAGGCGGGGCTGCTCTTCGAGGGCGACCGACGCTTCGACGTCGTGGTGCGGATGCCCAACGTAACCCGGGACGACCTGGCCGCGGTCGGCGCGCTGCCGGTCCGGCTGCCCGCGTCGGGCGCGGGGCTAGCCTCTTCCGTGCCGCTGAGCTCGCTCGTGCGCTTCAACTTCTCGGAAAACCTCAACCAGGTCAGCCGCGAGAACGGCAAGCGTCGCGTGGTCGTGTCCGCCAACATCCGCGGCCGCGACATCGGCTCCTATGTCGAGGAGGCGCAGGCCAGGGTCGGCCGCGAGGTGCAGTTGGCCACCGGCTCCTACCTCGAATGGGGTGGCCAGTTCGAGAACCTCCAGGCGGCCTCGCAGCGGCTCTCGATCGTGATCCCGGCGGTGTTCGTGCTGATCTTCGCGATCCTGTTCATGGCGCTGGGCGGAGCGGCGCCCGCGATCGCCGTCTACTCGGCGGTGCCGTTGGGGCTTGCGGGCGGCGTGTTCGGGCTGGCGCTTGCGGGGCTCGACTTCTCGGTGTCGGCCGCGGTCGGGTTCATCGCGCTGTCCGGCGTGGCGGTGCTGAACGGGCTGGTCATGATGACCAGCATCCAGAAGCGGCTGGCGGGCGGACATCCTCTGGAGGAAGCGATCCATGAGGGTGCCATGGAGCGTGTCCGGCCGGTGCTCATGACCGCACTGGTGGCGGCGCTCGGCTTCGTCCCCATGGCGGTCGCGACCGGGACCGGCGCCGAGCTCCAGCGGCCGCTCGCGGTCGTGGTGATCGGCGGGCTGATCACCACCACCCTGCTCACGCTGCTGGTGCTCCCGGCGATCAGCCGCCTGATCCTGGCCCGCACCAAGCGTCCGCGCGCGGAGCAGCACGACGAGGCGCCGCTCGGGGCGGCGGTGCCGGCCGAGTGACGCGGCGGTACGACCGGCGTGCGGGCGCACGCCGTCCAGGCAAGGAGAGCGTATGACGACCATCACCGATCCGGCGCTTCTGAAGGTCTACACGGACGAGGACGCCTCGTGCGGCGACGAGCGCGTCGCCGACATGATCGTGCAGAAGGCGCGGGCTCGCGGGCTCGCGGGCGCAACCGTGCTGCGCGGGCTCACAGGGTACGGCCAGGGCTCGCGGATCCACGCGCATCACCTGTTTGGGATCAGCGACAACCCGCCCCTGGTGATCGAGATCGTCGACGCCGAGGAGCGCCTGCGCGCCTTTATGGCCGAGCTCGCCGACCTGCGCGGCATCGGCCTGGTCACGCTGGAGCGCGTCGAGGTGCTCTCCCAGCCCGGGCACCGTCCGACGCGCGAGCAGGACCGACCGTGAGCGATCGGTCGCCAATCGGAAGCGCGGCGGAAGGAGGCGCGGGAGCGAGACTATGCTGAGCATCGAGAACAGCATCGAGCTCGCGGCACCGCCCTGGCGCGTGTGGGCGGCGCTCACCAAGCTCGACGCCTATGCCCGCTGGCACCCGTACGTCACCGCCGCCGGCACACCGGAGGTCGGACGCGACGTCGATTACAGTATGCGGAGCCGGATCTTGCGGCGGCCGATCACCGCGCCCGCGACGGTCACCTGCTTGTCGGAGCCGGAAGCATTCGCCTGGAGGGTCGGCGTCGGAGGCCTGCTCCGGTTTGACGAGAGCTTTCACATCGAAGCGAGCGAGCATGGGGCGACGCTGCGGCACGTGATGGAGTGCCGCGGGGTCCTGACGCGCGTCATCCCGGGATTGGACAGGCGGCTTCGCGACTTCGTCGGGGGTGCCGACCAGGCGCTCGACCGGCACTTGCGCGGGGCGGCCAGCCCGCCCCCGCGCCAGGGCAATCGTTCAAAGCGCCGCGCCGACCTAAGCCGCGCGCGGAACGCGCCCTCCGGGAACTCCACCGGGAAGGATCGCTGATGCACGGTCATAACGATGGAGTTCCCAAATCTTTGCCCATTCCATATTTTGGAAGACCCGGACCTTGCTTCGGGAGGCGCGCGGATGAGCGGCATTGAGCGAGGCACGACCGTCATGCGCGCGCGAACCAGGGCCGCCACGCTGGCATTGACTGGAGCCGTCGTTCTCGCGGGATGTGCCGAGGAGAAGAAGCCCCGCGCCCCGACAGAGCAGGAGATCCACGCGCGTGACTTCGAGACGGCGAGCGGCGTGCGCGGACGACACCTCTACACCTGTGGTGACGGCGCACCGCTATTCGTAGACTTCAAGGACGAGGGCTTGTCGATCGAGCTTCGGCAAGCGGAGCAGGAACGGCCCCGAGTCCTGACCGCACCCGCGCAGGGCCTCCAATTTGTCGGCGACGACGGCAGCGCCACCATGAAGGGCAACGAGCTTCGAGTCACAAACGCGCAAGGCAACACGCGCGTTTGCCGGAAGCAGTAAGCCTGCCTGTCCCGTGTCCGCCCCTGATAGCACGTGGCTTGGCGATGAAAGGAGAGACGATGATTGCACTGACGATGGGATTGGCCCTTGCGGCGGCTGCTCAGGCACGGACATCATCGGGAGAAGCAAACCCAAGGTCGATATTTGGCATCTGGAGCTTAGGCGAGACAAAGAACTGCTCATCGGGTCCGGCCTGGGTGTTCCTCGCCGACGGCTACTACGCTGAGGTGCAGCTCCCCGACCGCGGCCCGTTCGCGACCGGCCTGTTCCGGGACGAGGGATCGGCGATCGCCTACACCCACAGCCATATGCCTTTTCCCGACATGATGAAGGCGAACGAGTTGAAACGTCTGACGGTGGTCGAGCGCACCGCGGACCGGATCAGCACCACAAACTACCGCGGGGTGCCGCGCGTCTTCCATCGCTGCCCGGCCGGTTCGCTGAAAGCGCCCGCCGGCCAGCCGACTCACTGATCGGGAGCGCGCGAATGGCCGAGAACGCGACGCCCGGGCAAGGCGACAAAGCCGAGCGGCGCACGCTTTGGATCGTGCTTCTGCTCAATATCGGGCTCGCCGCGGCGTTCGGCGTCGCCGGCGTTCTAGGCGACTCCAGTGCGCTGATCGCAAACGGTCTCGACAACGCGTCCGATGGGATCGTCTATGCGATCAGCCTGCTCGCGCTGAGCCGACCGCCTAAATGGAAGGATATAGCGGCAGGCGTGTCCGGGGTCTTGCTCTTGCTCTTCGCGGCGGGCGTGCTGTTCGACGTGGGACGCCGTTACTTCCAGGGCAGCGAGCCGATCGGCCCGACGATGATGGGGATGGCCTTCGTCGCCGCTATCGTGAACTTCATCTGCCTGCGGCTTCTGCAACGCCTCAAGCAGCCCGACGTCAATCTCCGGGCGGCGACGACGTTCAGCTTCAACGACTTCATTTCGAACGGGGGTATCCTCGTCGGCGGGGCGCTGGTGCTCTGGACGGGGCGGAACTGGCCCGACCTGGTGGTCGGGCTCGCAACGGCGCTAATCGCATTCAAGGGCGGCATCGAGATTTTGCAGGACGCACGACGCGACGCGCGATCACGGGAGAGTTGAACATGGGTGCAGGACACGACCACGGAGCAGGCGGCCACGCCCACAACCACGCGGCCGGCGCGAACGCGAAGATGCTGGGATGGGCGCTGGCGCTGACCGGCACCTATCTCGTCGCCGAGGTGATCGGCGCGTTCGTGTTCAACAGCCTCGCGCTGCTGTCCGACGCCGCGCACATGCTGACCGACGTAGCGGCGCTGGTGATCGCGCTGCTCGCCATCCGCATCGGCCAGCGTGCGGCCGATGATCGGCGGACGTTCGGCTACAAGCGGTTCGAGATATTGGCGGCGGCCTTCAACGCCATGCTCTTGTTCGCGGTCGCGATCTACGTCGTGGTCGAGGCGGTCCAGCGCTTCCGCGAGCCCGAACCCGTGCAGTCGATCGGCATGTTGATCGTCGCCGCGATAGGGTTGGCGGTGAACCTCATCTCTATGCGACTGCTGACCGGGGGCAAGGAGACCAGCCTCAACGTCAAGGGTGCCTATCTGGAGGTGTGGGCCGACATGATCGGCTCGGTCGGCGTCATCATCGGCGCGCTCGCGATCCGGTTCACCGGATGGACTTGGGTCGATCCCGTGGTGGCGGTGCTGATCGGGCTATGGGTACTCCCGCGGACTTGGGTGTTGCTGCGCGACACCATCAACGTGCTGCTGGAGGGCGTGCCGGGCGGGATCAAGCTGGCGGAGCTGCGCGCGGCGATCACGGCGACGCCCGGTGTCGCCGGCGTTCACGACCTGCATGTCTGGTCGATGACGACCGAAGAGGTGAGCTGCACCGCGCATGTGACGCTGGCCGAGGGAGCGGACTCCGATAGCGTCAGAAAGGCCGTCGCGGGCACGCTTGATGAGCGGTTCGGGATCGAGCACACCACGATCCAGACCGAGGGGCCGACCGAGGCTTGCGAGGACGACGAGCACCTTCACCCGTGAGGGCCGAGGAAGGCGCGACCGGTCAACCCTTCCAGCGGCGCTGCCGGCTGGCGAGCCACAACCCGGCACCGGCCTCCGCGGCTCCGAGCGCGGCCGTCAGCATCGGGCGGCGTTCGAGCACCTTCATGCTATCGCGCCAGGCGGTCGGGCCGAAGCGCCACAGCGCCGCATGACGCCGGGGTTGAAGCAGGGTGACGATGCCGTCGCCCACTAATCCGATCGCGAACGCTTCCGTCGCCAGCTTAGCCGCTCTGCTCATAAGACCTCGCTATCGGACAACGCCGAGGCGGGTGCCAGGTTCACCACCGGCGCACTCCGATCTCAACCGTGAAGATGGAGGCGGTCGCCCGCCCCCATCCCATCGGCTTACTTGTGGTTCATGCCGGCATGGTCGGCGTGCTCGCCGTCCTTGCCCTTGGCATGATCGCAGCAGTCAGCGCCTTCCTTGCAGCACGCCATGTCCGGGCAGCAATCAGCCGCAGCGGCGAACGTGGCGGTGGACATGGAGAGCGCGAACGCGGCGGCAACAAGCTTGTAGGTGTTCATTGGAAATCTCCGTCAAATGGACTGTGAAATCGAGTGTCGATCACGCCATTCGTGGAGGGGGCGGGTCCGGAGCCCGGCTTGTTCCGTCGAACGGCATGTTCACCGCGGGCCAGGGCACTATCGCCCCATAGCTCGGAACATCGGCATAGGTGACGACCTCGCCGCAAGCGGCCATGCACGACATGGCGCAGGCGGCCGGCTGCATCTTCTTAGCCGGAGTATCGTGCGGCTGGTCCGCGCATCCGGGCATCGCCGAGGCCACCGGGCTGGCCGCCATCGCGGCGGTTTCGCAAAGTGGTCCCAGCCGGACAAACAGCAGCGCGGCCAAGAGCAACGTCGCGAGCGTCCGAAAGCTGAAAAGAGGAGCCACGCGGACCACCATAGACCCGACCTAATATCACAACGCGGCCGGCGCAACGCGTAGCGCAGAAGGCCTCCCTTCGGGGAACAAGGTAACAACCAGCCTTCCCGAAAACGACCGATTGCGGGAGGGGTCGAGGCCCTCGCGGTTAGGCCCACGTCGGGCGGCTTTTCGGTTCCCAGAACGCTCGCCCGAAACGACGCGATCCGGGCCGTGCATCATTTGGCAGCGGCACGCCTCGATCCTTGAGAGCGGGTGGTGGTCAGAAGCGTTGGGCCGCCTCTATAACGGGCTGATGGACTACTCTTTGCTCGATATAGAGGATTACGACGGGCCGCCTAATGAGCCGCATCGTAAGTTCGCTGCGCTGGAACAGAAGGCCCGGCGTAACATGAACGAGATCATGGAGAACACCCAGTCGGGCGATCTCTCCACCGAGCTGCGCAGCCAATATATGATGCTTATGACATCGGCAGCGAGGGCGCTTGGCGTGCCCGGTTTAGAGCTGCCGGACGAAAGCGAGTATCGAAACGAATGGGAAGCCTACCAGGCATTCTCAATTCGCATTCGTGGGCTCGTCGCGGAGATCATGCTCAACGACACCTTGGTCGCCAAGCCCCATTCTGTTCGACTATCCACCTCGACCAAATCGAAAATCGAGTCTCAGATCATCGTTCTCAGGGGAATGATTGAGGACTCCGATATGGAGCCGAAACGCCGCAAGCGTCTGATAGAGCAACTTGATGACTTCTCGGCGGAGCTTAACCGGCCGAGGCTTAACTATGCTGTCGCAATGTCCGCTATGGCGCTATTTCTCTCCGGGATCCAAGGTACTACATCGACCTTAGCCGACGCTCCAAATGCATACCAGACGGTCGGCACCATCCTAAAGTGGATCGGCGCAGACAAAGAGGCGGAGGAGAGAGAACGTGAGCGCCTGACAGCTCCAGCCCCGGCCTTACCCGCGCCGAAGCCGAAACCGAAGCTCCAGCCGAAAGCTCCGCAGCAATCACCTGGGGACTTCGGTGATGACTTCGACGATGACGTGCCATTCTAGAAGCGCGAGCAAGAACAGGTAATTCGGCCTTCTTCGGAGGTGCTACGGACCTCGCGGTCGAAATCCAAAGGGCGGACGGGCGGCACCAAGAACCTAGGCCGCCCGACGCTCAAACTCTATCAAGTGATCACCAATCTGAGGAACGGCCGTATAAGGCCGCATGGCGAGATCACGCAGGCGAGCTTGCTCACCAAGTTCGTCGAGCACTTCGAGTACAGTCTCGTACTGTCGCGCGGTGATCTGCGGATCATCCCGACTCTGATGCTGGACGATCATCTCGAACCGCCGTTGGGCTCCATAGTGATCCCGAGCCCTGCCCTGCTCCAAGTCCCATATCAGGCTCTTAACGTGCTCGATTTTGACCTTGGACGGCCTCGCCGGAAGGGTCGCGAAATTGGCAACAAGAACTGACCCTGAGAACGCAATTCGCACCTTCTGTGCGGGCGTCCGCACCTTGCGACCAACGGCCTGAAACTCCGGACTGAACGCCTGGGCAAGGCCAGGTCGCCGATGCTCAACGTACTCCCTCACCAAGATCGGCAAGCGATCACCTTTCACCGGTTTGACCGATTCATCCGCGTCCTGACTGGCGCTCGCAGCGGCTCGCGCTGCTAGGTCGGCGTCGAACAAAGAGGAGGTGTTAGCAAGCCACGCTTCGGCCAACTCGCGCTCCGACCGAGCCTCCCCTATCCGAGCTTCGCCAAGCGATATTCCAGTGAACGGAGGCCGGAATTGCGTCAGACCTTCCACGCCAACCTTAGCAAGCGTTTCCCGCATCCGCTCGAAAGCGACTTGGATGGCAAGCTGGGCCGTTTCCGCGTCCGCCTCGAAAAGGCAATGAAGCCGCCGCCAGGCGTTCGCCTCAGCCAAATGGTGACCAGTTGCGGAGACCGCGACCACACCCACCACGATCCGCTCTGGCGAGTCCGGACGAGGCGAAAAGAGGATTGGTGCCCAATGTGCACGGAGGTTTTTCGCCCGCGACGGGAAGCGCAAGGCAGGGCTTTTCACCGTCATGCCAACATCCCCAAAGCGCGAGTAGCGAGCCGAGGGACGTGCGGAACACGGTCGGCCAAAAACGCGAGCAACGCTTCTAGGTCTCCCGCACTAAGCAGGTCTGCCACGTAGCTGATGGCCGCCAATGACGGCAGTTCGGAGGCATTTATGCGATCGCATACGTCTCCTACATCCCTGGCGAGTTCGATCCTCCGTTCATCCGTCAGCATCGGCGTAAACCAGCCTTGAAGCTTGTTCACGTACTCGGCCGCTGGTTGGAGCGCCTCTGCGCTCCAGTTAGGGCCGGTGAAACCCTGTCCATGATCAATCAACCAGATATCGCGCTCACCTGCAAAAAGCAGATTTCCTGCATTTCTGTCGACGTTCGCGATCCAACTATCGAACCCGTAAAGCCGGCCCGCATCACTCCATTGAGACAGTCGCTCGCCGATCAGCGCCTCCGTCGCTGAGGTTCGATCAGCGAGATAAATCTGCCGGACGGATGCCCCGCCGATATCGGCGGAGGCGAACACTAACCCTCCCTTTTGGTCCGGCAGGCGGCAGCCCGCTCCGATACCTGTATCAGGCTCTGCGACCGCCAGTATAGGCATTGGGATCGGCAGGCCTGCCGCATAAGCCAGCGTTGCGGCCAGGAGTTCGTTCGCGAGCTCGCGCGGGGGCAAGTCCTTGATGATTGCGAATACCGGGCCATCGGTCAGGTCCACACGTCCGCGGTAGGTCGCACTTACGTTATCGACGTTGAACGGGGTAGCTCCTGCCTGAACGGACCCTAGCTGCACGGGCCCGCTGGGCGGCGCACCCGGCGCGACTTCATCGTCTTTCAAATTGCCGCCTCCCCACCTTGTCGCCCACGCTATGGAGAGGCGGTCGGCGTCGCAAGGGCGTTTAGGTGTGCAGCGTCGATTGGGCCACTCGCGGTTCAAACTTCACCAAACGATAGCGGGCCAGACCCCTTCCGGTGTTCGCAATGGATCGGGTCGCCGGCGCTGCTAAACCGACTTCGGTTGCGTCGTCCTGCTCTCTCACGGGTCCTCGGGTTCGTGGAGCAAGCAATGGCTATGTGGTCACCAGGGGCGCAAACGACGCCTGTGACTCTCACCCGCGAGATACATTCGCGCTGTCCATCAAGCGCCGGGAAGGCTAGGAAATCCGCGCGTAATCCGGTCACGAACCCTGATAATCCTGGCCTGACCCTCGCGAACGAGAAACGTCCAAATCGGGAACATTTCATGGCACACCCTACGCGGCGAGCCGCAGGCTAAGTAACTGTAGGAAATAGCTAATTCCGGTCCCACGGAAAGTGCAGCTTTGTCCCACGCCGTGGGACCGGGCTAAGCCGTTGATTTGGTTAGCTAGACGAAGTGCAGGCGCTGAGACGGGCGCTTTACAATCGCCATCCCGTGTTGCTACTATGTTCCGGCCTTGCGAAGAGCGGCCATGCGCCTCCGGACGAACACGGAGACGTGAAGTGTCGTACAAGAAGTACATCACCGTCCGGATGGACGGCACCATGCACGCCGACCTCATGGCGCTCGTCAATGAGCGCCAGACGGATGTCGGCAAGCTCATGCGCCAGCTGATCGCGCGCGAGCTTCTGGGGACCAGCGACCGCATCGCGGAAGCGCTTGACCAGGTGCTCTTCACCGCGATCGCGATGGAGGGTCTGCTCGACCGGCACACCGACCCGAACCTGCGTGGCCAAGTGCTCCAGGTCTGGCGTGATCGCCTCGCCGCGGAGGGCCGTCCCCATGCGGCGTGACCTCGTCAACTTCACCCGCGGCAGCCAGCTGATCGGCCATTTCGGCTTCATGTTCGCGGCCGGCCTGAAGGCGCCCGCGATCTGCGCCGGCATGCTCTTCAGCGGGCTGATCTGGTGGCAGCTGAGCGCCGCGCTCACCGGCCATGAGAGCTATCTGTGCTGGATGCGGCTCTACGTCCGCATCTATCTCTGGTTCGAGTTCGACCCGACCCGATCGGTGAACCTGGAGACGGCGTCGGGCGCGCGTCTCATCGTCCCCATACAGGCTGCCCCCGGCCACCCGATGATCGTCGCCGCCTGGACGAAGTTCATGGCCGCCGTGCGGGAGGGCGCGCTCGTCGCCAGCATCATCGTCGTACCCGCGACGATCGCGTTCGCCTGGATCGCCGCTTGGTTCGGCCGGCGCTCGAAGGAGAGCCGTCACGAGCGCGGCGCGACCCTCGCGACGTTGCCTCAGCTTGCGTCCGAGATCGACGCGCACAACCGGGTCGAGCGGGCCACGGAGTATCGCCGGCTGCTTGGGCCGGGATGGCGACTGGCCTCCCCCGCCGAGCGGCGCGCGGCCAATCTCTACGAGCCGTATGAACTGGCCGGCGTCTCCTTTCCCTGGCGGCTCGAACAGAGCCACGCCATGCTGATCGGCACCACGGGGACGGGCAAGACGGTCGCGCTCCGCGATCTCCTCGCCCAGGTCCGAACGCGCGGGCAACGGGCCGTCATCTTCGACCTGACCGGAGCGTTCATCGAGGCGTTCTTCGAGCCCGAACGGGACGTGATCCTGAACCCGCTCGACGCCCGATGCCCGCAATGGTCGGTGTTCGAGGATTGCGCCGACGAGGCCGCGTTCACGGCCGCCGCGGATGCGCTGGTACCGCATGACGGCGGCGGCTCCGAGCAGTTCTGGGTGCTCGCCGCGCGCATGCTCTTCGTGGAGATGTGCCTCAAGCTCGTGGCCGAGGGTCGGGCCACCAACTCAGCACTTTCGGCTGAGCTGATGACGGCCAGCCTCGCCCATGTTCACAAGCTCATGGAGGGCACCGTCGCCGACCCGCTCACCGCCCCCGAGGCGGCGCGCATGGCGGAGTCGATCCGGGCCGTGTTCAACGCCAACGCTAAGGCGCTCCGCATGCTGCCCACCACCGGGCCGCGCTTCTCGGTGCGCGACTGGATCGACGGCCGGGGTGAGCCCGGGGGGTTCCTGTTCGTGTCCGCCCGCTATGTCGACATGAGCATCGCCTCGCGGCTGCTCACCGTCTGGATGGACACCGCCATGAACACGCTCATGGCGGGCCCGCGGACCTCCGACCTCAAGGTCTGGTTCGTCTTCGACGAGCTCGGCGCGCTGCATCGCCTGCCCGCGCTGGAGAAGGGCCTGCAGACCGCGCGCAACTATGGCGGCGCGATCGTCATGGGCGTCCACGCTTATGCCAAGCTCAAGGAGACCTATGGCGACAACATGGCCATGACCCTGGCCGCGCTCGCCCGAACCAAGCTCGTGCTCGCGACCGCCGATCGGGAGTCCGCGACCTGGTGCTCGGACTTCATCGGCCATCGTCAGTATCGCGAGATGGAGGAGGGCTACAGCTACGGCTACAACAACGCCCGCGACGCCGTGAGCCTCACGCCGCGCCGTCAGATCGAGCCGCTGCTGCTCCCCGATCAGCTCATGAACCTGCCCCGCCTGCAGGGTTATCTGAAGTTCCCGGACGGCTTCCCCGCCGCGCCGATCCGGCTCGAATACCGTGCGTTCCCGGACCGAGCCGAGCCTTTTGTCCCGCGTCTGCCTGTGCGTCCGACCGCGCCCGACCAGCGCGGCACCAGCGCTTCGGATACCGAGGATGCAGCGTCCACAAACGGCGCGGCCGATCAAGGTCCGGGCCCGGCGAACGGCGACCGCACCGAGCTTCGCGTCCGCTCACCGGAAGCGCCCCAGGAAGCCGAGGCCGAGGCGGCGGTCGCGGCTGACGGAGCGCGGACAGAAGCTGCGCAGCGCGCCGGGGTTCCGGACAGGTTGAATAGTACGTTCGGCCCTCCGCCGGTTCAGCCTCGTCCCGATCGCGTGCCGCGGACCGGCGCCGAAGGTGCCCCCGATCGGTCGCTTGATCGGCAGGAGACCCAGGGCAATTTCCAGGGCACGCCAAGCGATAACGGGTTCGGTCAGCCGCCCGTCGGACGGCCCGGAACCGTCGATCCGGCGCGCGGCGTCATCTCGCTCTCGCCAGGCGAGAGTCTTTCCCGGCGAGAGCTGCGGGAAGGCCCTGCGGCGGGCGATCGCGACGGCCCCGACCAGCATGACCTCGGCCTCTGAGCCGCGGTCATGCTGTCCGTCGCGAGCGTGCGCTCGGCCAAGGGGGCGAGCGCCTATTTCGCCGCCGACAACTACTACACCGCGGGCGTCGACGCGCCCGCGGGTGAGTGGTTCGGCAAGGGAGCCGAGGCGCTCGGGCTCACCGGCGAAGTCGACCAGCAGCGCTTCGAGGCGCTGCTGAAAGGCGAACTGCCGGACGGTTCGCGTGTGGGCACGCCCGACCGCCACCGGGCCGGCATCGACCTCACCTTCTCGCTGCCCAAGAGCTGGTCGTTGCTGGCGCTCGTCGGTGGCGACCGGCGCATCGTCGACGCGTATCGCGAAGCCGTGAGGGACACGCTCCGCTGGGCCGAGCGGAACGCGGCGGAGACCCGGATGGAGGTGCGCGGGCGCGAGCGCGTGGTGTCGACGGGCAATCTCGTGACCGCATTATTCGAACACGACACCAGCCGGGCGAAGGACCCGCAGGCCCATATCCACGCCGTGATCGCGAACGTGACCCAAGGACCAGACGGGAAGTGGCGCGCGCTCCACAACGAAAAGCTCTGGAGCCTGAACACGCTCCTGAACTCGATCGCGATGGCGAGCTTTCGCGAGCGCGTAGAGGCGCTCGGTTATGACGTCGGCGACCGGTCGAAGCACGGCAACTTCGAGGCGGCCGGCTTCACGCGCAACGCCCTCATGGCGTACTCCACCAGGCGGCAGCAGATCCTGGCCAAGGTCGCCGAGATGACAACGCGATCGCCCGCAGCATACGACGCGGCCACGCTGATGACGCGGCCCAGGAAGGAGCCCGCCGGGGACCGCGTGGCGCTCGTCGAGGCATGGCGGGCCAGCGCCGCCGAGGCCGGTCTCGACCTCCCCGCCAGGGTCGCCGAGGCGACCGCGCGCATGGCCGCCCCGCCCTCCCCTTGGGAACGACTGGCGAGCGCCGCGGGCGCCGTCGCGGAACGCGGGCGGGCGCTGTTCGAGCGGCTGGGCGAGCGGCTCGGGCTGGCGTCCTCTGACCCGTACCTGCCGCGTTCGATGCAGGGCATGAGCGCGTTAGCGGTCGGCGCGGCGCACGCGGTCGCGTCCGCGCTGCGTCACCTTGAGCAGCGCGAGGCGGCATTCCTTCGGACTGACATCCTCAAGGCGGCGCTCGACACGGGACTGCCCGTCACGATCGACACCGTCGAGAGCCGTGTGGCGACGCTGGAGCGGTCCCGCCAGCTCGTGCGCGGCGATGGGCGGCGCGGCTCGATGATGACCACCGCCCAGGCGCTCGACGTCGAGCGGCGCATTCTCAGCGAGGTGGATATCGGGCGTGGGTCGGGCCGAGCGTTCGTTTCCGCCGACGGCGCCCCGTCGCTGCTCGCCGAGGCGGCGCGCGAGCGATCCGGAATCACCCTCAACCCCGGACAGAGCGCGGCCGGCCTGATGCTGCTCGCCTCGCCCGACCGCATCATCGCGATCCAGGGCGTGGCCGGCGCAGGCAAGAGCAGCGTGCTGGCGCCCGTAGCCGAGATCATCACGCGCGATGCTGGGAGGGTGCTCGGCCTCGCGGTCCAGAACACGCTTGTCCAGATGCTCCAGCGCGAGACGGGCATCCCGTCCATGACCGTCGCCCGCTTCCTGAAGGCCCACGAGAGGCTCCTGGGCGATGCTCCGGATCGCGCGGCTCTCGCCGCCGCCGCGCGCCGCGATCTCGGGGGTGCTGCGATACTCGTCGACGAAGCCTCCATGCTGTCGAACACCGACCAGGAGAAGCTCGTCCGGCTCGCCAACCTGATCGGGGTCGGGCGCATGGCGTTCGTGGGCGACGCGCGCCAGCTCGGCGCGGTCGACGCGGGCAAGCCGTTCTCCGTCATGCAGCAGGCAGGCGCGCCCACCGCGCAGATGAGCGAGAACCTGCGCGCCCGCGGCGACGCGATCCGGACTGCGGCGGCGGCGGCGCAGATCGGCGCGGTCGACCGTGCGATGGAGGCGCTGAGGCCCTTCACGGTCGAGGCGCCCGGGCGCGGCAGCCAGGAAGCGGCGGAACGCTGGCTGGCGCTTCCGCCCGAGGAACGGGCGAGCACCGCGATCTACGCGTCCGGTCGGCGGCTTCGGGGCGAGGTGAACCGGGCCGTGCAGGACGGGCTCCTCGCGCGCGGCGAGATCGGGCCGGGCAGCATCAAGCTCCAGGTGCTCGATCGGGTGAGCCTGACGAACGAGGAGCTACGCTACGTGCAGAGCTATCAGCCGGGCCAGGTAGTCGAGATCGCGCAGGCGCAACGAGGACAGCGGCTGCCGCGGGCGAAGGCGACGGTGGAGCGCGTCGACGGGAAGCGCGGGACGGTGACGCTGCGCTTGTCGGGCGGGCGCGAACGGACCTTCCGGCCCGCCAAGCTTCGCGCCCGCGATGGTGAGACCCCGATCCAGCTCTACGAGCGCAAGGAGCTGGAGCTGCGCGAAAAGGACCGCATCCGCTGGACGGCGAACGACCACGATCGCGGCCTGTTCAACGCCGACCAGGCGCGGGTGCTCGCGATCGGAACGAGGCGGGTCACCGTCGAGACGTCGCTCGGCGTGAGGGTCGCCCTGCCCCGCGACGATCCTATGCTCCAGCGGCTCGACCTCGCCTACGCGCTGAACGCCCACATGGCCCAGGGGCTCACCTCCGATCGCGGCATCGCCGTCATGGAGACGCGCGACACCAAGCTCGTGAACCAGCAGACATTCCTGGTCACCGTGACGAGATTGCGCGACGCGCTCACGCTCGTGGTGGACCGCGCCGGCAACCTGGAGCGGCAGCTCGCGCGCAATCCGGGTGGGAAGACATCAGCGCTGGAGACCACGGGCGACATCCGGGAAGCGCGGCTGCCCGGTTCCGGGCGAGGAGATCAAGCCAACCCAAGGCGGTTGCCACCGGAGAAGGCGATCGACCCGGACCAGGGTCGGTCGAAGCCGTACGAGATCGGCATCTAACGTGGGCGGATCGCGTCGCGCATTCCACAGGGCCACAGTGCCAAAATTCGTACAGCGCCATCTCCGCAAATTTTTAGCTGACAGACCCACAATCAGCTGCTTTCGGCTTCTTCTTGCTTTTCCCAGACTAGACACTCGTTCAGCTTAGCGCACAGACCTACGGATGAGCACTTGCTCCGCGATTTTCTCGATCAGAGCCGCCTATCGCCCGAATAGGCAAACAGCAGGTACGCGTCTCCGTCCGCCTCGACGCGCTCGCTGCCGGTCACCGTCACGCACTCGCCGGCCTGGAAGCGCACGCCCGCGACCTTGCCCTCGCCGGTGATCGGGACGAGCCACGCCGTGGCATCTTCCGGCAACGTCACCTCACGCCCGCCGCGCCAGCGTTCTAGGACGAACTTCGGCCCTTCCACTAGGATCGTGCGGCCAGCCTCCACCTCGCCGGGCGCGGTGATAGGCTCGTAGGGCACGGGATCAGACACTGCGATTTCGTCGTCCAGGTGCAGCTCGCGCGGTCGACCATAGTCGTAGAGACGGTAGGTCGTCTCCGAGTTCTGCTGCACCTCGATGAGCGTAATGCCCGCCCCGATCGCGTGGATGGTGCCGCTCGCGGAGTAGTAGAAGTCGCCCGCCTTGACCGGCTTCCAGTCTAGCAAGCCTTCGATCGACCCGTCCAGCGCCGCCGCTCGCAAGGTGTCGCGGTCGACGGGCTTCTTGGTGCCGAGCGCGATCGTCGAGTCAGGCTCGGCGGTCAGGATCGTCCAGCACTCGTCCTTGCCGCGCGAGAGGCCGCGGGCGTGCGCTTGTTCGTCGTCGGGGTGGACCTGCACCGACAGCTTCTCGCCCGTGAACAGATACTTGATTAAGAGGTCGGGTGCGCTGTTGCCGGGCTCCTGGAACCACACTTCGCCTACCGGCTCCGCGTCCGGCGCGGAGTCGGGGAAGCCGGGGAACAGCTGGTGGCGCCCCCAAAGCTTCTCGACGCGGTGGGTCCGGAGCTTGACGGCGGGCATTCTCAGAACCGGACCCGCACTCCAAGCGCATAACGGCGTTCGTTAATCTGCAGGTCCCGCAGACGGCTTGACACATCCGTGTACCGGATCTCCTTGGTATTCAGAAGGTTAGCCCCTTCCAGCACGAGCGTGAGGTTACGGTTGAACTCGTAGCTGATCGACGCATCGAGAAAGCCGTTGGCCGCGATGTATTCGAACAGGCCGATGCCCTGAACCGAGTTGCCGCCCTCGCCGGTCAGGGCATAGCGGCTCCGCCAATTATACGCCGCCCGAGCGGAGAGGCCGTCGCGCTCGTAGAAGCCAACGATGTTGTACTGATGGCGCGAAAGGCGGAAGATCGGCGTTCCGCTGTCAGTATCGGCGTCCGAAAAGGTGTAGTTGGCGATCACGCCGAAGCCGCCGAGGAATCCCGGTAGGAAGTCGAACCCCTGCTGGACACCGACCTCGAAACCCTTGATCGTTGCTCCGCCGGCGTTGAAGGGCCGTGTGATCAGGAAATCGGTTCCGCCGTCGAAGCGCACCGCGCCCGGAATCTGGCCGACCGACGTCTGCAGCGAGACGAAGTTGGCCACGTCCTTGTAGAAGCCTGCGATTGACAGGAGGCCCGTCCTCGACGTGTACCACTCCAATGAGACGTCGTACTGGTCCGCGCGGAACGGATTGAGCTGCGGGTTGCCCGTCGTCGCGGTACCCGACGATTGGTTGATGACCGCGCCCGCGGAGAGCTGGCCGATGTCCGGCCGCTCGATGACCTTGGCGCCCGCAAAGCGGAGCACCACGTCCGGCGTCAGGCGGAACTGCAGGTTCACCGCCGGCAACCAGTCCTCATAGTCGTTCTCGACCGTGATGGGCGTGACAGTCGTTCCGGCGGTCACCAGTCCGGAGGAGTCGAGACGCGTGCGGACATAGCGCACGCCGATGTTGCTCTGCACCGCGACGGATCCGATCGCGCCCTCCAGCTCCGCCAAGGCGTAGGCCGCGTCCGTGTCTTCCTTGATGTCCGACTGCTCGGGGTTCGAGTTCACGCGGCCACCGAAGTCGCGCGTGTTGAGCAGGTCGATGAACTGGCTGGAGCCGAAACGGGGATCGCCCTCGTCGTAATCGGCCACAAGCCACGAACGAGGAAAGTTGCCCCCGAAATTCGCGAACACGCCGTCGCCGAACGGGAAAGGGGCGAGAAAGGTAGACAGAGGCTCTTCGGCTACGGTCCGGCGTCGCCCGGTCGCCTGGTCGAAAAAGGCCGGGTTTCGCGCGTTGGTGGCCACATTGGCCGCCTGCAACACCCGATAACGGATATCACGCCGGGTGAGGCGCGCACCGCCCGCGATGCGGCGAAAAATGCCTGCGTCCAGATCGTAACCAACATCCACCTTTCCCACATATTCGCTGGTATCCTGGTCGAACACGCGGTCGAGCGTCAGGTCCGAGACGAAGAGCGACGGGGTCGTGAGATCGTACGGCGTCCCGTTCGGGTTAGTCAGCACCACTTCCGGCGGAACGTCGTTCCCGCGGAAGCGGTACGACACCGTGGCGTTCGTCGCCCCCTGGAACCGGAAGAACTGGGACGTGAAGCTGCGATCGGCGTAGGAGTAGTTGCCGTCCACCTCCACGGTCAAACGGTCGTTCAACCAGCGGGCGTTACCGCCGATCAGGTAGGTTTCGTTGACGTCCGGCTCGTAGCGCCCGTCCACCCGAACCGCCTGGTTGTTGTAGGTGGCGCCGAGAAGCGACCCGTTCTCGTCGATCTGCAGGCTGCCCGGCACGAACGCCGTGGCGTTGTTGGTAAACAGCGTCTGGAAGAAGTGGTTGCGGATCACGTTTTCGAAGCGGCTGTAGTTGCCGTCGATCCGCAACTCCAACTCGCTCGACGGACGCCACTGGACAGTACCGTCGACGCCGTACCGCGTGCGGGTGTCGTTGGAGGTCCGGAACCGGAGGTCGACCGGGCGCAGCACGTCGGTCGTGACGCCATCCGCGTTAAAATCGAACCCGGTCTGGCGATTGACGTTGAGCCGCTGCCAGCCGCCGAGCGACTGGAAGAAGTCGGTCCGGGGACGCCGCTGGGAGAAGTTGGCCGCGACGGAAACGCCCAATGTGCCGTCGGCGAACTGGTCCGCGAAGAACAATGACGCGCGCGGGTCAGCACGCTCGGCATACTCGTTCAGCAACAGCTCGCCCGCGACGGAGATGGTCCGCTCCTTCAGATCGAGCGGCTTGCGCGTGACGAGGTTGACATAGCCGCCGAGCGAGCCTTCGATGTTCGACGCGACGGGCGTCTTGAACACCTCCACCGCCTGAAAGAACTCGGCGGCGAGATTGCGGAAGTCGACATCGCGCGCGGAGACGCCCTCCGTACGCGTACCGAGCCCGAGCCGCCCGTTGATGGACGTCTGCGAGCTGAGGCCGCGGATGTTGATGCCGAAGCCTTCACCGCGATCGCGGGTGATCTGGACGCCCGTCACGCGCTGCATCGATTCGGCAATGTTGTCGTCGGGCAGCTTGCCGATGTCCTCCGCGGTGATGACGTCGAGAATTTGGCTGGCCTCGCGTTTCCGCGCGACCGAACTCGCCAGGCTCTGCCTGATGCCGGTCACGACGATGTCGCCCGGCACTGCACCGCCCGGATCCTGCGTGGGATCGGCAGGGCTCGGCTGCGGATCAGCCGACACTTCCTGCGCGAAGGCGAGTTGCGGCGCAGCGACTGCCGATAGCGCGAATAGGCACACTGACACGGACAGGCGGCGGACGCGCTGCGGCTTCATGGAAACCTCCCCTAGGACTGAGAGCCATTGACGGCCCTTATTGGCACTAAATCAGCGCCATTCTAACGACCTTGTCAAGTGGACAAAGCAGAGGAACTCCCAAGTCGCGATTCAACGGCGCTTTCTAAGCGCCAGCGCCGCTAAGTTAGGGTCCGCTTGGCAACAAGCCGCGGTTCCGACATGGTGAGAGGATGCAGTCGCTACCGGCGCAACCGAACAACAGCCTGATGCTTGGCATGGAGTGCCTGCGCGCCATCACCGACGCGCGGCGGCCGATCGGGTCGCGCGAGGTGGCGCGAAGGATGGGCCTGACGCACACGCGCGTGAACCGGCTACTCGGCACGTTGGCCTATATGGGAATGTTGGAGCGCGACGCCGAGCGCCGCTACCGGCCGGGGCCGGCGCTCCACATGCTGGCCGCGCAGAGCATCATGGCGTCGCGGCTGCTACCGGCGGCAATGCCGGTGCTGAAACGGCTCAGCCGCCAAGGCCACACCGTCGCCCTCGGTACGTTGTGGCAGGGCCGGATCTGCTACTTGTTTCATGAGCGGCCTGGCCAATCGGTGGAGGACGCTATCCTGCGCCACGAGATCTGGCCCGCGGATCAGTCTTCGCTCGGCATCGCGCTGCTCGCGGCGGGCAAGGAGCCGTTAGACCCGGCCTCGGTACCGTCGGACCCGGTACGCGAGCGCAAGCTCCCCGGCCAGTCACTCTCCGAACTGGTCGAGCAGGCCAGGGAGCGCGGCTATGCCGAGCTCCGCTTCACCGACGACACCATATCGGTCGGCGTGGCCGTCGGAGCGCCGCCCGTGGCCGGGCTCGGCATCTCCAGCCAGCACCTCGGGCACGAGTTCGTGCCGCGCATCGCGGCGACGCTTCACGAAGCGGCCGCCGAGATCCTGGACCGTATGAGCAGCGACGACGGCGAGCCTCAAGAATAGCTGTCGACGAGGGACATGGGAGTGACCTCTCCGGGAAGCGCGGCCGGCCTTCCGAGATGATCGAGCAGCGAGATCAGCCGTTCCTCGCCGGGGAAGAGGTCGAACCAGTCGAGGCTCCAGCGCCGGTCACCCGGCTGGCCTAGATGTACGGCGTGCTGGAACGTCTCAGAGCGTACGGACAGCATATCGCCGTCGCGCGTCACCTCGATCGGCGCGCGGGCTAGGCGCAACGAGCGAGGCGGCGCGAAGAAGCCGGTCGCCTCGCACGCCCGTCTCCCGCCGACGAACAGCTCCGCACGCAGTACGGTGCGATCGCGACCGATCCGCTCCACCGAGCCGCGCAAGTCGAGCACATCCAGCATTCGCGACGAGCCGGCGTTCATCGCGACTTCGAGCGTACCGCCTTCCAGCCGCTCCCCCGCGAAGTCGATCAAGCGCCAATCAATGCGTCCCCGCAGCGGCCCCGGCCCGTCATGTGCGACGTGCAGCTCGACCAGCCCCGAGTCGTTCTCGCGGTAGTTGCCGATGATGCGACGCTCGCCGCCGAGTTGGCGGAGCGACAGAAGGGTGGGCGCGAAGAAGCGGCGAGCGTGGTGGTGGAGCGCCTTCCACCCGCCGCCGAACTCCAGACTGCTCCACGACGCGACGGGCCAGCAGTCGTTCAGCTGCCAATAGAGCGCGCCGAGCGTGGTCGGCGACGAGCGGCGGCAGTGCTCGACCGCCGCGCCGACGGCCCAGGCCTGATGCAGCTGCGACAGATAGGCCAGCGATGCGTAGTCGCGTGGGAACCGGTAGCGCTGGCCCACATAATCGAGGACGACCCCGTTGCCGTTACGGAACTTCTGGTGCGAATCGAACACGGGAGAACCGATGTTCAGTTCCTCCTCTGGGCAGAAGCTGCGGGCGAGCTCGACCGACGGGTAGCTCTGCATCCCGAACTCGCTGAGGAAGCGGTGACGCGTCGTCCCGAGATGCTCCACAGGCGCGCGGCGCGCCCATACTTCCCAGTCGTGGGCGTCCTCGCTCGGCGCGGGCTCGCGACCGGGCGGCGTCATCAGCGGCGAGCTGTGAATATAGGGCGTCTCAGGAGACAGCGCGGACACCGCCCCGGGCAGCGCGTCGAGGAACACCCGCCGGTAGTTCTCGCCATGTTCGGGCTCCGCCAGCGCCTCGCGGTTCAGAAGCACGATCTCGTTGTTGCCGCACCACAACGCCAGCGAGGGGTGGTGGCGCAGGCGGCGCACTTGGTCCTCCGCCTCGCGCCGGACGGACGCGACGAACGCGTCGTCGCCCGGATAGAGCGTGCACGCGAACATGAAGTCCTGCCAGACCAGCAGCCCCAGCTCGTCGCACAGGTCGAAGAAGGCGTCGTCCTCGTACACGCCCCCGCCCCAGACGCGCAGCATGTTCATGTGCGCGTCCGCCGCCGCGCGGACGAGCGGCTCCAGCTCGGTGCGACCCAACCCCGCGACGAAGCTGTGCGCGGGGATCCAGTTCGCCCCCTTGGCGAAGACGAGGCGGCCGTTCACGCGGAAGCCGAACCGGCCGATCGACCGTCCGTCCTCCGCGGCGACCTCGGCGCCGTCGGAATCCATGTCGAGCGACACCGTGCGCAGGCCGATGCGGCGTCGCCAGGCGGGTGTCTCCGCGCCCTGCAGCGAAACTACCACCTCGTACAGAGGCTGATCGCCCTGCCCCGCCGGCCACCAGAGCCGTGGGTCCGCGACGTTCAGCTCAAGCTCGGACCCTTCCGCCTCCGCGACCACTAGATCGTCCAGCGAAAGGGTCGCGCGGAACCGCGCGCCGGGATCAAGGCGGTCGAGTTCGGGATGGAGCGCGATCCTGACCCGGCCGGCCTCATGCCGCTGCGCCACCCTCACGCCCGCGATCCGCGCTCCGTTCCACGCCTCGATCGCCGCCGGACGCCATAGCCCCGCGGTGACGAAGCGGGGCCCCCAGTCCCAGCCGAATTGGCACTGCTCCTTGCGGATGCCGACGCAGCCGCCCACCGGGTCGTTGAACTCGCGCGGCGGCCGGAAGGACCGCGCGACCTCGCGGACGCGGCGCATCGCGCTCTCGAAGCGGACCTCGATCTCGTTCTTGCCAGCCCTCAGCAGGTCGCGCACGTCGACGCGGTGGCGGTGAAACATGTTGTCGGAGCTCAAGGCGACGGCGCCGTTGACCCACACCTCCGCCACCGTGTCCAGCCCATCGAGCACCAGCTGCACTTGATCGCGCGCGAGAAGCTCGTCGTCGACCGTAAAGGTGCGGACGTAGGTCCAGTCGCGCTCCTCAATCCACTGGAGCGCCGTTTCGTTGTCGGCCCAGAACGGGTCGGCGATCCTGCCTGCCGCGAGCAGGTCGGTGTGGACGCAGCCCGGCACCCGCCCCGGCGATCGTTCGGCCGATCCCGCCTCGCCGAACGTCCAGCCGTCTCCGTTCAGATCGATGCGCAGCATCGCCGTTCCTCCCTGTGGGTGTGCAGTTGGGTTCAGATGACCCCGCGCCTCGCCTCCAGCGCGGCGCGGATCTGGCGGAGCCGCTCGCGGTCGAGCCGGTAGAAGCGGAACGCCAGGATGCAGCCGCCCCAGATGACCGCCGGGACGACGGAATAGGCCACCACCATCCGCCAGAGCACCGCGTCCGACTGCGCGGGGCGGGTCACCTCGAAGCCCGTCGCTTGGAGCACAAAGCCGCCCAAGCCGGCCGAGACGACCATCGCCGTCTTGAAGAACAGCCCGTAGAAGGCGTTGAGGCTGCCCTCCCGCCGCTTGCCGGTGGCGAGCTCGTCATGGTCGGCGACGTCCGCCTTCATCGCGGGCACGAACATCCAGACGGATGACGCGAGCCCGGCCGAGAAGATCGCGGGTATGATCTGCAGATACGGCATGTCGGGCCGGAGCAGCACCAGGTTGGACAGGTGCCCCAAGGCGGCCGCCGCGATCAGGCCCACCGTGACGCTGCGCTTGTCGAACCGTTCGCTCAACCTGGCCAGCAAGGGCAGGGAGAGAAGGCCCACGCCGAACGTGACCGTGTACTTCAAGCCTTCGAGCGCGGTCGCCGCGGGGATGTCGCCGCGGAGCACGTAGTAGATGTTGACGTACACGCCCACCGACCGGACCGCCGAGAACCCGATCACCAGGAGCGCGGACGCGAGGATCAGCGGCCAGAGCGGCCGGCAGGCGGCCGACTCGCGGAAGCTGCGCCAGAACGGTTCGGGCGCCTGACGCACGACCTCCGCGTCATAATATCGCTCGCGCACGAAGATGGCCGGCAGCAGCGCCAGCCCCATCACCACGGGCGCGAATATCCAGCCGAACGCCCGCACCCCCGCGGCCAGGTCGGGCCTGCCCGCCGCGTCCGCGAACCAACCGCCGCTGACGAACAGCAGGATCCACCCGGCCGGGATCGTGAACACCTTCACCGCCATCGCCATCCAGGCCCCGAGGCGCGTGCGCTCGTCGTAGCTCGGGGTCATCTCCAGCCCGAGCGCGAAATAGGGCATGCTCCACATCGTGTACGCGCCGAAGAAGAGCGTGCCCACGATCAGGATATGGAGGACAGTGGCGCGCGGGGCCCAATCGGGCGCAGGCAGGAAGATCAGCGGGAAGGTCAGGCCCATCGCCAGCGCGCCGACCGCGATCCACGGCCGCCGCCGTCCCCAGCGGCTCCGCGTGTTGTCGGATAGCGTGCCGAAGACCGGGCTCAGCACCGCCTCGAGCAGTCGGAAGTACATCAGCAGGAAGCCCGCCACGACTGGACTGACCGCCAGGCCCAGGTTCAGGTAGGGAAGCCACAGCTTGTCGGCGAGCGCCTGATGTCCGTAGACGTCGGAGCCGCCGCCGAGCGCGAAGGCGAGCTTCTGCCCGTTGGGGATCCGATCCTGCTCGGCGACGACGGGTGCCGATGCGGACACCGGACCAGCCGGCCCCGCGGTCGCCGAGACGGTGGCCGCTCCTTCGCCCATGCCCAACCTCTCCTGCCGTAACCGGCCTTGTTGACGCTATAGGCGTTCCAATCCGCCTTGCCGTCAAGCGATTTCTCCGCCCCCCTAGCTCTAACTCGGACGCAAACAAGCTATGGACAGCCGGCCAGAATGGTGCGTATATAGTGCCAGTCGCGGTCGATAACGCGGCGGGGGGAGGCAGCGGGTGTCGAGCGGACGTCCAACCAGACCGAGACTATGGCTGCTGCTGGCGCGTCAGGACGCTCCCGGCCTCGCCTACGTCGCCCCGACGCTCGCCTGGGCGGCCAAGGACGCGGGAGCCGCCTTCGAGACGTACTGGGAATGCGAGCGCGACGGAGAGCTGTTCGCGGAGGCCGGCTCGACCATTCTGGGCGGCCAGCATCACCAGCAGTTCAACCTGCTGTGCGCCGTCTTCGACGTGGCCGTGCTCCGCCTCGGTCCCACGGGCGTGTTCGACTCGTCGGTAGCGACGTTCGGTCTGCCGATCCTTGCTGAAGCCGCCGATCCCGCCGGCTTGTACGCCCGCTTGGCCGACCAGGGCTTGTTGCCCGCCTCCGCCCCGATCGTGGTGGGGCCCTCCCGCCCCGTGCGGATGGGGAGCGTCCGCTTCGACGTCGGTCCCTACCTTTTTCCGGAGATCATTCACCGGCGTGCGGTCGGCTTCGGGGCCGGCACCGTCGCGGACGGGATCGGGGACGCGACGCGAGCGACCGCCTTCTACCTCGACGACGCGGACCAGCGAACGCTGCGCGGCTCCGGCCTGGCGGTCGAGACGGGCGACTCCGTCGGCGAGGACGACGGCCCGGGAACGGTGACGCTACGCATCGCCGAGCGGTGGCGCGGGCAGGCGCGCGCGGTCGTCTTCGGCGATCCGACGGCCGTCTTCTCCCAGGTCGCCGCGCATTGCCGCCACGACCGCGTGGCGGTGTTCGGGCCGTGCGAGACCCGCGCGCCGCGCGACGTGCGGGTGTCCACCTATACCGAGAGCGTGTCGCCGGTCGCGGGGCTCGCGGCCGACCTCGCCGTGGCGCTCGGCGACCGGACGATCCACGGGCGACAGACAGGCGACGGCGACATCTTCGAATGGTCCAAACGCGGCGTCGGCATCCAGATCGTCGATCCCAACCGCCCGCCCTTCCCCATCCTGGCCGAGCGGCCTCAGGCCTGGGCCCCGCGCCTGCGCGACGACTCGGTCGAGGAGGTCGACGACGCCCAGCTCGCGGCCTGGGCCGACGAGGGACGCGTGCTCACCACCGCGACCTTTCACTCGGGCGAGGTCGCGCACAACGAGGCCATGGTGGCGCTGCTCGACCTCGCCGCCTGGTCAGGCCTGCGCTGCGGGTTCGGCGTCCACGCGCAGCGCTACGAGAGCTGCCCGCAGCTTTTCGAGATGATCCAGGTCCCGCCGTCGCACGGCGGGCTGGCCGGCCGCGTGGAGCCGCTGCTCCACAGCGGCGGCCTGGGCGTGCTCGCCGAGTGCGAGTGCCCGCCCGACCTGTTGGGGCGGAACATCGGGGAAGCGCTGGACCGCATCCGCGCGGTCGCGGGGGCGGATGGGCTGCCGCGCGGCTACCTCGCTTTCATGGACTCGAACCTCGACCGACTCGACTCGGTCAGGGGAGACCTGTTCCGAGCCATCGAGGCCGCCGGGCTCGACCACATCGTCTCCTCTGCGCTGCCCGGCCGGAACCGGTTGCTGTGGCGCGGTCGGGACGGCGCGATCGCGATCAACCAGACGCCCCGCGTGGTGCAGGGCTCGTCGCCCTTCGTCCGCGCGACCACGCCCGAGGACATCGACAACACCACCGGCTCGGGCGGCGCGGGCTGGATCGTCGCCACCTTCGACGCGCCGGTGATCGCGTTTGCGCGCTACGCCTGGACGGAGGGGGGGCGCTTCATGCGCGTGATCGAACGGTTGAAGGCCGGGCGGCGCATCAACGTCGTCCCGTCCGTGGTCGCCCGCTATGCCCGCCTATTGGCGGAGCGCGGGCTGCTGCCAGCGCCGATCGCCCTCGACGCCGAGCCCGCGCGGTACCGGTCGTGAGCGGGCGCTTTCCGTGCCGCCGGCCGCCCGCGGCGGCGCGGCGCTTCGCCAGCGCGGCGCTGGAGGACGCGATCGGCCATGTCGGCGGCGCTATCGCCGATCCCGAGCTCGCCTGGCTATTCGCGAACTGCCTCCCCAACACGCTCGACACCACGGTAACCACCAGCGGCGACGGGCGCGACACCTACGTCGTCACCGGGGACATCGACGCGATGTGGCTGCGCGACTCGACGGCGCAGCTCTGGCCCTACCTCCCCTTCGTCGCCGAGGACCGCCGGCTCGCGCTGCTGGTGGAGGGCGCGGTCCGGCGGCAGGCGGCGTGCATCCGGCTCGACCCCTACGCCAACGCCTTCTACGATGCGCCGCGCTCGGGCGAGTGGGCGGACGACCGCACGGAGATGCGGCCGGGCGTCCATGAGCGCAAATGGGAGCTCGACAGCGTCGCCGCGTTCCTGCGGCTCTCGCACGGCTATTGGCGCGCGAGCGGGTCGGTCGCGGCGTTCGACGACGACTGGGTCGGCGCGGTCGCGCAGGCGCTCGCGCTGCTCCGCGTCGAGGAGGCGGGCGACGCCTCCCCTTACACGTTCCGCCGCGCCTGCGACTGGGGGGATTCGCTCCCGAACCAGGGCCGTGGCGACCCGTGGCGGCGCTGCGGGCTCGTCCGCTCCGCGTTCCGGCCGTCGGACGACCAGTGCAAGCTGCCGCTGCTGACGCCGGCCAACGCGATGCTGGCGGTGACGCTCGAGGACATCACCGCGCCGCTAGACGCGCTCGCCCGGGTCGACCTGGCCGCCGATGCGCGCGCGATCGCGGACGGCGTCAGGGCGGGGCTCGACGCGCATGGCGTGGTCGAGCACCCGACCCACGGCCCGATCTGGGCATACGAGGTCGACGGGTTCGGCGGCCGGCACCTGATGGACGACGCCAACGCACCGTCGCTCCTCTCGCTCGCTTATCTAGGCTTTCACCGCCCAGGCGACGAGCGCTACCGGGCGACCCGCGCCTTTTGCCTGTCGGACGATAACTCGTACTTCGTCCGCGGGAGGACCGCGGACGGGATCGGCAGCCCGCACACCGGGCGCGGCACGATCTGGCCGATGTCGATCGTCATGCGCGCGCTCACCGCGACCGACGACGCGGAGGTGGCGCTCTGCCTGCGGCAGCTCCGGGCCACGCACGCGGGCACGGGCTTCATGCACGAGAGCTTCGACCCCGCCGATCCCGCCCGCTTCACGCGTCCGTGGTTCGCCTGGGCGAACAGCCTGTTCGGCGAACTCATCCTGACGCTCCACCGCGAGCGTCCGCACCTTCTGGCGACACCCCTATGACCCCGATCGACGACCACGCCGCCGGCGAACGCGCGGCCGAGACGCTCCGCTACGACCTCGTAGTGATCGGCGGCGGACTGGCGGGGCTCTGCGCCGCGATCGCCGCCGCCCGCACGGGCGCGCGCACCGCGCTGGTGCAGGAGCGTCCGGTGTTCGGGGGCAACTGCTCCAGCGAGGTGCGCGTGGTCCCCCACGGCGCCTGCCACAGCAACGCCTGGGCGGCGGAGACCGGGCTCGTGCTCGAGATGCTGCTCGACGACCGCGCGACCAATCACGAGTCGTTCCCCGACCACGGCATGATCAACGCGAACTTCGACTTCGCGCTGCTGCAGGCGGCGCATCGCGAGCCGAACCTCGACTTCTTCCTCAACACGGTGGTCAGCCGCGTCGAGAGCCGCGCGACTTGCGACGGCGCCGCGACGGGTCCGACCGCGACGTCGAACGGCCTAGGGCGGATCGGCGGCGAGCACCGATCGATCGACGCCGTCGTCGCGACGCAGATGGGCAGCGAGAAGCGCCTGCGCTTCGAGGCGAGGCAGTTCGTCGACGCCACAGGCGACGGCACGGTCGGCTACCTCGCGGGCGCCGATTTTCGGTACGGCCGCGAGGCGCGAGACGAGTTCGGCGAGAACCTCGCCCCGCTGATCGCCGACGACGTGACGATGGGCGCGACCATCACCATGCGCGCGCGCGACGTCGGCCGGCCGGTCGCCTACGAGCCGCCGCCCTGGATCGAGCGCTACGAGCGCCAGGAGGACATCGGCTTCAAGCGCACCATCTACCACATCGAAAAGCCGATCTATGGCGGCTACTGGTGGCTGGAGGTCTGCAACCCCT
The DNA here is from genome assembly GCF_002288825.1 of Sphingomonas lenta. GTDB lineage: Bacteria > Pseudomonadota > Alphaproteobacteria > Sphingomonadales > Sphingomonadaceae > Sphingomonas > Sphingomonas lenta. Next base: position 784,787 of record NZ_NSLI01000002.1, read on the forward strand.
TCCATCAGATCGACGACAACCCGGCCGTCCGACACGAACTGCACCGCCACGTGCTCGGCGTATGGAACTTCATCAAGAACCACGCGCCGTTCCGCGACCGAGCCGCGAATTACGCGCTCGACTGGATCGGCATGATCCCCGGCAAGCGCGAGAGCCGGCGACTGATGGGCGACGTGCTCCTTACTGAGCACGACTGCCACGAGGACCGCCGCTGGCCCGACGCCGTGGGCGCCGCGGGCTGGTGGATCGACCTCCACATCAAGGGCGGCATCCTCAACAAGAAGGACCCGGGCGAGCGCGAGAACGCCGACCGCAACTACAAGCACTGGATTCGGGTCTCCCCCTTCACTCTGCCGCTGCGCGCCTTCTACAGCCGCAACGTCCAGAACCTGTGGCTTGCGGGCCGGTGCCTCAGCACGACCCACGTCGCGCTCGGGCCGGTCAGGGTGATGCAGACGCTGGCCCAACTCGGCCAGTCGGTCGGCATCGCGGCGGGCTACGCAGTGCGGAAGGGTCTCCCGCCCCGGACCGCCGCCGATCCCGCAGGTCCCCACATGGCGGGGCTGCGGCAAGCCATGCTGCGCGAGGACGTGCGCATCCCCGGCGTGGCGAACGAGGACGCCGGCGACCTGGCCAGGCTGGCGACCGTCACCGCGTCGAGCGCCGCCGCGCTGCGCTGCGACGAGCCGGACGAGGCGGAGGCGTTCCGCATGGGCGCCGACAGGAACGACGGCGTGAACCGCTCGCCCGCGCTCGCCGCCGTGCTGCCGATTACCGAGCGGAGGCTCAACCGCGTCTCGCTCCACCTCCGCAGTGATCACCCCGCCGACCAGACGTTGCGTCTGACGGTGCAGCCGCTGCACCGGCTATGGGACCGGCCCGACGACCAGCCCGTCGTCGCGGAGGCGAGCTTCGTCCTGCCGGCGGGGAGCGCCGGGTGGATCGACGTGCCGCTCGACGCGACGCTCGAACCGGGCCGTCCGTATCGGATCGCGATCGCCGGGGGCGAGGACGTGCGCTGGTCGGCAAACCGCTCCTGGCCGGTCGGCACGGTGGCGCAGTATCTCCACGTCTCGCCCGGCGGCTGCGAGCCCAAGAACGCGCACCTCGACGGCTACGCGCCGCACGAGGTGCTCATCCCCGCGTATCGTCACTGGCGCCAGCTCCGCGGTGCGCTCGCGATCCGCACCGCGCCCGAGCAGCGCCCATTTGAAGGGGCGAACGCCGTCAACGGTTTCGCCTGGCCGGACTCGATGCCGAACATCTGGATGTCCGATCCGGGCGAGCCGCTGCCGCAGCATCTCGAGCTCGCCTTTGCCCAGCCCATGGTCGTGGGCTGCGTCATGCTGTCCTTCGACACTAACCTGTCGCGGCCCAACCAGTCCGCCCCGCCCTTCTTCCGCGCGCCGGAGGCGGTGCGCGACTGGCGGCTGCTGGCGCGCGTCGGGGGCGAATGGGTCGAGGTCCATCGCGAGGAGGGCAACCACCAGCGCCGCCGCACCGCCGTGTTCGAGCCGGTCGCCGCGGACGCGCTCCGGGTCGAGGCGCTCGCCACCAACGGCGTCGCCGAGGCCCGCATCTTCGAGGTCCGCGCCTATGCCGCCGACCCAGGCCACGCCATCGACATCGGGAGTATCGGGACATGAGCCAAGTGCTGAACGGCCGCCTCCGTGCGGACCAGGTCGCGCAATTCGAACGCGACGGTTACACGCTTTTCCGCGAGCCGGTGCTCGCCCCCGACAGGTTCGCCCGGCTCCGTGCGATCTTCGAGGAGCTGCTCGCGGCGCGGGGCGAGGACGACCTCGACACGCCGCACTTCCACGACGAGCGCCTGTTCGAGTTCCTTTTCGCGCCCGAGGTGCTCGACCTGGTCGAGCCGCTGATGGGCCCCAACATCGGGCTCTGGTCCAGCCATTTCATCTCCAAGCCGCCGCGCACAGGCAAGGCGACGCCCTGGCACGAGGATAGCGCCTATTGGAACGGCCGCGTATCGACCATGGCCGGGATCGTGACCGTGTGGCTGGCGCTCGACGCGACCGACCCCGAGAACGGGTCCATGGGCGTGATCCCCGGATCGCACCGAGACGGCTACAGCCAGTATGAGGCGGTGGACCTGTCGGAGAACATCTTCGACCGGCAGATCAAGCCCGGCAGCGTCGACGAGGCGGAGGCGGTGTTCTTCACCCTCGCGCCCAATGAGTGCAGCCTCCACGAGGCGCGGATCATCCACGGCGCACGCGCGAACACGAGCGACCGCCGCCGCGCCGGCTACACCATGCGCTACTTCCCGACCTCGTCGCGCATCGTGCCCGAGCGCAACCGCCACCATCCGGTCTGGCTGGCGCGCGGCCGCGACCTGGCCGGCAATAGCTACGCCAACGCCTGACCGCGACAGGAGGCGCAGATGACGCATGACGACCTTGATCGGCCCTATCCGCTGACGACGGAACAGGTCGAATCCTACCGGGCGAACGGCTTCGTCCGCCTGAAGGACGTGCTCTCGCCCGACACGCTCGCGCATTATCGCGACGTGATCTCCGCCGAGGTCACGGCCCTTGCGCCGCCGCTGCCGCCGATGGCGGAGCGCTCGACCTATGACAGGGCTTTCCTGCAGGTCGAGAACCTGTGGCGGCACAGCGACACCGTCAAACGCTTCGTGTTCGGCAAGCGGATGGCGCGCATCGCGGCGGAGCTGATGGGCGTGGATGGCGTGCGCCTGTACCATGACCAGGCGCTCTACAAGGAGCCGGGCGGCGGGCACACGCCCTGGCACGCCGACCAGTTCTACTGGCCCTTGTCCAATGACAATACGGTGACGGCCTGGATCCCGCTCCAGCCCGTCACGCCCGACATGGGTCCGATGAGCTTCGCGGCGGGCAGCCACGTGGTCGACGACATCGGCCGCGACGTCGGCATCAGCGACCAGTCGGAGGCGCTGATCGGCGAAACGCTGCGCGAGCGCGGCTTCCGCATCGACACGGCTCCCTACGAGCTCGGCGACGTGTCGTTCCACTCCGGCTGGGTCTTCCACGCCGCCGGCGCGAACGCCACCGACCGGCCGCGGCGCGCCATGACCATGATCTACATGGACGCCGAGATGCGGCTGGCCGAGCCCTTGAACCAGAACCAGCGCAACGACTGGGCGAATTGGTGCGCGGGCGCGAAGGTCGGTGGGGTGATCGACACGCCGACCAACCCCGTGCTGTTCCAGGCGCCCCGAGCGTGATGCTTCCCGGCCTTGACGATCGGCGCCTCCCGCCGAAGCGCCGGGCGTGACCCGGATGTCCGAACCGCTGGTGGCGGGCGTCGAGCTCGGCGGGACCAAATGCGTCTGCATCCTGGCGAGCGGACCGGATCGCGTGGAGGAGGAGGTCCGCCTGCCCACCCGCGGGCCCGAGGAGACGCTGGCGGCGATCTGCGCGGTGCTCGACCGCTGGGACGGCTTTGCGGGCCTGGGGGTCGCCAGCTTCGGCCCGGTCTGCGTCGACCGCGGCTCCCCCGACTGGGGACGGATCGGCGCGGCGAGCCCCAAGCTCGGCTGGGCGGGGGCCGGGATCGGCGAACGGTTGCGCGGGCGGTACGGCGTGCCGGTCGGCTTCGACACCGACGTGGTCGGCCCGGCGCTCGCGGAAGCGCGATGGGGAGCGGCGGCGGGACTGTCGGACCTGGCCTATGTCACCGTCGGCACGGGGGTGGGCGCGGGGCTGATCGCACGCGGGCGCCCCGTCGCCGGGCTTACTCATTCGGAGTTCGGGCACATCCTCCCGGCGCGCGCTCCCGGCGACGACTGGGCGGGCGCTTGCCGGTACCATGGTCCCTGCGTCGAGGGCCTGGCGTCCGGCCCCGCGATCGCCGCGCGCGCCGGGCGCCCCGCGGACGAGCTGCCGCCGGACCACCCTGCCTGGGACATCGTCGCGCACGCGCTCGCGCAGCTCGCGCACGCGCTGGTCATGACGGGCGTACCGCGACGGATCGTCTGGGGCGGCGGCGTGATGGCGCAGCCGCACCTGCTGCCGCGTGTCCGCCCGCTCCTCGCCCGGACGCTTGGCGGCTACCTGCCCCTGCCCGAACTCCTCGACCTCGACCGGTACCTCCAACCCGCCGCGCTCGGCGGCCGCGCCGGCCCGCTCGGCGCGGTCGCGCTCGCCCGCGACGCGCTCATGGAGACCTGAGCGATGGGCGAACGGCGCGGCGTCCTGCTCGGGTCCGACGGTCCCGGCCGGCCTTACGCCATGGTATCCTTCCCCACGGAGGGCCCCGCCGCCGAGCCGGCGTTCCGGACGCGCACGGGCGACCTCGCGCTGCCCCGTCGCCCGGGCGCGCGGCCGCGCAACATCGTGGTGATCCTGACCGACGACCACCGCTTCGACGCGATGGGCTTCATGGCGGCGCAGGACTTCGTGGAGACGCCGACGCTGGACCGGATCGCGCGGGAGGGCGCGCACTTCCGCAACGCCTTCGTCACCACCGCGCTCTGCTCGCCCAGCCGCGCGACAATTTTTACCGGCCTCTATGCGCATCAGCACCGCGTGGTCGACAACTACCACCCGATTGCCCCCGGCCTCGTCTTCTTCCCCGAGTACCTGCAAGCGGCGGGCTACGAGACCGCGTTCATCGGCAAATGGCACATGGGGCTGGAGGGGGATGACCCGCAGCCTGGCTTCGACCACTGGGTCAGCTTCAGGGGCCAGGGCGATTATTGGCCCAATGGCGACGGGCTCAATGTCGACGGCGAACGCGTGCCGCAGGACGGCTACCTCACCGACCAGCTCAACCGCTTCGCGCTCGACTGGCTGGAGAGCCGCACGCGCGAGAAGCCGTTCCTGCTGTTCCTGGCGCACAAGGCGGTCCATGCGGAATTCTACCCCGCTCCCCGCCACGAGGGCCGCTACGCCGATAGGACGTTCCGCTATCCCGAGACGATGGCGCCCGGCGCGCCCGACCGGCCGATGTGGGTCGAGAACCAGCGCAACTCCTGGCACGGCGTCGACTTCGCCTATCACGACGGCGTCGACATCGGCGACTACTACAAGCGCTACATGGAGACGTTCCTGTCGGTGGACGAGGGCGTGGCCGACATCCTGGCGCACCTCGAGGAGCGCGGCGAGCTGGACGACACGCTGGTCCTCTACATGGGCGACAACGGCTTCATGTTCGGCGAGCACGGCCTCATCGACAAGCGCACGGCGTATGAGGAGTCGATGCGCATCCCCATGATCGCCCGCTGTCCCGCGCTGTTCGACGGCGGCGCGGTGGTGGACGAGGTGGTGGCGAACCTGGACGTCGCGCCCTGGCTGCTGGGCGTGGCGGGGCTGGAGCCGCCCGGATGGATGGAGGGCCGCGACCTCGCCCCGCTGCTCCGGGGCGAGCGCGCCGAGTGGCGCGACAGCCTGCTCTACGAATACTACTGGGAGCGCAACTTCCCGCACACCCCCACCGTCCACGCCGTGCGGGAGGACCGGTACAAGTACATCCATTTCCACGGCGTGTGGGACATCGACGAACTCTACGACTTGCAGGAGGACCCCCTGGAGTCGCGCAACCTCATCTTCTCGCCGGGCCATGAAGGCATCGTGGAGCGGATGAACAGGAAGCTGTTCGCGATGCTGGAAGCGACCGGCGGGCTCCAGATCCCGCTCCCGGTCGACGAGGGCGAGCGCTACATGCTCCGCAACGCCGCCACGCCCGACATGGCCGCCTTCCCGTCCGTTCTCCTCAAGCTCCTCGCCCGATAGGCGGGGCCGCCGTGCGGCGGCCCCGCCCGGGACGCGATCAGTAGTTCGGATTGGCGTCGCGCTTGGCTTTCTGGTCGAGGTAGAGGGACTGCGGCTGGAGGTCGGCCCCGATGCCGAGCCCCTCGACATGGTCGCCGGTCGCGTCCACCCCGCCCGTGCCGCGGCCCTGCGTACCGATCACATAGCCCCAGCCGAACTGCTGCGACCGGATATAGGTCAGCGTCCATTCGGGGTTGCCGCGGGTGTTCCAGAACACCGACTGCGAACTCGTGTGGCCTGCGCCGTTGCTGTCCGCCTGCCGATTGATGGAATTGAGGCGCGTGTTCTGCAGATAGTGGTTGTCGACCAGGTTGGCCGGGCTGAGATAGCCGTGGAAGTCGTCCTCCAGCCGCCCGTTGATCGAGCGCGTCATGTAGATCACGTTCCCGCTGGTGGACGCGCCCGTCCACAGGAAGTTGTGTCGCCCGGCCGTCGCGCTGGAATCGCGCACCAGCGTCTCCGCGCCGTCGAGGTAGATGAGGTAACCGTTGCCGTTGAAGCCGCGATACTGCGGCTTGGCAAGGTGTACGTTCTGGACAGTGAGGCTGCGGGTCGACGCGGTGATGTGGATGCCGTTGGACAGGAGGTGGACGTCGCGCGCGTTGACCGACGGCCGGTGGCTGCGGACGTTGCGGATCCAGCTGTGGCGGGCGAGCACCACCTGGACCGCGGTCGCCTGGTCCATCTCCCACGCGCCGGTGCCGGCGGTGTAGACATCGTTGTCGCCGGTGCCGCTGGTGTTATTCTCGCGCATGCCGATCGAGACGTTCTCCAGCCCCAGATTGGCGAAGTAGGCGCGCGGTTCGTACATGCGCGGGTTGTCGCGCAGCTTGACCGGGTAGCGCAGCGGAATATCGACCGTCACCGTCTTGGCCGTGGCGTCGGCGCTCAGGACCCGGCGGTAGAAGAGCATCCCCTGCACCTTCTCGACCGGCCAATATTGCTGCATCCCGTGGTCGGCCTTGAAGGCGTCGCTCCAGTCGAAGGTGATCGCGACATAGTCGCCGGGGCTGTACCCGGTCGTGCTCGCGACCGGTATGGTGCGCGTGGGCCGCAGCAGGTCCTGCGTGATCGCGACCTTGTTGTTCGCGACGTTGCCCGGCTTGTCGAACAGGGTGGCGTAGATGCCGCGCGTCGACTCGCCCATCACGATCACGCGCTTGCCGCGCATGACCGGCTCGTCGTTGAACAGGAAGGTCGCAGGCAGACCCGCGCTGTCCACCGCCCCGCGCACGATCAGGTCCCGGCACGGCATGCGCAGGGCGTAGTCGTTGCTGCCCTGCGGCCTGATCCGGTAGGTGCCCGCCCCCAGGTTGACCGTCCCGCCGCCGCCCGCGCAGACCTGGTCGATCGCCTGCTGGATGCCTGTCGTCGCGTCCGATGTCCCGTTGCCCCAGGTCGACGCCGCGAGCGTGCGCACCGCGTTGGCGCCGACCGTCGTCGGGATCGGCACGCTCCCTTCCAGATAGCCCGCGTAAGAGAAGTCGTGCAGGAACTTGCCGTCCGAAGTGGCGGCGCCGCCGGCGTGGAGCGGCAGCCAGTCGGTCGGGTAGAGCGCGCTGCGCCAGGCCGCGGCCGCGACTTCGAAGCTGCTCGCCGAACCGGCGATCGCCGGCTGCGTCGCTGACGGAACGACGACGACCGCGTCGGACGCCATCGCATCATTTGAGTCATCGAACACGGTCGCCGCCGCATAGGCGACACCCGCCATCGACACCGCCGCGAGAAGCGCGGCCGATCCCTTTTGCATGATCCTCTCCAGCCTCCCGCGTCCCATTTCCCGGGCGCCGGACGGAAGGACGTCACCGGCGCACGAGCGCGATAGCCGATCTGTTGATCTGACTGGCACTATATACGCGCCAACCATTGTCATGTATAGTGTCCGCGGCGTGGCAACTTGCACGTGTCCTCGCACGAAGACCCTATGTTCGAAGGCAGTGTGCGGCACGTATGTAGCGCCAAGTATCCCCGCGAGTCGTACGCGGTCTGGACGACGACGGAGGTCGACGCATGCCCGCGGGAGAGAAGCTCGGACGGTTGCGGAGCTCCTGCTCACCGCTTAGCCTCCCCACCGCCATGCCTGGATCCACCTCTCGATGACCCATGACGTGATCGTGGTGGGCGTCGGCGCCATGGGCTCGGCGGCGCTCTGGCGGCTGGCCGCGCGGGGCAAGCGCGTGCTCGGGCTGGAGCGCTGGGACATCCCCCATGCCCACGGGTCCAGCCACGGCGTCAGCCGCATCATCCGCCTGCCCTATTACGAGAGCGCCGACTATGTCCCGCTCCTCCGGCGCGCCTATGAACTGTGGCGCGAGCTGGAGGCGACGACCGGCCGCGAGATCCTCGTCACGACCGGTTCGGTCGACGCCTCGGCGGAGGACGATCCGCTGTTCCAGGGCGCGCTCGCCTCGGCGCGGGATCACGACCTCGCGCACGAGGTGCTGACGGGTGCGGAGGTGAACGAGCGGTTCGGCGGCTATCGGCTGCCCGCCCACCACCGCGCGCTGTTCCAGCCGGACGGCGGCCTGGTCGCCTCCGAACGCGCGATCGTCGCGCACGTGGAAGCGGCGCAGGCGCTCGGCGCCGAAGTCCGGGCCCGCGAGCGGGTCCTGAGCTGGGAGGCGCGCCGCGGCGGCGTGGTCGTGACGACCACCAAGCGCCGCTACCAAGCCGAGCGCCTGATCCTGGCGGCGGGGGCGTGGATGGGGGAGATCGCGCCCACCCTGCGGCGTCTGGCCGTTCCCGAGCGCCAGGTGCTCGCTTGGCTCCAGCCGCACGAGCCCCGGCTGTTCGGGCCGGACGCGTTCCCGGTGTTCAACCTGCAGGTCGACGAGGGCCGTTTCTACGGGCTGCCCATCTACGACGTGCCCGGCTTCAAGTTCGGCCGATACGGGCACCGCGGTGAAACCGGCGATCCCGACACGCTCGCGTGGGAGCCCGATGCGGAAGACGAGGCGCTGCTCCGCGGCTTCGCCGAGCGCTATTTTCCCGCGGGCGCGGGCGAGACGCTGGCGCTTCGGGCCTGCATGTTCACCAATACGCCGGACGAGCACTTCATCATCGACCGTCATCCCGAACACGACAACGTCGTGCTCGCCTCGCCCTGTTCGGGCCACGGCTATAAGTTCGCGTCCGTGGTGGGCGAGATCCTGGCCGATCTCGCGACCGGGTCGGGTCAGACGCGCCATCCGATCGACTTCCTGCGTCTCGACCGGCTCGCGGCCGCAGCGTGAGGCCGATCACCGCGCCCTATCCGGACGTGCCGAGCTTCATCTACGGCTGCACGCGCGAGATCTGGGAGGAGCGCGGCGTCGGGGCCAAGCTCGCGCGCTATTACGCCGAGGACTGCCTGGTCCGTGCGCCGAGCGGGCTGACGACGTCGATGAAGGGCGTAGCCGCCGACACGCTCCAGACGCTGCACCAATTCCCCGACCGCGAGCTGGTGGGCGAGGACGTGATCTGGGACGACGGCGGCGACAGATCATTCCTGTCGTCGCACCGCCTCATTTCCGTGATGCGCCACTTAGGGAACGGGAGCTTCGGCGCGGCGACCGGAGCACTGGTGAAGTCGCGCATCATCGCCGACTGCTGGGTTCGAGATGGCGTGATCACGGAGGAATGGCTGGTGCGCGACGGGGCCGCGTTCGCGCGATCGTTGGGGCTGGCACCGAGCGACCTAGCGGCGAGGCTGTGCGAGCAGGACCGCGCCGCGGGCCGCCCGATCACGTTTTTCACGCCCGCCGACGACCGCGTCGGCGCGTACCGCCCGCGTGTCGCCGACGATCCCGCGGTCGAGCTGGTCGTCGCCGCTTACTCGGCGATCTGGGGCGAGAAGACGCCCGCCGCGATCCGCGGCCACTACTTCCCCGGCGTCGCGGTGGCGCTGCCCGGCGGCGAGGTTGCGAACGGCGCGGGCGAGCTCGACCGTTTCGTGGTCGGCCTGCTCGCAAGCATCCCCGACGCGACGCTCTCGATCCACAGCGCCACGGTGAACCGCGAGTCCGAGAAGCCCGTGCGAGTCGCGATCCGCTGGTCGCTCGACGGTCATCAAACCGGCTGGGGTCGCTTCGGCTGCCCAACCAGCGCGCCGCTCCATGTTATGGGTCTCAGTCACCTGCACGTCTCAGAGCAGCAGATCGTAGCCGAGTGGTTTTTGATCGACGAAGTGTCCATCTGGAAGCAGATCTTGGCCCATACGCGCTGACGTACGTGACCCACGTCCGGACACCCAGCGTCGCTCGACCGCTCCTCAGAACCTGACACTCGTTCAGGCGGAGGTCTTCGCTTTGGAGTAAGCGATGATTTCACTCCACGTCGCGCTCGGGCTGGCCGCTCGCCCGCGTCGTCGCTCCGGCTCGGGCCGACGCATATGGGGTTGTCAGCCACCGCCGGCGGACGGCATGGGGCTAGGCATGACTTTTATGCTTCTGGCCTGGCTGAAAGAGGAACGAGAGCACCTTCTGCGCCGCCTTGAAGAGGTGGAGCAGGAGCTTGACCGTCTCGACGGCACCCCAGCCACGGAGGCGGGCATGGTCACTGCCAGCACTGCGGCCGCGCAGCTGTCGGCCAGCAACATACGGCATTGAGGAGCGAGCACATGATGTCCTCGGCAAGGGCGACGGCCGTCGAATTCGACGAGCACATGATGTGGGTGACGCTCGAGGACGGGCGCGAGCTGGGCGTGCCGCTGGCCTGGTACCCGCGCCTGCTGAATGGGACGCCTGCCTCACGCGAGCAGGTCACTATCAGTGCCGTCGGCCTGCACTGGGACGAGCTCGACGAGGACCTGTCCGTCCAGGGCCTGCTCAATGGTCGCCCGAGCCGCGCCTATGCCGCTCCGCTCGCTGCTTAGCGCCTGCCCCAAGATCACGTGCATAGATTGCGAAACGACTGGCGTTGGACGCAAGCCCGCCGGGTGCGATGTTCCGAAACGAAAGTCCCTTGCTGATGCATTTGGCGTGGATGCTAACGGACGCTTAGCGCTGCCACACTATGTCGGTTGCCCCTCTCAGCTCCATGGAGACGAGCGTTGGGCCACTCGCCGCTGGATCCCGCCTTTCAGGAACGTCGGCCGTGGAACGATGGACGGCTCCTGGGTGCCAAGCGCGCGCTGAAGCAGCAGCAGGTCTGGGCCATACGCTTCTGGCTGGACCAACACCGGCGATTGCGCGACCGGGCGCTGTTCGACTTCGCGATCGACAGCAAGCTGCGCGGCTGCGACGTGGTCAGGGTGCGGATCGGGGACGTCGTGTCAGGCGGCCGCGTGCGTGATCGCGCCGTCATCGTCCAGCAGAAGACGAAGCGACCGGTTCAGTTCGAGCTGATGGACACCGCTCGGAAAACCATGCGGGCGTGGCTGGAGCGCCGCGGCGGCACGCTCGACAGTTACGTTTTCCCGAGCCGGAATGACTACATGGCGCACATGAGCACGCGGCAGTACGCGCGCCTCGTGCACGAGTGGGTCGCTGGCATCGGCCTTCAGCCTCAGGAGTACGGAACGCACTCGCTCCGGCGCACCAAGGCGTCGATCATCTACAAGGCCACTGGCAATCTCAGGGCCGTTCAGATCCTTCTCGGGCACGCCAAGATCGAGAGCACGGTGCGCTACCTAGGCGTGGACGTGGAAGACGCTTTAGAGCTGGCCGAGCGCACTGAGGTCTGAGGGAGACCCAGAAGCCGCTATTCAGCGAGGCAAGGACGCTCCCCGGAACCGGACATCCATTCATATCAGCTCGGACCAAGCTCGGCGAACGCCGCTGTCGACATGAAAGGGGTAATCGGCAAAACGCAGACCGGGCGCGAATGTCGGCTCAGGGTGGCAAGCAGACCTTCATAACTTGGTGGCTAAGCGGCCATAATGCCGGGCGAGTCACACCTCAAGGCGCTAGTCTCCCTAGCCACGAGTATGGTCGCGACCGCTGCGCTCGCCGGGCTCACGGTTGCTCGCTTTACTGCACGGAACTGGGACACATTGCTGTTTGCGTACGGGCTCATGCTCCTGTGCGGTTGGGGACTGGTCTACAATTTACTGCTTCTTGCAACCGGTCGAAAAGTCCAAACGGTCTATTCGGGTGAGCCTGACACCCCGGTCCGGACCCTGTTATCGCCAAAGATCTCGACGATGTTGTTCGGCCATTTCTGGATTACAGGGGTAATGCTTGTCAGCGCGACCCGGGCTTGATCGTAAGCCTGTATAAGAATGGGAGCGGTCGTTTACCGACGGGCAAGGCGTGGCGCGCAGGATTAAAGCTCGCGCAACCGTTCAATCGCGGCGCGGGGCGCGCCCGAGTGACGCCAGACCTTCTCGACCGAGCCGAACGGCGCGACACCGCAGGTAACGACCACCGCCGCGCCGTAAACACTTCCGAGCCGGCGCACCTGGCAGATGCTCTGTGGAGATTAACCGGGATCAGATCCGACCCTTCGTACCAGCGGACCGAGCTGAAATCGTACTCCACTATCTCATCGGACTACGACACTATGCCGCATAGCTGCCCAGCAATTGCAACTTCTGCAATGCAATCGGTTCCAGTTTGCAATTGCCGACAGAGTTGCTGCGGTGCACAACGACACTGCCTTTCAGGCATCCTCTCCTAAAAACTTTCCATAGGCCGGTCTCTCGACCAGCCTATCTTTTTTAGCCCGCATCGGACATAGCAGACGCGCTGTCGTCGAGCCGGACAACAAGGATTTAACAGGAGCGGAGCCGCCGGTAAGACCAGCACCGGCTTAAGATGACCGCGCGGGGGTCGAGCTTTGCTCTCCCCCCTCCGCCTTCTGATCCGCGATGGCAGCGCGTTCTCCTCCGGCGCGACCTCGGCAATCGCTCGAGACTGCCCTGTCCGAAGACCTCCGTGTTCGGCAGTTAAGCCGCGATAGTCCCGCGCTCGCGACCGGAGTTCGCATGACCGCCAAGCGATGTCGGGAGCATGCCGCCACCCGCCTCCCCTGAATTTCGGTCCATGAACTCGATCAGCGCCGGCGCCGGCAGCGGGCGACTGATGAGATATCCCTGCGCCATGTCGCAGCCCAACTGGCGGAGGAAATCGAGACAATCCTCGTCCTCTACGCCTTCCGCGACGACCTTGAGGCCCAGCTCGTGCGCGAGCTGGACGGTGGAGCGCACCATGACACCGTCGTTGCGATTGCGGTGCGCGTGCTGGACGAAGCTCCGGTCGATTTTAAGTTCGGACAAGGGCAGCTCGCGCAGGTAGGTGAGCGTGGACTGACCGGTTCCGTAGTCGTCCATGGAGATGGTGACGCCCAGCTCGCGATAGGCGCGCAGCATCTCGGTCGCGGCGTCCGGATCCTCCAGCGTAGCCGACTCCGTCACCTCGAAGATGAGCACGGAAGGCGGCACTACGCCGCGCGCCAACAATGCTCCGGCGGCTTGGTTGAACTCGGCCGACGCGACGAGCTTGGCGGAGATGTTCACCGCCGCCGTCAGCTGGTGCCCGAGCGCCCGCAACTGCGCTAAGTCCTCCATCACCCGCTCGAGCACGTAAAGCGTGAGCGGGCCGATGCGGTCGGTCTGCTCGGCCAACGGTATGAACAGGTCGGGGCCGACGAAGCCGCGCTCGGGGTGGCGCCAACGGACCAGCGCCTCCGCGCTCGCCACCCGTCCCTCGGCGATGGCGAGCTTGGGCTGGTAGTACACCTCGATGCCACCCGCCCTAAGCGCCTCGTCGAGCTCGCCCATGAGGGAAACCCGCCGCTCGAGTTCCGCGAGGTCGGCCGCGGCCCGCCGCCAGAACACGCCCGCGGCCTGCGCCTGCTCCGCCGCCAGCGCCGCCTGCGTCGCACAGGCGTCGGCGCAGTCGCCCTCCGCCAAGCCGATCGCGACGCCGACGTCGACGCGCCGCCCGCCCACTTCGACCGGTTGCAGCATCATCGCGCGGACGCCGGCGAACATCTCGCCCGCGTCCTCGTCGCCGGCCGGCTCGAAGCCGAGCAGGCGGTCGGCGATGCGGTAGACGCGCGCGTCCTTCGCGGCCAAGCGCAGTCGCTCGGCGACGCGGAGCACCAGGTCGCGCTCCGCCGCCTCGCCCAACACGGCGAGCAGGCTCTCGAGATCGGCGACGTGCGCCACCGCCAGCTCGACCCGTGCGCGACCGTTCAGCTCGGCGAGCATGGCGCGGCGGTTCGGCAGACCGGTGGTCTCGTCGGCCAGCCGCTGCTCCTGGAACCGGTCCAGAAGGCTGTGCGCGATCCGTCCCATCGCCACGAGCAACAGGAAGCACAGCCCGGGCGCGATCTGAAGGATGTACTGCCACCGCGTCTGCGCGACGATCGCCAGGATGAACAGCGCTGCGGTCGCGAGCGCCGTACCACCGGCGACCGCCCAAGGCGCGCGCACCCGCAGCATCGCGAGTCCGGCGAGGACGGCCGTGAGCAGGCTTGGCAGGACACCGCCCTCCACGGGCACGCCCCGCTTCAGCGTCTCGGTCGCGAGCGCCTGCACGACGACGCCCGGCACCACGCCCCAGTGCGGAACGGCGTAGCGGTCGCCCATCTCGACCGCGGTGGCGCCGACCACCACCTCCCGCCCGCGCACGAGCCGCGGGTCGAACCGCCCGTCGCGCACCGCGACGAAGCTGAGGCGCGGAATGGTGCCCGGATCGATCGCGTGGTCGATGGGGAAGAAAGTGTCGGCGCTGCCCGAACGATGTGCCAGCCAAGCGGAAAGCGAGGGCCGCGGCGTGCCGTCCGTGATCGTGCCGAAGGGGGCATGCCGGATATGGCCGTCGGCGTCGGGCGCGATGCTGACCGACGCGAGCGCGGCGTGCTCGCGCAGAATGGGGATGGGCAGCGCGTCGAGCGACCGCTCCTCGCCCGAGCGGGCGCGTTGCCGGAACGTGGGTAGCGCCACCGTCCCGTTCGCCCGCGCGATCGCGTCCGCGAAGGCGCGGTCGCCGTCCGGTGTCGCGGTCGAGGAGAAGTCGACGTCGAACGCGATCGCCGCCGCGCCGGCTTCGCGCAGCCGGTCGACGGCGCGGGCGTAGTGGTCACGCGGCCAAGGCCAGCGCTTGATCGTGGCGGCGCTCTCGGCGTCCATCTCGACCAGCACCGTCCCGCCGCTCGCGGGCCGCACCTGGGCCGCGATGCGCAGCGGATCGATCGCGCGCTCGACAAAGCCCGAGAGGCCGGACAGCGCGAAGAGCAGGCTTGCGGTGAGCGCCGCGACGAACAGCGCGGTGAGGCGAAGACGAGGACTGCGGAACGGCTTCAAGGGCGCGGGCTCCCGTTGGAGAACACGCGCCCTTGTCGCACCGGCGGTCCTAAGAAGCCGTAATCGCGGCGTCAGCCCTTGCCGCCCTTCCCGCCATCCGGTTTACCTTCCTTGCCGCCGTCCGACTTGTCGTCCTTACCACCGTCTGACTTGTCGTCCTTGCCGCCGTCCTTGCCGGACCCGCCGTCGCCGTCGTTCGGACCCGCCTTGTCGTCCGACTTGTCGTTCTTGCCGCCGTCCGATTTGTCGTCCTTGCCGCCATCGGCCTTCTCGTCGGGCTTACCGCCGTCCTTGCCGGACTCGCCATCGCTGTCATTCGGGCCCGCCTTGTCGTCCGACTTGCCGTTGTCTGGCTTGTCCTTGCCGCCGTTGTCGTCCTTGCCCTTCTCGGCACCCTTAGCGTCGTCGGGCTTGTCCTGCTTATCCTTGCCGCCGGACTCGTCCTTCGCACCGTCGCCCTTGCCGTCCGACTTGGCGTCATCGGGCTTGCCCTGATCGCCGCCGGACTTGCCGTCCTCCTTGCTCTTCTCGTCACTACCCTTGTCGTCCGGCTTGGCACCGTCAGGCTTGTCCGAGCCGCCCTTGTCGTCGTCACCTTTGCCATCGTCGCCGGCCTTCTCGTTGCCGTCGGACTTGTCAGCACCTTTGCCCTTGTCGTCGGGACGCTCCGCGCGGTCCTTCTCGTCGGACTTGCCGTCATCGGGCTTATCCTGGCCGCCCTTGTCGTCTCCGGACGTGCTACCGTCGTCCTTCTCCCTGTTGTCGCCACCCTCGTCACCGGTCTCCTTCTCGCCAGCCTTGCCCTCGCGGTCGGAGCTGCCGCCGTTCTGTTCTTTTGAACCGGTCGGGTCGTCGCGCTTCTGATGGCCGGGCAGGCCGTCGCCGCCCTTTTCGTTGGACCCGCCATTGCGGCCTCCGGCGTCGTTCGGGCCGTTCTTGCCCGCGTCGGGACCGGGCGTGGAGCTCCCGTCCGAGGCCTTGCTGCCAGCGTTCGCGCCATCAGCCGATGCGCCATCGCTGGATTTCTCGTCCTTGGCTTCACCGCCGTTCTTGGTGCCGCCGCTCGCGCCCCTGTCCGAAGCCGAACCACTGGGCGAGTCGGCCTTGCCCGCATTGATACCGGGCGCGTCCTGCCCGCCCTCGCCTGAAGCAGGCTGGCCGCTGCCGGGCTGACCCTCGTCCGACCGCTGGCCCTCATCGGCTGCGCGGCCCTGCCCGCTTGGTCCCGTGCCCGCCGCGACCTCCGAACCGCTGGCCGGCGCTGAGGTTCCGCCGTCGGAAGTAGCTGCCCCGCCAGCCGAGGGCTCCCCGCCAGTAGCCGCGCTTTCGCCAACGCCTGCGTCCGTGTCGCTCGACGTCGGGGCTGAGCCCGGGCCCGCGACCGCGCCGCTCGCCGCGCCCGAGTCGCCACTTGGCGTCGAACCGGAGCCCGCGACGGGCGGTGCGTCCGTGCTCGCCATCGGACCCGCGTCACTCTCAGGGCTTGGCACCACGCTCGCGGCGGGCATCGGCGGGGAGGACGCCTCCTCACGAACCACCGCGATTAGCGCGACGGGCGCGGTGGAGCCCGTCAGCATGCCGCCCGTGATCGATCCCAAGTCGACCGGCTTGGACGAGATCGGCTCGGCGATCACCGACATGGCGGCGCCGACCTCGGGCGCTGCCTCCACTTCGACCGGAGCCACCGGCGCAGGCGCGGCGAGCGCCGCCACGGGCGCGCTCGCGGGAACAGGCGCGCTCGCGCTCGGCGCAGCCGGAGCCACCACCGGCCGCGCGGGCGAGTCTAGCGTGCGCGCCGTGTCGCCCTGCACCGCCAGTCGGTACAGGTCGCCCGCGGCGATCGACGCGACCGCGCCCGGCCCGATCACGTCGCGTGCGCCGCCGTCCAGGGTCGCGACCTCCACCGCACCTTCCGTCACCTGCAGCGAGGCGCCGGTGTCGTCGACGGTGACCGAGAAGGTGGTGCCCTTCAC
The DNA here is from genome assembly GCF_002288825.1 of Sphingomonas lenta. Taxonomy (GTDB): domain Bacteria; phylum Pseudomonadota; class Alphaproteobacteria; order Sphingomonadales; family Sphingomonadaceae; genus Sphingomonas; species Sphingomonas lenta. The sequence goes on from NZ_NSLI01000002.1 coordinate 801,763, forward strand.
CACGGCGGCGAGATAGGGCGTGTTGACGCCGAAATGCGGCCGGCCGAGCTTCTCGATCCGGAAGATCGCATTGCCCCATTGCTGGATCAGCTTGACCAGACCGCCGCCCTGCTGCGCCGCCTCGGGCACCGTCACGCGGCTGCCGGGCGAGACCGTCACGAAGTCGCGGCCCTGGACGAGAACCGCGCGGCCGCCCGCCCCCGTCTGCACGACGTCGCCGGGCGCGAGCGGGGCGTTGCGCGCCGCCGGCCGCGTTTCCGTGCCGTGCCGGATCGTGACCGGCCCCGAGCTCTCCGACACCCGCCAGGCCAGCGACTGGGCGAGCGCGCCCGTGCTGGCCATCGAGAGCAGAACGCCGACGCAGAGCTTGCCGAGGACGATGCGCATAGGAAGATCCTTTTCGAACCTCCTCGACGTAGCGGCGTCCGAACACCGGCGAATGAGCAGACGTGCTTAATCCGGGCTCAATCTTTCACGGTTCTTTAGGAGGCCGGAACCTATCGCTCAGGCGACACATCATTTCGAGGGCGTGCGTCTTGTTCAGGACCATCACCGGGGCGGCCCTGGCCTTTTGGCCCGCGACCGCCGGCGCGCAGGTCGCGCTCGACCGAGTCGATCCGGCGCGGGTCGAGCAGCGCGCGGCGCCCGACACCCGCCCCGTCAAGGATGCGGACGCGCCTGTCTCCGCCTACGCGCCGCGAACCGCCGCCACCGCCGGCGCACCGGTGACGGTGGGCGCGATCACGATCACCGGCCTGCGCGCGCTGCGCCCCGCCGACTTCGCCGACATCATCGAACGCAATGTCGGCCGCACGCTCGGTTCCGCCGAGCTGGCCGCGCTGGCCGACGCCGTGGCGGAGCGCGCGCGGGAGCGCGGCTATGTCTTCGCCAGCGCCACGGTGGCGCCCCAGGCCTTGGTCGCGGGCGTGCTGCGCTTGAACGTGGACGAGGGCGGGGTCGACGAGGTACGTCTGTCGGGCGCGGAGAACGCGGCGGTGCGTGCCGCGCTGGCGCCGCTCGTCGGCACCGGCCCGGTCAAGATCGACCAGCTCGAACGCCGGCTGCTGATCGCGGGCGACATCGACGGCGTCTGGCTCCGCCGCACCCGCTTCTTGCGCGAAGCCGGACGCAACGTGCTCGACGTGCAGGTAGGCGCCGATCCCGTGACCGGGCTGGTCGGTCTCGCTAATGACGGATCGCGCCCGATCGGCCCCGTTCAGGCGGACGGGCTGCTCAAGGCGAGCCAGCTCCTCGGCCCCGCCGACCTCCTGACGGTGAGCGCGGTCGTGACGCCCTTCGAGCCCGACGAGTTTGCCTATGGCCGCGTGCGTTACGCCTCGCGCGTGGGCGCGGACGGGACCGAGCTGTTCGGCGCCTTCTCCTACGCGGTCACGCATCCCGGCGCCTACGTCGAAGACCGCAACATCGACGGCCGCAGCTCGACCGCGAGCCTGGGCGTGTTCCGCCCGATGTGGCGCCGCCGCGACGCGAGCCTCTGGTTGGAAGGGACGCTGAACCTGCGCACCATCCGGCAGGATCGCGACGAGGTGCTGGCGCGGCGCGACCGGTTGACCGTGGCGCGGGTGCGCGCGACCGGCTTCGTGGCGATGCTGGGCGGGCGGTTGCGCGCGGACGCCACGCTCTCGCGCGGACTGGACCTGTTCGACGCCACGCAGCGCGGCGATCCCCTCGCCTCGCGCCGCGACGCCGACGCGACCTTCACCAGCGCCGCGCTGTGGGCCGGCTGGACGGGCCCGCTCGCGCCCCGCGTCGAATTCGAGGTCGCGGCGGCGAGCCAGACCGCCTCGCAACCTTTGCTCGTGTCCGAAGAGGTGGGTCTGGGCGGCGGCCGCTTCCTGCGCGGCTACGACTATAGCGAGCGTAGTGGCGACCAGGGTGCGATGGCCTCGGCCGAATTGCGCTATGACCTTTCGAGGAAATTGGGTCCGCTCGCGGAGCCCCGTCTCTACTCCTTCGTCGACGGCGGTCGCGTCACCAACCTCGACGGCGGATTCGGCACGGGCACGCTGTTCTCGGTCGGCGGCGGGGCACGCGCGCGCATCGCCGATACGCTCGCGGCCGACCTGGGCGTAGCGGTGCCGCTGTCGGGCGAACGCTACGACAGCGGCAACGCCGCGCCCGTGGTCAACTTTCGCCTGTCGAAACGCTTCTGATCCAGGACAAGCTGATTGTCCGGTGTGGAAAGGCGCCTGTCATGCTGGACCAGAACCAGCCGGCATCTCCGTCGAGTGGACTAGTGTGGTGGCCGACGCTGGTCCAGGATCGAGGGGCCGATCCGGTTCGCGAGGGTACTCCCGAGGCCTATTGTACACGCGAGCACCGCTGCGCTGCTGCTCGAGCCGCTCTAACGGTTATTTAGTCCTCAGCTGGCATGACGAGCCCATGAGCCCGGACTCGTTGCTCCTTCGCTTGGATCAGCTGCAGAGTGATACGTTGGCCGTGCTCTCGCGCGCTAGCGAATTGCTGGACGAGGAGCCTGGCCCTGCGCGCGCCGGTTTGGGCGCAATCCGCCGGGAGCTCGCCCGCAAGCTCCGCGAGTACCAGATCTTCAAGCACAGCCGCATCTTCGACCCGGCGCTCACGTCGGGCTCGCCGTCCGTCGCTGAGGCAGGCCGCCGTCTCAAGGTGGACTGCATCGCCGGAAGCGCCCGCTTCGACCAGTATGTCCGCGAGTGGAGCGGCAAAGACATTGCTGCGGAGTGGGCAGCGTTCCGGTCGGCGACGCTGGAGTTGGGCCGACGCCTGCGTGACCACATGGTGTCAGAAAGGGTACAGATCAGGCTCTTGCTCGCCGGAGCAACCCCAAGGCAGAATGCAGATCTCGGCGAATGATCTTTTGAGGATAGCCGTCGCGGAACACCCCCCGGCATGCAATCCGCGGCGGCTAAGGTCGGGGAGCTTGGGCGACCCCCTGGGCTCCCCGACCTGAACAGTAGGAAGGGCGAACAGCGACCTGCCTTGTTTACGCCGGATTGAAAGCGTACGTAGCGGAACGCTGGTGAACTACGGCTCACTGCCTGCCGGCAGCCAGCGTAGGGGTGCCCCGCTCTGATCTCTCCGTCCGCCTTCCTTGCTGTTCTGCAGACGCTGTTCGCGGCGCTGCTGAGCCTGGGCGCGATCGGCGAGCCAAGTTCAACCGACTGGCGTCGACAGGGGCACGCGGTTCGAGAAGCCGCGGCGATCTCCTTTACGCTGGGCGACCGTACGGTCACCGAAGAGGAAGCCGATCGGTCCGACCCGCACCAGAGCGGGGGTGACGCGCTCCCGCCGGCCACGCTGGCGATGGCCAGCACGCCGGTATTATCGCGCTTCTCTTCTGTTTCACCCGCCGCATTCACCCTCGCCAAGCGCACGCCGCGGGCGCATCCCGCCACCGGCCCTCCCCTCGCCTGAAGCGACCCAGCCGCGCCTGAGCTGCGCGGCCTGATCGCGCGCCCTTGTCGGCGCGCCTGTCTCTTCACGACCGCGAACGAGGGTCGACCATGCTATACTTCTCCCGTCTGAAGACGGGGCTGATCCTGTGCGTGTGCCTCATCGGCATCCTGCTCAGCATCCCCAGCTTCACGCCATCCAGCCTCCTGCCGGCCTGGTACCCGCAACCTCATGTGAACCTAGGCCTGGACCTTCAGGGCGGGTCCTACCTGCTCCTCGAGCTCGACCGCGCCGCGCTCGTGAACGAGCGCCTGGAGAGCGTCCGCGAGCAGGCGGCCGCGGCGCTCGGCAAAGCCGGCGTCCCCGCGACCACCGAAGTGAGCCATGGCCGCGTCCTGATCGACGTCGCCGACCAGGCTGCCGGAGCCAAGGCGCTGGCCGACACGGTTGCTGAATTCGGCGCCGATGCCGCCGGCCGCCCGGCGCTCCACCTCGCCCACCGGCCGGGCGGGCTCGCCGTTTCCTACACCGACGCCGGTCAGGCGGCGCTGTTGTCCAAGGCTGTCGACCAGTCGATCGCCATCGTGCGCCGCCGCATCGACGAGACCGGCACGAACGAGCCCGTCGTCGCCAAACGCGGCGCCGACCGCATCCTCGTCGAGCTGCCGGGCGTCACCGATCCCGGCCGCGTACGCACGCTGTTGGGCTCCACCGCCAAGATGACGTTCCACCTGGTCGCGAACGGGGCAGACACGACCCGTCCCGGCGTGCGCCGCCTGCCCATGATGGACGGCACAGGCCCAGATGTGCCGGTGCTGAAGCACGTGGAGGTGGACGGGGCCAACCTGGTCGACGCCACGCCCGGCACCGACCAGCGCATGGGCGGCTGGGTCGTCAACTTCGTCCTCGACAGCGCGGGCGCACGCGCCTTTGCTCACACGAGCACTCGCCACGTGGGCGAGCCGTTCGCGATCGTGCTCGACGGCAAGGTGCTGAGTGCGCCGGTGATCCGCGAGCCGATCACGAGAGGCCTCGGCCAGATCAGCGGCGGCTTTAGCGCAGAAGGCGCCAAGGACTTGGCCGTGCTGCTCCGCGCGGGCGCGCTGCCGGCACCGCTCACCGTCGTCGAGGAGCGCTCGGTAGGAGCGAGCCTCGGCGCGGACGCGATCCACGCGGGTCTCGTCTCCGTCGCGGTCGGCCTATCGCTCGTGATCGGCTTCGTGGTCGCGATGTACGGTCGGTTCGGCATCTACGCGGCGGCCGCGCTCATCGCCAACCTCGCGCTCACCATCGCCGGGCTGGCGCTGATGAACGCCACGCTGACCTTGCCCGGCATTGCGGGCCTGCTGCTGGCGCTCGGCATGGCGGTGGACGCCAACATCCTGGTCAACGAGCGCACACGCGAGGAGCTGGCCAAGGGCAAGAGCGTACGCGCCTCGATCGAGGGCGGGTTCCGGCGCGCCTACACGACCGTGCTCGACGCGAACCTGACGACACTGCTCAAGATGCTGGTGCTGCTCGGGTTGGGAGCCGGCGCTATCAAGGGCTTCGCCATCACGATCAGCTTGGGCATCGTCATCTCGATGTTCACGGCGCTCGTGTTCGTGCGGTACCTGACCGCGCGCTGGCTGGAGCAAGCCAAACCGAAGCAGCTGAAGATGGGCACCCGCCTGCACTTCCTGCCGGGCAAGACGAGCTTTCGTTTCATGCGTGCGCGGCACGCAGGCCTGATCGCGTCGGCGGTGATCAGCCTGGCGTCCGTCGCGCTCGCCGTCTCGCCGGGGCTGAAGATGGGCATCGATTTCTCGGGCGGTGTCGCGGTCGAGGCGCGTGTGCCGGGTCAGGCCGATCTGGCCGAGCTGCGCGGCGAAGCGGGAGACCTCGGCCTCGGTCCCGTCCAGGTGCAGTCGTTCGGCGGACCCAGCGACGTGCTCTTACGCCTGGAGAACCAGGAGGGCGGGCCGAAGGCGCAGGCGGCCGCGGTCGCCAAGGTCGAGCACATGCTCCAGGAAGTCGCGCCGGGCGCCGAGGTGCGCAAGGTCGACGTGGTGGGCGCCGCGATCGGCGACGAGCTGTTCGGCAGCGCCATGTGGGGGCTGGCCATCGCGGCCGTGGCCATGTTTGCCTACATCGCGTTCCGGTTCGAGTGGCCGTTCGCGCTGGGGGCGGTCTCGACCATGTTCCTGGACCTAACAAAGACGATCGGCTTTTTCGCGCTGACCGGCTTTGAGTTCAACATGACCTCGATCGCGGCGATCCTGACGATCATGGGCTTCTCGATCAACGACAAGGTCGTGGTCTACGACCGGGTGCGCGAGAACATGCGCGCGGTGCGGCACAAGCCACTACGCGAGATCGTCGACCTCTCGATCAACGAGACGCTGTCTCGCACGATCGGGACGTCGCTCGCGCTCTTCCTGGCGACCGCCCCCCTGGCCCTGTTTGGCGGGCCCGCATTGCAGCAGTTCGCGGTCACGCTCCTGTTCGGACTCGTCTTGGCGACGAGCTCGTCCATCTTCATCGCCGCCCCGCTGCTGCTCACCTTCTCCGAACTGCGGGACAGGTGGGCGAAGCGGGCGTCCCAAAGCGCTTCGCCGGCTACGGCCTAGGGCTGGACCGAACCGAGCCGGGAGCCCCGCTCCCGGCTCAGACCGCGACTGGCAATTGGCGAGCTTGGCCTCGGCTCAGGGCTCCCGTCGAACCCGGCCCGCTCAGAGCTTCGAGACGTGCTCCAGCAGCAGCCAGACATACTCCTCACCGACCGTGTCGAGGAGGATGATGAGCACGAAGGTGACGAGAACGATGGAAGACAGGATCAGCCGCTCCGCGTCAATGCGGAGCCGCTTGGAGCCCGCCTTGCTGGGGCACTCGTGGAGGAAGGGGTTCGATCGTCCCCCGTAGCGACGGTGGCTCATGCCCGACGCGGTACCCGCAAAAACTGAGCTTTCTCCTACCGGACTGAACGCCTACTATGTTCGACACCGTCCTCGATGTCCTGCTCGTCGTCTTTCTCGTGGCTATCGGCCCGTACTATGTCGCCTCGAGCCGGCGCGCGCCGAACCCATTCGCCAATCGAGGAAGACTCGATCGCAACCTGCTCCTCATGATCTTGAGCTTGGGGCTGGCTGTCGCGGTCGCTCTGAGGTTACTGCACTGATCCGGAGTGGGATGCTCTAAGAGCGAGCATAAGTAGTGCTCGAGGCCGGTCTAGGCCCGCGGGCGTGACCCAGCATTCGACATTCAGGCCGTTTGGTGCGCTGCCCGACATCCGCCATCTGTTCATGTTAGTCTAACGGTAGCCTTGAGGCGTCCTGACCTATTGTTCCATCAGGGTCGGGCATCGATCACTGGACCACGGCCGGCACGCCTGACTATGGTCAGAACATGGCGCCTGATCTTAAACTCCGCCTTGCCACTGAGGGCGACATCTCAGCGATTGATGAGCTAATCGCCCGCTCCGTGCACGGCCTACAGGCGAAGGACTACACCCAAGAACAGCGGGATGCGGCACTCGGCCAAGTGTTCCTGACTGATCGCGGACTCATCGCCGATCGCACCTACTTCGTTGTGGAAACTAAGGCTGGCGACCTCGTCGGCGCTGGGGGCTGGTCCGATCGGCGAGCCCTCCATGGTGGCCACACCCATAGCGATAGCGGCGAACGGGTTGACCCTGCCAAGGACGCCGCCCGTATCCGGGCCTACTTCGTGGATCCGGCCTTCGCCCGTCAGGGTGTAGCGTCAGCAATTCTCGCAGCATGCGAGGCAGCTGCGCGTAGGCGAGGCTTCTCGCGTATGGCTTTGGGAGCGACGCTGACCGGCGTGCCTTTCTACGCGCGACGCGGTTACGTCGAGCACGGACGGGAACAGGCGTTGTTGCCGAACGCCGAAACGCTAACCGTCGTGTTGATGGAGCGCAACATCTAGTAGCTGCCCTACGGCGGCGCGGACCATCACCGGCCATTCAGTCCAGCTTCGGTGCTCTCCACATCCCGTCATCCTTGCCGAGTTCGCCGTTCGCCAAAAGCAGACATGCGTTCAGAACGAGGTCAGCGTAGCTATCGGGAACCGCGTCGTACGTAGAGCGTGAAGGTGCTGCCATCCTTCCCCGTGCTGACGGCGATCGTGCGATATTCATCCATTCGGTTTTCAGCCGACGCGCCGGATACTGCTAAACTCCGCAACCGACGAATGACGTCGGGGGAGTTCCGCCCCAAAAGGCCCGAAATTTCGCAGAGCGTCGCCGCGCAACTGATGTCGAGAGGGCTCTCGTCATCTACGGCGAGGAGATCCTCAAGAACGGCCCTGAGCGCCACTTCCGCCTTGCCGGCCCAGTGAACGTCGCGCGGTTCAGCCCTGAAGAGCGCATAGAGCCGCTGAACTTCATGACCGTCCGCGCTATTTGCGTCACTGATGGGCTGATGAGCTGCCAGATGGTTCGGCGTAGCGGACGGCATGAGGCCGATAGCGACGTCGGCTCCCCGGACTATTACTATTCCGGAGGAGGCGTCCGGCGAGTACGGGCGCTTCTGAGCGAACATCGTCGCGACGACGCCCATGCTCAGCAGTCCGATAATCCAGTAGAGATATGTTCGCATAACCCACCCGGTTGCGGAGCGCCGTCGAGATTGTCGCAGCGTCATTAAACTGTCCCACGCCAGTTACTGGCGCGGGGCAGAGCAACCGCGCTCGCTTCTACGGCTGCGCCTCCGCGAAGGTGTCGGCGTACCGCAGTTCGTCGATGAACAGCTTGTGGTTGGTATCGGTGTCCGTCTGGTAGATGCCGACCTCGACCGAGGTGCCGTCCGTCGTGCCGGGCACAGCGGTGCTCGAGTAAGAGCTTGGCGTGTACCCGACCTTGCCAGTCCAATTCGCCGCCTGAGCGTCGTTGACCCAGGCTTGGACGCGACCGGTGTTGCCGAATGGGTCGAATTTCACCGACACCACGATCTTGTACCACTCTCCGCGGGTGAACGTGAGCGGCGCGCCGGATGCATCGGTGAGGTAGGCGAGCTGCGGGTTGCTCGTGCTGAACCCGCCCTTGTTCGTGAACCCGCCGCTGCCCCGCATCTGGTCGTTACCCATCAGCAGGTACATACGGATGACACCGTTCGACTCGTCCGTCCTGAGCTGGAGCGCGGGCCAGCCAGATCCCTGCCAGTTCTGGTAGATGCCGGTGCCGGGCGGGTCGTTGGGGTTCGACCCGTTAGCGAGCTGCCAGCCGGTGTCGAATTTGACGGCGAACCCGGTGAACTTTGTCGTTCCGGCGAGCACCTGCGGCGAGTCGCCGTTGGTCCCGCCGATCAGCTGGTAGAAGATCTTCTGGAGACCCGCCCCGTCCGCGGGCGAGCCGGTGTTGATGGAAACGGCGACCGCCTTACCCGTCGAGCGGTAACGCTCCTTGCCCGAGATCCACGGCGTGATCATGCCGGCGGTGCTCTTGGTCGGTTTGGTGTTGGCGGGTAGCGTGTTGACGATGTTGTTGAGCGCCCAGGTTGTCGGGTCGATGGCCGTCCCAGACTGCCACGAGTAGCGCCTTATCACCCGTGCGTCGGCGGCGGCGGCGAGGAGCAGCGAAGCAGACGCCAGGACGGCGGGACACAGGTGCTTTGCAGACCAGTTCATGGCATTCCTCCGTGGTCGCGCGACATGATCATCCGGAGTTCCAGGCTCACGCAGACCCGGCCGGAGTTGGTCCACCGGGGAGCTCAGGCGCGACTCCAGCCTTTCAGCTCGACCATCTTCGCGGCCGCCCCTCGCCAGCGGGGCTCGTTGATCAAGCGGGAGCCGTAGACGAGCGCCTGCACGCCCTCCTCGTAGTTGAACTCCTTGACCTTGCCGCCGCGGTAAGTCTCGACGCCGATCCGCGTGGACCCGGTCGGATCGATGGAGCCGTCGGGGCGCTGCTTGGCGAGCACGGGCGGTACGGCCCGCCGGATCATGCCCGAGACCGCCGCGCGCATCGTCGGGTCGACGCAAGAGGCCAGATAGCGCTCGGCAAACAGCGCGCCCGCCGCCTGATAGCTCGCGTCGAAGCCGCCGCGCTCCGGGTTGACGCCGTCCGGCCGCTGGAGCGCGATCCCCTCCCTCGCCCATTGTGCCGCGCGCCGGATCAGCGCCGCGTCGCCCGTCACGGCGCCGATCTGGCCGAGCATGCTCGCCATGACGTAGCGGCGATGCGTGAACGGTGCGCTGTGGCTCGCCGCATCTGCCTCCATGGCCGGCGCCGTCATCCATCGGCCGGCCTTTAGGAGCGTCGCCCGGCGGGCCGGCGTCGCGCCGCCCGGGTCGATGAGGCAGGCCCGTGCCGCCGCCTCCAGAAACAGCGACGCAGAGTGCTGGACGTCGTCGCCGGGGAACCCGCCATCAGGCTGTTGCTGGGCGAGACCGTAGTCGATGATGAGCCAGCCGTTCCGGATCCAGTCGCGCTTGCTCCTCACCACACCGCGGGTGATCCATTCGGCCCCCTGGCGCTGGTATTCGATGAAGCGAAAGCTCTCCCGGTTAAGCCCAGCCGCACCGTTCGGGCCGAACTCGCCCAGCGGCCGGCCGAACAGGCCGCGCAGCAGCGGGTCGCGGACGAGGTCGCGCATGGTCGATCGCGCCGCCGGCGCCGCCAGCGCGTCGACCCGGCCAAAGTAGAGCAGCGGCGCCGCGAGCGAGAGCTGCAGAAAGGAGCGCCGATCGGGCTGGACGGTCATCGGGATCCTCCGGGAACGAGAAGTGACGGGGTGGTCGGGCGCGACGAGCCGCCGCGCCCCCAGAGTCGCGCGTAAGGCTGGCCGGTCAGCGCCTCGACGATGCGGCCGGCGTCGGCATCCTCGGGCGCGGTCGCGCCGGCGCGGGCGCGCTCGATCTCCCGCATGAGCACGGCGTGCGTGTCGCGGTTGAGCGCGAAGCGGTAGGACGCGACCGCGCCTACGACGAGCAGCGCGAGCGGGGCGAGCGTCAGCAGGCCGACGATGGTCGCGACGGCTCCCGATCCTTGTGCGGTCGCGCCCGCCACGAACCCGCCCGCATCGAGCGCCGCGCCCGTGACCATCACCGCGCCAGCCTGGACCGTCTTCCGGACCAGCGTCATCACGCCCGCGAAGATGCCTTCGCGTCGGCGGCCAGTCATGATCTCGTCGACGTCGGCGATGTAGTTGTAGGTGTTCCAGGGGATATAGATGAGCCCGCCGCGTCCGAGCCCGCACAGGCCCACCGCGACGTAGGCGAGCGCCGCCGCCGTAGGCCCGCCCGCGAACCAGCATGCGCCGAGGGCGAGGATGCCGACCGCGTATAGCACCGCCGCGAGCCGCCAGGCCGGTCCGGGGTGCAGGCGCACCGTCAGCGGCGTGAAGGCCGCGACGCCCACGAACTGCGCGCCCGCCATCAGCGCCAGCATGGCGGACGCGATCGCGACGCTGCCGGACAGCGCGAACACCACGAAGTAGGTGAAGACGGCCGTGAACAGGTCGATTGCGGTGTAGCCGCCGAGGTAGAGCGCCAGGTGCAGCCGGAAGGCACGCACCTTCAGCGTCGAGACGAGGTTGGGCAGCAGGCTGCGCAACGGGTTCGAAGTCCGGGAGGCCTCCGTGGCGGCGCTCGGGGGCCGCTCCCAGCTCAGCGCCCATGTCGCTCCGACCGACAGCACGAACAGGGCCGAAAAGATCATTCCCATGTAGAGGAAGGTGTCGGCGGACTCGCGCCCGAGCCCGTCCACGATCCATTTGGGCAGGATGCCCGCCATGATCGCCGCCACCTGGCCCACCAGGATGCGCGCGCCCGCGAACCGCGCCCGCGTCCGGTAGTCGTCGGTCATCTCGGCCGCGAGCGTCTCGTAGGGGATCAGGATCGAGGCGTAGACCAGCTCGAAGAAGACGTAGGTCAGGAGATAGTAGAAGTAATCCTGCCCCGGCACCCACATCAGCGTGAAGCTAGGCAGCAGCGGCAGGCCGAGCAGCAGGAACACGCGCCGCCGCCCGAAGCGCCGCCCGAGCCGGGTCGAGCGCAGCCCGTCGGATAGATGCCCGATTAACGGGCTCGCCACCGCGTCGAGCACGCGCGCGATCGCGAAGATGGAGGCGGCCTGCGTCGCGGTGAGACCGCAGAAGGTCGTGTAGAAGAACAGGATCCAGCCACCCACCACCGCCATCGCACCCGAGCCGAGCATGTCGGTCAGCCCGTAGGCGACGAGGTGACGGGGGCGGACGGGCCGGCTCACGCGCCCGCCTCCTCCGCAATTAGCCGGTATTCGCCGAGCGCGAGGATAGCCATCGCCTGGCCGTAGGGCATGGGGGTGATCGGCACCGCCGCGTACTCGTCCAGCGTGTCGAACATGGGCGTGCCGAACGACACGTCGGCGAGCGCGCCGTCGTCCCCTACCCGGTCCAGCACCGCCGCCGCGGCGCGGCGCCCCGCGTCAAGGAACCGCGACGGCAGGCAGCCGGTGCGCACGCCCTTCAGGAGGCCGTAGGCGAAGCCGGCTGTCGCCGACGCCTCGCCATAGGTTCCCGAATCGTCGAGCAGGGTCGGCCACAGCCCGTCGGGACGTTGGCGGGCCACGAGCGCCTCGGCCTGTAGCGTCAGCAGGGAGACGAGGTGGTCGCGCACGCCGTTGCCGGGCACGAGCCCGAGCATGTCGACCAGCTCCGGGATCGCCATCGTGATCCAGCTGTTGCCCCGCGCCCAGAGCGCGCCGGAGAAGTGGTGGCCACCTTCGAACGTCCAGCCGTGGAACCACAGCCCGGTGCGCCGGTCGAGGAGATAGTCCGCATGCACCAGGAACTGCCGCTTCGCCTCCTCGACATAGCGGGGGCGGCCGAGCACCTGGCCGATGCGGGCCAGCGGCAGCACGGTCATGAACAGCGTGTCGTCCCAGAGCTGGCCCGTGTTGGGCTTGTCGATGACGAGGTGTTGGAAGCCGCCGCCGGGCGTGCGGGGCAGGTCGCGCATGATCCACTCGCCCCAGTCGGCGAGCGTCGCCAGATGGGCACCGTCCCTGTCCCGCGCGGCGAGGCAGGCCAATGTCAGCATGGGAGATACGGTGTTGATGTTGCGGTGGACCGGCGGCTCGGCCGCGCGCGCGGCGAACCAGTCGCGGATCAGCGCCTCCGTCGCGGCGTCGCCCGCGCGCTCCACGTGCTTCATCAGCCCGTAAAGGCCGACGCCCTGCGGCCAGTCCCACACGCGCCAGCTCTTGGTGTCAGCGATGACGCCGCCCTCGAGCTCGACGAGGAAGCGCCCGTCGCGGTCGTCGATACCGACGAGGTGCCGGACCAGCCGGTCGAGCGCGGCGTCGATCCGATCCGCCTCGGACGCGGTGCGATGCTCAAGCACGGGCGCGCTCGCCATGGTTCAGAACCTCCCCCGCAGCCCAAGTCGTATGTAACGGTCGTTGATCTCGTAGCCGTTCACCGCGTCGCGGATGACGTTGTAGTTGATCTTGGCCGCGTCCTTGAAGAACAGGTTCGTAACCGACAGGCTGACCGTGACCGGCTTGATGATCTGGTACGAGATCGACGCGTCCACCTGCTCGTAGGGCGCGATGTAGTTCGCGCGCAGCACGTCCCCGCTGGACGTGAAGCTGTTCGCCGCGCGGCTGCGCCAGTTGTACGCGACCCGCGCCTGGAAGCCGCTCCGTTCGTAGAACAGGACGCCGTTGAAGCTCTTCTTCGACAGGCCGATCACCGGCTGCCCGTCGGACGAGTCGGAGTCGACCAGCGTCGCGTTCACCTGCGTTCCGAAACCGGAGAGAAGGCCGGGCAGGAAGTCGAACGTCTGCTGGAGGTTGAACTCCAGCCCGCGGATCTTGGCGGTGCCGAGGTTGATCGGCAGCGTGCGCTGGATGGGCCCGAGCTGCTCGAACCCGGGGATGACCTCGACCCGGACCGTGCGCGCGACCTGGTCCTGGATGTCCTTCTGGAACGCCGCCAGGGAGATCAGGCCGCCGTTGCTGGGATAGTATTCCAGGCTGACGTCGTACTGGTCGGCGCGCGTCGGGTTCAGCGCGGCGTTTCCGCCCGTCGCGGTCAGCAGCACCTGGTCGACGAACAGGTTGGGCGCGAGATCCTGGAGCCGCGCCCGCGCGATCACCTTGGAGGCGGCGAACCGCAGGGTCAGGTCGTCGCGCAGCAGAAACGCCAGGTTCGCCGCCGGCAGCCAATCGTCGTAGTTGTTCTTGTTCCGCTGCGGGATCGCGGTGGTCGACGTGCCGGTGAAGCTGTCCACCTTGAAGTCGGTCGCGACGTAGCGGACGCCGATGTTGCCTTTGAACGGCAGCGATCCGAGGTCGCCCTCGAAGTTCGCCCGGGCATAGGCCGCCATGGTCCGCTCGTTGATGTCGTAGTTGCGCGAGAGCCGGTCGCGTAACGGGTAGTTGAACGCCAGCAGCGTCGACTCCTCGAAGTCCTTGCCCTCAGCATAGGGGAAGGTGCGCAGGAACTCGGTCGGGAAGTTGCCCTGCGTGCCGGGGAAGCCGCCGGTCTCCGCCACGCCGAAATAGATGTCGGGCAGCGTCGCGATGTTCACGTTGCCGCCGCCGAGCCGCGACTGGAAGTCGGTGAGCTTGGAGTTGAGGTCCGCGACGCGCAGGCCCGTCTGGATCGAGCGGAGCACGCCTCCTTGCGTCTCGAACGTGCCGTCCAGGCGGAACGCGGTCTCGTTGGTGCGGACGAACTGCTGCCCCGCGGCGAAGTTGGTGCGCGTCGGGTAGGACGAGCGCGCGTTCGGGTCGAAGTCGGCGGGGAGCGTGATGTTTGGCACGTCGCCGGTGCGGTAGTCGTAGGAGATCACCAGCGGCCGCGAGCCCACCTCGAGCAGGTCCTGGCGGAAGTCGTAGTTGCCGATCGAGCGGCCCAGGTCCGCCTTGATCTTGACCGGCCCGTTGTCGAACTCGACGCCGCCGCCTGCCACGATCGAGGTGGTCGGCTCGCTGCGTTCGATGCCGCCGACGCGCAGGCGCTGATTTCTAAGGGTGCCGGCCACGATGTAGTTGTCGACACTCGTGCCCGAGACGTAGACGGGCGCGTTCCCGCCGGTCTCCGTTGTCTGGAACGAGAAGTAGGCGGTGTCGCGCTCGGTCGTCAGCTTCGCGTAGAGCGCGTCGGCGTAAAGGGTCAGCGTGTCGGTCGCGGCGAACTTGACGGTGCCGCTGGCGCCGTAGCGCTCGCGTCCCACGTTGAAGAACTCGGACCGCACCACCTGCGGCACGAAGTCGTTGATGCCGTTCCCGTCGAAGTCGCGCCGCACGCCCACCGCGCCGCCCGTCTGCCACACACCGCGCGTGAACTGGCTCGACCCGATGTCGCGCTCGGACGCGGACAGGTTGACCGTCAGGCCGAGCCGGTCGTCGAGCAGCCGCACCGTCGCGAACACGGCCGCGTTGTAGCCGCGGCGCTCGGTGGCGAGGTTCGAGTCTGTGAGCTCGAAGTTGTAGCCGAAGGTGGGCTTCTTGTAGTCGAACGGATCGGGCGTCGTCATGCTGACGAAGCCCCCCAGCCCGCCCTCGATCTGGTCGGCGGTCGGCGACTTGAACACGGCCAGCCGGCTGAACAGCGTGCTCGACAGCTGCTCGAGACCGGTGCTGCGCCCGGATGCGTCGCTGCCGGTCGCCCCTACCGAGATGCCGAGGTTCGAGCGGCCGTTCAGCTCGACGCGCACCTGGCTCAGGCCGCGGATCGCGATCTGCGCGCCCTCGCCGAAGTTGCGCTCGATCTGGACGCCGGGAACGCGCTGTAGCGACTCGGCTACGTTGGCGTCGGGCAGCTTGCCGATGTCCTCGGCCGAGACGATGTCGACGACCTGGTCGGCGTCGCGCTTGAGCTGGCTCGACTCGGCGATGGAGGCCCGGATGCCGGTCACGACGATGTCGGAGCCCGCCGTCGTCTGGGCCGGGGCGGTCGCGGGGTCGGTGGAGCCGGACGGCGCGGGCGCACCGCTCTGCGCGAGCGCCGGCGTCGCGATCAGCGCACCCAGTGCGCAAGCCGTCAGCAGCGCCGGTCGTGCAACGCCGCCGACGATCCGCCCCGAGTCGATGCCCATCAGATCCTCTCCTACTTGCCGGCCGATGAACTCGGCTCCTTGCGCATTTGGTAAGGTCATCATATGACCTGTTCAGCGGATGACAAGCCTGAAAATTTCCGCTAACCGATCGGGGAGAGAGGACGCCATGGAGCAGAGAATGCAGATCAGGATGCCGGCCCGGCGCTCGCTCGCTTCCGAACTGGTGGAACAGCTGCGGGGCCAGATCGAGGCCGGCGTGCTCGCGCCGGGCGACAAGATCCCGACCGAGCGCGAGCTGGTGGAGGACTCGGGCGTGAGCCGCACCGTGGTTCGTGAAGCCATCGCGCGCCTCGCGGCCGAGGGCATGGTGGAGCCGCGCCAGGGTTCCGGCGTGTTCGTGACCGAGCCCCCTCCCCCCGCCTTCCAGGTCACGCACGGCGAGCTGGGCGACCTGATCGAGGTATGCCGGCTCCTGGAGCTGCGACTCGCCGTCGAGACGGAGATGGCCGGCCTCGCCGCGGAGCGCCGAAGCGAGACGGATGTTGCCGAGATGCAGGGCTTGGTGAGCCGGATCGCGGCGGACATCGCCGATCGCGGCGACGGTACGGAAGCCGACGAGGCGCTCCATCTCACGATCGCGCGTGCGTCGGGCAACCAGTATTTCGTCCGCTTCCTCGAGTTCCTCGGCACGCGCCTCGTTCCCCGCCGCGGCCTGGTGACGGACGAGTCCCCGGAGGAGCGCCGCGACTACCTTACCGCCGTGCACGACGAGCACCGCGCGCTGGTCGACGCGATCGCGCGCAAGGACGCGGATGCGGCCCGCCAGGCGGCACGCCGTCACCTGGAGCACGGCCGCGGTAAGCTCGAGCGGTTCATCGAGCGCCAGCGCGGCGCCGACAAGCCGGCCCGCCGCCCTCGTGGCTAGCGACATCGGCTCATGGCCCCTCGTCGCCGGCGTCGAGCTCGGTGGGACGAAGAGCATCGCGGTGCTCGTCAGGGGACCGGTGATCGAGGAGCGCTTCGAGATCCCGACCATCGGTCCCGACGAGACGCTGCCGGTACTCGCCGACTGGCTGCTGGCGCAGCAGGCGCGCGGCGCCCGGCCCGTGGCGTTGGGTATTGGTAGCTTCGGTCCACTCGGCCTTGACCGTGGCGCAGCCAATTACGCCACGCTCGGCGCCACTCCCAAGTTCGGCTGGGCCGGCACCGACGTGCTCGCTCCATTCGCCCGCTTGGGCGTCGTAGCAACCGCGCTCGACACGGACGTGAACGCGGCGGCCCTCGCCGAAGCTACCTGGGGCGCGGCACGCAACGCCAGGGTGAGCGCCTACCTCACCATCGGCACGGGCGTGGGCGTCGGCATCGTGAGCCGATCCGATGACGGGCTGCACCGGATCGCGTCGGAGCTCGGGCATGCGCGCGTGCGGCGCAACGACGACGCGTTCCCCGGCGTCTGTCCGTTTCACGGCGATTGCGTTGAAGGACTGGCGTCCGGCCCCGCGATCTCGATGCGAACTGGGCGGGCCGCCGGCTCGTTCGATCCGGCAGATCCCGTGTGGGACGACGTTGCCCGCGAGATCGGGGAGCTGCTGTCGATCATCACGCTCGCGGTCTCGCCGGATGTCATCGTCGTTGGCGGCGGCGTGGGCCTGTCGTCGAGCTTCCCGCGCCGGGCCGTCGTAGAGGCCGCCGAACGGCGGCTCGGAGGCTACCTGCCGGGCGGGCGCAGCGTAAGCGATCTGGTGACATGGGCGTCGTTCGGGGCGGACACGGGGCCGATTGGCGCGGCCGCACTCGCCTATACCGCCCTGCCCTCATCTCCCGAGCCGCGCGGCATCATGCAGGCGCAAGTCGCCGCGGCCTGACTCTCACCCGGAGCCGATATGTTCGACCGCACCTACTACGCCACGCATCCCGATATGATGGAGTGCGTCTCCAACGAGAGCTTGCGCGACCGCTACCTCATCCCCGGCCTGTTCCGGCCGGGCGAGTGCGTGCTCAACTACACGCACGCCGACCGCTTCGTGATCGGCGGCGTCGCCGTCGCGGGCGGGCCGGTGAAGCTGCCCGCGCAGACCGAGCCGGCGTCGGCGGCCGGCCACCCTTTCCTCGAGCGCCGCGAGATGGCGGTGGTGAACGTCGGCCAAGCGGAAGGCGCGGTCACCGTCGACGGCGAGCGCTTCACGCTAGCAAACAAGGACTGCCTCTACGTCACCATGGGCGCGGCCGACGTGACGTTCGAGGGCGAGGGCGCGCGCTTCTACCTCGCGTCCTGTCCGGCACATAAGGCGTTCAGCACGCGCAAGCTCGGCATCGCCGACGCCAACGCGCTCGACCGGGGCAGCCTCGAAGAGTCAAACGAGCGCACCATCTACCAGCTTGTCATCCCCGGCGTGTGCGAGTCCGCGCAGCTCGTCATGGGCCTGACGGTGCTCAAGCCCGGCAGCGTGTGGAACACCATGCCGCCGCACGTCCATGAGCGCCGCTCGGAGATCTACTTCTACTTCGACCTCGCGGGCGAGAAGGACCGCGTCATGCACTTCATGGGCGAGGGCGAGGCGATGCGGCACATCGTCATGGCGAACGAGGAGGCGGTTATCAGCCCGCCCTGGTCGATCCACATGGGCGCGGGCACCAAGGCCTATGCGTTTATCTGGGCCATGGCGGGCGAGAACCAGGACTATACCGACATGAACGTCCTCGACATCTGCCAGCTCGCATGAACCCGTTCGACCTCTCGGGCAAAGTCGCGGTCGTCACGGGCGCCAACACCGGCATCGGCCAAGCGCTCGCGCTGGCGCTGGCGGGGGCGGGAGCTGACGTGGCCGCCGTGGGCCGCTCGCCCGCGGACGAGACGGTGGCGCAGGTGCGAGCACTGGGCCGCCGGGCCGCGTTCGTGGCGGCCGACCTGTCCACGATCGAGCCCGTCGGCCGCGTGGTGGACGAGACGCTGGAGAAGCTCGGCCGGCTCGACGTGCTGGTCAACAACGCCGGCATCATCCGGCGCGCGGACGCGGTCGACTTTACGGAGGAGGACTGGGACGCGGTGGTCGACACCAATCTCAAGTCCGTCTTCTTCCTGACGCAGGCGGCGGGCCGCCACATGCTGGCCCGGGGTTCGGGCAAGGTGATCAACATCGCCTCCATGCTCACCTTCCAGGGCGGCATCCGCGTGCCGAGCTACACCGCGTCCAAGTCGGGCGTGGGCGGGCTGACCAAGCTGCTCGCGAACGAATGGGCGGCGCGCGGCGTGCAGGTGAACGCCATCGCGCCGGGCTATATCGCCACCAACAACACCGCAGCACTTCAGGCCGACGAGGTGCGCAACAAGGCCATCCTCGACCGCATCCCCGCCGGGCGCTGGGGCGATCCGTCCGATCTGGGCGGTGCGGCCGTGTTCCTGGCGTCGCCCGCGTCCGACTACGTCAACGGCCATATCCTGGCGGTCGACGGCGGCTGGCTGGCGCGCTGATGCCTGTCCCGAGCCCAGTCGAGGGAGGACGATTCGTAGCGTTCGGTGAGGTTATGCTCCGGCTGTCCCCGCCAGGGCGCGAGCTCCTGCTCCAGCGGCCGCAGCTCGACGTCTGGGTCGCGGGCGCGGAGGCGAACGTAGCGGTTCAGCTCGCCCGCCTTGGTCACGACGTGGGCGTCGCGACCCGGCTTCCTGACAATGATCTCGGCCGCGCTGCACTCACCTTTCTGCGAGGCAACGGTGTGGACGTGCGCGGCGTGGCGGCGGGCGGCGAACGCATGGGTCTCTACTTCGTGACCTCGGGCGCGGGTATGCGCGCGACGGAGGTCATCTACGACCGAGCGGGCTCCGCGTTCGCTGAGGCCGATCCTGACGACTGGGACTGGGACGCGATCCTGAGCGGGGCCGACCGGCTGCACCTGTCAGGCATCACTCCAGCGCTAGGTCCTGGCCCCGCCCGCGCCGCCTTCACCGCGGCGAAGGCGGCGATCGCACGCGGCGTGCCGCTGTCGTTCGACGGCAACTGGCGCGGCAAGCTGTGGGCGCGGTGGGACGGGAACCCCCGCGCGATCCTGTCGGAGCTGGTCGGCCACGCCGACGTCCTGTTCGGGAACCACCGCGACGTGGCGCTGCTCCTCGGCAGCGACGATTTCGGCGGCGAGGGCGAGGAACGCCGACGCGCCGCGGCCGAGGCCGCCTTCGACGCATTCCCGCGGCTCCGGCTGATCGCCTCGACCGCCCGTCATGTCGAGCACGCCGACCGCCACCGGCTGTCCGCGCGCGTCGACGAGCGCGACGGCGCGGCTCAGACCGCAGAGATGACGCTGGCCGGCATCATCGACCGGATTGGCGGCGGCGACGCCTTCGCCGCGGGCGTGCTCCACGCGCTTCGCTGCGGTGGAGACCGGGACGCGATGGCGCGGACGGGGCTCGCGCTCGCGGCGCTGAAGCATTCACTTCCAGGCGATGCCGGCCTGTTCCGCCAAGCGGACCTAGACGCGTTCATGTCGGGCGGAAGCACAGATGTGAGGCGTTGACCCACATTCCGCCACTCAGCTGATTGTAGCGCCGCTTCCGGATCTGCCGTCCGTTAAGCTCCGATGGTGGAGTGCTCGCAGATCGGCCGCTTGCTCTCGCTTGTACGTTGCTGGCGTTGTCCGACCCAGGATGTTGTCGGATCGCCTAGTTATGTTGGCTGTGTTACACAGCGCGCCATGGGCGGGATCACGGCAGAAGTGGACGGGTTTGCCGGGCTGAATGAGCCGGAAGTCGGCATGCTGCCGGGGAGAGATGACTGGTGCGAGGCGGGCCGCCTATCGGCACTCACAGAATACCAGATCTTGGACACTGCGGCCGAGCCGAGTTTCAACGACGCCGTGCTAGTCGCGGCCCAGCTCTGCGATGCTCCGATCGCACTCGTGTCGCTCGTGGACGAGCAGCGGCAGTGGTTCAAAGCGGCGGTTGGTTTGACGATGTCGGAGACGCCCCGCGACATCTCGTTCTGCGGGCACGCGATCCGAGAACCTGACCTGTTCATCGTCGAAGACGCAGCGTCGGACCTGCGTTTCGTCGACAACCCGCTCGTGACCGGCGAGCCGTTCATTCGCTTCTACGCAGGTGCACCGCTGGTCACCTCTGAGGGGTTTGCAATCGGTACGATCTGCGTTCTCGATCATCGCCCTCGCACGTTGTCCGAAGGACAGCGCGTAGCCCTGACGGCGCTGGCACGTCAGGTCGTGGCACAGCTGGACCTTCGCCGCTTGCTTGCTCGGCATGAGGAAGGTGAGGAGCACCGACGCCTACTCACGGGCGAGCTAGAGCATCGGATCAAGAATACATTATCTGTAGTCCAGGCCATCGTGTCGCAGACGCTACGCACCGCGACCACACCGGCCGGCGCACGCGATGCGATTTCCGCGCGGCTGGTCACACTCGGCCGCGCGCACGATCTGCTGACGCAGGCAAGCTGGACCGCTGCTCCCATAGATGCACTCGTGAAGGGCGCGGTGGGCGACTATGGTGAGGATAGCGGCCGCATTCGTGTGTCCGGTCCCGGAGTTCGGCTGAATGCCCGCGCGGCACTGGCGATCTCCATGGCGCTGCACGAGCTCGCGACAAACGCTGCTAAGTACGGTGCGCTGTCGAACGAGGCTGGCCATATCGAGATCAGCTGGCGAGTGGACCAGAGCCGCACACCCGCTATCCTCGAGTTTGTCTGGCAGGAGGCTGGCGGTCCGCCTGTGAGTGCCCCTACTCGCAAGGGCTTCGGCACGCGACTGATCGAGACCAGCCTAACCCGTGACCTTGGCCGCGGCCGGATCGAGTATCTGCCCGCCGGTGTGCGGTGGAGTGTCAGCGCCAACCTAGCCAATGTGCAGGAGCCATCCACAATCGGCTCGGAGGTCTAACGGAACAAGCGGAAACTCCTGCCTGTTCGGACCGGGTGAATGACACCGCCCAAACACCGCCCACGGTTCTCGTCGTCGACGACGAGCCTATCATACGTCTCGATGCTGTCGCGATCGTTGAAGACGCAGGCTTTCTGGCATTGGAAGCAGCCGATGCCGAAGAAGCACTGGAGATGATGTCCGCACACCCGGACATCTCAGTGCTCTTCACCGACATCAACATGCCTGGTCCGCTTGACGGGCTTCAGCTTGCGCGCCGTGTCCATGAGAACTGGCCCGCGGTGCACCTCGTGATCACATCTGGCAGGGTTGACCCGGACCCTGATCAGATTCCCGATCACGGCCACTTTGTCGCTAAACCGTACCAACCAGCGGCGGTAGTCGCATTGCTTCGGTCTCTCTGTAGTAGGAGCGGGTCACTTCGTCGGCTACCCTGAAATCTAGTGTAAGCCGCTCAAGGGAAATGCCTCAAGATGAGGCGAAGACCACCGCTGAGGCGCGCCATTTGGCCCGGAGACCCGCACCGGGCGCCGGATTAACACAGCGCTTGGGTAGGATTTGTTCCCGTGTACGATTTACGCAGCACTCCCCGGCGATGATAGACGGCGAGCCACTCGGCCAGCTCTGCTGTCCAGTCATCGCTAAAGATCAGGTAACGAGTCGACAATGCGCCTGAGACCCACAATTGGGCATTCAACCTTTCTCGGGCACCTTCCATTAGCAAACGTCTGTTCATACTAAGCGTTGCAAACGTCTGACGTGATGATTGCAGAACTTAGGGCGACGCGCCACCAGTAGTCCGGTCCGCTGCAGCGTCACTGATCACTCGAAACCGCGACCGTCACCAACAGCCGATGCAACTCGCGCGTCCCTCGATCCTGCACCTCGCATCTCAAGCTTTTGCATCCAAGAGTCACTTATTGATCCGACACGATCGCCAGGGCTGCCCGCACGGTTGACGTAATGGCTCGCTCCATGTCCGGGAACTCTACACTGTAAGTTGATGCGACTAACTCTCCATCATCGATAAGTACCGCATACCTCTGCATAACCGGCCGGGTAGGACGCATGAACATCTCCAACAATCACAAGGATCACAAAACCTGCGCTATTCATATTTCTGTGATGGATTGCGCACAGCTCAGGGAGGAGGCTTTGTTAGTTTCGATCGCAACAGCTTCTGTGCACTGCAGCAACGATCGGCTGCACGGAACGTTCTGTCCTAAGTCGGCCCCATCCCTGGCAGCCGTAGGGAGCTAGGCAGGATGAGGTCGCTTTCGCAGAACATATCCCGGCTCGCTGCGGCGCGAGCCGGAGATCCGGGCTCACCCGGCGTCATTGATCGACTAGCGGACCTGCCCTCCTTCGGTTCCAACCCGGGCGCACTCCGCGCTCGCGTTCACGTTCCGGCCGACCTCCGGCCCGGCGCGCCGTTGGTCGTTGTCCTCCACGGCTGCACCCAGACCGCCGCCGGCTACGACCACGGCTCCGGCTGGTCCACGCTTGCCGACCGGCACGGCTTCGCGCTGCTCTTCCCCGAGCAGGTCAGGGCCAATAATCCGAACCTCTGCTTCAACTGGTTCGTGCCCGGTGACATCGGCCGTAAGGGCGGCGAGGCGGAGTCGATCGCGAGCATGGTCAAGGCCATGCTGGACGAGCATGATCTGGACCGCGGCCGCGTGTTCATCACCGGCCTGTCCGCCGGCGGGGCGATGACGGCCGTCATGCTCGCCGCCTACCCTGAGCTGTTCGCGGGCGGAGCCATCATCGGCGGTCTCCCGTATGGCTGCGCGTCCGACATACCCGAAGCGCTTCGGCAGATGCGCGAGCGGAGGAGCAGTGATGGCCCTTCGTTGGCGGCCGCCGTCAGACGTGCGGCGAGTGGACACGAAGGACCTTGGCCCACCCTGTCGCTGTGGCATGGCACCGCCGATACCATAGTCGATGTGACCAATATGGATCGCCTCGGCCGGCAGTGGCGGCACCTGCACGGGATCGAGGAGGCGGCCCCCGTGGTGACGCGGGGGCCGGGCTCGGAGCACCGCATCTGGCTGACTCCGGACGGGGATCATCTGGTCGAGGAGTGGCGGATCATCGGCATGGGGCATGGCGTGCCGCTCGACCCGACTGGTTCCGACCGCCTGGGCGTGGCCGGTCCCTATATGCTCGACATCGGCATCTCGAGCACCGCTCACATCGCGCGATCATGGGGGTTGGTGACGCGGGACGTGGCGGCCGATCTGTTGGTCCAGAAAACCAAATCCGACCTTCAATCTCCAGTTGCGCCGGAGCACCCCCGCGGCGGCCCTGTGAGCGACAGGGGTCCTCTGCCCGCAGCGGCTCCCGGGACCATCCAGCAGACGATCGAGCGGGCGCTGCGCTCGGCTGGGCTTATGCGCTAGCCGGGAGTAACAGTCGAACGCAGCCGCGCTCGCACGCTTGTGCTCTCAAGACCCCCTCTCGCTCGTTCCCGATGCGAAAGGAGGGTACATCGAAAACGCTTCTCCACATTCATCGCGGCGAAGCTGGACCTCTCAGACGAACGGATCTCCTATGGATCGCGAGACCATCGCGTATGTACTCTTGGCATGCATGGTGGTGGCCGCCCTGCTGATTGCGCTCTATGCACGCCACCACTCTCGTGCCCGCTCCTACCTCCGGCAACGTAGGCGGGAGGAACTGGCGCACGACAAGGCGATGGCCGAGAAGGCGGGCTTCTAACGCAAGCAAGGCCAGGCGGCATGACTAACGATAGTGGAGTAGCAGGAGGCGTAAACCCGCATCGGACCTCAATCGCCAGGATTGCGAAGCTATGGCCATGGGCAGCGCCCGTGGGCGCCTGGTTCGTCATGGCGCTCAGCGCGATCGGCCGTGTCCCCGTCCCGCTGCTCACCCTCGTGCTGGTAATGGCGGTCCTGGCGGCCGTGCATCACGCGGAGGTGGTCGCCCACAAGGTCGGCGAGCCGTTCGGCACCTTCCTGCTGGCGCTCGCGGTCACGGTGATCGAGCTGGGCCTGATCGTGACCATCATGTCCGCCGCCGGCGAGGATGCGGCGACGCTGGCGCGGGATACAGTGTTCGCCGCCGTGATGCTCATCGTGAACGGCGTGGTCGGCATCTGCCTGCTCATCGGCGGCGTCCGGCATGGCGAGCAGGTCTTCCAGCAGAGCGGCGTGAGCGCGTCGCTCGCGACGCTGAGCGCGCTGACGGTGCTCACGCTTGTGCTTCCGAACTTCACGTTGAGCGAGCCGGGCCCGGTGTATGCGCCGTCCCAGCTCGGCTTCGTGGCGACGGTGTCGTTCCTTCTCTACGCGACCTTCGTCCTGGTGCAGACGGTGCGACACCGCGACTATTTCCTTCCAGATCAGCCGACCGCGGCCGACGAGGACGCCCATGCCGCCCCGCCGCCGCGCCGGCGTGCGATCCTGTCGGGAATGGCGCTCCTCCTGTGCCTCGTGGCGGTGGTCCTGCTGGCGAAGACGCTCGCGCCGGCGATCGAGGCCGGGGTGTCGGCCATCGGCGCGCCGCGGGCGCTGGTCGGCGTCATCATCGCCGCACTCGTTCTGCTGCCCGAGAGCGTGGCCGCGACCAGGGCGGCGTTCGCCAACAGGTTGCAAACCAGCCTGAACCTGGGGCTGGGTTCGGCGCTGGCCACCATCGGCCTGACCATCCCGGCCGTGGCAGGGCTGTCGCTGTTCATGGGCCTGCCCATCGCGCTCGGGCTGGACGCCAAGAGCACCGTGCTCCTTTTCCTGACGCTGATCGTCGCGACGCTGTCGCTCGGCACCGGCCGCACCACGATCCTGCAGGGCGCGGTCCACCTGATGATCCTGGCCGTCTACCTGTTCACCACGGTCGTGCCCTGATCCGGGCGAGTTCGTTAGGTGCCGGCCCATAATCATGCTATGGTCGCCCATCATCTGGTCCCGCCCGCAAGCGCCATGTGACGGGGAGACGCCCTCGTGCTCCCGCTTGCATCGGACAAGGTGAGCACCATGACCTCCTCGACCCCGGCCGAGCCGTCCCACGTCGCGCACGACGACATGGAAGCGGCCCTGAAGCAGCACGGCATCGTGCGCGTCCCCGCCGACATCTTCCACTATGGCGGCTACCGCTACACCAACATCAAGGACGCGATCGCGGAGGCGAAGCGGAATCCGGGTCGGCACTCGTAGCCTGCCGCGCCCTCTAGCGTTCCGCGAAGGGAGCGGACGAGTTCACCGCGCGTCGAGCGGCGTCGGATCAGGCGATCTTCCGGTCAAGCTGCTCGCCGCGCACGGAACGCTGCTCCGCGGCGCCGTCCATGTGCAGACCCGTATCGGCGCGATCTGGGATGAACCGGTGCGCGTCGATTGCGCGCAGCGGTCATGGCTGCGCGACCGGGTCACCGCCAACGCACTCCGCGAGCTCGACCGCTTCCTCAATCTGTTGATCGACGTAGCGGCCGAGCATGCCGGCTTGCGAACATGGGGCGGCCGGCGGCGTACGCCGAACAAGCTGAGCGCCCTCCAGTCGGCCCTTGGCTCGCCCCGCCTGCACCATGAGGCGCTGAGGTCGATCGGCCGCGTGCGCGACTGCCTGTTCCACTGCGGCGGCCTGGTCCGGCGACCGGATCACCGACAGTCGGACGTGCTGACCCTGATGTGGCGAGCCGGGAGCACGCGCCGGCGGGCGACGCTCGCCATAGGCGACCGGATCGACTTGACCGCGGCCGACGTGCTCGCGATTTGCGAGCTGTACCGGCGGATCGCGGCCGAACTCGTCACGCACTCGGCCTCGGTTGAAGCCGCCTAGCGGTTCCTAGATCGCCGGGCGGTGCATCGCGGCCATAGCCAGCTCGACCCGGTCCAGTCCCTCGTCACTAACCAGCGCGAGGTCGATCGGGCGTCCCCCCATCGCCTCGTCATGCGTGTTCAGGAATGCCATCACCGCGTCGCGGTCGCCGAGCGCGGCCCAGGCGCTCCGCGCCAAGCGCCCCTGGCGCGCCATGACCGCAGCCGACGGCCGCTCGGCCTGATAGCTCCGGCGGAACACCCTCCGCTTCGGCTTCGCAAGCAATGTCGCCTCCGCTCCAGCGGGAGCCTCGATCCGCTCGGCCGTCATGCGGCGAGCACCATGGCGTCACTAGCGCCCAGCTTCGCGCGAAACTTGGCGATCCGCGCGGCATAGCCGTCCGCCAGACCGCGGTGCGCGAACTCCGCTTCGCCGCACGTGGCCATGCCGGCCCGCATGAGCGAGATCTGGTGTCGGTGAAGAAGATAGTTGAGATCCATGATCGCCTCCCTTCATGTAAGCGGGAGCACACAGGGTCTCTCAGTCGCCGACGCCTACGGGTTCGTTGCCGGTGATATCGCTAATATGGGTGCGTACGGGCAAAACGCCAGTCGAGTTTTGTGCGGGAGATAGGTGAAGGATCTGACCAGATATCCGGTGCTAGGTGTAAAACGATCGCCATCCTCGTCAGCCTGTTAAAATTCGAGGATCAGCCAGCGGAGACAAGAAGCCAGGAGCGCGCCGGAACAGGGCGGCATGATCGACGGCTACGCGCGGGACGGTCGCGGCTGGCCAGCGGCGATGGCACTTATCGTGAAGCGTTCGCCGGTGTGGATGCCGGGTCGTGAAGCACCTGAGTCGGTGCGCCCAGCACGGCCGCGCGTGCGAGAATGCTGGCGTCAAGGAACGGGGTCGGCATAGCCATGAACCGCCGGGGCGTCATGCCAAGGAAGTAGTCCGCGTCCCGCAGGAAATGCGACGCGTCATAGTAGCTAGGATCGATGTCACGAATGTACTGACCGGCCGGTTGCCGCATCAACCTGGTCATAGACCGGAGAAAGCGTGCGCGGCGGAGGAGTGGCTTCGCGGGCATGCCAAAGTACTGCGACGTAATTCGGGACAGGCTGCGCGGCGACAATTCGAGGCGTCCAGCGACGGTGCGAACCTGACTCACCTCCGGATCGATCAGGAGTACGCTCAAATCCCGAATTACGGCTTCGTCGGGATTGGGGGTGGTTAGCAGAGGTGCCAACACGGCATCAAGGATCGGCTTGACCGCATGTTCGTCCGGCGCAGCCGCAAGCACGCCAGATAACAGACGCGGCACGGCTGGGCCGGTAAGCCGCTCAAGCGGCACGATCATGTCGTGGTAGGCGGATGCCGGCTGTTTAAAGAGACGTGCCCACCCGAGCGCGCTCAAACCGATGCCGACCATGATGCCGCCATTGGTCACCGCGCGCATCGCAGTGCTGGTCGGGCCAAAAAGCGCAACCGGCGGCACTGGCGAGAACTCACGCCGAATCCGAACTGCGATCGGTCCCGCGTTGAGCGTGATCCGGAGGTTGGCCGTTCCCGGCAGAAACCAATCGACCTTGTTGATGGAACTTGGGCCATATGCGGCGTAAAGATGATAGCCGGTAATAAACTCGGCGATCCGCGCGCTGGGTCGTGAGGTGGCCCCCTAAATGACCTGACAGGGTCTCGCTCTTAGCTAAGAGTGAGGCATATGACTGAGCATACGACCAGGCGTTACAACGGCGGCGAGGTCCTCTCCGGGGTCCAGCGCCGGAGGCGCT